>NZ_UOOB01000001.1:2748161-4122242 GCF_900564145.1 Comamonas sp. lk
TGTGCCGAGTTCTGGGAGAGTGGGAGCAAAGCGGCTATGCCGCACCTACCCAGATTCTCACCATTTCGACCGTCAACCGCGAAGTGGGAACGGTAAAGCTTGCAGAGGCCAGCTACAAGTGGCTCCAGGGCTACATCCAGTGGCTCAAGGTGGAAAAGCAGCTCACACCACAATCCATTCGGCACCGGATCCAATGCTTGGGCCGTGCCATTGATGAGTATTTGCGCAACCACCCGGCCATGGTCATGCAAAACCCAACACGACTGCTACCCAAGGGCTACGCCGGCTACAGCGATATCGACACCAAGCTGGCTGTGGCCAATGGGGGAGAAGCCAAAGCCAATGTCCAACGTGATCGCCGCTTGCGTCCTGGTGATGAGGAAAAAATTCTGCAGGTACTTTCAGGCTATGAACGAGCTGATCGGCCTAGAGGCCTGCAACTGCAAGGCGGAAATGCACTGCTGACCCTGTTCAAACTGATCTTGGGCACAGGTCTGCGTTTGAAAGAGGCCGCCACGCTCAAGCGCTCCCAGGTGGACATGGACGTAAAGGTGATCCGCGCTCAAAGCTCAAAGCAGTGGCGGGGCAAGATTGCATTTCGGGACGTTCCCATGTCACCAGCCGTGCACAAGGCGCTGGCTGATTATTTGGAAACCCGTGCCATGCTGCCTGGGGCATGGCTTTTTCCGTTCATGGAAGAGGATGGGGTGCAAGGGTATCGGACTGTGAGCAGCAGGCTGTCTGCCAGATTCCGAGTGGCGTTCGAGTACATGGAGATCATGGACCTCCACGAACACGACTTGAGACACGAAGCCACCTGTCGATGGCTTGAGATGAGAGATGCAAACGGAAGCTTTTTGTTCCGCCTGGAGGAAGTGAACCGGATCATGGGCTGGGCGCCAGGCTCGGCCATGGCCCACCGGTATGCAAGTTTCAGAGCTGAAGACATGGCCGCTAAGCTGTGGCCGGTCTTGGCAGGGCCGGAGGCGGCTGCCGGCGGGGTTTGATCTGGCGCACGTTTGGGGCGGATTGGGAGCTCTTTCCTCGGTCCATTCGCCGCTTTTCCGCCTCTACGCGTGCACGCTCTGAAAGGTAAGCCAAAAGATCAGCCTTGACGAATACCCAGCCACGTCCAATCTTGAGCCCCGGTAGCTCACCATTGCGCGCCAGCTCCTCGACCTTTGCAGGCGTGCAGTCAAGCAGCTGTGCGCACTGATCCGCGTTGATGGTGTCTGTCATTGTTCTCTCCAAAAAGAAGAACCCTGCGCAGTGGCAGGGCTTGGTGTTTGTGGGGAGGGGTTGCTATTCGCCCCAAGTTGTGCCCGGTGGCAGCTCCAGTGGTTTGATCCTGACCACCTCGTTTTCGATTTCCCCAATGACAGGAATTCGACGCAGGCCTGGACTATTGGCTGTGGCCTCGAGCTCTGCAATGCGCGCACGGGCAGCCTGAAGCTCTTGGGCTTGCTTTTCCAGCGAAGCGATAGCAGGCGAGAGCAGTCCATCGGCGGCGCTTCTAGCTTGCTCGGCTGTGGCCACGCCACCGCTGACCATGTTTTGGTACAAGTGGCGCAGTTGCGCTAGCGCTTCCGTGAAATTGGCTTGGTTCATCAGCCCATTTTGTCCTGGGTCTGAGCGCGATACGCACAGTTCGGCCTTCTGTAGCACTGGAACATACTCGCGGAGAAGTGTTCCACCCAGGCCGTGGCGTTTGAGATAGTCCAGCGCCCGTTCGGCGAGATCGTTGCCCGGAGCCGATTTGCGAAGAGTGTGGACTAGCTGGCGCACCAGCATGGCCAGTTCGTCCACTTTGCCGCAGGCAGCAGTTTGCGAAATTTCGCAAGTTTTAGGGTGCGTCATTGCATGCTCCATGAAATGCAGGATCTAGTTGTGCAGCGGCCCGAGGTCATGCCGCTGGTCAGGACAGTGAAATTCAGCCGACTCTTGCAGCGCGGGCACTCGAGGTGCCCGGTCACGTTGTCGGCCGGTGCGAATTTGGGTGGAGCGCAGTAGGTGCGCTTCACTTGGGCCAACGCCGAGCGAATGTGTGGCGCTAGGGTGTTGAAGGCGGCAGTTGTCATGGCTCAAGAATGAGAAAAGCCCGCGGCGGCGGGCTGAGATGTTGGTGATTAGGTCAGTGCTTGGCTCTGTCCAACTTTGAAATCGAGGAAGACAGGCGTGCTGCCACTGCCACAGTGCTTTTGTGGTCGTGTGTCGTTCATAAGGTTCCACAAAGCAAAAAGCCCGCATTTGCGGGCCTAAAAATGTATTGAATCAATTACTTAGTGAGTCAGAATGGCCATGCTTCAGGCGCGCTTACCATGAAGATCCCTGCACCGACTAGGCAGAAGATGGCGAATACCACCAGCAGCCATTGCACAACAACCAAAAGCTCTATGGCGGCAGTTGGACGGCGAGGAGTAGGTCGGAGATGAGCTGCCATTTCACCAACCTTTCTTCTCTCGTACGCTCTGCACGAGGTCGTCATCAATTGGGTGTCGATCGGCGCTTTGAAGCATGGAATCTCCTGAAAGAAAATCTGGAAAGCGATTGCAGTGCGCTTGAATAAGGTGATTTTTCAGTTAGATCCACCGAGAGACTTACGACTCATTTGCGATGCGATCATGGTTAATATCTTTAAAGTATGAACAGGGATATATTAACGGAATGTATTTGTTTGTAACGCGAGGTTGCAATGAAATCATTGCTTTTTTCGGCTGCAGCAACTTCATTTCTTATTTTTTCTGGGCAACTCCCTGCAGCAGCTGCAGGAAAATCTGCAGTGCCTAGGGCTCCCACTATTGTTAAAAAGGAAACAGGTCCAATCGGGATTGGTCCTTTAACGCTCGGGATGAGCAAAGCTGAAGTTGAGGCCCTGAACTCCGGAGATGTCTATGTGGCATCTCGATTGCACCGATCGTTCAACAAAAATTCGGAGCAAATTCCGGGTGTAGAACGATACGTTAGCAAGCTGGTAACGCCGATCTCAACTACGCCCATAAGTCTCAGCTTACTCTTCAAAGATAGTTCGCTCGTCTCCATTTCAGCTTTTGCCAGGCAAGAGGACTCGGTGATCACAACCTTAGCCGCTCAGGTGCTTGCAAAGTATGGCGAAGGAACACTGTCCGATTCGTCTCATGCAAAGCCATGTGAGAGCATCAACGGAGAAACCATTGCTGCGAAAAATGGTGAGATCTCTCGGGTCTGGGAAAGGGAGAGCGTAGGCACTTCAACGATCCAAACCACCTTCAAAAGAGCCCATATGGACACATGCCCTGCCAATCAGCATGTGCACGAAGCAGTCGCCATAACTTTGGAGTTCTTAACGATTGAAGCGATACAGAATGCAAAAACTGCCTTTGGAAAGAATTAACTTTAAAAGTGAGCGTCTGGCATGCTCGCATCAAAGAGCGGCAGATATCTGCTAGAAGTGGCTTGTCACTGTGACGGCTCCAGACTGCTCGAAGTGGAGCAGCGCCTGTCTGAGTTCGCTCGCTTCGGTTTTCTAATTTGGACTTGACGGCGACTACAGATGCCGGTGATGCTGTGAGCACTTCATAGGCACTAGCGAGCATGCCACATAACGATCTGAACATAGCTCCCGACAAACTCACAAAATACTATGAGTTGAGGTTGGGTGCGATCGTCAAAGATTACGAGTTCATTCGGGCTGAACAGCTAATCTGTATCGGTCGAGTTCGCTATATCGCCATGTTTTCAGTTGCTCTGGCAGGAGCAGCGCTACCAGCAATTGCCACTGTACTAGCCGCTGGAGCTACGCCAGATACCGATATTCTTAAGGTGGTAATTAACAGAGCATTGGTTCTTCAGATAATTACCATCGGCATAAGCCTATGTGCGGCCTCTTTATTGCAAATATATGTTGGGGTATTCAAGCAGATATTTTCTTTTGCGGCATATTTTCGAATCATGCTTGTCCCTGAGGTAAATAAGTGTTTGGCTGCACTGGGGCCTGGCATACCGAATGCACCAGTGTTGAGTTGGGAGCTATGGCTTCAGAATCAGCGTAGAGATTCCAAGTGGTATACCGCCGACCTCGACCTAAAGGCGGAGCCTATATTGATAGCTGCTGTTTCTATAGGTTATATGGCACTGGCGCTCGTAGTGAGCTTTCATAGCAACACGCTGGTGTTGCCGTGTTCTGCAGCAAGCATCGCTTTGTTAATTTTTATGGGTTTGAAGGCAAGAAGCCTTCTGCTTGTCCTTTCCGAGGCATCAGCCAAAAACAACGAATAGAGTGAAAAATAAATATAGCTATCCCGCCGCCGAGGTGATTACTGATCAACTTGAGTTGGCGATGGATCCGTACAAATTAGCAAGGGAGCGATTGAGCATCGCCTGCGCTATACAGTTTGAGTGGGAAACAGCTCTTGACCTAGGTTGCGGCATAGGCCGGTACTTTGATACCGTTTTTCAGACAGCTTGTGCTGGGGGCGGCGCAAGCGGTAGAAAACTTTTTGGTGTGGAGCCAGATGCCTTACGTCGGATGCAAGCGCAAAGTGCAGCTGAGGCAACAACATTGGCCGGTCTGGAAACAAAGATTGTTGCTTCAACAGATGAACTGCCAGCTGGGGTCAAATTCGATTTGATTCTATGCACTCAGGTTCTTGGCCATCTAACAAAAATCCAGTGCGATCAACTGCTCAATACCGGAAGGGGCTTACTTCGAGATGGAGGGGTAATGCTTTGCTCGGTACCGGTCGTTACGCGAGCAGGAGTAGCCGCGCTAGCGCTTCATGGACACGATCCGAGTGATGACTACTATTTTTCAGCCAAGCTCGATGTAAGCCCGTTCCACCCAGACTATGCCCGGCCGCTATCGCTGATGCAGTATGAGTCGCTGGTTGTTGATGGTGCTGCAGGATATCTTCCAGTGCGTTGCTTTAACGTCGGCGATGTTCTTATTCGCTCAGAAGCATGCTGCCCCGTCAACGTGCCGACTTGGCCGATGTCGCTCGCTAGGTACTTGGTCGCTAAGCCTGCATACGCTCAAATTTACTCGTTTCATCGCCTGGCTGATGATCAAGAAACTGTGCTGCTCGGAGATGCAATTTTTCGACTTTGACATGCAAATGAACCAGGTATCGCAGATGCACACCTACTAGATGGTAGGTGTGCACCGGCTAGCCAGTTCTGAGCGAAAGGGCAGTCTTCAACCGGGAGCTAGTACCGTTTCAGAGAATGCCTGTTCTGGTGTTCGCTCAGATTCATCTTCCTCGCCTTCCTGTTGCTCCTCATTGAGGCCCAACTGATCCGCGTTCTGGCCGGACGCGACCGGAGTATCCGGCTTGCCAGCGCGGTAACCCTTCTTGGCCTGCTGCAGCTCAGCCGGAGCCAATAGCTTGATGGAGATTTCTCCCTCGGCGGCCAGGCCCGAGAGCTCCCCGAACAGGTCGTTGTCCTGCAGCTCGTCGCCGTTGTATGAAATGGTTCCCTTGATGGTGACGCTGCCGCCCTCGGAAAGCTCGTATTGCAGGCTCGAAAGCACTGCGTCGGTGAAGTCGACGTGGTGCTCGTTGATGCCCCAGTCCCACACAAATCGGTAGCCGCGCCATTTCTGGCCCTTGCCATAGTGGTACAGCAGGGGCAGTTGAGGGTGACGTAGATTCGGCAACGGTATGACCACGCCGGGAAGTACTTCTTGGCCATCCTTGAGAGCGGTGTTGCAGTAGTGGTGCTCACGCAGTCCCTTTTCGATCAAATCGAGCAGGGTGTTTTCGCCGGTCAGGACGAACGAAAGGTCGATCGCGCGGACCTTGTCCTCTCCGTGAAGTTCGCGGCGCGGGTTCGCATTGGTGACTGTGACGTTGGTGGGTTGTGCGAGTTCAAAGGCCATGGGCCCTCCTGTCAGGAAGCAAAAAGGCCCGCGCAATGCGGGCCTCGTGGGGGCGGGAAGTGATCAGGCTTGGTCAGCTGTTGCCGTGACCGGGAACTTGTCGAACGGCAGTTCCTTGATGTTCTTGCCGAAGAACGTGCCTTTGGATTCAGCCTGCATGAAGTTGACGTGTAGTTCCGGCTCCACGTTGGGATAGTGGTAGATGCTGCCTGGGCCGCGGGTGAATGTGACGGCCAGCGTCTTCGTAGCCGGGTCATAGCCGATGGCCTTGACCTGGTTGGATTCAACCGGCTCCATCGGGATGGCCATATAGGACTTGTCAGAGAAGGGGGCCGGGGCTTTGAATGCGCGGTTCATGGTGTGCTTTCTTGAGATTGAATAGAAAAAGCCTGCTGGTGTAGAGCAGGCTTGCGGTGGTTGCTACGGTTTTTGTTTAGACTGAGATCGTCATCACATCGTCGGCCAGCTTGCGCATGCCCATGGATAGCAAGATCAGCAGGCGTTTCACCTGGGAGGCCTGGATCTGGACTGCGGCGCGCTCCTTGGTGAACGGAATGCCGTGGTGTTCCAGCGTGGCGGCGGTGATCTTTCCAAGGCCTGCGTCTTCCAGAAGCGTATTGACCTGGCCCATCGTCATGACAGGGCTGGTGTCCACGGCCGCAGAGCTGGTCCTGGCTGTGGTGATTGCCTGCTGGGCATCAATGCCGGCCACGGCCTCGGCGGCTTTGTCTGCAACCAAGCCGGCCAGGTCGGAGGCTAGTGGCGTGGCCAGCTGGCCTGTCTGCTGGGCCTGGGCAATTGCTGCTTGCTCCTGCTGAGCCTGCTGCTGGATGCGCTTGCGCTCCTGCTCAGCCTCCGCTTTTGCCTTAGCTTCAGCTTCACGCTCCAATCGTGCTGCTTCTTCCTTGCGGATCTGCTCGCGCTGGGCTTCTAGGCGGGCGGTCTCCTGTTGCTTGTGCTGGCCAATGCGCAGGGCGGCCAGGGCCTGGAAGTCCTCGGCAGCCTTCGTGCCCGCGCTGGAGAAGTCGGCAAACAAGGCAATCCAGTCACCATCCTCTTGCACCAGGTGCTTGCGGTTGGCTTCCAGGCGGCCGGCCAAGCCGTTTGCCTCCGCCTTGGCATTGGTCAGGGCCACGGCCACGGCGTCTTCCATGTTGCTGAGCGACTTCTTGCCTTTGATCACCTCTGCGAAGCCGCCGGGCATGCGTGTCAACCAGTTGGCACCCAGGCGCTGATTCAAGGCGGAGACGTGGGCATCGAGATCCTGCTGTGCACCACTCACCAGCAGTGTGCGGAGGCGGTCCTTTTCGGCTGCCACCAGCTTCTCGCGGGCCAGCCGCGTGGTGCGGGCTAGATTGCGAAGGTCGGCCACGGTACGGCGTAGCAGCTCCACGTCGCTGATCTGGGCCAGGGCGCCGGACTCGGCCGCCTCCAGCATTTCCTCAGCCTTCTTCAGCGCCTTGCATTCGGCCTCGGCATCAGCAAACTCTTGATCTGTGCTGGGCTTGGCCACCATGCGCTCAATGAACGAGCGCAGAGCGTCACCGAAGGCGGGCAAGTTGGACACCACGGCCAGGCTGCCTTGCAACTGAACGGCCACGGCCGGCAGGCTCTCCACCGGCTCGGCCACCACGGGCACAGTCTGGGGAGCGCTGACATCGAAGGCGGCTACATCCTTCTCCAGCTGCTCCCAGCCGGCGATGATCTTGGCGCGCAGCTCAGCATCTGGCTCATACCAGCAGTGAAAGGCTTCCACTGGCAAGCCGTCATCTGTCCATTTGCTGGCCATGAAAAGAATGCGCTCGCAGCCCGAGACCATGGCCTGCTGCTCCATCTGCACCTGATATTGCAGTGGCAGATCAGCGCCGGTGCAACCTGGGGCCAGAAGCTCGCGCAAGGTGCTGTTGAGCGACTTGTGCTCAAAGGCCACGTCATTCATGAAGGTCAGGCCGTCGAAGCTGGCCGAGTACTTGCCTCGGGTGCCAACGCAAGGCGAGAGGTCTTCGCCAATGATCTCTTCGGCCAGCGGGCGGGCCAGGGCTTCGAACTGGTGGCCAGCATCAAAGCGGCGCTGCGTGGCGGCATCGACCTCAGGAGTGATGCCCGTGGCCAGCTCTTTGATCAGCTCAGAGCGCTTCTTGTAAGAGCTGCAGCCCATCATGGCCGGCGCGTCGCTGGCATTGAAGTGCTGGGCACGGTGGGCGTGCCATTCGGCGCTGCCCTGCACGAGGTTCACGATCTGCATGGTCATGGTTTTTCCAGTTCTGCCACTCGGACATCAAATTGATCGGTGAGGTTTGCTTGCAGTGAGGGATCGGCCACAGCATCAATCAGGCCGCCAAGCTCGTAAAGGTGATCGAGGTTGGTGGCCGCCTGCATGTCAGCAATGAGCTTTTCGGGGTCCACTTCCGGCAGATCCTGGCTCTCTGCTTGCTCTGGCTTGGAGAGCTGTTCGACTGCATCGCTCAGCTGCTTTTTTTGAGCCGGGGTGACTGTGGCTTTTGCACGCAGCCAAGTAAAAACTTCGGCCAGCGTCTTCTGGCCGTCGGCTACCGACTGGGCCCACTTTTGGCAGTTGTGGTCAAACTTGGCTTGGTCGTAGGTGGGGAGAGCCTGACTAACGACTTCAGCGCTGCCCAGGTGGCGCTCACCTTGGGCAGTTGTGGGAGCTGTGGCGGCCATGTCTTGCAGCTCCTCGGCCACCGGCATGCCGCGCAGCACGTCGGGGAACACGTCGCGCAGGGCAAAAGCCCGAGCACGCATCTGGCGCATGCGCTTGGGGTACTGCGCCCATGTGTTTTTTCCTGCCAGCCCTGCAGTCGTAGCATCTTGAATGCTGAAAGTTCTGACCTGTTCGTCTTCACCCTTCCGCTTCACACGGCAGACCGCGGTGGTTCCATCGTCGGACTCTGTGATGTATTCGCATGCTGGGCTGCCACGCACCAAAGCGATTACCGCATCCCCCCAAAGAGCAGGGCGGCCATTGATGATTGCAATGTTTTGGATGGCTTGTAGCGGCTTCAAGCCCAGCTCTGCACCCCATTGCATGGCAATCAAGCAGTTGGCGGGCTTGCCCTTGAAGTCCTTGGGTACCAGGTCGCTGTCGGCCAAGTACTTCGAAAATGTCAGAGCCTGGTCGAAGGTCTGGGGGCTCAGGTCAAACTGGCTGGCGGGGCGCAAAGCTGCGGATTGCTGGGTGGCGAGAGCACTGCTCATGAAAACCTCACTTGGGTGATAAAGGCAGAAAGAGCGGCGACAGATGCGCCAGCCCACAAAAGAAAAGCCCGGGCGGTGCCGGGCTTGGGATTGGTAGGAGTCATGGTTTCCATGCGAGAGCGGCGAAGGCCAGGACGATGGGGATGAGGGCTAGGGTTTCGGTCAAGGCTTCTCCCTCAAGCATTGAACGGTTTGCGAATCCAGCCACTCTGCGTGCATGCCCGGGCAGAGCCATGCACCTGCGGCGGCACGTTTGAGGTCTACGGCGGTCGTGGCCGGCGTATCTGCTGCCTGGGCGCTGCAGCCAGCCAGCCAGGTGCACACCAGCACGATGAGCAAGGCCAGAAACAACAAAGCCCGCTTGGGGGCGGGCTTCTTGCGGCGCGGAAAGCGCTGGAGTTGGATCGGAGAAGGCATCAGGTGGCTCCATCAGTTGGGGGCGGCATAGGCAGGGGAATCCAGTGGGTGGGAGCTTCTCTGCCGTCAAGGCGTACAGCGTGTGGCCATTGCGTGAACCAGTCCTCTGCGAATAGGCATGCTTCATCTGCCGCATCTATTTCCGCTTGCGACAAGGGAAGTGCGCTTGGGCTCGTGAAGCTGGCTATGAACATGCCGCAGTCCTCACGCCAAGCTAGTATTTCGGTGCGATCCCTCGGAGCTGTCTCGATTGGCTGCCAGCGTTGCTGCACCTGAGCTTCCAGTTCCAAAATTCTGAACTCGGCACAAGCTGGGTGAGCGGCGAAGACTGCGGCGAAGTTCATAGCTGGCTTCTCAGGTGGTCAAGGTAAATGTCGACAGACTGCTTCTTGGCGTACCAATTGGCCACGAGCCGCCGCAGCTCCTGAGCATGAGGGCTAGTTACCAGCTCGAAAAAGGCACTTAAGGCATCGTCATCCTCTGCGATGGCATCGCAAAGCGCACTGTGGGGCTCATAGTTTCCTATGCCAGGCAGTGTTTTGTTGAACCAGTCGGCGCCCTTGGCAATGGTTTGCAATTTGGCCAACACGATGAGGGGCGCTTGACGTTGGGCTTCTTGTACAAACTCATCTGTTATCTCCTGCGAGTCGCTCCAGGCTTCGGCGTCAGCGTGCGGGTTGGCCGTGGGCCCTGTGAACATCGGGACTCGTGCGTTCATGGCGAACCTCCAAAAGAAGCGCCCCTTCTGACGGGGCGGGGAATATTTATTTACAGGGCGGCTTGTTTACGGCGCATAGACTGAGTGCAACCACTAACAAGGGGTTGCTATGAAAAAGCTGTTTTCTCTCGCTGCGGTTGCAGTCATTGCTGCATCACTGGGCGGTTGCGTGGTTCCTCCGTACGGGTATCGAGGCCACGACCATGGTGGCCGTTATGACAACGATCGCGGCGACCGATACGACAACGATCGGGGCCGCTGGGATAACGACCGTGGCTCGAGACCGAATCGACCTGATGGACGCCCAGATGGCCGTTGGGATTCGCCGCGGTACTGACCACTGGGCCAGTGCTGCTGAATAAAAAGGCCCCGACTTGCGGGGCAAACTCACTGCGAAGTGAGGGAGGAGTAAAGGTAGATGGCGCAGCGGCTTGAGGGCCAAGCTATGCGCACTTGGGTTTAAGAAAAGGTGCCACGCCATCTGGTGTGGCCACGCTGGGTAGCATGGCCATGCCGGATGGCCCCGCTTAGCCTTGCGGGGAAGGCACATGCAGGCCGCATGCTGGCTACTTGCTCACATTTTTGAATCTCCGTCAGTCTTTGGATGGCAGGAGCAGCCCGTGCTTACGGCAGTAGGCCATCTCCTTGTCATAGTCCGAATCCTTGAGCACCAGGGTGCCGTCAGGGCCATAGATATTGCGCATCGGTGAGCCCATCGGGCGCTCCATACGCTCAACGCGATAGCCGTGCCGAGCCCAGCATCCATTTGGGCTGTTGGCATGGGGCGGCTTCTTTTGAATTGCTTCTTGCATCAGATGCTCCTTTTGAGTTGCAAACCGCAGCACCCTGAATCAAGGCACTCTGGTTTGGCCGTATCGCGTGACGGCTGGCACTGCAGGTTTTCCCAGCCGCTGCAGGCTTCCACCATGGGCCTCGGAAGGGCGCAGACCTCGGCGGCTGCTCAGCTCGGGGATTCCTTCGCTGCCTTCTTCATCGACTTGCTCGCAGCTGTTGGGCTTGTTGGCTCAAGGACTGCGATGAAATCAATCTTACCCACGGGTAATTATTATTGCAATACCAACGGGTAATTTAATTTGCTTGTCAGGTAAGCTTCCGTCATGGGCACACACCACACAGACGCAAAAAAGCCCGCGCCAGGCGAGCTGTTCTGGTTGCTGGCGGAGCTTCACAGGAGAAAAATTGAATCATCAACGCACTTCCAGGAGAGCGGCGATGTCTAATTTCATGATGCAGCTGGTTGGCCTTTGGCTATTGATGCTGCTTGTGGCCTGGTTGATTTACGAAGTCAAAGATCACTGACAGTGAGGTGATCTTTACAAGACTGCTGACTTGAATCCAAGAAAGGAGGCAGCTGGAATGACTCACCCACCGAAAGATCCAAACAAAGACCAGGACCCCCAGCCTGAGCCTATTGATCCGCCGAGCGATGTGCCACCGGTTGAACTACCGGGAGATCCGGTGCAACAGCCGAACGTGTAGGCGTAAAAAAGCCCGCTGGGGGCGGGCTGGATGTGAGAGCTGTGAGAGCTACTTTTGCATCGTGGGTGCAGATTCTGGCGTGCGCAATGGGGCAGCGCTCGGCACGTTGATGATGATGGGCGGCTGCGTGGTGGTTTGTGCAGTCGTAGGAGCAGGTGCCGGTGATGACTGCTTGAGCGCATTGCTCATTGCAAGGAAAAGACCACCAAACCCAAGGAAAAGGCCAATGACCGTTCCGATCATCCACTTGTGGATTTCTATGCTGCTCTTGTGCATTTCTGCTCGAAGATCGGAGATCCCTGTCTTGACGTCAGCACGCAGCTCTGCAAAGTCCGCTTTGGTGGGCAGATTCTTTACAGCTTCCTCAAGAGATTTGACACGGGCTTCCATGACTGAATCATACCCTCCCCCGGATCCGCCGTCATTGGCCAGTTTATTTCGATCCGATAAAGATGAAAATTCTGACATTATTTCAGCCGTATTCTGCTGAGTAACTACTTTCATATTACTCACTTTTCTGGCCTTTTAGGTATATTACCAAGTCCAATCCAAGTTGAAGAAAAGCTTTTTTGGATTCTATGCGTAGATCATCATAGTTGGAGAAGCTTGATTGGATGTTATCAATTAAATCTTGTACTAGGATTTGCTCTGTATCTGATGTGTGCCCCGAGTTCATTCGGGCGTCAATATTATGTGAAACTAAATTCCTTGTTGACTTAAGGTAATCAAATATAGCAGTAGCTTCTTTCACGCTTGCCAGATGACAGTCAAAAAATGAGTTAATTATTTTATTGTTTCTTTCATTTGCGAGACCGCCAAGGCTGTCGAACATTGCGATTAATTCTTTATCTATACGATCAAGAATTATCTTGTTATCATCTGATTTACTCATGCCGAACCTTTAAACAAATGAATGCGATGCTTGCGTCTGCTCTTTGGTGGCGAACCCCGTTCCTTTGGAATACCAGAATCCATGCCGCCCTTGCTCAACAGTCATGCAGCCTCTAATTTCAGTATTGCTCGCTACGCCACACGGTCAGAATCTTCCCAATCACATGGAAGTCCGGATGCTTCGGTGAAATGTCGTAGGGGGGGAAGTCTTCTTTGTTCTTCGAGATGATGCGCAGCACGAACCCAGGTTTGTCGAAATTGGGCACGCGCTGGATGATCTTGATGAAGCCTTCATCACCCAAGCGGAAAAAGTAGATGCCCTCATGGTCGACGTGATTCACACCACGGTCCATAAGCAACGGGTCACCAGGGTTGAAGATCGGCTTCATGGATGGCCCGAAACCAGTGACGATGCATAGATTGCTGATGCTGGTGTAGACCGGCACATTGAGGCGCAGCCACTCCTTGTCAACGCGCCAGCTCTTGATAACGCCAGGTGGTTCAGCCTCCAGGATCAGCTTGCCGCCATTGCCCATGGCGCCACCCACGTCGTACTGCGTGATGACTAGGTCATGCTCACTGCCACTCGCGGACGGCGACTCGTAAGGTGATGAGGCCACTTCATGAGCGGAAGGCGCGGCAAGACCGCTGAATAAGGCGTGCTCTCCAGTGAAAAAAGAAGGATAAGCACCCAGTAATAGCAGGGCGGTGTCTTCGCCGATTCGCTTGGCTCCACTCTTTTCTGCTGGGTAAAGCATCCGAGAGACGTAGCTGGCGTCTTTGCCAATTTGCTGCGCAATGCTAGCGATGCCGCCCCGACCCAAAGAATCGACAAGGTTCTGAAGCGCTGAGCGGCGTTGTTCGTACATATCCATCCTTCGATTCCAGCAAATCATTACCTGCAAGTAAATAACCCTCAGGTATTGCTTGATTGATTACCCGTGGGTAAGATTGATGGCATGGACAAACTACTTGCCTACCTCAACAGCCTGCCGAAGGCTGAGCGTCTCGACCTAGTGACGCGCTGCAAAACCTCCGAAGGCTATCTGCGCAAGGCCATCAGCAAGGGGCAGCGCCTGGGTGAGAGCCTGTGCATCAGCCTGGATCGTGAATCCAGCGGTGCGATTCGCTGCGAGGACTTGCGCCCTGATGTTGACTGGGCATACCTGCGCACCACCCGACCCATCCCCGCCGCCGCTGAGCTAGCGGCCTGCAAGCCGGCGGCAGGGGAGGCGGCCCATGGGTAAGCCCCGTAAAGCCCGAAAAGGCGGCCCGTTGCTGTGGCAGCTCAAGTTGCGCCTTAAGCGGATGGAGCGCCGCTTGGAGGCTGGGTTGGCGCAGTTGGCAGCAGCCCAGGACAAGACGGTAGCAATCGGCCAACTTAACGGCGCCGCCCAAGCTGCTGAATGCAGCCAGCACGATTCACGGCCACTGCCCTTGGAATTTCCTGTTCGATTCGCTGATTCGGTCAGCGTTGAACTGGGGGCCATTGAAGAAGTGCTTGGCAAGTATCCGAGCCAGGCCGTACGGGACGGCGCTCTCCGCCACCTGGGCCCCTTAAGTGTGGTGATGGTCCCTCGTTTTGTGCCTGAAGGAGAGGCCATCAATGGCGAGTGCAAAGGCCGAGTGGTGTTTGAACTCAGTCTGCACTCACTCAAGAGCCACCGCGAAGAGCTGCTGAAATTTCCGCTGGAGTTTCCTTCGCACTTCCCGGATTGGAAGTCATGAGAACGATTCGTCGTCACATGTTGAACGGGCTGTCCATGTGTGGTCGGTGCGGAAACCACTTCGCCCCCCACGCCGCAGCCGCATCGGCAACGGCTGAATCTGTACTTTTTGCCAGCTCCAAAGCCGCCATACATGCCTGCCGCTCTATGCGCGTCCCCGTGCTGGATGCATTTACTAGCTGTACCAAAACTTGGCTTATGAGATCCAGCTGCGTCTGCAGCACTTTCAGTTCTTCGTTCATGTCCGCCCTCTCTGGTGATGGTTGTGTAGGAGCTTCCATCGTAGCCCGGGGCAGGGCGGGCACCCTTTTTCGACTCTCCCCTCGTATTCGCGTCTGCTTTTTCCATGTTCTCAGTATCTGGAAGCGGGAGCGTGCAAACAACATCCAACACGAGAGCAACCGGATATGACGCCCCAAGACGCACTGCGCCAAATGGCCAAGGCTTACCCAGGCGGGTATGAGAGCCTGGCACCGAGAGTTGGCAAGACCGCTGAGGTTCTGCGCAAGGAGCTTTCAGGCGATCCCAAGTTCAAGCTGGGCCTGTCGACTTCTTTGCTGATTTCAGAGCTGTGCATCGAAGCCAAGGCCCATCACTGCTTTGATTTCGTGAATGCCGTTGCTGCTGATGGCGGTGGCTTCGTTCGCTTGCCCGTGGTCGAAATGAGCGAGCCGGCTTGCGTGAATCGTTCCATCTCTGCAGTGACCACCGAGCTTTCACACGTCGTGACGGCAACGCTCGAGGGGAATGCCGACGGCCATATCTCGGACAACGACATGGTGCGCATCCAGAAGGAAGTTGCTGATGCCCGCGCGGCACTTCAGCAGCTCGAACAGTCCATTGAGGCGAAGCATGCAGCGGGCAAGCGTGCTTAACCCGGGCAAAGAAAAACGCCTGCAGTCGTTGGCGCGACGTGCAGGCGATCTGGAGATTAAGGCGATGGACGCCGGACAGCGCGACCGCGCCTATCACTTCATGCGTCGAATGTATCGGCTCCTCGAGGTGCAAGCAGTCCTGCTTAAAGAGAAGGAGGCCAGCCGTGGCTAACCACTGGTTCCGCTTGTATGCGGAGTTCGCACACGACCCCAAGGTCCAGATGATGAGCGAGGCCATGCAGCGCCGTTACATCATGCTGATGTGCATGCGTTGCAGTAACGACCTAGTAACGTTACAGGACGACGAAGTAACGTTTCACCTTCGAATTACTGCTGAAGATTGGACCGAGACAAAAGCGCTGTTCATCAAGAAGGGATTCATTGATTCAGAGCTGAATTTGCTGAACTGGGAAAAGCGTCAGTTCAAAGTTGATAGCAGCTCAAGCAGTGCTGAGCGCGTTGCCAAGCATAGAGCGAAGAAAAAAGCAGAGGGCGGTAACGCTGTAACGGGCGATGTAACGTTACCAGTAACGCCTGATAACGCCCTAGAACAGATACAGAACAGAACAGATACAGAAAAGAATAAAGAACCTAACGGTTCTGTCGGCGGGGCCGACGATGCAGACCTGAAAAACGAAACTTTGGACGGGAAGCCGTCTGCTGCTGGTGACAACGCCGAAGGAGAAGGGGAGGGCAAAGGCCCCAAGCTGCCACCGTGCCCCGTGGATGCCATCGTGGGTCTGTACCACGAGCAACTGCCCGGCTTGCCGAGCGTCAAGCTGCTCAGCGACAAACGCAAACGGGCGTTGAGCAAGGTCTGGCGCTGGGTCCTGACCAGCAAAAAATCGGACGGAGCGCCGCGGGCATCCACCGCCGAAGAGGCCTGTACCTGGCTGCGCGGCTACTTCGGACGAGCCAGCAAGAACGATTTCCTGATGGGCCGGGGACCACGCTCAGCTGAGCATGCGGGCTGGCAGTGCGACCTCGATTTTCTGCTGACCGACCGTGGCATGCAGCACGTCATCGAGCGCACGAAAGGCGGTGCTGCATGAACGCCCGCAGCATGCCGCCATTGGATGAGGAATTCGAAGCGCCCGCTAACAAGCCAATGCTTGTCAGCTATGAATCTGAGAGCGCATTGATCGGCTCTTTGCTGTACGACGCCCGCCAATTCGACGTGGTCTCGGACATCGTCCAGGCCAAGGATTTTGCCGACGAACTGCACGCCACAGCCTTCGGCGCCATCAGCGCCATGGCCCACGCCGGCAAAGCTATCGATGTCATCACGGTGCACGAGCACCTGCAGGGCCGGGTCGAGCTGATGGCCTTGAACGACCTGCACAACTGCGGCACATCGTCTGAGTCCGCAGTGCGCCGCTACGCCGAGATCGTTCATGAGCGGGCGCTGAGCCGGCAGCTGGTGGCTGTGGTGACTCAGGCCCGTGAGCTGGCCGCCGATCACACGCTGCCCATCAGTGAGCGTGTTGACAAGGTTTCGGCCCAGCTGGCCAGCCTGGCAGCCGATGGCCCAGGCGACGAGTGGGTGAGCGTCGATACCGGCATGGACGAGTTCATGGCCGATCTGGACGCCCGCTGCTCTGGCAACGGAGATCCATTTCTGCCCACCGGCCTGCATGCGTTGGACCTGCAGCTGGACGGCGGCATGCGCCCCGGCGAGCTGATCATCATCGGCGCCCGGCCGGCCATGGGCAAGACGGCTCTGGCCATGACCATCGGCATGCACGGCGCAAAGCTGGGGCAGACCGTGGCCATGTTCTCGCTGGAAATGCAGCGTGCTGACCTGTGGCAGCGCCAGGTGGCCATGGAGGCCGAGGTGCCACTGAGCAAAATTCGCCAGCCGCACAAGCGCATGAGCAATGCCGATTACGACGCGGTGACAGCGGCCAATCTTCGCCTCAAGCGCCTGCCGTTTTACGTCACGGACCGCACCGGCTTGAACATCAACACGCTGCGCACCAAAACCCGCTCCCTCAAACGCCGCCATGGCCTGCGCCTGCTGATCGTGGATTACCTGGGCCTGATGCACGGCACCAACCCCAAGGACAACCGCACCACGCAACTGGGTGAAGTGACCCGAAGCCTCAAGGAACTGGCCAAGGAGTTGGGCATCACGGTCCTGCTGCTGGCCCAGCTCAACCGAGAAGTGGAAAAGCGCGTCGACCAGCTGCCCATGCTGTCCGACCTGCGCGACTGCGGCGAGATCGAGCAGGACGCAGACATCGTGCTGTTCCCCCACCGGCCGATCCACCTCAAACCCAGCCTGGGCCCGGAGTGGCAGAGCTACGCCACCTTGCGCGTGGCCAAGCAGCGCGCCGGCGCCACCGGTGATCTGCACCTTCGCTACACCGGGCCATTCGTTCGCTTTGGCAACTGGCATGGCGAGAAGCCGGGCACGGGCGCCACGCGTCAAGACGATGACTTTGAATAAAAACAGGAGCACGAAACCATGATCACACTTACGCTTCCGTACCCAATCAGTGCCAATCGTTACTGGCAGACCCGCGTTATCAAAATGGCTGGCCAGTCCCGGGCCATGACCTACGTCAGCGCCGAGGCCAAGGCTTTCAAGGATCAGGTGGGCTGGCTGGCCAAGGCTGCCGGGGTGCTCAAGCCCATCCTGGGCCGGGTAGCCATCTCGTACACGCTGCACCCTCACTGCCCGCAGGATGCCCAACGCCGCATGAAGCGTGATCCCTATACCTGGGACGACACCGTGCAGTGCATCGATCTGGACAACGCCCAAAAGGTGCTACTGGATGCCCTGAAGGGCGTGGCCATCGAGGACGACAAGTGGGTGCGCCGCATCACGGCCGAACGTGGTATGCCCGTGGATGGCGGCAAGCTGGTGGTGACGATCACGCCCATTGCGGCAGCGCCGGTGCAAGAGCAGGGCGATTTGCTGGGGGCGTTGCCATGAGCCGGCTCGTCATCACCAAGGGGATGGACGGCAAGCTCTGCGGCTTGGACGAGAAGGGCCAGCGTGCCTACAACAAGTTCAAGGCCGTGGTGGCTGGCCTGCTCCCGGGCCAGACCCTGGGCTTTACCTTCCGCGTGCCCCGCAGCCCCCAGCACCACGCATTTTTCTTCCTCAAGCTGCAGAAGCTGCTCGAGCGCACCGAGGAGTTCGCAGATCTGGACAAGCTGCGCGCCTGGGTGATCTTGGGCGCCGGATACGCGGATTTTGTGCCCGGCCTGGATGGCAAGCCGAACGCCATCCCCAAATCCATGGACTTCGACAACATGGACGAGGCCGAATTCTCGGAGCTGCATCGCGCCGTCGATGCCTTCCTTTGGACCTTGCGCGCCCAGGCCATCTTGTGGCCCGCGCTCAACGCAGATCAGCGCTGGGCCTGCATGGAGTCGTTCATGGAGGGCTCCCAGCGTTGACCCAGCCCAGCACGCATTGCATTCATCGCAGCAGAGGAGGCGCCCATGGGACGAAATGACATGCAGTTTGACCTCTTCGACAGCCTGACGGTGCTCGAGGAACTGCGTACCGGCTTGGAGGAGGCGGAAATCGATCCGCCTGTCGTCCATAGCATGGTGCGTGCAGTGGATTGCAGTGCACCGCTCCTGGCCGGGCCGACTTCGGTTTTCGATTTGGCAACCACGGGCCTTCAATTGCGCGCCCCGCCCAGCTCTCCGGAGAAGAACAGCAATGTGATGCTGGTCACAAGGGGCAACGGGGTTGTGCGGTGTCAGGTGGTTCGCTTTTCTGAGACCGACGAAGGCATGGAGAAGGAGCGCCAGCGTCGCGCCCGCCAAATTGTGCCCAGAGCACGCAAACAGACTTTCAAGATGAGGAACAGCAGGATATGGGACGACCCTCAAAGCTGACGGAGAAACAGTGGGGAGAGATCACCGCAAGGCTGGTATCAGGGGAGAGGGCTGCAGATCTGGCAAGAGAGTACGGCGTCTCCAAAGCTGCCGTAAGTTCACGAGTTTCGAAACGCGCAGAAACTATCCATAGCGTTGCAAATCAAGTGGTTACGGCGGAGCGCTCGCTCGCAAGACTGCCGGTTTCTGAACAGCTGATTGCAGTTAACTTAGCCTCCAAGCTTCGGGCGATCAGCGACAACCTGGCAAGCGCTGCCCAGTACGGTGCCCAGACGGCCCACCGTCTCAGCGCCTTGGCAAATTCCGAAGTGGCAAAGGTGGACGATGCCGCACCCTTGGCGCCCGAGAGCGTGAATGCCATGAAGGGAGTGGCTGTACTCACCAAGCTGGCCAACGACAGCGCAAGCATTGCGCTCAATCTGCTGGCCGCGAACAAGGAAACGATCAAAGAGATCAATAGCGAAGAGCCCCAGAGCCAAGGTGTGGGGAACGTTTCCCCGCAACAGCTGAAGGAAGCCGTTCAGAGTGTCCAGGCCAAGTTTTAGTGCGGCAGAGCGGCTTGCTGCTATCGGCTGGGCGCGTGAAGACCTGTATTCGTTCTCCCGTTGGATGTTCCTGCAGCGCAAGGGCTACCTCTGGCTGCGGGCCCAGCACCACGAGATGATCTGTAATGCCCTGATGCGGGTGTTCAGGGGGGAGTGCAAGCGCCTCATCATCAACATTCCGCCGCGGTACTCCAAGACCGAGCTGGCGGTGGTCAACTTCATCGCCTGGGCCATGGGCAAGGTGCCAGATGCTGAATTCATCCACAGCAGCTACAGCACGCCTTTGGCCGTCAACAACAGCACCAATGTGCGCGGGCTGGTCCAGCACGAAGCTTATGCCGAGATCTTCCCCAGCCTGCGGCTGGCTTCTGATGCTGGCTCGCACTGGAAGAGCACCGCTGGCGGTGTGATGTACGCCACGGGCACGGGCGGTACGATCACCGGCTTTGGCGCGGGCAAGCACCGAGAGGGCTTTGGCGGGGCCATCATCATCGATGACCCACACAAAGCCGACGAGGCCAAGTCAGACACCATCCGCAAAGGCGTGATCGACTGGTTCCAGAACACGCTGGAGAGCCGCAAGAACAGTCCAGACACGCCCATCATCGTGATCATGCAGCGTCTGCACGAGGACGACCTGGCCGGCTGGTTACTGGGCGACCGTGGAAAGGACGGCCATGGGCCGCCGGTGGCTGGCGGCAATGGTGAGGTCTGGGATGTGTTGCGTCTATCGGCCTGGGTGGGCCAGGACGAGGCACCGCTCTGGCCCGGTAAACACAGCGTTGAAGAGCTGCAGCGCATGGAGAAGGCCAATCCGTATGTTTTCGCGGGCCAGTATCGGCAACGGCCAGCACCACCTGCCGGCGGCGTCATCAAACCAGACCTGATGACCGTGGTGGACGCCATCCCGGCCAACGTGGTGGAGTGGTGCCGCGGCTGGGACTTGGGTGCATCTGCCTCTGGAGACTTCACCGCCGGCGGCAAGGTCGGTCGGCTGGCCGATGGCCGCTACATCATTGCTGACATGAAGCGGGAGCAGTTCGAGACCAATATGCGCGACCAGCTCATCAAGAGCACTGCCGTTTCAGATGGCCGTTTGCTCAAGCAAAGCCTGCCGCAGGACCCTGGTCAGGCCGGCAAGTCCCAGGTACTGGCCTTTGCCAAGCTGCTGGCTGGCCACAACGTGCACTTCAGTCCTGAGTCAGGCGACAAGGTGACTCGGGCTACGCCGCTGGCCAGCCAGATCAACGCTGGCAACGTGCTGCTGCTCAGGGGTGCTTGGAACACACCATTCATTGATGAGTGCCGATTGTTCCCTTTTGGCAAATATGATGACCAAGTCGACGGGGCTGCAAGAGGGTTTAATGGGTTGTTGCAGCCGACTGTTGGAATATTTACCTGAGAGGATCTTATCGTGAGTGGTCAAGGGAAGGTTGATAATTATTTAGAAAAAAGCATTACAAGATGGCAGTGGGGTATTGGGATATACGTTGTCTTGAATATCTTAATATACTTCGGTTGGTTTAAAATAATAAATAATTTCAATCTGGCTTTAAGCGCTGATGTTTGGGGGCAAGCCGGAGATTTTTTTGGTGGAATACTAAATCCAGTCGTCGCATTAGCAGCATTTTTTTGGTTAACCAAAGGTGTTCGGTTACAAAAGGAGGAATTGGCGGCCACAAGGCTTGCTTTAGATGAATCTGCTAAATCTCAAAAGCTTCAGGAAAAGCATGCGGCAATTTCTGTTCGCATCGATGCTCTAACTGGCCTCATTAATTCAATTCTTACAGAAGTCACCATGCATCGGACTTTCATTTGGCAAATGAATGAAGCAATCGATAAAGGAAGGGCTGGTGTGCGAGATGCTACTGGTACGTGGGTTAGCATAGATTCAGCTCAAGCAAGCATCGCATCTGTAAATTCAAGAATTGGTGAGCTCATGCTTCTAAGGCATAAGTATGAAAATGAATTAAAAAGAATACTGGAGTCAACAGAAGATGCATCGAAATTGGATGCTTAGTATTTCTCTGAAGCCTGTGGCAGGCAAGAGATCATCGCCCTCGAAGGTGTGATTTAGGCTGTAATAATGATTTTTGACCCGTTGCAGCCTAAATTGAGAATGTTTGTTTGAAGGAGTGTTGTGATTTTAGTAGAAAATAATAATAAGTCTTTCGTGATACTTTACGTCGCGATTGGATTTGTAATAGGCGGAATATTGTCTATTCCCATCGCAACTTGGTTTTACTTTTCTCCAGCGCCTACTTTCGAAATTAACGGACAAATTGGTGATTTCTTTGGTGGAATTTTGAATCCGATAGTCGCTCTTATGGCATTGGTATGGTTAGTCAAGGGGGTGAAGCTGCAACAGAAGGAGTTGGAGGAAACAAAATTCGCGTTGCAAGCATCGGAGAAACATCAGGCTGCGCAAGTTCGAATATCAGCCATTACTGCTCTAATTTCATCATTGAATGATGAACAACATAAACTACGTGATTACAGAAAAACAGTTCAAATAGCAGTAGACGATATTGTTAAGCAACACGATGAACAGGCGCGGCAATTGCCTCCAGGTTCAACACTATGTATGGACGTGTGGGAGGTGAGCCGCATGGAAGAACTGCAAGCCTTAAATTCGGCGATCGAAAAGTACGAAGAACAAAAAACAGCTTACCTAGCAGAGTTACGCACGATTCTCGAAGGGTAGTCCTCCATAGCATGAAGATCCATGCCTGAGATCACCACCAACTCCCTTGAACTCTCTCGTGCCCGCCATGAGTTCCTCGGCTCACTGGGCCTTGACGCAAAGCGGGCGACTGCCTGGATTCAGTACGGTTACAGCGAGCAGGTCAGCTTTGAAATGCTCTATGCCGCTTACGAGCGTGGCGGCGCAGGCCATGGAGCTGTGCACCGGCTGCTGGATGTCTGCTGGCTCAAGCTGCCGCGCATCAAGAAGCCGGACAGCGATGAGAAGAGCCCGTGGGAGGTCAAAGCGGGCAAGGTGCTGCGCTCGATTCGCGCTTGGAGCAAGTTCAAGGACCTGGACCGGCGCAATCTGGTGGGCAGGTATGCGGCAGTGATCTACCGCGTGGCCGACAGCAAGACGCTGGATCAGCCTCTGGAGCGTGCAACCAAGCTGGTCGACCTGATCCCTCTCTACGAAAACCAGATCAAGGTCACGAAGTGGCACACAGAGCAGGGCGCAGAAAACTATGGCACGCCGGCTATGTTTCAGTACCGGAAGATCAGCCCACCCGGCACGGAGACAGAGGGAAGGCCTGAGGAGTGGGCCGATGTTCACCCAAGTCGCGTGCAGATCCTGGCCGAGGGCGCGGTCGGCGACTTCTACGATGGCGTGCCCCTGCTGCGCGCCGGCTTCAACCGGTTGGTGGATCTGGACAAAATCGCTGGCGGTTCGGGCGAGTCGTTCCTGAAGAACAGCGCCCGCACCATAGTTTTCAAGTATGAAGCGGGAGCGACACCTCAGGCCATTCCTGGACCAGATGGCGCCGAGACAAAGTCGGTGCGCGCAGCCCACGAAGAGCAGGCCAGGGCCCTGAACCGCAGCACGGACGCTGCTGTCGTCATGCAGGGTGGTGATGCAACGACGCTGCAAACCTCGATCAGCGACCCCACCGGTCCCTGGACCACGGCGGCCAATGAATTTGCAGCCTCCGTGAGAATCCCTTTCACCGTGCTATTTGGCCAGCAGACAGGCCGCTTGGCCAGCGATGAGGACAAGTCCGACTTTGCTAACCGCTGTTCCAGCCGGCAGGAGTTCGAGCTCACGCCAATGCTCGAGGAGTTCATCACCCGCATGCAGGCGGCCGGCATCATCGATGCTGGAGAGTTTGAGATTGAGTGGCCACCGGTCAATGCGCCGACCGAGAAGGACAAGGCCGAACTGCTGGGCAAGATGACCGCTGCCATGCAGCAGGCCTTTCAGGCGGGGCTGACAGAGCCTCTTTTTGATGCGAACGAGCTGCGCGCCGTAATGGACTTTGAGCAACGCAAGGACGACGGGATGCCGACCGAAGATGATCCGGCTCGGGCCGACCAGGTAGATCCCGCTGATGAGCGACTCGACAATGCGCCAGCGAACTCCTAACCCGGCCATTCCTGGCACGCGCAGGGACCGCACAGGCTCCACGCTGCTGCTGCGCAAGGCGCTGGTCGCCATCAATGAGCGCTGGAAGAGGCTCACCACGGATGTGCTGGCCGCATTCGATCGCATCCCGGTCTACGCCCTGAACGACACGGGCCCACAGGTGGCCTATGGCATCACCCCAGCCATCCTCGACATCGTCCTGCTGGAGATTGCAGCTGCGCTGGATCGCTGGGTGCAGAACGGCAAGGAGCCAAAGGAGCTGTTCTGGTGGAATCCGTTCGTTGAGCAGGCATCACAGCTCGGCGCGTTGCAAAGCGTGACCAATCTCACGAATCTCTCTGAGGCTTATGCTGCTTCACGCTCGTTCGATCAGGTGGTCCGCAGTGAGCCGTATCTCACCCGGGTGGCGCTGGCCCGCATGAAGAGCTACGAGCACTGGACAGGCTTGCGCGCCGAGGGGCAGAGCCGTCTGGCCGGCATCATCGGCCGTGCTGTGGCGGATGGCCTAAATCCGAAGGCCGCCCGGACACTGATCGTTGAAGGCCTGGGCGTGACTAGGTCAAAGGCTGCTCAGTATGCGCAGACTGACATCACCGACACCTTGCGGCAGGCTCGCTGGGCTGAATCCGAAGCGGCGCAGGTGCAGTTCGGGCTGAAGATTGGGATGCTGTGGACCTCGGCGCTGTTGCCGACCACCCGGGCCACGCATGCGACACGCAATGGCCGGGTGTATTCCACAGATGAGGTTCGGGCTTTCTATGGACGAGACGGGAACCGATACAACTGCCACTGCGGGCAGACCGAGTGTCTGCTGGATGCCAGTGGCAGCCCCATACTGACGAGCAAGTTGCAGCAGGCTATGGACAAGGAGCGTGAAAACTGGGTATTCAAGCTCTAAGGTCAATCTCTGCTCGAGGAGATGGTCGATTCGCTTGATACCTCGATCTCTCCCACCTCGATCTTCACAGTAATCGCTCTTACCCTGTTTCGCTTTACTGCAGAGTCGACAGCGGAATTGCTCTGATTAAGCGTTGGCTCAACTCTGCGGCGAGTTTGAGTTGGTTCAATCCGACTGGAACCAGCTTTTAGCCGATCTGCAGCGCGCTTGACATGCTTTGCGAGAACTTTCACACCACCCTTTGCACCATCATATGCAAGTGCTGCTGCAATACTTGCCATGATTGCGTCTGAATTTGTTGATAAAAAAATTCCCGTCTGCGCAACCCCTTGAAGTATGAGCGAGCCTTTTCGAATCGAGGTTACTTCAACTTGAACAAGTGCCGGTTCGTCTGACTGCGGTGCATATACATAGCGCCCCGAAGTACTTTGCTCCAGTTGCGTTGCAGCGATTTCATTTATTGCACGATTTGCCGCCGTAGATAAGGCACCTATTTCTGCCAGCGTCAAATTGCTTTTCTCATTGTCTTCTCTGACGTCAAGAGTGATCTTAATCACGGGTTTATTTTGATCAGCTCTCCGCTTTTTAGATTCCTGCATCTACCCCTCCGTTTGAATCAACAAAATATTCTAAGAATTTAGGCAATCTAGGATAGCTGAAGGCATGCGCATTTCCGTTGAAACAAGAATTCTTGCCTACCTAGCATGGCCAGCATCTACATGAGGCAGGACCATGGCTAAAAAGCGCATCCACATCATCAGTGCCGTCAATGCGGCCAACGTCAGCAAATCTGGCACCACCTACACCATCCGCGACGTCTGCGGGGCAGTCGATGACATCGTGATGAATCGCCGGCTGTACCCAGCCGACCAACTGGCCGCCGGCGTCAAGAGCCTGAATGGCAAGCCCGCCCCCGCAGGGCACCCCAAGAACAGCAAGGGCCAGCACATCAGCGCGGCCAACGGCGAAGCCCTGGCCTCAGCGTGGATCGGTGCCTACTGCACCAATGCACGGCACGAGGGCGGCCGCACCCTGACCGATATCGTCGTCAATGGCGATATGGCCCAGGCCACGGAGCAGGGCAAGAAGCTGGTTGCTAGGCTGGATGCCGCTATTGCCAGCACCAATGCCGATCCCATCCACGTCAGCACCGGCCTGAACCTGATCGAGGTCGTGGCCAACGGCGAGAGCCATGGCAAGAAATACAGCTCAATCGCCACCAACCTGCATTACGACCATCTTGCGATCCTGCTGGACGAGCCGGGCGCCGGCACGCCGGAGGAGGGTGTGGGCATGTTCCTCAACAGCGATGGCGGCGAGGATGAGATCGAGACCATCAAAGTCAACCAGGATCCCGAAGACCGGCGCTATGAGGGCGCCATTGGCTGGCTGCGCAGTTTCTTCACTAACAAGGACATCAGCTTCGACCAGATCTATGACGGCCTGCGCGTTGGGTTGCCTGAAAACTCATGGATCCGTGAGGTATTCGCCTCCTATGCAGTCTGGTCTGACGAGGCCGGAAAGCTGTGGCGCCAGGACTATCACGTCGCAGAAAGTGGCTCCGTAGCATGGGTCGGACAGCCTGTTGAAGTCGTTCGGCAGGTGTCTTATGAACCCGTCACGAACCAACAGGAGATTGACACAGTGAAAGAACAGATCATCGCCGCGCTCAATGCTGCGGGCATCAAGACTGAAGGTCTGACCGATACGCAGGCCCTGGCTGCTTACAACTCAGTCGTCAAAAAGCCTGTCGAGGACGAGCTGGCGGCAGAAAAGGGTAAATCCAAAAAGCTCGAAGACGACAAAAAGGCCGTCGAGAACGCCGAACGTGATGCGCTGGCTACTGAACTGGCCACTAACAGCCAGCTCACCGTGGATGACCTGAAGCTGTTCTCACTCGAACGCCTGAAAGCCTTTAAGGCCAATGCTTCTGCTGCGCCCGTGGTGGTGGGTAACAGCGGCCAGAAGACGCCGGCCGACGAGTTCGCCGGCTACGACCTCAACAAACTCTAAGGAGCCGACATGGCCAATCGCATTTCCCGTACTGGCAGCGGTGTTCCGCGCCCCCGCACGATCACCGACAAGACAGTCGCCGCAGCGCTGTTGCCCGGCACCTTTGTGCTGGTTGGGGCCGAACAACTGACCCAGGCCACTGCCATAGGCGGCGGCCGGCTGGCCATTTTGGGTGACCGCGACTTCTACAGCTCTTTTGGCATTGGGCAGTCGCCCGACCCGTTGATGACGCCCTACAAGCTGGGCGAGTCCGGCGTAGCCTACATCCCCAAACCCGACGATGAGTTTCTGTGCGCCATGGCTGCAGGCTCCTACACCTATGGCCAGGAGTTGACGGTGGGCGCCGCTGGCCGACTGACGGCTGCAGCGGCCGGTGCTGTGGTGGTTGCCTATTTCGATCAGCCCGGCAAGACCGTGCTGGCCGGCGAGCTGGCCGATGTGGTCATCGCCAATTCCTACACCAAGCCCTAAGAGGTCCAAATGCTGATCTTCACCAACGAACAACAGACCGCCATCAAGGCTGCCCGTACAGGCTTCAATACGCGCGCCACGGCCATGGCGGCCGGCATTGTTGCAGGCCTCGAGGGCAACTCTCTTGCCATTCCGCTGGATGCATGGCGCCGCATCGATACCCGCGTGCAGCAGATCTCACGCACGCGCCTGCAGATGTTCAACCGACTGGCCGCTGCCAGCAGCATCCCCGTGTCCATCGCCGATCTGGTGAACTTTTACCCGCAAGTCAGCGATAGCGGTGAAGTGCAGGTGACGATGGATGGCCGCAACGCAGGCAAGGCCGATCAGGCCGTCGTGAAGTACGCCGGCACCCCGGTTCCGATCTTCAACTCAACCGCACGCTTCGGTTGGCGCCAAATGGAAGTTATCCGCAAGGGCGGCGGCATGATCGACACGGCCACGATCGGCAACCATCAGCGCAAGGTAGCAGAGAAGCTGGAAGACATGGTGCTCAATGGCCTGTCGGGCATTGATGTCGACGGCAACGTGATTTACGGCCTGCGCAACCTGCCCGCGCGCAACACCTTCGTGCATGGCTTCACCTTGGCCACAGCCACGGGCGCGCAATGGCTGAGCGCGTTCAAGCAAGCGATTGCCGCTGCCATGGGCGACAACCAGTATGGCCAGATCACGCTGTTCATCAACCAGGCTGACTACACGGCAGCTGACACAACTGACTATGCCGCCAACTACAGCGGCACCATCGTGCAACGCTTGCAGGCAGTCAACCAGGTCAAGGAAATCGTGCCGGTGGCCTCGGTTCCTCCAAACGAAATCCTTGGCATTGTGGATATCGACGGTGGCGAGTGGGGTGGCATCCTGTCGGCCATGCCGCTGGTAACGCGCCCCAAGAACCGCATTGAGCCGGAAGATGACTACCTCTTCGGTGTGATGGCAGCGGCTTCCCCGCAGTTCCGCAGCGATTTCACCGGCCAGTCGGCTTTCCTGCACGGTACCCAGGCATAAGGAGCGGCGCGTATGAAAGTCATCATTCAGACTCTCAAAGCGCCCTGGCCCGAAGGGGCCAAGGTTGGCGATGTCGTCAGCTTCGAAGCTGAGACTGCGCCTGCCTGGGCGGTTGGCAAATTTACCCTGGCGCCTGAAAACGCCGAGGCGCTTTTTCGCTACCAACCCAAGCTGGTTGAGAACCAGGCCGTCAATGAATTGCAGGTGCGCCAAGAGCGTGATTTCCTCAATCAAAGTCAGTTGGCCGATCAAGAAGAGACCATTCGGCAGCTCACTGCCGAGCTAAAGGAAGGGGTCGCGGAGAGTTCGCTGCTGGCACAGCAGTTGGACGCGGCCAAATCTGATTTGGAAGCCTCTCTGGCACGTGAAGCAAACTTGCAAGGCATCGTCACTGACGCACAGAAGATGGACGAAGCCTTGGCCCAAGAGCTGGAAAAGGTTCGCGCCCAGGTAGCAGAACTGCAAGCGCAGGCCACAACGAAGACTGAAGCTGAGCCCAAGCCCGAAACGAAGACAGCCAAGAAATGATCACGAGCACGCAATCGCAGCAGTACCTGGAATCAGCCCTGGGCGTGAGCGTGCCCGCGTTCCTCTTGGAGGCTGCAGTAGCCCGTGTTGCCACAGCCGAGCAGGCCATGGTGGATGCGGGCTACGACAGCCACACTCAAATACTGATCCAGTGCATGGCCGTGGCACTGGTGGCTTCAACTGGCGATCCCCGCCGGCTATCTAGCCAAGGCGCGCCGTCGGGTGCATCTCGTGGCTTCAAATACAAGGATGGCGACCTCACAGCCTTGCGTCGCTCACTTGTGGCCCTGGACAAGGCCGGCACCGTGGCGGATCTCGTCGGACCAGATCAAGGCCGGCACCGTGGCGGATCTCGTCGGACCAGATCCTGCTGGCTCGGCATTCATGTTCGTGGTGAACGGCTGAGGTTAGTGAGGTTGCACGAGAGCCTTGGCGAAGTCGTCGCCGTTCATCTTCAATACATCCTTTGCAGGTCCGTTATAGAAGCCTCGCTGTAGCCTTCCACCTGTGATGGACGCAGTAAAGCCAAATTGCATATTTGGCCCCACAGATGCGTCAGCTGCGGCTGCTAAGAGGATGATTCTTGCCATAGCCGAGGCAACAGAGTGAGGTTGCGCGTAACCTCTCAGTGCGTCGATTTCGGCCCTTAACTCATCGCCACCAGCCGGAGTAGTCTGGCCGCCCCAATTGACGATGGTTAGCAATCGATCTCTAGTTCGTGGGTCGTTGTGTTGTAGGCCGAGTCTCCAGTTACCGAGCTCGCTTATGGAAAACGGTGCGCCGAAAATCTCTGTAGTCTCAAGCTGTTCAATTGTGCGCTTATGAGCTTTCATTACTTCAGCCTGCCACCCCTTTTGATTGGATAAAGCCAAGAGTGCCTTTTCATATGTGTCCGCTGAGGCAGCATTTAGCGCGTCCAGAATGAATTCAGCACTTGCCAACTCGCCCAAGCCGGTCACCCAGCCATTTCCGGCGGGGCGCAGTTTGACATATGGCTCCGGAAATGGTTCGTAAACTGGTAGCTTGAATGCATCCGATGCAGTGTCTACTGTGTAAGTCTGACCGTAGACCGTTTTAGTGATTCTGGTGTCGGTTCCGACGGCTGAAAAGCCGGGTGCAGAAAACGCAATGTTGGCTGACATATAAGCTCCTTCGAACCAAAGCATATCGCCTCCCTAGCATGGGGCACATGTCTGCATCAGCTGCCTGGTCCTATACCGCAAAAGCAACTCATTGGTCGCTCCTTGGTCGTGACGACTGGAGCGGTCAGCTTTCTTTTGCGCCTCCCGTGCTCTTCGACTGCGACTACAAGTCTGAGGCGGTGCGCTCATCCGACGCTGGAGGAACGTCTCCGGATACAGGCGTCGAGCTGACCCTGCGCCAGGTCATCTACACCGAACACAGCACAGTCAAGCAAGGCGATTACGTCCTGATCGGCGAGAGCACACAGGCTGATCCCGTGGCTGCCGGTGCGGCTGAGGTGCGCACAGTGGTGCGTGATGCCGACACCTTCGACCGAATCGCCGACGATTTCAGGATCCTGACCTAATGGCCAAGCCACGCATTACCAGTCGGCTGCCGCAATTTGTGGCCCAGGTCCAAGCAAAGGGCACCCGCGGCATGACGCAGGCGTTGATTTTGGGTGCATCCGAAGCCTCAGTCCTCACTCCCATAGACACCTCAACCCTGCTCAACAGCCAATACCGTAAGGTGGACACTGAGGCGACCAAGGTCGTCGGCCGTGTTGGCTACACAGCGGTTTATTCCGAGCCTGTCCACGATCCGGACAACAAACAGCGTTTTCGCCGGCAATCGGCTGAAAAGGAGTTCCTGGCCAAGGGCTTCGAACGCGCAGAGCCCAATATCCGCGCCGTGATTTCAGGAGCGATCAAGACATGACCGCCAGCGAGGCCCTGAGGCAACTCCTTCAGCCGGTGCTCTCGGACTGGCGCTTTCAGTTTGGGCGCTGGATCGACAGCGGCAAGACCTTTCGGTATGCAGTGCTCAAGCCCATGGGCGGCCCTATGGCAGGCCTGGTGCGCCAGCCCGCATTCAGCCTGGTGCTGATTGGTGCTGGCACTGACCCACTCACAGCGCCGGAGCGCAAAGCCCAGGACGTGATCGAGAAGCTGCTTGCTGAATCCGGCTCCCTAGTATTTGCACAACCGGGTGAGCCTATCTACTGGGCTACCGACGATGGACGGCCAGTGGCCGAAATCACCATCAACACCATCATCAACCGCTAGAAGGAGCACGCCATGGGCGCTCACGTAGGACGCGACGTAAAGGTCGAATTTGCTTTGAAGCCGGAAACGCTACCCAAGCCGGTGGCCGGTGATTACAAGGTGCTTGGCATGATGCGCGCCAAGAGCTTGAACACCACCTGGGACACGGTGGACACCACCGCAGACAAGTCGCCAGACTTCACGAAAACCAGCTTGGTGACGTTCAAGAACGTGGAATTCTCGGGTGACGGCGTGAGCTACGACGATGACGTGCACAACCAGGAACTGCTTGAAAAGCACGTGGTCTCGCCACCCGCTGAAACTGGCAATCAGCCTAAGGTGTGGTTCAAGATCACATACCCAGGCGGCAAAGTCTATGAAGGCCCGTTCCTTGTCACATCCTGGTCGAACGACAGCCCCTACGCCAACGAAGCTACGTGGAGCATGGGCGCGACCAGTAATGGCTCCGTCACACTGACGCCAGCACCATTAGGCCCCTGATGCTGATTGAGCATGGTTTCTCCAGAGTCGTGACTGCCAGCGGCTTGGAGTTCACTTTCACACCGTCATTCGCCCGGATCGCCCAACTCGGACGACCGGGCGAAATTGTTGATGCTTTCCGCGGACTGTTCGGCAGGCAGGCCGCCTTGAATGCCCGCTACGTGTTGGCGGTGCTGTGTGATCAGGACGATGCCACAGCACTATTGGGCTGGTGTGATGAAGATGGCGAGCATCTTGGCAGTATGCCGGTGCTTGAGCAGATCAGCCTGGCCGCACACCTGATGCGCCATGGACTGGTGGGCACAGGTGGCAGCAAAGAACAGGGCGCAAGGCCTGTGACGGAATTCAACGTCGCTGAGTACGTGGCAGCTGCCCGAGTTCACCTTGGCATGAGCGCGGCCGACGCCGAGGCGCTGAGCATGAGTGACTTCCAGACACTGTTTGAGATGAAGTATCCGGACGCCAAGAAGAAAAAGCGGGATGTGCCGACACGGGAGGAATATCGGGCGGCTATGACTGCGATGGGGTCGCAGTAAATGATGCCTCCTTAATTTGATGATCTAAAAGCTCTTGATTTAAATGTAATAAATTGATACATTTCAAAGGTTAAAAATAAGGAGATATTTGAGTGCATCCCGTGCTACAGAAGACGTTTGGTGGCCTAACCCCTCAGTATTATTTTCGGCAACTGGCCTTTGGCGTCATATTGGCGGCAATTGCAATCATGATGGACCGGGCGGGGCAAAATCAGCTCGGAATAGGTATGTACGTTGGGCTCGCGATTTCCGCACTTCTGTACCCATACTCTCGTTTTGTCTACGAAAGCATTGTGGGGTTCGTGCTCGGCAATAATGTCTTTTGGGTAAACACGTTTGTGATGCTGTTTACAAAATTTGCGACCATGATGATTTGCTTTGGATTCGCCATTTTCATAGCCCCAATTGGCTTGGCATACCTCTACATTCACCACAGCAAGGCCACCGCCTGATCTGAGCTACACACCTATCAAGCACACCCCGCCCCGGCGGGGTGTGTCATATCTGGACTGGTAGGACGCATCTCAAATAAAGCGGAGATGGACATCATGAGCAAGTGGATCATCGCAGTCTTCATACTTGGCTAGTACTTGGCTAGTACTTGGCTTCCCTAGCATGCCTCTGGAACAACCGGAGAGCATGCAGTGGCAGAGAAAGTTGGCGAAATTTACTATGACGTGACTCTTGAACTTGATCAGATGATCAAGGATCAACGTCGCGCCCAGCAGAGCCTAGATAAGACGGCTGACAGCTTGCAGCGTCTCTCCCCGATCGCTGCCGCAGCGAAAGCGGCCCTCTCAGGCTTGGCGGTGATGAAGGTCATCGAGATGGCCGACGAGTGGGGGCAGTACTCCAGCCGTATAAAGATGGCCACCAAAAGCACAGAGGAGTACACCTATGTGCAGGAGCGCATGCTGGCGTCAGCAAACGCGACGTTCCGCAGCATCCAGGAGACACGCGAGAGCTTCATCCAGCTCTCACCTGTGCTGCGTGAAATGGGGCTTACTCTCGGGCAGTCAGTCGATGTGATCGACAGCTTCAGTGGCCTGCTGGTGGTCAATGCCGCCAGCGCTGAGAAGGCCAAGGGCGCCCAAGATGCCCTGGCCAAGTCTCTGCAGAAGGGTTCTATTGATGCCGACGCCTGGATGAGCATTTATTCCACCGTGGACAGCGTGGTGGATCTCATCGCAGAAAGCAGCGGCAAGAGCGCTGCAGAGATTCGCCGGCTGGGTGCAGAAGGCAAGCTGGGCATTGATGTGCTGGTACAGGCACTGTCAGATGGATCCGGCAAGGTTGCTCAGCAGGTCAAAGAGATGCCCACCACGGTCAAGGATGCCATCCAGTCCGTGACGAACGCACTGAATGAGTACGTCGGGCGAACCAATGAAGCCAGCGGCATCACGGCAACCATTTCGTCTGTGATCCAGTCACTGGGCGCGAACTTCAATGTTCTGGCCGACACTGCTTTGGTTGCTGTGGCTGCCGGTCTTGCTCGTTATGTCGGTGGCATGGTCGCTGCCAGCATTGCCACCGCTGCAAAGGCCGCTGTTGCCGTCCGTGCAACCACCGCTGAGGTTGCATTGGCCCAGGCGCAAGTTGCACAAACTGCTGCTTCACTGGCTCAGGCCAGGGCATTTCAGGCCGCTGGCATCACGCAGGCTCAGGTCACAGCCGCCACGCTTGCGCATGAAGCGGCAACGAAGCGACTCACTGCGGCCCAGGCTGCGCAGGCTGCAACGAGTGCTGCCATGGGCGGCGCTCTACGAGGCTTGATCACTTTCTTGACCGGGCCCGCTGGCATTGCCATTGCAGTCGGTATTGCCGCTGCGAGCATTTTTACCTTCGGCGCCAAGGCATCCGAGACTATCCCGAAAGTGGACGAGCTCACGGCCTCGGTAGAAAAGCTCACCGCCGCTCAGCTGGCGAATCAGCGGAATAAGGCAGGGGACGCCATTGGTCAACTGACAACCAAGGCACGAGACGCAAATGCAGCCGTTAAGGCCCTGGAGCGCGATCAAGCGGCTCTGAACAAGCAACTCCAGGAAGGGAGGGGAGGGATCGATGCCAAAGGTCTCGAGAACGTCAATCGTGCACTTGTGGATGCGCGCAGCAATGCCGATGGCGCCACCAAAGAATTGCAGGAGATGATCAATGCCGACTACAAATTGGCGGAGGCTCAAAAGCTTCGGGCCAGTACGCCAACCACGAAGGCCAAGGTAACGCGCAGCGACCCTGAGGTGCAAAAGCGCCTGGCAGGCATGCGTGACGAGGTGGAACTGGCAAAGCTCACGGGGGCCGCGCGGGCGCGTCTCCAGGCGATTCAGAAACTTGGCGCAAATGCCACAGCAGCGGAGCGAGCTGAAGCCGAGAAATTGGCCACAACTATCTACGACCTTGGCGAGGCGCAGAAGAAGCTGAAAGAAGGCGCCAAGGGTGACAAATTTGATAGCAAAGGCTACTTATTGGGCTTGAGCGCAAATGCATCCGCTAGCGAACTTGCGAAGATTGATGCCGAGGAACGCAAGGCTTTGAGCGATCACGAAAAGCTACTCCAAGAGCGCAAGCTAAAGATCGAGGAGTACGAACAAGGGGTGACTCTCATCAAGGAGCGCTATTCCATTCAACGAGCCAAACTCCAAGACGATGAGCTTGGCATTTTCATCAGCAGGGCTGAGGAGGCGCAAAAGGTCCGTGAAGACTTCACCCGTCAGACTGCCGAAATGGGCCGTACCCTGACTGATTCCGTGCAGACTCCTCTTGAAAAGCTCAATGCAGAGCTGCAAAAGTTCAAAAGCCTGCTGGCGTCCGAAGACATCAGTGGCGAAACTTTCACACGATTGACCAAGAAGGCAACGAAGGAGTACGAAGAAAGCCTGAACCAGATGGATCAGTTCACAGTGCGTTTCGCGCAGAACGTCCAAGACCAGTTGGGTGGCACGCTTTACAGCAGCTTGACTGGAAATTTCAAGGACATCGGCGCTGCCTGGGGCCAGATGCTGCTGAAAATGGCCAGCCAGGCGGTTGCAGCAGACATTTCTCGATCGCTCTTCGGTGGCTTGGTGTCGGGCGGCTCCGGGTCAGGGCTGCTTGGTTCAGCAATGAGCGCTGTCGGCAGCTTCTTTGGCATGAGCGGCAAGCGCGAAAACGGCGGTGATGTGGGTGCCGGCAAGATGTACGAAGTCAACGAAAGGGGCGTACCTGAGTTGCTGACTGTGGGCAACAAGCAGTTGCTGATGATGGCCGGCCAATCTGGCAGCGTCACCCCGTTGGGCGGCATGGACGTGGCAAAGGTACCCTCACCTGAAGGTCGAAGCGGTGGATGGTCTGCCCCGATCATCAACATGAAGTTCATCGGCGCGCCGTCACAGCCAGAGGTGAAGCAGAGTAGTGCTGGCGCTGGGCAATTTGATATTGAAGTGATTTTCAAGCAAATTGAAAACAGGATCGGAGACGGTATTTCCAATGGGTCTGGCGCCCCATTTAGAGCTCTGACGGGTCGCTTCCCCCAGCTGAAAAGCTATTGAGCTGGCTCCCTAGCATGCCTATGCATGGCATCGCTTCCTTCCTACGTCATTGTTCACTACTCGCGCCCGGAGTCGTTCGACCCAGCAATCGTCCAGTCTGAGGTTGAGCGCGGACTGGCCAAACTTCGCGTGGGCGCGAGCAGGGTCGTGAAGCAGGTAGCGGTCACCCTGCTATTTAGCTCGGCAGAGGACACAGAAGCCTTTGAAGACTGGTATTTCACTGCCATCAAACGCATTGGCTTCTTTGACTGGCACGACTCTCGCACGAACGTCGTGCGTCGCGTTCGCTTTCAAGGCGGCGCCTTGGGTGAGCTCACTCCAATGGCTCAGGGCTTTGCTGTTGCACAGCGCACCGCCACATTGGAGTACCTGCGATGACCGACTTTCGCACGCGAAACCAACGCGTTACCGACGATGTGGGCCACGTAGCGCTGCTGGAGGTGACCAACCCCAGCTTTTCCGAAACCATGTACATCGCCAACGATGTGCAGGATTTCATCAGCCAGGGCATCAGCTACATTGGTTTGCCTTTTGGCTTCACGTTGCCAGATGACGTGACAGACCAGGCCCCGCGAATGCGCCTGACCATGGACAACGTGGGCCGCGGCGTCAGTGATGAACTGGAGCGCCGCCAGCCTGGCACCACCACCATGGCCAAGCTGATCATCGTGCCGCGTGATAAGCCAGACATGCACCAGCATGTGTATTGGCTGCCCATGTCCAGCGTCAGCATCGGCGGCGCCTCGGCCCAGGCTTCCTGCAGCGTGGATGAGCTGATGCGCCGCTCCGCTTGCCTGCAGATCGTCAATCCGCACACTCAGCCGGGGGTCTTCTGATGCTGGAAGCCCTGCAACTTGACCGCTTCGTCGGAATTCCTTACTGCCCGCGCCGCATGGACTGTGCTGACCTGACCTTGCTGGTGCAGCACGATCTTTTCGGGCGCCATGTGGTGCTGGCCGGCAAGCGGGCCCGTCCGCTGGATCTGGATGCCCAGGCGGCGGCCATCGCCGGGTATTGCTCCGAGCTAGGCAGGCCCGTGGAGCAGCCCCAGGACGGAGATGCAGTGCTGATGCGCGATATCGGCGCTGACCAGGCCGGCCATATCGGCACCTATGTGTTTACCAATTACGCCCCCCATGTGCTGCACACCTCCCACAAGCTGGGGGCGTCGGTGTTGCACAGGGTGCAGGACCTGCCGGGCTATGGCCTGGCTGTTGAGGGATATTTCCGATGGAAGTGAATCGCGCCGAGACAGTTGCTGTGGCCTCCGTGGGCGGGCAAGCTGCCGATGTGCTGGACGTGGCAGGCCGCCTGGTCGTCACGCCCAATGCGCTGACGCTGGACGGCCAGCGCAATGTGCCAGCGGATCTGCAGCCCGGCGAAAGCCTTGCGGCCTTCCTGGGGCGTCATGTTCCTGACATCGAGTCCGGCGCGTGGACGGTGATGATTGGTGGCGCGGCTGTTCCGCAGGCCATGTGGGTGCATACCTTTCCCAAGCACGGCCAGCTGATCGCCTGCCGCGCCGTTCTGCGCAAGGCGGCGCTGCAACTGGTGGCCATTGCTGCCCTGAGCTATTTCACGCTGGGTGCAGGTGCCACGCTGGGCGGTTCTATCCTGGGCATCAACGGCCTGGCGGCCGTGGGATCTCTGGGTTTGAGTGCGCTCAACCTGGGCCTGTTCATGGCAGGGTCCATGCTCATCAACAAGGTGCTGGCTCCCAAGATCCAGACCCCGCAGTCCCTTGCGCAAAAGCAGATCTACAGCCTGAGCAGTCAGCGAAACTCGGCCCGGGCCTACGAGCCTATTCCCACGCTATGGGGCGAGATGCGTGTCACGCCCGATCTGGCCAGTCAGCCATATGCCTGGTACGAGGGTGATGACCAGTACATGAGCACCATTTTGCTGGGCGGCATCAATGTCTATAGCGCCGCAGATCTGTCCGTGGGCGACACGCCGATCACCAGCTATAGCGACGTGAGCCTGTATTTCAACGGCTTTCCCGGCATGCCCAGCCAGGATGTGCCGCTGTATAGCAATGTGGATGCCATTGCCGGTGCCGAGTTCGTCAACGGCGGCGACTGGATTACGCGCACGGGCTCGGCCGGTGCTGGTGCCTTGCAGCTGGATATTGAGGGACAGCTGTATGACGCCGATAGCAAGGGCAACATTGGCGCCAACAATGTGGATCTGAGCATCGAATGCCGTCTGGTCGGTGCTTCCGCGTGGCAATCGCTAATGGTCACGACCTTGGTCAATGCATCGCCCGATGTGCTGCGCCGCACTTTCTCATTCGATGTGGCGCCCGGCCAGTACGAGGTGCGTGCCAAGCTGGGTATCCCGCGCTGGAACGATGGCGGCTCGGGTGATGCCTGCAAATTGGCCTTGCTGTCTCTCAAGAGTGTGCAGGCCGATGCCACCGACTACAGCCAGTGGGGCCGCATCGGCATCAAGATCCGAGCCTCTGGCCAGCTCAATGGCAGCCTGGACCAAGTGCGTGCCACCTATCGTGCAAAGCCTATGCCTGTGTGGACGGGTTCGGAGTGGGCCACGGCCACCACGCGTGCCAACGGCCTCTCCAATCCCGGCGCCATCCTGTTGCAGACGCTGCGTGGGGTGTGGGTGACGGACAGCCAGGGACAGCGCGTCTTGCAGTTTGGCTTCGGCCTGTCCGATGAGCAGATCGACATCGAGGGCCTGAAGGCCTTCATGCTGCATTGCACGGCGCGCGGCTACACCTATGACAAGTGGGTGACAGCCAGCATTTCGCTGGGTGCCTTCTGCGAAGAAGTGGCGCTGGCCGGCATGGGGGAGTTTGCCTGGACCGACGGCAGCCGCCCCACCGCTGTGTTTGTCACCAACGGCCAGCCCAACAGCGCCGTGGTCAACATGGCCAATATGCTCAAGGGTGGTTTCAGCGTCGATTACGCGCTGAGCAATACCGCCGACGGCATCGAGTACCAATGGCTCAACCGTGATACCTGGGAAATGACCACCTTGCGCGTGACGGCGCCTGGCGTGGCCACCATGCTCAGCCCGGCGCGGGTGACAGGTGAGGGCATCACCAGCGAGGCCCATGCGGCTGCCATGGCCCGCTATCACTTGGCCCAGAGCCTGTACCAGTACAAGACGGTGAACTTTACGGCGGATATCGAGCATCTCGATTACCGCCGTCTGTCGGTGCTGTCGGTCTCGCACGACCTGACGCAGTGGGGCTTTGGTGGTCGGGTGATGGCCGCCCGACGCATCGGTGCCCTGATACAGCTGACCCTGGATGAACCGGTACCACCGCTGGCCACGCCCTACATCGGTCTGCGCGTGACCGGCGCCCGCGACTATCGTGTGTGGTCTGTGCAGCCCCTGTCGGCTGAATCCGACACGGTCACCCTGGTAGGCGAATGGCCCGAGGATTTGGCCTTCCCCGGCGAGGGTTTGGACAATCCGGCCCATGACACGCTCTGGTGTTACGACTTCAAGCCCACGCCGGGCTATCGGGTGCGCGTGACGGGCATAGATCCCGAGTCCGACCTCAAGGGTGCCCGCGTGACGGCGGTGCCCGAAGGCCCGGAGTTCTGGGACTATGTGCTCAACGGCACCTACGTGCCTGCACCCAACCAGAGCAGCATTCCCCAGCTGGGCCGCCCGGCCATCCGCAATCTGCGCGTAGCCGAAAAAGTCAACCTGCAGGGCGATACCGAGTGGTACGAGCTGTCTTGCGTCTGGGATGTGGAAGGCGACTACGACCATGCCCAGGTCTGGGCCGGCCGTGACGGTTCCGAGCTGCGCCTGGTCGATGGCAATGCCGTGGGCAGCCGCAGCACGTTCCGCATTGACGGTGCGGGCGAATGGCTGATTGAAGTCAAACCCTTCAATCCCAGCGGTCAGTCCGGTCAGTCGGCGGTCCTGATCTACATCACCACGCAGACCCAGTTGCCCCCGCGCAACCCGAGCAGCTTTGTGGTTCAGCAGCTGGCCGGCGGTCTGCGCCGTTTTGCCTGGGCCTATGCGAGCGACAAGCCTGCGGCCCTGGCCGGCGTGCAAATCCGCTATCTGCCCGGCGATGTGCCGTTGAGCGTGGCTGGCTGGGATGCCATGCAGCCCCTGGGTGATGGCGATGACATCTACACCGCCCAGTTCGAGACCAGCCGCCCTGGCGCCGGCCTCTGGACCTTTGGCCTGCGCGCCATCGACACGGCCGGTCAGCTGGCCAATGGGATTGCGCGCTTTGCCATTGAGCTGGGCCAGAGCTTTGACCAGATTCAAAACCCCGACCTGACGCCGCCGCCCGTGGTGACCGGCCTGACGGCCGCTGGCATGCTCACTTCGGTGCAGGTGGCCTGGGATACGCCCATCTACACCGTGGGCCATGGCCATGCCCGCACGGAACTCTGGGCCGGCCAGGGCGCCGATCTACAGCAAGCCACCCAGGTGGGCGAGGGCTATGCCGGTCCCATCAGCTTCAGCGCCCAGCCTGGGCAAAGCTGGAACATCTGGGCCCGCAATGTCAGCGCCGATGGCGTGGCCGGTGACTGGGCCGGCCCGGTGGCTGCCGTCACGGGCGAGGATGTGGCCGGCCTGCTGGAGGTGCTGGCCGGGAAGGTCGGGCCTGAACAGTTCGACCCCATCGTGGTGGAAAAGATCGACCAGATTGATCTGATCGACTTTGACCGCATTGGTGCGCTCAACGACTTCAGCCTGGAGCAGCTGGAGTCTGTGGCCCTGGTGAATCTCAAGCGCCTGGACCTGATTGATATTGAGGGCGGCCCTCTGAGCAAAAGCCTGGTGACCGCTGCGGCGCAGCAGGATGCGCTGAACCAGCAGGTGCGCGGCAACATGCAGGACATGGCCAAGGGCTTGCTGGAGGCGGCTCTGGCGGCAGATGCCGCGCTCGAGCGCATCACCGATGCGGGTATGTATGTCGATCCGGCCACCGGCCAGGTCAAGATCTACGGGCTCGAGACCACCAAAGGCCAGGTCACCAGTTTGGAATTGCTGCTGGATGCGCTGGCCGGCCAGCTGCAACTCAAGGCCACCACGACTTACGTGGACGGCAAGATTGCCGAGGCAGTGCTGTCGCCCGCAGATCTGCTGCTTTATGAAGGTCTGGATGCGCGCCTCATCAACGTGGTGCAGCAGCTTGACAGCATCAACGGCACGCTCAGCAGTAAGGCGGAAGCGCTGGAGCTGCAAAATGCCGTGGCCCGACTGAGCACGGCAGAAAGCACCTTGGATGCTCTGGGGGCGCAGATTGCCTTGCGCGTGACGCGGGCCGAGTACGAGGCCGCGCAAGACGCTCTGCAAACCCGCCTTGGCACGGCCGAGCTGACCTTGTCGGCGCTGGATGTGCCGGCCATCACGGCTACGGTGACGGCGGTGAGCAAGCTGCAGCGCGAGTCGGAGAAGACCGCGCAAGCCCTGCTGCAGGACATCCTGAACGGCGAATACAACCGGGTACAGGGCCAAGAGGCTCTGGCGTTTGCGCGCAACCAGTTGAGTGCGTCGATCCAGGAAGGACTGGCGGCAGAGGCTGTAGAGCGCACCCAGCTGGCCGCTACCGTGGGCCAGCAAGCGGCGGCGCTGGAGCAGGAATCGCTGACGCGCGCCACGGCTGACGCCGCCGAGGCCAGCCAGCGTCAAGCCCTGGCGGCCACGGTACAGGGCAACCAGCAGCAAACCGCTGCCGCAATCGAGCTCGAACAAACGGCCCGCGTCGATGGCGATGCAGCCGAAGCGGCACAGCGCGAAGCATTGCGCGCGCAAATGCAAGGTGAGACCGACACGCTGGCGGCGCTGCTGGAGGAGGAGGCAACGGCACGCGCTACGGCAGATAGCGCCGAAGCCACAGCCAGGCAGCAGCTGGCTGCCCAGGTGCAGACTGAGCAGGAGGCCATTCGTGCCCAGGTCATGGACGAGTCCCAAGCCCGTGCCGATGCTGACAGTGCTGAGGCCAGCGCGCGCCAGCAGCTGGCTGCAGCAGTGGAGCAAGTCCAATCCTTGCTGCAGGCCCAGATCACGGATGAAGCCACTGCCCGTGTGGAGGGTGACCGTGCGGAGACCTCCTCGCGCGAAAGCCAGATCTCGGCATCGAGGGCGCTGAGCCAAAAAGAGAGCGAGCGCACGGCTCAGGCATTGCTGCAAGACATCCTGACTGGTGAGCGCAACAAGGCGGAGGCCCAGGCAACCATTGCCATGGCCAAGACCGAGCTGGCCACGCAGATCCAGGAGGGCTTGAGTGCGGAGGCTCTGCAACGCACGCAGCTGTCCGCCGTGGTGGATGGACAAAAGGCGGCTCTGGAGGAAGAGTCACGCGTGCGTGTCGAAAACGATGCGGCCGAGGCGGCCACCCGGACCGCTTTGGCGGCGCAGGTGCAGCGCGGGCAGGAGCAGACGCAAGCTGCGATACAGGATGAGCGGCAGGCGCGCGCAGACGCTGTCTCGGCCGAAGCACAGCAGCGACAGCAGCTGGCCGCCAAGGTACAGGCAGATAAGGAGGAGATCCAGTCTCAGATCACGGAGGAGTCTCAAACGCGGGCCACGGCCATGGAGGCAGAGGCCACCCAGCGTGAGCAGCTGGCGGCCACCGTGGGTGAAAACCATGCGGCGGTCCAGCAGCAGTTCACAGCCCAGGCCGGCATCAATGGCTATCTGGCAGCCAAGTATTCGCTGGTCGTGCAGGTGGGCAGTGGGGACCAGCTGGTGGTGGGCGGCATGCAGATCACCGGTACCGCAGAGGGCGAAGAGGGAGCCAAGATTGCGATTGCATTTGCCACCGATGCATTCAGCATTGCTTCACCGGATGGTGTCCGCAAGGCCACGCCGTTTTACGTGCAGACCTCGGACCAGACGCTAAACGGCGTGTTGTTGCCCGCCGGCGTTTACATGGACTCGGCTCGGATCGGCAACGTCGAAGCAATTCTGGGGAGGTTCGGTACGTTGTTTGCGGACAAGGTGCAGGCCACGGCCATCAGTGCCAGCCAGCTCACAGCCGGCAATGGCGTGATCGGCGGTACGCTGAAATCCAGTAACTATGTGGCGGGCTCCAGTGGCTGGACTTTGCGTCCAGACGGCATGGCCGAGTTCTCGGGCGTCATCGTTCGAGGCACCCTGTATTCGACGGCCGGCAACATTGGCGGCATCACCATCAATGCCAACGGCTTGAACGCCGGGGCATTTACCGGCTACGGATGGCCGTCGGGTAATGGCACCGGCTTTCACCTGGGGCCGAATGGTTTGCTGCTGGGTAATGCGAATACTGGCAGGTATATCGAGATTCAAGCCAGTGGAAATATTTTCATGCCTGGATTCACTATCCAGAATGGAAATGCAACTTTCAGTGGATACCTATCCGGTGCATCTGGCTACTTTAGCGGCACGCTGACCGCGCAGCGCGTGGTGACCACCGGAAATCTGGATCTGAATGCTGCAACGATCCCGCTATACGCGCAGTCGGCAGCCGCGTACACCTTTGGCAACTCCGCTCTCGACCTGTGGACGCCGGCCTTCGATGGAACCATGACCTGCGTGGTTGATTTCGGTTGCACCTGGGATACCAGCGCTGCTGGAGCAGGAGTCATCCACCTCTATGTGGATGGCGGCCCAGCCATCAGTCTGACCCCCAACAGGGGTACGCCAGATCCGGCATCCCCAGAAGCCGGCACCTTCAACTTCTCCTATGCCTTCAGCGGCAACGGCAATGGCCGGCTGCTGCAGCTGGTCCCCAGCGTCGGCATACGCGCCCGCAATCGCTACATCAAGGCAACGATTTTCAAGAGGTAAACCATGCGTTTTGCAATGCACAAAGTAGGCGAAACAGCCATCACCCAGATCCTCGAGGCGCCCGAACACCTCATCGCGGAGATCACGCCTGAGGGCGTTATCAGCGTGCCGGTCGGCCCCGAGGTCTCTGCGGGCACACACGCCATCGTTGACGGCAAGCCCGTCCTCATCCAGTCCAGCATCAACCAATAAGGAGGAAACCATGCCTTGGTATCGAACTGGCACCGTAGCGGTGACCAACAACAGCAACGTCATTGCCGGCACAGGCACCTCATGGGTGGATTCGGTCGCCTTGGGTGAAACATTTCTGGGGCCGGATGCACAGGTGTATGAGATCACCTCCATCGTCAGCGCCACCAGCCTGCGCATAAGCCCGAACTACAAGGGTGGCACGGCCACGGCGCAGAGCTACGCGATCATGCCCACCCAGGGCTATCTGCGTGACTTGGCCGCTCAAGCTGCCGCACTGGTCAGCAGCTACCAGGCTGTGCGTGATGGCGCTGGGGCAGGCAAGTTTGCTGCGGGTACTACCACAGGGTCGGGCCAGACGCTGCAACTGATCCCCAGTGTGCGCGGCGCAGCCGACGAAAACACCGGCGTCAACTTGCCCGGGGCAGACATCCTGCAGCTGATCACCAACGGGGCGGTGCGCCTTCAGATTGCCGCCGATGGCACGCCGACGGGGGTATTTGTGGACAAGCTGCCAGTCAGCACGGCAACCCAGGCGGCGCTCAACAGTCTGGCGGCCGTATGCCTTGCACTGACGACCGTGGGCCCGGCGCCCAACCAAGTGCCCAGCAATCTGCACCTGGGTGCCATGGCGTTTCAGGACGTGGCCAGCGCCCTGCAGGTGCACCAGCATGTGCGCGACAGCCGCCCAGGTGATTCCTGGCATGAGCGCGTGAGCGATACCCAACTGATCAAGAAATACCACGGCCTCGATGGCGTGGTGCGCAGCATTACGGAGACCTACGCATGACAGTGATTGCCGACCTGCCGGATATTCGGCCCAGCCTGTTGCTGGATTTTGCAAACTCAGGTCGCGTAGACCCGCGTATTCAGTGCGTGCGGGCAAGCACCGCTACCTGTATTGGGCGCGATGGAAAGCTACGGACGGTAGCGGCCAATGTGCCGCGCATTGAGTACAACCCAATCAGCGGCAAATGCCTGGGCTTGCTGCGGGAGGATGCTCGCACCAATGTCATCCGCAATAACACCATGGTAGGCGCGATCACGGGAGTTCCCGGGACATTGCCGACCAACTGGAGCGTGTCTACGCCGATCAATGGCCTGTCCCGGGAGATCGTCGGACTCGGCATCGAAGATGGCATTGAATACATTGACATCCGGTGGAGTGGTACGGCGACTGCTGGCTCTACAGGCATGGCTGTCGCACAGTTTGAGCCCAATACAGGCATCGCGGCCACATCTGCTAAAACTTGGACCTTGGGTGCGAATATTCGTCTTGTAGGTGGATCTCTGACCGGCATCAACTCCGTGTTGTTACGGTGCACGATGAGAGATGTTGGTAACACGCAGCTGGGTGCGATCAGTTCCAGCAATTTGGCTGTTACCAATGTGCCATTGGCCTTACAGCGTTACTCTGCAGCCCTGACCCCTACGGATGCAGCCACGGCATTTCTAGTTCCTTTCGTGGTTATCGGCTATTCAGTCGGGGCTGTGATTGATATCACGCTGCGCATCGGCCTGCCTCAAATGGAGCTTGGGGCCTCGGCGTCTTCCGTCATTCGAACAAGCACCGCTGCAGTGACACGCGCTGCGGATGTGATCTATGTAGCCTATGAAAACTCTAAACCAGAGGGAACGCTGCTGATTGAAGCCGTTGCAAATAGTGCGGCGACAGCAGGCTTTGTTGCTCGATTGCAGGGCTCCGCAGAGTCGTATATTGGCGCGGCATATGTGAATGCTATCGGCCCGCAATTGAGTTCATACGTGCGAGCTGCAGGTGATGCCAGCTATGCTGGAGCCGTATCTTCTGGCCCTAATTTAAGTTTTGGAGCTCGCATTAAGTCAGGGGTCAGCTGGGGCGCTGGCGTTTTCCGTTGCTCAGTCAATGGAGGGATATCTGTCGATACGCCACCGGTATCCGTATTCCCACAAACGTCCATGCTGCAGCTCTGCGCAACCCTTGGCGGCAACCCTGCTATTTCCGCAACGATTGCACGGGCGGTTATTTTTCCTGCAGCCCTGACTCCTGCTCAATTGCAAAGGCTCACTACCCTATGACAACCTATCTGCAATTCACAAACGAAGCCACCGGGCGTGCCGCACTGGCACCTTGGGCAGCAGCAGGGCAGTTGCCTACTTACATCAATCGGGTTGCCGTCGATGTGGTCGGCATCGTTTACCGCCCCACCGGTGAGATGCAGAGCACCCCCGAGGGTGACGTCCCCGTCCTGGCGCCGGCGCCAGGCTGGCACATCAATCTGTCCGAGCGGGTGCCCGAGCTGCAGCCTTATGAAATCGAGCCGCCGGCCACGCCGGATCGCGTGTTTGCAGGCAGCGATGCCGTCCAGCCGCCGCGCATTCCGGCCGAGGTAGCCCGCTGGCAGGCCAAGCTGGCCCTGATGCAGAAGGTGAACGGGGAGGGCATCTCTCTCTGGGATCGCCTGCTGCAGCTGCGCGAATCCATCGCAGATGCCGAGCAGCAAGTGCTGCTGGATGCCGCCATGCTCGAAGTCTTGAACTGGAAGCGCGCCAGCCCCACGGTGCTCTGGGCCGCCGAGCAGCTCGAGCTGACCTCGGCCCAGGTGGATGAGCTCTTTATCTATGCGCACGCCCTGGAGCTATAGCCTAGGCATGCAGCTCCGCATTCCACAGCACCCGCTTCGGCGGGTTTTTTTACGCCCGGGCCTCCATAGCATTTGTCTCAACGTCGATCTACAGACCCAAGGAGGGGTGAATGGACAACAACTGGATGGATCAAGTTTTACCCAAGATGCCGGGGATTCTCGGCAGCGCAGGAGCGCTTATGTGGATTCAAGGTACTTGGCCGCGGAAGCTGGCCATGCTAGTTCTCGGTGTGGCCGCCAGCAACTACGGGACGCTGGACTTTGCAGCTGCCACCGGCTTGGCCGAAGGGCTGTCGGGTTTTCTGGTCGGCCTTTTCTCCATGACTGCGGCTGATTGGGCATTCCGCGCCTGGGACCAGTTCGCCCTAGGCCCACTGCTCAATGAGTGGGTGCGAAAGCGCCTGGGCCTGCCGCCGAAGGATGGGGGTGCTGTATGACGGCGATCACAGCAGGTCAAGCCGGCGGCAAAAATGTGCTGGCTTTCCTCGACATGCTGGCCTGGGGCGAGGGGACTGATAACGGACGTCAGCCGACCCGTGACCGAGGCTATGACGTGCTGGTGGGTGGAGGGCAATTCTCCGGCTACACGGATCATCCGCGTCAGCTCATTGACTTGCCACGCCTCAAGATCAAGAGCACAGCCGCCGGGCGCTATCAGCTGCTGAGCCGCTACTTCGATGCCTACAAGCGTCTGCTGGGGCTCAAGGACTTTTCGCCGCTTTCACAGGACCTGATTGCCATTCAGCAAATCCGAGAGCGTCGCGCACTACCGATGATCCAGGCGGGAAAGATCGAAGACGCCATCAAGCAGGTATCCAACATCTGGGCGAGCTTGCCCGGGGCGGGATATGGCCAACACGAGCAGCGGATGAGTAACCTGATTGCTGTGTACCTCAAGGCTGGAGGTCAAGCCGCATGACCGGTCGTGCCCACGCCTTGGCCGCCGGCCTGCTGCTGGCCGCTGCCTTCTCCGCTGGCTGGCTCGTCAACGGCTGGCGGTCTGATGCACGGATCGCACGTTCCGAGAGTACCCAATCAAAACAGGTTGTAGCGCAATCAAAACAAGCGCAGGCAGCTACAGAAAAGAAAGCAGATGCCGTGATCGCACACGGAGCTGCCCAACAGGGAAACACCCATGACTACACGCAAGAAATGGCTCGGCTTGAGGCTGGGCGCGCTGCTGATGCTGCCCGCATTGCAGGCTTGCAGCACGATGTCCGCGCAGCCGCCACCCGCAACGCCCAGGCTGCAGGTGACGCAGCTGCCTGTCGAGATCTCGCAGATCAACACCAGCGACTCGCAGCCCTTGCTGGCGAAGGCGCGGGCGTGGTTGGCGCGCTTGGAGGCCTGGTCAAACGGCGAGACGCCCAGGTAAATGCATTGGCCGGACAGGTTAAAGTGGATCGGGCACTCACTCATGAGCTGCGATGAGTCAAGCGCTTCTCTATACTTCCGCCTTTGGCCGCTGCTTAGGCTAGAGAAATCAGGCCAGATCGGCCTTTGCCAGTAATGGCTTCCAGGCATTGTTGGCAATTTTCTGAAACCCACTTTTACTGGGATGCAATTCGTTGGCCCAGTCGCTGTCAGCCAGCGTTCCTCGGCTGTCCACATAAACGATGTTGTTGGGCAGCGCTTTCTGCAGACGCTCCAAAATGTCCGACTGCATATCGATCAAGAGTCGTATGCAATCGCGCTGTAGCTCCGCAGGAACCTTTGCATCGTCTAATGCTGGCTTGAGCCATGGCTCTCCGCCAAGAGCTCCTTTGCCACTGGCCATGGCGTAGTCGTAGTTGTGCACGAATATCTTGACGTCAGCCGGCATGCGGGCGAGAGCGCGGCTAATGAGCAATGAGTAGTTTTCGAAAGTCTTGTGCATGAGCCAGGTCACGGTGCCTTCGTCATCGATGGTGCCTGGCTTGAAGCACTCTAGAGCGGTTGATGCATTACCGCATTTGTCGTTTAACAGGCGCCGCAGGTCATTGAATCCTGCAAAGTCGTTGCCGCCGCCGCTGATCAGCAGTGCCTTTGCAGTAGAGCCATAAAGCTTGAACATACCCTTAACAACATTTTTGTACTTGCCGTCCACATAGTCGTAGGCTTCTGCGCCGTTGTTACCGACGGCCAGAATTTTGTAGCCCTTGGGTTTGACCAAATCTCCGATGTAATTGAGGAGAGAGCCGCCGGGCATGGGGTACCAGAACCAGGAGTCTCCGACGGCCAGTATCTGCGCATTGGATGGCACAGAATCTTGAAGCTCTGTCATCGACCAATAGACGACGTTGTTGTATGCCATGCTTGCTTCCTGTATTTGCCGCGGGGTTGGGCGTTGCCATTGTTTGCGTGGTTCCTACAGAAATTGGTTGGTGAAAGCATGGGGGTGGAGATTGCATCCGTCTGAGTAACCTTCAAGGTTGGTCGCGAAGTTCATTAATCAGTGCATTAACTAATTCTCTCTTATTTGGCAAGGGTCGCCTTGAAATACCGCTCAAGGTGGCAGAAGATCCTAGTAGTGACCTTCCCCGATCAAAAAGCTACACTTATTTTTACAAGAGTCGCCTGGCTTTGGGGCAATTGCTTCCACCTTGGCCGACTCGCACCTGTCAACAACCTAAGGGGCATTCGGTGAACGAAGAGCACACTAGTGGGAATAATTGCGGTGCGAGTATGGCAGGGGTTGCCTCCGATGTTTCAGATGAAGCCCGGCAACAGTACCTAGCAGTCTCGGTACTACGCACAGGCGACATCATCTTTTCTACGACGAGCGATCTTGTCTCCAACGCAATAAAGAAGTTCACTGGTAGCCGCTTTTCACATGCGTCGATCTACATTCGCGAGGGTGTGATCGTTGAGTCCAATGACGATGGAGTTCTCCCACGACGAATCGAGTTAGCCGGTTTGGACGCTGATCAGCGCTTGTTGGGATTACCGTATCCAAACTGGCGAAATGTCGTAGTGCTTCGCACAACGCGCTATGAAGAAAGCGACTGGGCGGGAGAGATAGAACGTAGTCTGCGCGACCATGTCGGCATGGATTACCCGCCACCATCGCAGGTGACTAAGGCCGGCCCATTGCTCGCGCGGATTGCGACCTACTTTCCGCTGAAACTTTACGAAACTATTCAGTGGTTGCGCAACCGAGAAGCGATTGCATATGAAGCTTGGTGCAGCATGCTACTGGGCTACACCCTTGCTGCGCGATTCCGCCAAGAGCTAACTCCAAAGCAGCAAGCTGTACTTGGTAGTGCCAGTCCGCAACAACTCTATGACATCGCGCTTCAATTGGGCTTTGAACCAGTATCCAATGCCCTTGCTCCTGTTGATACCGAGCAGGGCGGACTCTTCGAAGAAGCTCGTCTGCACTATCTCGCAGGGCAAGACCAGACATATTCTCACTGGGAACGATTAAAGGATCGACGCCGTGAGCAACTCCTTCAGCAAGCAGGGGTTCGCGCTACACGGTTAATCGCAAAACTTGTTGGGTTTGTGCTCATTTGCATAGTAGTTGGCCTTGGCTTCTTCGGATATCGAAATTTAGTCCCACAACAACAGCCGTGGAAGGAGCCATCTAAATTGGCTCAGCTGGAGCTAAAGATGAGTCGTGAGCACATTCTGTCCATGTTCGGACCATCAAGTTACACGTCGCAGCCTGTCAACGGGTTGACCTATGAAAAATACGGTGGTGAAACGCGCGATGGCGGGGAAGTCCAGCTTCTGTATATCAAAGACAAGGTGGCGGGATATTTACTGCGGAACTTCGACCAAAAGGTGATAAGCCGAGACTTCAATTTTGGGCATGGAGGCTGGCGTTTCTCAAATGGAACGTTTGAGCAAGCAGGTAATAATCCTAGTGAAGCTATTGAATCTTACCAAGCAGGTAAGAGTGTGTGTCGAATTGAGAGACAGTATTTTGGAGGTCCCGGCAAGTACAACGACTACTATTTCTCCGCCTGGGTTACATCCGATGACTTCAATGATGAGCAGCCGAGGAAAAACGTTCCAAATGCGATTTTCGTTGCGAAGATGGATGAACTATGCAAACAAAATGCAGATGACGGCAAAGAATGCCTTGACGAATTATTGAATCTTGTATGCACCTATGGTTCAGACTCGCTCTGGGAGAGCAATTGAGTGTTTAGCTTTGCGCCAATCCCACGGCGCAATTGGCTCGGGATCACGCCACAGCCCAATTTTGCGAGCCTTGGCCTCTTGCTCAGCAAATTCATACTGCCCTCGTTCCTGGGAAGATTGTTCGCCGGCATAGGCGCGGTACCACCAGGCCATGCCTTGCGTAACCATGGCCAGACCAGCATCAAGTGTGCGCGGCCCGCTGGGTGCTGACGCTGGTGCTACCCAGACAGAGCAGACCTGTCGCTTATATCGGTCTGTCTTGGTGCAGCGCAGCTCCGCTTCTTTCTGAAATGTCAGCTCGGCCAGGGCCTGCCAGGCGCGCTCTCCGAACGGCTGTTTGCGCTCCGGGGCATCGATGCCCTGCAGTCTCACCTTCACTTGTTCATATTGGCCGGCCTTACCACATCGGGCGGTCAGGGTGTCGCCGTCAGAGATGCCGACTATGAGGCAGAGGAGGGTGGTTGCGAGCATCAGACCTCTACAAAGAAAAAGCCCCACCAGCTTAAAGCATGTGGGACTTTTGAGACTTATGCGTTGCGCAACGGGTCAAATTTTTCGCCGTCGGCGGTAGGCTGGCGGTCAGCCATATAAGCCCTTGAATTCTCTTGTATTAATTCGATCTTATAACCATCGGGATCCGTCACAAAAGCGATGACCGTGGAGCCGCCTTTGACGGGGCCGGCCTCGCGCGTCACATTGCCGCCTGCAGCCTTGATCTTGTCACACGCTGCATACGCGTCGGGTACGCCCAGGGCGATATGCCCATAAGCCGTGCCCATGTCATAGCTTTCTGTGCCCCAGTTATAGGTCAACTCAATTTCAGCCTGCGCCGGATTGCCGCCATCAAATCCCAAAAAGGCCAGCGAGTATTGGTACTCTTGGTTTTCTGACTTGCGCAGCAACGTCATACCGAGTACCTGGGTGTAAAAATCAATGGAGCGCTGGAGATTGCCAACGCGCAGCATGGTGTGAAGAAATCTCATGCGTTGATTGTGCCAGCCTCCCCATATCGTTGCTGACGAGGCAGAAGTACATTGCTAGGTACCAAGCGGCTTGGCTGGATCTGACCAGTGCAAGCATGGGGAAAGGCTTAGATTCAGTGCCGTTGGCATACGCTATACCAACTTTGACACTGGTGATCAGGCGCGCGTTTGACGGCTTGCAAGGAGATGTCTTATGGCTGAGAGCGACAAAGTGTTTTCAGGTGCCATTCCAGAGTTTTACGACACCTTGATGGTCCCCTTGATCTTTGACGCCTATGCCGCCGATATGGCGCAGCGGGTTGCGGCTTATTCGCCCGGTTCGGTACTTGAAACAGCTGCAGGCAGCGGTGCTGTCACGCGGGCCCTGGCCCCTCGCCTTGGCACCCACACACACTATGTGGCGACAGACCTCAATCAGCCCATGCTTGACTATGCAAGCACACGGCAGGGGGCCGATAGCCGTATTGAGTGGCAACGGGCGGACGCACTGGATCTGCCTTTTGAAGACGCCTCGTTCGACATCGTTTGCTGCCAGTTCGGTGCAATGTTCTTCCCGGATCGTGTTGCCGGTTATGCGCAGGCACACCGAGTGCTCAAGCCAGGCGGGCACTTTGTTTTTAGCGTCTGGGATCGCATAGAAGAAAACGCTTTTGCCGACGATATAACCAACGCCATGGCTGAACTGTTCGTAGAGAACCCGCCGCGCTTTCTTGCCCGCACACCGCATGGCTATCACGATGTCAAACTCATCCGCGAAGACCTGAGCCACGCAGGATTTGCGGATATCGAGATCAAGACGATTGCAACGGTAAGTCACTCAACCTCTGCAGCAGCGGTTGCTACAGCCTATTGTCTGGGGACTCCATTGCGCAACGAAATCGAATTTCGCGATCCAGGCTTGCTTCAGCTAGCAACGGAGCGTGCAACAGAGGCGATTGCCCGCCGCCATGGCCAAGGCCCTGTCGCCGGGAAAATTCAGGCGCATATGATCGTGGCGACGAAATCGGTTGCTACGGTCAGTACTCAATCTTGATCTCGCGTTTGTAGGCTGCTGCCCGCGCTGCATGGGCGGCGGCGTGATTGAAGGCCACCGCATCGGCGGTCATGCGCCCCCAGGTGGACTCCCAAAAAAGGGCAAACATCACTGCACGTGGCGCTTGCCCCTGGGCTTTGTACTTGCGAAGAGTTGCCGGTGCGATGCCCAAGTGTCTAGCCACTTGGTCAATGTTGCCGTGAACGTCGTTCAGGAGAGGGAGGAGATGGGGGAGGTTGGCTTGTGACGGTGCTCTGTACATCACATTGGTTCGACAAGCCTAGATTGCCAAAGTCGCGGCTGAGCCAGTGCGCATCAATCGTCGCAGCATGCGATTTAACATAATATACATCGTATTTAAAATTAGCATCCATCGTCATACTCCTGATTTCAGCGTTTAGTTTCCTAGCGCGTTGATGTGGCGCACTAACGCTCTGGAGCAAAACGCATGCGAATAGAACTCTAGACGCATGCGCTATCTCTTATCTCAATGTGCGTACACGCGTCATAGAGCGGCGTGCGGTGGATAGCGTCGAGCGGCGTGCATTGGTATTGCTAATAGCAGCAGTTGCATCACCTGTTGGACTGTTGCTTGCAACCAGGCGTTGCTGGGCATCCAGAAGGCTTTTCATGTCCGCTGCGCGCTCTTGGGCCAGTGCGGCAGCGTTTTGTGCAGCTTGCAGTTGCGCATGCACATTGAGCAGGTCTTGCTCGCTACGTTCATGGCGGGTTTGCAGTTCTTGATATCGACTTTCAGCTTTGCGCTCCTGCTCCTGAGCGGTTTTGCGCGCAGCCGCAACTTCCTGGCGCGCTCGATCTAGTTCGGCCAGCATATGCCGCTCGTTGCCGGCGTATTGCTCGGCCAGGCGTTGTCGCTCCACGCCAGCGGCCTGGATTTCTTCGCCGTGCTTTTGCTGTTGTGATTCACGTTGCTTGGCTGCATCGGCCAAGGCGTTACGCATTTCATCCAGGCGCACATCTCTGTCTTGCAGCTGCTGCTGGACCTCATCCAGTCGTCTGGCTAAATCCTGGGCCTGAGCCTGGGCTGCCTGCAAGGCTTGGTTGAGCGCTTCTTTTTGCGCCTGCATTGCTACTTCACGCTGTGCCAGCTGATCTTTTTGCTGCTGATGCTCAGCCAGGGAACTAGCCAGCAGCTCTTCGCGCTCACCCAGCACAGCGCTGGCAGCTGCGACGGCTTCTTCCTTGGCCACATTCCACAGATCTTGCGCCAGCCGCTGCACCGGGTCAGGCACCGCCTGTGTAGCGCCAGCATCTTGGTCTCCCGCCACACCCAGGCGCTGCCCCAGCGTGGCAAACCAGGTTTCCAACATGGGACTGACGGTATTAGGCGAGCCACGCCCTATGTGCTGGCGGACGCGCTCGATGGTCGGGCGCAGACCTTGAGCAATCAATGCATCGGCGGCCGCCCAGACATCGGCCTCTTGCACGCCTCGTGACGTTGTTTTTGGAGTGTTTGTATTCATATCTTGATATAACTGACGATAAGTGATTGTTATCGTGATTTATTTAATAAGTACGTAATACATCATACATATCATGTATTTAATATTACATATGAAATTTTCATACAGAATTTTTTCTACAATACACTGGGTTGGGCACTGAAAGCGCGCCAACGGAGCCGTCAAATGGGCAAATTCAGCTTCAATCGACGAAAAAAGACCAATGCCTCAGAGCCGACTTGCTGGGGCATGACAGCGCGGTCTACCGGGGCGGCCGTATGAAGACGATGCATCGCCTGATGCTTGGCCCAGGCTTCCTTCAACGAGTCGGCATCGGAGCCATCTGGCTGCGCAGACAATAAAGATATGTCTACAAATTCGCGCTACCAGGGCTCGCCCTCCTCTTTTCTGGCGGCCTTCACGCCAGAGGATCAACGCCTGTCAAGCGCTGAAAAGCCGGTGATGGAAGTCGGGCTGCAAGCTGCGACCCAGGAGGCCATTCGTGAGCTGATGCGCGAGGGCGAGTCCGGCAACACTCGCACCAGCTATCAAAGTGCCATGCGTTACTGGGCTGCATGGCATGTGTTGCGGCTGGGCCGCCCCATGCAGCTGCCGCTGGCAACGGCGGCCGTGCTGCAATTCATTGTTGACCATGCCCAGCGACAGACGGCCAACGGCCTGATGAGCGAAATGCCCGATGAAGTGGACGAGGCGCTGGTGCTCGCAGGCTACAAGGGCAAGAAAGGCCCGCCGTCACACAACACGCTGGTGCACAGAATTGCTGTGCTGTCGAAAGCGCACCAGGTACACGGGCTGGTCAACCCCTGCCAGGACGGCGCGGTGCGCGAGCTGATGTCGCGTACTCGCAAGGCCTATGCCCGCCGGGGCGAGCAGCCTCAGAAAAAAGAAGCGCTGACCCGTGATGTGCTGGAAGAACTGCTGGCCACCTGCGACGACAGCCTGCGTGGCTTGCGTGATCGTGCCTTGCTGCTGTTTGCCTGGGCCAGTGGCGGGCGGCGCAGGTCCGAGGTGGCGGGAGGCGACATGCGCTATTTGCGCTCCGTGGGGCCTGAGGACTTCATCTACACGCTGGTGCACAGCAAGACCAACCAGAGCGGTGCCGATGCCCCCGAGAATCACAAACCTGTGACAGGCCGCGCGGCTCAGGCTTTGCGCGACTGGCTGCAGGCCGCGCAGATCAGCGAAGGACCGATATTTCGCCGTATTCGCAAAGGCGGCCATGTGGCCGAGCCGCTGACCCCGGCCGCAGTGCGCAATATCGTCAAGGAGCGCTGTGCGCTGGCGGGCGTGGAAGGCGATTTTTCGGCCCACTCGCTGCGCTCAGGCTTTGTGACGGAAGCGGGCCGGCAGAACGTGCCCCTGCCAGACACCATGGCCTTGACCGGTCACCACAGCGTGAACACGGTGATGGGCTATTACCGTGCAGATACGGCTTTGCAAAACCGGGCCGCGCGCTTGCTCGATGAACCTCAAAAGAAAAGCTGAGCACAAGCCGTAAAAAATACGGCAGAAATGCCGCAGTTGTGCGCTGCTTGCCACAGAGCACAACTGCCGTTTATCCGCTTTTGAGGCTTTAGCCCAGCGCCGCAATCACATCCGCCGGCGCCTGCACCAGCTCAATCAGCACACCTTCGCCGGCAATGGGAAATTCATCATTGCTCTTGGGGTGCAAAAACGTGATGTCGTAGCCGGCCGCGCCTTTGCGGATGCCGCCCGGTGCAAAGCGCACGCCGTTGGCCGTGAGCCATTCCACGGCCTTGGGCAGGTCATCGATCCACAGACCGATGTGGTTGAGCGGCGTGGCGTGCACGGCGGGCTTTTTCTCGATGTCCATGGGCTGCATGATGTCCACTTCCACCTTCATCGCGCCCTTGCCCATGGCCAGAATGTCTTCGTCCACGTTCTCGCGCTCGCTCTGGAAGGTGCCGGTCTGCTCCAGACCCAGCATGTCCACCCACAGCTTTTTCATGCGATTCTTGTCGGTGCCGCCGATGGCCACTTGCTGAATGCCCAGAACCTTGAAAGGACGGTTGCTCATGAAATACTCCTTGATTTTGATTGATAGCTGCCTGCGCAATCCAGTCAAGCGCTACAGCCTGTTTTTGCATTGATATGTGATCACACCTCGCCCAGCAGCCAGCTGCTGGCCATGGCGAAGTACTCGCGCAGCCAGGCATTGAAGCGGGTTGCCAGCGGCGTTGCCGCGGCCACGGGATAGATGGCGCTGAGGTTTTGCCGTTTGGCAATGCCCATGGCACGCATCAGATGAAAGTCGCTGCTGACCATGGCCGTGGCCGCATCGGGCCCCACGCCGCGCTCGGCCAGCAAGGGGCGGCTGAGCTGCAGGTTCAGCTCGGTGCTGGTGCTTTCCTGCTCCAACACCAGCCGCTGTGGCGCAATGCCATGGCGCTGCTGCAGATAGCGGGCCATCACGGCGGCCTCGGATTCCGTCTCGCCCCAATCCACGCCGCCGCACACGGCGATCAAGGCCTGGGGCTGCAGCCGGGCCAGCTCGGCCGCCGTATCCAGGCGGCTGGCCAGCACCGGGCGCGGATGACCGTTCAAGGTGCCGCTACCCAGCACCACAATGGCTTGCACCGGCGGAACTTGCGCCGGCTCCAGACCCAGGCCTGACAAGCGGCTCCAGAAGAGTCCAAGACTGATCAGCCACAGCGCAAATGCCATCCAGCCTATGCCCCAAAGCCGTTCATGCAGTGCCCTGGCCTTGCGCCAACGCTGAACCGCCTTCCATTTCCAGGCCAGCAACACGGCGGCCAGACCCAGCACTGCCGGCACCAGCACACCCACATTGAAATGGCCCATCAGCATCAACACGAGGGCATCGACCAGCAGCACCACTCCCACCAGGCTTAGCAAGCTGCGCGGCAAGCCGCCGTTGCGGCTTGCCGATGATTCGTATGCATTCAAATTCATAGCTGATGGTGCTTGTTCATCCAGGGCTAGAGCCGGTTGGCATTGAAAAACCCGCAAGGCTTTGCGGCCAGGCGGGCTTGGGGGATATCAGGCAGAGCTTACGCAGCTGCCTGATTCCGGTACATCACTCGAATTCGAGAATGATGTCGTCCACAGCCAAGGAATCGCCCTTGCTGGCCGAGACCTTGCTCACCACGCCGTCCTGTGCTGCGAAGAGGATGTTTTCCATCTTCATGGCTTCGATGACGGCCAGCTTTTCGCCGGCTTGCACCTTCTGACCGGGCTGCACGGCCACGTCGACCAAGAGGCCGGGCATGGGCGAGAGCAGGAACTTGGACAGATCGGGCGGAGCCTTGTAAGGCATGAGCCGGTGCAGCTCGGCACCCTTGGGCGAGAGCACCAGCACATCGGCTTGCGTGCCGTTGTGAATCACGCGCAGAGCCAGCGGATTCTTGGGCGTGCCGCGCTCGATCTGGCAGGTGAAAGGCTTGCCGTTGCAGCTGCCGCGTACGACCAGATCACGGATATCCGCATTGCTGCGGAATTCGTAGGTCTTGCCGTTGACGACGACCTTGCAGACACGGGACAGCGCGTCGAAATCGGTGACCTCACCGCTCACATACTGGTTGTTGCCTTCGGCGCCCAGCACCGCAGCCGTGTAGCGCTCGCCCACCTGCACGTTGTGGCCCTGCATCTGGCCGGTGATGGTGGAAGCGCGCGCGCGGTAGCGGCGGTTGCGGAACAGTGCCAGGGCAACCAGAAAATCCGGATCGCTGTGAGGCACGTCCTCGGCATGGAAGCCGTGGCTGTAATGCTCGGCGATGAAGCCGGTATTGAACTCGCCCGTCACAAACTTGGGGTGGGCCAGAAGCGCGGCCTGGAACGGGATGTTGGAGCTGATGCCGCGAATGGCAAAGCCGTTCAGGGCTTCACGCATCTTGGCAATGGCTTCGTTGCGATCCTTGCCGTGCACGATGAGCTTGGCGATCATCGAGTCATAGAACATGGGAATCTCGCCGCCGTCATACACGCCGGTATCCACGCGCACGCCTTGCAGGTGCTCGGTATCGGCCTGCCACATGGTCTGCTCGGGAGGCGAAAAGCGCACCAGACGGCCGGTCGATGGCAGGAAGTTGCGGAACGGGTCTTCGGCGTTGATACGGCACTCGATGGCCCAGCCGTCGCGCTTGACATCGGCCTGAGCGAAGGAAAGCTTTTCGCCAGCGGCCACGCGGATCATCTGCTCGACCAGATCCAGGCCGGTGATGCACTCGGTGACCGGGTGCTCCACCTGCAGACGGGTGTTCATTTCCAGGAAGTAGAAGTCCTGGTCCTTGCCGACCACGAACTCCACGGTGCCGGCGCTTTGGTACTTCACGGCCTTGGCCAGTTGCACGGCCTGCTCACCCATGGCTTTGCGGGTTTCCTCACTGATGAAGGGGCTTGGCGCTTCCTCGATCACCTTCTGGTGGCGGCGCTGGATCGAGCACTCGCGCTCGTTCAGATACACCACATTGCCGTGGCTGTCGCCCAGAATCTGGATTTCGATGTGGCGCGGCTCCTGCACAAACTTCTCGATGAAGATGCGGTCATCGCCAAAGCTGTTGCGGGCTTCGTTCTGGCAGCTGGCAAAGCCTTCAAAGGCTTCCTTGTCGTTGAACGCGACGCGCAAGCCCTTGCCGCCGCCGCCGGCCGAAGCCTTGATCATCACGGGATAGCCAATACCCTTGGCGATTTCCACGGCCTGCTCGGGGCCGGCGATGGCATCGTTGTAGCCAGGGATGGTATTGACCTGGGCCTCGTTGGCCAGCTTCTTGGAAGCGATCTTGTCGCCCATGGCGGCAATCGAATGCGCCTTGGGACCGATAAAGGCAATGCCTTCGTCTTCGCAGCGCTTGGCAAAAGCCTCGTTTTCGCTCAGAAATCCGTAGCCAGGGTGAATGGCTTGCGCGCCGGTCTGCTTGGCCGCTGCAATGATGCGCTCGGCCACCAGATAGGACTCGCGGCTGGGCGCTGCACCGATGTGCACGGCCTCGTCGGCCAGCTTCACATGGCGTGCATCCTTGTCCGCATCGGAATAGACCGCCACGGTCTGGATGCCCATTTTGCGGGCAGTAGCAATCACACGGCAGGCAATTTCTCCGCGGTTGGCAATCAGGATTTTGGTAAACATGTTGTCTGCTTCCTTCGGTTTTTATCTCGAGAATTGAGCGAGCGGGGATCCGGGCGCTCGATCAACTGCACTTCAGATTTTTCTAATCGCACGCCAAGCCAACGGCTCAGGCCGTCCTTGTCGTGCGTGGATAAGGGTTGGGCCACATCCAGCACCACCACACTGGCCGGTTGAGCGCCATCGCCAGCGGAACGTTCGCCCTGTGCCAAGGTCAGCGCGCAGACCAGCGGTTGCTGGGCTTGCACTTCCTCAAGCAGTGCCCGGGCATCGACCGGCTTGACGGCCGGTACTTCAGCCACCGCCTTGGCTTGAGCCACATTCTGCTGCAGGCGCTTGAGCTGTGCATCCATGGACTTGACCTGTTCCACCAGCGTGCGGTTCACGCCGTCCTGCAGTTCCTGGCGCAGCTTTTCCACATTGAGCGAGTCGTCTCCGGCATCGCGCATCAGCACCGTCACATCGGCCTGCCCATTGCTTTGCATGCGGCGTCGCACCTGCTCGCGCAACTGGTCTTTGTCGACCCGGCCGGCCAGAACCAGGCGCAGCGTGCGTGAGCCGGCATCCACCTCGTGCATCAGCACGTGGCTGTCGGGCTCCGTCTCCAGCTCCCGCGCCACACGCACTGCGGCACTGGCAAACACCTCTTGCTGCACCAGGCGATAGGCCATCCACACGCTGGGCACCAGCACCACGGTCAGGCCCAGCACGATGATGATGCGGTGGCGCTTGCGCGTCGCTTCGTCGAGCTCGCCCTGTCTTGGCAGGCGCAGCAGCTTGGCCACCCCCAAGGTGGAGACACCGATGAACATGCCGTTGATGATGAACAGGTAGAAAGCTCCGCCAAACATGTCCCAGCGGCCATGCGCAATGCCAAAGCCTGCGGTGCACAGCGGGGGCATGAGAGCCGTGGCAATGGCCACACCCGGCACGATATTGGAGAAGCTGCGGCGCGTCACCGCCACCATGCCGGCCGCACCACCGAAAGCGGCGATGAGCACATCCCACAGCGTGGGAAAGGTGCGCGCCATCAGCTCGGACTGGGGCTGCTCCAAGGGGCTGAGCGTGAAGTACAGCACCGAGGTGAGCAGACTCAGGACGACGAAAATGGCCAGGTTCTTGCCCGCCATGCGGATCAAACCCAGGTCTTGCACCGCCGCACCGTAGCCAAGACCGACGATGGGCCCCATCAACGGGGAAATCAGCATGGCGCCAATGATCACGGCCGTGGAGTTCGTATTGAGCCCCACCGACGCGATCAGGATGGCGAAGAACAGCACCCACAGGTTGGTACCGCCAAATTGCGCGCCCGAACGCACCGTCGCGTCAATGACGGACGGGTCCTGCTGATCCTGGCGCAGGTCAAACAGAAAAAGCAGGTTCGGGCGCACGATTACAGCGCTTTCACAACGGGATGTTGCCGTGCTTGCGCCACGGATTGTCGAGCTGCTTGTTCTTGAGCATCTCGAGGCTGCGGCAGATGCGCTTGCGCGTCTCGTGCGGCTGGATCACATCGTCGATAAAGCCGCGGGCGCCGGCCACAAAGGGGTTGGCAAAGCGGGCCTTGTATTCGGCTTCGCGGGCGGCCAGCTTCTCGGGGTCGTTCTTGTCTTCGCGGAAGATGATCTCCACCGCGCCCTTGGCGCCCATGACGGCGATTTCGGCATGGGGCCAGGCCAGGTTCACGTCGCCGCGCAAGTGCTTGGAAGCCATCACGTCGTACGCGCCGCCGTAGGCCTTGCGGGTGATGACGGTGATTTTCGGCACTGTGGCTTCAGCGTATGCGTACAGCAGCTTGGCGCCGTGCTTGATGATGCCGCCGTATTCCTGGCTGGTACCGGGCATGAAGCCGGGCACATCCACAAAGGTCACCACGGGGATGTTGAAAGCATCGCAGAAGCGCACAAAGCGCGCGGCCTTGATGGAAGACTTGATATCCAGGCAGCCTGCCAGCACCAGGGGCTGGTTGGCCACAACGCCCACAGTCTGGCCGGCCATGCGGGCAAAACCGATAAGGATGTTCTTGGCGTATTCGGGCTGCAGCTCGAAGAAGTCGCCATCGTCCACGGTCTTGAGGATCAGCTCCTTCATGTCGTAGGGCTTGTTGGCGTTCTCGGGCACCAGCGTATCCAGCGACAGGTCGGCGCGGTTCACCGGATCGGTGGTTTCGCGTACCGGGGCCTTTTCCTTGTTGTTCAGCGGCAGGTAGTTGTAGAGACGGCGCAGCATCATCAGTGCTTCCACGTCGTTCTCGAAAGCCATGTCGGCCACGCCGCTCTTGGTGGTGTGAGTGATGGCACCGCCCAGCTCTTCTGCCGTGACTTCTTCGTGGGTCACGGTCTTCACCACTTCAGGGCCGGTCACGAACATATAGCTCGAATCCTTGACCATGAAGATGAAGTCGGTCATGGCCGGCGAGTACACGGCACCGCCGGCGCTGGGGCCCATGATCATGGAGATCTGGGGCACCACGCCCGAAGCCAGCACGTTCTTCTGGAACACGTCGGCATAGCCGCCCAGGGAAGCCACGCCTTCCTGGATACGTGCACCACCCGAATCGTTCAGACCGATGACGGGAGCGCCGACCTTCATGGCCTGGTCCATCACCTTGCAGATCTTCTCGGCATGGGTTTCAGACAGTGCACCGCCGAAAACGGTGAAATCCTGGCTGAACACAAAGACCAGGCGGCCGTTGATCATGCCGTAGCCGGTGACCACGCCGTCGCCGGGGATCTTGGTGTTTTCCATGCCGAAGTCCGTGCAGCGGTGCTCCACGAACATGTCCCACTCTTCGAAGGTGCCGTCGTCCAGCAGCAGCTCGATGCGTTCACGCGCCGTGAGCTTGCCCTTCTTGTGCTGCGCATCGATGCGCTTTTGTCCCCCACCCAGCCGGGCGAGTTCTCGCTTGGCTTCCAGCTGCTTCAGGATATCGTCTTGCATGCTTGTCCTCTAACGTGATTTGGGTTGTTTGTCTCGCAATGTTTGCTAGTGCGATGCTATGGTTAAGTGAGCTTCTTACGCTTACTTCATTTGAGCTAGAAGCAGATTTCTTGCCGCTGTACTGGCAGCGATGCGACCCGCAGCCACATCGGCTTGCAATGCAGGCAGCATAGCCTTGACCTCGGTGTGCTGGCGAAACGCCTGCTTGAGGCCGAAGTCGATGCGCTCCCACATCCAGGCCAGCGACTGCTTTTCGCGGCGCAAGGCCAGGCGGCCATTGCTGGTCTGCATGTCCTTGAAGCTGGCAACCGCCGCCCAGAAAGCATCCACCCCCTGGCCCAGCAAGGCACTGATCTGCAGCACGCGCGGCTGCCACAGGGCGCCGTGGGTTGCATGGTCAGGATTGCCGTGCATGCCCAGAAGGCGCAGGCTGGAGGTGATTTGCGCCTGGGCGCGTGTGGCGGCATGGGGATCGATATCGGCCTTGTTGATGACTACCAGGTCGGCCAGTTCCATCACGCCTTTTTTGATGGCCTGCAGATCATCGCCCGCATTGGGCAGCTGCAGCACGCAGAACATGTCCGTCATGCCGTGCACGGCAATCTCGCTCTGGCCCACCCCCACGGTCTCGACGATGACCACGTCATAGCCGGCCGCTTCGCAGACCAGCATGGCTTCGCGGGTCTTCTCGGCCACGCCGCCCAGCGTGCCACTGCTGGGGCTGGGGCGGATATAGGCCTGCAGATTCATGGACAGGTGCTCCATGCGGGTCTTGTCGCCCAGAATGGAGCCGCCGGAGACGGTGGACGAGGGATCGATCGCCAGCACCGCCACCTGCAGGCCCTGAGCAATCAGGTACAGGCCCAGCGCCTCGATGAAGGTGGATTTGCCCACGCCCGGTACGCCGCTGATGCCCAGCCTGAAAGACTTGCCCGTATGCGGCAGCAGAGCCGTGAGCAAGCCGTCGGCCTGCTCGCGGTGGTCGGCACGCGAAGATTCCAGCAAGGTAATGGCCTTGGCCATGGCCCGGCGGCGCACGGCGGGTTCGCCGTGCAGGATGCCGTTTTGCATTTGCTCAGGAGTCACTTGGATCGCCTTTGCTCTGTATGCAACCGGGGCCGATCAAAGACCGTTGGCCTTCTTGATCTGCTCGAGCACGTCCTTGGCGCTGGCAGGAATTGGCGTGCCGGGGCCGTAGACGCCCTTGACGCCGGCGTTGTACAGAAAATCATAGTCCTGCGCAGGAATCACGCCGCCCACGAAGACGATGATGTCGTCAGCGCCTTGTTTTTGCAGCTCGGCAATGATGGCGGGCACCAGAGTCTTGTGACCGGCAGCCAGGGTGGAGACACCCACGGCGTGCACATCGTTTTCAATCGCCTGGCGGGCGCATTCCTCGGGTGTCTGGAACAGCGGGCCCATGTCCACGTCAAAACCCAGATCGGCAAAGGCGGTAGCCACCACCTTGGCGCCACGGTCATGACCGTCCTGACCCAACTTGGCAATCATCACGCGAGGGCGACGACCCAGGGCTTCGGAGGCGGTGTTGATTTCTTCCTTCAGCTTGTCCCAGCCTTCGGCGGAGTCGTAAGCGGCAGCGTACACACCGGTCACCTTTTGCGTATCGGCGCGGTGGCGGCCGTAGACTTTTTCCAGCGCGTCGGAAACTTCACCCACGGTGGCGCGCAGGCGCACGGCCTTGATAGCCAGATCCAGCAGATTGCCTTGGCCCGATTCTGCTGCCGAAGTGAGAGCAGCCAGCGCTTGTTCCACCTGGGTTGTATCGCGTTTTGCCTTGATATCCTTCAGACGATTGATCTGGCCGTCGCGCACCTTGACGTTGTCGATTTCCAGAATGTCGACCGGATCTTCCTTGGCCAACTTGTATTTATTGACGCCGACGATGACTTCCTTGCCGGAGTCGATGCGGGCCTGCTTTTCGGCGGCGGCGGCTTCGATCTTGAGCTTGGCCCAGCCCGAATCCACGGCCGCGGTCATGCCGCCCATGGCATCCACTTCCTCGATGATGGCCCAGGCCTTGTCGGCCATTTCCTGGGTCAGCTTTTCCATCATGTAGGAACCGGCCCAGGGGTCGATCACATTGGTGATGTGGGTTTCTTCCTGAATGATCAGCTGGGTATTGCGGGCAATACGGGCGGAGAACTCGGTAGGCAGGGCAATGGCTTCATCCAGCGCATTGGTGTGCAGCGACTGGGTGCCGCCAAAGACGGCTGCCATGGCCTCGATGGTGGTGCGTACCACATTGTTGTAAGGATCCTGCTCGGTCAGCGACCAACCGGAAGTCTGGCAGTGGGTGCGCAGCATCAGGCTCTTGGGGTTCTTGGCACCGGTCTTTTGCATGATGCGACACCACAGCAGGCGGGCAGCGCGCATCTTGGCCACTTCCAGATAGAAGTTCATGCCAATCGCCCAGAAGAAGGACAGGCGGCCCGCAAAAGCGTCAACGTCCATGCCTTTTTCCACGGCGGTCTTCACGTATTCCTTGCCGTCGGCCAGGGTGAAGGCCAACTCCAGCGCCTGGTTGGCGCCGGCTTCCTGCATGTGATAGCCGGAGATCGAGATCGAGTTGAACTTGGGCATGTTCGCGCTCGTGTACTCGATGATGTCGCCGATGATCTTCATCGACGGCTTGGGCGGGTAGATATAAGTGTTGCGCACCATGAACTCTTTCAGAATGTCGTTCTGAATCGTTCCGGAGAGCTGGTCCTGCGACACACCTTGTTCTTCGGCCGCCACCACATAGCCGGCCAGCACGGGCAGGACGGCGCCGTTCATGGTCATGGAGACTGAGACCTTATCCAGCGGGATCTGGTTGAAGAGCACCTTCATGTCTTCCACCGAATCGATCGCTACGCCGGCCTTGCCCACGTCGCCCGTCACGCGGGGATGGTCGGAGTCATAGCCGCGGTGCGTGGCCAGATCGAAGGCCACGGAAACGCCTTGACCGCCGGCAGCCAGGGCCTTGCGATAGAAGGCATTGGATTCCTCGGCGGTGGAAAAACCGGCGTACTGGCGAATCGTCCAGGGACGGCCCGCGTACATGGTGGCCTGAGGACCGCGAATATAGGGAGCAAAACCCGGCAGCGTGTCGGTGTAGGCCAGATCGGCAGTGTCTTGCGCCGTGTACAGAGGCTTGACGGTGATGCCGTCCGGCGTGACCCAGTTCAGATTGTTGATGTCTCCACCGGGGGCCGCCTTGTTGGCAGCCTTGTTCCAGGCTTGCAGATCAGCAGCGGGAAATTCGGTCTGGCCCTGGGCTGTCGGGTTCTCTTGGCTCATGGTGTCTCTCTTGTCCTGTGCGCGAAACGCGACGAAGTTTTGAGTGGAATTGCGGTGAAGTACCTAGATGTCGCAAGTGTACATTATTCATAATTATGAATTCAAAATATTCAGCATCTACAATCGGGCGACATGACAAGAAAAACTTTGACCCCCAGCGCACTGTATGAACAAGTGGCGGAGCAGTTGCGCCAGCGCATCTTTCAGCATGAGCTGGAGCCGGGCGCCTGGATTGACGAACTCAAGCTTGCCGAGGAATACGGCATCAGCCGCACGCCTTTGCGCGAGGCGCTGAAAGTGCTGGCTGCCGAAGGCCTGGTCACCATGAAGGTGCGCCGCGGCGCCTATGTGACCGAAGTCTCGCCCAAGGATATTGCCGACGTCTACCACCTGCTGAGCTTGCTGGAAGCAGATGCTGCCAAGGTCGTGGCCGATACGGCCAGCGACGAGCAACTGGCCGCTTTGCATGAAACCCACCAACAGTTGGTGGACAACACCGAGGACGCGGATCGTTTCTTTGAGCTCAATGAGAGCTTTCACATGCAAATCCTGGACTACGCAGACAACCGCTGGCGCGATCAGCTGGTGGCCGATTTGCGCAAGGTCATGAAGCTCAATCGCCACAAGTCGCTGTTCAAGCAAGGCCGTATCAAGGATTCGCTGGCTGAGCACGAGGCCATCATGTCCGCTTTGCTGCAGCGCAATGGAGACATGGCGGCGACGGCAGTACGCGAGCATTTCAGCAATGGGCTGGTAGCCGCCACCTAGCCGCAGCAACACGGCTTGCGCGCAGCGTCACCTCGCCCACGCTTTAAGTGGCGTGTACGCCCAGCCCAGATCCCGCCGCAAATGCCGCGCATGGCTTGGTAAGACGATTCTGATCGCGCGTCAGTTTTATCCTGCAGACACAAACACCTACATATTTCACTAGCTGAAATTACCCATTTTGTGGGAAGCTATAGATGTAACTGAATGCTCGATACATTCCTACAGGATTTCTCGTAATGCTGGCCCACTTTTTCTGGAGCGGTCCCTCAGATATGCCCCCAACCATGGGCGAGCATGATCTATGGCTGGTTCTGCTCTCGTTTCTGGTCAGCGTGATTGCTTCCAGCCAGGCCTTGCGCCTGGCTGCATTGGCGCAAAAAGCCGTTACACCACAGTTGCGCATGCTGGCCATTGGCAGCGGCAGTCTCAGCCTGGGCGCCGGTATCTGGGCCATGCACTTCATTGCCATGCTGGGATACACCCTGCATGCCGATGTGAAATATGACCTGCCGCTGACCATACTCTCCATCTTCCCTGGCATTGCTGCTTCGGCCGTGGTGCTGGCGCTGCTGGCCAGGCCACAGCTGCAGCGCTTGCCGCTGATTCTGGGAGGAATTTTGGTGGGCCTGGGTATCGCCGCCATGCATTACAGCGGCATGGCTGCCATGCAAACGCATTCGCCACACCAATACTCCGCCCCCTGGTTTACGCTGTCGCTGCTGGTGGGTATTGCACTGGCCATGTTGGCACTCTGGGTACGCTTCGGTCTGGCGAGCGCTGATCTATCGCATTCGCTGGCCCGCAAGATGGGGGCATCCATCATCATGGGCGGCGCCATAGCCGGCATGCACTACACCGCCATGCTGGCCTTGCGCGTAAGCGATGGGTATGAGAGTGCGCTATATGAGCAGATGCCTGGCGACGACTCTCAGGTTCTGGCCCTGACGATTGCCCTGGTCGCACTGGGCGTAGGCAGCCTGATCGTTCAGGCCAATGCCTTGCTGCATTACCGCTCACGCTGGATGATTGAAGACATGAATGCCGCCCATCTGCGTGCCCTGGTGCAAATGGCCGCAGACGGCATTATCTGCATAGACACCTGCGGCATCGTGCTCGATTACAACCCTGCCGCACAGCGCATCTTTGGCTGGAGCGCGCAGGAGGTCATAGGCCGGAGCGTGAAAATGCTCATGCCCGCTGCCCTGGCCGATCAGCACGACCACTATGTCTTGCAGCACGAGAAAATTCAGCAAGACGGCGGTCCTCCGCTCAAGGACAAGGTCTCGGAAGTGCTGGCCCAGCACAAGGACGGCACGCTGATTCCACTGCGCCTGGCGCTCAGCCAGGCCGACGCCCGCGGGCAACGCATGTATGTGGGCATCTTGACGGATCTGAGCGAGCAGAAGAAGACCGCACGCGATCTGCGTATTGCCGTCACCGTGTTTGAGCACAGCTACGAAGGTGTGGTGGTGCTGGATGCCAACCGCCGCGTGGTGGACATCAATCCGGCCTACGAGCGCATGAGCGGCCTGTCGCGCAAAACCGCGCGCAACAAGGAATTTTCGGCCCTGTACATCGATATCGCCGATGATGCCGGCGCCACAGCGAGTGTTTCCAGCATCTGGACCGAAGTGCTGCGTACCGGCCACTGGCAAGGCGACTGGAAGCTGTTGCATACCGGCAACCCGCACCACCTGTCCATCACCGCCGTGCGCGATGAACATGACCGGGTACACCACTACATCGGCGTTTGCTATGAAGGTATCAGGCAGCAGCAATCCGTCGCTCATTGATGACAGGTTGCGATTGCCGGATATTGCTATTAAATAAGTAGCTATATTCGGATATATCTATTGGTCTTGCAGGCTATTTTCTCTATATTTTCAGCGCAGCAGGTCGTGGATGGCCCGGGCAGGTCGCGGCGTCTGCCGGCCTTAGCGCACAAGCAGCTATTATTCCGGGAGCTGCAGGATTAGCTGCAACGGCATGTCGCCCGGCAGCTGGCTCGCTCCAAGTTCGCCCATCTCCCAGGATTCGACCCATGACAAATTCCACTGCCACCGCCGTGCTGGAAATGGCCAATCTGCCGGCCTCCATCACCCAGGCACAGACTTTGCCGCAATTGCTGGCGCTGCGCGTGAGCGAAACACCCGAGGGCGAGGCTTACCGTAGTTTTGACGAAAGCCGCCAGCAATGGAGCAGCTTGAGCTGGAAGCAGACGGAGGAACGTGTGCTGCAATGGTGCAAGGCACTGGCCGCCCAGCAGCTGCCTGCTGGCGCGCGCGTAGCCATTTTGCTGCCCAACGGCCTGGATGCCATGACCATGGACCAGGCCAGTCTGCGCTGCGCCCTGGTACCGGTGCCGCTGCACGCCATCGATAACGCCGGCAGTGTGGCCTATATCCTGGCCGATTCCGGTGCCTCCTTGCTGCTGGTGGCCGACGCCAAAGCCTGGCAAAAAATATGCGCCACGGGCCAGAGCCTGCCCGAGCTCAAGGCCGTCATCCTAGCCCCTCAGGGCAAGGCGGCAGAAGAGGGCTACGACGCTCGGCGGCTGGTCGATGAAAACGCGTCGCCAGAAATACAGGCATTGCAGCAAATACCGCTGCTTCCTCTATCTCAGTGGCTAGCCAAGGGCCGGGAACAAAACAGGCCCTTGCCTGCGCCGCCGGCCGAAGAGGACCTGGCAGGCATCGTCTACACCTCGGGTACCACAGGCAAGCCCAAAGGCGTGATGCTGACCCACCGCAATGTGGTCAGCGACCTGCATGCCGTCATGCAACGGGTACAGGCTTTTCCCAGCGATGTGTTTCTCTCGTTTCTGCCGCTGTCGCATACCTTTGAACGCACCACGGGCTACTACCTGGCGGTGGCCTGCGGCTCCTGCGTGGCCTATGCCCGATCGGTGGCTCAGATTGCCGAGGACATGAAGACCGTCAAGCCTACGGTGCTCATCTCCGTACCGCGCATCTATGAACGCGTGAATGCCAAGATTGTCGAGGCGCTGGCCAAATCGCCATTCAAGCACCGGCTTTTCAACGCTGCCGTGGCTGTAGGGTGGAAGCGTTTTTGCCAAGCCCAGGGCATCAAACCCGAAGCGGCTGCTGCCGAAGCTGATACGGACACCGGTGGCTGGATGCAGCATCTTCCCTGGTGGCTGCTGCAAATACTGGTTGCCAAGCCGCTGCTGGCCCAGTTTGGCGGGCGCTTGCGCGCCGCCGTCAGTGGTGGCGCACCGCTGTCGGCCGCCAACGCCCGCGTATTTCTGGGCCTGGGTCTGCCCTTGATACAGGGCTATGGCATGACGGAAACAGCGCCTGTCGTGGCGGCCAATGCGCTGGACGACAACCATCCGGCCACCGTAGGCCGGGCCTTGCCCACCGCCGAGTTGCGCATCGGCGAAGACCGCGAGCTGCAGATTCGCGGCCCCATGGTGATGCGCGGCTACTGGAACCGCCCCGAAGACACGGCCAAGACCTTTACCGCAGACGGCTGGCTCAAGACCGGCGATCAAGCCGTCATGGAAGACGGACGAGTTCGGATTCAAGGGCGCATCAAAGAGATCATCGTCACCTCTACTGGCGAGAAAGTGCCGCCCAACGATGTGGAGCAAGCCATCATGGCCGATCCGCTGTTCGAGCAAGTCCTGATACTGGGCGAAGACCGGCCCTTCATCGCCTGCATCGCCGTGGTCAACACCACAGAATGGCAGGCCATGGCCCAGGCGCAGGGCCTGGACGCCTCAGACCCTGCCAGCCTCAACCACTCGGCGGCAGAACGCGAAGCCTTGGCCCGTATCGAAAAGCAGACCCGCAGCTTTGCCCGCTATGCCGTGCCGCGCGCAGTGCATCTGGTTCAGGAGCCCTGGACGATTGACAACAGTCTCATGACCCCTACCCTCAAGCTCAAACGCAAGAACCTGATGGCCTATTACGAGCAGGACATCGAGACCATGTACGGGAAACCAGTCGATCGCTGGAAAAACAGCGTGGTTGTTTGACATTAGGCCCGCTTTAGCGGGCCTCTAGTTTTTAGGTCGAGTTGTGCCTTTTCATTTTTTAGGTCTGCCAATCACCTACATGTAAGTTACATTAAATATTAAAATACGCTGACGAAATTGGCGTTGCCTCGAAACTCCAGGTCCAAGATGCGTTGAGCTCCCAGAGCGTGACGCTGCAAACACAGGTCTTGCTACTTGGTTGCTTTGCAGGCACACCTCGCATTGCGGTATTTCTGTACTAACCTGGCTTTGTCCAGCGCGGTCTGCCACCTCGACTCAATCACCAATCGCCGATGGACCAAGTCGTGTGCGCCACTCTGTGCCCTGTCGTGCTGCCACCAACAGATCGCGGGATCTATGCCAGCAATACTCGAAAACTCTCAGACCCGACAACGGCCTGGGGCCCCTCCGCTAGCCCTCTCCGCCGGCCGGCGCCAAATCTTGGTGTATGCAGAGATAGTTGCCCTCGGTATCTTTGAACCAGGCAGCTTTCTCGGACCCCAGCACGCAAACATGGTTGAGGGTCTTGAAGTCCGGAAAGTCGTAGTCCTCGAACACCACTCCCCTGCCCTTGAGCTCTTCGACGCTTGCGGCAATGTCCGAGACCTGGAAACTGATGGCCGTATGTTCCGCTTTGGTGCCACCGGGCTTGGGAAACAATGCCAGTGCACTGCCGCCGACCATATAGACAAACTTGCCGTCGGGGCGTAACACCCCACGCGTCAAGCCCAGACAGCCTTCATAGAAGGCCCGGGCGCGATCCATATCCATCACCGGCAGCATCGTCGTCACAGCACAATGGGTCAGCATAAGAGCTCCTTTCGCCCGAAGCTGCCATAGCGCAGCCGGTAAGCCGAGCAGCCCAAGCTTAGTCCTCGCTTTGCCATTGCACTAGCCACCGCCACCGCAAATGAACTGGACGACATAGACTTTACGACTGGCCACATGCCTACCCGCTGCAGATAGGGAGAGCGCAGAAGCACGCAGCATCTGCCCCCTCCCCTCAAGCCTCGATCAGCGAGCGGCCTGATAGACCGACTGGCCTTCGACGATGGTCTCGAGCACCTTGATGTCCTTGATGGCCATGGGATCGACCTTGGCGAGGTTATCGGACAGAACCACCATGTCCGCGTACTTGCCGACTTCGATGGAGCCCCGCTCTTTTTCCTCAAAGTTCTGGTAGGCGGCGTTGATCGTCGTCGCGCGTAAGGCATCGGCGACTGGAATACGCTGCTCCGCGCCCAGGACCACGCCGCTGGTGGTCGCGCGGTTCACGGCAGACCAGATCAGGCGCATGGGCTCCATGGGCACGATGGGCGTGTCCGTGTGGATGGTGTAGACCAGACCCCGCTCCTTGGCCGAGCGCGCCGGGCTGATGCGTGATGCCCGATCCGGGCCGATGAAGATGTCGCGGTGACGGTCACCCCAGTAATAGGTGTGCAGCACAAAAAAGGAGGGGATGGCAGCCAGACGCTTGACCTCGTCCAGCTGATCCTCTCGCATCATCTGCGAGTGGATCAGGACTTGCCTGGCATCTTTGCGCGGCGATGCCTCCTGCGCCTTGCGGTAGGCATACAGCACATCGTCGATGGCCGCATCGCCATTGGCGTGGATCATGATCTGGCGGCCGGATTCGTGCACTTTCAGCACTCTTGCCGCCAGATCTTCGCGGGTAAAGCGCGGAAATCCACGGTAATGCGTGTCGCCGTGAAAAGGCGTGTGGTAATGCTCGCCCAGATAGCCGGTATAGCCCTGGATCGAGCCGTCCGAGAACTCCTTGACCCCGCCAACCTTGATCTTGCCGCTGCTCAGCTTCACCTTGTCCACGGCGTCCATGGTGTCGAAGCCGCTCCAGGTCACCACACGGATAGGCAGTTTTCCGGCCAACGCCGTCTCATCAAGCATCTTCAACAGGGCGGGCGTGGTCGCTGCACCGTGGTTGGCCGTCGTGACACCGTGCGATGCGTACCATTGCCCGGCCAGGCGAATGCCTTCGCGCTGCTGGGCGTCGGTCAACGCCGGCCGGATTTTGGCAACCAGGTACAAGGCCGTCTCCTCCAGCACACCATCGGGCTCGCCCTTGGCATTCTTGCGAATGACTCCTCCCTCAGGGTTGGGAGTGCTGGCCGTGATGCCCGCCAGGGCCAGCGCGGCGCTGTTGGCGACGGCGAGGTGGCCCGAGACATGGGTCAGGAAAATCGGCTGTGTCGCCGAAATCTGGTCGAGATCGGCGCGCGTGGGATGGCGCTTTTCGGCCAGCAAAGTGTCGTCGTAGCCCGAGCCGCTGACCCACTCCTTGGCACCAACCTTGGCCTGCTGGGCCTTGAGCAGCGTCACAATGTCGCCGATGTTGCGCACCGTGCCTATGGGCGGACTGTTCAGATCGGCCACAAAAGTGCCCGTCAATTTGGCGACGGCAAAGTGGCTGTGCGCGTCATAGATGCCGGGGATCATGGTCTTGCCCTGCAGGTCCACCACCTTGGTGTTGGCTCCTATAAATCCGGCAATGTCTTTGGCTGCGCCCACGGCCAGAATTTTTCCGTCACGTATGGCCACGGCCTCGGCCTGCGCATTGCTCTGGTCTACCGTCAAAATATTGGCGTTGGTGTAGACAAGCTGGGCTTCTGGCTTGGCGGCTTCTTTGCCCGCGCAGGCGGTCAGCGCAATGCTGGCAATAAGAGCCAGTCCCAGGTAGTTACGGCTGCGCTCGCTCGGCCTCGATGGTTGAAGCAAGCTGGTATCTGGATGCATATGAAGTCTCTGATCGATTCAATTCCAATGGCCGCCAGCTGCCAGCTGGCCATTGCGCGTTTGACACACAGGCGCAGCTATGCGCTGAGCCTGGTCAATGGATAAAGAGGAAAGGCGCCTGCCAATGCTGGCCGTTCGTTGGCCTGCTCGGCAGGGCCGGTGTGCTGTCGCGGATGGCGTAGCGGTCCGTGGGCTTGACCGGCAGATGTGCCGATGCACCATCGCTTGTGTATGAGCGGATGCAAGTCCAGTGTGTCAAGGCTATGGCAAGCGCTCGTAATTGCTTTGCGGGAATACCCGAGATTCCGCTGCTTTGCAGAAGCTTTTCAGCCCATTCAGCCTTGACGCCCCAAGCCAACACCTCGCCAAGCTCAGCCTTCTCCAATTGGCTAGCGGGCATTCTGTGGGCAAGCCTCTTGCGTTTTAGCTTGCCCTGGCCAAAGCCTTGCGAGTGAAAGTTTGCGCCTCTGTGTGCACAATACTACCCTTATCCTTTAGACGGATCCGGGCTGCACATGCGCTCTGGCCGTCCGCTCTCTTCCTGGCTGTAGTCGTCCCCTGCTGCCAGTGCTACATGCTGTTTTCGTAGCACTGCCTGTAGCACTCAGGGACATGAATCGGGGTTTTGGGGCGTTTTTCAGGGTGCTGAATCAGTGCTGCAAGCCCTCGAATGTCATCGATGAACGATATAAACATCAAAGAAAATCAACCACTTCACAACATGTGGCGCATGTCGGTTGCCCCCATGATGGATTGGACAGATAGGCACTGCCGTTATCTGCACCGCCTGCTCAGCCAGCACACCTTGCTCTACACCGAGATGGTGACCACCGGTGCCCTGATCCATGGCGATGTTCCGCGCCATCTGCGTTTCGATCCTAGCGAGCACCCTGTTGCCCTGCAACTGGGCGGCAGCGAGCCTGCCGATCTGGCGCAAAGCGCCCGTCTGGGTGCGCAATGGGGCTATGACGAGATCAACCTCAACTGCGGCTGCCCCAGCGAACGCGTGCAGCGCGGCTCGTTTGGCGCCTGTTTGATGAACGAGGCCAGTCTGGTGGCCGATTGCGTCAAGGCCATGGTGGATGTGGTGGACGTGCCAGTCACCGTCAAGCACCGCATCGGCATCGACAAGATCGAGAGCTATGACTTTGTGTGCGATTTCGTAGGCACAGTGGCCGATGCCGGCTGTGAGGTGTTTATCGTCCACGCCCGCAACGCCTGGCTCAAAGGCCTGTCGCCCAAGGAGAACCGCGAGATTCCGCCGCTGCGCTATGAGATGGTGAGTCAGCTCAAAAAAGACTTTCCCCAGCTCACGATTGCCGTCAATGGCGGCATCAAGACCGATGACACCGTGCTGGAGCAGTTGCAACAGGTCGACGGCGTGATGGTGGGCCGTGAGGCCTACCACAACCCCTGGTGGCTGGCCTCCTGGGATGCGCTGTTCTATGGCGACGACAGCAAGGAGCGCACGCGCGAAAGCGTGGAAGAGCAGATGGTGCTCTATATGGAGCGCGAAGCCCGCGAGCATGGCACGCACTGGTACTCCATTGCCCGCCACATGCTGGGCCTGCGCAACGGCCTGCCCGGTGCCCGCCGCTGGCGACAGACCTGGAGCGATCACCGCCTCAAGACCCTGCCCCCGCACGAGGTGATGAAACTGGCGCGCACCAAGCCTGCCGACTTGCCGGAAGCCGCTACTATTTAAATAGCTACTTACGCTTATAGATAATAGGCTATAGCCTATTTTTAATTAAAAAAGGCTGCAAAAAGGCCCTGCCGGTGAATTCCACTGGCAGGGCCTTTTCAATCCAGCCGCTCAAGCCGCAACAGCGGCCGCGAACCAGCCGTTTTTAGTATTCCAGCGTCTGCACGCCTTGTGCCGTTCCCAGCAGACACACGGCAGCCTTCTGGTGGGCAAAGACACCCACAGTCACCACGCCTGGCCATTGGTTGACGTCGGACTCAAACGCCAGCGGATCGGCAATCTTCAGATTGCGCACATCCAGAATATGCTGGCCGTTGTCGGTTACCACGGGCGTGCCGTCCTTCATGCGGATTTGTGCCGTCACGTCAGCGCCCATGGCTTCGAAGCGGCGGGCAATCTGAGCGGCAGCCATGGGAATCACTTCCACGGGCAGAGGAAAGTTGCCCAGCACATCCACACGCTTGGACTCATCGGCAATGCAGACAAAGCGCTCAGCCAGAGCCGCCACAATCTTCTCGCGAGTCAAAGCAGCGCCGCCGCCCTTGACCATATAGCCCTTGCCGTCAATCTCGTCAGCACCGTCGATGTAGACGGCCAGGCTGTCCACTTCGTTGGCATCGAACACCTTGATGCCCAGGGCCTTCAGGCGCTCGGTGCTGGCCACGGAGCTGGAGACAGCGCCCAGAATCTGATCCTTGATGGTGGCAAGTGCATCGATGAACTTGTTGACCGTGGAGCCCGTGCCCACGCCCACAATAGCGCCGGCCACCACGTATTTCAGCGCGGCTTGTCCGACCAAAGTTTTCAGTTCATCTTGAGAAAGGGAAGCAACAGGTGTCGTCATGAGGGAAAATCCAGATAATCCTGCGATTATCCTCATGTCTCTTATTCCTTACTCCCTGACCCGTCCTATTCTTTTCGGCATGGACCCCGAAGCCGCTCACGACTTCACCATGAATTTCATGGCCAAGGGTCAGAACACCTTGCTGCAAAAAGCCTGGGAGCGCCCGCTGATCAGCGACCCCATCGAGCTGGCGGGTCTGAAGTTTCCCAACCGTGTGGGCATGGCCGCAGGCCTGGACAAGAACGCCCGCTGCATCGACGCGCTGGCCGCCATGGGTTTCGGCTTTGTGGAAGTAGGCACCGTCACGCCCCGCCCCCAGCCTGGCAACCCCAAGCCACGCATGTTCCGCATCCCTGAAAAAAAGGCCTTGATCAACCGCCTGGGCTTCAACAACGAAGGTCTGGATGCCTTCCTGGCCAATGTGCGCCGCTCGCAAGTGCGCGCCAATGGTGCGCCCATGCTGCTCGGTCTGAACATCGGCAAGAACGCCACCACGCCGATTGAAGAAGCGACCAGCGACTATCTGAAGGCCCTGGACGGCGTCTACCCTCACGCCGACTACGTGACCGTGAACATCAGCTCGCCCAACACCAAGAATTTGCGCGCTTTGCAAAGCGATGAAGCGCTGGACGCGCTGCTGGGCGCCGTTGCCGAGCGCCGCGAGCAACTGGCCACCCAACACGGCAAGCGCACACCGGTGTTTGTGAAGATTGCTCCTGATCTGGACGAAGAGCAGGTCGGCGTCATCGCCGCCACCTTGCAGCGCCATGGCATGGATGGCGTCATCGCTACCAACACCACCATCAGCCGCAAGGCCGTCAAGGGCTTGCAGCATGCCGAAGAAACCGGCGGGCTCTCGGGCGCTCCGGTGCTGGAAGCCAGCAACCAGGTCATCCGCCAGCTGCGCTCGGCTTTGGGCAGCCGCTTCCCCATCATTGGCGTGGGCGGCATCATGAGCGGCGCAGATGCCGTCAGCAAAATCCGCGCCGGCGCCGATGTGGTGCAGATCTACAGCGGCCTGATCTATCGCGGCCCCGAACTGGTGAGTGAATCTGCGCAGGCCATTGCGAACATGCGCTGATCGACTTTCAAAGCCCACAGAAAAACAGCCCGTCAACGCAAGTTGCACGGGCTGTTTTGTGGAGGTTAGCGCTGTATCAGCGCTGCTTTATGGCTCGCGCCGTTTTTGCTGCAGCCGTATGACCCAGGGCAGAATCACGCCGCCCAGGCGAAACAGCTTGCGCGGCCCTACGGCCAAAGCTGCAGCAGCGGCAACCGCCACGGCCACAGGATGCAAACGGGCAAAAGTCATCAAGCGTTCGGTCAACGGCGCATCGGCGCGCACGTGATCGCCCGACTGCGAATCGCGCAGCGCCAGGGCTTGCGCCCGGGCCGATGCACGCGCACGCAGCCGTCCGCGCTGTACCGCAATGCGGCGCAGCACTTTTTGCTGATCAACGGTAGCTTGCTCCCACAGGGCGAGATTCACGCCCGCAGGCGGCCCGGCTGGAGCGGGCTGCATGGAGGATGTTGGCACGGCATCTGTCATGCTAGAGCTTCACTTTGAGAGCTTGCCAGTCGGTCTTGAGCTCATTGCGGGTCAAGGCAAAAGGCTTGGACAGCTGACGCACCACAGCCAGTAAACGCCACAGGGCCAGGGCCCAGATCAGCGTCCAGCCACCGCCCAGGCACCAGGCCACGGTGGCGCGATGGGGGGTATCCCAAAACTGCACCACCAGAGCCAGAGACAGGATCACCAGCGCCACCACCGTCAAGCCGCCCAGTGCCACCACCAGGATCAGCAAGGTCTGCAAGCTGCGCTTGTGCTCTCGCCACTCCAGCCGCGCCAGATCGACGCGGTCTTCGGCGGCAATAGCCGTTTCGATGGCCACTGCGCGCCAACGCGCCGTCAAGGCATCCAGACCTAACAGTGAATTCCAGTTCACAGGCAATTTGTGTGCTGAGCGGTCAATTAACGGCGGCCCAGCATAAAGCCGACCAGAGCACCGACAGCCAGAGCCGCGCCGGCAACGCGCCAAGGTTCGTCATGGGCGTAGCGGTCTGCAGCGTCGGCAGCATCGCGGGCCTGGCGAGCGGCTTCCTGCGCAGCGCGCACGGCCGATTCACGGGCATGAGACATGCCATCGTCCAGACGCTGACGCAGCACGCTGATTTCAGGAATCTTGTCCAGGTCTCGCGAAGACAGCAGACCGCGCAGATCGCTGACCAGCTTTTCCAGATCGTCTTGAGCGGAGGAAACGGTGTCGGTAAGAGTACGGGACATATGCGACCTTTCTTGGTGAATTGTGGAGTGCCGCCACAGGGACGTGCGCTGATGGGCGCTACTGGAAGTTCAAAACCAGAGCAGGCTCAGTGACACGAATTGCGTAGCAAAAGTGCAAGCGCTTATCGGACTGCCTGCGTACATCTTAACCACAGCAGCCACTGCATAGACGCATCTGCCGCCCGCTCGGCCATCAGACTGCTGCTGTATTGCCTGCTATCAAAGCAGTGAAAGCTAAATAATCAAAGGCTCGCAGCAGGTTTGTGGCTTGAAGAGCGGCGGATAAGGCCGCAAGCGCGATCTCCAACCGCCACCCTGCCGCTGGGCGTCAAAGCGGGCCTCAGAGACAAATCTCCCCCTGTACAAGCCGCTCGCAGCCGCCGAAATACAGCCGCGTTTCAAGCCTCAAAGCCAGGCTAGGGCTTACCCTTGGTGTCGCGATATGTCAATCATTGTTCATGATGCGTCAAGCCCGTGGCGTATCCGCAACCTACATTGACCTCGAACCTGCAGGCAATGCTTGGCAAGCGCTTCACGGCTGTACGCCAACGAGTGGCTCGCCGCCCAGGTTCTGGCGATGAATGGCGGAAATACGATATGAATTTGGAACTGGAAGACAAACGCGCATTGGCCAGCGGTGGCAGTCGCGGTAGAGGCACGATCATCGCCAGCCCATTGGCGCAGCCTGGGGCAGCCGTCAAGAACGACACCATGGCGACAAGAGGCCGAGGGCCCGAAACCCTTCCCTGCTAGCGCCCCACTCTACCCAGCCCATCAGCCCAGGCTTTCAAGCCCTGGCATGCCGACCGGGACTGCCAAGACAGGCGTCGACAGACGATCAGGACTGTCTCGAGTTGAACCACATACAACAACATGAGCTAAGACTGCGATGAACCCAAGCGCAACAATCACCCAGGGCATCACGCCCAGGCAAGCCAATGCGGATGTCGATGCAGACAATGCGCTGTATTCGAAGATCAGCTGGCGCATCCTGCCCCTGCTGCTGCTTTGCTACATGGTCGCCTACCTCGACCGTATCAACATCGGCTATGCGCAGATCCAGATGAAGCAGACGCTGGATTTTGGCGTTGCCGCTTACGGCTTTGGCGCCGGTCTGTTCTTTATCGGCTACTTTCTGTTTGAAGTGCCCAGCAACCTGCTGCTAGAGAAAATCGGCACCCGCAAGACCCTCATGCGCATCATGGTCATCTGGGGCATCGTCGCCACAGCCATGGCCTGGGTCTCCACGCCCATGCAGTTCTACGTGGCGCGCTTTTTGCTCGGCGCCTTTGAAGCCGGCTTCTTCCCCGGCGTCATCCTCTACTTCACCTACTGGTACCCCTCGGCCCGCCGCGGCCGCGTGATCTCCATCTTCCTGTCCGCCGTCATGGGCATGGCCGTCATCGCCGGCCCGCTGTGCGGCGCCATCCTCAAGTACATGAACGGCATCGACGGCCTGCACGGCTGGCAATGGCTGTTCCTGATTCAAGGCCCTCCCGCCTGCGTCCTGGGCCTGATCCTGTACTTCTACCTGCAAGACAAGCCTGCCGACGCTAAATGGCTAAGCGATGCCGAAAAAGCCCGCCTGCAGCACAACATCGACAACGATGCCGGTCTTGGCGGCGGCGGCCACCATGGCCACAAGAGCGGTCACGGCAACAAAACCCCTCTGAGCCTGCTGCTGCGCGACCCCAAGGTCTACGCCCTGTCGCTCGCCTATTTCATGATGCACGGCGCCACCTACCTGTTCGTCTTCTGGATGCCCACCGTCATCCAGGGCCTGGGCGTACAGGACGTGCTGCACGTAGGCATCTACTCCGCCCTGCCCTTTATCGCGGGCCTGTTCGGCATGATCATCTTCGGCGCCAGCTCGGACAAATTCCGCGAACGTCGCTGGCATTTCTTCATCGCCACCGGCATGGCCATTGTCGGTCTCGTCATCACGCTGCAGATGCACGGACACCTGGAAGGCTCGCTGATCGCACTGGCCTTCACCCTCATCGGCCTGGCCGCCTTGCCACCACTGTTCTTTGCCCTGGTCAGCGACTACCTGTCGCCCGCCGTAGCCGCAGGCGGCATCGCCCTCATCAGCAGCCTGGGCAACCTCGGCTCTGCCGCCAGCCCTATGCTCTCCGGCATCCTGACCCAGTACACCGGCAACAAGCACTACAGCATCTACCTGGTGCTGGGCATGCTGATCCTCTCCGTCATCGTGCTGATGCTGGCCACCATCCGCAAGGCCAAAGCCCAGCGAGCTTGAGAAGACTCAGAGCGCTAGAGAGCGCCTGACAGCAAGAGCTGATCCATAAGAAAAGACCAACGCCAGGTGCAGACAATGCACTTGCCGTTGGTCTTTTGACGTTAAAAACCTATAAAAACAGCCTCTAGTGCTGATGCATCAAGCGCTGAAAGCTATCAAAATCATGATTCACTGAGCGCGATCGGCAGCTAACCTGATCCAGCGCCAATGCCCTGCTCGAGCGAGCTGGTCATCAAGGGCTACATGACCGCATCGGCCAAGATCACACGCTTTCGCCTGGTCGCGCCGCTGCAGGCCGAAGGCATCAGCCGCGACGACTACCGCGCGGAATTCGAGTACGAATAGTTTTAACCAAAACAGCCGCTATCGCTCGCCTATCAGACGCGAGCAGCTATCAAAATTGCAAGCAGATAACCAGAGCGGCTTTTGAACTGTCTGGCCAAGCCACACGGCACATGACGCGACCTCTGTGCCGCGTGACTGCCGCTGAAGGTGCGCGCGCGGTGCATGCAATCCGCACCCCGCCAGGCCACTACTGCCTAGGCGGTAACCTTAGCCCCTTCTCTTCAGAGCATTTGAACGAAAGCGAATCCTTGAGCCATTCCACCCTGCCCTCTTGCCCCCAATGCGGCCTGGACAACACCTACCCCGATGGCGACCAGCTGGTCTGCCCCGACTGCGCCCACGAATGGTCGGCCAGCGCGCCCACCGATGACGAAGACAGCGGCCCGCGCATCATCAAAGACGCCAACGGCACACCGCTGGCCGACGGCGACAGCGTGCTGCTGGTCAAGGACTTGAAGGTCAAAGGCTCGTCCACCGTCATCAAAAAGGGCACCAAGATCAAAGGCATTCGCCTGGTCTATGACAACGGCGACCACGACGTGGATTGCAAGACCGACCAAGGCCCCTTCATCCTGAAGTCAGAGTTCTTGAAAAAGGCCTGAGCCTTCTTGGCTTGACACCCGCTGCTGCGGGTTGATGCCCTCAATGAGAACATTCCGCCATGGAGCAAGGCCGGAATGTTCTCAGTAGGCCCTTCATTCGAGACACCACAACGCTCAAGCTTGGCTGGCGGCGGCACGCCAACAGCGGCCGCCCGCATCCCACAAGAATCAATAAAAAGGAAATTCCATGAGCTGCGATCACCAAAAAGTGCTGGACCTGGCCCAGGCCGGCCACTGGGAAGAGGCCCACGCCATTGCGCAAAAGCACGGCGATGAACTGTCTTGCCAAATCCATGGCTATCTGCACCGGGTCGAGGGAGATCTGAGCAACGCCCGCTATTGGTACGGACGCGGCAACAGCCAACTGCCTGCCAACACCCTGGCAGAAGAATGGGCTCGTTTGCAAGCCTCCATTCAAACCTCGTGATGCGCATGTGATGCGCGGCGCAGCCGTTGAGCCTGCCCGCTGCGGCCAAGCCTTCATTGTTCTCGCAGAAGAGCCGCCCCAATCGCCCAGCAAAAAGGCAGCCTGAGCTGCCTTTCTTTGACTCCGCGCCTAAGCTTGCTGTCTACCGCAGAGGCTGACGCTTCCTCTTAGGTTTGCCGAGGGTGTGAACTGAAAACGAGGTAGTCAGTACATGGCGAACGTTATCTACGCTGCAAAATATGCAACAAATACGACTCCAGCCTTTACCCATCAAGCACTGACAGCTATCAAAACAGTTTCTGCAGTTGAGTTGAATGGTTGCGCAAAAAATTACCGATCGGTAATTTTTATTCATCAATCCACTTAAAGTGCAAATTATTTCCCGAACGGGAATTTTTTATGTGCCCGCGATCCGTGCAGCACTACGGCCTTGGCCGACACCCCCTCGCCTGCAGACAGCAATCACGCAGAAGCCAAGCGCTTGAGCGTCAGGGAGCAGCGCTGTTCGATCAGCTGCACGATCTGCTCCACCACCGCATTGCCTGCAAAGCCATGTTGCGGCGCAGCCTGCAGCTGGCGCGCGGCCGCTGGCAGCTCGGTGGCCAGCACCTGCAATCGCTTTTTACTGGCGGCTTTGGCCAAACCAGCACTCTCGGCAAACTGCTCCCAGTGCCGCACCTCCAGCTCGCTAAACTTGTACTTGCTGCCAATTTTCATGGCCATCTTGGGCGTCAGCTGGGGATAGATCGCTGTCGCGAGCAGATCGTAAAACGGTGCCAGCGCAGGTGACTTGCCGGCATAGAGCAGCGAAAAGTTCTTGCCATGGGCATCGTGGTTGCCGATCAAGGCATTAAAGGTCACCCCATCCAGCAGCCGCAGAATCTGCGGAGCGCTAGGTTTTGTCACAGCGCGCAGCAGGCCAAAACACTGCGCCAAGCCAGGCCCGCCCTCGTTTTGGTACTTCATCTCGGGCACCACGCCTAGTGCCTGGCAAAAATCCTCCTGGTGCAAGCGCTCGCGCTGACCTGCAGCATTGAGCACGCGGTCATAGCGCTCCACCAATAAAAAAGAACGGCCCAGCACCTGGTGAATACGCGCCGGTGCCGGGCGCAGCCCCATCACCTCAGCCAGCAGCATGCAAAAGCCTTCGTTGGCCACGCTGTCATCCACCGCATGAATGGCGGGCTTCAAGATATGCGAGCTGGGCGCGCCATTGCGCGGTAGGCCGATCCGCACTGAACCCGGATTGCTCTCATCCACCACCACGGGCAGCTTGTCCTGCGCCCCGGCCAGCGACAACCGCAAGCCGTCATCGCCCGCCAGCATGGGACGGCGCGGCAGCTCGTCCAGAATTGCGATCAGCTTTTCATCGCTGAGCCACTCCACATCACCCTCTGCACCGGTCGCCCCAGCCCCGTTAGTCTGTGGCAAGGCCTGTCCAGGCTCCAGAAAAGTCACCGCCCCCGCGCACTCGCCGCCAATATGGTCCAGCATAGCGAAATCGTTCTGCCCCGACACCTGAAACTGCTGCGCAATCAGGCGGCGCATCTGCCCCTCGGGCAGCAGACCGGCGAAGAAAGGCCGGGTCTGGTGATCGTCAAACGGCTCGGCCTGCAGCGGCAGCGACTGCGATAAGGCTGTGGCCTGCGGCTGCGTCAACCAGTCAGGCGCATAGGCAAAGCTCAGCCGCCCATGCACCAGCGACAGGCTGCCCACGCGCCGGTCAAACAGCCAGACGTCAAGTTCATGCGCCATGGCGTGCGCCCTGCACTACTGCTGCCCGGTCAGCAGCGTCTTCAGGTGCAGCGTCCGGCAAGCCACTCAACTGCAATTCGCCGCCCAGCGCATCAATCACCCGCAGCACATGCTCCAGCCGCACCGTGGGCTTACCCGACTCCAGATCCACAATAAAACGCGTGCCCACGCCTGCGGCCAAAGCCAGCTGTGGCTGAGTCAGCCCCAGTTGTTTGCGGGCGGTGCGCAAGGCCGCGCCCAGTTGGTCGGTGGTGTGAATGGTTGACATAAGGTGGCCTAGCCTGAAAATTCCCGTTCGGGAAATTATGAAGCCAAACCTCAGCCTGCGGTGAAATATTTCCCGATTGGGAAATTTGCCACACGACCGAAGCCAACGCCTCCACACAAGGTATTAGTCAGAATTTGCTCTAACGCTTATCTATCAAGCGCAAGCAGCTATCAAAAACTACAAGCCCTTCACCGGGCGCCACGCCATCAACTCGCTGGGCCGCAAGCCATAGCGCGCCAGCACGCCTTCGTGCAGGCGGCGCAGCTCGTCCAGAATCAGCGCCTTGACTTCGGCTTGCTGCGCGGCGGCGCACGATAGCCTGCACGGCTTGTTCTACCAATGCCACCGCATCGCCACCCAGTTGCTGTACCACGGTGCGCACCGTGCCTTTGATCAGGTTAAGCCAACTCAACCGCAGCGGGTCTGGCTCGGCCAGAGTTTGACGGATAGCCGTGTATTTCTGTGTGCTGAGCTTATAGGCCAAGAGAGACAACCGAGGGTTTACGTAAGTGAGCAATTAACTGACTTTAAGCGGTTAACATCGCGTGCAACAACGCCTTCTCGCTTATGAATAAACAAAACACTTTGATTGCAGTTGCGACTGCATGGGGACCAAAATATGGCGGCATAAATGCATTTAACTACGACCTTCTCATTGCGATAGCTGCTGCACACTGGTCATGGTTGCGGGTAGTCTGCGTTGTCGCCGAATGTGCTGACGACGAAATACGACTAGTCTGGGATCAATACCAAATAGAACTCATTAGTCTTGAATTGACCGGGGGATCAATCGGGAAGGAGCATGCAACGCTGGTACGGTCAAAACTTCAATCAAAAGGTCTGGGTGAGAAATCTGACGAAATAGTCTTCTTAGGGCATGACCGAATTACAGGTGCAGCAGCCATCGAATTGGCAAGAACTCACGGTGGGCGATCAGCACTCATCCATCACATGAGTTATGCGCACTATGAAAGTTTTGCTGAGGACAGTGCAACCTCAAAAAGCAAGGAAAGCGAGCAAAGGCAATTATTTACTGATTCCAACATTTGTTTGGCAGTCGGGCCACTTTTACAAAGCGCTGCGGCGAATATGTTGGACCGTCGAAGTACCGACATCCCCATGCTGATACCAGGTCTTGCCGAGATTTCACCGCGGAGGCATCACAACACCTTCGTTGCATTTGTCAGTGGCAGACTTGATGCAGGTGCCCAGAAGATCAAACAGGCACATCTGGGCGTAGCGGGGTTTGCCTATGCAGTCCACCAATGTGATTCAAACTCCGGCCTACCGGATGCCCTCCGTGGCGAGAACGAGCCCCGCATCATACTGCGCGGTATTGAGCTAGAAGAGACTCCCAATACAGATTCGACCGGGGCCGAAGTCGAATTGAAAGAACTGGCTCAGCAACATGCGGGGCGCGTCATCAGCCTACAGGCATTGCCATTTACCCAAAACCGTACCGAGCTATTTGACGAGTTAAAGGCAGCCAGTGTGTGTCTCATGCCTTCGTGGCATGAAGGGTTCGGCCTAGTGGCATGGGAAGCCATCGCAGCAGGTGTACCCCTCATCTTGAGCCAGAAGAGCGGCGCCTATCATTTCTTAAAAATGCTAAGAAAAGAGAACTTGGTTCACGCCATCGACGTTAAAGGACAAAACGGATCTCCTTTCTTCGCTAAAGCAGACAAAGAGGCCGTTGCAAACCTGTTAATCGAGATTGCGAAGAATTATTCATCCGTGCGAGCGGATGCATTACGGCTCAGAGAAGAATTACAAAATGACTACCACTGGCGAGCATGTGCGGACACTTTTATAGCCGCACTTGATTGGCATACCCCCACAGCGTCGGCTATTGCGCCGCCGCCACAAGTATCGCCCGCAACCACCACTCCACCAATTGCAACCAATCTGGCCCAATGGTTAGCCTTACCTGCGCCGCTTTGGAACCAGCACAGCGGCTTGAGCCCCAGTCAACTTCTAAAGGCCGAAGAAGCATTGATTCCTTTCGCGCAAGAACGCTTTCAATTTTTGCAAACGCAGCTTAATTGGGCTAAGACATCGGCCTACCCTGCTTGCGTCCGACTACTGACCGGAGAGGGTGGCTCTGGAAAAACCAGGCTTGCGCTTGAGATGTGCAAATGCCTATTGAAAGAGGGCTGGGCGGCTGGATTTCTTAAGGGTGACTTTCAGACACAATCCGCACAAAGTTTGGCAAAAGCGCTCTCAAAAAGCCAACAACCGGTTTTATTGGTAATCGATTACGCAGAGACGCGCACAACTGAACTGCTTGGAATTTTGGCAGCTGTTTTGTCGCAAAACGCTGCTTCGCCAATACGGTTTCTATTACTGGCTCGCAGTAGCGGTGAATGGTGGAGGCAACTCCCCATGTACGAAACGCGATGCGAAGCCCTGCTGGATGGTTTTGCCACTACAGGCCCTTACAGCTTACCTGGGTTATATGAGCAAGTCAGTGAGCGCAATAAGGCGTTCAACCAAGCATTAACCGCTTTTGCAAAAGCTCTTAATGTTACGTCACCAAATATTCAACCTGACTTAAGTGCCGAGCAATACCACAGCCCCTTGTTTCTGCAAATGGCTGCCTTGTTGACTTTGTTGGGGGAGCGCACAGCCAATGCGGAAGCACTCCCACAGTCATTGGTGCGGCATGAACAACGCTACTGGTACAAGGTCGCAGCCAACTCAAGCTGTGAGAGTGAAGCCAATCTAATGATGAGTTTGGTGACTTTGATTGGCTATGCCTCCACAGCAAAGGCAATCGAACCACTATGGGTTGCCGCTGATGGACAGCAGCCTAATCTCAAACCACTTTTCACAGGCTTGACACCACTTTACCCAGGCCGCCAGGGGCTCGGTGCACTGCAACCCGACCTATTGGGTGAAGCACTCATTGGTCACCAAGTCTTGGGCTCAGAAGGAGGAGCGCTACTTGACGCAGTGCTGGGGGAAAAGGCCAGTGTGACGCAACGCACTCATGCACTGACCATATTGGCTCGCCTGCTTCGTTACCGTTCCGCTGTATCTACCCCACTTGAAATTGCATTAAGCAAGAACTTTGCACGCTGCGCACAGCCGCTATTTCAAGTGTGTATCCAAACACCTAGCCCTCTGTTCTTAGTTGCGGAACGAAGTTTCAAGAGATTAAGTCCTACTGTCGCACTACAAGTGGCTGGACTTCTTGAACAAAACTTCAAATACGAAGTCCTCCCATTAGCAGGCCTGGAATTGCTAATTCGCGAAACAATTAATACGCAAGCAGAGCGCCGTTGCCAAAAGGTCAAAGCTTCAATCGGCGACTGGAACATTTTTAGCAAAACGCTTTTAAACCTCAGCATTGCAAATAGACAACTTGGCAAAACAGCTCAAGCTCTTAATTTTTCCAAGCAGTCTTTAGATATTCGTCAATGGCTTGCCAAAAATAATCCCGAGCGTTTTGAACCAGGCTTGGCTTCATCCTTGAGCAATTACGCAAGCCACTTGTCTGACGTCGAAGACATCACGCAGGCCCTAGTCTTTGCCAAGCAGGCTTTGGATATTCATCAACGGCTTGCCAAAAATAATCCAGGGCATTTCGAACCAAACTTGGCTTCGTCCTTGGGAAATTACGCAAATCACTTATCGGATGCCGGAGACTCCATGCAGGCTCTTGAATTTTCCAAGCAAGCTTTGGATATTCATCAACGGCTTGCCAAAGATACGCCCGAACGCTTTGAACCAGACTTTGCCTCGTCCTTGAGCAATTACGCAAGCCACTTGTCTGACGTCGGAGAAACCACTCAGGCGCTGGACTTTTCCAAGCAGGCTTTGGATATTCGTCAACGGCTTGCCAAAGATATGCCCGAGCGTTTTGAACCAAACTTGGCTTCGTCCTTGAGCAATTACGCAAGCCACTTGTCCGAAGTCGAAGACACCACGCAGGCCCTGGACTTTGCCAAGCAGGCTTTGGATATTCATCAACGGCTTGCCAAAGATAAACCCGAGCGTTTTGAACCAAACTTGGCTTCGTCCTTGTTAAATTACGCAAATCACTTGTCGGATTTCGGAGACGCCATACAGGCCATAGAATTTTCCAGGCAGGCTTTGGATATTCATCAACGGCTTACCAAAGATAATCCAGAGCGTTTTGAAGCAGCCTTGGCTTCATCCTTTGGCAATTACGCAAATCATTTGTCGTACGTCGGAGAAACCACCCAGGCTCTGGACTTTTCCAAGCTCGCTTTTGATATTCGTAAACGGCTTGCCAAAGATAATCCAGAACGTTTTGAACCAGATTTAGCAAAATCCTTGAACAATTACGCAAATCACTTATCGGACATCGGAGACATCACGCAGGCGCTGGACTTTTCCAAGCAGGCTTTGCTTATTTACGAGCGGCTTGCCAACGTACACCGCGCCAAGTTCGCAGCTGACGCGCTTAATTCTCAGCTCACTGTCACATTATTAACATGGCTAGTTGACGGAAGAAATTTGCTTGCGCCATCCAGCGAGCCATGCAACGCTGAAGAGCCCTACCTTATGCGACCTGCTCGCTTTTACCAATTTATGCTACTAGCACTCGGAAGACAGGAACCCTCTGAGATCGCCAGTTCAATGGACGCTGTGTGGGACAGTTGGAATGCGATGTCTAAATCCCAGCAAACACACTGCGATTCACAATACCTCGTCATTTGCGCATATGCACAAGCCAATGCTTGCCTTGACTCAAGGTTTAGCAACTGGCCGCAGCAATTGGAAGCGTTCGATCGGCGGCGAAACGACAAGCGTCCACAGTGGATGGCACAAGTGGCGAAACGCAAATCCTTTGCTATCGGTGTCGAGCATACAAATTAAAAAAGCCGCGCAGTCCTTCCAGAATCTGCACAACCCGCTACTGAATCAGTAGCATTCTCAGGTGATTGACCTACTTACTTGCGTGCAGGAACCGTGCGCCACTTCCGCCGCCATGCCGATGGTCTTGCCAAGGGTTGGGTGGGGGTGGATGGTCTTGCCGATGTCCACGGTGTCAGCGCCCATTTCGATGGCCAGCATGATTTCACCCATCATGTCGTCACCGCTGCTGCACACCCTTCCCAGCCCGCCACTCCCTATGCCGCAAGCCATAGCGCGCCAGCACGCCTTCGAGCAGGCAGCGCAGCTCGTCCAGAAACAGCATCAAAACCATCACCTCCAACGAAAAAGGCAGCCCGTAGGCTGCCTTTGTTTGAAGCAAGCCCGAACAAACGTTCAGGCCTGATCGCTACACTTACTTACTTACTTGCGCTGTGGTGGCACGTCCGTGCAAGAACCGTGAGCCACTTCCGCCGCCATGCCGATGGACTCGCCAAGGGTTGGGTGGGGGTGGATAGTCTTGCCGATGTCCACGGTGTCAGCCCCCATTTCGATGGCCAGAGCCACTTCGCCGATCATGTCGCCAGCGTGTGTGCCGACCATGCCGCCGCCCAGAATACGGCCGTGGCCGTGGGCTTCAGGGGAGTCGTCAAACAGCAGCTTGGTCACGCCTTCATCGCGGCCGTTGGCAATGGCGCGGCCGGAGGCAGCCCATGGGAACAGGCCCTTCTTGACCTTGATGCCTTGTGCCTTGGCCTGGTCTTCGGTCAGACCCACCCATGCCACTTCGGGGTCGGTGTAAGCCACGGACGGGATCACGCGGGCGTTGAAGGCGGCGGCTGCCAGTTCCTTGTTTCCTTGCAGTTCACCGGCGATGACTTCAGCGGCCACATGGGCTTCGTGCACGGCCTTGTGTGCCAGCATGGGCTGACCCACGATGTCGCCGATGGCGAAGATGTTGGGCACGTTGGTGCGCATCTGGATATCGACGTCGATAAAGCCGCGGTCGGTCACGGCCACGCCGGCCTTTTCGGCGCTGATCTTCTTGCCATTGGGCGTGCGGCCCACGGCTTGCAGAACCAGGTCGTAGGTCTGGGGTTCTGGCACGGTGATGCCGTCCTTGGCAGGAGCGAACGAGACCTTGATGCCTTCGGGCGTAGCTTCGGCACCCACGGTCTTGGTGTTGACCATGATGTTGTCGAAACGCGGCGCGTTCATCTTTTGCCAGATCTTGACCAGATCGCGGTCAGCGCCTTGCATCAGGCCGTCCATCATTTCCACCACGTCCAGGCGTGCGCCCAGCGTGGAGTAGACGGTGCCCATTTCCAGGCCGATGATGCCGCCGCCCAAGATCAGCATGCGCTTGGGCACTTCCTTCAGATCCAGCGCACCGGTGGAATCGACCACGCGGGGGTCCTTGGGCATGAAGGGCAGGTGCACGGCTTGCGAGCCGGCAGCAATGATGGCGTTCTTGAACTGAACGATCTTCTTGCTGCCGGTCTTTTCCTGTGCGTCGCCCGTGGTTTCATCCACTTCGATGTGGTTGGCAGACACGAAGTTGCCGTAGCCGCGCACGATGGTGACCTTGCGCATCTTGGCCATCTGGCCCAGACCGCCGGTCAGCTTGCCGATGACCTTTTCTTTGTGGCCGCGCAGCTGGTCGATGTTCACTTCGGGAGCGGCAAACTTCACGCCGGCCACTTCCAGGTGCTTGACTTCGTCCATCACGGCTGCCACGTGCAGCAACGCCTTGGATGGGATGCAACCCACGTTCAGGCACACGCCGCCCAGCGTCTTGTAACGCTCGACCAGCACGACCTTCAGACCCAGGTCGGCCGCACGGAAGGCTGCGGAGTAACCGCCAGGGCCGCCGCCGATGACCACCACGTCACAGTCGAAATCGACCGTGCCGCTGAAGTTGCTGGCCACGGGAGCGGGAGCTGCGGCAACAGGGGCTGCCACGGGTGCGGGAGCTTGCGCTGCGGGTGCAGGGGCAGCTGCTGCAGGAGCGGCAGCACCGGCTGCGGCTTCCAGCGAGATGATGACCGAGCCTTCGGCAACCTTGTCGCCGACCTTGACCAGGATGGCCTTGACCACACCAGCGTGGCTGGAGGGGATCTCCATGGAGGCCTTGTCGGACTCCACGGTCAACAGCGATTGGTCCACAGCCACGGTGTCACCGGGCTGAACCAGCAGTTCGATCACGCCCACTTCGGCGAAGTCGCCAATGTTGGGTACCTTGATATCGATGAGGCTCATATGCGCTCCTATCTTGGTTTTTGTCTCTGTGCGGCCTGAAGCATTCAGGCTGCTGCAAATGATTTTTTCGGTCCAGGCTTGAGCAGCGCATTGCCCTGTTCCTTCGCGCCCCGCTCACCGGCAACGGCCTCTTTGGGCTTGCAGAAGAGTGATGGGGTGAAGCGGCTCGGCTCCAGCGCTCATCCAGCGAGGCCACGCGCATGCATCAATGGCTGCTGCCCAGGCTTTTATCTCGATCACAAGGCTGATACGCAAGCGCGCAAGCAGTTTAAAAACAGGAGCTGCTTGCGCTTGATGGATATGCGCTACAGGCCGATTTCTTTCGAAACCGGCCTGCCCGGCTGCTACTTAGAGCAGGATGCGGCGGTAGTCGGCCAGCACAGCGCCCAGATAGGCGTTGAAGCGGGCGGCCAGCGCGCCGTCGATGACGCGGTGGTCGTACGACAGGCTCAGAGGCAGCATCAGGCGGGGCACAAATTGCTTGCCATCCCACACCGGGGTCATCTGGCCCTTGGACAGGCCCAGAATTGCCACTTCAGGCGCGTTCACGATAGGCGTGAAGTTGGTGCCACCAATGCCTCCCAGCGACGAGATGGACATGCAACCGCCTTGCATATCGGCAGCGCCCAGCTTGCCGTCGCGGGCCTTCTTGGCCAGCTCGCCCATTTCCTGGCTGATCTGCATGATGCCCTTCTTGTCGGCATCCTTGAGCACGGGCACAACGAGACCGTTGGGCGTGTCAGCGGCAAAACCGATGTTGAAGTACTGCTTGTAGACCAGGGTGTCGCCGTCCAGCGAAGCGTTGAACTCAGGGAACTTCTTGAGTGCAGCCACCAGTGCCTTGATGACGAAGGCCAGCATGGTGACCTTGACATCGCTCTTGGCCTTTGCGCTTTCGGCATTGGTCGAGACGCGGAAGGCTTCCAGATCAGTGATGTCGGCCAGGTCATTGTTGGTGACGTGGGGGATCATCACCCAGTTGCGGTGCAGGTTGGCGCCCGAGATCTTCTTGATGCGCGACAGATCCTTGCGTTCCACCGGGCCGAACTTGGCGAAGTCGATCTTGGGCCAGGCCAGCACTTCCAGGCCGCCGACGTTGCCGCCGGACGAAGCCTTGGGAGCCGCTGCCTGTTGCGCCAGGGTCTGCACAGCACCGGCCATCACCGACTTGGTGAAGGCTTGCACGTCGTCAGCCGTGATGCGACCCTTCTGACCCGAACCCTTGACTTCAGCCAGAGGCACACCCAGTTCGCGAGCGAACTTGCGCACCGAAGGCGAGGCGTGTGGCAGTTGGCCCGAAGGCGCCACCGTGGGGTTGTGGGCGGGTGCAGCAGCAGCCACTGCAGGAGCAGCCACGGGAGCGGCAGCCTGGGCGGGAGCCGCCACAGGGGCGGCAACCGGAGCTGCTGCCTGGGCAGGAGTGGAGACGGGAGCCGCTGCAGCCGCAGCGCCTTGCACCGTGATCTGGCCCACGACATCACCGATGTTGACGGTGTCGCCCACCTTGATGGTCAGCGCCGTGATGGTGCCAGCCGTTGGCGATGGGATTTCCATCGAGGCCTTGTCGGACTCCACGGTGAACAGCGATTGCTCCACGGTCACGGTGTCACCCACCTTGACCAGCATTTCAATCACAGCCACGTCCTTGAAGTCACCGATGTCGGGGATCTTCAGGTCCACAGTGGACGATGCAGCAGGCGCAGCAGCGACCGGTGCAGCAGCTACAGGAGCGGCGGCCACGGGTGCAGGTGCAGCAGCCACGGGGGCCGCAGCGGCTGGAGCGGGTGCGGGAGCCGCTTCCGCGGTTTCCAGCACCACGATCACGGAGCCTTCCTTGACCTTGTCGCCCAAAGCAACCTTGATCTCCTTGACCACGCCAGCGTGGCTGGAAGGGATTTCCATGGAAGCCTTGTCGGATTCCACGGTCAGCAGCGACTGCTCGACCTTGATGGTGTCACCCACCTTGACCAGCACTTCGATCACGCCGACTTCGGAGAAGTCGCCGATATCGGGGACTTTGATTTCTGTCAATGCCATGTTGAGTGTCTCCCGTTTTTAGGCGTGCAGCGGGTTGATCTTGTCGGTGTTGATACCGTACTTCTTGATCGCTTCGGCCACGGTGGTGGCGTTGATCTTGCCTTCATCGGCCAGGCCGCGCAGTGCAGCGATGACGATGTAGTGGCGGTTGATTTCGAAGTGCTCGCGCAGCTTGGCACGGAAGTCCGAACGACCGAAACCATCGGTACCCAGCACCTTGTAGGTGCGGCCCTTGGGCATGTAAGGACGGATCTGCTCGGCGTAGGCCTTCATGTAATCGGTCGAAGCAACGACTGGACCGGGGTGGGCCGCCAGTTGCTGTGCCACGAATGGAACCTTGGCGGCTTCCAGTGGGTGCAGCATGTTGAAGCGATCGGCTTCCTGGCCTTCGCGGGTCAGTTCGTTGAACGATGGGCAGCTCCACACGTCGGCGGCAACACCCCAGTCCTTTTCCAGCAGCTCTTGTGCAAAGAAGGATTCGCGCAGGATGGTGCCCGAGCCCAGCAGTTGCACGCGCAGTCCGCTCTCCGGCACCTTCTGGCCAGGCTTGACCATGTACATGCCCTTGAGGATCTGCTCTTCCGTGCCTTCGGCGAGGCCGGGCATGGGGTAGTTTTCGTTCAGCAGCGTGATGTAGTAGAAGATGTTTTCCTGGTTCTGCACCATGCGGCGCAGACCGTCCTGCATGATCACGGCCACTTCGTGAGCGAAGGTGGGGTCGTAAGTCACACAGTTAGGAATGGTGTTGGCCAGGATGTGGCTGTGACCGTCTTCGTGCTGCAGGCCTTCGCCGTTCAGCGTGGTGCGACCCGAAGTGCCGCCCAGCAGGAAGCCGCGTGCTTGCAGATCGCCTGCAGCCCAGGCCAGATCGCCGATGCGCTGGAAGCCGAACATCGAGTAGTACACATAGAACGGGATCATGACCCGGTTGCTATGGCTGTAGCTGGTGGCCGCAGCGATCCAGCTGGACATGCCGCCGGCTTCGTTGATGCCTTCCTGCAGGATCTGGCCGGCCTTGTCCTCGCGGTAGTACATCACCTGGTCCTTGTCGACCGGGGTGTATTGCTGACCGTGGGGGTTGTAGATACCGACTTGGCGGAACAGGCCTTCCATACCGAAGGTACGGGCTTCGTCCACCAGGATGGGCACCACGCGGGGGCCGATGTTCTTGTCGCGCAGCAGCTGCGTCAGGAAACGCACATAGGCCTGGGTCGTGGAGATCTCACGGCCTTCAGGTGTGGGCTCCAGAATGGCCTTGAAGGTATCCAGCGTAGGCGCGGTGAACTGCTCGTCGGCCTGTTGGCGACGGTGAGGCAGGTAACCACCCAGGGCCTTGCGGCGCTCGTGCAGATACTTCATTTCCGGCGTGTCGTCGGCCGGCTTGTAGAAGGGGATGTCCGCGATCTGGCTGTCGGGGATTGGAATGTTGAAACGGTCGCGGAAGGCCTTGATGTCCTCGTCGCTCAGCTTCTTGGTCTGGTGAACGTTGTTCTTGCCTTCGCCGACCTTGCCCATGCCAAAGCCCTTGACGGTCTTGACCAGCAGCACGGTGGGTTGACCCTTGTGGGTATTGGCAGCCGCAAAGGCAGCGTAGACCTTTTGCGAATCGTGGCCGCCGCGGCGCAGATTCCAGATCTCGTCGTCGCTCATGTGCTCGACCATCTTCAGCGCACGAGGATCGCGGCCGAAGAAGTTCTTGCGAACGTAAGCACCATCGTTGGCCTTCATCGCCTGATAGTCACCGTCGTTGCACTCCATCATGATCTTCTTGAGCACGCCGTCTTTGTCCTTGGCCAGCAGCTCGTCCCAGCCCTTGCCCCACAGCAGCTTGATGACGTTCCAGCCAGCGCCGCGGAATTCGCCTTCCAGCTCCTGGATGATCTTGCCGTTGCCGCGCACCGGGCCGTCCAGACGCTGCAGATTGCAGTTGATCACGAAGACCAGGTTGTCCAGGTTTTCGCGTGCGGCCAGGCCGATGGCGCCCAGGGATTCGACTTCGTCCATTTCACCGTCGCCGCAGAACACCCAGACCTTGCGGTTTTCGGTGTTGGCAATGCCACGGGCGTGCAGGTACTTCAGGAAACGTGCCTGGTAGATGGCCATCAGCGGGCCCAGGCCCATGGACACCGTAGGGAACTGCCAGAAGTCGGGCATCAGCTTGGGGTGGGGGTAGCTCGACAGACCCTTGCCGTCCACTTCCTGGCGGAAGTTCAGCAGCTGCTCTTCGGAGATACGACCTTCCAGGTAAGCGCGGGCGTAAATGCCGGGCGATACGTGACCCTGGATGTACAGGCAGTCACCACCGTGGTTTTCGTTCTCGGCGTGCCAGAAGTGGTTGAAGCCGGCGGCAAACATATTGGCCAGCGAAGCGAAGGAGCCGATGTGGCCGCCCAGATCACCACCTTCGGGGGGGTGCACGCGGTTGGCCTTGACCACCATGGCCATGGCGTTCCAGCGCATGTAGGCGCGCAGACGGCCTTCGATTTCGAGGTTGCCTGGGCACTTGGCCTCGTGGTCGGTCTCGATGGTGTTCACATAGCCGGTGTTGGCCGAGAAAGGCATGTCCACGCTGTTTTGGCGTGCATGCTCAAGCAGATCTTCGATCAGCTTGTGTGCGTAGTCGGCACCTTCACGGTCGATCACGGCCGAGAGGGCATCCATCCACTCTCGCGATTCTTGTTGGTCCAGGCCAGCGGGCATGCCAGCGCCTTGTGGGTCAGTCTGAGCTGTCATTGAGTGTCTCCTTCGAGAGGGGGTAGCTTTCAGAGCCAGCGACAGTGTTCACGCCAGGCGTGGCCACTATCTGCAAGCTCTCGATCCGAATCCATGAATGCGGTGGCGGTGCGCCGTAATGAGAAGTTTGAAAGCTCGCTACGCGCAAACTTTGTACCACTCCAGCTCTTCCACACTAAATCGCTATCACTTTTTCGATGCGGGCAGAGTTTCGCACATTTTTTTCAAATTTCAAATAGCGCATTCTGATTTTATAATATGAAATTATGCTGCAAATGCACATACAGGAAGAAGGGCTTCAAACGACATTTGGGCGACAAAAATAGTCGCCTAAATCGCACGGTCTCTCACCTACACTTCGGGGATGCAATCAAGCCCTAACGCGCCTGAAAAACAGGCACAGATCCGCGACGACACCATCGCCGCACCGGTGCGCTGGTGGCGCAGCTGGTGGCGCAGCCTCTCCCCGACTCGCCAGGACCGCTTTGCCGCTCTGGCCCCGCTGGCCGCAGTGCTGATGTTCATGGCAGCCATCACGGCCTCCTTCTGGTACCTGCGCACAGAAGAAGTGGAGCGTGAACAGGACGCCTTGCGCCGCGATGTGGAATATGCACAGCAGCGGGTGCGCCTGCGTCTGCTCGAGCGCCAGGAACAGCTGATGCGCATGGCCCGCGACATGGGCACGCGCGATCTGAAGAAAGCCGACTTCTCGGCCCGCGCCGAAGCGCTGATCAGCCAGTACCCGGAGCTGCAATCTGTCACCCTGGTGGACGACAGGCGAAAAGTGCTGGAAAGCCAGTCCGCGCCCACGGTCAGCACGGATCAGCAGCATGTGCTAGGAGAAACCCTAGGAAGCGGCGAAACCGGTGCGGCCATCCAGCAGGCCCGCGAGATGCTGCAGCCCATTTATGTTCAGCAACCCGCCAGCAAGGGGGAGATGGCACCGCTGCTGCAGCTGCATGTACCGATTTTGAGCAACAACCGCTATGTGGGCGAGCTGCTGGGCGAGTTCTCGGTAGACAGTCTGCTGCGCTACGGCACGCCCACCGAGATCATGGCGCGCTACGCAGTGACCATGCTTGACAGCCAGGGGCAGGTGCTGGCCGGCACGCCACTGATGCCGCGCAAAACGCCCACCGAGCTGCTGCGCTGGCGCGGCGTGGCCAACGAGGAAAAGCTGGCCGTCGCCCCCGTGGGCAACAGCCTGATGCTGCGCGCCCAGGCTTACCGCACCTCGCTGGGTGTGGTGGGCTCTGGCCTGTTCTGGCTGGTGGGTACGCTGAGCGCCATGACGGCCTGGATGCTGCTGGCCACCTGGCGCCACACCCGGCGCCGCCAGCGCGCGCAGGAAGCCCTGGTAGCCGAAACCAATTTCCGCCGCGCCATGGAAAACTCCGTGCTCACCGGCATGCGCGCCCTCGATCTGCAAGGCCGCATCACCTATGTGAACGCCGCGTTTTGCCAGATGACGGGCTGGAGCGAGCAGGACCTGGTGGGCCAGGTGCCGCCCTACCCTTACTGGCCGGACAACGACTACGACAATCTGCATTCACAGCTGCGCGAAGAGCTCTCGGGCAAGACCATCGTGGGCGGCTTTCAGGTACGCGTGCAGCGCAAGAACGGCACACAGTTCGATGCGCGCCTGTATGTCTCGCCGCTGATCGATGCCCACGGCCAGCACACGGGCTGGATGTCGTCCATGACGGACATTACCGAGCCCAACCGCATTCGCGCCCAGCTTTCAGCCTCTTATGAGCGTTTCACCATTGTGCTGGAAGCGCTTGATGCTTCTGTTTCTGTAGCACCACTGGGCAGCGCCGAGCTGCTGTTTGCCAACAAGCTTTACCGCCAGTGGTTCGGCTCGCAGACCGACGGCCATCTGCAACTGGTGGCCCAGGCGGGCAAATTGCCGATACGCCACCAGCCGGAGATGGAAGACGAAGACGGCCTGATGGGCCTGCCAACCGCCACATTGACCGCCGCCCGCGCCAACAACGCCGAGATTTTCCTGCCCGATCTTGGCAAGTGGCTGGAAGTGCGCTCACGCTACCTGAGCTGGGTGGACGGGCGTCTGGCCCAGATGGTGATTGCCACCGACATCACCCAGCGCCGCCTGGCCGAAGATCAGGCCGCCGCACAGGCCGAAAAAGCCCAGTCCGCCAGCCGTCTGATCACCATGGGCGAGATGGCCTCCAGCGTGGCCCATGAGCTCAACCAGCCGCTGACCGCCATCAACAACTACAGCTCGGGCATGCTCACTCGCCTGGAAAAAGGCACGCTGACCCCCGAGCAGATGAAGTTCGCTCTGGAGAAAACCGCCCACCAGGCCCAGCGCGCCGGCCAGATCATTCAGCGCATCCGCTCCTTCGTGAAGAAAAGCGAGCCCAACCGCACACTGGCCCAGGTGTCGGACATGGTCAACGAAGCCATAGAGCTGGCCGGCATCGAGCTGCGCCGGCGCAATGTGCAGCTCTCGGCCCATGTGGCCGAGCGTCTTCCCCGCGTGATGGCAGACACCATCCTGATCGAGCAGGTTCTCATCAATTTGATGAAAAACAGTGCCGAGTCCATTGACTATTCCGATCGACCCACAGGCCAGCGGCGCGTGGAACTGCGGGTGCGTCCCCAGTTATTCGAGGGCCAGAACGGCGTGGAATTCAGTGTGGAAGACACGGGCAAGGGCATGCCGCCCGAAGTGCTGGAGCACTTGTTTGAAGCCTTCTTCTCCACCAAAAGCGAAGGCATGGGGATTGGCCTGAACCTGTGCCGCTCGATTGTCGAGTCGCATCACGGTCGAATGCGCGCCGAGAACCTCTACAATGGCTCAGAGGTCACTGGTTGCCGGTTTTCATTCTGGCTGCCTTTGGCAACGGGAGTGGAGACAACAACACCCACCGAGACAAGCGAACCTACCTAGAGGACGATTGCATGAGTTTGATTCCCAAAAAAGGCACTGTGTACGTAGTTGATGACGATGAAGCGGTTCGCGATTCGTTGCAATGGTTGCTAGAAGGCAAAGACTACCGGGTACGCTGCTTTGACTCGGCCGAGACCTTCCTCTCCCGCTACGACCCCCGCGAGGTGGCCTGCCTGATCGTTGACATCCGCATGGGCGGCATGACGGGTCTGGAGCTGCAAGATCGCCTGATCGAGCGCAAGTCCCCCCTGCCTATCGTCTTCATTACCGGTCACGGCGACGTGCCCATGGCCGTAAACACCATGAAAAAAGGCGCGCTGGATTTCATCCAGAAGCCTTTCGACGAAGAAGAACTGGTGGGTCTGGTCGAGCGCATGCTCGAACACGCTCGCGAAGCTTTTGCCGGTCACCAGCAAGCGGCCAGCCGCGACGCGCTGCTGGCCAAGCTCACCGGCCGTGAAGCCCAGGTGCTGGAACGCATCGTGGCCGGCCGTCTGAACAAGCAGATTGCCGACGATCTGGGCATTTCCATCAAGACCGTGGAAGCCCATCGCGCCAACATCATGGAAAAGCTCAACGCCAACACCGTGGCCGATCTGCTCAAGATTGCCCTGGGTCAAGGCCAGACCAGCGCCGCCGCCAAGGCCGCAGCAGTCAACTAAGACCGGATGATTTGCGGTCGGGCCCAAACCCCATCGCAAAATAACGCGAGATAATTGACGGAGCACCCGCAAAGCAGCCGCTTTTGCTCACTCCCATTCTGATAGCTGCTAGTGCTTGTAAATCAAGGGCTAGCAGCATTTTTTATTGGTAAATCCAGCCATGACAGCTCAAATCATCGACGGCAAAGTCCTCTCCGAACAACTGCGCAAGGAAGTCGCCACCCGCGCGGCCGCTCTCAAGACCCGGGGCATCACGCCCGGTCTGGCCGTGGTCCTGGTCGGCGACAACCAGGCCTCCCAGGTCTATGTGCGCAACAAGGTCAAGGCTTGCGAAGATGTGGGCTTTCATTCCGTGCTGGAAAAGTACGACGCCAGCATGACCGAGGCCGAACTTCTGGCCCGCGTGGAAGCGCTGAACAACGACCCCAGCATCCATGGCATCCTGGTGCAGCTGCCCCTGCCCAAGCACATCGACGACCACAAGGTCATCGAAACCATCTCGCCCGCCAAGGACGTGGACGGTTTCCACGTGGCCAGCGCCGGCGCGCTGATGGTGGGTGAAGTCGGCTTCAAGGCCTGCACGCCTTACGGCTGCATGAAGATGCTGGAATCCATCGGCATGAAGGATTTGCGCGGCAAGCACGCCGTGGTGATCGGCCGCTCCAACATCGTTGGTAAGCCCATGGCCATGATGCTGCTGGCTGCCAATGCCACTGTCACCGTCACCCACAGCGGCACGGCCGACCTGGCCGCCATGACGCGCCAGGCCGACGTGATCGTGGCCGCCGTAGGCAAGGTCGATGTGCTGACGGCCGACATGGTCAAGCCCGGCGCCGTGGTGATCGACGTGGGCATGAACCGCAATGCCGAAGGCAAGCTCTGCGGCGACGTGGACTTCAACGGTGTCAAGGAAGTAGCCGGCTACATCACCCCTGTGCCCGGTGGTGTCGGCCCCATGACGATTACCATGCTGCTGGTCAACACCATGGAATCGGCCGAGCGCTCGGCCGCTTGATGGCAGCGGCCGGAGCCGCCCAGGCCTTGTCGCCAGGGTTCGCCGGACCGCTACCAGGAAAAATCGCTTCAAGCGCTTGACTGACAGGCGACTGACGCTATCACCGCCATAGCAATATTTGCGATGGCGGTTCTTGATTTACCCGTCTTTGCCGGCACCTAATACAGCATGAGCAATCCACTTCTCGAATCCTCTGCCCTGCCCTTGTTTGATCGCATTCAGCCCGCCGATGTGGGCCCTGCCATCGATATCTTGCTGACCCGCGCCAGCGAGGCTTTGGAGACCGTCGTCGCACCCGACTTTCCCGCCCAATGGGAAGCTATCTCGGCCGTGCTCGATGTGGCTACCGAGAAGCTGGGTACCGCCTGGGGTGCCGTCAATCACCTCAACAGCGTGGCCGACACCCCCGAGCTGCGCGCCGCCTACAACGAGGCTCTGCCAAAAGTTACCGAATTCTGGACCAATCTGGGCGCCGACGAGCGCCTGTATGCCAAGTACAAGGCCATTGATCCCGCCAGCCTCAACCAGGAGCAGCGCGCCGCCTGGGATCACGCCATGCGCGGCTTTGTGCTCTCGGGTGCCGAGCTGCAAGGCGCGGCCAAGGAGCGCTTTGCACAAATCCAGGCTCGTTCGGCCGAGCTGGCACAGAAGTTCAGCGAGAACGCGCTGGACGCCACCGATGCCTTTGCCTACTACGCCACTGCCGACGAGCTGGACGGCGTGCCCGCCGATGTGATTGCCGCCGCCAAGGCGGCTGCCGAGGCAGATGGCAAGGAAGGCTACAAGCTCACGCTCAAGATGCCTAGCTATCTGCCCGTGATGCAGTTTGCCAGGAGCAGCGCCCTGCGTGAGAAGCTCTACCAGGCCTATGTGACCCGCGCCTCCGATCAGGCCGAAGGCGATGCCAAGCGCTTTGACAACACCGCCGTGATGAAGGAAATCCTGGCTTTGCGCCTGGAAGAATCTCAGCTGCTGGGCTACAAAAACTTCGGCGAAGTCTCCGTCGTGCCCAAGATGGCCGACTCGCCCAAGGAAGTGATCGACTTCCTGCGCGATCTGGGTCAGCGCGCCCGCCCCTATGCCGAAAAAGACGTGGCCGATCTGCGCGCCTTTGCCAAGGCCGAGCTGGGCATTGCCGATCCTCAGCCCTGGGACTGGGCCTTCATCGGCGAAAAGCTCAAGGAAGCTCGCTACTCCTTCAGCGAGCAGGAGCTCAAGCAATACTTCCCGGCACCCAAGGTGCTGGCCGGCCTTTTCAAGATCGTGGAGACGCTGTTTGAAGTCTCCATCCGTCGCGATGAAGCTCCCGTGTGGCACCCCTGCGTGGAGTTCTACCGCATTGAGCGCAACACGCCACAAGGCCCGCAACTGGTAGGCCAGTTCTATCTGGACCCCCAGGCCCGCAAGGGCAAGCGCGGCGGCGCCTGGATGGACGATGTGCGTACCCGCTGGCTGCGCCCCGACACCCACCAGCTGCAAACCCCGGTCGCCCATCTGGTGTGCAACTTTGCCGCCGGCGTGGATGGCAAGCCCGCGCTGCTGACGCATGACGATGTGATCACCTTGTTCCACGAAACCGGCCATGGCCTGCACCACATGCTCACCCAGGTCAGCGAGCGTGATGTGGCCGGCATCTCCGGGGTGGAATGGGACGCGGTGGAGCTGCCCAGCCAGTTCATGGAAAACTTCTGCTGGGAATGGGATGTGCTCAAGCACATGACGGCCCATGTCGATACCGGCGAGGCTCTGCCGCGCGCGCTGTACGACAAGATGATTGCGGCCAAGAACTTCCAGTCCGGCATGCAGACGCTGCGCCAGATCGAGTTCGCCCTGTTCGACATGCTGCTGCACACCGAGCACAACCCTGCAGACGACTTCATGCCGCTGCTGGCCAAGGTGCGCTCCGAGGTGGCGGTGCTACCCACCACGGCTTACAACCGCATGTCCCATACCTTCAGCCATATCTTTGCTGGCGGCTATGCGGCAGGCTACTACAGCTACAAATGGGCCGAGGTGCTGAGCGCCGATGCCTACGCGGCCTTTGAAGAAACCGCTTTGCCCGATGGTTCGCCCAATCCGGAAACCGGCCGCAAATACCGCCAGGCCATTCTGGAAGTCGGCGGCAGCCGCCCGGCCATGGAGTCCTTCAAGGCCTTCCGCGGCCGCGAGCCCCAGCTAGACGCCTTGCTGCGCCACCAAGGCATGGCACAGGCCGCCTGACCGCACCGCACACCACCACTATCAAAAGCGCCCGCCAGGGCGCTTTTTTCATGCAGGCAGGTCAAGCCCAGGCACATCAGGTTTTCATCGAAGGGCCAAGCGCGCAGTGCGGCGTTATGCTCAAGCCATTTCCACGACCCTTAGCGCCCACAATGCACCGACAGAGCCCTGACAACAGCCCGCACCGCCCACTCGCCGGCCATTGGCGACCAAAGACCGCAGAGAAGACCGCAAGCTTGATGGTGCTGGCCTGCGTGGCCTTGGCTAGCGCGCTGCCGCTGTCCGTGCAGGCTCAGGGGGTTTACCGAATCGTAGGCCCCGATGGGCGCGTGAGCTTCTCGGATCGCCCTCCCGTGGATGGCACGAAAAAAAGCAGCGAGCTCAAGTCGGCCGAAGCCGACTCAGGCAGCGCCAGCAACAGCAGCAATGCGCAACTGCCGTATCAGCTGCGTGAAGCCACCAAACGCTACCCCGTCACGCTGTACGCCGCCAAAGACTGCAGCCCCTGCGACGAAGCCCGCAGCCATCTGCAAAACCGTGGCATTCCGTTTGCCGAGCGCAGCATAGAAACCGCAAGCGATGCCGACGCCCTCAAAAAGCTCAGCGGCCAGGACAGCCTGCCGTTTGCCACCGTCGGCAGCCAGCATCTGAAAGGCTTTAACGCCGACAGCTGGAACCAGTACCTGAGTGCTGCCGGCTATCCGGCACAGCCCCAGTTGCCGGCACAGTACAAAGCCCCAGCCCCCAGACCGCTGACAACGCCGGTCGCCGAACCCAAGGCAGCCAAGCCCGAGGCAGCCAGCAGCCGGACCACACGCCCCGCTGCAGCGCCCAGCGCCACGCCGCCGGGTACGCCTACGGCGGACAATCCCGCAGGCCTGCGCTTTTAAGCCACTGGCCTGATCAACGCCAGCACCGCAAGTCCCTCAGCCAAGCTGTTGACCTATTGATGCGTTGTTGGGCTTTGTGCACAGGCAGTCAATATTTTTGACAATCGGTTTTTGGGGTGCTGGCCGCCGGCTGCATGGCCGTACCACTGGAGGCATGCTCTGAGCCATAGCAAACAGCCCATACACCAAGCAAGGCAATAGAAAATACCAAAGGGCTTCCACTACTTCGCAAGTCAAATACAGCTGTTATATTGCACTGCAACATAACCCTGAAACCCTTGCCCCATGCTCTATCAGTTCTATGAAATGCAACGCGCAATGGTCGAGCCTTTTGCTGACTTTGCCCAGGCTGCCTCCAAGCTCTACAGCACGCCTCATTCGCCACTGAGCAAGATTCCAATGGCCCAACGCCTGGCCGCTGGCTTCAATCTGGTGTACAGACTGGGCAAAGATTACGAAAAGCCCGAGTTCAATCTGCTGAGCGTGGATGTGAACGGGGTGGATGTCACCATTCGCGAGCGCGTGGAAGTGGACAAGCCGTTTTGCGAGCTGCGTCGCTTCAAGCGCTTCTCCGATGACCCGGAGACGCTGGACGCCATGCTCAGCCAGCCCGTGGTGCTGATTGTGGCCCCGCTGTCCGGCCACTATGCCACCTTGCTGCGCGACACCGTGCAAAGCATGCTCAGCGATCACAAGGTCTACATCACCGACTGGAAGAATGCCCGCACCGTGCCTTTGTCCGAAGGTGAATTCCACCTCGACGACTATGTGAACTATGTGCAGGAGTTCATCCGGTATCTGCAAGGCCGTTATGGTCAGTGCCACGTGGTCAGCGTCTGCCAACCCACGGTGCCGGTGCTGGCTGCCGTCTCGCTGATGGCCAGCCGCGGCGAAACCACGCCGCTGTCCATGACCATGATGGGCGGCCCCATCGATGCCCGTCGCTCGCCCACGGCCGTGAACAATCTGGCCCAGACCCGCAGCTACGACTGGTTTGAAAACAATGTGATCTACGAAGTGCCCGACAACTACCCGGGCGCCGGCCGCCGCGTGTATCCGGGCTTTTTGCAGTATTCGGGCTTTGTGGCCATGAACCCCGATCGCCACGCCAACAGCCACTACGACTACTTCAAGGACTTGATCAAGGGTGACGATGCCAGCGCCGAGCATCACCGCAAGTTCTACGACGAGTACAACGCCGTGCTGGACATGGACGCCGACTACTATCTGGAGACCATTGCCACGGTGTTCCAGGAGTTCAAGCTGGTCAAGGGCACCTGGGATGTCCGCTCACCCGAAGGCCAGCTCGAGCGTGTGCGCCCTCAGGATATCCAGAACACGGCTCTGCTGACCGTGGAAGGCCAGCTGGACGACATCTCGGGCTCAGGCCAGACCCGTGCCGCCCATGATTTGTGTACCGGCATTGATGCCAATGCACAAAAGCACATCGAAGTCGCAGGCGCGGGCCACTACGGCATTTTCAGCGGCAGCCGCTGGCGCAAAGTGGTGTATCCCCAGGTCTGCGAGTTCATTCTGGCTCACCAGCCTGCCAGCGCCACCAGCGCCAGCGCCGCCGGTCATGCACCCAGTGTCAGCGACGATGCACCGTTTCCCGATGACAGCGAGGACTCCGACAGCGTCAGCGCCGGGGCCACGGTGATCACCCCGGAAAATACTCCGGTGGAATCCGCTCCCGAGCCTGAAACCACGATCCAAACCGATAATCCTGAAGAGAGCGATTTTTCTGCAGGCGGCGACATCGCGGTGGCCACAGCGGAAAATACTTCGGTGATTTCGGCTGCCAAGCCTGAAACCAAGGTCCAAACAGGTAAAAATGGCGCTGCGCCCGAGAACGCACGCAATTCGCAGCGTTCCAAGCGCAGAGGCTAGACCATGAATCCATCAATGTCCGCAGCCTCCTCGCTTCAAGCACTGGCTGCGAACATTGATGCAGTCTTGCCCCAGACCCAATGCACGCGCTGCGGCTACCCTGATTGCGCCGCTTATGCGGATGCCATTGCCCGCGAGGAAGCTCCCATCAATCAGTGCCCGCCCGGCGGAGCCGAGGGCGTGGCACGCCTGGCGGCCATCACCGGCCGGCCCATCCTGCCTTTGAGCGCCGAGCACGGCTTGGAAGCTCCGCGCACCGTGGCGGTCATCGACGAAGCCTGGTGCATAGGCTGCACGCTATGCATCAAGGCCTGCCCCACCGATGCCATTCTGGGCGCCAACAAACGCATGCACGTCGTGATAGCCACGCACTGCACCGGCTGCGAGTTGTGCCTACCCGTGTGCCCGGTGGACTGCATAGAGCTGATTAATGTATGCGGCCAGGCCACGGGCTGGGATGCATGGAGCCCCAGCCAGGCCGAGCACGCACGCACGCGCTATGCCCGCCGCCAGCAACGCTTGGCGGCAGACAAACCGGCAGCCAAGCTGGCAACGGCTCCCAGCCAGACGGCGCAAGCATCCACCACCTCCGCGCCAGTTGCCACTTCCGCAGAAGCTGAGGCACCCAAGGTGCCAGCCCATGTCCCGGCACCCGAGACAGCAGCGCCAGACACCGACGCCAGCGCCAGCAAAAAAGCCACGATTGCCGCCATCCTGGCCAAGGCCCGTGCCCAGCGCCCTCCCAGCGCAAGCTGAAACACAGCCATTTCTTGCGAAATAAGCCGATAGCCCAGTAAGCACATGGGCTATCAGCTATCAATTCAGGATTTCTCAAGACGCCTGATCAGGCTGCGGTCAGGCTTTTGTACACGCCACAACCCCAATACAGATCGCGGTGCTTGCATACGTAGGACATCTTGGTCTGCACCTGCTGGGTGCTGGGGTTGATGTAGTCATACTCCACCCAGCCCGGGCAGGACTCGGCCTGGGCAATGATGTCGGCAATCAGCTGCTCACCCCGGATGCCGGGTACGTCCTGCACCCGTACCCCCACCTTGGACGGATTGCCGCCAAACGCCAGGTACTCGCCCTGAGCAGACAGCGCAAACACATACATATCTCGGTCGTAGTAAGCCTGCTGAGGGTCGCTCACGGCCGTCAGCAAAGCCCGCGTGCTGGGCAGTCTTTGGGCCAGTTGCAAGGCGGCGTCCACCAGGGCAACTGCCTCTTCTGCCGTACCTTGCTGCAAGCGAAAGCGCGATACCGTCCCTGACAACACCTGGGCGCGCTGCTGCAGCGCCTGGGCCTGATCAAGGGCATGGCCGACCATTTGCGCGTTGTGCTGGGTGATCTGGTCTATGGCCCGCACGGCATTGCTGATCTCGACCAGGCCCTGGCTCTGACTGCTGGCCGATTCGGACAACTGGCCCATATGCGCCACCACCTCATGTATGCCTTGCGTCACGCCCTCAATCTCGCTGCCCGCCTGGCGCAGCAGCTTGGTGCTTTGCGTCACCTGCTGCACGGTCTCCCCAATCAATTGGCGGATTTCCTTGGCCGCCTCAGCGCTGCGCTGAGCCAGCGTGCGCACTTCGCTGGCCACCACGGCAAAGCCACGACCTTGTTCACCGGCGCGCGCCGCCTCCACGGCAGCATTCAGCGCCAGGATATTGGTTTGAAAAGCGATGGAATCGATCACGCCAATGATCTCGCGCATGCGGCCTGCGTTTTGCTCTATGGCCTCCACCGATTGCACGGCATGTGCCATGGCAGCCACCCCCCCATCCGCAGCAGCGCTCACGCCATTGGCCTGGGCATGGGCGGCGCGAGCCACCTCCACATTGTTTTGCACGGTGCTGCTCAGTTGCTCCACACTGACCACGGTCTGCGCCAGATTACCGGCCTGGGTCTGGGTGCGGGACTCCAGGGCCTCATGTTCATTGACCATCTGCCGCCCCGCCTGTGCCACCAGAGCGGCATTGCTGCGCACATCGGCCACCATGCCCGACAGCGATCTGACCATTTCCGTCATCAGCTGCTCGGAGCCTGAATTCGTGGCCGACGCTCGCTGCGCCAGCCGCAAATCCCCATGGGCCACATTGCGCATCGCATCCTGCACCGCCAACCACTGCGTCTTGCGCTGACCGCTCCACAGATATCCCCAAGCGGTCATGCCCGCAAGCCACAGCGGCAACCATACCCAGTACATGCCCGGCACACGATCAGCCACATCAATGCCGGGCAGCAGCGGACCGGCCAGCAACCAAAGGCCGCCTACCAGCAGCAGGGCCGCGTGCTTGCCTGCAGCGCTTTTGCTCCCTGCGATTCGCGCCGCCTTGACGGTACCCGTATCGGGAATGCGGCTCGCGGCTGCGGCGTTGTCCACCCCTGCCGCTTCCACAGCCTTCATACCTGACCCCATATCCCGCAGTTGCCCCATCGCCAATCTCCCTTGCATCACCTGTTATTTCGTCAGTTCTGACTGAAAAACTGCAAGCTGGCCTGCATCTGCCACGGCTTGCGGCACACTGCGGCATGCCGCAAGTTACTGCCCACATTTCTCGCCACGAGCGCCAGGGCGAACATGGCAGGAATGGGTCACCGCCAACCATTCCCCGCCATTGATACGCCTTTGAGCCAGCATGGCCCAGTCACTTTCCAGGCCGCAAGCTTACGTAACAAATTGAAATATTTCGAGCGCGGATTACCCGCAATTTCGCGCTCCTCTCTCATGCTGAAATGGCATCAGCCCATAATAGACACCCATGAATCCCTTGCTCTCGCGCCTTCAGCCTTATCCATTCGAACGCCTTCGCCAACTGTTCGCCTCGGTTCAGCCGCCCGCAGACATTCGACCCATCAGCCTGGGCATTGGCGAGCCGCGCCACGCCACGCCGGCCTTCATTGAAAAAGCCCTGAGTGCCGACCTCAAGGGCCTGTCCGTCTACCCGGCCACCGCAGGTACGCCCGCTTTGCGCGAGGCCTGCGCCGCCTGGGCCAATCAGCGCTACGGCATTGCGCTGGATGCCGCCACCCAGGTGCTGCCCGTCAACGGCTCGCGCGAAGCCTTGTTCTCCTTTACCCAGGTGGTGGTGGACAGCAGCCAGGCCGGCGCCCGTGTCATCTGCCCCAACCCCTTCTATCAAATCTACGAAGGCGCAACCCTGCTGGCCGGGGCCACGCCCTATTACGCCGCCAGCGACGCCAGCCGCAACTTTGCGGTGAACTGGGATGCCGTGCCCGATGACGTGTGGCAGAACACGCAGATGATCTTTGTCTGCTCGCCCGGCAACCCCACGGGCGCAGTAATGCCGCTGAGCGAGTGGGAAAAGCTGTTTGCACTGTCGGACCGCTATGGTTTCGTCATCGTCAGCGACGAGTGCTACAGCGAGATCTATTTCGGCGACCAGCCTCCGCTGGGCGGCCTGGAAGCGGCGCTGAAGCTGGGCCGCAGCGATTTCAAGAACCTGGTGATGTTCACCAGCCTGTCCAAGCGCAGCAATGTGCCCGGTTTGCGCAGCGGCTTTGTGGCCGGTGATGCCAAGCTGCTCAAGGCCTTTCTGCTCTATCGAACCTACCACGGCGGCGCCATGAGCCCCGTGGTGCAGAGCGCCTCGGTGGCCGCCTGGGGCGATGAAGCCCATGTGGTGGAAAACCGCCGTCTGTACAAGGAAAAGTTCGAGCAAGTCACGCCCGTGCTGTCCAAGGTCATGGATGTGAAGCTGCCCGATGCCAGCTTTTATCTGTGGGCCGGCATTCCCGATAGCCTGGGCATGGATGACGCCGAATTTGCCAAACAGCTGTATGCTTGCACAGGTGTCACCGTTTTGCCCGGCAGCTATCTGGCACGCGAGGCCCAGGGCTTCAACCCCGGCGCCAAGCGCATACGCATGGCTCTGGTGGCTGAAACGGCAGAATGCCTGGAAGCCGCACAGCGCATTGCCGCCTTCATCGAAGCCCGCACGCGCTGATATTCAGGCGTTGATGCCCAGGTGCTAGCCCAGGCATTAGCACCGATGTGAGTAGCCTATAAAAACCAGCACGGTCTGCCGCCGCAGACCTTTGCACTTCACCGATTCACCTCAACTTTCGATCTTTGACCGAAAACATCATGACGCAACAACTGCAATCCATCATCGACACCGCCTGGGACAACCGTGCTTCCATCTCGCCTGCTGCCGCCTCCAAGGAAGTGGCCGATGCCGTGGAACACGTGATCGCCGAGCTGGACGCCGGTCGCATGCGCGTGGCCACCCGTGAAGGCGTGGGCCAGTGGACCGTGCACCAGTGGCTCAAGAAAGCCGTGCTGCTGTCCTTCCGCTTGAAGGACAACGCCCTGATCAATGGCGGCGCACTGAACTTCTTCGACAAGGTGCCCACCAAGTTCGAAGGCATGAGCGAAGCCCAGATCGCCGCCACCGGCGTGCGCGTCGTGCCTCCTGCCGTGGCCCGTCGCGGCTCCTTCATCGCCAAGGGCGCCATCCTGATGCCTTCCTATGTGAACATCGGCGCCTATGTGGATGAAGGCACCATGGTCGACACCTGGGCCACCGTGGGCTCCTGCGCTCAAGTGGGCAAGAACGTTCACCTGTCCGGCGGCGTGGGCCTGGGCGGCGTGCTTGAGCCCCTGCAAGCCAACCCCACCATCATTGAAGACAACTGCTTCATCGGCGCACGCTCCGAAGTGGTCGAAGGCGTGATCGTGGAAGAAAACTCCGTGCTGGGCATGGGCGTATACATCGGTCAGTCCACCCCTTTGTTCAACCGCGAAACCGGCGAAATCAGCTACGGCCGCGTGCCCAGCGGTTCGGTGGTCGTCAGCGGCAACATCCCCAAGCAGACCAAGGACGGCAAGGACTACAGCATGTATGCCGCCATCATCGTCAAGCGCGTGGATGCCCAGACCCGCTCCAAGACCAGCATCAACGATCTGCTGCGCGACTGATAGGCTGGCGTGAAGACGCCCGCCCCCCAAAGGGGTTTGAGCGCCTGACGCGACCCCGGCAAAGCCTGCCCGCATTTTTTGCGTGCAGGCTTTTTTGTTTGCACAGGATCAGCTGCCTGCGCCTTGCATGCCGGCACCCCGCCTGCAAGGCGCTAACATGCTCGCACCGAGAGGGTCTGGACAGCAGAACCCAGAACAAGATGAGGAATGTATGAGCACCATGGAAAAAATCCTGCGTCTGATGGCCGAGAAAAAAGCCTCCGACGTGTATTTGTCTGCCCGCGCCCCGGCGCTCATCAAGATCAATGGTGAATGCGTTCCCATCAACGCCCAGTTGCTGCCGCCCGAAGCCCCTTTGGCCCTGCTGGCCGAAGTCGCTTCGCCCGAAGCGATTGAGGAGCTCAAGGCCACGGGCGAGCTCAATACGGCCGTGCCCCTGTCCGGCGTGGGGCGCTTTCGTATCAGCGCCATGCGCCAGCGCGGCACCTATGCGGTGGTGGTCCGCTTTATCTCCCAGCGCGTACCCACCCGCGAATCCTTGAATCTTCCGCCCGTGCTCAGCGAGCTGATCATGGAAAAACGCGGTCTGGTCCTGCTGGTCGGAGCCACGGGTTCGGGCAAGAGTACCACCCTTGCCTCCATGATCGAGGAGCGCAATGAGAAAGTCACCGGCCACATTCTGACGGTGGAAGATCCCATCGAATACCAGTTTCGCAACAAGAAATCCATCGTCAATCAGCGCGAAGTCGGCACCGATACCGAGTCGCTGCACACGGCGCTCAAGAACGCGTTGCGTCAGGCACCCGATGTGATTTTGATCGGCGAAATCCGCGACCGCGAGACCATGTCGGCCGCCGTGAGCTATGCCCAGTCCGGCCATCTGTGCCTGGCCACGCTGCACGCCAACAACAGCTATCAGGCGCTCAACCGCATTCTGTCCTTCTACCCCGAAGAGATCCGCCCCACCATGCTGGGCGAACTCTCAGCCGCGCTCAAGGCCATCATCTCCCAGCGCCTGGTGCGCACCATCGATGGCCAGCGCATGCCGGCCGTGGAGGCCATGCTCAACACAAAGCTGATTTCCGACCTGATTCTTAGAGGCGACTTCGGCGGCGTCAAGGAAGCCATGGAAAAGTCCATGGCCGAAGGCTCGCAGACCTTCGAGCAGGCGCTGGCCAAGCTGGTGGTCGATGGACTGGTGACGCGCGAAGAAGCCCTGTCCTATGCCGACTCGCCCACCAATCTGATGTGGCGCATGGACAATGAGCTGTTCCAGGCCAAGAAGGACAAAGCCAACGAGGAGACCGATGTGCTGCTGCCCGGTGATGACGATATGCCATCGTTTACAGAAATCACTTTGGACATCAAACCGCTGTAATTAGGCCACAGCGCGCGCCCCACGCCACGCCCACAGGCGTCACAATACGAGCTGCTTACACCTCGTCAACTTGATTGGGGTCGGCCTGCAGCGCTTGCGACTGCCGTGTCGCCCCGGATTGCCCAGAACCCTCCCCCATGTCCCGTACTCTGCAACTGACCGAGCAGCTGATCAGCCTGCCTTCCGTCACCCCTGAAGATGCCGGCTGCCTTGAGCTGCTGGCCGACGCGCTGAACCCCATGGGCTTTGCCTGCGAGCGGCTGGACAGCGGCCCCCAGGATTTCCGCGTCTGCAATCTGTGGGCAAAACGCACGACCGCCAGCCCTGCATCTGCGTCAGAAGCTATCATTTCAGGATCAACAGCGGGCAAGCCCGTGCTGGTGTTTGCAGGACATACCGATGTGGTGCCGCCCGGCCCGCTCAAGGAATGGAGCAGCCCGCCGTTTGTGCCCATGCACCGCAACGGCCGCCTCTACGGCCGTGGTGCCAGCGATATGAAAACCTCCATCGCCGCCTTCGTGGTGGCGCTGGAAGAGTTCTTGCAAGCCACACCCGAGCCGTCCTTCGACATCGCTCTCTTGCTGACCAGCGATGAAGAAGGCCCTTCGATCGACGGCACCAAGGTCGTGGTCGAGATGCTGAAAAAGCGCAACGAGCGCCTGGACTGGTGCATTGTTGGCGAGCCCACCTCCGTCAAGCGCACCGGCGACATGATCAAGAACGGCCGCCGCGGCACCATGAGCGGCAAGCTCACCGTCAACGGCATTCAGGGCCATATCGCCTACCCGCAGCTGGCACGCAACCCCATTCACGAGGCCCTGCCTGCGCTGACCGAATTGGCCACCACCGTCTGGGACCGCGGCAACGACTTCTTCCCGCCCACCAGCTGGCAGATCAGCAACATCCACGGCGGCACGGGCGCGAGCAACGTCATCCCCGGCCATGTGGTGATCGACTTCAACTTCCGCTTTTCCACCGAATCCACGGCCGATTCGCTGCAAAAGCGCGTACACGAGGTGCTGGACCGCCACGGCCTGGAGTATTCACTGGTCTGGACCATTGGCGGCCAACCGTTTCTGACCGAGCCCGGCACCCTGGTGCAGGCCGTGCAGGCTGCCATCCAGGACGAGACCGGGCTGACCACCGAACTCTCGACCACCGGCGGCACCAGCGACGGACGTTTCATCGCCCAGATCTGCTCGCAGGTCATCGAGATGGGGCCGCCCAACGCCAGCATCCACAAGATTGATGAATACATTGCCGTGGCCGATATCGAGCCGCTCAAGAACATTTATCGCAAGACGCTGGAACAGTTGCACCAGATGCACCGGTAAATAGCGGGCCGCGCCCGCCTGCCATGCGGCATGAAACTAAAATGCCGCATGACCTCGACTCCCTCCCCCGCCATCCACGGTGACACCCTCGCCGAACTCGTCGCCAGCGGCGCCCAGGCCCTGACGGCCGCAGGCGTTGCCTTTGGCCACGGCACGGCAACTGCCGAAGACGAAGCGGCCTGGCTCGCCCTCTGGAAGCTGGGCCTGCCCCTGGACAGCGAACTCACGCCCGGCGCGCCGCAATCTCTGGCCGATCGGCCTGTAACCCAAGAAGAACAAGCGCTGGTTGCTGCACTTTTCGAAGAACGCATCCGCAGCCGCAAACCTGCGGCCTATCTCACGCGCGAAGCCTGGCTGCAAGGCGTGCCGTTTTATATCGACGAGCGCTCCATCGTGCCGCGCAGCTTTATTGCCGAGCTGCTGGCCGACGGCAGCGTTGACGGCTGGCTCTCGGACAAGACCACCCAGGTGCTGGATTTGTGCACCGGCAACGGCTCGCTGGCCTGCTTGGCCGCCATGGCCTGGCCCGAGGTGCAGGTCACCGGCGCCGATATCTCGCCCGATGCCCTGGCCGTAGCCCGCATCAATGTGGACAAGCACGCCCTGCAAGACCGCGTGCAGCTGGTGGAAAGCAACGGCCTGGCTGCCGTGCCCGGCCCCTGGGATCTGGTGCTGTGCAACCCCCCTTATGTGAACGCCGACAGCATGCGCAAGCTGCCCGCCGAATACCAGGCCGAGCCCGAACTGGCCCTGGCCGGCGGTGATGACGGCATGGACTTCATCCGCCAGCTCTTGCTGGATCTGCCGGCGCGCCTAAACAAGAACGCGGTGGTGATTCTGGAAATCGGCAATGAAAAGCCGTTCTTTGAAGCCGCCTTCCCCGATCTACCGGTCTTCTGGCTGGACACCAGCTCGGGCGACGAACAGGTGCTGTTGATCACCGAAGAAGCGCTGCGTCACTGGAGCCAGGGCAATACGGCAGCGCTAAGCCTTTAAGCAATCATCGCATCGGCTATCAAAAACAAAGCGGCTGGCGTTTGCTATTTCTTGGTTTTGGCATTATTCATACCCAGAACCTAGAAATAGCCAGCGCCAGCCGCTATGGTTTTTATTAATTACCGCCAAAATTAGTCACCGCCATTGCTTGCGGGCTGCACCGTTCAGGCAGACATCACCCGCGTTGCAAACTTGGCTATGGGCGCATGCAGCAGGCCTTCCACCTTGTGGGGCAGCAGCAGAGGCTTGAGCAACATGCGCACCGCCATATCGGCAGGCAGTCGGCTGCTGACCAGGCGGTAAATGCGCTGGGCCATCACTTCGAACTGCGCACTGGGCTGCGCAAAAAACGCACCGCCATATGCTCCGCCCACCCCTTGCCTATGCGCCCAGACATGGCGCAGCGCCACATCGGAGTCGCTCTCGCGCATCTCCTTGAGCCGCTGATAAAGAATGCGCGCAATCTGCAGCCGGCCCACGGGCTGGGTTTGCTGCAGCTGCTTGAAATACTGCAGAAAATGCTTGAAGTGGCTGACTTCGTCGTTGCGAATATGGCCTAGCAGCACCTTGAGCACCGGCTCCTCGGTCAGGCCGCCCAGCGTCTGGTAGTAGGCCGTGGTGCCCGTTTCCACCACACAGCGCGCCACCAGCTCCAGGCGCGCATCGGGGTAGAGCTCTTCCATGGTGCACAGCTGGGAATACTCGGCAAAAAAACCGTCATAGGCCTGCTGCCAGGGAAACAGCGGCCACACTGCCTCCACGTAAGCGCGCAAGGCATGGCCGTGCTGCAACTCCTCGGCTTCCCAGTGCCGCTTGAGCCAGGCACTGATTTCAGGGTGATCGCCGTAATGCTCGGCCAGATTGTTGGCATAGGTATCCGAGCCTGTCTCGACAAAAGACGCACTGAGCAGCATGAAAAACAGATCTTCGTTGTGCTCTATGGCGGCGCGGTCTATGCCGTTCAGCTCAATATCTTCCACCCGCCAGTGATGGCGGCTGGAGTCGGCAGGATCAGAGGACATCGGTGATTGGGAATGCATCTAGGAATGGTGTGAGACGCCCAATGCCATCTTCTGCACTCGGCTGAGCCAGGAGCAGACATTGTTCGCCTTGATAACTAAAAGGCGCTTCCATCTTGCTGACCTGCCCAGCGGCTCCGTGTCAGTCCAGACCGACATTACCATTGGCTGACATTTAGTCCAAGACTGCGGCACACGATCCGTCCATGCGAGGCATTCCAGGCCGCCTCCTCGCGATCAAGCACTCCAAACAATCAAATTTGATAGCTTACAGTGCAACCCTGAAAAGCACTTCAGGCATTTTTTATTCATTTTGTAAAAACACCTGCGCTTCCTGCCACAAAACAACAAGAACCCTGCAGAAACGGGCTCGTCCAATCGCTGGGATAATCTTGCCCCAATGATTACCCTCAAAAACGTCACCCTGCGCCGTGGCACCAAAGTCGTGCTCGACAGCGTCTCCGCCACCATCAACCCTGGCGAAAACGTCGGTCTTGTCGGCCGCAACGGTGCAGGCAAGTCCAGTCTGTTTGCCCTGCTCAGTCGCAAGCTGACTGAAGACGGCGGTGAATTTCACATCCCTTCGAGCTGGCGTATGGCCGAAGTGGCCCAGAACATGCCCGAGACCGACCAGGGCGCGACAGACTTCGTGCTCGAGGGCGATACGCGCCTGGCCGAGGTGCAGCGCCAGCTGGCAGAAGCCGAAGCGGCTGACGACGGCATGGCCATTGCCCAAGCCTATTCCGACCTGCACGACGCCGGGGCGCACGACTCCGAAGCCCGTGCCCAGGCGCTGATTCTGGGCCTGGGATTTCGCGCCAGCGAGCTCAACAACCCTGTCGACAGCTTCTCCGGCGGCTGGCGCATGCGCCTGCAGCTGGCACGCGCACTGATGTGCCCTTCCGACCTGCTGCTGCTGGACGAGCCCACCAACCACTTGGACTTGGATGCCCTGGTCTGGCTGGAAGCCTGGCTCAAGCGCTACGCAGGTACGATGATCGTCATCAGCCACGACCGCGAGTTTTTGGATGCCATCACCAACGTCACGCTGCAAATTCAAAGCGGCGAGTTGAACCGCTACGGCGGCAACTACAGCAAGTTTGAAGAGCTGCGCGCCCAGCAGCTCGAACTGCAAGCCGCTAGCTTCTCCAAACAACAAGAGAAGATGGCCCACCTGCAGAAGTTCATTGACCGCTTCAAGGCCAAGGCCAGCAAGGCCAAACAGGCCCAAAGCCGAGTCAAGCAGCTGGAACGCATGGAAAAGATCGGCCCGGTGCTGGCCGAGGCCGATTTCACCTTCGAGTTCAAAGAACCCGCCAATCTGCCCAACCCCATGCTGTCCATCAGCGATGCTTCGTTCGGCTATACGGACGAAGAAGGCAACGCCACCACCATCCTGCGCGGTGTCAACCGCTCGGTGCTGGCAGGTCAGCGCATTGGTATCCTGGGTGCCAACGGCCAAGGTAAATCGACCCTGGTCAAGACCATTGCTCGCGACATGAAGGCTCTGGGCGGCGACGTCACTGAAGGCAAGGGTCTGAACATCGGCTACTTTGCTCAGCAAGAGCTGGACGTGCTGCGCCCCGAGGACAATCCGCTGGAGCACATGATCCGCCTGGCCCGTGAAATGGGTGCCGATGCCAAGCAACCGAGCCGTGAGCAAGACCTGCGCAGCTACCTGGGCACGTTCAACTTCACGGGTGACATGGTTAAGCAGGCCGTGGGCACCATGAGCGGGGGCGAAAAAGCCCGTCTGGTGCTGTGCATGATTGTGTGGCAACGCCCCAACCTGCTGCTGCTGGACGAGCCTACCAACCACCTGGACTTGGCCACCCGCGAAGCGCTGGCCATGGCGCTCAACGACTTCGACGGCACCGTCATGCTGGTCTCCCACGATCGTTCGCTGCTGCGCTCGGTCTGCGAAGACTTCTGGATGGTTGGCCGCGGCGTGGTTGGCCCCTTCGACGGCGACCTGGACGACTACCAGCGCTACCTGCTGGAAGAATCCAAGCGCCTGCGCGAAGAAGCCAAGAACGCCGAACTCAACGCCGCCAAGGCAGCTGCTGCCAAGCCCGCTGCCGTGGCTCTTGCGCCAGCCGTTGCAGCGCCAGTGGTTGCTGCCAAAGCTGCGGCGGCCGCAGTTCCCGCTTCTGCCGTGGACCAAAAGGAACAGCGCCGTCTAGCCGCCTTGGCACGCCAGCAAATGGCCGACTCGCTGCGCCCCTTCCGCAAGGAAATCGAACAGATCGACAAAAAACTGCCGGCCCTGCAAGCCGAACGCAGCGCACTCGAAACCCGCATGGCCGAGCCCATGGCCGCTGCCGAGATCGCCGAAGCCGGCCGTCGCCTCAAGGCCTGCAACGATGAAATCGATCAGCTCGAAGAACGCTGGTTGGAGCTGAACGACCAAGTCGAGCAACTGAGCGGCATGGTAGGCAACGAAGCGTAAGCAGCACGCCTCACCGCCATAGCGGCCAGAGCCCTTGTTTCATGGGCGCTGGCCGCTATTGTTTTTTCTGCGCTTGCAGCGAGCTGACGCTGCCGGATCATCCCGCTTGCATTTTCTTGCGTTTTCCTTTCGCTCCAGCGTCAACGCCTGGACATAGCCGGGCGTTGAACACTCACAAAGGAGTGAGCTGTAATGACCCACACTGTTTTCGACACCGCAACCGCCCAGCAACTGGCCGCTGCCCTGTCACAGATGTCCTGGCCCTGGGACGAGCGTGACCGCAAGCGTGCACCAACCCGCTCCGCCTGATCCTCAAACCACTGGATAAAAGAACAGCAAAAATAATTTCAAAAAGCTGTCAACGAGCTGAAAAGCTCAAGCGTTGAACCTGCAAACAGGAGAGATTTCCCATGCAAACCACCCTCATCATGAACATCTGGCCCGACGACGAGCGCGATCGCAAACGCTGATCGCTGCGCTTGAATCAAGCGCAGACCAGATGCCCGGCAGCTTTTTCACAAACCTGCCCAACGTTGCAAGCCACTCTTCAAAGCAGATGTCTTGCAGCAGCCACCGGTGATGAACAAGGTGGCAACCGGAAATAGTCCAAACAAAAAGCCCGCTCAGCGGGCTTTTTCATGGGTCTGCAGGCTCCAGGGCCCGGATCACTTGGCAAGAAGCCGGTTGATTTTTTCCAGGCCTGAGCTTGCATTCCAAACAAAAAAGGAGTCCCGAAAGACTCCTTTTGTGATTGGCACTAAAGCTTAGTGCATGTGCAAGCCGCCGTTGACGGGGAAATCCGCACCAGTGGAGTAGCCGCCTTCTTCCGAAGCCAGCCAGGAAATGATGGAAGCAATCTCGCTGGGCTCGCCCAGGCGCTTGACCGGCACGCCGGCCACGATTTTTTCCAGCACATCAGGACGAATGGCCTTGACCATGTCGGTGCCGATATAGCCAGGGCTCACGGTGTTGACCGTCACGCCCTTGGTGGCCATTTCCTGAGCCAGCGCCATGGTGAACCCATGCATGCCGGCCTTGGCTGCCGAGTAGTTGGTTTGACCGGCCTGGCCCTTGGCGCCATTGACCGAGCTGATGTTGATCACACGGCCCCAGCCTTTTTCCACCATATCGCCCACCACCTGCTTGGTGACGTTGAACATAGAGTTGAGGTTGGTTTCGATGACGGAGTGCCAGTCCGCCGGTGTCATCTTGATGAACATGCGGTCAGCTGTGATGCCCGCATTGTTGACCAGCACATCAATCGCGCCGTGTTCTGCCTTGGTTTTGTTGAATGCTTCGACGGTGGAGTCCCAGTCCCCCACGTTACCGACCGAAGCATGGAAGGTATAACCCAGAGCTTTTTGCTCATCGAGCCACTTCTTGTAATCGCGCGACGGTCCGCAACCCGCGATCACTTTGAAGCCATCCTTATGTAAACGCTGGCAAATTGCGGTACCAATACCGCCCATGCCGCCCGTGACGTACGCTACTTTCTGGCCCATTCATCTCTCCTGTCAATCAATGGTTTTTCACGATCACACTATTGCCAATAAGCTTCTATAGATTTTGCTTATTGGCCAGAACGCCAAGCGCCTTGCATACGGCATAACCAGTATGCATGCCTTGCGAAGGGAAAACGCCCTCACCGGCCTTTGATTGTTTACAGGTCTTCCCTAGGGTCGAACACTGCAAACTGGCCGCCAGGAGCGAGTCCGGGACTGCACCGGTCTTCAGGAGCACCGGTACAGACCGCATTGGGACCAGCTTTATGGGCTGGTCTTCAAATGGGGAAAAGGGCTGCGATCAGCAGGCTTCGAGGGCCATGGCAACACCCATGCCGCCGCCGATGCACAGGCCTGCCAGGCCCTTTTTGGCACCGCTGCGCTGCATTTCGTGCAGCAGCGTCACCAGAATGCGGCAGCCGGAGGCGCCGATGGGGTGGCCGATGGCAATGGCGCCACCGTTGACATTGACCTTGGCGGTATCAATGCCCAGGTCCTGGTTGACGGCGCAAGCTTGTGCAGCAAAGGCCTCGTTGAGTTCGAACAGATCTACATCGGCCGCCGTCCATCCCGCACGCTCCAGCGCCTTGCGTGTGGCAAACACCGGACCCAGACCCATGACCTCGGGAGCCAGGCCGCTGGTAGCGTAGGAGACGATCTTGGCCAGAGGCTTCAGACCCAGAGCCTTGGCCTTGGAGGCGCTCATCACCACCACAGCGGCAGCACCATCGTTCAGACCCGAAGCATTGCCCGCCGTGACGGAGCCGGCCTTGTCAAATGCGGGGCGCAGGCCTGCCAGCGCTTCCGCATTGGTCTTGCGGTTGATGTATTCGTCGGCGGCAAACACCACGGGCTCGCCCTTGCGCTGAGGAATGCTCACCGGAACGATTTCGTCCTTGAACTTGCCGGCATCCTGAGCAGCCGTCGCCTTTTGCTGGCTGGCCAGTGCCAGTGCATCCTGCTGTTCACGGCTCACGCTTTTTTCCTTGGCCACGTTCTCGGCAGTAATGCCCATGTGGTACTGGTTGTAGACGTCCCACAGGCCGTCCACGATCATGGTGTCCACCATCTTCCAGTCGCCCATGCGCTGGCCGTCGCGGGAGTTGGGCACGGCATGGGGCGAAGCGCTCATGTTTTCCTGGCCGCCAGCCACCACGATCTCGCTGTCACCGGTAGCAACTGCCTGAGCTGCCAGCATCACGGCCTTCAGACCCGAGCCGCACACGGCGTTGATCGTCAGTGCGGGAGTTTCCTTGGAAACGCCGGCTGCCATCATGGCCTGACGGGCGGGATTTTGGCCGCTGGCAGCCGTGAGCACCTGGCCCATGATCACTTCACCGACCTGATCCTTACCCACCTTGGCACGTGCCAGCGCTTCGCTGATCACAATGGCGCCCAGCTGGGGTGCGGGCACCTTGGCCAGGGAACCGCCAAACTTGCCTACAGCGGTACGAACGGCCGAAACGATAACGATGTCTTCCATGATGACGAACCTTTCTAGGTCTCTCTCGATTGATGCATGAATAAAGGCCGGCGCATATTCACCATACGCCTGGCCACAGGCGCATTACGGCACACTGCTGCACCGCAATATCAAAGCGATTGTGCCTCAGGCCTTAGCCAGACCCAACTCAGGCCTTGACCAGAACATAGCGTCCGGGCGCGGCTTCGATAGCGGGATATTCCTGGCCTTTGCCATAGCTGGCGGGCGCAGCCACCTGCTTGCCGGCATGCGACGCAAGCCACTCGCTCCAGTCCGTCCACCAACTGCCGGGATACTCGGTAGCACCTGCGGTCCAGTCGGTAAAGCTAGCAGGAAACATGCCATCTTCACGCAGCCAGTGGCTGCGCTTTTTCTTGGCCGGAGGATTGATCACGCCAGCGATGTGACCCGAGGCGCCCATCACAAAGCGCAGCTCGCCGCCCAGGACCTTGGTGGAGGCATAAGCCGCATCAATGGGCACGATATGGTCGTCGCGCGAGCCATAGAGATAGGTGGGCACGGTCACGCGGCTCATGTCTATGGTTTCGCCACAGACGGTGAGTGCACCAGGCTTGATCAGGCTGTTTTCCAGGTACAGATTGCGCAGATACCAGGCATAGAACGGACCGGGCAAATTGGTCGAATCGCTGTTCCAGTACAGCAGATCGAACGGCGGCGGTGTCTCGCCCTTGAGGTAGTTGCCCACCACATAGTTCCACACCAGATCGTTGGGGCGCAGAAAGCTGAAGGTGGAGGCCATGTCCTGGCCCTTCATCAATCCGCCCTTGCCCATTTGCATCTCACGAAAACGCACCATGTTTTCGTCGATGAAGATGTCCAGAATGCCGGTATCGCTGAAATTGAGCAAGGTGGTCAGCAGCGTCATGCTGGCCACAGGGAAAGGCTTGGCGGCCGTCTTGCTGCTGGACTTGGCTGCCGTTTTGGCCGCTGCCGAGCGGCTGCGCGCCGTGGTCTTGGCAGGCTCCGCCGGCACATCACCACTCTCTCTGGCATGGCGGGCCGTGAGCACGGCCATGGCGGTGGACAGCATGGTGCCGCCAACGCAAAAGCCCAGCACATTGATCTGAGGCGCATCGCAAATGTCTTGCGTCACGCTGATGGCCTTGATGACGCCGTCTTCGATGTAGTTGTCCCAGGTCTGGTGGGCCTGGCTTTCATCGGGGTTGCGCCAGCTGACGACAAAAGTGCGATGCCCTTGGGCAACCGCATGGCGAATCACCGAGTTGTCGGGCTGCAGGTCCAGGATGTAGAACTTGTTGATGCAAGGCGGCACCATCAGAAACGGCTTTTCGTGCACCTTGGCTGTCAGCGGCTTGTATTCGATGAGCTGGAACAGCTCGTTTTCGAACACCACCGCGCCTTCGGTGGTCGCCACGTTCTTGCCCACGGTGAACAGGCTCTCGTCCGTCATGGAGACATGGCCCTGGCGCATATCTGCCAGCAGGTTGGAGATGCCCTGGGCCAGACTGCCGCCCTTGGTCTCCACCACTTTCTTCAGAGCATCGGCATTGAAAGCCAGAAAATTGCTGGGGGCCATGGCTGCCACCCACTGCTCCACCGCAAAGCGTACGCGGTTGCGGGTCTTGTCATCGCCTTCCACTGCATCGGCCAGGCCGGTCAGCATGCGGCTGTTGAGCAAATAGGCTGCAGCTGCTGCACCCGCCACCGGGTTTTGCGACCAGTCTGCTGTATTGAAGCGCTTGTCCTTGGCCAGCCAACTCTGGGTCTGGTCCTTGTCGGACAATGCCTGCGCATCGTGCAGATAGGCTTGCTGCAGGTTTTGTAGCTTTTGTGCGTCGAATTGAACTGCAGGCTGAGCGCCGTGGGTGGCTGTCGCCTGTCCCATCGCCGATTGCAGTGCCTGGGTGATGGCAGCCCAGGGATTGGCAGATTCCGGTGTGCCCGGCATCACATTCAAAGCGCTGGGAACTTGCTGCCCCATTTGCTGCATGCTCTGCAGGCCGCGCGTCCATTGTTCGCTCCAGAATGCCTGCACTGACTGGCCGGTCTGGCCCCATAGTGGGTCAAAATTCATGCTTACATCCTAATCAAGGCACTCTCCCACGCAGGAATCATGCGGAATCTGCAATTCGGCTAACACTGGCCCACATTATCACCAGCTATTTGTCGTTTTAGACAAACTATGACGACAAAATAACTTAAACCTTATTTTTTATTGTTCAACAATCGACGCTTTAATGCATCGACTTACTGTTTTATTGTATGTACCTTGTTGCTATAGCCTGGATTTATGTCGTTGTCATGATGGCTGTGGCCGAGGCCGCCAGCCCCAACGGCAGCTTGCTTGGCGCCTTTTTCACGTTGCTGCTTTATGGACTGTTGCCTCTGTCCATCGTGCTCTACATCCTGGGCACTCCAGGCCGCAAGCGCCGCCTGCGTGCGCAGTTCGAGCGCGAGCGGGCACAGGAAGGGCAGGCCGTGAATGCCTCAGAAGCCCTCCTCACGCCAGATGCAGGCAGCCAGCCGCCCGCTGCTGCCGAGCCGGAGCGCATCGCGCCGGTGCGAGAAAAACCGTGATGCATTGCTGACCGTGCACCAGGGCGCACTGCCGTCATTACCGTAAATCGCCTTAATACCCAAAGCCTTAAGGCGCTGGCGCGCCAGTAACGGCAGATTTGCCAGGTATTTACCCTTGCGCCCCACCAGCGCAACAAAATATTCAGCAGCCTGCGCATCTTGCTGAATAAACACCTGTCTTACGTCCTCGCTCACTTCAAATGCCGTAGGGCCTATACAAGGACCAAGCCAGGCCAGCGTCTGGCTTGCAATATGCGCGGCATTCTCTTTTTTAATAGCGGATTGCGTATTACCGGCAAGGGGTTGAGCATTAAATTGCTCACAGAATGAAGTAAATAACGACTCCAGCACCCCCTGCGCCAACGGGCCCTGCTCTGCGCTGCGCCCCGGCGGCATGCCGGCCAGGCCGCGCCAGCCCGCGTGCGCCGCCCCAACCACGGTTCCGTCCGCATGGGCCAGCAACACCGGCAGGCAGTCGGCCACCATGATGGTGCAGACCACCGCGGCATCGCGCGTCACGCAGGCATCGAAGGCTGAGCCATTGGCATGGCCCACATTGGCTTGGTCCAGCGCCAGCACGTCCACCCCATGGACCTGCTGCAAAAAAGCCGAGCAGGCACCGGGCGTGGCCGTCTGCAGACTGCGCTGCAAGATGGCACGGTTTTGCTGCACATGCGCGGGCAGGTCGCCCACATGATCGCCCAGGTTCATGCTGCCCCAGGGGGCCTGGCTGACGCCGCCCTCGCGCGCGGTGCACACGGCATGCACGCCCGGTGGTGCGGGCCAGTCAGGAACCAGCCAGGAGGCAGGCCATACAGGGTGAGCCATCATTCGGCATCCGGGCAGGCAGAGGGGTGAGCCGCCGCAAACGCGGGCAAGGCATTGCAGCGCTCCACCACCGCCATCAGGCGTGGCAGACCATCGAGATCCACATTGAAGCGCTGGGCATTGAAGATCTGCGGAATCAGGCAGCACTCGGCCAGCGTGGGCGTATCGCCCCAGCAGTAAAGCGACTCGGGCAGGCCGTCGGCCTTGCGCTCGGCATCGAGCAGCGCCAGCTGACGCTCGAACGCTTCCAGACCCGAACGCACCCAGTGGGCATACCAGGCGGTCTTGGCTTCGTCCGAAACCGCCAGATCCTTGACCAGATACTTGAGCACGCGCAGATTGTTGAGCGGGTGAATCTCGCAGGCCACCATTTGCGCCAGCGCCCGCACATGGGCCCGCCCCAGCGCATCGCTGGGCAGCAATGGTGTTTGGGCATGGGTCTCATCCAGATATTCGATGATGGCCATGGACTGGGTCAGCCAGTGGCCGTCATCGGTGATCAGCGACGGCACCAGCGCATCTCCCACATGGCTGGCATAGGCGGGCTGCTTTTGCTCTCCGCGCACCAGGTGCACGGGCAGGGATTCATAGGGCAAGCCCTTGAGCAGCAGCGCAATGCGCACGCGATAGGAGGCAGAGGATCGGAAATAGGTATGCAGCTTCATGGTGTGACCAGCATAGCGTGCGCGCGGCATACCTATGCGTAGAAACCACCGCGCAACAGCCCATTCGCAGCCCTGCGCCATGGCACACTGCTTGGCGCATCAACCCATGCCGCAGCCAGCGGCGCACCCGTCTTTGCCGAGGTTTTCATGAGCTATGTGTTCAATCCCCCCGCTGTTGCCAGCCTGCCCGTCGTGGGCCGCGGCGAGCGCTTCCCGATTCACCGCATCTACTGCGTAGGCCGCAACTACGAGGATCACGCCAAGGAAATGGGCTTTACCGGCCGCGAGCCGCCGTTCTTCTTTCTCAAGCCCGCCGATGCCACCCTGGTGGTGGATGCAGGCAGCACCGCCCGCATGGACTACCCCACGCTGACGCAGAACCTGCACCACGAGATCGAACTCGTGGTCGCCATCGGCAAGGGCGGCAAGAACATCAAGGCCGCTGACGCGCTGCAACACATCTACGGCTATGCCGTGGGCCTGGACATGACGCGCCGCGACCTGCAAAACGAGATGAAGAAGCAAGGTCGCCCCTGGTGCATTGGCAAGGGCTTCGAGCAATCGGCCCCCATCGGCCCCATCACCCCCGCAGCCGAAGCCGGCGACATCGCCGCCGCTGAAATCGCTCTGCAGGTCAACGGCGCCGACCGCCAGCGCAGCCACATCGGCAAGCTGATCTGGAACATTGCCGAGACCATCGAGCACCTGTCTGCTGCCTGGGAACTGCAGCCCGGCGACCTGATCATGACCGGCACACCCGAAGGCGTGGCCGCCGTGGTCAGCGGCGACGTGCTGGAAGGCAGCGTCACCGGCCTGACCCCCATCAAGGTGCAGATCGCCTAAAAACGCCTGAAAACCAGGCACCCCAGCATTGGGCTGACAGGGAGTGGATTCCTTCACCAGGAGTCAACTCCCTTTTTCATAGCTTGTTGCGCTTGTACTACCTGCAACTGCAGCCCGATTTGCTTATAGTGGCGGGATGATTTTCCGCAGCCCGATCAAGTTCTGCCGCAACTGTGGCACCGCCGTCACCTATCGCCTCCCCGACGACGGCGACACGCGAGAGCGCGCTGTCTGCCCTCACTGCAATACCGTCCATTACGAAAATCCCCTCAACGTCGTGGGCACCGTGCCCGTGATGGACGACGGCCGCGTGCTGTTGTGCAAACGCAATATCGAGCCGCGCAAAGGCAAGTGGACGCTGCCTGCGGGCTTTATGGAACTGGCCGAAACCACGGCAATGGGCGCGCGCCGCGAAACCGACGAGGAAGCCGGGGCCGATATCGAGATGGGCCGCTTGTTCTCCCTCATCAACGTGCCCCAGGTCGGCCAGGTGCACTTTTTTTATCTGGCCTATCTGCGCGCCGAAAAATGCTATCCCGGCCCCGAGACCATGGAGGCCCAGCTGTTTGCCGAAGCCGATATTCCCTGGGACGAAATCGCTTTTCGCACCGTCAAGGTCACGCTGGAGCGCTATTTCGAAGACCGCAAGGCCGGCGTGCTCAACCGCGGACATATCCATTGCGTGGATCTCAATGTGTGATTCAGGGTTGGATCTAACGGCCTGATCTGACGAAGCGGTGCGGGCCGCCGCTGCAAACTGTGTAGCTCCCTCCGCTCTTGCGATCGCCGTGACCACATCCCCAACACCCGCCATCGCCGCAGGCGACTACAGCGCCTCGCCCCAGTTTGCCCAGGGTCGCTTTCACAATCTGCAGCCCCGCCCGGCCGATTCGCCAAAGATCGGTGCGCGGCTGTATTGGGATTTCTTCTTCAACAAGCCCGCCAACTCCGAGCCTGCACAGGCTTTGCCCGTGCTGCCGCTCAACCGCTTGTTGCTGCTGCAAGCCCCCGAGCGCAGCCTGTACCGCTTAGGCCATTCCACCTTGCTGATGAAGCTGCGCGGCGGCTGGTGGCTGACGGACCCGGTATTTGCCCAGCGCGCGTCGCCGCTGTCCTTCATGGGCCCCAAGCGCTTTCATGCACCGCCCATCGCACTGGCCGACCTGCCCAGGATTCGCGGCGTCATCCTCTCGCACGACCATTACGACCATCTGGACCGGGACGCCGTTTTGGCACTTGCGCCCCAGGTCGAGGTCTTTTTATGCACGCTGGGCGTGGGCGACAGACTGCTGAGCTGGGGCATTCCCGCAGCCAAGATCCAGCAGTACGACTGGTGGCAGGGCACGCAGATCGACGGCCTGCGCTTCACGGCCACGCCTGCCCAGCATTTTTCGGGCCGCAGCCTCAAGGACGGTAACCGCACGCTCTGGGCCTCGTGGGTGATTGAAGACCTGAGCAGCGCGCGCGGGCTGCGTGTTTTCTTCAGCGGCGACAGCGGCTACTTTGACGGCTTTGCCGAAATCGGCCGCCGCTTTGGCCCCTTCGATCTCACGCTGATGGAAACCGGCGCCTACAACGAGCACTGGCCTTATGTGCACATGCTGCCCGAGCAAACCGTGCAAGCCCATATCGACCTGCAAGGCCGCTGGTTGCTGCCCATACACAACGGTACCTTCAATCTGTCCATGCATGCCTGGTGGGACCCGTTCGAGCGCGTGCATGCCCTGGCCAAAAAACAGAAGCTGCAGCTGACCACGCCCATGATGGGGGAGCGCATCGACCTGGATGCACCCCACCCCGGCTCCCTGTGGTGGCGCGACTGCGCCGATGTGCGCCAGGCAATCCAGCGCTAAAGCGTCCTAGCCCCAGCAACAAGCCCAGCCGCACTGAACGCGGTCTGGGCTTTTTTGCATGGGCGCTTCGGCCAACGCCCGCAATATGCGCATTCCTAGGGATAACCAGCAGGCTGGTTGATACATATCAAGCACCACATTGGTGCAGCTCAATATAGTCAAAAGCACATGAAAAGCTTTTATTTAAAACTTTTTCATGCATAAAAATAGCCGACCCCGGCTGTGCTCGACGATGAAAGCAAGAGCCATGCAGCTTCCCCAAACTCCATCCTCCAATCGCAATCACAACTGCGACTGCAGCGGCCAAAGCGGTAACGACTGCAATCGCGCTTCAAGAGCCGAGGCAGGCGCCCTGCCCCAAGGCGCGCCCTCCTCGGCCAAGCGAGGCTTTCTGCAGGATCTGATTGCCGTGGCCGCCAGCTTTGGCCTGGCGGGTGCGGCCAAAGCCGTCACGCCTGGCAGCGCCAGCTTTCAGCCCCCACGCCGCCCCGGCATGGAAGGCAAGCGCTTTGGCATGCTGGTCGATATGCGCAAATGCATTGGCTGCCAGGCCTGCACGGTGAGCTGCTCGGTAGAGAACCAGCCGCCCATAGGCCAGTTTCGCACCACGGTGCTGCAGTACGAGATCGACCAAGCCGGCAGCAGCGCACCGGCCATGGTCAGCCTGCCGCGCCTGTGCAACCACTGCGACGAGCCACCCTGCGTGCCGGTCTGCCCGGTGCAGGCCACGTTTCAGCGCAGCGACGGCATTGTGCTGGTGGACAACGAGCGCTGCGTGGGCTGCGGCTACTGCGTGCAAGCCTGCCCTTATGACGCGCGCTTTATCAACCATGAGACGCAGACGGCCGACAAATGCACCTTCTGCGAGCACCGGCTTGAAGCCGGGCTGCTGCCCGCCTGTGTGGAGAGCTGCGTGGGCGGAGCACGGGTGATTGGCGATCTGAATGACGCGCACAGCGAGATCAACCAAAGGATCAGCGCGCACAAGGACGAGATCAAGGTGCTCAAGCCCGGCATGAAAACCAAGCCCCATGTGTTCTATATCGGCCTGCCCGATGAATTCGTCAATGGCGTCGATGGTCAGGCGACCGTCCGCCTGGTGGCAGAGCATCTTTAAAGGAGTCCCAGCATGCAAATCATCGAACTCCTGACCCCTGCCTACGAAGCCGCCTGGCTGCCCTGGGCCGTGCAGTATTTCTTTCTGGTCGGCATTGCCACCGGCGCGGCGCTGTTGACCTCGGCCTGCATCTTTGGCCCCGGGCACGGAGCACAAGCCGGTCTGCGCCAGCGCCTGCTGCCCACGGCCGTGCTGTTGCTGGCCGTGAGCGCGGCCTCTGCGCCCGTGGCCCTGCTGGCCGACCTGCACCAGCCCGCACGCTTTTGGCACTTTTACGCCCATCTCACGCCTTGGTCGTGGATGAGCCTGGGCGCGGTGCTGATGCCGGTGTTCGTGCTGCTCAGCCTGCTGATGTGTGCGCTGTGGTGGCTGGGCCAGGCCCGCTGGATGCGCTGGCTGGCGCCGCTGCTGATCGTCTCCACACTCAGCATCGTGGTCTACACCGGAGCGGAAATCATGGCCGTGCGTTCGCGCCCGCTATGGAACACGCTGTGGGTGCCCATCAACCTGGCGCTCAGCGGCTGGCTGGCCACGGTAGGCATGGGCTTTGTGCTGTATCGCTTTCTGCCCCGGCCCTTGCAACCCGATGCCCAGGCGCTGCAAGCCCTGCGCAATCTGGGCCTGTGGCTGGCCACCGGCCTGGTGATTTCCGCGCTGACCTGGGCTCTGGCTGGCATCGCCGGCAACAGCCCCTCGTTCGACATGGCCGTGCGCCTGTTCCGGGAATTTCCCGTCTGGCGTCTCTCCATGCTGGGCTCGGCGCTGTTTGGCGCCGCCGTGGTCGGGGCCCTGCTACGCGGCGAGCGTCGTCTGCACGCCAAGGGCTACACCCTGGTGCTGGGTGCAGGTCTTGCCGCATCGGCCTGGGCCTTCCGCTGGGCCTTGTTTATGGGCGTGCAAGGCGTGCCCAAGTTTGGCGCGGGGCTGTATCTGTACAGCATGCCCCTGGGCGGCGACGGCCTGCTGGGCATGCTGGGCGTGGCCGGTCTGTGCGTGGCCCTGGTGGCCCTGGCGACCTGGGCGCTGGAGCTTTTCCCCCAACGCCAGGCCACCGTCTGAAGCATTTTTTCAAGCCAAATCGGCCTGTACCGCATAACAGAAGAACGGCAGCAGCTATCAAATTAAAAGCATCGCTGCCGCGCACCAGCCCAGAAGAGGCACACCATGACTGACAAGAAACTCACCCCCGAACAATCTCATGATGACGCGGTATCCGACGCCAATGTTGCACGCCGCCGCATGCTGCTGCGCGGCGGCGCCGTGGCCGGCGGTATGGCCGCCTTTGCCGCCGGCTATGGCGAAACCGTGGTCAAAGGCGCCAAGGGGCTGATCACCGGTACTTCGGGCAAAGCCACAGCCAGCGCCACGCGCGGCAATTCGCTGACGCCGGAATTCCGTATCGACCCGGTCACCGGCAAATTGACGACCCAGCCCGGCCAGGTGGTCAGCCCCTCGTCCTGCCTGGGCTGCTGGACCCAGTGCGGCGTGCGCGTGCGCGTCGATACCGAACACAACCAGATCATCCGCATTGCCGGCAACCCCTACCACCCGCTGGCCACCACCCATCCCGCGCCCATGGAAACACCGGTGCGCGAGGTCTATGCCATGCTGGGCGGTGACAACGGTCTGGAAGGCCGCGCTACCAGTTGCGCCCGTGGCTCGGCCATGCTGGAGCACCAGAAAGCGGCGCACCGCGTGCTCCAGCCCTTAAAGCGCGTGGGCCCGCGCGGCTCGGGTCAATGGCAGACCATCACGCTGGAGCAGCTGGTGCAGGAAATCTGCGCCGGTGGCAATCTGTTTGGCGAAGGCCATGTGGACGGGCTGGCCGCCATCCGCGATCTTGAAACGCTGATCGACCCAAACAGCCCCGAATACGGCCCCAAGGCCAATCAGTTGCTGTTCACCGAAGCGGCCAACGAAGGCCGCACGCCGCTGGTCAACCGCTTTGCCAAGCAGGCGTTCGGCACCATCAATGTGTCCAATCACGGCTCTTACTGCGGCCAGACTTACCGCGTGGGCACGGGCGCGGCGCTGGGCGACATGGCCGGCATGCCCCATGGCAAGCCGGACTGGAGGAACTCGCGCTTTGGCCTCTTCATAGGCACCTCGCCCGCGCAATCGGGCAATCCCTTCCAGCGCGTGGGCCGCGAACTGGCCGAAGCGCGCTCGCGCAGCGAGAACACTTATCAATATGTGGTGGTCTCGCCCATGCTGCCCACCTCGTCCAGCCATGCGGCGGGCAGCAACAACCGCTGGCTGCCCGTCAAGCCCGGCAGCGACCTGGCGCTGGCCATGGGTCTGATTCGCTGGATCATCGACAACCAGCGCTACGACCAGCAGTTCCTGACCCAACCCGGCCCCGCCGCCATGGCGGCTGCGGGCGAGGCCAGCTGGAGCAATGCCACGCATTTGCTGATCAACGAACCCAAGCACCCGCGCTACGGCCAGTTTCTGCGCGGAGCCGATATCGGTTTGGCCCTTCCAGAGCCGGTGGATGAAAAAACGCCTGCTGAAGATGTGTATGTGGTGCAACTAGCCGACGGTAGCCTGGTCGCCCACACCGTAGCCCAGCCGGCCGAGCTGATGGTGGAGCGTGAGTTCAGGCCCATCAAAGCCGCCGACGCCACCGAGGAACCTGCACCCATTGCGGTCTGCACCGCTTTTGCAAAGCTGCGCAAGGAAGCTCAGCAAAAGACGCTTCAGGAATATGCCGCTCTGTGCGGCGTTCCGGTCAAGGAGATCGAGGAGCTGGCGCGTGAATTCACCAGCCACGGCAAGCAGGCCGTGGCCAATTCGCACGGCGGCACCATGAATGGCTCGGGCTTTTACACCGCCTACGCGATTGCCATGCTCAACAACCTGATAGGCAATCTCAACGTCAAGGGCGGCTGGGTCATGGATGCGGGACCGTTCGGACCGTTCGGCCCCGGACCGCGCTACAACTTTGCGCAATTCCAAGGCGCGGTCAAACCTACGGGCGTGGCGCTGTCGCGCAGCAAGTTCCCGTATGAGAAGACCAGCGAATTCAAGCGCAAAAAGGAAGCCGGCCAGAACCCCTACCCCGCCAAGGCTCCCTGGTATCCCGCCACCGGCGGGCTGTCTAGCGAAATGCTGGCCGCCGGCATGCTGGGCTATCCCTATCCGGTCAAGGCCTGGATCAACCACATGAGCAACCCGATCTATGCCGTCTGCGGCTTCGAAAACGCTCTGGCGGCATCGGTCAAGGATGTGAAAAAGCTGCCGCTGTTTGTCTCGGTCGATCCCTTCATCAACGAGACCTCGGCCCTGGCCGACTACATCGTGCCCGACACCGTCACCTACGAAAGCTGGGGCATTGGTGCGCCCTGGGCCGACGTGGTGGCCAAGAGCAGCACCGTGCGCTGGCCCACCGTGCAAGCTGCCACCGCCAAAACGGCCGACGGCCAGCCCATCAGCTTTGAAACCTTTATCTTTGCCGTGGCCAAACAGTTGAAGCTGCCAGGCTTTGGCAAGAACGCCATGTCCACCAAGGAAGGCGATCCGCTGGACCTGGAAAACGCCGAAGACTTTTATCTGCGCGGCATCTGCAATATCGCCTACCAGGCCGGCAAGCCCGTGGCCGAAGCCAGCGATGACGATATAGCAATCACCGGCCTGAAAAAGTGGATGCCATCGGTCGAGGCCCGCGTCAAACCCGAGGAGGTGCGGCGCGTGGCCATGGTCATGAGCCGCGGCGGCCGCTTCGACCGGCAGGAAGACGCCTGGAAGGGCGAGCAGCTCAAGCTGCAAGCCAAGTTTCCGGCCACCTTCTGGCACGAAGGTCTATCCAAAATGCGCCACTCCATGACCGGCGAGCGCTATAGCGGCTGCCCCACCTGGTACCCCACGCGCCTGGCCAGCGGCGCGGACATGCGCGCCGTGTTCAGCGAGCAGGACTGGCCGCTGACCATGACCAGCTACAAGTCCAACCTGATGAGCAGCATGTCGATCGCCGCCTCGCGCCTGCGCCAGGTGCACCCGCACAACCCCGTAAGCTTGAACCGGGACGACGCCGCCCAGCTGGGCATTGCCAATGGCGACCGGATTTTGCTGAGCACCCCCGGCGGCCAGCTCCAGGGTGTGGCCCTGGTGCGTGCCGGTATTGCAGCGGGCGCTGTGGCTATTGAACACGGCTACGGCCACAAGCAACTGGGCACCGTGGCCCACCAGGTCAACGGCAAACCCACTCATGCCAACCCGCAGCATGGCAATGGCGTCAACCTCAATGCGCTGGGTTTTGCCGACCCGACCCGCCCGGAAAAGGACAATGTCTGGATTGACTGGGTGTCGGGGGCGGTGGTGAGGCAAGGCCTGCCCGTCAAAGTGCGCAAAGCCTAGAATCGGCACGCATGACCTGGGGGCTTAGCCCCCGCGCCCGCCTTAAACAGCCTCGCCCGCCCCGGCGGGGCTGTTTTAAGGGGTGCGCCACTATCAAGCGAGCATATGACTGAGAAACACTGGTCCCGGATCGAGATGCTGCACGCGACCGTGCGCAACCCCAACATCCACCTCAAAGGCCGACACAGCTATTACAGCGACGCCTGGAGTGGCTCGTTTGAGCAGTCCGTGGTGCGCTATCTCTACGGCGACGATTACAGCCAGCAACACTGGCAATCGCAGTGGAAGGTGGACCCGCTCCATATCGGCGACTATGTCTGCATAGGCGCAGAGGCCGTGATCCTGATGGGCGGCAACAACACCCATAGAGCCGACTGGTTCAGCCTCTACCCTTTTGCCGACAACATCCTGGCCTCCTACCAGGCCAAGGGCGCTACCCGCATCGGCGACGGAGCCTGGATCGGCATGCGGGCCATGCTCATGCCCGGCATCACGATTGGCGAAGGTGCTGTGATCGCGGCCGGCGCCGTCGTTACCCGCGATGTGGCGCCCTATAGCGTGGTAGGCGGCAATCCGGCCCAGCACATCAAATCGCGCTTCAGCGACGATGTGATCGCCCGGTTGCTGGCGCTGAAAATCTATGACTGGCCCGAGGCCGCATTCCAGCTTCTGCAGCCTCTGCTATGCGCTTGCGATATCGCCGCGCTGGAGGCGGCGGCCAGGGATGTTCATTTAATCTGATAGCTGAAAGCGCAGACTGGTCTTGGGCTTTAACCGGATTACGTCTAAAAAATTTAGCCCGACGTTTGGCTGAGCTGCGGCTTACCGCAGCTGGGCACGATAGCGTTTGAGCTCGGCCTGCAGCCAGCTGCTGGCAGGCTCGACCGCCTTGCCGGCACAGCGCACCTCGTAGGCTTTGTGGCTGATGCTGCTCTCGGTGGCAGCACGGGCAATGAAGTCCTCTGCCGACTGCAGCAAGTCTTTTTTCACCAAATAGTCGTATTTTTTCTGCAAATGATCGCGCGCCTGCACCGAGCTATGCCAGCTGCCGTTGCGCTGAAATTCACAGCCCGAGTTCTTCAGATAGTCCTGCAAATGCGCGATTTCCTGCTGGGCCTGGGCCGAGGGAGCTGCCGCCAGCGCCAGTTGCGCCGGGCCGGCGGCCAGAAACAGGGCAAAGCCCGAGACCATCTTAGCGATATTCAGTTGGGGCATCCGGCTTCCTTGCGACTGACAGTCGTGAAATTGACTGCGCCCATGCTAGCAAAGCCAGGGCTACGGCAAGCAGCCCCGGCGACAAGATCAGAACTGGCTCAGCATTTCGTCAAATGTCTCTCTGGCAAAGTCATTGCGCCAGGCTTCGTTCTTGTCTTTGGGCACCATGCTCAGCGGAAACACCCCGCGATAGCTGACGCTGACAGGCGCGGCATACGCAGCTTGCAGTGCCTGCAAATCGCTGCGGCTCTTGGCAACATCGGCGTTGCTGCGCACCAAGCGTTGAATAGCAGCCGCCCAGCTTTCCTGGGTTTTGACCAGGGAGCACTCAAAAGCCACTTGAGCCGTCAACACGCCATTGCTGGCCATGGTCGGTGGCTCGGACGACAAGGCTTTGCACTCGGACTTCTGCCTAGCTTGCTGCACGGTGCTCATCAGGCTTTCCAGCGGTGCTTTCATCTCGTCCCGCATGGCTTGCGGAAACAGCTTCACCGCGATTTCCGTTATTTCGCCGGGGAAGGCCTTGTCCGCCGCTTGCAGCGCTGCCAGGTCGGCATAGTCCGCACTGCGGCCGGAGCGCAGACGGTCGGGGCGCAGATAGTCGTTCAACTGACGAATGGCTTGCTCATCATGGTTGACCAGGGTCTTGATATACAGGTCAGCCGCGGGAATCGGGGACGGCGGCTCGGCCGCCTGCGCTGCGACGGCCAAAGGCAGTGCCAGAAAAGCGAAGGCTTGGTGAATCGTTGGATGCATCTTTTGGATGGGATAACAAGGAGTTGAACACATTCGCTGCGGCACGACAGCAGGCTATGTGCTCTATGGAAAAGGGCGCAAGCTGGGATCGCCCCAAGGAGAAGAGTGCGCAAAGTGCTGCCCAGGCACGGGGCAGACCTAAGCGGCTGGGCAAGCCATCTTAGGCCCTGCCTGCCGTTGCGTTATTAGGGGCACTGAAGCATGTAGACCTTTGCCATAAATCACACAGGTAGAATTGTTCAAGATCAAACACCAAGCTCGCGGCTTGGCCCATGCCTGTCCTGGCAACTGCCTATGCCTGACAGCCCCGGCGCCAAGCCGCCGTTTTTTGCCCATCCCGTTCAGATAAAAAGCCTGCAGCCTTTGCTGCGGTCCATGTTCCACGCCATGCCCTGTCGCTTTTGCGAAAAATCACAGCCTCTCTTGCCCATGCCTAAGCAATGGACAGCTTGCATTGCGCAGACCGGCTTGCACACCCTGGCTGAGGCAGTGCAATGACCCATAGCGCCCTCTACGATCTGGCACCGATGCTGGAGCTGATGGCTTTGGGCCTGGGTCTGGCGCTGGGACCGCTGACCTGGGTGTGGTGGCGCAATCGCGGCACAGGCTCGGGCAAGCGCCTGCAGGCGCTGTGCATTCTGACCCTGTTTCTGACCTTTGACCTGGTGCTGTTCGGTGCCTTCACGCGCCTGACGGATTCCGGCCTGGGTTGCCCCGACTGGCCGGGCTGCTACGGCACATCGAGCCCAATTGCGGCCAGCGCGCAAATTGCGCAGGCGCAGGCCGCCATGCCTACGGGCCCGGTCACGCATGGCAAGGCCTGGGTGGAGATGATTCACCGCTACCTGGCCACCACCGTGGGCGTGCTCATCATCGCCATGACCGTCATGGCATGGCGGCGTGCACGGCAGCTGGGCAGGCAAGCCAGCACAGGCGCCCTGAGTCCCTGGTGGCCGACGGCGGCCCTGGTCTGGGTCTGCATACAAGGTGCTTTTGGCGCGCTGACCGTGACCATGAAGCTGTTCCCGGCCATCGTCACCCTGCATTTGCTGGGCGGCACGGGCTTGCTGGCTTTGCTGTGCATTTCGGCTGCGGCCATGAGTCTGGCAGCACGCCAGCAGGCGCCGGCGCTGATCTCCCGAGGTTTGCGCCTTGGCCTGTGGGCAGCGCTGGCCATTGTGGTGATGCAGGTGGCACTGGGCGGCTGGGTCAGTACCAATTATGCTGTGCTGGCCTGTACCAGCTTTCCCACCTGCCAGGGCAGCTGGTGGCCGGCCATGAATTTTGAACAGGCGCTGCAGATCTGGCGTCCGCTGGGCTTGCTGGCCGATGGCAGTAGCATCGCTTTCGAGGCGCTGACCGCCATCCACTACCTGCACCGCTTGGCGGCCTATGTGGTGGTGGGCGTGTTGGCGGCACTGTGGTGGTGTCTGCGCCTGGTGCCGGCGCTGGCGCTGCAGCGGCGTCTGCTCGGCGGTTTTCTGATTTTGCAGGTGGCAACCGGCTTGTCCAACGTGGTGTTGGACTGGCCTTTGGTTGCCGCCGTGCTGCACACCGGTGGTGCTGCAGCTCTGGTGACGATTGTGGTCTGGTGCCTGACGGTGACCCGTGCGACGCAAACTGCGTCCCAAGCGCCAAGCCCCACGACTGGTGCGGCCCGCTGAAGGCGGCGCACACAAATTGAGAGTGTTTGCATGAGTGCTAGTGATATTTCCCTGACAGAGAGCAGTTCCTCACGCGTGAGCCAGTTTTACGCGCTGACCAAGCCACGCGTGGTGCAACTGATCGTTTTCTGCGCGCTGATTGGCATGGTGTTGGCCGTTCCCGGCTGGCCCACGGGCTCACAGTGGCTCTACATGGGCGTGGCCTGTGTGGGTATCTGGCTGGTAGCCGCTGCGGCTGCGGCCTTCAACTGCCTGGTGGAGCGCCATATCGATGCCAAGATGAAGCGCACCTCCTGGCGCCCTACCGCGCGCGGCGAGCTCTCCAGCCAGCAGGCCCTGGCCTTTTCGGCCATTCTCTGCATGGTGGGCGCAACGATTCTCTGGATCTTCACCAATGCGCTGACCATGTGGCTGACGCTGGCCACGTTTGTGGGCTATGCCGTGATCTACACCGTGGTGCTCAAGCCCGCCACGCCGCAGAACATCGTGATTGGCGGCGCATCCGGCGCCATGCCTCCCGTGCTGGGCTGGGCGGCCATGACGGGCAATGTGGGCCCCGAAGCCCTGATTCTGTTTCTGATCATCTTCCTCTGGACGCCGCCCCATTTCTGGGCTCTGGCCCTTTACCGCGTGGAAGACTATCGCCAGTCCGGCCTGCCCATGCTGCCCGTCACCCACGGCAGCAAGTACACGCGGCTGCAGATTCTGCTCTACACCTTTGTGCTGTTTGCCGCCTGCCTGCTGCCCTTCATCTACGGCATGAGCTCGTGGCTGTATCTGGTGACGGCCATCATCCTGGGCGCCGGCTTTTGCGGTTACGCGATTGCCCTGTACCGCAATTACTCGGATGAGCTGTCGCGCAAGACCTTCCGCTTCTCGCTGATTCACCTGAGCCTGCTGTTTCTGGCTCTGCTGATCGATCACTACATCTGGCTGGGCTGAGCCTGCAGGGGGCCGACCCACATGGAATGAATGGAGCCCCATGTCGCATCGCGTCCCTGAAGATATTTTGCAGCTGGCCCGCCAGGGCGAAAAAGTCCGCGCCATTGCCCTGTTGCGCGAGCAAAACGGCCTGGGTCTAGCCCAAGCCAAGCAGTTGTTGGAAGAGCGGCTGGAAGATGCCCAGGGCAAGCCGAACCCTGCAACACATCAAAGCTTCACGCCTGAGGATGTGATGACAGCCATCGATGCCGCCCTGGCTCGCGGCGAGAAACTGCAGGCCATCAAACTGCTGTGCGACAGCACGGGCCTCGGCCTGCTGGAGGCCAAGCAGCGTATAGAACAGCGCATGGCTATAGCCCCAACCCAAGCAGACCGCAACCAGTCACCGGGTGAAGTGACGCGCAGCAGCGGCCGGCCTTTTTTGGCACTCTTGCTGGCTGCGGCCGCAGCTCTCTGGTATTACTTCAGCAAAAGTTAAACAAGCCCCAAGCCTCGTCTGGAAATAGGCCAGACGCTCACTTTTCAGGAGTGATAGTCGCAACTGCCGACGCGGCTTTCTGCCAGCCGCCACCAAGGGCCTGATACAGCTGCACCGCGTTTTCCAGCTGCGATTGGCGCAGGCGTATCACCTCCTGCTGCACGGCAAACAGATTGCGCTGTGCGTCCAACTCCTCCAGATAGCTGGCATAGCCGGCCTCGTAGCGATCCTTGGCAAAACCCAGAGTGCGTTGCAGCACCGCCTCACGCTGTCTGGCACTGGCCAACTGGGTTTGCAGATATTGGGTGCTCACCAGAGCCAGCTGCACATCGCCCAAGGCCTTGATGACCGTGCCGCGATAAGCGTACGCGGCCTGATCACGCTGGGCATTGGCCGCATCGAACTGGCCTTGCAGCCGCCCGCCGCTGAACAGCGGTGCCAGAATGCTGCCGCCCAGGCCCCAGACGGTAGCCGGGTGGTAATCCAGCGCATTGATCAGCAAGCTGCCCAGATTGGCACTCAGACTTACCTGGGGCAAAAACGCGGCGCGCTGGGCGGCCAGCTGCTTGTCGCTAGCGGCCAGCTGCAACTGGGCCCGGGCAATATCCGGGCGGCGCTCCAGCAGCTCGGACGGCAAGCCCAGCTCCGGCAGCGCAGGCACGGCCAGCGCCTCCAAACCGCCCTGCGGCTGCGTTACAGCACGGCCTGGCAATGTCTCGCCCATCAGCTTTTGCGCCGACGCATCGCCGATGCCGCCCGCCAGCTGCAGCAAGGCAAGGCGCTGGCGCTCCAGCGCCAGAGTCAGCTGCTCTATGGACTGCCTGACGCTTTCCAGTTCGGCCAGCGCCTGGCTTTGCTGCAGCTGCGAGATATAGCCTACCCGTACCTGATCGGTGAGCAGGCGCACAGCCGCCTCGCGCGACTGCAGCGTGTATTGGGCTACGCTCAGCTGCGCCTGCAGCGAGCGCATGCCTATATAGGCCTGAGCCGTGGTGGCAGCTACCGCCAGCTGCACGGCATCGCCATCGGCCTGGCTGGCTTGCAGGCGCAAATCGGCCGCGCTGCGCAAATCGCCCAAACGGTTCCAGACATCCAGCTCCCAGCTGGCCTGCAGCCCGGGCTGAAGACTGCGGGTCTGCGTCAAGCCGCGCGCGCCCAGGCTGCGGCCGCTAGATAGAGGCAAGGCCGCCGATACCTGGGGCATCGCCGCAGCACCTGCCAGCTCCAAATTGGCCCTGGCCTCATCCACCCTGGCCATGGCGGTCAGCACATCATTGCTTTGCTCCAGAGCCAGACCCACCCAGGCGTTGAGCCCTGCATCGCCAAAAGCCTGCCACCAGGCCGACTGAAGCTGGGCCTGGTTTTGAGCCGCTGACGCGGCCTGCTCCCACTGCGCCGGCACGGCCGGCTGGGCACCGGCTGGCGCCTGGCTGGTACGAGGCAGGGAACAAGCGCTCAGCACCACGGCCAGGGCCGCGCAGGCAAGCGGTTTGAGCGTCCAGGCCCTCTTGGACCGGCAATTCAGCATGGGCTGTTTCATGGTTTGACCTTATGGTCTGCAGACTCAGAATTCAAAGGCAAATCGGCCTCTACCTCTTTATCTGATTGCGCCTTTAGCTCCTGTTTTTGAAGATTCTGCAACTTTTGCTTGGTATCCAGTCGCACCATGACCGACATGCCGGGCCGCACCCGCGCGGCCAGCTCCTGGCCCTCATCGATGGCAATCTTCACCGGCAGGCGCTGAACCACCTTGGTGAAGTTGCCGGTGGCGTTATCGGCCTTGAGCACGCTGAATTCCGAGCCTGTGGCCGGCGCTATTTCCACCACATGGCCTTTGAGGCGAGCACCGCCCAGCGCATCCACGCCAAAAGTCACGGCCTGGCCGATCTGTACATGGGCGGTCTGTGTTTCCTTGAAATTCGCCACCACCCAGAACGTGGGCGGCACCACATACACCAGCTGGGTGCCGGCCGCCACATACTGGCCCTTGCGCACCGAGACTTCGCTGACCTGACCATCGCTGGGCGCATGCACGGTGGTGTTGTCCAGATTGATCTGTGCCTGTTGCAACTGGGCTTCAGCCATCTGGACCTGGGCCTTGAGCGCATCTCGATTGACCGTGGTGGCCTTGATCTTTTCGCTATTGATTTCAATATCGGCCTGGGACTTGGCCACATTGCTGAGCGCCAGACGCGCCGTGGCGCGCACCTTGTCGCGCTCGTTCAAAGAGACCGAGCCGCGCTCGGCCAGCTCCTGCACGCGTTTGAGTTCGGCCTGAGCACGCTCGGCCTCGGCCTGCACTGCCGCCAAACCGGCGCGGCTGGCAGAGAGGGTGGCGCGGTTCTGGGCCTGGGTCTGGTCGGCATTGGCCAGCTGGGCATTGGCGTTGGCCAGCTGCGCCTGAGCCTGAGCCAGCGAGGCTTCATAGCTGCGCCTATCAATATGCACCAGAGGCTGGCCGGCCTTGACCTGTTCGTAGTCCTTGACCAGCACCTCGGTCACATAACCGTTGACCTGGGGCGCAAGAATGGTGACGGCGCCGCGCACATAGGCGTTGTCGGTGCTGATCACCGAGCTGTTGAAAGGCCAGAGATTCCAGGCCCGCAGCACCAGCAAGATACCCGCCAGCGCCACCACCAGCATGATGAGCACGCTGCGCGTGGAGGGCTTGATCTTCTTGGGCGTGCTCGGCAACGCGGCCGATGCCGAGGCGGATGCAGCACCGGGTGCTGGTGATGCCGCCGGTGATGCCGCCGGTGTGGCCGCAGAAGCCGCTGTGTTGGATGGTTTTTCGCTCATACCCAGAATCTTTGTGTGTTGTGTTTCTTCAATCAGGCTTGCGCGCAGGCTGGGCCTGGGCTTCAGCTTGGGCATCCTGCTTGCTGGCGGGTTCGGTCGCAGTTGGCAGCGCGGCCCGGCTGGCTTGTTCCTGCGCTGCTTTTTCCTTAGCCGCCTGCCCTATGCCGGCTTCCAGACGCTCTTTCAGCGCCAGCGCCGGCTCGTTATCCTGTAGCGGGTCCCGGCTGGCCAGCACCGCCGCTTCTTGCAGCTGAGCGGCCTGGGCGGCTTGCGAAAGCTCCAGGGCCTGCTCGCCTTCAATCACCAGAGTCTGGCCCGGCACCTGGGCGTAGCCAGCCAAATCGTCGCCGCGGGCATCGGTCTGGCTTTCCTCTACCACCACGGTGAACCTGGGCTGACCGCCTGCTGCAGCCTGGGGCTGAGCCTCGTTCACCGCGCTTTGGCTACGGTCTGCAGCCTGGGAGGACAGTGAAGAAGCTCTTTGCGGTGCCCCATCCGTTGCAGCCGCAGCCGCGCCCTGGTTGCCGCTTTGCCAGGTCAGTGCCCGCACCAAAGCCGCAGCCTTGCGCAGGCGCTCAACCACGCCCAGCAACCACAGCAGATAGGCCACCGCAATGGCCGCCGTCAGCGCGAACACATCGTTATAGGCACGCACATTGGCTTCGCGCCGCACGATTTGCGACAGCTGCAGCAGGCCCTGGTTGGCGCGCATGGCAGGGTCTGGCGTGACCCGGCCATAGATCTGGCTCTGAATCTTGAGCCGCTCGGCCACCACAGGGTCGGTGGGGTCGAGTTGGGCCACCAGGGCCACGGAGTACACCTGCTCGCGGTGCAACTGGTAGGTGCTGAGCAAGGCCGAACCCATCAGCCCGCCCATGGCCTGCGTCATGGAGATGGTGACAATCGCCGTGAGCATATGGTTGGGCCCGTACTTCAGCCCCTGGATCACGCCCGTCAACATCAGCGGGCCCATGAAGATGCCCGCGCCTATGGCCAGCAAAAACTGGCTCAAAAAGAAGTCGGCAGGCCGGTCCAGACTGGTGCGGTGCAAGTCCAGAAATGCGGCCACAGCAAACAAGGCAATCGCCCCCAGAATTTGCTTGCCCAGATGCGGCAATCCAAAAGTGCTAGCAGAGACCGCAATGCCGACAAGCGTTCCGAGCAAGATGACCCAGAACAGCGGCTGCATCTGGTCGGGCGTCATACCCAAGGTGCGCAGCAGGCCCACCATGCCGTAGGTCTGCTCGGTGGTCAGAAAGCGCAGCAAGATAGCTCCCACCACAAAGCGTATCGTGGGCGCTTGCGTGAACCAGCGGGTATGCAGCATGGGATTGCGGCGGTGGTGCTCTATGTACAGCGCCGTACTCAGCAGCACGATGGAGCCCACCAGCATCCAGGCCAGCCAGGGCGTATCCAGCCACCAGTGGCTGTAGCCTTGCACCAGCACGGCGATCAACAGGCCCAGGCCCGGCACCATGAGAGCCATGGTGAGGAAATCGAGCTTCTCGAAGGTCTTGATGAACACGCCTGGCGGCAGCTTGAGCACCACCACGGCAGCAAAGGACAGCAGCGCCAGCCCGGCCTCAAACATATAGAGGTTGTGCCAGTCGCTGTTGTAGAGCAGGCCTGGCGATAGCACCCAGGCCAGGGGCGCGGCGAGTTGCCCCACGCCCACGCCAATCACCAGCATCTTGAGCACATAGGTCCGCGGTGCGGCCTGCAGCATATACAGCGTGCCCAATGAGGAGCAAGTGGCAGCAGCCAGACCGCTGGCGGCACGCAGCAAAATCAGGCTGTCATAACCGCCCAGCAGCAGATGCAGCACGCACAGAGCGGCATAGACACCCAGGCCGATTTCGGCAAACAGACGCATGCCGAACTGCTGGCGAAATTTGTAGACCAGCAAATTGGCCGTCACATTGAACATGACGTAAGCGCCGGAGAGCCAGGCGGCCTCGGTCACCGTCAGACCCATCTGCCCCTGGATGGTGGGCAGATTGGCCGTGAACAAGGCATTGCCCAAGCCCCCGGTGAGAGCGATCAGCACGGCAATCAGGCCGTAGCAGACACGCACCCAGGGCTTGTGAAAAGGCATGGCCGGCGAGCCCGGCAGACTAGGTTTTTCATGCTCTTCCCAGTCTGGCGGACGCCGCAGATAAATCATGGGCGCCTGGGGCGGCGCGCCGCCAGCTGCAGCGGGGGCGGCGCTGGCTGATGCAGTGCTGCTTGGTGCAGCGCTGGTTGCAGCAGTGGCTGCAGCGGTTTGGCTCATAGCTTCAGGCCTTGATGCCTTCCAGAATGATCTGCAGGGCGCGGCGCGCCAGTGCCTTGCGTTGCTGTGCGGTTTCGCCGCGCAGCGATCCGCCCAGCATGCCAAGCACCAGCCCCAGGTCTTTTTGCGACAGCATCTGCTTGCACAGACCGCTGGCAACCGCGCGCTTCATAGGCTCCTCGAAAGCATGCCAAAGCTGCTGGCGCGCGTTGGCCAGGATTTCGTCGCCCCTGTCCACCGCACGCCAATAATCGACCATGGGGGCAGAAATCGCAATCCGATCCGCCACCATCTCCAGCAGCTTGAAAAACGCCTGCTCGTCGTCACGCAAGGCATGGGCTGCGGCCAGCGTCTTGTTCAGCGAGCGTTCCAGCAGCGCCAGCGTGATGGCCCGCCGATCCGGGAACTGGCGATACAGCGTGGCCCGCCCTACCTGGGCCCGCTCCACGATCATGTCCAGCGGAGCCGTCACTCCGTACTCGGCAAACACGGCATCCGCCGCATCCAGCAACTGGGTACGGCGCTCTTCGGCAGGGGGACGTTTGGAACACATGCAAAGCATTATCGGACAAAACTGTCCGATTCAATGCCAGAGAGGCAGCCGCCCTGCTGCACTCAGGGTCTGCGGCTGAAATTCAGGGGCTGGGCAGCGGTGCCAGACTGCGGCGACTTTCGAACGCGCGCCGCTCGCCGGTCAAGGGATCGTCAAACGCCAGGCTGCATGCCAGCAATTGCAAAGGATTCGAGTAATCGCCCGGCTCGGGATCGTTGACCACGGGATACAGCGGATCGCCCTTGAGCGCCAGGCCCAGCGCCGCCATGTGCACGCGCAACTGGTGACGCTTGCCCGAGACGGGCGAGAGCCGGTAGCGTGCCCAGCACGGGTTGTGCTCGATGATTTCCATCCAGGTCTGGCTGTTGGGCTCGCCCGCCACTTCGTGCATCCGAAAGAATTGCCCGCTCTCTTCCAGGCGGCTGGCGTGCTCGCGCGGAAAGTCGAGCTCGGCTCTGAACGGCGCCACAGCCTCGTACGTCTTGTGAATGCTCCGCTCGCGAAACAGCGCCTGATAAGCCCCGCGCGTCGCGCGCTGTACTGAAAACACCACCAACCCCGCCGTGTCGCGGTCTATGCGGTGGATGGGCGACAGCTCCTCCAGCCCGAACTCGCGCTTGAGGCGTACCAGCAAAGTGTTCTGCAGATACTGGCCGGCCGGCACGACTGGCAGAAAATGCGGCTTGTCGGCCACCAGCAGCTGGGCATCGCGGTAAACGACTTCGGCCACGAACGGGATCTCCGGCTCCTCGTCCAGCGAGCGGTAATAGTAGTAACGCCTTCCCGGCTGCAGCTGCGTTTGCGCCGTGGTCACCTCGCCCAGCTCGCTGACCACCTCACCCTCCTCGATGCGGCCCAGCCAGCGTGCTCGCCCCACATCGGGCAGGCGTTCGCACAGAAAATCCAGCAGCAAGCCCGCGCCCTGGCTGGGGGCCACCACGCAGCTGGGGCTGACGCCGTCGCGCAGCGGCAAGACTTTGGGATTGTGGGTGTTATGCATGGCTCGCAATTTTAGGGCGGCCATGAGGCGCCATTGGCATGGCTTCGTCATCCCCTGCCTACGCCGATTGCCAAACAAGGTCCCCAAAAATAGCGTAAACCGGGCGTTAGCATGGTTGCAATGAATGAATCTGCAAGTAGCTCTGCCCCTACAACCGCCCAACGCAAGCCCAGGCTCTGGCTGCGCCTGCTGGGTGCAATATTCGGGACCTTGGTCGTGCTCTGCCTAGCCGCCGCAGCAGCCATCGCCTGGATTGACTGGAACCAGTTCAAACCCTGGGTCAATGAAAAAGTCAGTGCCGCCACCGGTCGCGAATTTGCTGTGGAAGGTGATCTGCGGCTGAACTGGACCTGGCCCCAGCCGCTGGACACCGGCTGGAAGCATTGGGTTCCAGGTGTGGTGGTCACCGCCGGGCAGTTGCGAATTTCCCAGCCTCTGGGCTGGCTGGTTGAAGAAGCACCAAACCAAGGCAGCGATGACCTCCCAGCCTTGCCTGAGGCTCCCAAAGACCTCAACACTGGACGCTTGCCTCACAGCGATCAACCCACGAAGCCCACAACAGGTACCGCAGTTACAGACACCCAGGATGACAGCTACGAAATCGCAGAGGCCGACGCGCAAACGCTCCAGCGTACGCCCTCCACCATGGCTACCGCCGCAAGCGCTACCGCAAGTCTTCGACTGCTGCCGCTGTTGGCACGGCATATACAGCTCGACCAACTGGTACTGGATGCTCCGGATATGGTTCTGGCCCGCAACAAGGCAGGCGATGTCAATTGGATCTTCAAAACACCTGAAAGCAATGGAGCGCCCTGGAGTTTCAAGCTGGGACAGTTGCACATACGCCATGGCGTTATAGGCTGGACCGATGGCATCAAACGCATGGCCGTGCGAGCTCGGATTGACAGCTTACGCAAGCCCGTGACTGCCACCCAGCCTTATGGCATACGCTTTGGTCTAACCGGTTATATGGAGCAAGGCAAAAAACGAGCGCAAATTCAGGCGCAAGGGCTGGCCGGCCCGGTTCTGGATCTGCAGCAAGAGCAGTTGCGTTTTCCGCTGCGCTTCTCAGCCAAGGCCGGCAGCGTGCAAGCCTTTGCCGAAGGCGTTCTGGACAATCCCCGAGAGCTGGATGGTTTGGACTTTCAGGTAAGACTGCGCGGCAACAGCATGGCCGATCTGTTTGAACTTACCGGTCTGCTGCTGCCTGCCACTCCGCCATTTGATACCAGTGGCCATCTGATCGGCAGCCTCCAACCGGGCAATGCCATATGGAACTATGAAAAATTCCAAGGCAAGGTGGGACAAAGCGATGTGCGCGGTGAGCTGCACTACCGGTCTGGCAAACCCCGCCCCAAACTCAGCGGTCAGGTGTCATCTCAGCTGCTGCGCCTGCAGGATCTGGGCCCGACAATCGGGGCCACTCCATCGGGCAGCAGCGCCAAGCCACGGCCCAACAACGGCAAGGTATTGCCGCAAATCCGCTTTGATACGGCCAACTGGGACAAGATGGACATGGATCTGCGCTATGAAAGCAGCCACATCTTGCGCCCCGACGCCCTGCCGCTGCAAAACCTCAAATTGCGCGCCCAGCTTGACAACGGCAAGCTCGTGCTCTCGCCGCTGCAATTCGGTTTCGCCCAGGGCACACTGGACTTGAGCACCACGGTGGACAGCCATGACAAGCCTGTTTCCGCCCAGATCACGGGCCGGGTCAACGCACTCAAGCTCTCGGCACTTTTTCCCAAAATAGAGAAAATGAAGAAAAGCCTGGGGCGTCTGGATGGAGCCATGACCCTGCAAGGCCGTGGCGATTCCCTGGCGCAGTGGCTGGGAAGCGGCAACGGCTCGGTGCGGCTGTATGTGCGCGAAGGTACTTTCAGCCGCGAGCTGCTTGATCTGGCCGGGCTGAACGTCGGCTCCGTGGTCGTTTCCAAGCTATTTGGCACAGACAAGGAAGTGCAACTGCGCTGCGCCATCGCAGACCTTCAGATACAAAACGGCGTAGCCCGACCCCGTAACGCCAAGCTGGCAACCGCCGAAGCGATTGTGCAAGCCACCGGCCAAGTCAACCTTGCGCAGGAAACACTGGATTTGCGCATCGTGCCCGAAGCACTCCAATGGAAATTCTTTTCGCTACGTACACCACTGTATGTACGCGGCAGCTTTGCCAAACCAGACGTGGGCCTGGAACCGGGCCCGCTGGTAGCCCGTGCCGGTGCTGCGGTAGCAGCGGCAGTTTTTGCCCCAGCCGCACTGGCCTTGCTGCCGCTGACCGTACCTGCCGCCGACGACGATGTGAACTGCAGACAATTGCTGGTACAGGTTCAAGCCAAGGAGCAAGGCAAGTGAGAATCGAGGGTAGTGCGCATTACATGACGTATTGCTACGACCATGGCTTGAGCCAAGCCCATCCATGCACTCAACTCTGCTGGCTGCCACCTGCCCGACAAACCAAGTCCACGCCGTTCAAGCAGTCGCTGGTATGAGAAATCAACTTCGACATCAAGGCGCAGCTTTTAGACATCCCTCGGAAGGGGTTGATTTCACGACAGAATCTGCCAGCAGCTCTGCACTCACCGGCGCCAGCGTGGCACGCAGGCGAGCGCTGGCACCGGGAGGTGGCGCTGGCGGACGGATGTCCAGTGAGCGCTCCACCATGCCGATGTGCTCCAGCATCAAGGTCTTGGCAGCTTCGGTGTCGCCGCGCTCCAATGCAGCCACGATGCGCTCATGCTCGGCACAGGACTGGTTGGCGCTGTGCGTGGATTGGTAGAGCGTAGCGGCCAGCGTGGTGCGGGCCGTGAGATCGCGCAGCGTGACGGCCAGCAGACGGTGGCCCATCTGCTCGGCCAGACAGACGTGAAAGTCGGCCAGCAGAAAGGCCCGAGTGGCCGCATCGGCGCCTTCTATGACCTGCTTCTCCTGGGCGATGTGGCGGCGCAGCTGACCGATCACGCTTTGCATGGGCCGACCGGCTTCGCTGAGAATGCCGGTCTCGATGATGCGCCGCGCCGCAAAGGCGTCCTGCGCCTCCTCCACCGTGGGTTGAACCACATACCAACCCCGGCGCGGCTGCACCTGTACAAAGCCGCGCGCCTGCAACTGCATCAGCGCCTCGCGCACCATGGTGCGGCTGACGGCGAAATTGTCGGCCAGCTCCTGCTCCCCCAGCCGTTCGCCGGGCGCCAGCTTCTGGGCCAGGATGGATTCCACCACGCGCTCGGCGATATGCAGGGGGCTTACAGGATTCATTAGACGACGGGGTGAGCAGGAAGGATGGGAGACACAGGCTGGGCAAGCGGCGCTGGGCTGGGAGCATCGGCAGACTCCTGATTGTCAACCAGGCCGTCGAGCACCGCATGGGCACGCTCGCGATCGATATCACCTTCCCAGGCGGCGATGGCCACGGTTGCCACACAGTTGCCGATCAGGTTGCCCACGGCGCGGGCAATGCCCATGAACCAGTCTACAGACAATACCAGCACCAGTCCGATGGCGGGAATCGCAGGAATCGCATGCAAGGTGGCAGCCAGCACCACAATGGCCGAGCCCGGTACGCCATGGGCGCCCTTGGATGTCACCAGGGCGATGGCCAGAATGGTCAGCAGATCGGCCATGCTGATGGGCGTGTTCGTTGCCTGGGCGATGAACACGGCAGCCAGCGTGATGTAGATCGAGAAGGCATCGAGATTGAAGGAGTAGCCCGTGGGAATCACCAGACCCACAGTGGAATCGCGCACCCCCATATTGCGCAGCTTGGCCATGATCTGGGGCAGCACGCTGTCGGACGATGTAGTGGCAAAGACCACCGCCAGTTCCTCACGCAGATAGCGCAGCAGCTTGATCAGGCTGAAGCCTGACAGGCGCATCACCAGACCCAACACCACGAAGACGAAAAAAGCCACGGCCACATAGAACAGCAGCACCAGCATGCCCAGCTGCTTGAGCGAGCCTATGCCGTACTGACCCACGGTAAACGAGATCGCACCCAGCACGCCCAGCGGCGCCAGCTTGATGATGATGCCCATGATCTTGAACAGCACATGCGACAGCGTATCGATCAGCAGACTCACCGGAGCAGCGCGTTCGCCCAGCATGCTCAGGCCACAGCCGAACAGCACGGCGAACAGCAACACCTGCAGCACATCGCCTGTGGCAAAGGCCTGGACCACGGTGGTCGGGATGAGCTTCATCAGAAAGTCCACCGTGCCGCCGCTGGTCAGCTTGTCGGCATTGCTGGCATAGGCGCTCATGGCGGAGGCGTCGAGCTTGCTCGTGTCCACATTCATGCCCGTGCCCGGCTGGAACACAAAGGCCAACACCAGACCCAGCACCAGGGCAATGGTGGTCAGCGCTTCAAAATAGATCAACGCCTTGACGCCGACGCGGCCCACGCGCTTGAGGTCGCCAGCGCCCGCGATGCCATGCACCACCACGCAGAACACCAGCACAGGGATGATCATCTTGATCAGCTTGATGAAAGCATCGCCCAAGGGTTTGAGTTTGGCGGCCCATTCAGGGGCCAATAGTCCGGCGAGCACACCCAAGATGAGTGCGATCACCACCTGTCCGAAAAGTGATTTGGCAAAGCGGCGCATAGTCGTCTTTCGCAAGTTAGAGATTCTTGTATGCAAGTTCATCAAAAACTTGCATACAAGAATGTAGATAAGCGAAAGCCGTGCCAGAAGCGGGTATTCCCTGCAGATTTGCGCCGCTTCAGAGACGATCAGTCCTGACTTGCGTGCATGAAATCCAAAGCTTTCCCTGCTGTAGTGCAGACGGACTGCGCAACATGCCCGCATATGGGGCACAGGCCCGGAGACGGTGCATGCCAGCCAGATCCTTGAGACGGGTTCACAGCGGCGCACTGCGACTATTCATTTGATAGCAATTGATGCAAGCAATATGCGCGCCAGCAGCCGGGATAGGCAGGAGTCGGGCGCAAGGCTATGCTTTCGGCGTTGCAGGCCCTACCCGTGCGGGCGATCTGCAGCTTCACTGCCAAGCCAATGCCTTAAGGAGAGCGTCATGCTGGTCATGCCCAAGATTCGTTCGCTATATGCCGGGCTGTGCACGGCTTTGCTCATGCTTTCGGCCCAGGCATATGCGCAGGGGTCGTTGCTGAGACTGCCCACCAGGGCCGGCGTGGAAACCACGGTGTTCTGGGACCCCGCCCCCCAGGCTGCGGCCACGGTGCTACTGCTTCCTGGCGGATTGGGCGGCTTTGGCAAGATGGAGCAAGGCCGACCCAGCAGCGACAATTTTCTGGTGCGCGCCGAGCAGGATTTTGTGGCCCAGGGCCTGAATGTGGCCATCTTCGGCCGCGCCAACGGCCAAGAACTCAAACCCAGAGACCGCATGTCGCCCGAGCACCTGGAAGACCTGCGCCAGGTAATTGAAGCCGTCAAACAGCGCAGCCCCGCCCCCATCTGGCTGGTGGGCACCAGCCGGGGCACAACCTCAGCAGCGGCGGCTGCCAGCCAATTTCCTGATGGAGTGATTGCCGGTGTGGTGCTGAGCTCCAGCATTGTGGATGCCAAAGAGCCCGGCTCCATGCAAAGCCTGAACCTCAGTCGTATCCGCGTGCCGGTGCTGCTGTTTCACCATGCCAGAGATGCCTGCCGCATCTGCCCGCCCAGTGCCTTGCCCGAGGTCTTGCAAGCGCTCACCGGGGCACCCGTCAAAAAACTCATGCTGGTCGATGGCGGCGCCAACCCGTCTGGTGATCCATGCCACGCCATGCACTGGCATGGTTATATCGGCATGGAAGCCCAGGCCGTGGCGGCTATGGCTCAGTGGATCAAACAGCCGGCTCCCTGAAGCCAAATCGCCCGCTGACGCCCTGCAGACATGGGCAGAAAGCTATGAAAAAGACGGTTGCGGCTGCACATGCCGTTCTCTTGGCTCAGTGAACGGCATTCCGCGCAAGCAGGCGCTGTGGCGCAGCGCAATGCCGCTTAGTTCTCGGGCGTGATCTTGGCGAACTTCACCAGTTCGGCGTATTTGCCCATATCGGTGCGGATGACCTGGGCAAGACTTTCCGTACCGTTGGCTGGCGGGGTGCCTGCGGCTTCCAGCCTCTGGCGGATGGCGGGATCGGCCAAGCCGGCCTGCACTGCTTTTTGCAAGCTGGCAACGACGTCCGTAGGAACGCCCTTGGGCGCCGCCAGTGCAAACCAGCCACTGAGGGCATAGCCTTTGAGTGCAGGATGCTCAGCCAGCGCGGGCACGTTCTTCAAGGTGCTGATGCGCTCGGCCGTGGTGGCGCCCAGGATCTTGATCTTGCCCGATTGCACCAGCGGCGCCGAGGCCATGGGCGAGAGAATGGCGAAATCCAGATTGCCGCCGCCCAGATCGGCGGTCATTGCGGGAGAGCCTTTGTAAGGAATATGGACCAGGTGAACACCGGCCGTCTTCTTGATCAGCTCGCCCGAAAAGTGCGGCGTGGAGCCAATGCCAGGGCTGCCATAGCTGTACTTGCCGGGATTGGCCTTGACCAGCTGGATGAACTCATCGATGTTCTTGACTGGCACATGGGCGCCCGCCACCCACAGATTGGGGGCCGAAGCCGTCAGCGCAATCGGCGTCAGGTCGACAGCCGGATCGTACTTTTGCGCGGCGTTGACAAACTTGGTCCCCGCCATCTCGTTGCTAGAGCCCGCCAGCAAGGTATAGCCATCGGGCTTGGCCGAGACCACACGCTGCGCACCCACCACACCTGCGGCACCGGGTACGTTCTCGATCACCACGGTGGTGCCCAGTTGCTTGGCCAAAATATCACCAATCACACGCCCGACCATATCAACCGAGCCGCCGGGCGCGTAGGGCACCACAACGCGTATGGGTTTGTTCGGATAGGCGGTTTGCGCATGCAACGAGCCTCCCAGCAATGCTGCGGCGCAGGCAAGCAAAGTGCGTCTAGAGATGGCGGCTTGGGTCAGATTCATAGCGAGAGGTATACAGCGGGAGCCACAAGCAATCCATCAGCGATACATCATGGATTGCTCAACAAAATTCACTTCATTGTCCTTAAATTATTTGACAAGGAAATACATAGAAACCAGAACATGGCGTGGCGCGCCAAGCTGATGGCAGCTGGCACGGCCTGAATGGGATATGTGAGCGACGGAGTTCGGCCAGAAGCGGAATTCCGGCTAACAGATGCCAGCGTTGGCTTCAGGCTGAGAGCTGACGTAGGGGCTTCAACATCGAATGTCGGCGGCGATCAACAGCTGAGCTTGATGGTCTCTGGCTGCAATCTCCAAGAATCGGCATTCAAGGATTTCCTCAGCCCTTGTCGGCGACCACCCCGATCCGGCCCCTTGACGACGATTCACCGTGCATTCAGGCAAAATCCAGATGATCGGGGCAAGCCTGGCGTCAGGTCTGCCGGGAAGCCCACCTTGAAGAATGGAACAACATCAATGGCACTGACGAAGAAGGGCGAGTTCTGGTACGGGACGACGTCCGGCGACACCCAAGCTGAGCTGCGCAGCTACAGCGTTGCGAATCGCCATGAGGCCGTCCGGTTTGCCTCGTCCAAATGCGATTGCGGGTGCCGGACTTTTGCGCTGCAGACCGATGAAGAAGCCGGCGTGGCAATCCGCACCTGCACCGACTGCGGGCAGAAACACCTGATGGGCGACAGCGCGGACTACGTTGAAGAGGCCGCCCCCGAGGCGCACGAGTGCGTGTGCGAGAACGAGGTGTTCGAGCTGATGTCCGGCGTCTCCGTGTACGAGGGCACACATGACGTGCGCTGGTACTACATCGCTTGCCACTGCGTGGAATGCAATCTGGTTGGGGTCTTCGCAGACTGGAAGTGTGAAGCAGGTGATGCGGCGGCCTTCCTCGCCAAGGTATGAGCGCGCCCCCACAGAGATCTTGTTCGCAGGCTCGAGCGGCCGAGGAGTGTCATGAGGTGGTTGGTGGACTTGGCTGTATCAATGACGGCAATCGCTGCAAAGCAGAAGTAGCCTGCCGAAGGCAGCTTTAGGCTGAACTGAGTCATTCAGGGACCTGCGCCTGAGGGACAGCAATCGCTAACACCAGCCGTTGAGCGCCATCTACCTCGAAGTGCCGCTTCACCCTCAGGACCGGTCACTCGATTGCGTGGTTCGACACGTATCCAAACGAAGGATCGCTTCTGCGTGCCCCGACAGGCTTGTGTCGACCCACAGCAGACAGCCACTAACGTTTGAATTCACCGACGCCGAAGGCGGTCCGGTGGAACAACATGTTAGATTTCGCCTCAAGCAAGTATCCAAGCGGCGGCTACCTGAGCACAGCTACCGAGAGCAATCAAAATAAACCCCCACAAAGCCAAGTTCGACACTCGGAGCCGGTAGTTCAATTCAGAGGTTTCCAGTTCTGCCTGGAGTTCTGCCATCATCTCGTCACGTTGAGTCTTAGCGGCGGCTACTTCGTCAGCGGAGTACGGCGGACTGGGATAAGTGGTACTCAAGTATTGATGTAAACGCAGTAGGCCGTCGATCCGTGACTTGAAATGGCGCTGCCGTTGAACCTGCATGGGCGCTTGGAATGCGTCGTATGCCAACAGGGCGGCCCCAAGAAGTGCCAGAAGTGGCCCAATAATGGCCAAGAGTGTAGAAACGCTCATGTGAGATTAAGTCGGCTTAGATGAGTTGTTAGTCGACCTCAATTACGGATATCCAGGGTGGGAAGGCCGTAGTCATCAATACTGTTATGCACTGTTGGATATAGCTGTGTTCCGCGAATCTCGTAAAAAGGCAGGCCGAAATCATCAACAGAATTGTGAATAGTTGGATATACGGACGTGCCCCTGATCTCAAATGCAGGAAGTCCGTAGTCGTGCACCTCGTTATGCACAGTCGGATAGAGTTGGTTGCCGCGCATTTCAAAGGCCGGCAGACCAAAGTCATAACGTTCTGCATGGGCTGTTGGATACAAGCTTGGCATTGAAGTCTCCTGAACAGGCTAACTGGATTTAGACGACAGGCAAAATTGCTCATCGCTCTCATAAGAGTGAATCTATCTGTAATGATGAGAGTGAGCAATCGCAAGCATTGCCTTCTAGGCGAACCTAAAAATTTCGAGACTGGAGCTTGATATGTGCTATTAGAGGCCAATGATGGAATGACTGCTCATGGCCGACTGCGTGAATTCGATTTGCTCCTCGATAGCAGTCAGTCGACTTGCATCAGCTAATTGGTCGAAGGCAGCTATCGGTGGCGAGTACGAAGTGGTGTTGTCGGCCAGCAGCAGTCCTTGAAGGCATCTCCCTCATTGACTGTTTCAGGCTGATTGCGGAAGTTCACCAAGGTCCGCTTTGCGGCAAATCGGGCTAGGCCAATACGGAAGCCAGAAGACTCCTCTGTTCGCAGGCGGTCGAGCATCCGGCACAGCTGTTCGCGCAACTGGTCAAGTACCCGTGTGGCCCTCCGCGGCTGAAGCTCGATGACGGGCCGCAGTCGCAGGTGCTTGCGATGGCCTTGATTGGACGGCAGGGCTGGCATCATGTGGGCTCCCGGCGGCAGCGAATCCTCGTTGAGGAGACTTGTAAGCACGCGCCGCTTTTGCCGGAAACTTAATTCTGTATTTAAATACAGTTAAACGGGAGATTTCTATGACCTATCAAAGGCTTGCCGGTGCACGGTGCGCCGATTTAGGCGCGTAGCGGGTCTGCCTAGATGGCATTAGCCGTCTCCCGAGAACACGTTAGAATGACTAGTAAATTTTCGAGGCCAATCAATGTCGAAAACAAAAGAAATCGTTAATCAAAGAATTAAGCAGATTAACGAGTTTTTTGACAAGCAGCACTACCTTAAAAAAGGCCGACGGTCAGGCGCCTCGGTTTTCCGGATGCTTCGATACAAGAGTGTAAAATACAAAGAAAACATCGAGAGCGCTCAATCGGAATTAAGTGCAACGCTGGCCCAGCATGTTGAATTTCGCCACCATACCTTGGTGGCGTGTGCTATTGGCGCGAGGGTGAAGAAATTCTATAGCTTTGGGACCTCCTACCGTGTTGTGCAGTCCTGTAATCCTCGACTGAAAAGGCGACTTGCCCGTCTCGGAGATGTTGGAAAGAAGTCGGCTAACACGAACTCGACAAACGTTATTGGAAAATGCGCTGAAGTTAAGGCTGCAAATCAAATCTTGCGAAAAAACAAGAAGTTGGATGTGCCCGAAATCGAACTCACCCCGGCCATTCGACCGCGCACCTTGGAAATAATACCGCGATGTCCGAATTGCGTGGTAGTGTTTGGACCCGAGAAATGAACTCAACAGACTTCGATTTTGATCTATTCTTCAGATCCCGCTATAGCAGGTTCCTCATTCATCTCGCATCAGGGGGTGGCACGATCGCCAGCGAAGTTTTTTCAAATCCAGCGCATTTTGCGCTTCGGAAGAAGCTGAGGAGCATCCCAGAAAGCCTTAAACTCGAATACAAACTGAGTCCGCATATCGATGAAATACTTGCAAATAAAGCCAGGAATTTCGAAAGTCAAGAATTTGATCGCCAGGCCTACTTAAGCGATTTCATTGATTTTGCACGATGTGGCTGTTTCTCCTTCGATAGAACTTACTTGGGTAAATCGACTGATCGCCAATACCACCTAGTCGCTTACCCTGTTTTTCGAAGGTCGTACGAAAATATAGTTGATATAGTTGGGGGCGAGGTGATTTACGGACTCAGGAGACACTCAGATCCTGGCATATTAAACTCATTTATAGATAAATCCGTTAGAAAACCCTTCTGGAATGGGAATGTTTGGCTTATTGGAAAACATTTGGTCACCCATATTCACAACAACGATGAAGAAATCCATATTGCGAGCAGCCTCGAATAGCCGGGAAATATATGGCGTATCCTTCTGGCACTCTATTTAACCTGACTTATTTATCTGTCATGACCCTTTCAGCGCAAGGCTCGCGCCAGGCAAAACGCAGGTTAATAGAGCGTTGAGCGACCGCTTCCGGGCATCTCGTTCGGCAAGTCGAAGGACAGCAACCGTTGCAAAGCCGACATAGGTCTACGAAGGCTGGACGACCGCAATGGGTCGCTAGCTCCTGTTCGCACGACGTGACAGCGGACATCCAGCGACCTAACTGCCTTCACTTGATAGTCGCTGTCCGCTGCACACCTGCAACCCGTCATTGGGCAGTAGTCCGCGTCGATGATCGGATGGCCGGTATGGGACGGTGACAGTTAGGAAGCGTCGCGGCTACGAGCAGCGGCAATCGCTGCACAGCAACCCTAGAGCGATAACATGCGAATAGCTGCAACAGGTCTCGTTTACAGCCGTCGAATCAGCCTAAGGATTGACCAAGCGAGCCTGCTTAGAGCGGCTAACACCACCTATCCACGAAGCGGGCGCAGATGATTGCTGCAGCCAATTGCAGCAACGCTTCGTGAATGTCCAAGCGCCTTTCAAAACGGATTCGCAGCTTGCCAAAGCCAGCAAACCATCCGTGTGTTCTCTCCACAACCCAGCGATGCCTACCCAGTTTCTCGCTGCTCTCCATCCCTCGCCTTGCAATCCGGCTGGCGATGCCCCGCCGCCTGAGATAGGCACGGCAGCGTCGGTAGTCATAACCTTTGTCGGCATGTAGCTTCGCCGGTCGCTTGCGTGCTCTGCCTGGCAAGCCTGCTTGCCGCAGGTAGCGCATCCATGCACTTCTCGAACATCATGGAATCGTGCCTGTTAGCCCCACTGACGAGAATCACCAGAGGGATACCTCTGGCATCTACGACGATATGCCGTTTGGAGCCGAGCTTGCCTCGGTCGGTGGGGTTGGGGCCCGTTTCCTGGCCCCCCGGGGGCTTGGCACCGAAGAGCCATCAATGCAGGCCCGGCTCCAATCAATCTGGTCATGTTCACGCAGGCGCACCAGCATGGCTTGGTGCAATCGCTGCCAGACACCACTAGCATTCCAGTCACGCAGGCGCCGCCAGCAAGTCATGCCGCTGCCGTAACCCAGGGATTGGGGGAGGTCTTCCCATGGAATGCCGGTGTGCAGCACGAACAGGATGCCGTTGAGGGCCGCCTCATCGCTCACGCGTAGCTTGCGCGCGCCACCTTTGCTGGAAGGTGAAAATGTTGGAATCAGGGGCTGCAGCTGTTGCCACAGTTCTTTGTTAACGGGTTGTCTTGCCATGAGGGCATGAAGCATAAATGCTTCATGCCGGTCTCAGAGGGAAGTGGTGTTAGCGGCTCTTAGGTGTACAAAAATCACTGGATTCCGCATGGCGCACCAAGTCGGTCCTTGCTGCCCGGCCTTTACTTTTTAAAAACCCTTTAATTTCTTGCCGCCGACTGCGTTTGCGCCCTGCTCCGGGTCGTTCACTCCCTAGTTTGTTGAACAATCTTGCGATGCAAGCGCTCTCACCGCAACCAACGGCCTCAATGAAAATCGCGGCTGTTCAGGCCGACTTCCACAAAGCGCCCCAGCCAGCGAGTCATGTCCTTGGCGCGCATTACTACCAAATGATGAGCGGCTGGCGCTTTATCTGATTGGGCTTTAGCCTGTTTTCCCTCATATTCCTCGGCGTCCAGCTGTGGAGCCGTGCTAGTTTGCCAGATGCCTTCCACGGCCAGCAGGCGTGAGGCCAGCAGCGGCGCCTGCCAGCGGGCAAAGGTCTGGGCCCAGACCACAAGGTTGATGGTGCCGGTCTCGTCTTCCAGGGAGATGAACAGCGTGCCCTTGGCCGTGGGCGGTCTCTGGCGCACGGTGACGATGCCGCAGGCGCGCACTTTTTGACCCGGCAGCATGTTGCGCAGCTCCACGGCCGTGTGCAGGCCATGGCGGGCCAGCTTGGGGCGCAGCAGGGCCAGAGGGTGGCGGCGCAGACTCAGGCCCGTGGCGGCGTAGTCGAACATGATTTCTTCGCCCTCTCGGGCTGCGGGCAGCTGCAGCGCGGGCTCGTTGACCGGCACACCGGCAAACAGCGGCGGCAAGTCGTTTTGCACGGCGGCATCCCACATTTGCTGGCGTCTATGGCCCGAGAGAGAGCGCAGCGCATCGGCAGCGGCCAGGGCTTGCAGCTCGCTTTGGCTCAGCTGCGCTCTCAGGGCCAGATCTTCGGTATTCGCCCACGGGGATTGCGCCCTCTGCTCCTCTATGCGTAGCGCCGCAGCCTTGCCCAGATACGCCACGCGATTCAGGCCCAGGCGCACGGCGGGCTGGGGCTGGGCCACGCCGCGCAGGGTTTGCAAAGGCGCTTCCAGCGTGCACAGCCAGTGGCTGTGGCAGACATCCACTGGCAGGACGCGCACGCCATGGCGGCGCGCGTCCTGCACCAGTTGCGCGGGCGCATAAAAACCCATGGGCTGGGCATTGAGCAGGGCTTGCAGAAAAATTGCCGGCTCATGGCGCTTGAACCAGGCGCTGGCATAGGCCAGCAGCGCAAAGCTGATGGCATGGCTTTCGGGAAAGCCGTATTCGCCAAAGCCCAGCATTTGCGCAAAGATGGCCTGGGCAAATTCCAGCCGGTAGCCGCGCGCCACCATGCCGTCGATCAGCGGGCGCTCAAAGCCGTGCACACCGCCCTTGCGTTTCCAGGCGGCCATGGAGCGGCGCAGCGCATCGGCTCTTTCGGCCGAAAAACCCGCCGCCTCCATGGCGATCTGCATGACCTGCTCCTGGAATATGGGTACGCCCAGCGTGCGCTCCAGGGCTTTTTTCAGCTCTGGTTTTTCCAGCACCAGCGGCAAGTCCCTGCGCTCACGCTCGCGCGCCAGCAGATAGGGGTGGACCATGCCGCCCTGAATCGGCCCGGGCCGCACGATGGCGACCTGCACGGCCAGGTCGTAGAACTTGCGGGGCAGCAGCCGCGGCAGCATGCTCATCTGAGCCCGGCTTTCGATCTGGAAAGTGCCCACGGTATCGGCACGGCAAATCATGGCGTAGGTAGCCGGGTCGTCCTGCGGGATCTGGGCCAGGCCCCATGATTCGCCGCGCCAGCGGGCGCGCTCGGTCAGCGCATTGCGCAGCATGGTGAGCATGCCCAGGGCCAGCACATCGACCTTGAGCAGACCGAGCACGTCCAGATCGTCCTTGTCCCATTGAATGACGCAGCGATGGGCCATGGCTGCAGGCTCCACCGGCACCAGCCGCGTGAGCTTGTCCTGGGTGAGCACAAAGCCGCCCACATGCTGGCTCAGATGACGCGGCCTATCCTTGAGCTGCCAGGCCAGCTCCACCCACAGGCGCAGCTGCCTGTCGCTGACGCTCACCGTCATGGATTTATCCTGGGCCAGCACCTGAGCTTCCTTGAATTTGCGCTCCACCCAGTCCTCGGGCAGGGTTTCTGGCCCGTCTTCGGGCGATGCCTCGGACGATGCCTGGGAGAGGTCGGCTTTTTCGGCCTGGGCCTGGGCATGTTCGCTGAACCAGTACTGGCCCTTGGCCAGCGCATCGATCAGGTCCGCCGGCAAGCCCAAGGCCTTGCCCACATCGCGCAACGCGCCCCGGCTGCGCCAGCAGCTGACCACGGCCGTCAGCGCGGCCCGATCGCGGCCGTATTTGGTGTAGATGTACTGGATGACCTCTTCGCGCCGGGCATGCTCGAAGTCCACATCGATATCGGGCGGCTCGCTGCGCGCCTTGCTGATGAAGCGCTCCACCAGCAAATGATTGCCCACGGGGTTGACGGCGGTAATGCCCAGGCAGAAACACACGGCGGAATTGGCGGCCGAGCCCCGGCCCTGGCACAGAATGCCGACGCTGCGCGCATAGCGCACGATGTCATGCACGGTGAGAAAGTACATCTCGTACTTGCAGTCGGCAATCAGCGCCAGCTCGATCTGCAGCTGCGCCCGCACCGCTTCGGGAATGCCTTGGGGATAGCGCCCCGCCGCGCCCTGCCAGGTATGCCAGGCCAGGGTCTGGCCTGCACTCATGCCGGGCAACACGCTTTCCTGCGGGTACTGGTAGCTGATTTCGTTCAGGATAAAGCTGCAGCGTTCGGCCAACCGAACGCTGGCCTGTAGCAGCGCTTTGGGATACAGGGCCGCCAGCCGCAGGCGCGAGCGCAGATGCCGCTCGGCATTGAGCTGCAGCGCAAAGCCGCATTCGCCCACCGTCTTGCCCAACTGGATGGCCGTCACCACATCCTGCAGCGGCTTGCGCGAGCGGGCATGCATATGCACATCGCCGCAGGCCAGCAGCGGCAAGCCCAGCGCAGTGCCGACCTGCTGCAGGGTTTGCAGCCACAGACTGTCGTCGGGGGCCAGGTGCAGCTCCACACCCAGCCATAGAGATTCTGAATAAAAATGGTTTACAGCGCTTTGAATACAAGCGCTTATAGATATCAAATCAGAAGCATCTTCAAAACCGGCAACCAGGCCACGCTGCGGCAGCAGCACGCATTCACAGCCCTGGTGCAGCAATGACCAGGGACTAGTCTCATCTACCACATAAGCGCCCTTCGCGGCCCGGCTGCGTGCAGCGGTAATGAATTCGCAGAGATTGCCCCAGCCTTGCAGATCGCGCGCCAGCACCACGATGCGCAGCTTGCCCCAGGCAAATTCGCTGCCATAGATCAGATGCAGATCGCAGTCTCGCGCCGCCTCGAAAGCACGCACGGCACCGGCTACCGAGCATTCATCGGTCAGCGCCAGTGCCGCATAGCCCAGACTTTTGGCTCGGTGCACCAGCTCGGCCGGAGATGAAGCCCCGCGCAGAAAGCTGAAGTGCGACAGGCAATGCAGCTCCGCATAGGCCAGCGGCCCCCTGCCCGCCCCCAGGGCCGTGGGCAGGGCCGGCGCTGCCGCCGGTGGCTTGGCGGGTGCATTGCGGCTTAGAACTGCAGCAGCCATGGCCGGCTCACCCGTAGATGCCCTGGGCAAACCACTGCGTACCTGCCCCGGCACCAGCTGAACTGCCCCAGCCGCTTGCCACATGAGGCCCTGGCTCTGCCGCCCGCTGGCGGTAGATCCAGACATGGCCGACCACCTCGTTAAAGGCCACAAAATAGTCGCGCACGGCCAGGGCATCTGCCTCGCCCCACCAGCCCGACTCCAGCCGGTAAGGCCCGGCGCGCAGTTGCAGCGGCCCGTGCCAACTGGGACGGCTGCCTTGCAATGGCAAAGCCTGGGGTTCGGCCAGCAGCCATGGCGGGCACAGCGACTGCCAGCAAGTGCTCATCGCCGCCAACGGCCTGACTGCCGGCTTTTGGGGCTGCAGCCCGCTGCTGGCGCTTTGCCATTGCTGCATGGCCTCGGGCCGGTGATCGGCACAAGGCGTCACCATGCGCACGGCGTCCTCGCCCCAGCGGGCACTGATGCGCTCCACCCATTCATGCCAGGGCAAGCTGTTGTCCTGGCAGCCCTCTTTTTCTCCCGGCTGCGGCAGGCAGCTGAGCATATCGGGCGCCCAGGCCACATTTTCCAGCAGATTCAGCTCCAGCATGTCCACGGGCGCACGCCAGCGCTGCTGGGTCAGGTGTTCGCGCAGCAGGCGCTGCAGATGCGCCATGGCCTGTGCGCCCTGGGCCGGCTGGGCCGTGCGTATGCAAAGCTCGCCCCACAGCGGCAGCTCCTGGCCATCCACCCGGCGCAAATCATGGTGCCAGCGCAGTTGCAGCGCCAGCACCGCCCGGTGGCGGGCCTGCAACCAGGTTTGCAGCGCCCGCAGCAAAGGCTGAGCCGCCTGCAGCACGGCATCGGCATGGTGGGCGGGGTAGCCCAGATCATGGCGCAGGCCAAACTGCTCGGGCAGTTGCAGCCAGTTCAGCGGCTGGGGCAAGAGCCCATAGGCTTCATCGAGCACACGCAAGGCCTTGGCACCGATGCGGCGCGACAGCCCCGCACGCGGCAAAGCGCGCACATGGCCCCAGCGCGTACAGCCCAGGCGTTGCAGCACGGCGCTGTGCTGCTGCAAAGCCGTCAAAGTCCATAAGGGGAAATCATCAGCGTCCAGAGGCGTTGTGCCTTGCCCTGTTCCCCGCCCTGTGCCCCGCTCTGCTCTCGTGCCGTTTTCGCCGCCCAGCTTCAGACGCAGCTGCGCCAGCGCCTGCCAGGCCGTGGGCCCCTCCCCCGAAGCGGGAGACTCAACCGCCGCAGCCCCAGGCTCTGCGGCTTGAGATACGGCTTGCTGAAAAGCCTGGGCCAGCCTGTGCAGCATGGGCTCGCGCCCGCCCCACAGGCGCTGGACGCTGCTGGTTTCCATGAGCAAAGCCTCTTCAAGCACGGCCACGCGTGGCGAGTGCTGCAGTGCCCACCAGCAGGTGCTGGCCTGCAGCGGTTGCATGGCGTTCTTTGTGGATGTCTGTGCCGATATGGCTGGCGATGCGGTTGGAGATCGGGGCGGCGATGGCGCTGCACCACCTGCCTTGTCTGGCTGCAGCGCAGCCAAAGGCCAGGCGATCCAGTGCGGGGAAGGCAATGCGGCGGCTGTCATGGCGGTTCCTCTCAGAGCTATGCGGCCCCGTGCAGAGAGGCCGCGACGCCGGAATCCAGCGACTGCGCTACCCGGCCTTGCATAAGCAAAGCGGCCTCGGCACTCTGGGCGGCACGGCGGCTGGCCTGGGCTTGCAAAATGGGCGCCCAGGCCCACTTCGAAAGCGATAGCTGTATGGGCAATTCCAGTGCGGGCCCACGGCGTTTCAGTATCTGAATCTGCAGCGCGTGCAGCGTATTTTCCTGGGCGGTCTGAGGCGCTTTGTCCAGGCGCAGGCGCAAGGCCGCCGGCGTGCTTTGCTGCTGCACGCTCAACTCCTGCCACAGCCACAGCGGCCGCCCCTGGGATGCCGCAGCCCAGTGCAGGCGGCGCAAGCTGCTGGCCGGCAATGAGGGCAACCAGGCCAGCAACGCCAGCACATCCCGGCAATGCAAGGCCTGCTCGCAAGCCCAGGCCAGCTCATGCACGGGCAAGGCCGGCGGTTTGTACACGCAGCACAGTTGCTCCGGGGCAATGCCTGCAGCCTGCAGACTAGGTGCAAACGGCAGATACGGCGGCTGCATCAACACAATTTTCCGAGTTGCCAGCCTGCCGGAAGGCTGGGCTTGATCGGCTGCTTTGGCCCGCCCAGCCTGTTCCGCCAACGCAGGCAGCAGCAAAGCCCATTCGGCATGGCAGTGAGCGGCCTGCAGCACCTCGGTCAGGCCACTGGCCGGCCAGCCGCCGCCGGGCAGCTCGGCATCCAGCGCCGCATGGCCGGTGGGCCAGGTGCTGCTGCGCTGGCTGGCATGCCAGTCCGCGCCGCGCCAGACACCGGCAATATCTTGCAGCGCATCCGCCCCCTGGTGCCTGGTACGCGCCAGATCCTCTTCGCACGCACTCCGGCCTGCGGTATTGGCAGGGTTGAGAGAGGCGCTGAGAGGCAAGGACATGGGCTGAAAGTCACAAAATCAATTTACTGTATAAATATACAGTAAACAGACTTGATGGCAAAAACCATGACCCTGAAAGCTGCAAACCAACGAAAAACGCCGGCTGAAACCGGTGTTTTGGGGGATCAAGCTCAGAAGCCTCAATCCTGCGATGGAGCTTTCACCTGTATTTGCATACAGGCATCGCACCATTGGCTCACCACCGCATCCAGCGGATGGCCGGGCTCAGCCGGGGGCGGCCAGCGGCGCAGACAGGCATTGACGATGGCTTGCAGCTGCCACAAGGCCTCCCGATTGACCAATGCCAGCTCGTTCATGCCCTCCGCATCGTCCTTGAGGTAGTTGAGTACGTCCAGTTGCTGATCGGGGTGTGAGCCAGCCTCGGCCAGCTGTTTTTGCAGATGCAGCAAGCTGGTTTGTACAAAGGAAGCGGCTTCATGGTTAACCAGATCTGGCCTGCCCTCGTCCTGCCCCGTCTGCAGCAGCTTCTCCCACATCTGAAACACCGCAGACAGCGCCGCCACGCCATGCGTGACTTCGGCCAGCAGCGGTGCCAGCGGCGTGCCGGGGCTGATTTCGTCATAAAGCAGCGGCAGCATTCGATGTACCAGCGCCAACGGATAACGTTTGTGGTTCATGCGCAGCATCAGCGACAGGCGCTGGCCCGGCATGTGCTTGAACTTGTCAAAGAAAGCCGCCACCACTTCGGCCAACAGCAAAATCTGCCCCATGGGCGAGATGGCATCGCCCGGCACTCCGCGCGGATAGCCGGAACCGTCCATGCGCTCATGGTGCTCCAGCACCGCCATCTCCACCGCCCGAGAATACACGCCGGCACTGCGCACTACCAACATGGCCGTGATCGAATGCGCCACCAGATGTTTGCGCTCCTCGCCGCTGAGGCGGTATGCAGCATCCGTCCAGGCCGGGTCCATATAGAGCATGCCCACATCGTGCAACAAGGCGGCAGTGGCCAGAGGCACGCATTCGCGCTCGCTCCAGCCTTCCTGCCGCGCCAGATAAATGGCCACCAGCGCCATCTGCAGACTATGGGCAAACAATTCGGGGCGCTGCTCACGCATCACCGTGAGCTTGAAAGCGATCTGCGGCGGCAGTTCGATGCCGCGCAGCGGAGCCAACAGCCGTTCAGTCCCGCCTTGCGATTGCACCAGGCGCTTCATCAACTCTACGGTTTCGCACTGCACCATGGCCTGGGCCTGCAGCGCCGGAATGTCCACCAGATGTTCCGTGAGTAGATGGCTATCTATGGGGTCGCGCAGCTTGTGCTGTATGAGCCTGTCATACATGCGGCTATCCATGCGCGCGCCCTTGTCTACGAGCTTGATGCCTTTGTCGGTGTAAATGGCCTCACCCGTCACCACCTTGGTGTGCTCGGCCATATCGCTAACGGCACGCAAAAAATGCGCACCGTCTTCGTGCGGCTCCACTTGCGGCTGACTCAGCTTCTGCGCTGTGTTTTCACTCATTGCAAATTTCTCGATATTCAGAGTGGCTTGTACTACCTGGCACATCGCAGATTTACGACTGCGACAAGGCGCGAAGCAACAAGTAACGACGGCAAGGCTCAGCGTCCTCGACGAAGCAACGATAGACATGAGCCCAGTGGGGCGGTCCGGATGACCAGTCCAAGGTCAACCAGAAAGGCCACCTACAGACAACGCCTGGCGGCTTTGCATAAGCACCAGTATGGCTTGAATACGAATTCAATCCGGCTCTAGTGTTTGATTCAATACGCAAAAAGCTAGCGATCTTGAAGCCTCCAAATACCGAACAGAGCACACCAACCCACATCACCACCCGCCATCCTGCATTTTCAGATTTTATTCCAACACATTCATGCACCGGCTTCAAAATATTGCCCCAAACACCGAAAACAGAAGTAAGCCCCAACTATTTAAATAAGCAAAACCAAGTACCTAGATGCTTGTTATTTTTTGTTACCATCATCAAGTTATTTCCGTGTCCCAGTCAAATTTTCACCGATTCTCGAGCTGTATTTTGTGTCAGGTTTTTCATACCAAAGCTCTAGCACAAAATTTTGCATTAATCTCATAGAAATCCTGATTGGCGGAAATCATATCCAATAATCAAAAAACATAGCAAAAGAGAGAAAATGCTAGCGAAAGCAAACACTTACCATCGATTCACAAGTTTGGTGATTGCGATGTCGCTGGCAGGGTGTGCCACTACAGGCAATGGGTCTGGCGGAGTTCAAAAAGCATTGACCGACACTTTTGCCAGCGATGACCCATGTGCTAATAACGCCAGAAATATTGGAATAGCGGTTGGCGTGGTAGGCGGCATCTTGCTATCCAAAGTGCTGGACGCCAAGCTGGGCGCAGCCATCGCAGGAGCCGCCGCTGGCGCCCTGGTTGGTGGCTTGATTGGTGCGAATATCGATCAAAAGCGCTGCGAACTATCCAAAATTGCCAAGCAATACCAGCTTGATATGGAGTTCACTCCATTAGCCGTATCCGCAGAAGCGAAAAAAGATGAGCCTTCGCAAGCATTTTCCATGACAGTGCGTGATGCACAGGGAGATTCTGCACAGTTTCTTCCCAACTCAGAACAGCTGACGCCACGCGCTAGGGAATATTTTCTGCAAATCGCAAAACAATATGCACAGACTCACCCCCCCTCCGGCGCCAAACCTGAGCAAGTCAAAGCCTGGCAAAAAACCGTTCAGCAACGCCGTTTGCTGCTGATTGGTCATACAGACGATACCGGCAACTCTCAGGGCAATGCCGATCTTTCCGAGCGCCGCGCCAAAGCCGTGGCACAGCTGCTACGCCAAAATGGCGTTCCTCAGGATCAGCTGTATTTTCAAGGTGCTGGTGAAGGATATCCGATTGCGGATAATGAAACAGAACAAGGCCGAGGTAAGAATCGGCGCGTTGAGTTTGTAGAGGTTTATAGCGACGAGGCGCTGGCTTACTACATTGAAAATCGCCGTGCCAATTACGCGCTATATCGCGCCGTGCCATCAGGATCTGCATTTACATCAGCGGCAGATTCAGGCGAAAGCACGGCCTTTACCCACCACAGCAAAACTGTCCAGGCTCGCCCAGTCAAAAATGCAAGACCTGCGGTAAGCACATCCGCCAAGGCTGCGGCACCTCAACACACAGCAAGCGCCAAGGCTGCGCCAGTCTCATCCGCAGCCACCAAGGAAGATGCCGTTCGCCCTACAAGCAGCATGACGGCAGCAGCATCCCAGCAGACCGCCCCTTCCCCTGTGCTGCCCACTGGGGTGCTGGACTTTGGCGGAACTCCTTTGTCAGCCAAGACACGGTTGGTCAGCCTGGGCGCACAAACACCACCCAAGAGCGGCTTCGGTCTGCTTTCTACAGCCCATGCCAGCAATGACGCACCCTTCATCGCCCGTTGCGACAATGACCGTCCGCGCAAAATTGGCGATGTCAAAACAATGACGGGCAAAAGCTACCGCACCAGCGAGCACATGAAGGGCTTGTACGGAACCACCTGGGCGCAACAGATCAATGGCCATCTGGTGGTGCTCAACAAGGTGGCTGTTCTGCGCGACGGCAGCTCTCCACAATCGCCAGAACTGAAGTTCTACGCCGACTATGACTCCAGCAAGTCGGCCACGGCCAAGCCGGTCTGGAGTGGCAATCCAGCAGTCAACGTCTATCAGGGCAGCAACGGCCTTCTCTACCGTGTATTTGCCAACAGCCCGCAAGGCGCGCGCTGCATGGACATTCTCTTCCCGCAGGACGGGGGCAAAAGCGCCAGCGACGGAAAGCTCATCTACGGCAATGTAGAGCAGCTGTTTGCCACGGACTTCAAGCCTCGCCAGCAGCTCTAAATCACCTCAAACCAAGTCATTCACATGAAAGAAATTCTGACCACTTACCCGGTGGCTGTCTGGAGCGTTGTCAGCGTGCTGCTGGCCGCCATTGTTATCTCTGCGCTGTGGGACAAAGTCAAATGGTGGTGGATGAACACCTGGTACAGCTTTCCACTGATCGGTCATGTGGCACGTCTGTCCAAGGACGTCAGCACCGATTATCAGACAGGCGCTTTTCAGGGAGATCTGAAACTGTGCCGCGACTACAAGAAGTTCATCCAACTGCGCAACGAGCATGACTTCAACGAAAAAATCACCTACCTGACCAAGGCTGGCGACCTGGGCCGCAGCGGCACACCGGTTTTCATCTGGCTGTTGACCACCTTGCTAGTGTTCGTTGAAGCCATGGGTTTCAGCTATGTGCTGGCCGGCTATACCATCCCAGGCGCCAGCGAGAACACCCAGCAAATGGGTGCACTGGGCATCGCCTTTCTGATCTCCGTGCTGCTGGTGGCTCTGACCCACTTCGCAGGCCACGAACTGTACCGCTCCGGCAAGATCAAGCAATCGCGCCGCAGCTGGCTCGATGGCGGTCGCAAGAGCGACCTCTTTACCAAGGAAATCGCACTGGCCGAACCCCAGAGCGTGGACAATCACCTGCCCGTCTACACCCAGCTGATCAATCGCGTAGGTGCACACCCTCAATATGCGATCACGATTGCCACCGTCATTTTCGTGGCCATGGTCGCTGTGGGCGCAACCTATGTGCGCGGCAAAGTACTGGAAAAGACTCTGACACAGGAAGTCGCTGGCCTGAGTCTGAGTCTGAACACCGGCAGTGGCGGTGAACTCAAACTCGATGGACTGGTGCTGCCCACGGACGATCAGGCCCGGGTGCAGGAAAGCAAGGACAAGGTCTTGCATGACACCCAGAATCTGGATCGCGACGGCGGCTGGGGCACCTTCATCGTGCTGGCCGTGATCTTTGTGTTCCTGCAGTTCCTGGGCGTGCTGTTTGGCTACAAATGGGGTTTTGCAGGCAAACAAAGCGCGGATGCTTTCCGAGCCATAGGCAAGGGCCGGTTCACCAGCTATGAAGATGTGCGAGCGCATTACCGCAATGTGGCCGATGCCGCACAAGCCCAGCTGAGCAGCCTGGACCAGCGCCGCCAGGAAAGCGGCCGCAGCGGCACCAGCAGCGCCGCACAAGCGAACAAGATGAGTTTCAAGGAGTTCATGGACCGCGAGCGCAGTGAAGATGTGCGCGACCTCAACAGCCAGCACCAGCACACGCAGGCATACACAGCCTCTCCGACAGCGGCTCAGGCACCGACTGTGCCAGCATCAGCGCCAGTGGTAGCTCCCACAACAACCACTGTCGTCGCACCTGGCTCTGCGGCCATCACCGCGCCTGTGCTCACAGAAATTGCCACCGCATCCACACCCGCCTTGAGCACGGTGGTCGTGCCAGCCGAATCTGAAGACGATGAACTGGCCCGCCTGGAACGTCAACTGGCCGAGCGCAAGGACGCCCAGCGCCGAGCCAAGATTGAGCAGATGAAAAAGGAACTGGCCAATCTCGAAGGGGAACAGTCATGACGGCCTCCTTCAGCTTAGGCCGCCCCACCGCGCGATTGCTGAGCATGGGCTTGGCAGCTGGATTGGCACTCGGCCTGGCCAGCACGGCGGCCTCGGCAGACACGGGCAACAATGCTTTGCCCGACTGCTATCAGTTCGCACAGATCAAGCGCCAGACGCCTGCCAGCGTACAAACCGAGCTGTTTGTGGTGATTGATCAGACCACGCCGTTCAGCGGCGAGCTGCGCCAATCCCTGGCCCAGCAGATTGGGCCCTTGCTAAGCCCAGGCAATGCGTTGTCCGTATTCGCCTTCTCTGCTTATACGCAGGGCTATTACACACGCCGCCTGCTGCATGCTCGCATGGATGCACCCATGTCTGCCGACGCCCGCGACGATGCAGGAAAAGCCTTGTTGCAAAAATTTGATCAATGCTTGGTATTTCAGAAACAAGGCATTCATAAGCTGACACAGGAGGCACTGGTCAAGATTCTCTCGCAGGCCAGTTCCAGCATCGCAAAATCGGATGTGCTGGGCAGCCTCAAGGACATCTCGACCCAGGTTCAGGCCTCACCCGCCCAGCGCAAGATTGTTTTACTGGCGTCGGACATGCTGGAAAATTCCTCGGTCAGCAGCTTCTACAGCAGTAAGGCCGTGCGCAAAATTGATGTGGCGACCGAGTGGAAGAAAGTGGAGAGCAATCAACTCACTGCAGACTTTGGCGGTGCTCAGATCTATGTACTTGGTGCAGGCTTGATCGATAGCGACACGCAGAAAAACGGTGTTTACCGCGACCCGCAAACCATGAACGCCTTGCGCGCCTTCTGGGAGCAGTATTTCACAGCATCCCACGCCAAGCTGGCAGGCTTTGGCACGCCGGATCTGCTTGGCAAGATTCAATAGCCTCCTTCAATCCAAGCGTTATTGGATCCATAAAAAAACCCGCTTTCGCGGGTTTTTTTGTCTTGCTCAAAGCCTTGTAATCTCTCAGGCCCTGAGCAGGGTCACGCCGGTCTTGGACTGGATCTCGTCGAAGCTCACGCCATCGGCCAGCTCCACCAGTTTCAGGCCCTCGGCCGTCACATCCATCACGCCCAGGTCGGTGATGATACGGTCCACCACGCCCACGCCGGTCAGCGGCAGGGTGCAGTCGGGCAAGATCTTCAGGTCGGTCGTTCCGTCTTTTTTCTTGGCCACATGTTCCATCAGCACGATCACGCGCTTGACGCCGGCCACCAAATCCATGGCGCCGCCCATGCCTTTGACCATCTTGCCGGGAATCATCCAGTTGGCCAGATCGCCTTTTTCAGACACTTGCATGGCGCCCAGAATCGACAGATTGATCTTGCCGCCACGGATCATGGCAAACGATTGGTCAGAGCCAAAGATGGACGAGCCCGGCAGCGTGGTCACAGTCTGCTTGCCGGCGTTGATCAGGTCGGCATCGACCTGGTCTTCAGTGGGAAACGGGCCAATGCCCAGCATGCCGTTTTCCGACTGCAGCCACACTTCCTTGTCGCCCGTGTGATTGGCCACCAGGGTGGGAATGCCGATGCCGAGGTTGACGTAGAAGCCGTCTTCGAGTTCTTGCGCCGCGCGTGCGGCCATCTGGTCTTGCGTCCAAGGCATGGTCAGGCTCCTGCTTTCTCAGTGATCGTGCGCTTTTCGATGCGCTTTTCGGGGTGGGCGTTGTGCACAATGCGGTGCACATAAATGCCGGGCAAATGGATGTCGTCAGGAGCGATAGCGCCCACTTCCACGACCTCTTCCACTTCCACGATGCAGACCTTGCCGCAGGTGGCCGCTGCCGGGTTGAAGTTGCGAGCCGTCAGGCGGAACTGCAGATTGCCGCTCTTGTCGGCGCGCCAGGCCTTGACCAGGGACACGTCCGCCACGATGGAGCGCTCCATCACATAGGTCTCGCCGTCAAACTCGCGCTGCTCCTTGCCTTCGGCCACCAGCGTGCCCACGCCGGTCTTGGTGAAGAAGGCGGGAATGCCGGCGCCGCCAGCACGCATCTTCTCGGCCAGCGTGCCCTGGGGCGTGAACTCCAGTTGCAGTTCACCGGCCAGGTACTGGCGCTCAAACTCCTTGTTTTCGCCCACATAGCTGGCGATCATCTTCTTGATCTGGCGGGTTTCCAGCAGCTTGCCCAGGCCAAAACCATCAATGCCCGCATTGTTGGATGCCACGGTGAGGTTTTTGACGCCGCTGTCGCGCAGTGCGTCAATCAGCGCTTCCGGAATGCCGCAGATGCCAAAGCCACCAACGGCCAGCAATTGCCCGTCAGCCACAACGCCCTGAAGCGCCGCGTCTGCGGATGGGTAGAGCTTTTTCACAACTGTCTCCTTCAGATTAGATGCGATACGATACTACGTAGTTGAGTAAGTAGTTTTTCGTAAAGAGCAGCACTATGGTGATTGATTACCGGTTGGCGTTTGAAGCGGCTCCTGTGGGCCTGGTCATCTCACGCAATCGCACCATGATTGACTGCAATCGGCAGCTGTGCGAGATGTTCCACGCCTCGCGCGAGGTGCTGATTGGTCAGTCCTTCCAGGTACTCTATCCCAGCGCCGACGAGTATGAACGATTGGGCGCCCGGATTGCCCCCATCCTCAATACCAAAGGTTTTTACAGCGACAACCGCATCATGAAGCGCGCCAACGGCGAGGCTTTCTGGTGCCACGTCACCGGTCGCACGCTGGATAGAGACGACCCGCATGCCTCGGGCATCTGGAGCTTTGAAGACCTCTCGGCCCAGCGCACCGTCAAGGCCGAACTGACCGGGCGCGAACGCGAAGTGGCAGCGCGCCTGCTTGAAGGGCTGACCTCCAAGGAAATCGGCCGCGCCCTCAATATCAGTCACCGCACGGTAGAGATTTACCGCGCCCGGCTGATGCGCAAATACGGCGCCTCCACCGCCGCCGATCTGGTGCACAAGCTGGTGGCAGGCTAGCAGCAAAGCGTCTGGGCTCAAGCCCATTCCGCCCCACCCTCCCTCAGGTCAAACACCAGACTTTGAGCCTGCGCACTTGTGCAGATGCTCGGGCTCACCTACGCTTGAGCGGCGGGCAGCAAGCGACCGCATCCACACAGCTTCGTATATTTTTACTATGGTGGCGCTTAGTAATTTCAATAGCAAAAAATCGCCTCTGCGCAAGCCTTGCGCCGATAATTCATTTCAATCGATTGCAAACAACTATCGATTTGAATTGATTGATATCTTCCATGCGTTGATATCTCTCCCCTGACCTGGCCCGACTTGTCGGAAACGTTGAAACGGAGAACCCCATGACCACAGAATCCAAGTGCCCTTTTCACCAGGCCAATAGCGGCACGGCCGCTGCTGGCGGCACCACGAACCAAGACTGGTGGCCCCAGCAGTTGCGCGTGGATCTGCTGAGCCAGCACTCGGCCAAGAGCAATCCTCAGAGTGCCGATTTCAACTATGCCGACGAATTTTCCACGCTGGACTATGAAGCGCTCAAGCGCGATCTGCGTGCGCTGATGACCGATTCTCAGGACTGGTGGCCTGCCGACTTCGGCCACTACGGCCCGCAATTCATTCGCATGGCCTGGCACGCTGCCGGCACCTACCGCATCCAGGACGGCCGTGGTGGCGCAGGCCGTGGCCAGCAGCGCTTTGCACCGCTGAACAGCTGGCCCGACAACGTCAACATCGACAAATCGCGCCGCCTGTTGTGGCCCATCAAGCAAAAGTACGGCAAGAAAATCTCCTGGGCCGATCTGATGATGCTCTGCGGCAATGTGGCGCTGGAGACCATGGGCTTTCGCACCTTTGGCTTTGGCGGCGGCCGCAGCGACACCTGGGAACCCGATCAGGACGTGTACTGGGGCGCAGAAAAGCAATGGCTGGCCCCCACCGACAACCCCAACAGCCGCTACAGCGGCGAGCGCGATCTGGAAAACCCGCTGGCGGCCGTGCAGATGGGCCTGATCTACGTCAACCCCGAAGGCCCGGACGGCAATGGCGATCCTCTGTCTGCCGCCCGCGACATACGCGACACCTTTGCCCGCATGGCCATGGACGACGAGGAAACCGTGGCCCTGATCGCCGGCGGCCACACTTTTGGCAAGACCCACGGCGCAGGCCCGGCCTCGCATGTCGGTCCCGAGCCTGAAGCCGCCGGCCTGGAGTTGCAAGGCCTGGGCTGGGCCAGCAGCTTTGGTTCCGGCAAAGCCGGCGATGCCATTACCTCCGGCCTGGAAGTGACCTGGACCCAGACGCCCGCCCAGTGGAGCAATTTCTTCTTTGAGAACCTGTTCAAGTACGAATGGGTGCAGGAGAAAAGCCCTGCCGGCGCCATTCAATGGGTGGCCCAGGGTGCAAGCGATGTCATACCCGACGCGCATGGCGGCCCCAACAAAAAGCCCACCATGCTGACCACCGATATTTCGCTGCGCGTGGACCCGGCCTACGAGAAAATTTCGCGCCGTTTCCTGGAAAATCCGCAGGCTTTTGCCGAAGCCTTTGCCCGCGCCTGGTTCAAGCTGACCCACCGCGACATGGGCCCGCGCGAGCGCTATCTGGGCCCCGAAGTGCCCAGGGAAGAGCTGATCTGGCAAGACCCCATCCCTGCCGTCAAGCATCCGCTGGTCAATGATGCCGATGTGGCCGCGCTCAAGGCAAAGCTGCTGACCTCCGGCCTCACGGTACAGGAGCTGGTGGGCACGGCCTGGGCTTCGGCCTCCACCTTCCGCGGCTCGGACAAGCGCGGCGGTGCCAACGGCGCCCGCATCCGCCTGGCTCCGCAAAAAGACTGGTCCGTCAACCAGCCTGCGCAACTGGCCCGCGTGCTGGGCGTGCTGGAAGGCATACAGCGCGAGTTCAACAAGGCCGCCGATGGCGACAAACGCATCTCGCTGGCCGATCTGATCGTGCTGGCCGGCGGTGCCGGTGTGGAAAAAGCCGCAGCCGATGCTGGCGTGCATATCACCGTCCCCTTTCACGCCGGCCGCAACGATGCGACAGCCGATCAGACCGATGCCGAATCCTTTGCACCGCTGGAACCCAAGGCCGATGGCTTTCGCAACCACCTGCAAGGCCGCTTCCCTGCCCCTGCCGAAGCCTTGCTGATCGACAAGGCCCAGTTGCTGACACTGACCGCCCCCGAAATGACGGCATTGATCGGTGGACTGCGAGCCATCAACATCAACACCGGCGGCAGCCAGCATGGCGTGTTGACGGCCACGCCCGGCAAGCTGACGAATGACTTTTTCGTCAATCTGCTGGACATGGGTACGCAATGGCAGGCCTTGCCCGATGGCAGCTACGAGGGCGTGGACCGCAAGACCGGCGCCAAGCGCTGGAGCGGCACCCGCGTGGACCTGGTCTTTGGCTCCAACGCCGTGCTGCGTGCCCTGGCCGAGGTCTACGCCGAAGCCGATGCCAAGGACAAGCTGGTCAAGGACTTTGTGGCCACCTGGGTCAAGGTCATGGACCTGGATCGCTTCGATCTGAAGAAATGATGCGCGCCAAGGCCTTGAGCCTTGGCTGAGTGTCAGAAATGAAAAACGCCCTTAGGGGCGTTTTTCATTTCAATCTTCTGACCTGCTGCCCGTCACATCCGAGCTCAGTTCGCCAGCGTGCCTTCCACTGGCGCCAGCTGCATATGCAAGATGCTGAAGTACAGCGTCACATCGCCTTGCTTGTCGATGAAGGTGCCCATGGCGCGCTGCAAGCGGGCAGCGATACACAGGCATTCCGTGGCTTCGGGGCGGCCGCCTTGAATACTGGCCGTGGTCAGCAGCGCCAGCTGGTTGTCGCGCCCAAAATCATGCACCACCTCCAGGGCCTGGCCGTGCTGTGGGGGAACGGCTTCATTGGCCCAGCTCCACAAGAAACTGCCTTCGCTGTCGCTGCTGGTGCCTACCAGGCATACGGTAGCTACGACTTTGTGCAGCGCGCCTTCCAGCACCAGAATGGCTTTGTCCAGATCCCAGCGGTAGGCAGGTGATTCCTGCAGGCCAAACTGGCCAGGCCATTCGGCATTGCGAGCCATCATGGTTTGCACGGCTTCGCGGCTCCAGGCGGCCCAGTCCGGGGCGGTGTTTTCTATAGGGTTGGCTTCGCTCATTCGCTATCCTGTGTTCCGAATGGCAGCGATTGTCGGTCCAATCCAGAGCACTGTGACTTTGGTCGCTTTTGCCACCCGCCCCATAGGCTTTTCCTGGCCCCGGCGCTGGCCGCTTTTTTCAGCCCCGCTGCTTTTTCTGGCGCCGCAGCGCTAGGCGGTGGAGAGCGCCAGGTGGGTATGACTGGGCAAGCTCACGCCATGGGCCTCGTCGCTTTCGGCAAGCACCCGGATACGGGGCTGCTCGCTCATCACGCCGCCGAAAATGGTGGCAAACGCCACGTCCGCAGCATCGCGCCCTGTTGCCAGCCGCATCATGCCCATGGGAATGGCTGTGCCGGAGGGATCGAACAGGTACCAGCGGCCACCGAGATAGACCTCCACATAGGCATGAAAATCGGAAGGCCCCAGGGCGGGATCGGCACCGTAGTCGGTTCCCGTCACAAACCGGGCAGGCAAATTGCTGGCCCGGCACAGCGCAATCATCAAATGGGCAAAGTCGCGGCACACCCCTACCCGCTCGACCAGCGTGTCCACCGCCGCAGTGCTGGCATTCGAGCTATTGGAGCGAAAAGTCACATGCTGTCTCACCCATTCGCAAATCGCCTGTGCCCGCGCATAGCCCTGGGGCAGATGAGCAAACAGGCCCATCGCAAAATTGGCCAACCGATCTGACTGGCAATAACGGCTCGGGTAGATATAGTGCAGCACCTCCAGCGGCAGCTGACTGACGGGAACCTCGGCAATTTGCGCAGGCTCTGCGCAAAAGTGGGTGATGGCCACCGTGGCCAGATAGCGCACATGCAAAGCACCTGGCTCGGCACTCAGCCGCAGGCAACGCTGACCCACATTCTGGCTTTGCTGCACTTCCCAGCGGGCATGCTTCTGACTGATGTCGAGACTCTCGAATGACACCGTCTGATACTGCGTGCATGCCGCATGGATGTAGAAAAAGAAGTCGGCACCCGGTTCAAAGACCGTATACGACAACTCGAGTTCCAGCTGGAGTTTGACCATTTGCGTCTCCGGCCGCCAGAGTATGAGGAGGATTCCTGCCGCTGAGGAAATACTCCCATCTGCGCCACGCATGCTGGTCTGCCTGAAGATTCATGCGCTTGCGCCAGTATGAAGCGGCGCAGCGGCGCCAGCTGTCAGGCAAACACCAGTTTGGACTCTCCGTGTGAAGCCATGCCAGCATGCCTGCTGCGGCCCTGCATCGCACGCTTGCCTCAGCTTCAGTCGGCCGTCCGGCGCCGCAGCACCACGGTAATCAGACCATTGGTTTCAATGGTGGCGCGCTGCACCTCATGGGCATTCAGGCAGCCGTTGGCTCGCAAGGCAGCCTCCAGATCATCCGAGGTAATCTGCTCGCGCTGCAGCAGCGTGGGATCGATGCGCCCTTCCTCGATCAGCACCGTGGGCTTGCCGTCGATCAGATGGCGCAGTCTCTCAAAGCGAAACGTCAGATGCGAGAGTCCCAGATGACATGTGATCAGCGTCGTGGCGCTGATCAACCCGCCCACCAGAGAGTTGTCGCCCGCGTTCATGGAGTTTTGCACCGCGTTGGACAGGATCAGCAGCAGCACCAGATCGAACGGCGCGTACTGCCCTGTCTGGCGCCGCCCCGTGAGCCGCAGAAAAACCAGCAAGAACAGATACACCGCCACGCCGCGCACCACGAACTCCCACCAAGGGACGGCCATTTGCCACATTGCATGCTCCTGAGTCCTGAATGCAAGCAGCATAGCGCGGGGCGGTTCCACGGCATCCATACTTGCGCAAGGTGTCAATAAATCAATAGCATCCAGCGCAATATAGATAAGCACTGCAGGCCATTCAGACATAAAATCGGCATCCACCCGCGGCAGCATCTGCAACACAAACGACAGCATTACAGCAGCCAGGCATGTCATGCTGGGTCTTCTCACCTCCAGGAGACAGACCTATGAAGAACCGCTACCCCTTCCCCGATCTCAACACCCTGCCCCAGGACATCAAAGATCGCATCGCCGAGGTGCAGGAAAAATCAGGTTTCATTCCCAATGTCTTTCTCGCCTTTGCGCGTCGCCCGGCGGAATGGCGGGCTTTCTTTGCCTATCACGATGCGCTGATGGTCAAGGAGGAAGGCTCGCTGACCAAGGGCGAGCGCGAAATGATTGTCACCGCCACCAGCGCGGCCAACCAGTGCCTGTACTGCGTGGTGGCTCACGGCGCGATCCTGCGCATTTATGAGAAAAAACCGCTGATTGCCGACCAGGTTGCCGTCAACTACCGCAAGGCCGATATCAGCCCGCGCGAGCGCGCCATGCTGGACTTTGCCATGAAGGTCTGCCTGCGCAGCCAGGAAATTGACGATGCCGACTACGAAGCCCTGTATCCGCATGGTTTTGATGACGAGGACATCTGGGACATCGCCGCCATCACCGCTTTTTTTGGCCTGTCCAACCGCATGGCCAGTTTTGCAGGCATGACGCCCAACACCGAGTTCTATCTGATGGGCCGCATCCCGCGCGAGAAAAAAGCCTGAGGCCTCAAGCTACGGGCAGCAGCCCGCTGCACGCCGCGTCACAAGCCATATTTGCGAATCTTGTCGTACAACGTGGTCTTGGGCGTATTCAGCGCCTGCGCGGTGCGGGTCAGATTGCCTTCATTGGCCCGCAGCGCTTCGGCGATCAGGGCACGCTCTATGGATTCCACGGTAGCGGCTAGCGACTGCGGATTCGCCACCGCTGCCGCGCCAAACGGGGCAGAGCCGGCTTCTATGCCCAGCGTCATGCGCTCGGCCACATTGCGCAACTCGCGCACATTGCCGGGCCAGTCGTGGGCCATCAAGGTGTTCAGGCGCTCGGCCGTCAGCTCGGGCACGGGGCGCTGGTGACGGGCCGCGGCCTGCAGGGCAAAGTGTTCGAACAGCAGGGGCACATCTTCGCGGCGCTCGCGCAGCGGCGGCAGATTGAGCGTGGCCACATTGAGGCGGTAGTACAGGTCCGCCCTGAACTGGCCCTGGCGGCTGAGCTCCAGCAAATCCAGTTTGGTGGCCGCAATCACGCGGCAATCCACGGGAATCAAGGTGTTGGAGCCCAGGCGCTCCAGCACCCGCTCCTGCAGCACGCGCAAGAGCTTGATCTGCATGGCAATAGGCATGCTTTCGATTTCATCGAGAAACAAGGTACCGCCACTGGCATGCTCGATCTTGCCTATGCGCTTTTTGCCGGCGCCGGTAAAAGCACCGGCCTCGCTGCCGAACATCTCGCTGTCGAACAGGGTCTCGGGCAGGCCGCCGCAGTTGATCGCCACAAAATGGCCGTTCTTGCGGTTGCTGGTCTCGTGCAGACAGCGGGCCACCAACTCCTTGCCGGTGCCGGTTTCACCCATGATCAGCACATCAGCCGCGCTGGCGGCCAGACTTTGCACGGTCTGGCGCAGCTGCTGCACCAGGGGCGAGCGGCCCAGCAATTGGCCTTGCAGCAGATCGCGGCTATCACGGCTTTGCAGTTGCTGGCGCAGGGAGCGCACCTCCAGCACCAGGCGGCGGCGCTCCAGCGCACGGTGCACGGCGTTGACCAGCAACTCGGGCGCAAAAGGCTTTTCCAGAAAATCCTGCGCCCCGTCCTTCATGGCCTGCACTGCCATGGAGATATCGCCGTGGCCGGTGATGAGAATCACCGGCAGCTCGGCATCCATGGCGCGAAGCGCGTGCAGCAGCTCCAGCCCGCTCATGCGCGGCAGGCGAATATCGCTGACCACCACGCCCTTGAAATCCGGCGACAGCTGCTTGAGCGCCAGCTCTGCACTGCCCATGCACAGGCACTCCAGGCCCTCGAGTTGCAAGGCCTGCTCGCAGGCCATGGCGACGTCGGCGTCATCTTCCACAATGAGGACTTGGAGGGAGGAATTCATGGGCAAGGAGAAAGGCAGTCAGTTCAGGCGAGCGGCTGAGTATCCACTAACGGCAATAACAAGGTGAATACTGCCCCTCCTTCAGGGTGATTACGGCCTTGCAGCATGCCGCCGCTGGCCTGGGCAATATTGGCCGACAGCGACAGGCCCAGCCCCAGTCCCTGGCCTTCGGGCTTGGTGGTGAAAAACGGCTCGAACAGATGGGAAGCGGCCTGCTCGCTCAAGCCCGGGCCGTGGTCGCGCACGGTGATCTGCGCCCATTGCTGGTTGCGCGTGCATTCCAGCTCCACGCAGGAACGCCTGCCGCTCAAAGCCTGATCCTGCATGGAATCGAGTGCATTGCCCAGCAAATTGACCAGCACCTGCTCGACCCGGCCGGCATCGCACCAAGCCATGACAGGCGGGTTGGCGCTCTTGCGAACCACCATGGCGCCGCTGCGGGCAATGCGCGCCTCCAGCACGGCCAGCGCGGCATCCAGCGCCTTGTCCAGCTCCACGGGCGCCGGCTTGCCAAAGGACTTGCGTGCAAAGTTGCGCAACTGCCCGGTAATGCGCCCCATGCGGTCGGCTAGGTCGGCCATGCGCTGCAGATTGCTGCGCACCACCTCGTGCTGCCCCCGCTCCAAAAAGCGCTGGCTGTTGCCGGCCAGCGTGCGCAATGCCGCCAGAGGCTGGTTGAGCTCGTGAGCGACCTCGGTGGAGATCTGGCCAATCACGGCCAGCTTGCCCGCATGCACCAGCTCGTTCTGCGCAGCGCGCAGCGTGGCTTCGGCCTGGATGCGCTCGCCTACCTCTTGCTGCAATGCCGTGTTGGCCGCTTGCAGATCGGCGGTGCGCTGCTCCACCTTGGACTCCAGCACCGCATAGGCTTGCTGCAGTCTCTGTCTGGCGGCCAGTTGCTCGCGCGCATGCTTGCGGCGCTGATAGAACTGGGCAGCCAGCAACAGGATCAAGGCAATCACCACGGCGGCCACCCAGGCACGGCTTTGGGCCAGTTGCATGGAAGCTTCCGTTGGCGAGAGCACGGACAAGGTCCAGGGCGTGCCTGCCAGAGCCTTCGATTGCAGCAGGAACTGGCCGCTGCTGAAGGCAGGCGAGTCCTGCTCGCCCTGGGCGATGTGCAGCAGTTGCGCGCCGGCGGTTTGGCCGGTGCCGCGATCTTCTAGCGGCTGCTCCAGCTTCCAGCCCAGAGGCTTGAGGCTGCGCCGGTTGTATTGCTGAGAGGATTGCAGACGCGCACGCTGTGCGGCATCAAGCTCCGTCAGCGTGGCAAAACGCCAAGCCGGCACATTGCTCAAGATGAGCACGCTGTTTTCATCGCTGACCCAGACCGGCGACTCGGCCGTGGCCCAGGACTGCTCCAGCTGAGCCAGCCCGACCTTGACCACGGCCACACCCACATCCTGGCCCTCGCCGCTGTTGACGGTGCTGGTCAGGTAGTAGCCGGGCTCGCCGCGCGTGGTGCCGATGCCAAAGTAGCGGCCGGAGCCACCTTGCAAAGCCTGTTGTACATAGGGGCGAAAGCTGAGGTCTTCCCCCACAAAACTGTCGGGGCGCCGCCAGTTGCTGGATGCCAGCACATGGCCGCTGCGATCCACCAGATACACGCTGAGCGTGCCGGCGCGGCTGCTCAGTTGCTCCAGATAGGTGTTGGCCTTGAGTTGAAGCGCCGCGTTACCGGGTTGGGCCAGCACGGCTTGCACATCGGCCTGCAAGGCCACAATGCCGGGAAAGAAGGCGTATTTATCGATCTCGCGCTGCAAGCTGGTGGCATACAGCGCCAGCCGGTTGCGGCCGGCATCCTGCACCTCTTCAAGGGCGGCCTGCTCTGCGGCCTGATAGACCGCCCAGCCGCCCAGAACGCTCAGCCCCAGCCAGCACAGGCAGGCCAGCAGCAGGCGAAATCGGGGACGAAAGCGAAGCCGCGTTCGAGGACCCGATCCAGGGCGCAAAGAGGAAACAACGGGGGCAGTCATAGTGTGCCCCATCGTAGCAGCGCCCTGCGCTGCGCAGGACTGAGCCGCTCAGCCTCTGCGCAGACTTTCAACGGGCTCAGCCCGGGATGGCTTCGGTGCGGCCGGCTTCAGCACGACCGGCATCTGCGCGGGCAGCGCCGATGTGAGCGGCTTGCACAGCCGGCTCAGCCACAGGCATGGCGCTCGCAGGCGCCTGAGCCGTGCTTACGGCAGCGGCCTCGCTCTCTTCGTCTCCATTTCCTTCCCACTTGGCCACTACGGCGGTGGCGATGGCATTGCCCAGCACATTGGTCAGCGTGCGGCCCATGTCCAGGAAGTGATCAATACCCAGAATCAGCAAAATACCAGCTTCAGGCAGACCAAACATGGGCAGCACGGCCGCCACCACCACCAGCGAGGCGCGCGGCACACCGGCAATGCCCTTGCTGGAGACCATGAGCACCAGCAGCATGGTGATCTGCGCTGTCAGCGTCATCTCGATGCCATAGGCCTGCGAGATGAAGATGGCCAGGAAGGTGGTGTAGATCATGGAGCCGTCAAGGTTGAACGAGTAACCCAGAGGCAGCACAAAACCGGTGATACGTGGCTTGATGCCGAATTTTTCCAGCTGCTCCATGAGCTTGGGCAGCGTGGATTCGCTGCTGGCAGTAAAAAAGCCCACCAGCACGGGACCGCGGATCAGCGACAGCAGACGGAACACATCCTTGCCCAGCACCAGGTAGCCGGCCAACGTCAGCAGCACCCACAGCGTGGCCAGAGCAATGTAGAAACACAGCATGAACTTGCCAAACACGGCCAGCATGCCCAGGCCATGGATGGCGATGGTGCCGGACACGGCACCAAACACACCCAGAGGAGCAAAGCGCATCACGAAGTCCGTCACTCGCAGCATGATGTGGGAGGCTTCTTCCATAAAGCCCACCATGGCGTGCTTTTTCTGGTGGTTCAGCTGACCCAGAGCAATACCAAAGAACAGCGCAAACACCAGGATTTGCAGCACTTCATTGGTGGCCATGGCCTCGAAAATGTTCTTGGGGAAGACGTGGCTGATGAAATCGCGCAGATTCAGCGCCGAAGTCTTGAGCCCCAGACCTGCGGCACTAGTGGGCAGCTCCACATTCAGGCCGTAACCGGGTTTGAGCAGATTGGCGTAGAACAGGCCCAGCAGCAGCGAGATGAACGACGCCGCGATGAACCAGCCCAAGGCGCGGCCGCCCACGCGGCCGATCGACTTGGAGTCACCCATGTTCGCCAAGCCGGCCACCAAGGTGGCAAACACCAGCGGCGCAATGATCATCTTGATCATGCGGAGAAACACATCGGTCAGGATGCCGAAGTAGCTGGCAATGTTCTGGGCCGATTCAGGCGTGGCAGCGTAGGTGTGGACCAGATAGCCCACGACCACGCCCAGAGCCATGGCCAGCAAGACCATCATGGTCAGGCGATTGGATTTCATTGTTTTGGATGTCTTGGTATGCGTGATGTACCGCTCCAAGCCGCCTGGCGATCGGCAAGCGATCGACCCCCAGGCCTGGAGCAGCAAGACCGGTCACGAAAAAACGGGACTGAATCAGCATTCAGATCCGTGTTCACCACACCGGAATTCGCAACCGCGCGCACGCGGCCTGCACCAGTTAAAGCACGTTTCGTGCCAGCAGATAAATCAATGCCAACCCATTGATTTACTTATATCCTTCTTACACTCATGCATAAGACATGACGAAAATCCGAACATCAAAAAATACAATCATCCGGAATTCCGAACATCAAGCCATCACCAACTTGCGTATCCAGTCCGGCAGATCCGCCGCTTTTTGCTGGGGAAAATCCACCCAGATCACGGTGCCGCCTCCGGCTGCGCAGATCACGCCCGGCGCACTGAGACGCTCCATGGTGGCCCAGCTCTCGAAGGTGGCGCGCCCGGGGTCGCTGACAAAGAGTTTGAGCAGCACCTCGTCCGGATAAGCCAGTTGCTGATAGAAGTTGCAGAAGGCGTTGACGATGACCGGGCCCTGGCCTTGCGGGTCGGGATCGATTCCGGCGCTGGCCATCCAGTCGATGCGAGCCGTCTCCATGTAGCGGAAATACACCGTGTTGTTCACGTGGCCCATGGCATCCATATCGCCCCAGCGCACGGGAAAACGCATCTCGAACACCTGTTTCTTCTGCTCCGGCAGCTCGATTTTCATGCTGCAGTCTCCTTGCATTGCGCCTCGGACCCGTCCTGGCGCGCTAGTTGTTTTGGGGTATGGCAGCGGGCGATGCGCCCTCTAATCTAGCAACTCTGCCGCAATACGTAGTTTTGCGCTGTCACCTAATCCGCATCCTTATGTGGAAAGACCGACATAGAATCGCCCGCATTGCGGCATTTGCGACGACAGATTGACAAGGCCGCGTCCGCCAATTTTCTGATTCATTATTCAAGCGAGACACTCCCGATGACAAACGAAGAAATCCTGGCCCAGTTCGGTCCGCGTGAGGCCATGGAATATGACGTGGTGGTGGTTGGCGGCGGCCCCGGCGGTCTGGCCACGGCCATCCGTCTCAAACAGCTGGCAGCCGAAAAAGGCCAGGACATTTCCGTTGTGGTGCTGGAAAAAGGCTCAGAGCCCGGCGCTCACACCTTGTCGGGCGCCATCATGGACCCGCGCGCACTGACCGAGCTGATCCCCGACTGGAAGGAAAAAGGCGCGCCGCTGAACCAGGCCGTGACCGAAGACGCCATGGTCTTCCTGGGCGAAAAAAGCTCGCTGCGCACCCCCAACTGGCTGCTGCCCAAGTGCTTTCACAACGAAGGCAACTACATCGTGCGCCTGGGCTTTTTCAGCAAGTGGCTGGCCGAACAGGCCGAAGCCCTGGGCGTGGAAATCTTCCCCGGCTTTGCCGCTGCCGAAGTGCTCTACAACGAAGACGGCTCCGTCAAGGGCGTGGCAACCGGCAATATGGGCGTAGGCAAGGACGGCGAGCCCACGGGTGACTTCCAGCTGGGCATGGAGCTGCACGGCAAGTACACCGTGTTTGCCGAAGGCGCACGCGGTCATCTGGGCAAGCAGATCATTGCCAAATACCAGCTCGATGCAGGCAAGGATCCGCAAACCTACGGTCTGGGTATCAAGGAACTGTGGGAAATCGACCCCAAGCGCCACAAACCCGGCATGGTGCTGCACACCGCCGGCTGGCCCATGGACAGCAAGACCTATGGCGGTGCCTTCCTCTATCACCTGGAAGACAATCTGGTCACCCTGGGCTTCATTACCGGCCTGGACTATGCCAACCCCTACCTGTCTCCCTTCGAGGAAATGCAGCGCTGGAAGACGCATCCCAACATCCGCTACTACCTGGAAGGTGACGAGGCCAACGGCATCAAGCCGGCCAAGCGCATCTCCTACGGTGCCCGCGCCATCACGGCCGGCGGCATCTCCAGCCTGCCCAAGTTCGTCTTCCCCGGCGGCGCGCTGGTGGGCTGCGACGCAGGTTTCCTCAACGTCAGCCGCATCAAGGGCAGCCACGCCGCCATCAAGACCGGCATGATGGCCGCCGACGCCATCTACGAAGCCGTGACCGGCGGCCGCCAGGGCGATGTGCTGAACGCCTACGAAACCGCGTTCGAGAACAGCTGGCTGTACGACGAGCTATACAAGGCCCGCAACTTCAAGGCCTGGTTCAAGAAGGGCCTGACCACGGCCACCATCATGAACGGCTTCGAGCAATTCGTGCTCAAGGGCAACATCCCCTGGACGCTGCACCGCGACAAGCCCGATCACGCCTACCTCAAGCCTGCGGCCGAGTGCACTCCCATCAACTACCCCAAGCCCGATGGCAAGCTGACTTTTGACCGCCTCTCCAGCGTCTTCATCAGCAACACCAACCACGGCGAAGACCAGCCGGCTCACCTGACGCTCAAGGACGCCTCGGTGCCCGTGAGCATCAACCTGGCCAAGTACGCAGGCCCAGAATCGCGCTACTGCCCGGCCGGCGTCTATGAGTTTGTGGCCGACGTGGACAAGGGCGGCGACGCCCAGCGCCTGCAGATCAATGCGCAGAACTGTGTGCACTGCAAGACCTGCGACATCAAGGACCCGACCCAAAACATCGTCTGGGTCACGCCTGAAGGCGGCGGCGGCCCGAACTACTCGGGCATGTAAGCCAGCTCAAGCCGGGCCAACCCGCCCGGTCGCAGCAAAAATCCCGCCAAAGCCTGCCAATGCTCTGCATTGCAGGCTTTTTTCATGTCTAGCTCATACAACATTTGCGTTGAAAGCTATAAAAATAGAAGCAAACTCTGGGATCTTGGCCAGCATCCAGACAAACCCTAGCTTGCGCCGCACGCCGTCTCATCCGGAGCCCGATTTCCGCCAGTGCAGCAGCCCCTGAGACGCCTGGGCCAACGGCTTGCGCCTGCTCAAAATTCGTGCAATTCAAGAGCCTTCAGCAGCACAACGCAGGAAAAATGCAGCAGCAGCGCCAAAACAAAGTCCACACGACGCAAACCTGCAGTCGTTTTTCATAAATTACTGCACGATTAACCCCGTCAGTTTTCATTTCATGCAGCTTTCATGTCATTTTTTGGCGATCGCCGTCTAGGTGTAAACCGGGTTAAGAGGAACAACGAGACAAGCAGATGTGTGCAGTAGACTTTGCCGCAAGGCGCTGAGGCTACAACCTGGCCGTCTTACACACCATCTGGAACACATAACAAACGCTGGAGATACACATGAAGCAGCAGTCTTGGGCCCGCCTGGGTGCCGTGGCCTTGGCCATTTCCACCATCACCGGTGCCTACGCGGCCGATACCAAGTCGGTGGCCGTGACCGCCATTGTTGAGCACCCCGCGCTGGATGCCGTACGCGACGGTGTGAAAGATGCGCTGAAGGCCGCCGGCTATGAAGACGGCAAGAACCTGAAGTGGCAATACCAGAGCGCTCAGGGCAACACCGGCACCGCCGCCCAGATTGCCCGCAAGTTCGTGGGTGACAAGCCCGACGCCATCGTCGCCATCGCCACGCCTTCGGCCCAGGCCGTGATTGCCTCCACCAAGACCGTGCCCGTGGTGTTCTCCGCCGTGACGGACCCCGTGGCCGCCAAGCTGGTTCCCAGTTGGGCACCGTCCAAGAACAATGTGACCGGCGTGTCCGATCTGCTGGCACTGGACAAGCAGATGGACCTGGTCAAGCAGGTCGTGCCCAATGCCAAGCGCATCGGCATGGTCTACAACCCCGGTGAAGCCAACTCCGCCGTGGTCGTGAAGGAGTTGCAAGCTCTGCTGCCCAAGCTGGGCTGGACCCTGGTCACCGCCGCCGCTCCCCGCTCGGTGGACGTCTCCAGCGCCGCCCGCTCCCTGGTGGGCAAGGTGGACGTGATCTATACCAACACCGACAACAACGTGGTCTCGGCCTACGAGTCGCTGGTCAAGGTGGGTCAGGACGCCAAGATTCCTCTGGTCGCCTCTGACACCGACTCCGTCAAGCGCGGCGCCGTGGCCGCCTATGGCATCAACTACCGCGATCTGGGCGAACAGACCGGCCGTATGGTCGTGCGCATCCTGAAGGGCGAGAAAGCCGGCGACATCAAGCCTGAAGTCAGCACCAAGATGGAACTGTTCGTGAACCCCGGCGCTGCTGAAAAGCAGGGCGTGAAGCTGTCCGAGACTTTGGTCAAGTCTGCGGCCACCGTGGTCAAGTAATCCCCGGTCTGTGACTTGCGCTGCAGCCTCTCAGGCCCGCAGCGCCAGCGCAGCGGCAGGCGCCATGGCAAACATGGCCCTGCCGATTTTTTTAGACGTTTGTCGCGCCTGTCGCTCTCTCTATGTCTTTATTTTCCATTCTCGGCGCGATTGAGATCGGCCTGATTTTCAGCCTGGTGGCGCTGGGCGTCTTCATCTCCTTTCGTTTGCTGCGCTTTCCCGACCTGACGGTCGACGGCAGCTTCCCCCTGGGCGGGGCCGTCTGCGCCATCCTGATTGCCCACGGCACCAATCCCTGGCTGGCCACGCTGGCCGGCACGGCCGCTGGCGCGCTGGCCGGCTTCATCACCGGCTGGCTCAACGTAAAACTCAAGATCATGGATCTGCTGGCCTCCATCCTGATGATGATCGGCCTGTACTCCATCAATCTGCGTGTCATGGGCGGCCCCAACGTGCCGCTGATCAACGAGCCCACGCTGTTCACCATGCTGCAGCCGGACAATATCGAAGACTATGTGATGCGCCCCATCATCCTGACGGGCTTTGTCATCGTGGCCAAGCTGGCTCTGGACTGGTTCTTCGCCACCGAGCGCGGTCTGGCGATTCGCTCCACCGGCTCCAACGCCCGCATGGCCCGCTCCCAAGGCGTGAACACCGGCGCCATGATCTTGCTGGGCATGGCGATTTCCAACGGCCTGGTCGGTCTGGCCGGTGCCTTGTTCGTGCAGACCCAGGGTGGCTCCGACATCTCCATGGGCATCGGCACCATCGTCATCGGTCTGGCGGCCGTGATCGTGGGCGAAAGCATTCTGCCCTCGCGCAAAATCATCTGGGCCACGCTGGCCGTGGTGATTGGCGCCATCGTCTACCGTTTCTTCATTGCAGCGGCGCTGAACATCGACGCCATCGGCCTCAAGGCCCAGGATTTGAACCTCGTCACTGCCGTGCTGGTGACCGTGGCTCTGGTGATTCCGCAAATCAAGAAAAAACTCGGCAAGCGCAAATAAGAACGAAGGAAATGCGGAGAACACCATGCTGAATGCACAAAACCTGGAACTCACCTTCAACCCCGGCACGCCCATCGAAACCCGCGCGCTGCGCGGCCTGTCGCTGAGCATTCCCGAAGGCCAATTCGTCACCGTGATCGGCTCCAACGGTGCGGGCAAGTCCACTTTTCTCAACTGCGTCTCCGGCGACCAAAGCGTGGACAAGGGCAAGATCGAGATTGCCGGCATCGACATGACGCGCATGCCTGTGTGGTCGCGCTCCAAGCAAGTGGCCCGCGTGTTCCAGGACCCCATGGCGGGCACCTGCGAAGACCTGTCCATCGAAGAGAACATGGCCTTGGCCCATGAGCGCGGCAACTTCCGCGGCCTGTCCAAAGCCGTCAAGGCCAGCAACCGTGATCTGTACCGCGAACGCCTGTCCACCCTGGGCCTGGGTCTGGAAAAGCGTCTGACCGACCGCATCGGCCTGCTCTCGGGCGGCCAGCGCCAGGCCGTGAGCCTGCTGATGGCGGCGCTGCAGCCCTCGCGTATCCTGCTGCTGGACGAACACACGGCGGCACTGGATCCACGCACCGCAGACTTTGTGCTGCAGCTGACCGCGCGCATCGTGCAGGAAGCCAAGCTGACCACCATGATGGTCACGCACAGCATGCGCCAGGCGCTGGATGTGGGCACGCGTACCGTGATGCTGCACCAGGGCCAGGTGGTGCTGGACGTCAGCGGCGAAGAGCGCTCCAAAATGGATGTGCCCGATCTGCTGCGCATGTTCGAGAAGGTGCGCGGCGAAAAGCTGGCCGACGATGCACTGCTGCTGAGCTGAGTCGCCAACTTGCTATGAAAACAGAAGCTGCCAGCGCTTATATATAAAGCGCTGGCAGCTTTTTCTTTATCTATACATGATCAATCAGCCGCAGATAATGACGATATAGCTATTTTTTTCGACGATAAGAGCACATCAATCGCCCAAATAGCATTTCTGAATGCACGACGAAACCCCTATTCGTCGTTGGTTTTTATGTCGCAAATGACGATTTGACTAGAGGCTTCAAACGTTCCGCCGACGGCATAAATCGACAAAAAATCTCATATCAATCAAATACTTAGACCAAGAGCAGAGGTTTGACCGCAGTGCGCCACGCCCGGGCCGCGCAACAGCGCCTGCACCGGGCGCGTAAATCGCTCACAATCTGCACCCTGTCGGCAGCCGCTGAGGGCGATGCATGTCATCGCCGATCGCGCTGACCACGTTGATACCTAGATGCCTTGCGGCACCAGCTAAGCACAATGCATGCCATGGCACAGGCCCGCGCGGTCTGATCATCCTGGGCGGCACGCCCTGCTAAAAAACACAAATCTTTCATGAGCGATAGCCAAGCAAAAACTGAAGACGGTGGCTTGCACCGTTCCCTCAAGGCGCGCCATATGTCGATGATCGCCATTGGCGGCTCCATCGGCACGGGGCTTTTCGTGGCCTCTGGCGCCACCATCTCGCAAGCCGGCCCTGGCGGCGCCTTGCTGGCCTACATGATTGTCGGCCTGATGGTTTACTTTTTGATGACCAGCCTGGGCGAGATGGCCTCGCACATGCCGGTGTCGGGCTCGTTTGCCACCTATGGCGCCAAATACGTGGACGAAGGCTTTGGCTTCGCCTTGGGCTGGAACTACTGGTACAACTGGGCTGTGACCATTGCCGTGGACCTGGTGGCAGCACAGCTGGTGATGGCCTACTGGTTCCCCGGCATTGACGGCTTTATCTGGAGCGCCCTGTTCCTGGCCCTGATGTTCGGCCTCAACGCCCTGTCGGCCAGAGGCTTTGGCGAATCCGAGTTCTGGTTTGCCGCCATCAAGGTCGCCACCGTGCTGGTCTTCATCGCCGTGGGCGTGATGATGATCTTCGGCATTATGCAAGGCGGCTCGCCCGACGGCCTCTGGGGCGGTATCGCCAACTTCACCGCCGGTGACGCGCCCTTTGTCGGCGGCTTTGCCGCGCTGATCGGCGTGGCCATGGTGGTGGGCTTTTCCTTTCAGGGCACGGAGCTGATCGGCATTGCCGCCGGCGAGTCCGAAGATCCGGCCAAGAACGTGCCGCGCGCCGTGCGCAAGGTGTTCTGGCGCATTTTGCTGTTCTATGTCTTCGCCATCCTGATCATCGGTCTGCTGATCCCCTATACCGATCCCAAGCTGCTGCGCAACAACCTGGGCGATATCGCCGTCAGCCCCTTCACCCTGGTGTTCGAACGCGCCGGCCTGCTGTCGGCCGCTGCCGTCATGAATGCCGTGGTGCTGACTTCGGTGCTGTCGGCCGGAAACTCGGGCATGTATGCCTCCACCCGCATGCTCTACGCCCTGGCCACCCAGGGCATGGCGCCCAAGCTGTTCGCCCGCGTCAACCAGCGCGGCGTGCCGGTGCTGGCACTGCTGGCCACCACGGTGATTGCTGCGCTGTGCTTTCTGACCAATGTCTTCAGCCCCAAGGCGGTCTATATCTGGCTGCTCAATCTCTCTGGCATGTGCGGCTTTGTGGCCTGGCTGGGCATTGCCGTGAGCCACTACCGCTTTCGCAAGGGCTGCGAAGCACAGGGCTTCGACCTCAACCAGCTGCCCTACCGTGCGGCAGCCTTCCCCTTCGGCCCGGTGTTTGCCTTTGTGCTGTGCCTGATCATCACCCTGGGCCAGAACTACGAGAACTTCCTCAGCGACAAGATCGACTGGGTGGGCGCGATTGCCACCTATATCGGCCTGCCGCTGTTCCTCATCATCTGGTGGGGCTACAAGCTGGTCAAAGGCTCGCGCATCGTGAAGTACAAAGACATGGACGTGCAGGGTCTGCGCTAATTCAGCCCCAATCATGCAACAAGGCAGCACCGGCAACGGCGCTGCCTTTTTTCATTTCAAACTCTCTGCGGCTCCAGTTGTCTCGGTCTTTAATTCAGATGCCCAGCGGTAAATCGGCCCGCTTCAGCGTGCGCAGCACAAAGCTGGACTGACTGTGGCGTATGCCCTTGATCTTGTAGAGCTTCTCGCGCAGCAAACGCTCATAGTCACGCGTGTCCTTGACGACAATGCGCAGCAGATAGTCGTATTCGCCCGAGACCAGATGCGCCTCCACCACTTCGGGAATGGTGGCCAGCACCTCGCCGAATTTCTCCAGCGTGTTGTCGGAGTGACTGTCCAGCGTCACCATCACCAGCACCGAATCGGCCAGGCCCAGCGCCTGGGGATTGAGGCGCACGGTATAGCCCTCGATCACGCCGGCTTCCTCCATTTTCTTGATGCGCGCCCAGCATGGAGAGGCGCTCAAGCCCACGGCAGCGCCGATTTCCTGCAGACTGGCCCGCGCATTGGCTTGCAAAGCAGCAAGAATCTTTTTATCCAAAGTGTCCATGGCCTTGAATTTATCGCTTTTTAAGCATTGGCAGCAAAATTTTCTGTAGCAAAGCGATATCTGCAGAAAACAAAGCAGCATTTTCTGCACTGCAACATGCATAGTTGAGTCCATGGAAGCACGTTCACCAACGCAGTAAAACCATTCAAGTGATCCCGCTGTTTACCGTCAGCGCCAGATTGTCTGATCCGCCACCGGAACCCGTTCCAGGCCGCGCCACTTATCCGCAGTGGCGCGGCCTGTCGCATTCTGGGCAGTGCCACAGAGTGAGAAAGGACTATGCAATTGATATCTGTCTGCGCTTTTACTGATTGGAGTGCAAGCGGTTTTTATGCGCATCTCTCACAGCCAACGCCGCCGGATCGGCATGCGCAGACCTCGTACAAACCCGCATAAACCCCATGTTGCGACGCAATAACTGGCGGCTAGAATGCCTGCTGTCAGGAGAGAGTGCCTACGGGGTTTGACCCGCAACGCACCGCCGAAGGCGCAGGCTCTGCCTTTATGCAGCACCCGAACGCTCAGGCAAAAGGACTGACAAGCGCTGACGGGCGAGCAAAGCTCAGTCCACAGCGTTCCTTGCTGGAGAGAGGTGCTGCGCTTGCAGCACCCACCGAAGGAGCAAGCTGCACCCGCGTGCAGTGAATCTCTCAGGTAAAGCGGACAGCAGGGCAAGACCGCCACGCCAGGCAATGCGATATCTATTGCATTTGCCGGGCATGGCAACTCATTTGGTTTCACCACCGGAGCTTGCCCCTTGACTGCCGCCGACAACCAACCTCTGCGCCACACCCCTTTGTTCGCCCTGCACCAGCAGCTGGGCGCCCGCATGGTGCCATTTGCCGGCTATTCCATGCCCGTGCAGTACCCCCAGGGGCTGATGGCCGAGCATCTGCACACCCGCAAGGCCGCCGGCCTGTTTGACGTCTCCCATATGGGCCAGCTGCTGCTGCGCGGTGCCGACGCTGCCGCCGCCCTGGAAACGCTGATGCCCGTGGACGTGCAAGACCTCGGCGTGCACAAACAGCGCTACGGCCTGCTGCTCAATGACCAAGGCGGCATTCTGGACGATCTGATGTTCGTCAACCGCGGCGACGACTTATTCGTCATCGTCAACGGTGCCTGCAAACAGGCCGATATCGCCCATATCCAGGAGCGCATAGGCCAGCGCTGCGAAGTGATTCCCCTGCCCGATCAGGCTTTGCTGGCCCTGCAAGGCCCGAAAGCGGTCACGGTGCTGGCGCGCCTGATCCCCGGCGTGAGCCAGCTGGTCTTCATGACCGGCGGCCATTTTGACTGGCAAGGCCATGCGCTCTACATCACGCGTAGCGGCTACACCGGCGAGGACGGTTTTGAAATCTCCGTGCCCGCAGACGGTGCCCAAGCCCTGGCCCAAGCACTGCTGGCCCAGTCCGAAATCGCCCCCATCGGTCTGGGCGCACGCAACTCGCTGCGACTGGAAGCCGGTCTTTGTCTCTACGGCAACGATATAGACACGACCACCACGCCGGTGGAAGCGGCGCTGAACTGGGCCATACAGAAAGTGCGCCGCAACGGCGGTGCGCGTGAAGGCGGTTTTCCCGGTGCATCCATCGTGCTGGAACAGCTACAAAATCCGCAGCAGCTCCAGCGCAAGCGCGTAGGCCTGGTGGCCTTGGAGCGCATTCCCGTGCGCGAGCCTGCGGTGCTGGAGAACATGGACGGCCAGCATATAGGCCATATCACCAGCGGCCTGCTCAGCCCCACGCTCAACCAGCCCGTGGCGCTGGCCTATGTGCAGCCCGACTATGCGGCGCTGGGTACCGAGATCTTCGCCATGGTGCGCGGCAAGCCCGTGCCCATGAAGGTCACGGCCACGCCGTTTGTGCCCACGAACTATTACCGAGGCTGAACCGCTGCCGTGGCCCGGCCTCTTGTTTGAGCAGGCCAATTCATCCGGCGGTGCTCAGAACGCCGCTAAAGTGCGCGCTGGACCTTTCTCAAAACACAGATTTCCCTGAATTCACCATCTGGAGCTTTCCATGAGCATCAAATATTCCAAAGAACACGAATGGATCAACACGGCTGACACCAATGCAGCCATCGTCGGCATCACCGTCCACGCACAGGATGCGCTGGGCGATGTGGTGTTTGTCGACCTGCCCGCCGTGGGCTCCACCTTCAAGGCCGGCGATGTGGCTGGCGTGGTCGAATCCGTCAAGGCCGCTGCCGATGTCTACATGCCCGTGACCGGCGAAATCGTGGAAGTCAACGAAGCTCTGCGCGACGACCCTGCCCTGGCCAACAGCGACCCTCTGAACAGCGGCTGGTTCTTCAAGGTCAAGATGAGCGATGTCAGCGAACTCGAAGGCCTGATGGAAGAGACGGCCTATAACGACTTCGCTGCCAGCAATTGATTTTTTCCACGGCCTTCGCGTTTGCGAAGGCCGTTTTTCTTTCTGCCTGCGCCCCCAGTCAGTCACAGTATTTGAGAACAGGTCCCTCCCATGCTGATGTCGCCCCCCGCTCCCGTTGCCAGCCTTGAAGCGCTGGAAAATCCCGGTGAATTCATTCCCCGCCACATAGGCATAGATGCCGCGGATGAAGCGCTGATGCTTTCCGTGATTGGCGAGGCCTCGCGCGCCGCGCTGATCAACTCCATCGTGCCGCGTTCGATTGCGCGCGCCAAACCCATGGATTTGCCGGATCCCGTCACCGAAGCCGCAGCGCTGGCCGAGCTCAAGGCCATCGCCGGCAAGAACCAGGTGCTCAAAAGCTTTATCGGCCAGGGCTACTACGGCACGCATACGCCGGGCGTCATCCTGCGCAATATTCTGGAGAACCCCGCCTGGTACACGGCCTACACCCCGTATCAGGCCGAAATTTCCCAAGGCCGCATGGAAGCGCTGGTCAACTTCCAGACCATGGTCTGCGATCTGACCGGCATGCCGATTGCCAATGCTTCCATGCTGGACGAAGCCACGGCCGCCGCCGAAGCCATGACCCTGGCCAGACGTTCGGTCAAATCCAAAAGCCAACGCATCGTGCTGGCCGGCGATCTGCATCCCCAGACCATAGAAGTGATACAGACCCGTGCCCAGCCTATCGGCATCGAAGTCACGGTGGCCAACAGCAAGCAGGAGTGGGAAACCGCACTGGCGGGCGATTTCTTCGCGGCCGTGATCCAGTACCCGGCCTCCAGCGGCTGGATTGCGGACTGGAAGGCCGATGTGGACACCATCCACGCCAAGCAGGCGGCCGCCATCGTCGCCACCGACCTGCTGGCCCTGACCCTGCTGACGCCGCCAGGCGAATGGGGCGCGGACATCGTGGTGGGCAACAGCCAGCGCTTTGGCATGCCCATGGGCGCTGGCGGCCCGCACGCCGCCTTCATGGCCTGCCGCGATGAATTCAAGCGCTCCCTGCCTGGCCGCCTGGTCGGCGTGAGCGTGGACGTGCACGGCAAGCCCGCCTACCGCCTGGCCTTGCAGACGCGCGAGCAGCATATCCGCCGCGAAAAAGCCACTTCCAACATCTGTACGGCCCAGGTGCTGCCCGCCGTCATCGCCAGCATGTATGCCGTCTACCACGGCCCTGAAGGACTCAAGCGCATCGCCCAGCGCGTGGCGCGCTACACGGCGATTCTGAGCCGTGGCCTGGCGCAGCTGGGCTATGCCGCCACCCACCATGACACGGCATTCGACACCTTGAGCCTGCATACCAAGAAAGCTACGGATTCCATAGCTGCCCGCGCAGTATCCAAGGGCGTGAACCTCAGAAAAGCCTGGGATGAGTATCTTTGCATCAGCCTGGACGAGACCACGACCCGCGCCGATGTGGAACTGATCTGGAGCATTTTCGCCAAGGACGGCCAGCCCCTGCCCAGCATCACGGCCATGGACGAGGGCCGGCCCTCGCTGATTCCCGAATCGCAGCTGCGCACCAGCCCCTATCTGACGCACCCGGTCTTCAACACCCACCATTCCGAAACCGCCATGCTGCGCTATATCCGCAGCCTGAGCGACAAGGATCTGGCGCTGGACCGCTCCATGATTCCGCTGGGCTCGTGCACCATGAAGCTCAATGCCACCAGCGAGATGATCCCCATCACCTGGCCAGAGTTCGCCAACATGCACCCATTTGCACCCGCCGACCAGCTGCAAGGCTATGCCGAGCTGGATCAGCAGCTGCGCGACTGGCTATGCCAGGCCACGGGCTATGCGGGCATCAGCCTGCAGCCCAATGCAGGCAGCCAGGGGGAATATGCGGGTCTTCTGGCCATCAAGGCCTTTCATGAATCGCGTGGCGAGGCCCACCGCAACATCTGCCTGATTCCCAGCAGCGCCCACGGCACCAATCCGGCCAGCGCGCAAATGGTGGGCCTGCAAGTCGTGGTCACCCACTGCGACGAGCAGGGCAATGTGGACATGGACGATCTCAGGGCCAAGTGCGAGCAGCACAGCGCCAATCTGTCCTGCATCATGATCACCTACCCCAGCACGCACGGCGTGTTCGAGACCCAGGTCAAAGAGCTGTGCGAGCTGGTGCACAGCCACGGCGGCCGGGTCTATGTCGATGGCGCCAATATGAATGCCCTGGTCGGCGTGGCGGCACCCGGCGAATTCGGCGGCGACGTCAGCCACCTGAATCTGCACAAGACCTTCTGCATTCCCCACGGCGGTGGCGGCCCCGGCGTGGGTCCGGTCTGCGTGGTCGAAGATCTCGTGCCTTTCCTGCCCGGCCATGCCACGGCCGGTGTGGCCGGCAAAGTGGGGGCCGTCAGTGCAGCCCCGCTGGGCAATGCCGCAGTCTTGCCTATCAGCTGGATGTATATCCGCATGATGGGCGAGCCCGGCCTGAAGGCGGCAACGGAAACCGCCATCCTGAGCGCCAACTACATCAGCACGCGCCTGCGGGATCACTTCCCCACGCTGTACGCCTCGGCCAACGGCCATGTGGCGCACGAGTGCATTCTGGATTTGCGCGGCCTCAAGGAAAGCAGCGGCGTGATGGCCGAAGACGTGGCCAAGCGCCTGATCGACTACGGTTTTCACGCGCCCACACTGTCCTTCCCCGTGCCCAATACGCTGATGGTGGAGCCCACCGAGAGCGAAAGCCTGTTCGAGCTGGAGCGCTTCATTGACGCGATGATCGCCATCCGCGAGGAAATCCGCCAGATCGAAGACGGCCGCTTGCCCCAGGACAACAACCCGCTCAAGAACGCCCCCCACACGGCCGAAGCACTGCTGAGCGGCGAGTGGAGCCGCCCTTACAGCCGCGAGCTGGCCGCCTACCCCGTGCCGGCCTTGCGCCGCAACAAGTACTGGAGCCCTATAGGCCGCGTGGACAATGTCTACGGCGATCGCAACCTGTTTTGCAGCTGCGTGCCCGTGGAAGACTACGAGTCTTGATGACCTGAACGCATTACGCTTTCACCCAAAGAACGGCCCATGCGGGCCGTTTTTCATGCTAAAACCCGCAACAGCCCTTACCGGATATACGCTATAAGCTATGGAAATCATAGTCATCATCATCGGCGCTGCATTGGCCGGCTTTGTGCAAGGCCTGTCCGGCTTTGGCTACAGCATGACAGCCATGGCGCTCTGGGCCTGGACGCTGGAGCCGACCTTGGCTGCCGTGCTTGCCGTATTTGGCGGGCTCACCGGCCAGATCATCCAGGCCTTCAGCGTGCGCCGCGGATTTGACTGGAGGGCGCTGTGGCCTTTTCTTCTTGGCGGTCTGGCCGGCCTGCCGCTGGGGCTGATGCTGCTGCCCCGGCTGGATGTCCAGCTTTTCAAAACCGTGCTGGGTACGCTGCTGGTGGTGTTTTGCCCGCTGATGGCTTTTGCGCACAAGCTGCCGCGCTTGAGCGACTGGCGCTGCATGCAAGGGCCGCTGCGCCCCATCAGCAACGCGCTGGCCGGCATGGCGGGCGGAGTCATGAGTGCGCTGGGTGGCTTCTCCGGCGTGGTGCCTACGCTGTGGTGCCAGCTCGGCGGCATGGCCAAGGATGCGCAGCGCCAGATCATCCAGAACTTCAACCTCACCATGCTGGCCGTCACCTTTGCCAGCTATCTGGGCTCGGGTCTGGTCACCAGCTCCATGCTGCCGCTGTTTGCCGTGGCCCTGCCCGCCATGCTGCTGCCCTCCATCTGGGGCGGGCGGCTCTACCACCGCATCAGCGACCAGGCGTTTCGCCGGGTGGTGCTGGGATTGCTGACCCTGGCCGGCCTAGCCATGCTGGCTTCGGGCATTCGGTGAACCCAGGCCAGCCCCGAAGGCATACGCCGCTTTTCCGCAGCCTGCACTTTGCGGGGCGGTGCTGAAGATGCACCCTGCTTGATGCGCATCAAAAGTCATGGCTGATGCCTCCCGCAAATAATGAGGGGCCGTCGGTTTCGGTGCTTTTGCCCCCGACCACGCCGCCGCCCCCATGTAGCCCTGCGCTTACACTGGCCCTCTGTTCTGAATCTTCCTCCATCGCATCCCGGGGCCGGCCCCCGTTCTTCATGAGCGACTCACACCCCCCAGCTTCGGCTGATGATCCAGATTCTTTGCCGCTGCTGGCCTTGCTGGAGCCTGCGGCCGGCCTGCCGTCCTGGCCCGGCACCATCCGCCCTCTGGTTCCCGAAGATCAAGACCCTTTGCAGGCCTTGGTAGCCGAGCTGCGCAACTACCAGCGCGAGCTGGAGATTCAGAACGAGGTCCTCAATTACAGCCAGGCCGTGGCCGAGAGTGCTTCCGAGCGCTTTGAGGCGCTGTTTGCCAGCATTCCCCTGCCGCTGTTGGTGATTGACGAGCATGACATGGTGGTCCAGGTCAATGCCATGGCCCATGCCGCGTTTCAGCCCAGCGAGAACGATCGTCTGCTGATCAGTTTTCTGCCCTTTGTCCATGCCCAGGACGCGCAGCGCGTGCAGCAGGTGTTTGCCCAGGCCGCAGAGCAAGGCCGAGCGCTGGCGCATGAGGTGCTGTTCGACATCACCGATCAGATACAGCTGTGCTGCGATCTGCATGTGGCCTGCCTGAACATTCCCCAGCAAAACGGTACCCCGAGCCGGCAGTTTCTCTGCGCCGTGGTCAACCAGGGCCCGCTGCTGGCCGAGCGCCGGGCACTGCAGGAACGCAACCAGCAGCTGCACGCCAGCGAGCGGCGGCTGGAGTCGGTCATCAACTCCGCACTGGACGCCATCATGTGCGTGGATCAAAGCCAGTGCATCACGGTGTTCAACCCCACGGCGGCGGCACTGTTTCTGTGCTCGCCCAGCGATGCGCTGGGCAGCCCGCTCAATCGTTTCCTGCCCGACGCATCGCGGGCCCTGAGCTTTGCACCGCTGACCACGCAGGCCATCCTGGGCGAGATGACGGGCCTGACTTCCAACGGGCGGGAAATTCCGGTGGAAGTCAGCGTCTCCTTCGAGCGCCACCACAGCGGCGACACCACCACCGTCTTCGCCCGGGATCTGACCAGCCGCAAAAAAGCCGAAGCCCAGCGCAATGCGCTGGAATCACAGCTGCGCGAATCCCACAAAATGCAGGCCCTGGGCACCATGGCCGGCGGCATTGCCCACGATTTCAACAACATCGTGGGTGCCATTCTGGGCAATGTGGAGCTGGCCAAGGCCGACAGCCTGGACAACCCCGCCGCGCTGGAGAGTCTGCGCGAGATCGAGAAGGCCGGTCGCCGCGCCCGCGATCTGGTGCGGCAAATTCTCACCTTCGCCCGCAATGACAAGCCTGAGCGCCGCCCGCTGCAGGTGCACGAAGTCATGCAGGACGCGGCCAGGCTGCTGCGGGTTTCGCTACCGCCGGCCATCGAGCTGCAGATCGAGCAGCTATCGCCTCTGCCGCTGCTGATGGCCGATCCCACCCAGGTGGAGCAGGCACTGTTCAATCTCTGCAGCAACGCCATGCAAGCCATGGGCGAGGCCCGCGGCTGCATTCAGATGCAGGCCCAGCTGCTGCGGCCCGAGCGGCAGGTGTGCGAACGATTGGGGCTGACCTGGTGCAACTACATACTGCTGACCGTGCAGGACAACGGCCCCGGCATGGACGAGGCCACGCAACAGCGCATTTTCGAGCCCTTCTTCACCACCAAGGCCGTGGGACAGGGCACGGGCCTGGGGCTGGCGGTGGTGCATGGCGTCATGCGCACCCATGGCGGCGCCGTGGATGTCTTCAGCGCACCGGGCCTGGGCAGCCGCTTCAATCTCTATTTCCCCCTGCCGGAGTCCGAAGTGTTGCTGGAGCCGCTGGCCCACAGCACGGCGGCTGCGGCCCCGCATCTGGCTCCGGCCGCCCATGAAGCCCATGCCAACGCTGCCTGCCACGTGATGTATGTGGACGATGACCAGGCCCTGGTGTTTCTGGTCCAGCGCCTGCTGCGCCGCCGCGGCTATGTGGTCAGCGGCTTTACCGATCCGCATGAAGCCGTGCAGGCTCTGCGCGATCAACCGCAGGACTTTGATCTGGTGGTGACCGACTACAACATGCCCGGCTACAGCGGCCTGGATCTGGTGGTTGAGGCCCTGGAAATTCGCCCCGGCCTGCCGATTGCCCTGGCCTCGGGCTATGTCACGGCCGAAATCGAACATGCCGCGCTGGCCGCCGGCGCCAAGGCCCTGATTTACAAGCCCAATGACGTGGAAGAGCTGTGCGCCACCGTCCACCGACTGCTACATGAACACGATTGATGCCCCCATACCGCAGTGCTGGTATGAAGACGAAGCCCTGCTGGTGCTGGAAAAACCCTCGGGCCTGTTGTGCGTGCCGGGACGCGGCCCGGACAAGCAGGACTGCCTGAGCTCTCGCGCCCAGGCACACTGGAGCGATGCCCTCATCGTGCACAGACTGGACCAGGCCACCTCGGGCCTGCTCATCATGGCGCGCAGTCTGGCGGTTCAGCGCGCCCTGAGCCTGGCTTTCGAGAAAAAGCAGATTCAAAAACGCTATGAGGCCGTGGTCGCCGGGCAGTTGGAGCCCTTGTCTGCCGATTGGCAGCTGATCGATCTGCCGATTGCTGCCGACTGGGAACGCCGCCCCCTGCGGGTGATTGACGCAGAACAGGGAAAAAGCAGCCAGACCCTGTGGCGCGCCCTGGCGCATGAGCACACGGAGCAACACCAGGCCTGCACCCGGGTGCTGCTCAGCCCCTTGACGGGCCGCACCCATCAGTTGCGCGTGCACATGGCCGCCGTGGGTCATGCCATTGTGGGAGACGCGCTGTACGCAGCCCCCGAGATTGCAGCGCAATCGCAGCGCCTGCTACTGCACGCAAAAATTCTGCGTTTGGAGCACCCAACAAACGGACAGATTCTCGAGTTCGAGTCAAAAACTCCGTTCTGACGCAATATTCCTCGAATACCAAAAAATCCAATTGAAACTGCAGCGAGATGGGGCCAGAAATATCTTGCTCAAAATAGAGGCAAGCGCAGGCCTGTAAACGCGCAGCCGCTATACAGTGCATAGCGGATTTTGAAAGTTTGCACTACCCCCGGGATACCCTCTTGAAATCGGATACCACTGATTTATTCTGGTCATCTTTTCGCAGTGTCCGCTAATAGCGTCCTGCGTTTTTCAGAACACTTTATCCAAAGTTGAAGGAAGACCTCATGAGCATTCCGTTTCGCATGCACACCATCGTCGCTGCCCTGGGCCTGGCTGGTGCGGCCTTGCTCTCCACTGCGCATGCGCAAATCAAGATCGCCCTGGTGATTCCCACCACCGGCGCACTGACCCAATACGGCGACATGGTCAAGGAAGGCGCGACCACCGCCGTGGAAATGGCCAATGCCGCAGGCGGCATCAATGGCAAGAAGGTTGAACTGGTGCCCGTGGACGATGCTTGCGAACCCAAGCAAGGCCCGGTGGCCGCCAACCGCGTGGTCAACAGCAAGATCGGCTACGTGGTCGGCCCCGTGTGCTCGGGCGCCTCGATTGCCGCAGCCCCCATCTACAACAACGAAGGTGTGGTCGTGGTCACGCCTTCGGCCACTTCCCCTGCCCTGACCGACGGCAAGAACTACCACTTCGTGTTCCGCACCATCGGCCGCGATGACCAGCAAGGCCCTGCCGCCGCCAAGTTCATCGTTGAAAAAATCAAGCCCAAGAAGGTTGCCGTGCTGCACGACAAGCAGTCTTACGGCCAGGGCATCGCCTCTTCCGTGCGCGATGACCTGAAGAAGGCCAATGTGCCTGTGGCCCTGTTCGAAGGCATCAACGCCGGCGACAGCGACTACTCTGCCGTGGTCACCAAGCTCAAGAGCGCAGGCGTGGACTTTGTCTACTACGGCGGCTACCACCCCGAAATGGGTCTGCTGCTGCGCCAGGCCGCCGAGCAAGGCCTGAAGGTGCGCATGATGGGCCCCGAAGGCGTGGGCAATCCTGAAGTCAACGCCATTGCCGGCCCTGCCGTCGAAGGCATGCTGGTCACCCTGCCCGCAGACTTCTCGGCCAACCCCAAGAACGCTGCCGTCGTGAAGGCTTTCAAGGACAAGAAGCGCAACCCCTCGGGCGCCTTCCAGCTGACCTCGTTTGCCGCCACGCAAGTGCTGCTGGACAGCATCAAGGCCGCTGGCGACAACCCAGCCAAGGTGGCCGATCACCTGCACAAGAGCAGCTTTGACACCGTGCTGGGCCCCGTGGCCTGGAACAAGCAAGGTGACCTGAAGTCCTTCGACTTCCAGGTGTTCGAATGGCACAAGGATGGCAGCAAGTCTGTCGCCAACAAGTAATTCCACCTCCCATGACCGGGGGCGTGTGGCGCAAGCCATGTGCCTCCGGTTGTTTGCAATATGGCCCTAGGGCCTTTTCCTGTTTAAGGGTGGCATTGCATGTCTGATTTCATCCCCCAGCTGCTACAGCAGCTATTCAACGGGCTCTCACTCGGAGCCATTTACGCCCTGATCGCCATTGGCTACACCATGGTCTACGGCATCATCGGCATGATCAATTTCGCCCATGGCGACATCTACATGATCGGTGCCTATATCGGTCTGGTCACGCTGTCTGCCGTCGGCACGACCAGCGGCCTGCCAGTCTGGGCCATCATCGGCCTGATGCTGGTGGTCTCTGTCTTCGTCACCGGCGTCTACGGCCTGGTGGTGGAGCAGGTGGCCTACAAGCCGGTGCGCAAAAGCCCGCGCCTGGTGGCGCTGATCTCGGCCATCGGCATGTCCATCTTTTTGCAGAACTGGGTGGCCCTGGGCCAGGGCGCACGCGATATGGCCGTGCCCTCGCTGCTTCCGGGCGCTTTCAAATTTGGTAGTGAAGGCGGTTTCGAGGTCTATGTGCCTTACTCGCGCATTCTCATTATCGCGGTCACCGTGGTGCTGATGGTGCTGCTGACGCTGTACATCAAGCGCTCGCGCATGGGCCGCGCCTCGCGTGCCTGCGCGCAGGACATGCACATGGCCAATCTGCTGGGCATCGACACCAACAAGGTGATTTCCTTCACCTTCATCCTGGGTGCCATGTTGGCAGCCGTGGGTGGTGTGCTGATTGCGTTGGCCATTGGCAAGCTCAATCCCTTTATCGGCTTTCTGGCCGGCATCAAGGCCTTCACGGCAGCGGTGCTGGGCGGCATTGGCTCCATTCCCGGCGCCATGCTGGGTGGCGTGATCCTGGGGGTTACCGAGACTTTTGCCGCCGCCTACATCTCCTCGGAATACAAGGACATCGTGGCCTTTGGCCTGCTGGTGACCATCCTCATGTTCCGCCCCTCCGGCCTGCTGGGCAAACCTGAAGTGGAGAAGGTCTGATGAAATACAGCTTTTCTGCCAGTTTTCGTGATGCGCTGATCGCCACGCTGATGACGGCCATCGTCGTCATTCCCATCTTCAGCCTGCACCTGGAGCGCGCCGGCACGCGCACCGTCATCGCCCCCAGCTGGACCACCCTGATCTGGGCCTGCGCCGCAGTCTTTGTGGTGCAGATGCTCAAGCCGCTGCTGGCCGGCAAAATGCCCAAACTGACGCTGCCGGCCCTGCCCAAGGTTTCTTCGGGTGGACGCAATGTGCTGATTTTTGTGGCGCTGATGATGGCGGCCTCCTGGCCGTTTTTCGCCGGCCGCAATGCGGTGGACATTGCCACCCTGGCCATGATTTACGTCATGCTGGGCCTGGGCCTGAACGTGGTGGTGGGCTTTGCCGGCCTGCTCGATCTGGGCTTTGTGGGCTTTTATGCCGTGGGAGCCTATACCTATGCGCTGCTGTTTCACTGGGCCGGCTGGTCCTTCTGGCAGGCCTTGCCGCTGGCGGGCGCGGCCTCGGCCCTGTTCGGCTTTGTGCTGGGCTTTCCCGTGCTGCGCCTGCGTGGTGACTATCTGGCCATCGTGACGCTGGGCTTTGGCGAAATCATCCGCCTGCTGCTGACCAATATGACCAGCCTCACGGGCGGCCCGGACGGCATCTCCAGCATTCCCAAGCCCACGGTGTTCGGCCTGCCCATGACGCGCTCGCCCCTGACCGAAGACGGCACGACCTTTCACCAGTTCTTCGGCCTGGAGTTCAATTCCATGCACATGGTGATCTTCGTCTATCTGATGGCACTGATGCTGGCCATGGTGACGCTGTTCATCAGCAACCGCCTGATCCGCATGCCCATAGGCCGCGCCTGGGAAGCTTTGCGCGAAGATGAAATCGCCTGCCGCTCCCTGGGACTGAACCCCATGAAGATCAAGCTCTCGGCCTTCACGCTGGGCGCCATGTTCGCCGGTTTTGGCGGCGCTTTCTTTGCCGCACGCCAGGGCATTGTGAACCCCGAGTCCTTCACCTTCATCGAATCGGCCCTGATCCTGGCCATCGTGGTGCTGGGCGGCATGGGCTCGCAGCTGGGTGTGATCCTGGCGGCCATCATCCTGACCGTGCTGCCCGAAGTGGCCCGCGAATTCTCTGAATACCGCATGCTGATCTTCGGTCTGGTCATGATCTTGATGATGATCTGGCGCCCACAAGGCCTGCTGCCCATGAAGCGCCACCAGGTGGAGGTGAAGTCATGATGCATGCCAACATGAACGCTATCATTTCAATAACTACAACCGCAGGCAGGGCAAGCGAATGAGCGAGTATTTGCTAGAAGTCAAAGACCTGTGCATGCGCTTTGGCGGTCTGCTGGCCGTGGACAACGTGGCCTTCAATCTGCGTCCGCAGGAAGTGTTTGCCATCATCGGCCCCAATGGCGCAGGCAAGACCACGGTGTTCAACTGCATCAGCGGTTTCTACCAGCCCTCTGCCGGCTCGGTGGTGCTGGGCGGCAAGAGCATTGCCGGCCAGAGCAGCCACGAGGTGGCCAATCACGGCGTGGTGCGTACCTTCCAGAACGTACGACTGTTCAAGAGCATGACGGCACTGGAGAACCTGCTGGTCGCCCAGCACCGTCAGTCCCGCTCCAGCGTGCTGGGCGGCTTGTTCAATACGCCCGGCTATCGCCGCTCCGAAGAAGCCAAGATCGAGAACGCCCTGCAGTGGCTGGACGTGATGGGCCTGCGCGCCATGGCCAACCGCGAGGCCGGCAACCTGGCCTACGGTCACCAGCGCCGCCTGGAAATCGCCCGCTGTATGATCACCAAGCCCCGTGTGCTCATGCTCGACGAGCCCGCAGCCGGCCTGAACCCTCAGGAAAAGAAAGACCTGCAAGGCCTGATCGACCAGTTGCGCAAGCAATACGGCGTGGCCGTGCTGCTGATCGAGCACGATATGAGCCTGGTCATGGGCGTGTCCGAGCGCATTCTGGTCATGGAATACGGCAAGCCCATCGCCATGGGCCTGCCCGAAGCCATTCGCAACGATGAACGGGTCATCAAGGCCTATCTAGGAGAGGCCTGATGAGCCAAGCTATGCTGGAACTGAGCCAAGTCTCCACCCATTACGGCGCGATCTGTGCTGTCAACCAAGTCAGTCTGCGCGTCAACCAGGGCGAGATCGTCACCCTGATCGGCAGCAACGGCGCAGGCAAGACCTCCTTGCTGATGACGGTGTGCGGCAACCCGCGTGCCAGCCATGGCAGCATTGTGTTCGAGGGCGAGGACATCACCCAGATGTCAACCCACCACATCATGCGCCGCGGCATCGCCATCTCCCCGGAAGGCCGCCGCGTCTTCAAGGATCTGACGGTGACGGAAAACCTGCAGATGGGCGGCTTTTTTCTGAACAAGGCCGAGATTGCGGACGGCATAGAGCATGTCTTCAAGCTGTTCCCGCGCCTGAAGGAGCGGGCCACGCAGCGCTCGGGCACCATGTCGGGCGGCGAGCAGCAAATGCTGGCCATAGGCCGTGCGCTGATGAGCAAGCCGCGTTTGCTGCTGCTTGACGAGCCCACGCTAGGCCTAGCGCCGCTGATCATTGCGCAGATCTTCGAGATCATCCAGACCATCCGCGCGGCAGGCGTGACGGTGTTTCTGGTCGAACAGAACGCCAACCGCGCCCTTCAGATTGCCGACCGCGGCTATGTGCTGGAAACCGGCAAGGTGGTGGTGGAGGACACCGGCGCCAATCTGCTGACCAATGATGCGGTGCGCAAAGCCTATCTAGGTCACTAAAGTCTTTCACGACCCTGCCAGGCCCTGCCGATACCCATCGGCAGGGCCTTTTCGTTGCGCCCGAGGCTCGACCTCCATCAAACGCCCGTAAGATCAAATACATGACCAAGCATTTGATTATTTTGACGGGCGGCTCACGCGGCATGGGCCTGGCCATGGGCCAGCAACTGCTGCAGCAAGGCCACCATGTGCTGAGCATTGCACGCAAGACCAGCGATGCGCTGGCGGCCAGCGCCAGCGAGCCCAAGCAGCTGTTGCAATGGGAGCAGGACCTGGCCCAGAGCGCCGCGGCCGCCCAGCGCCTTGCCACCTGGCTGGGCACGCTCAAGAGCAGCGACTGGGCCGGCATCACGCTGATCAACAACGCGGGCGTGATCCCGCCAATTGCGCCGCTGTCCCAGACCAGCGCAGCCGACATCATCAACGCCATGCGCGTGGGACTGGAAGCGCCCATGGCGCTGACCGCCGCGTTTCTGACGGCCACCGAGAACTGGGGTATTGCCCGCAAGGTGCTCAATGTCTCCTCGGGCCTGGGTCGCCGAGCCATGGCCTCGCAGGCCAGCTACTGCACGGCCAAGGCCGGTATGGATCAGTACAGCCGCTGTGTGGCGCTGGAGGAAGCCGCCAAGCCCAACGGTGCACGCATTGTCTCGCTGGCCCCCGGCGTGATCGACACCGATATGCAGGTACAGCTGCGCAGTGCCGACAGCAGCGACTTCCCCGACGTGGGCAATTTCGCCCAGCTCAAGGAGTCGGGCAAGCTCACCTCGCCCGAAGAAGCTGCCGCACGCATGCTAGCCTGGCTGGAGCGCGCCGACTTTGGCGAGCAAGTCATTGCCGATGTACGCCATCCCTGAAGCGGGACGCCATTAAAAACATAGCTGCAAGCGCTTGATAACAAAGGGCTTGCAGCTTTTTTTGTCTCTGATGCATTGAAGCCACGCATTCAAAAACTCAGGACTGGTGCCATTGCTTCAGACCGCGGAAAAACGCCACGCAAACCCATGGCCCAACTATTGCGCCCGCCAAGCCATGGCGGGCATGGAGCCATGGCAGAATGTTTCACCTGTTCCTGAGTTACAGGTTCATGCGCACTCCGCGCCCGTGGGCCACATCGGCAGCGACACCCGATCGGTACGCTGCCTCCGTGCAAGCCATGCAGCCACCCTGCACGGCACCGCGCGCGAATGCCATCCAGCCATGCCAGTACCGCATGCGCTGGTCTCGTCGGTAAAGACAAATACCCATTGATGGCGGAACCACCCTCCCCGATCATCGAAAAGCCCACCTTCCGTGACCCTGGCCCCTGGCATCGATGCCAAGGCTGCCAGCCGCGACAACGCAGGCCCCGGCCAAAAGCCGAGCGCCCCATGCCGCACACCCGATTCGTCTCTGGAGTTTCTTTTTCATGTTTCGCCAACTGATCACCTGCACCGCTGCTGCGGCCACCGCCGCTTTGAGCTTTACCGCCGCTGCACAAGCCACCGACTACCCCAACAAGCCCATACGCATGATCGTGCCCTTCCCTCCAGGCGGAGGCACCGACATCCTCTCGCGCGTGATCGCCAACAAGCTCACGGAAGTCAGCCACTGGACCGTGGTGCCCGACAACCGCGCCGGCGCGGGCGGCACCATAGGCATCACCGAAGCCGTCAAAGCCGCCCCCACGGGCTATGACATGGTGATGGGCCAAAAAGACAATGTGGTGCTCGGCCCCTATCTGTACAAAAGCCTGCCCTGGAACCCGCTCAAGGATCTGACGCCTGTGGCCCATGTAGCCTACACGCCCATCGTGATCGCCACGGCCGCCAACTCGCCCTACAAGACACTGGCCGACGTGATTGCTGCGGCCAAGCAGCATCCGGCCAAGGTCACCTACGGCTCACCGGGCAATGGCACCAGCATCCACCTGGCCGGTGTGATGCTGGAAAAAGCCGCAGGCATTCAGCTGACCCATGTGCCCTACAAGGGCTCCAACCCCGCCATGATGGACGCACTGGCCGGCAATGTGGAACTGCTGGTGTCTTCCGTGCCCTCGGCCATAGGCCAGATCAAATCGGGCAAGCTGCGCGCCATTGCCGTGACTTCGGCCACCCGCTCCACCTCGCTGCCCGATACGCCCACGTTGGCCGAATCCGGCCTCAAGGGCTTTAACGTCAGCACCTGGTACGGCATCTTCATGCCCAAGAACACACCGGCTGCCGTGGTGACCAAGGTGAACGCCGAAGTCAACAAGCTGCTGGCCATGCCCGAAGTCAAGGAAGCCATCCAGACCCAGGGGGCCGAACCCCAGGCCATGACGGTGCAAGCTTTTGACAAGTTCTTCCAGGCAGACTTCAAGGCCAACAAGGCGATTGTCGAGGCCTCGGGCGCAACGATTCAATGACCCCCTGAGCGGCTTTGCCGCTTCCCCCTAGAGGGGGACGACAGCCTCGCTGCGGGGCGGCCCTTGCTTGCTGTCTCTTTGTTGGGACGTGCTTGATTTAAGGTCGTTAGCTGTAATGCAAAAGACCTCCTCCTGGAGGTCTTTGTTTTTGAGCTGTTCTTGTTTATTCGCGCACGACCAGCACCGGGATTTTAACGGCGCCCAGCACGCGCTGGGTGACGCTGCCCAGCATCAACTTTTCCAGGCCGCGCTTGCCTTGCGAGCCCATGACGATGAGATCGGCGCCCGAGGTTTCCATGGCGCGTACCACACCTTCGTGCACGGCATGGCCCTCGCCTACAACGGTGGAGACGGCCACACCGGCTTCATCCATGATGGCCTTGACGGCATCCAGCGTGGCATTGGCCTCGGCCGTGGCTGCGCTCAGGTATTGGGACTGGCCATAAGCAAAATCCGCGCCCACGCCGGTAAACGGATAGGGATCGACCACGTAGACCGCCGTGATGGCGCTGCCAAAGACCTTGGACAGCTCTGCCGCCTTGCGCGCTGCCAGCAGCGCGGGCTTGGAGCCGTCAACCGGCACCAGGATGTGATTGAACATGGACATGGGCTTCTCCTTTAGGGGTTCGGACGGCATGCAAGTGAGCAGATGCCGTGATGGGATGCATTCAGTCTGCCTTCATCATGCCTCAGCGTGTTGACCTAAATCAACCCTGAAGTCCCGCCCCTCAGGCGCCCATCAGATGCAGACGTGAGCCGCCTTGTATTCGTAGCATTTGTCCAGCAGCTTGTCGGACTTGTCGGTGATCGTGATGCGCGAGCCATCCGGGCGCAGCAGCGAGACATGCTTGAAGGCCGGCTCATCAGGCTTGCTGGAGGCGTCGCGGCGCACAGTCCATTCCTCCTGCACGATGCCGCTGGGCATGTCCAGCATCACCGTGATCTGTTGTGTATCGTCCGACAGGCGTATGCACCTGGCATCGTTCATGGCCACCACGGCCCCAGCAGGCGCCGCCAGACCATAAGGGCAATCCTGCACGCCGCGAATCGGCACGGTCACGTTATCCATGGTGATTTCCAGACCGTTGCGGAAATAGATGGTCGGCTCCTTGATATGGGCCTGCGGCAAAGGATTTTCGGCAGGGGAACAAGCAACTATCGTGACAAGAGCGGTCAACGCGGAAAGGCTAAGGGCGGAAAGGCGATGCATACAAAAAAACCACGCCGTTTCGGGCATGGCCTGGGCCAGTTGGTTTTCATTTGTTGGATTGCTTGGCGAAGCGTCGATGCAAGCATCTTGCGTCCGCCTGAAGACCCGCATCATGCCGCGTCACGCTCTGCACTTTTGTGCTCTGGAAACGTTACAGTTTTGCTCAAATTTTTAGAACAAAACGCTTCACCTTCATCAGAGCGCCCCGTCCTGCAGGTCCGCGCCTTGAAAAGCACCGCGCCTATAGGTCAACACCAGCGTGTCGCGCACACCACCGGGCTCGGCAGGCTGTATGGGCGTGGTTTCATGAATCATGCGGGCGTCGTCCAGCAGCATGATCGACCAGGGCTCGGTCAGCGTGAAGCGCTGGCCGCTGGGGCCACTGGCTTCGAACACGCGGGTTTCGCCGCCTTTGACGCCTTGGCGGTTCACCAGGATCACGGCCACCAGATCCACGCCGTCGCGGTGGGCGCCTTCCGGCGTGGGCCGGCCAATGCCGTCCGTGGTGTCAATGCGAAACTGGTGCGACTCCACAAACCAGCGCTGCTGGCCTGTGCTGCCGAACACCTGGTCACTGAGCTCGGCCAGCTTTTGCAGCATCAGCGCCCACACCGGGCTTTGCGTGGTGGCCGCATGCATGGGATCGAACATGCGCTGCATGCCGCCGTGCAACGCGTTGTACTCCACCGGCTGCCAGTGCGCACGGTGGGGCACCTGCTGCAAGCTGCCTGCCTCGGCCACAAAGCAGGAGTGGCGGCGGCTGCGATAGCGCCCGCTGTCCTTGAGAAAGGCGTCGGGCGGCAAATCGTTCCAGTCCTGGTCCAGCGCATGCAGCTGGGGTAGGCTAGCGCCTATCCAGGCGGCAAAATCCTCAGGGCGCAACACGGCAGAGCCGTGTTCGCGCAATGACTGAGCCGCCTGCTCGGCAGCAATATATGGAGGGGGGAACATGATGTGCGCCATAAGGTCGGCAAGCTTACTCCTCCAGCGCCAGCAATGTCCGCAGCCAGCATCAAAATTTGTGCATGGCTGCAGCAACCAAATTGCATGGATCATGGCCGCCGAATGTCATAGCCAAGCGCCATGAAAAACGGCCTGCATCGCAAGCCATGCAGGCCGTTCCACCCAACGCCAAGATCAGCGCTTGTGTCGCTTCACGCTATACCATCGATAGCAGCACCCGCAATTTACACCAGGGGCAGACCCACATAGTTCTCGGCAAGCGAGGTGGCGCCGGCTTCGGAGTGAACGATATAGTCCAGCTCGGCTTCCTGCACCTTGGTGTTGAACTCGCCTTCGCCCGGGAAGTTGTGCAGCATGGACGTCATCCACCAGGAAAAGCGCTCGGCCTTCCACACTCGACGCAGGCATTGCTCGGAATAGCGGTCAATGCCGTCCTGGCTGTCGTCCCGGTAGAACTCGGTGAAGGCCTGCGACAGATAGCCCACGTCGGATGCGGCCAGATTCAGCCCCTTGGCGCCGGTGGGCGGCACGATGTGGGCGGCGTCGCCCGCCAGGAACATGCGGCCAAAGCGCATGGGTTCGGTCACAAAGCTGCGCAGCGGGGCAATACTTTTCTCTAGCGAGGGGCCGGTCACCAAGTTGGCGCGGGCTTCAGGGTCCAGGCGCCTTTTGAGCTCTTCCCAGAAGGCCTCGTCGCTCCAGTCTTCCACCTTGTCGGTCAAAGGCACTTGCAGGTAGTAGCGGCTGCGCGTGCTGCTTCTCTGGCTGCACAGGGCAAAGCCGCGCTCGGTATTGGCGTAGATCAGCTCATGCGAGACGGGCGGCGTATCCGACAGCAGGCCCAGCCAGCCAAACGGATAGACCTTCTCGAAAGTCTTGATCTTGTCCTTGGGCGCACTGGCGCGGCAGATGCCGTGAAAACCGTCGCAACCGGCAATGAAGTCGCATTCGATCTCATGCACTTGGCCGTCTTTTTCGTAGCGCACCTTGGGATGATCGGTGTCGAAATCGATGGGCTGCACATTGCTGGCTTCATAGATGGTGGTTAGGCCCTCAGCCGCGCGCACATCCATCAGATCGCGCGTCACCTCGGTCTGGCCGTAGACCATCACGCGCTTGCCGCCGGTCAGGCCATGCAGATCGATGCGGTGGCGCTGGCCCTTGAACAGCAGCTCTATGCCATCGTGGAGCAGACCTTCCTCGTTCATGCGGACATCGGCCCCGGCCTGCTTGAGCAAGTCCACCGTCACCTGCTCCAGCACCCCGGCGCGGATGCGGCCCAGCACATAGTTGGCGCTGCGCTGCTCGATGATGACGGTCTCCACGCCGGCCTTGTACAGCAGCTGACCCAACAACAGACCTGCGGGGCCTGCACCAATGATGGCTACCTGTGTGCGCACGATGTATGTCTCCTTGTATTGCACCCAACCACGCTGCAATTTCTGCTTGCAGCCCATGGTCTGAAGACTAAGGTTTGTGCTGCATCAAGCCGAGAGGCCGAAAGCCACATTTGCGCGACAATCGCACAACTGGTTCGACAATCGCGCAAAACCACGGTTTTCGCCATCCAGAGTTCATACCGCACCATGACCGAGCACCTGCCATCTCCCACCTCCTCTTCCTCCATCGCCCATGCCGACTTCATTGCGGGTCTGGCCAAAGGCCTGGCCGTGCTGGAGAGCTTTGATACCGAGCGCCAGCGCCTCAATGCAACCATGGCCGCAGAGCGTGCCGGCCTGACCCGCGCCGCCGCACGCCGGCATCTGCTGACGCTGGCCCACCTGGGCTATCTGGAAAGCGATGGCGGCTTTTTCTGGCTGGCACCCAAGGTGCTGCGGCTGTCGGGGGCGTATCTGGCCTCGGCGCGGCTGCCCCGCATCGTGCAGCCCGTGCTCCACCGGCTGGCGGCGCAAACGGGGCTGTCTTACTCCTGTGTGGTGCGCGAGGGGCGCGAGGTCGTCATCGTGGCCCGCAGCGCCGTGCATGACAAGGGCGAGCGGCTGATGGCCCACGGCCTGCATCTGGGCACGCGCCTGCCCGCCCATGCCACCTCCACCGGCCGGGTACTGCTGGCCGCGCTCTCGCCCACCGAACTGGATGAATGGCTGGCCACCTACGATCTGCCCAAGCTCACCGCCCACACGGTGACCGAGGAAGGGGCGCTCAAGGCGCTGCTGGCCGAAGTCAGGCGGCTTGACTATTGCATTGCCCTGGAAGAACACGAAGTCGCCATTCAGGCCCTGGCCGTGCCGCTGCGCGATATGCAGGGCCGCACGGTGGCGGCGCTGAATATGGTCAGCGCCACCAAGCGTATGAGCGCCCAGACCATGGAGCAGGAAATCCTGCCCCTGCTGCTTGAAGGCGCAAGAAGCTTGCGCCCGCTGATCTGATGACTATGAATTCAGTAGCTTATTGCGCTTGTTTTGATTGAATTTCAAACGGATTTATTGTTGAAATTCAATCAAGCAATGCGCCAGCAGCTTGTACATGCATAGCAAACTCTATAAGTGCCCGCTTTCCACGGCGCAGACCTGCAGGCTCAAACGCCTCAGCAGCTCTGCCGTGCGGCGTATCAAGGGCGTGGTTTTCTTCTTGGCCGACTGCACCAGGCACAGCGTGCTCACGATATGCGGCGACTTGATCGGCACTTCCATCAGCGAAGGATCTGCCCCCTGCCCGCGCATGGCACTGTCGGTGAGCGCGGCATAACCATAGCCGCCGCGCACCAGGTCCAGAATGGCCGGCACGCTGGACACTTCCCACACCACATTGAGCTTGACCTGGGACAGCGTGGCCTGGGCCTCCATCAGCTTGCGAAAGATCTGGCCGCGCTGCGGCATGATCAGCGGAAACTCGTCCAGATGGGCAAACGGCACACTGGTGCGACCGGCCAGGGCGCTGGCTGGGCCGATCAGGCACAGCCGCTCTTCCAGCACCGGCGTCACCTCGATATGCGGATGCGGCTCCGGCGTGTAGACCAGGCCCAGATCCATACGCCCCGAAGTCAGCCATTCCGCGATATTCATGGAAAAGCCTTCCACCACGGCCAGCCGGGCCTTGGGCATATCGCGACTGAAGCCGTCAATCAGCGGCGGCGTGAGCCGCCTGGCCAGACTGGGCGGCAAGCCCACGGTGATGCGCCCCACGGGCTCGTCGCGCTGGCTGCCTATATCTTCCTTGGCCAGAGCCACGCGCTGCATGATGGCATGACCGTGCTCGAGCAGTCGGCGCCCGGCATCGGTCAACGTGACCCCGCGCCCCGTGCGTATCAGCAGCGTCTCGCGCAGCTCGGTCTCCAGCGCCCGCACCTGGCGGCTGAGCGCGGGCTGGGCGGTATCCAGCTGCACGGCAGCCTTGCTGAAACTGCCGGTTTCGGCCACGTGTACAAAAGTTTCTATCTGCTGGAGATTCATGCAGGCTCCTCAAATCAAGCTATGCCATTTTGCTATAGCTGATAGCCTCGGCTAGAACTTGGTGTTTTTTGTTGCGATGCCACAATCTGCTCAGCTGAGAATTGCCTTGTTACAACAGCGCAAGCCTTGGTCCTACATACAAAACGCGTGAGCGCAAAAGCCAACACGCAACCTCTTTTCGACAGTCCTTTTTTCAGGATCAGGGAGACAACCATGACCCAAAAGCTCAATATGAGCCGTCGCCAAGCTGCATTCGCACTGGGCGCCATTGCCGCATCCGTGGCCGCACCGTCCTTCGCCCAGGGCGATGCCAAGTGGCCCACCAAGTCTTCCCGCATCATCAACCCCTTCCCCGTAGGCGGCGGCCCCGATGGCGTCTCACGCCTGGTGGCTGACAAGCTCGGCCGCGCCTGGGGCCAGCCCGTGGTGGTGGAAAACCGCCCTGGCGGCAACGGCTTCATCGCCATTGAAGCCTTCAAGCGCGGCGCGGCCGACGGCACGGACATGATCCAGTTGGACAACGTCCACATCGCCGCCTACCCCCACCTGTTCAAGAAGCTGCCCTACGACCTGAGCAAGGATTTCAACATCCTGATGCCCTTGTTCCGTAACTTCTTCTTTGTCTGCGTTCCCGTCAACAGCCCCTACAAGACGATTGGCGACCTGATTGCCGACGCCAAGGCCAACCCCGGCAAGCTCAACTACGGTTCCTGGTCGGTGGGCAACCCCGTGCACCTGGGCTCGGCCCTGCTGGAAAACCAGACCGGCACCAAGATGGAGCACGTCATCTACAAGGAAACCAGCCAGCTGTATCAGGGCGTGGCCAATGGCGAGCTGACCTTCGCTCTGGGCTCGCTGGGCACGGCAGGCCCGCTGGTGCGCGGCGGCAAGCTGCGCTTCCTGGCCGTGGCTGGCCCCAAGCGCATTGCAGGCTTCGAGAACGTGCCTACGGTGTCCGAATCCGGCGGCCCCAAGGACTATGCCGTGATCGGCTGGAACGCCCTGGCCGTACGCCCCGGCACGCCAGCGGCCGTGGTCGAGAAGATTCACGCCGACGTACGTCAGGCTCTGACCGGCCAGGACGTGAAGGACAAGTTCACGGCCTTTGGTTATGAGAGCTACAACCCCACGCCTGCGGAGTTCAAGCAATTCATGGCCGATGAAAGCAAACGCTTTGGCGAAGTGATCAAGAAAGCCGGTCTGGCACTGGACTGATTGAAGCGCTGAAAACAAAAAGCCATCTCGCGATGGCTTTTTTCATGGCTTAAAAGCAAAGCCCGCAGAGATTTGTTCTCTCTGCGGGCTTTTTCTATCTGCCCTCAGGCTTATTGTTCACGTGCCTCGATGGCCCGGTTGATGCCCAGAGCCGCCAGCGTGCACAAGGCGCCGGACAGCAGATAAATGCCCAGGGCCACCAGACCGAACTTGGCCGACACCCCCAAAGCCACCAGCGGCGCAAATGCAGCGCCAATCAGCCAGGCCATGTCGGTGGACAGGGCCGCACCCGTGTAGCGGTAATGCGCCGAGAAGTTGGATGTCACCGTGCCCGAGGCCTGGCCGTAGGACAGACCCAGCAGGATGAAGCCCACGATGATGAACACATTGTTGCCCACGGTGCCGCTACCCAGCAGCCAAGGCGCCAGGAAGCTGAAGATACCGATCAGGCAGGCCATAGTGCCCAAAGTGTTGCGGCGTCCCACGCGGTCTGCCAGCCAGCCCGACAGCATGATGGCCCCAGCCGCCAGAACGGCACCTATGATCTGCACGATCAGCACGTCGATCACGGACTGATGGGAGTACAAGGAGATCCAGGACAGCGGAAACACCGTCACCAGGTGGAACAGCGCAAAGCTGGCCAGAGCGGCAAAAGCGCCGATGAACACATTGCGACCTTCATCGCGCATCAGACTGGTCACGCTGATGGGCTCCAGATCGCGCTCCTGCAGCATCTGCACAAAAGACTGACCTACCACCAGGCGCAGACGGGCGAACAGCGCTACCACGTTGATAGCAAAAGCCACGCAGAAGGGATAGCGCCAGCCCCAGCTCATGAAATCGTCTGCCGTGAGGCTGGAGTACAGATAGGCAAACAGCGACGCCGCCATGATGAAGCCCAGAGGTGCGCCCAGCTGGCCGATCATCGAATACCAGCCGCGGCGGTTCTTGGGCGCCGACATGGCCAGCAGCGAAGGCAGACCGTCCCAGGTACCGCCCAGTGCCAGACCCTGACCCACGCGCAAGATGGCCAGCGCCCAGATGGCTTTCATACCGGCAGTCTCATAGCTGGGCAAAAAGGTCATACCCACCGTGCAGACACCCAGCAGCAGCAGCGCAATCGTCAGCTTGGTGGCACGGCCCCAGCGCCGCTGCACGGCCATGGACAGTGCCGTGCCTATGGGACGGGCAATAAAGGCCAGGGAAAAGATGGCAAACGCCGCCAGCGTGCCATCGAGCTTGGAGAGGAAGGGGAACAGCAGGGAAGGAAACACCAGCACGCAAGCCATGCCGAAAACGAAAAAGTCAAAGTACTCGGATGAACGGCCAATGATCACGCCAACAGCGATTTCTCCCGGAGTCACATCTTCATCGGTATCCGCATAAGCCAGGGTTTCCGAGTTCTCATAGTCTTGCTGAGTAAGACCAATGGATGGGTTCGTGCTACTCATATAGATACAACTCCTTGTCTTACTTGCCATGTCACGCTGACGCATCCATTTCTACGCCCAAGCATGTGCAGCTGCAATAGAGTTTTTGCCCTGAGCCCTGTCGGCGGCAGGCGCAGGACCCGGCGCTTTGAGCCCAAAAACCACGAAAAATTCACAATTTGCGCCCAAGCTGCGCAGCCCGCGGACACAGCTAAACCCTTGTCACATAGCGGATTTTCAGCCCTCCATCCTTGACCTTGGACAAAATGTCCAATCGACAAGACAGCATTTGGTATTACATTTGCCGAGATCCAGTAATCCGCGTTTACACCTAAGCGCGACTTTGTCACGCCTACAGCATGTTAAAAATCAAGGAAATCCGTGGGCCCGCGTGGCTCACAGCGGCTGCTTTGACTGCAACCCTCGCCGGTTGCAGCAAGCTTGTCGTACTCAACCCAGCCGGCGATGTTGCCAAGCAACAAGGCGATCTGGTGGTTACGGCCACCTTGCTGATGCTGCTCATCATCGTCCCCGTCATCTTTTTGACGCTGTTGTTTGCCTGGAAGTACCGCCAGTCGAATACCGAAGCCAAGTACGACCCCGAATGGCACCACTCCACATCGCTGGAACTGGTGATCTGGACCGTGCCTTTGTTGATCATCATTGCTTTGGGCGCCATTACCTGGATCAGCACCCACAAGCTCGACCCCTACCGCCCTCTGGACCGCGTTTCCTCAACCAAGGCTCTTGACCCCAACGTCAAGCCTCTGGAAATTCAAGTCGTGTCTCTGGACTGGAAGTGGTTGTTCTTCTACCCCGAGCAAGGCATTGCGACCGTGAACGAAGTGGCCGCTCCAGTGGACCGTCCCATTCACTTCAAGCTGACATCCACCCACACCATGAACGCGTTCTACGTTCCTGATCTGGCTGGCATGATCTACACCATGCCCGGCATGCAGACCGAGCTGAATGCCGTGATCAACAAGCCTGGCGTCTACGGCGGCAAGTCCTCGCACTACAGCGGCGCTGGCTTTGCAGGCATGACCTTCAAGTTCCACGGCCTGGAAAACGGCCAGTTCGAACAGTGGGTAGCCCAGGCCAAGACCGAAGGCAAGGTTCTGACACGTGACGCTTACCTCGATCTGGCCAAGCCCAGCGAGCGCAATCCTGTGGAACGCTTCGGCACTGTGGACGAAGGCCTGTACAACAAGGTCCTCAACCGCTGCGTGGAAGACGGCAAGATGTGCATGAGCCAGATGATGGCCATTGACGCCGCCGGTGGTCAGCACCATGGCAAGACCTCCAGCGTGATCCTGCCCCTGGACGTCTGCACGTCCAAAGACGCTGACCGCGTTGTGGCCCTGCTCGATGAAGTAGCAGCCTCCGGAGCTGTCGCACAGCAATAAGTAGCTCACGGTGCGACTGAGCCTCCAGCTCCGCCGCTCCAATACGACAAAAGAGACTCAACATGTCTGAAACAACAACCCCAGCCGCCCACTGGCTGCTGGGTCGCATCACATGGGACCAGATTCCCATGACGCATGAGCCCATCGTGCTCATGACCTTTATTGCCGTGGTGCTCGGCGGACTCGTCGTAGTCGCCGGCATCACCAAGTTCCGCCTCTGGGCTCCGCTCTGGAACGACTGGCTGACCTCGATCGACCACAAGAAGATCGGCATCATGTACATGATCCTCGGTCTGGTCATGCTGCTGCGCGGCTTTGCCGACGCGGTCATGATGCGTCTGCAGCAGTCCATGGCCTTTGGTGACAACCTCGGCTACCTGCCTCCGCACCACTACGACCAGATCTTCACGGCCCACGGCGTGATCATGATCTTCTTCGTGGCCATGCCTTTTGTGACGGGCCTGATGAACTATCTGGTGCCGCTGCAGATCGGTGCCCGTGACGTGTCCTTCCCGTTCCTGAACAACTTCAGCTTCTGGATGACGACCGGCGGCGCCGTGCTGGTGATGATCTCCCTGTTCCTGGGCGAGTTCTCCACCTCCGGCTGGCTGGCTCTGTCCAATCTGGGGCACCAGAGTGGAAGCACGGGTCTTGACTACTACATCTGGGGCCTGCAGGTCGCCGGTGTCGGTACCACGCTGTCGGGTATCAACCTGATCGTGACCATCATCAAGATGCGCGCTCCCGGCATGAACCTGATGAAGATGCCCGTCTTCACCTGGACTGCCCTGTGCACCAACGCCCTGATCGTGGCTTCGTTCCCCGTGCTGACCGCCGCTCTGGTGCTGATGTCCCTGGACCGTTACATGGGCACGCACTTCTTCTCGAACGACTTCGGCGGCAACCCGATGTTGTACGTGAACCTGATCTGGATCTGGGGTCACCCTGAGGTCTACATCCTGATCCTGCCTTGCTTCGGTGTGTTCTCCGAAATCGTGGCCACATTCAGCCGCAAGCGCCTGTTTGGCTACACCTCCATGGTTTACGCCACGGTGTGTATCACCATCCTGTCCTACCTGGTGTGGCTGCACCACTTCTTCACCATGGGCTCGGGTGCCAGCGTGAATACCTTCTTCGGTATCACCACGATGATCATCTCGATCCCCACGGGCGCGAAGATCTTCAACTGGCTGTTCACCATGTACCGTGGCCGCATCCGCTTCAGCGTTCCCATGCTGTGGACGGTGGGCTTTATGGTCACCTTCGCCATCGGCGGTATGACCGGCGTGCTGCTGGCCGTGCCTCCCGCAGACTTTGTGCTGCACAACTCGCTGTTCCTGATCGCCCACTTCCACAACGTGATCATTGGCGGCGTGGTGTTTGCCGTGTTTGCCGGTATCAACTTCTGGTTCCCCAAGGCTTTCGGCTTCAAACTCAACGAGTTCTGGGGCAAGGCTTCGTTCTGGTTCTGGCTGGTCGGCTTCTGGGTTGCCTTCACTCCCCTGTACATCCTGGGTCTGATGGGCGTGACTCGTCGTGCCAACCACTTTGACGATCCTTCGCTGCAAATCTGGTTCATCATCGCCGCCTTCGGCGCAGCCCTGATTGCTGCCGGTATCGGCTGCTTCTTCATCCAGCTGGCCGTGTCCATTTGGAAGCGTGACGAACTGCGCGACGTGACTGGCGACCCATGGGAAGGCCGTACGCTGGAGTGGGCAACTTCCTCGCCTCCTCCCCAGTACAACTTCGCCTTCACCCCTGTGGTGCACGAAATTGACGCCTGGACCGACATGAAGAAGCATGGCTATCAGCGTCCGCTGACTGGCTTCGAGCCCATCCACATGCCCGCCAACACCGGCGCTGGCGTGGTGATTGCCGGCCTGTCCACCGTTCTGGGATTTGCACTGATCTGGCATATGTGGCCTCTGGCGATCGTTTCGTTCGCCGCGACCGTTCTGGCTTCGATCATCCATACCTTCAACTACAAGCGTGACTACTACATCCCTGCAGCCGAAGTGGCCGCAACGGAAGAAACGCGCACCAAGCAGCTTGCAGCAGCCCATGTCTAATACACATACCCACGCTGGCGGCGCAGCCGCCCTGGCCAAGCGCGAGTACCACCTCGCGCACGAGCCTCATCCAGAAAACGGCACCTCGCTGGGCTTCTGGCTCTACCTGATGAGCGACTGCCTGATCTTTGCCGCGCTGTTCGCCACCTATGGCGTGCTGGGCCGCAACTATGCAGGCGGCCCCGGCGGCAAGGATCTGTTCGATCTGAGCCTGGTGGCCATCAACACGGCCTTCCTGCTGATGTCGTCCATCACCTTCGGCTTTGCCATGCTGCAAAAGCAGAAGAAGAACGTCAACGGCACGCTGCTGTGGCTGGCCGTCACCGGCCTGCTGGGCGCAGCCTTCCTGGCCGTGGAACTCTATGAGTTCCACCACCTGATCCATGAAGGTGCCGGCCCTACCCGTAGCGCCTTCCTGTCTTCGTTCTTCACGCTGGTGGGCACCCACGGTATCCACGTGACCTTCGGTCTGATCTGGCTGATCACCCTGATGATCCAGATCAAGAAGCACGGCCTGATCAACGAGAACGTGCGCCGTATCAACTGCCTGTCCATGTTCTGGCACTTCTTGGACGTGGTCTGGATCGGTGTGTTCACCTTTGTGTATCTGATGGGGGTGCTGTAAATGAGCGCACACGATATCCACGCCGGTCACGATGATCATCACGATCACGACGATCTGCACGTCTCCATGGGCGACTATGTGAAGGGCTTCATCCTGGCCGTCATCCTGACTGCCATCCCCTTCTACCTGGTCATGAACAACGTCATCACCGATCGCACCACGGCCGTGGCCGTGCTCGGCGGTTTTGCGATTGTTCAGGTGCTGGTGCACATGGTGTACTTCCTGCACATGAACGGCAAGATCCAGGGTGGCTGGACCATGCTGTCCACCATCTTCACGGTCATCTTCCTGTCCATCGCGATTGCCGGTACCTTGTGGGTCATGTTCCACATGAACGCCAACATGATGCCCGGCCATGAGATGCACCAGGCCACAGGCCATGCAGATCACGCAGGTCACACGGCTCCTGCCGCTGTAACCCCTTGACTGACCACCTGAAGAACCAGAGCGCTGCGCGTCAGCGCTCTCCCTTCACCAAGGCGATGCTCGCGATAGTGGGCATCGCCTTGTTTTTAGGGTTCATGGCACTGGGCACCTGGCAGGTCAAGCGCCTTTTCTGGAAGCTCGACCTGATCGAGCGCGTGGAGCAGCGTGTGCACAGCGCACCGGTAGCCGCCCCCGCAGCCAGCCAGTGGTCGCAGATCGACGCCGCGAATTTCGAATACCTGCCGGTCACGGTTCAAGGCGTGCGTCTGGACAAGCTCAGCGTGTTGACCAAGGCCTTGACCGAGGCCGGAGCCGGTTTCTGGGTGCTCACGCCGCTGCAACTGGCCGATGGCAGCCACATTCTGATCAACCGCGGCTTCACGCCGGAAAAGCAGCGTGCCGAATGGCTCAAGCAGATTGAACAAGCCGGCGACTCCAGCGAAACCGTGACGGTCACAGGGCTGATTCGCATGAGCGAGCCATCGGGCGGCTTTCTGCGCAGCAACAATGCGGACACTCAGCAATGGTTTTCGCGCGATGTCGCCGCCATCGCCCAGAGCAAAGGTCTGACCCAGGTCGCGCCCTACTTCATTGACCAGGGCCTGCCCGCCAGCAACCCTGCGCACCAGGCGCAGGAGTCCAAGGATGGATTGCGCTCGGGCATGACGGTCATCCAATTCACCAACACCCACCTGGTCTATGCCCTGACCTGGTATGGACTGGCCGCAATGGTGCTGCTTGGCGCCTGGCTGGTCAGGCGCCATGACAAGACGGCCACCCCGCCTCGGGCCTGAACCGCAAAGCGCTCCACACGGAGCGCTTTTTTCATGGAGCACTCAAACGGCGGCCTACAACAAATTGCCATACCCCCAAGGCTGTTGACGGCAGAGCTGTCGTGGACAATTGACGGGTGAACAAAACCTCAGATTCCCTGTTCCGGGTCGCGCGCCTGACAGAGCGGCAAAACATGCAGCTGCTGATACAGCTGCGCTGGATTGCCGTCGTGGGCCAGGTGGTCACCATCTCGCTGGTGCACTATGGTTTTCATATCGCCCTGCCTCTGCTGCCCATGGCTCTGGTGCTGGTGGCACTGGTGGCTACCAACCTCGCCTACATCTACTGGAGCCAGGGCCTGCACCGGCCGCTGAGTTCACGCAGCGTGTTCTGGGCCCTGCTGGCCGACGTGCTGGCCTTGACGGTTCAGCTGTATCTGAGCGGCGGAGCCAGCAATCCCTTTATCTACCTCTATCTGCTGCAAGGCATTCTGAGTGCTGTGCTGCTACGGCCCCACTACACCTGGTGCGTGGTGATCACCTCGTTTGTCTGCGTGATCGGGCTGAGCATGTTCCACCTGCCCTTGCATGTGCAGTTTGAAAGCCAGGAAGGCCTGCCCAGCATGTACGTGGTGGGCGTGCTCGTCAGCTTTGCGCTGACCAGCATCCTGACCATCGTCTTTCTCACTCGCATTGTCGACAATATGCGCCGCCGCGACACCCGCATCTCCGACATGCGCCAGCGCGCCAGCGAGGAAGAGCATATTGTGCGCCTGGGCTTGCTGGCCACCGGCGCCGCGCACGAGCTGGGCACGCCCATGGCCACCATGTCCGTGATTCTGGGCGACTGGCAGCACATGCCGGCGCTGATGAAAGACCAGGATCTGCGCGAGGATCTGCAGGAGATGCAGCGCCAGCTGCTACGCTGCAAATCCATAGTCTCGGGCGTTCTCCTCTCGGCCGGCGAAACGCGGGCGGAAGGCACGGAGAGCACGACCTTTGTGAGCTTTGTGCAAGGCATCGTCAGCCATTGGCAAGGCCATCACACGCTGAGCCACTTTGCGCTGAACAACCGGGGCCTGAGCGACTTTGCCATGCTCTCGGATACTGCGCTGCAGCAAATGATTTGCAATTTGCTGGACAATGCACTCGAAGCCTCGCCCCAGTGGGTGGAGATGAGCATGGCCACCGTGCAGCAGCAGGTGGTGCTGCAGGTGCGCGACCACGGCCCCGGCTTTGACGAAACCGTGCTGCAGCAACTGGGCCAGTGCCATGTCTCCACCAAGCAGGAGCGCCCCGGCCGCGGCCTGGGTCTGTTTCTGGTGATGAACGTGGCCCGCGCCCTGGGCGGCAGGGTCCAGGCCCGCAACCTGTCTGCCAGAGATGGCGGCGGTGCGTTGGTGGAGGTTCACCTGCCTCAATCAGCCATGGCTATTTGACTTCCATACCAAAGCGCGCTTTTTGAGCCGCCATTAAAGCGAATTTGTTTGCATGCAAGAAGCCCGTTTGCTGTTGCTGGTCGAAGATGACGCAGCCTTTGCCCGCACCCTCAAGCGCTCTTTCGAGCGCCGGGGCTATCGCGTGCTGCATGCCGTCAGCGGCGAGGAAGTCGAAGCCCTGCTGGCCCAGCACCGCCCCGACTATGCGGTGATGGACCTCAAGCTGGCGGGCAACGCCTCGGGCCTGAACTGCGTGCAGATGCTGCACCAGCAAAATCCCGAAGCCCTTATCGTGGTGCTCACCGGCTATGCCAGCATTGCCACCGCCGTGGAGGCCGTGAAACTCGGTGCCTGCCACTACCTGGCCAAGCCCTCGAACACCGACGATATCGAAGCCGCTTTCGAGCGCGTGGAAGGCCGCACCGATGTGGAAGTGAGCAACCAGACCACCTCCATCAAGACGCTGGAATGGGAGCACATCCACGAAACCCTGGCAGAGACGGGTTTCAACATCTCCGAGGCGGCTCGCCGCCTGGGCATGCACCGCAGAACGCTGGCACGCAAGCTGGAAAAGCGCCAGGTCAAATAAATTTTGATAGCCACCACCGCTGGTATTTATTCGATCTCAGCTCGTATCTGACCTAAAATCCAGACAACACAAGCGCCTATAGATATCAATACAAGGTGCTCCAAAGAAAAAGCCGACAGCTTTGACACTGTCGGCTTTTGTTATTAAAAGCTGCGGATTATTCAGCCACGGCGTTTTCGGGCTCGGACTTGGGCGTGTCCATGGGCAGATCGGTAATGGTCAGGTTGATGTCGCCCTTGCCTTCGTTGGCGGCATCGTCCCAATCCACTTCCAGGCGACCGCCGTTGACCAGACGGCCAAACAGCAGCTCATCGGCCAGCGAGCGGCGGATGGTGTCCTGAATCAGGCGCTGCATGGGGCGTGCACCCATGAGCGGATCAAAGCCCTTCTTGGCCAGATGCTTGCGCAAGCCATCGGTGAAGGTGACTTCCACCTTCTTCTCGGCCAGCTGTTGCTCCAGTTGCAGCAGGAACTTGTCCACCACGCGCAGAATGATCTGCTCATCGAGCGGCTTGAAGCTGACGATGGCATCCAGACGGTTGCGGAACTCGGGCGTGAACAGACGCTTGATATCGGCCATTTCATCGCCGGCTTCACGCGGATTCGTGAAACCGATGGTGGCCTTGTTCATGGTCTCGGCACCCGCATTGGTGGTCATGATGATGATCACGTTGCGGAAGTCGGCCTTGCGTCCGTTGTTGTCCGTCAGAGTGCCGTGGTCCATGACCTGCAACAGCACGTTGAAGATGTCCGGATGCGCTTTCTCGATTTCATCGAGCAGCAGCACCGAATGCGGCTTCTTGGTGATGGCTTCGGTCAAGAGGCCACCCTGGTCAAAGCCCACATAGCCCGGAGGCGCACCGATCAGGCGCGACACGGCATGGCGCTCCATGTACTCGGACATGTCGAAGCGGATCAGATCCACGCCCAGGATATAGGCCAGCTGTTTGGCAGCTTCCGTCTTGCCTACGCCCGTGGGGCCGGAGAACAGGAAGGAGCCAATCGGCTTGTCCGGCTTGCCCAGACCCGAGCGCGCCATCTTCACACTGGCCGCCAGCACGTCCAGCGCCTTGTCCTGACCGAACACCACGCTCTTCAAGTCGCGCTCCAGCGTCTGCAGCTTGCTGCGGTCGTCGTTGCTGACATTGGCCGGCGGAATGCGGGCTATTTTTGCCACGATGGCTTCGATCTCGGCCTTGCCGATGATCTCCTTGCGCAACTCGACCTTGGCAATGCGCTGGGCGGCGCCCGCCTCGTCAATCACGTCAATCGCCTTGTCAGGCAGGTGACGGTCATTGATGTACTTGGCGGACAGCTCGGCAGCAGCCTGCAGGGCTTCGGCAGCGTATTTCACGCCGTGGTGCTCTTCAAAGCGGGATTTGAGGCCCTTGAGGATATCCACGGTCTCCGGCACCGTGGGCTCGACCACGTCCACCTTCTGGAATCGGCGCGACAAGGCCGCGTCTTTTTCGAAGATGCCACGGTATTCCGTGAAGGTGGTCGCACCGATGCAGCGCAGCTGGCCGCTGGACAGCGCAGGCTTCAAGAGGTTGGACGCATCCAGCGTGCCGCCCGATGCCGCACCGGCACCGATCAGCGTATGGATTTCGTCGATGAACAAAATTGCATGCGGCTTGTCCTTGAGCGACTTGAGCACACCTTTCAGACGCTGCTCGAAATCGCCGCGGTACTTGGTACCGGCCAGCAGCGCACCCATGTCCAGCGAGTAGACCACGCCGTCCTTGAGCACATCGGGAACCGTGCCTTCGGTGATACGCCATGCCAGACCTTCGGCAATCGCCGTCTTGCCCACGCCGGCTTCACCGACCAGCAGCGGGTTGTTCTTGCGGCGACGGCACAGGATCTGGATGGTGCGTTCGACCTCGTACTCGCGGCCGATGAGCGGATCGATCTTGCCTTCCTTGGCGGCAACGTTCAGATTGAGCGTGAACTGCTCCAGCGGCGAGGCTTTCTCGTTGCGCTCTCCGGACGAGCCCTCTTCGCCTTCGGACGGCGATTCGGACTTGGCGGGCTCGGGCGGTTCGCCCTTCTTGATGCCGTGGGCAATGTAGTTGACCACGTCCAGGCGCGTCACGCCCTGCTGGTGCAGGTAGTACACGGCATGGGAATCTTTTTCGCCGAAGATCGCCACGAGCACATTGGCGCCCGTCACTTCCTTCTTGCCATTGCCTGTGGATTGCACATGCATGATGGCGCGCTGAATCACACGCTGAAAACCCAGCGTGGGTTGGGTATCCACCTCATCGGTCCCATCGACCTGTGGGGTGTTGTCCTTGATGAAATTGGACAGTGACGAACGCAGATCATCAATGTTGGCGGAGCAAGCGCGCAGCACCTCCGCGGCACTGGGGTTGTCCAGCAGCGCCAGCAGCAAATGCTCCACGGTGATGAACTCGTGGCGCTGCTGACGGGCTTCAACAAAAGCCATGTGCAAGCTGACTTCCAGTTCTTGAGCGATCATGTGCGACTCCTTTCGGCTTGCTAGGGATTACTGACTGATACCTTATTTGAGGGCATCCAGCATTTATTCAACAGGCTCAAATGTGGCTTGCAACGGGTGGCCCGCTTTATGGGCTGCCTGGTGCACTTGCTCGACCTTGGTGGCGGCTACGTCTTGGGAAAAGACGCCGCAGACACCTCGTCCATCCAGATGAATTTTGAGCATGATTTGGGTGGCCGCTTCACGGTTCTTGCCGAAAAACTCCTGTAGCACGACGATGACAAACTCCATGGGCGTGAAATCATCATTGAGCATCACGACCTGATACATGCGCGGCGGCTGCAGGCGCTGGCGGCGTCTCTCCAGCACCAGGGAGCCGCCTTCGTCAGGCGTATTCCTGACTCCAGGGACTACCGGGGGAATTGATGGGGGTTGAGTTGCCATGAAAACCATTCTAGCGAGCGATTGCGGTGTTTTTGCGCTGGCATATGCATAGCGATGTTAGGGATTTCAAGACTGGATTCGCATAAAGCGAGATTTATGCTTTATTTTCCACTCCAGCCTTTGTAGTGCAAGCGCTTACCGCTACGATTTTTAGTAAGCAAAAAATTGTGAATGCTGTAGGAGGGCCGCCCCATGAAAAAGCACCCACAGCCTTGGGAGCACAGACTCCGAGACGGTGGGTGCCAGGGGCGCTGAAGGCCGCCGCGTGCTTACTCGTAAATCACCTTGACCTGAGCCAGCCCGGCCTCGGCATACCAGGCCGCCAGCGCCTCATCCGAGGGGTAGAAACGGCTGGCATCGCCCAGCGCCAGCTCGCAGCTGGCCGAGCCTCGGTCGTCCGCGCAGATCAGGCCCAGACGCACCTTCATGCCATGGGTGAGCGGGCCGGTTTCCGTCTCCTGCACCTTGGCCGGAAACTGGCGCAGCAGCTTGGGCACATCGGGCATCTGCTCCGCCCCCTCGCCCACGCTGATCTGCAGATAGCGGGCATAACGACAGCGCGCATCGGCCAGACTCCACATCTGCTGCACCTTCATGCGCAGGCCGCCGCTGAAACGGTCGGGCTGCAAGCGGCCCGAGACCACTACAAACTCATCGTCCTTGATCAAGTCCTTGCAGGCGTTGAGCACTTTTTCGTCGGCCGAGGCCTCGATGACGCCTGATTTGTCATCCAGTGTGAAGATGCCCAGCTTGCCGCGCTGACCGTTGATGGTGCGAAAACCGCTCAAAATGCCGGCCATGGTCTGCGGCTCGCGGCTGTCGCGCATCTCGCCAATCGGCGTGCGCACAAAACGGCGCACCTCGGCCTCGACTTCGTCAAACAGATGGCCGGTCAGGTAAAAGCCCACTGCGGTTTTCTCCAGCGTGAGCTTTTCCTTCACCCCCCAGGGCAAAGCATCGGCCAGCGGCGGCTCCGCCGTGCTGGAGCCCACGGCATCGTCGCCCATCATGTCGAACAGGCCGCCCTGATTGGCGTTGGCAATCGAGGTGGAAGCAAAGCCGAAAGCCACATCCACCGAAGCCAGCAGCGACGCGCGGTTCATGTCGATGTTGTCAAAAGCGCCGGCCTTGATCAGCGCTTCCAGCGTGCGCTTGTTGATGCGGGCCCGGTCCACGCGCAGGCAAAAGTCAAACAGGCTCTTGAACGGGCCTTTTTCATGGCCGTTGGGGCCCGTGCCTTCGCCGTTGCGGGCGGCCACTATCGCTTCGATAGCAGCTTGCCCAGTGCCTTTGATGGCTCCAAGCCCATAACGTATGACTTTGTCGGTCACGGGCTCAAAGCGATGCACACCGCGGTTCACATCGGGCAGCTCGAAGGTGATGCCCATCTTGAGCGCGTCTTCGTACAGCACCTTGAGCTTGTCGGTGTTGTCCATTTCCACGGTCATATTGCCGCAGTAGAACTCGGCCGTGAAATGGACCTTGAGCCAGCCCGTGTGATAGGCCAAGAGCGAATAGGCTGCCGCGTGCGACTTGTTGAAGCCGTAGCCCGCGAACTTCTCCATCAAGTCGAAAACTTCGTCGGCCTTGGTTTCGTTCAAGCCGTTCTTGGCCGCACCTTCCCGGAAGATCATCCGGTGCTTGGCCATTTCCTCGACTTTTTTCTTACCCATGGCGCGGCGCAGCAAGTCGGCGCCGCCCAGGCTGTAGCCGCCCAGCACCTGGGCGGTCTGCATCACCTGCTCCTGATAGACCATGATGCCGTAGGTCTCGGCCAGCACTTTTTCCACCAGCGGATGCGGGTACTCCACCACTTCCTGCCCGTGTTTGCGGGCAATGAAGCTGGGAATCAGATCCATGGGACCCGGGCGGTACAAGGCGTTCAGGGCAATCAGGTCTTCCAGACGCGAAGGCTTGGCCTCCTTGAGCATCTGCTGCATGCCGCGCGATTCAAACTGGAATACCGCTTCAGTCTTGCCGTCGGAAAACAGCTTGTAGGTGGGGTAATCGTCCAGCGGAATGTTCTCGAACTGGAAGTTCTCCTGGCCCTTGTGGCGCTTCATGATGAATTCGCGCGCAATTTCCAGAATGGTCAGCGTGGCCAGACCCAAGAAGTCGAACTTGACCAGGCCCACCAGCTCCACGTCATCCTTGTCGTACATGGCCACCGCCGAGGTACTGCCCGGCTGCTGGTACAGCGGGCAGAAATCGGCCAGCTTGCCCGGCGCAATCACCACGCCGCCGGCGTGCATGCCGATGTTGCGGCACATGCCTTCGAGCTTTTGCGCCATCTCGATGATGGTCCTGACGTCTTCTTCCTTCTCTATGCGCTCGGCCAGAATCGGCTCTTCCTTGATGGCATAGGTGTACTTGTCGCCTTCCTTGGGCGGATTGGGCGGGTACTTGAGGGTGACGTGCAGGCCCGGCTTGTTGGGAATGAGCTTTGAGATGCCGTCGACGAACATATAGCTCATGTCCATGACACGGCCCACGTCGCGAATCGCCGCCCGCGCCGCCATGGTGCCGAAGGTGGCAATCTGGCTGACAGCATTGCGGCCGTACTTGTCCTTCACATAGTCGATGACCCGGTCGCGATTGCCCTGGCAAAAGTCGATATCGAAGTCGGGCATGGACACACGTTCGGGATTCAGGAAACGCTCGAACAGCAGGTTGTATTCCAGCGGATCCAGATCGGTCACTTTCAGCACATAGGCCACCAGCGAGCCGGCACCCGAGCCCCGGCCCGGGCCCACCGGGCAGCCGTTGGCCTTGGCCCACTTGATAAAGTCCGACACGATGAGAAAGTAACCGGGAAAGCCCATCTTCATGATGGTGTCCAGCTCAAACTCCAGCCGCTCCACGTAACGCGGACGCTGGGCATCGCGCTTGGCCACGTCGGGATACAGATGGCTCAGACGCTCTTCCAGCCCTTCAAAGGACTCCTGACGGAAGAACTGCTCCATGGTCAGGCCGTCGGGGATAGGGAAATTGGGCAGCTGCGGCTCGCCCAGCACCAGGGTCAGACTGCAGCGGCGGGCAATTTCCACCGTGTTCTCGATGGCGCTGGGAATGTCGGCAAACAGCGCCTTCATCTGCTCGGCCGTCTTGAAATACTGCTCGCGCGTGAACTTGCGCACCCGCTTGGCATTGCCCAGAATTTCGCCCTCGGCAATACAGACCCGCGCCTCATGCGATTCGTAATCATCGGGCTTGAAGAACTGCGAGGGATGGGTCGCCACCACGGGCAGATTCAGGCGGCTGGCCAGCTTGACGGCGGCCAGCACATGGGATTCGTCATCGGCGCGGCCTGCGCGCTGCAACTCCATGAAAAAACGGTGGGGAAACATGCCCGCCAGACGCTGGGCAATCGCGGCAGCCCCTTTTTCGTCACCGCGCGTCAAGGCAATGCCCACCGGCCCGGCCTGCGCGCCCGACAGCACAATCATGCCCTCGCCCAACTCCTGCAGCCATTCCCAGGTGTGCTGGGCCTGATCGCGCACCACGCCGCGCGTCCAGCCACGGGCCAGCAACTCACAGAGGTTGTGATAGCCAAGCTTGCTCTGCACCAGCACGATGATGCGGGAGGCCGGCGCACCGTTGATGCCCTCCATCACGATTTCCGCACCCAGCAAGGGCTTGACGCCCTTGGAGCGCCCTTCCCGGTAGAACTTGATACCGCCAAACAGACTGTTGAAGTCGGTGATGGCCAAGGCCACCTGCCCGTCTTCGGCAGCGGCCTTGATCGTGGCATTGATGCGGTTGGTTCCGTCCACGACGGAAAATTCGGTGTGCAGGCGCAAATGGACAAACATGGGCGCTATTGTAGAAAGCCCGCTTCGTCCTTGCGGGCTCAATGCTTCTGAAGCCCAAAGTCTCAACCTGCTTCGGCGCGCCCATTACAATGCTTCGATTCCTTTTTCAAGGGTGCCTCCAGCGCGCTGGTGTATGGTGTGCGATCCAACGTCGTGCCAAACCATGCAGCAGCAGCTGCCCAGCATGTCTTCTCATACAGCTAATGATTGTTAGAAAACTGTCCACCATGCCGCGTATTTCACTGACTCTTGTCCCCGCCGTGTTGGTTGCCGCCGTGCTGGCAGGCTGCGCAAACACCAAAGAGGACCCGACGGCCAAGTGGACACCCGATCGCATCTACACCGAAGCGCGCGAAGAGTCCTCCTCCGGCGCCTACGACAAGGCCGTGCCGCTGTTCGAAAAGCTCGAAGGCCGTGCCGCAGGCACGCCGCTGGCCCAGCAGGCCCAGCTGGACAAAGCCTATGCGCAGTACAAGAGCGGCGAAAAAGTGCAGGCCACGGCCACGCTTGATCGCTTCATGAAGCTGCACCCCGCCAGCCCGGCCATGGATTACGCCCTCTACCTCAAGGGCCTTGTCAACTTCAACGACAACCTGGGCCTGTTCTCCTGGTTCACCCGCCAGGATCTGTCCGAGCGAGACCAGAAAGCGGCCAAGGATTCCTTCGAGTCCTTCCGCGAGCTGGTGACGCGCTTTCCCGAATCCAAATACGCCGAGGATTCGCGCCAGCGCATGCAGTACATCGTGAACTCGCTGGCGCAATACGAAGCCCATGTGGCCCGTTACTACTATGAGCGCGGCGCTTACGTCGCCGCCATTGCCCGCGCCCAGGCCGCCATCAAGGACTACCAGGGCGTGCCCGCCGTGCGCGATGCCATGGTGATTTTGGTCAAATCCTACGATGCGCTGGGCATGACCCAGTTGCGCGATGACGCAGACCGCGTGATGAAGAGCACCTTCAAGGACGATGCGGAGCTCAAGCTCAGCGGCGACAAGACCAAGACCTGGTGGAAGCTCTGGTAAGCCAGCCAGCTTGAGCCTCAAGCCTCAATAAACCAAAAAAGGATACGCCATGCGTATCCTTTTTTCATGGGCGCTGTTCAATTGCTGCCGCGCTGCTGCGCCAGAGCATCCAGCTGCGCCTCGAACTCGCCCTGGCCTGCCAGCATGCGCATGGGCGGCAGCGCAGCCAGCAGTTCGGCGCCATAGGCCATGGTGGCCAGCCTGGCATCACATACGGCCAGCATGCCCTGGTCGGTCTCGCTGCGAATCAGCCGCCCTGCCCCCTGCTTGAGCGCCATGGCAGCCTCGGGCAGCATGTAATCCTGAAAAGCGTGGCGGCCCACGCTCTCCAACTGGCGTGAGCGGGCCTCGACCAGCGGATCATCGGGCGGCGGAAACGGCAGCTTGTCTATGACCACCAGCTGCAGCACATCGCCAGGCAAATCCACGCCCTCCCAGAACGTGGCCGAAGCCACCAGAATGCAGCCCCGCGCCGACGCCCCCTGCGTCACGGCCCCGGCCGCCATGAAGCGCTGAATCAGCGCCAGCTTGGGCGCCTCGCCCTGCACCAGTACCTCCAGCTCGCCAAAAAGGCCCAAGCCATTGCGCAAGGCCATGCTGATGTTGTTCAGCGCCTTCAAGGTGGTGGTCAGCACCAGGGTGCGCCCGCCCAGGCGCTGGGCACCGTCCAGCGCCAGCTGAGCCACCTGCTGGCTGTGCTGGGCGCTGCCTGCCGCAGCAAAAGGCTGGGGGATGTACAGCCCGGCCTGGCGCGGGTAGTCAAACGGGCTGTCCACCTTGAGCACCCGCGCGCCGCGCAGACCGCAGGGTTCGACAAACCAGCTCAGCTGCGCATCCCGCCCCAGGGTGGCCGAGGTAAAAATCCAGCTGGCACCCTTGTCCGTATTTAGCTGATCGCTATGGTTTTCTTCGTCCAGCAGCCGGCCCAACAATCGCTCGCGCATGATGCGGGCAATGCTCAGAGGCGACTCCAGCATGCGCAGCTGCTGGGTGCCGACCTCCAGCCAACGCACGCAGTCTTCATCGGCAGCGGCCGCAAAACGCGCCAGGCGGGTGAGCAGCTCGGCACCGCGCTCATAGACACGCTGCAGATCGGCGGCCATGGCTTCCATGACGGCCAGCGGCGTAAGCAAGGCACGCAGGCTCTGGCCCAGGCGCACCAGGGCCGCGCGCCAGCGCTGTGCATCCAGACCCTGGGGCGTCACGCCCTGCCAGGGCAGACGGCCGCCTACGGGGGGCTTGCCGGCCTGCAGCCGCAACTCGCGCATGGCCTGCTCCAGCGTGGCGCACAGCACCAGCCAGTCCGCCATACCGCGCGCATGCACGCTGGTGCTGCGCAGCACATCACGCGCATAGCCTATGAGCTGCTGGCTGGACAAGGTCTCGCCGGCAAACTGCACGCCGATATCGTTGAGCTGATGGGCCTCGTCTATCACCACCACGCCGGTGCTCGGCAGCAACTGGGCCACGCCGGATTCGCGCACATCCATATCGGCAAACAGCAGATGGTGGTTGATCACGACCACATCGGCCTGCATGGCCTCCTGGCGGGCCAGGTTCACATGACAGTCCTGCCAATGGGCGCAGTCGGAGCCCACGCAGTTGTCCTTGGTGGTCGTGACCAGCGGCACCACGGGCGAGCGTTCGTCGAGTGCCGACAGCTCGCCCAAATCACCGGTGCGCGTGATTTTTGACCAGCGCTCCACCGCGGCCACGGCGCGCAGTACCTGCGGGTCTTGCGGCGCCGTCTTGCCCTGGCGCACGCGCTCCAGCCGCTCCAGGCACAGATAGCTGCTGCGCCCCTTGAGGCGCGCCATGCGCAGCGGCAGGCCCAAAGCGCCCACCAGACGCGGCAGATCCCGGGCAAACAACTGATCCTGCAAGGCCTTAGTTGCGGTGGAGACCAGCAGCCGCTGGCCGCTGAGCAAGGCCGGCACCAGATAGGCATAGGTCTTGCCCACGCCGGTGCCGGCCTCCACCACCAGTACCTCCCGGTTTTCGATGGCTTCGGCCACCGCGCTTGCCATGGCCGTCTGGCCGGCACGCGGCCTGAAGCCGGGCTCGGCCACGGACAGGCTGCCATCGGGGGAAAATGCCGCCAGCACGGCGTTTTGCAGGGAACTCACAACCAATACGCTTTCCGCCTCACGATGCAGTGCACAATTGCGTCTGCTATTTCGTTATCTATCTCCAACCGTTAGCAGTCGCCTACTTGTCGCACTGCTCCAGCTCGTCAATGTCTTCCAACTTTCGCATCCAGGCCTCGACCGGCATACACCGCGGCGACAGGGAATATCAGCAGGATCAGGTGTTGCTGATGTCGCATCCGCGTGTCAACGGCTGCGTCCTAGGTGTGGTCGCCGACGGCATGGGCGGGCGCAGCGGCGGGCGCAAGGCCTCCGATCAAGTCATGCTCACGGCCCGCCAGCTGTTCGAGCAGTTCGATCCGCAGACCGAAGAGTGCAGCCGCATGCTGCGCACCATTGTGCAGGATGCGCACACCGTGATTCGCCTCACGGCCATGTCCTCCGAACAAGAACCGCACAGCACTTTTGCCGCCTTTGTCATGCTGCCCAGCGGGCGCTGCCATATCGTGCATTCAGGCGACTCGCGCGTCTATCACTATTGCGGCGATCAAATGCTGTATCGCACCAAAGATCACTCCTATGTACAAGCCCTGGTGGCCAGGGGTGAACTGAGCGAGGAGCAGGCCAACAACCACCCCCAGTCCAACATCTTGCTTGGCTGCCTGGGCACGGAGGCACCGCCGCCCATGGAGCACCATGTGATCGAAGCCCTGCGCCCCGGCGAGACGCTGATGGCCTGCTCGGACGGCATCTGGCACTACTTCACGCAGCAGGAGCTGGGCACGGTGCTGAACGCGCTGACACCGCGCGAAGCCACGGAATTTCTGATCGACAAGGCGCGTAGCCGCGCCCGTGGCCATGGCGACAATCTGTCGCTGGCCGTGCTCAAGCTGGTGGCGATAGCCCCCACAGACCAACCAGCGACCTGATCCAGCTTGGCAAGAAGCAGCAGAGCCTGGCGCGCCGTCCGTCCTGTTTCACGCTATCAAAAACAAAGCTGCTTGCGATCTTCATTCAATGAATTCAGGTGTTTAGAGCCATGAATCACTGAATTGATAAGCACAAGCAGCTATTTTTTCGAGAGCAATCTCGGCAAACCCAAGGCTGAACTACCTGGTTTGTTCATCCTCAGTTGGCAGGCGGCGGCAGAGGAGCAGCCGTCTTGGTTCGTTCCCTGGCGGCCTGCTCGGCCTTGGCTTTGCGCTGCGCCGCCGCCTTGAGCTTGGCCTCGTGATCGGCACGCGCCTTGACGGAGCGCTGGGCATTTTCGGCCTCGCGGCGACTCACTTCTTCATTGTGGCGGCGCACGTAATCGGCTTGCCTGGCGGCACGCTGCTGGGCTTCGCTCTGGCGCTCGGCCTGGGCGGCCGCCTCGTCCACCGGCGGCTGAGCGCCAACACCTGTGGGCTTGGGCGCCGAGCGCGCATCCTTGGCTTCGCGCTGCTGGCTCTTCATGGGCGTGGCGGCTTTTTCCGCTTTTTTCTCTTCAATGGCTTGCAGGCGATCGGCGGCTTTTTCGCGGCGCTCGGACTCATTGATCTTCAGCTCCTGCGCGCGCAGCGGCGCATCCTGCTCGCGCGCCACGCGGCGCGCCTCCTCCAGACAGCCTTCCACGGCAAACTTCTGGTAGCAGCGGGCTTCCGCCTCGGTCTGCTGCTTGGCGATGATGGCGCGCTGCTGGGCGATTTCCTTTTGCTGGGCTTCGCGCTCGGCCTTGGACTGCGCGTGCGCTTGGTCCTGGGCCCGCTTTTTAGCGGCCTTACTATCGGCGTCCTGAACCTGCGTGCCGGCACTCTTGGCCTCAGGCAGCGGCTGGGCCGCCGCAACGCCTACCGTGCCGGCCAGCAGCAGTGCGGCCAGGCTGTTGAGCAGCGCTTGTTTCACAAGAGGCATACGGGTGCGTTTGACCATCAGTCGTCCATCCATCATTGAGCGGGTCCGACATCTTAAGGCGTCGGCACCGCTTCGCCTTCAAGTCAGGCGGGTATCCACCACACGGCGTTCCAGCTGCAAATACTCCTTGGACTGCATCTCGTTGAGGCGCGAGACCGTGCGCGGAAATTCGTGGGCCAGCGGGCCTTCGGTGTAAATCTGCTCGGGCGGCACGGCCACCGAGAGAATGAGCTTGACGTGGCGGTCGTACAGCACGTCCACCAGCAAGGTGAAGCGTCGCGCCGCCGAGGCCATGTTCACATGCATCTGCGGCACATCGGACAGCAGCACGGTGTGGAACTGCGTGGCAATTTCCAGGTAGTCGTTTTGCGAGCGCGGGCCGGCGCACAGCTCGCGGAAATCAAACCAGATCACGCCGCCAGCGCGGCGCTTGGCCGCAATCTTGCGGGTTTCAATCTGCATCACTGGCTCTTCATCATGGGCCTCGGCCAGATGATTGAAAGTGTCCTCCAGCGCAGCATCGGCCTCGGCACCCAGCGGGCAGTGGTAGAGCTTGGCGCTCTCCAACGTGCGGCGGCGGTAGTCGGTGCCGTTGTCCACGTTGATCACTTCCATGCGCTCCTTGAGCAGGGCAATCGCCGGCAGGATGCGGTCGCGGTGCAGGCCGCCCGGATACAGGCCGTCGGGCGTGAAGTTGGAGGTGGTGACAAAGCCCACGCCGTTGGCAAACAGCGATTCCAGCAACTTGTAGAGAATCATGGCGTCCGTGATGTCGGAGACGTGAAACTCGTCAAAGCAGATCAGCTTGTACTTCTTGGCAATCTTGGCACCCAGCGCATCGAGCGGGTTTTGCGTGCCTTGCATGAGGTGCATCTCGCGGTGCACTTCGCGCATGAATTCGTGAAAGTGCAAACGCACTTTGCGCTTGAGGGGCACGGCATTGAAAAAGCATTCCATCAGAAAGCTTTTGCCGCGCCCTACTCCGCCATACATGTAAACGCCCTGGGGCAGATCGGGGTGGTTGAGCAGCTTCTTGAGCGCGTTGGAGCGCTTGTTCTTGTATACGGCCCACTCATCGGCACAGCGCTGCAGCGCCTCCACTGCACGCATTTGCGCAGGGTCACTTTGAAAGCCTTTGGCCGCCAGTTCTGCCTCGTAGGCCTGTTTTACATTCACCGTCTCGTCTCCAGATGCTCAAAAAACAATAGCTGCAAGCGCTTTATTCATAAGCACTGGCAGCCATTTTTACTTGAAATTCAAAAGAAACTCAGCTTGCGCGCGGGCACATTACAGCCATGTCATAAGCCTGCGCGCAAGACTGAAGGAAACTTTAGAAGTTCAGCGTGCGCTTGTCCACAGCCAGAGCCGCTTCCTTGGTGGATTCGGACAGCGAGGGGTGGGCATGGCAGATGCGGGCGATGTCTTCAGACGACGCCTTGAACTCCATGGCTACCACAGCTTCGGAGATCAACTCGGACACCATGGGACCAACCATGTGCACGCCCAGGATTTCGTCGGTCTCGGCATCGGCCAGGAACTTGACCATGCCGGTCGTGTCGCCCAGAGCGCGCGCGCGGCCGTTGGCCAGGAAGGGGAACGTGCCGGCCTTGTACTTGACGCCGTCGGCCTTCAGCTGCTGCTCGGTGCGGCCCACCCATGCCACTTCGGGGCTGGTGTAGATCACGCTAGGCAGCGTGGCGAAGTTCACATGGCCATGCTGGCCAGCGATGCGCTCGGCCACGGCCACAGCTTCTTCTTCGGCCTTGTGAGCCAACATGGGGCCACGCACCACGTCGCCCACGGCCCACACGCCTGGCAGGCTGGTCTTGCACAGATCGTCCACCACGATGGCGCCACGCTCGTCCAGGGCCAGGCCCACGGCTTCAGCGTTCAGGCCGATGGTGTTGGCCGTGCGGCCGATGGAGACGATCAGCTTGTCCACGTCCAGCTGCTGGGCTTCGCCCTTGGCATTGGTGTAAGCAATGGACACGCCCTTCTTGCCGGACTTGATGTCGCCGACCTTCACGCCCAGCTCGATCTTCAGACCTTGCTTGTCGAAAGCCTTCTTGGCTTCCTTGGCGATTTGCTCGTCCACCACGGGCAGGAACTTGTCCATGCCTTCCAGCACGGTCACTTCCGTGCCCAGGCGGCGCCAGACCGAACCCATTTCCAGGCCGATCACGCCAGCACCGATCAGGCACAGCTTCTTGGGAGCCTTGCCCAGGCTCAGAGCGCCATCGTTGGAGAGGATGTTCTCTTCATCGAAAGGCACGCCAGGCAGGGCACGGGCGTTGGAGCCGGTGGCCAGCACGATCTGCTTGCCGGTGATGATTTCTTCTTCCTTGCCGGCAACCTTGATTTCGTAGCCGCCGTCAACGGCCTTTACGAAGGAGCCACGGCCGTGGAAGAAAGTGACCTTGTTCTTCTTGAACAGGTACAGGATGCCGTCGTTGTTTTGCTTGACGATGGCTTCCTTGCGGGCAACCATCTTGGACACATCCATCTCGACCTTGCCGGTGGAGATGCCGTGGTCGGCAAAGTGCAGCTTGGCATGCTCGAAATGCTCGGAAGACTGCAGCAGCGCCTTGGAAGGAATGCAACCCACATTGGTGCAGGTGCCGCCAGGTGCAGCGCCGCCAGCGGCATTCTTCCACTCGTCGATACAGGCGACGTTGAAACCCAGTTGTGCAGCGCGGATGGCGGCGATATAGCCGCCGGGGCCTGCGCCGATCACGACGACGTCAAATTGCTTGCTCATGACTCAAATCTCTTTTAAAGCTCTTGCGTTCAGTGCTTGAAAAAACCCACCGCTGGGCTAGGGGCCGTGGGTGGGTTTTCGCTTGATGGACCCGTAAAAAATTACAGATCGAACAGCAGGCGGGAAGGATCTTCCAGCGCGTCCTTCATGGCCACCAGGCTCAGCACGGCTTCGCGGCCGTCGATGATGCGGTGGTCATAGGACATGGCCAGGTAGTTCATGGGGCGAACCACGACTTGACCGTTTTCGACCACAGCGCGGTCCTTGGTGGCGTGCACGCCCAGGATGGCGGACTGAGGAGGGTTGATGATGGGGGTGGACATCATCGAACCGAAAGTACCGCCATTGGAGATCGAGAAAGTACCGCCAGTCATTTCTTCAATGCCCAGCTTGCCGTCCTTGGCCTTTTGACCGAATTCAGCAATCTTCTTTTCGATGTCGGCGAAGCTCATCTGGTCTGCATTGCGCAGGATGGGCACCACCAGACCGCGAGGCGAGCTCACGGCGATACCGATGTCGAAGTAGCCGTGATAGACGATGTCGTTGCCGTCGATCGAGGCGTTCACAGCGGGGAACTTCTTCAGGGCGTGCACAGCAGCCTTGACGAAGAAGGACATGAAGCCCAGCTTCACGCCGTGTTCCTTGGTGAAGGAGTCCTGGAACTTCTTGCGCATGTCCATCACGGGAGCCATGTTCACTTCATTGAACGTGGTCAGGATGGCGTTGGTGGCTTGCGATTGCAGCAGACGCTCGGCAATACGAGCACGCAGACGTGTCATGGGCACGCGCTGCTCTGGGCGCTCGCCCAGTTCTTGCTTGCCGGCAGGAGCCGCCACCTGGGGCAGAGCAGCCTTGGGAGCGCCAGTGGGGATGGCAGCGCCAGCCTTGATGGCACCCAGAGCGTCGCCCTTGGTCACGCGGCCGTCCTTGCCTGTGCCAGCCACATTGGCGGCGGACAGGTTGTTGTCGGCCAGGATCTTGGCGGCAGCGGGCATGGCCACGCCGCTCTTGTCGGCGCCGGCCGCTGCGGCAGCCACAGGGGCAGCAGCAGGAGCGGATGCGGCGGCAGGAGCTGCTGCGGGAGCTGGAGCACCGGCCACGGCAGCGGTGTCGATCTTGGCGATCAGCTGCTCGGCGGCCACGGTGGCGCCGTCGCCTTGCACGATTTCAACGATCACGCCGGCAGCGGGTGCGGGCACTTCGAGCACCACCTTGTCGGTTTCCACTTCGATGAGGATTTCATCGATGGCGACGGCCTCGCCCACCTTCTTCTTCCAGGTGAGCATGGTGGCTTCCGTGATGGACTCGGACAGCAGGGGAACTTTGACTTCAACGATTGCCATTTTGATTCTTTCCAAAAGTGTTTTGTCTGATACGTAACGACGTAATAGATGGGTTTACAGACTTACTTTGTCAGTACAAAACCCTTGAGCTTGGCGAATGCGCCTTCCACCAGGGCCTTTTGCTGCTCTTGGTGCAGATGCGAGTAACCGACAGCTGGCGACGCGGACGCAGCGCGACCGGAGTAGCCCAGCTTCTGGCCTTCACGCATGTTTTCGTGAATGTTGTGCTGGATGAAGAACCAGGCACCCTGGTTCTGAGGCTCGTCCTGGCACCACACGATATCGGTGGCGTTGGCGTACTTCTTCACTTCGGCAGCAAATGCCTTGTGCGGGAAGGGGTACAGCTGTTCGACGCGGATGATGGCCACGTCCTTGCTTTCCTTCTCGGTGCGCTTCTTGACCAGGTCGTAGTACACCTTGCCCGAGCAGGCAATGATGCGCTTGACCTTGTCGGCGTTCTTGACCACGGCGGCGTCCTGCTCGGGGATCACGGTCTGGAAGCTGCCATTCGTGAACTCGGACAGAGGCGATGTTGCGTCCTTGTTACGCAGCAGCGACTTGGGAGTCATGATGACCAGCGGCTTGCGCAGGTTGCGAACCATCTGGCGGCGCAGGATGTGGAAGATCTGGCTGGCCGTAGTGGGCTGCACCACTTGCATGTTGGCGTCGGCCGCCAGCTGCATGAAGCGTTCCAGACGGGCCGAGCTGTGCTCAGGACCTTGACCTTCGTAGCCGTGAGGCAGCATCAGCGTCAGGCCGTTGACGCGACCCCACTTGACTTCACCGGAGGCGATGAACTGATCGATCACCACTTGGGCGCCGTTGGCGAAGTCGCCGAATTGGGCTTCCCAGACCACCAGGGTGTTGGGATCGTTGGATGCGTAACCGTATTCGAAGCCCAGCACTGCCTCTTCGGACAGGATGGAGTCGATCACGACAAACGGAGCCTGGTTGTCGGCCACGTTCTGCAGAGGGATGTACGTGCCTTCATCCCACTTTTCACGCTTTTGATCGTGAATCACGGCATGACGGTGGGTAAAGGTACCGCGACCGCTGTCTTCGCCAGACAGACGCACGGGGTAGCCCGAAGCCACGAGGGAGCCGAAGGCCATGGTTTCGCCCATGCCCCAGTCCACGTTGACATCGCCACGGCCCATGGCTGCGCGGTCGTCATACACCTTCTTGACCAAAGCGTGAGGGTTCACGCTGGCTGGCAGAGTTGTGATCTTCTCGGCCAGTCGCTTCCACTCGGCCAAGGGAATAGCGGTATCGCCGGCATCGGTCCAGGGCTTGCCTACGAAGGGGCTCCAGTCCACTGCGTACTTGCTCTTGAAGTTGGTCAGCACCACTTCCTGGGTGTGACGGCCTTCGTCCATGGCAGCGCGGAACGCCTTTGCCATTTCGTCGCCCAGGGTCTCGCCCAGGCCTTGGGTAGCCAGCTTGTCTGCGTACAGCTTGCGCGTCCCGGGGTGGGCTGCAATCTTCTTGTACATCAGAGGCTGTGTCAGAGCAGGAGTGTCCTGCTCGTTGTGACCCAGCTTGCGGAAGCAGACGATGTCTACCACCACGTCCTTGGAGAACTCCATGCGGAAGTCCAGAGCCATCTGCATGGCCAGGCACACCGCTTCAGGATCATCGCCGTTGACGTGCAGCACAGGCGACTCGACCATCTTCACGATATCCGTGCAATAGGTGGTCGAGCGCAGGTCGCGGGGGTCAGAGGTGGTGAAACCGATCTGGTTGTTGATGATGATGTGGACCGTACCACCGGTGGTATAGCCACGGGTTTCGGACAGAGCCAGCGTTTCCTGGTTCACGCCTTGACCGGCGAAAGCGGCATCACCGTGCACCAGCACGGGCAGCACTTGCTTGCCGTGTGGGTCATCGCGGCGATCCATGCGCGAACGCACCGAGCCTTCAACCACGGGGTTGACGATTTCCAGGTGGGAGGGGTTGAACGCCAGCGACAGGTGCATGGGGCCACCCTTGGCCGACACGTCCGAGCTGAAACCCTGGTGGTACTTCACGTCGCCTGCTGGCAGGTCTTCGGGAGCGGTGTGATCGAACTCGGCGAACAGGTCCTTGGGCATCTTACCCAGGGTGTTGACCAGCACGTTCAAACGGCCGCGGTGGGCCATACCGATCACGACTTCCTGCACGCCCTTGGCGCTGGCGGAGTTGATCAGCTCGTCCATGGCGGCGATGAAGGACTCGCCACCTTCCAGCGAGAAGCGCTTCTGACCCACATACTTGGTATGCAGATAGCGTTCCAGGCCTTCGGCTGCAGTCAGGCGATCCAGGATGCGCTTTTTCTCGTCAGCGTTGAAAGCGGGCTTGGAGCGAATGGTTTCCAGCTTTTGTTGCCACCAGCGCTTTTGGTTCTGGTCGGTGGCATACATGTACTCGGCGCCCAGGGTGCCGCAGTAGGTTTCGCGCAGAGCGTTGAGCAGCTCGCGCAGAGTCATTGTTTCCTTGCCGAAGAAAGTGTTGCTGGTGTTGAACACCACTTCCTGGTCGGCGTCGGTGAAGCCGTAGAACGAAGGCTCCAGCTCGGGAATTTCAGGGCGCTCGGTGCGCTTCAGCGGATCGAGATCGGCATAACGCTGGCCCACATTGCGGTAAGCAGCAATCAGCTGCTGCACGGCAGTGCGCTTGCGACCCAGTTCGGAGTCGGCACCGGAAGCCACAACCACCTTGGTGCCGCCTTGCTTTGCACGCTCGGCAAAGGCATTGATCACGGGCAGGTGAGGAATGTCCTTGGAATCTGTTCCGTCCACTGCAGGCACATGCTGCAATGCGTCGAAGTATTCGCGCCACGAATCCGGCACGCTGCCAGGATTGGACAAATAGCTTTCATACATTTCCTCGACATAGGGCGCATTGCCGCCGAAGAGGTACGTATTGCCTTGATAGGCTTTATAGACCGTTGACTGATCGCTCATTTCTGCGCTGACCTCCGCTTCCCTTAGGGAAGCATTAGTTGGTTGTGGAACCCCCCGCGACACGGCTGTACCGATTGGCGGATGCGACTGTGGCTGGGAAGGGCCTTAGTTTGCGACTGGCATTGTGCCACTGTTCAATGCCCGACTCTTGTAAATGACCTCTGTTTACGTTCGGCCACCTCGCTTACAGTGAGGGCCATTACTCACAAGGACTTTCATGCACCTTTTGCCGCTACACAAACGCGCCTTCATGCTCTTGCTTTTGGCGGTGACCGTCGGCTTTGGCTTGGTGCTTTGGGAATATTCCGTAGCGATCTTCTGGGGCATTGTGCTGGCGATTGTGTTTGCTCCCTTGCACAAACGCATCGCGGCCCGCATACCCCAAAGCCCTACCCTGGCCGCGCTGGCCACCCTGCTGCTGAGTCTGGTGGTGGTCATCCTGCCCCTGGTGCTGATCAGCATCTCCCTGGTCAAGGAAACCACGGCCATCTACGAGCGCATTGCCAACGGCAATATTTCGGCCGGAGCCTATGTGGAGCAGGTGTTCAACGCCCTGCCTTCCTGGCTCACCCCCTGGCTGGAAAAACTGCATCTGGGCTCGCTGACTGAAATGCAGGAAAAGCTCTCCAACCTCGCCTTGCAGGCGAGCAAGCTGGCGGCCTCCAGGGCCGTTGGCGTGGGGCAGAACACCTTGGGCTTCGTCATTGGCTTTGGCGTGATGCTGTATCTGATGTTCTTTTTGTTGCGCGACGGAAAGACGCTGGTGCAGCGCTTGTGGAATGCCACACCGCTCGACACCACCCACAAGCATGAGCTGGCGGTCAAGTTCATCACCGTCATTCGCGCCACCGTCAAAGGCAATCTGGTGGTCGCAGCCTCTCAGGGCGCACTGGGCGGCCTGATTTTCTGGATTCTCGGCATCCAGGGTGCCGTGCTTTGGGCCGTGGTCATGGCCTTTCTGTCTCTGCTGCCCGCCGTGGGCGCAGGTCTGGTCTGGGGTCCTGTTGCCATTTACTTCCTGGCAACCGGCGAAGTCAGCAAGGGCCTGATTCTTGCGACCTATGGTGTCGTGGTCATCGGTCTGGTGGACAACGTGATGCGCCCCTTGCTGGTGGGCAAGGACACCAAGATGCCAGACTATGTGGTGCTGATCTCCACACTGGGCGGCATGGCGGTGTTCGGACTGACGGGCTTTGTGCTGGGCCCGGCCATTGCGGCCTTGTTCATGGCGACCTGGGACATCTTTGCCAACATGCAGCAGCAGGAAGAGTTGCAGCTACAGCAAAGTCTGCGCAGCTCCGAACCAGCCGTACTGCCAAGCGAGACAGCACCTGATGCTGCGGCCAATACGCCTCCAGCAAAAGACGCTGACAAGCAAGGCAACTAGGCAGACAATGCCTTTGACGACAGAGAATTCCGCCCTGCTTAGAACGCAACGGGCATAAATTCTTTGTTGTTCATAAGTACTCGCAAACGAATCAAAGCAATCAAAGTCGCACACATTCGCTCAACTACTCAGGGAATGTTGTTAGGTCTGTCAAGAGGTGTAAACGTAGAATTTAATTTCACAAAAAGCGTTCATACGAAAAGGTACCCCCACAATGGTCCAATTCTCCAGACGCCAGTTCATGAAAGTGACTGGTTCGACTCTGGCGGGATCGAGCTTGGCGCTGATGGGATTCTCCCCTACAGCTGCTCTTGCTGAGGTGCGACAGTACAAGCTGTCAGCCACCACGGTCACACGCCAAACCTGCACCTACTGCTCCGTCGGTTGCGGCATCTTGATGCACTCGCTCAGCGATGGCGTCAAAAATGCCAAGCTTTCGGTGATTCACGTCGAGGGCGATCCCGACCACCCGGTCAATCGCGGTACGCTGTGCCCCAAGGGCGCTTCGCTGCTCGACTTCGTGCACAGCCCCAATCGCCTCAAGTACCCTGAGTACCGCGCTCCCGGCTCCAGCGAGTGGAAGCGTCTGTCCTGGGACGATGCCCTTACCCGCATCGCCAAGCTGCTCAAGGACGACCGCGACGCCAACTTCGTCGAAAAGAACGAACAAGGTCAGACGGTGAACCGCTGGCTGACCACCGGCATGCTGGCCGCTTCGGCCTCCAGCAACGAAGCCGGCTACATCACGCACAAAGTGGCCCGTTCCTGGGGCCTTCTTGCACTCGACAACCAAGCACGTGTCTGACACGGCCCGACGGTGGCAGGTCTTGCCCCGACGTTTGGCCGTGGAGCGATGACGAACCATTGGGTCGACATCAAGAACGCGGACGTTATTTTGATCATGGGCGGTAATGCCGCCGAAGCACACCCTTGCGGTTTCAAGTGGGTGACCGAGGCGAAGGAGCACAACAAGGCTCACTTCATGGTGGTCGATCCGCGCTTCAACCGTTCTGCCTCCGTGGCCGATTTCTATGCCCCTATCCGTTCGGGCTCGGACATCGTGTTCCTGGGTGGCGTGATCAATTACCTGCTCACGAACGACAAAATCCACCACGAGTATGTGAAGAACTACACGGACTTCACTTTTATCGTGCGAGAGGACTTCGCGTTCGATGAAGGTATTTTCTCGGGCTACAACCCCGAAAAACGCACCTACGACAAGGCGACCTGGGACTACGAGATGGGCGACGACGGCTTTGCCAAGGTCGATCCCACGCTGGAACACCCTCGCTGCGTCTACCAGTGGCTCAAGAAGCACTACGCCAGCTACACCCCAGAGAAGGTGGAGGCAGCCTGCGGCACGCCCAAGGAAAAATTCCTGCACGTGTGCGAGAAGCTGGCTTCGACCGCCGTACCAGGCCGCTCGGCCACCATCATGTACGCCCTGGGCTGGACCCAGCACACCACCGGCGCGCAAATGCTGCGTACCGGCGCGATGATCCAGCTGCTGCTGGGCAACATCGGCGTGGCAGGTGGCGGCATGAACGCGCTGCGCGGTCACTCCAACATCCAGGGCCTGACGGACCTGGGCATTCTGTCGGCTTCGTTACCGGGATACCTGACGCTGCCAAACGAAGCCGAACAGGATTACAACCAGTACATCGCCTCGCGCACGCCCAAGCTGTTGCGTCCCGGTCAGATGAACTACTGGTCGAATACGCCCAAGTTCCACGTCAGCCTGATGAAGGCCTGGTGGGGCCCCGCTGCGACGGCCGAGAACAACTGGGCCTTTGACTACCTGCCCAAGCTGGACAAGCAGTACGACATGCTGCAAGTGTTTGACCTGATGCGTCAGGGCAAGCTCAATGGCTACATCGCCCAGGGCTTCAACCCCCTGGCGGCGCTGGCCAACAGCAACAACGTGCGCGAAGGCCTGAAGAAGCTCAAGTTCCTGATCGTGATGGATCCCCTGGTTACCGAAACTTCCGAGTTCTGGAAAAACCACGGCGAATTCAACGATGTGGACTCGGCCTCCATCCAGACCGAAGTGTTCCGCCTGCCCACCACCTGCTTCGCTGAAGAAGATGGCGCAGTCGTAAGCTCCTCGCGCGTGTTGCAGTGGCACTGGAAGGCTGCAGAGCCTCCGGGAGAAGCCAAGACCGACATTGCCATCATGTCCGGCCTGTTCCTGCGTCTGAAGGAGCTCTATCAGAAAGACGGCGGCAAGTTCCCCGACCCCATCACCAAGCTGTACTGGCCTTATCTGCAACAGGAACACCCTGGCTCGGATGAGATTGCCAAGGAGTACAACGGCCGTGCGCTGGTGGACTTGTACGATCCCAAGGATCCGACCAAGCTCATCCGCAAGGCTGGCGAACAACTGGCTGGCTTTGGCGAAATGCGCGATGACGGCAGCACCCTGGGTGGCTGCTGGGTCTGGGCGGGCTGCTGGACGTCTTCGGGCAACCAGATGGCACGCCGCGACAACTCGGACCCCAGCGGTCTGGGCAATACGCTGAACTGGGCCTGGGCCTGGCCGGCCAACCGCCGCGTGCTGTACAACCGTGCATCATGCGACCGCGAAGGCAAACCATTCAACCCCAAGCGCACCCTGGTCAAGTGGAACGGTACGAACTGGGCCGGTATCGACGTGCCCGACATGGGCCCGACCATGCCGCCAGAGACCACCAACCCCTTCATCATGAACCCCGAAGGTGTGGCCCGTCTGTTCGCCCGCAAGGGCCTGGCCGAAGGTCCGTTCCCCACGCACTACGAGGCATTTGACAACCCGCTGGGCTACAACCCCATGTACCCCAACAACAAGCTGGCTGTCATCAACCCTGCCATGCGCATCTTTGACTCCGTCAAGGACACCGCAGGCACGGCTGCCGAGTACCCGCATGTGGGCACGACCTACCGCCTGACCGAGCACTTCCACTACTGGACCAAGCACGTTCAGCTGAACAACATTGTTCAGCCCGATCAGTTCGTGGAAATCGGCGAAGCGCTGGCCAAGGAACTGGGTATCGAAACCGGCCAACAGGTCAAGGTCAGCTCCAAGCGCGGCTTTGTGAAGGCGGCAGCCATGGTGACCAAGCGCATCAAGCCCATGCAGATCGATGGCAAGACCATCCATCACGTGGGTGTGCCGATTCACTGGGGCTTCTCCTCCACGGGACGCAAGGGCTATCTGGCCAACAACCTGACGGCGTCGGTGGGTGACGGTAACAGCTTGACCCCTGAATCCAAGACCTTCCTCGTGAAGGTAGAAAAGATCTAAGGAGCAGCTGATGTCATCAACCATGTCTTTAGATATCAAGCGCCGTTCGGCCACGACGACGCCTTCCCCCAGCGTACGCGGTGCGCACGCGGGTGAAGTCGCCAAGCTGATCGACGTCTCCAAATGCATAGGCTGCAAGGCTTGCCAGACAGCGTGCATGGAGTGGAACGACCTTCGCGACGAAATCGGTACGGCTGCCGCTGGCGTCTACGACAACCCGACCGATCTGACGGCGGACTCGTGGACCGTCATGCGCTTTACCGAGTACGAAAACGAAGCGACCGGCAATCTGGAGTGGCTGATCCGCAAGGACGGCTGCATGCACTGCGAAGACCCGGGCTGCCTCAAGGCCTGCCCGTCTCCCGGCGCCATCATCCAGTACGCCAACGGCATCGTGGACTTCCAGCAGGACCAGTGCGTTGGCTGCGGCTACTGCGTGACCGGCTGCCCGTTCAATGTTCCGCGCATCTCCAAGAAGGACCACAAGGCGTACAAGTGCACCCTGTGTTCCGACCGGGTTGCCGTGGGCAAGGAACCTGCCTGCGTCAAGACTTGCCCCACCGGCGCCATCATGTTTGGCACCAAGGAAGCCATGAAGGAACAGGCCGCGCACCGCGTGGTGGACCTCAAGGAGCGCGGCTTCGACAAGGCCGGCCTGTACGACCCCCAAGGCGTGGGCGGCACCCATGTGATGTACGTGCTGCATCACGCGGACAAGCCATCGCTGTACAAGGGCCTGCCGGACGATCCCAAGATCAGCCCCATGGTCTCTCTGTGGAAGGGTGTTGCCAAGCCTCTGGCCATGGCAGCTCTGGGCGCGGCCGCAGTGGGCAGCCTGTTCCACTACATCACCAAGGGACCGAACGACGTGTCCAAGGACCTTGAGGATGAAATGGAGCGCAAGGATGCCGAAGCGCTGAATAAGGAGTCTGGCAAATGAAACGCAATCCTCGCGACCTCGTGCGCTACAACGCATCGGAGCGCGCCAACCACTGGGTGGTAGGCATTTGCTTCATCTTGCTGGCCCTGTCCGGTCTGGCGTTCTTTCACCCGGCCTTCTTCTGGTTGACCAATCTGTTCGGTGGCGGTCCCTGGACCCGCATCCTGCACCCCTATATCGGGGTCGTCATGGGCGCGTTCTTCGTCATCATGGCCTGCCGCTTCGCCAAGCTCAACATCGTTGAGCCGCGCGACATCGAATGGCTCAAGAACGTCAACAAGATGATCGACGGCGACGACCACGACATGCCCGAACAAGGCAAGTACAACGGCGGTCAGAAGCTGTTGTTCTGGGGCCTGGTGATCGGCATGCTGCTGATCGTGATCACGGGCTTTCTGATGTGGCGCGCCTGGTGGACCTTGCCCGTCGACGTGGTGCGCGCCGCTTCGGTGGTGCACGCCATTGCCGCCGTGTGGATGATCGGCCTGATCGTCATGCACGTGTATGCGGCCATCTGGACCCGGGGCACGATTCGCGCCATGCTCTATGGCACAGTGACCCGTGCCTGGGCCAAGCAACACCACCGCGGCTGGTACCGCAAGATGACGGGTGACAACGACTAAGACCTTTAGTCCCGTCCCCTAACAACCCAGCCGCCAAGCGTTTACCGGCGCTCGGCGGCTGCTTCATTTGGAAACCCTGTCAATGCAACGCATTCTTCAACCTGGCGAAATCGAAACGCTGGATCACACCAGCTTCCCGCGCATTCTTTTGCCACAAGCGAGCAGCCTGTTTGCCGAACGCGCCGCACGCCTGCGCCAGCTGGCCAATGGCAACCCGATTGCCGACTACCTGCTGTTCGTGGCGCAAATCATGGACGCCCAGAACCAGGCCGTGGCCAGCACCACGCTGGCAGAGCCCGATGCCGCTCTCATGGCGCGCGCCCAAGAACACTCCATGCCCTTGCTGCCGGCGCTAGAGAACATCGACCCGGCCTGGCACGGCGTGCTGGACGCCATGCTCGATACGCTGCAAGGCAGCGAGCAAGGCCAGGGTCTGCCCCCGCCGCTGCAACCGCTGATCCAGGAACTGCGCGCCATGGGCAGCGCAGAGCGCGATGATATTGCCCAAAAGCTGCTGCAAAAGGAAGTGGCTGCCCGCCATGTGGGCATGGCGCCCTTCATCATGGCCGCGCTGCAAGTCACGTTCACGCTGCGTGCGGCCGGCATCGCCGTGCGCGACATACCCTATACCGAGCCCGCCAGCATCTGCCCCATCTGCGCCAGCGAACCTGTGGCCAGCGTGACGCGCATCGGCGGCAAGGCTGCCGGTCACCGCTATCTGCACTGCGGCACCTGCGCCTGTGAATGGCAGATGGTGCGCGTCAAGTGCTCGCACTGCGAATCGACCAAGGGCATCCACTACCAGGGCGTTGACGGTCTGGGAGAAGCCGTGCTGGCCGAGACCTGCAGCGAATGCGGCAGCTACCGCAAGATCGTCAACCAGGAAAAAGACCATATGGTCGACCCGCTGGCCGACGATCTGGCCACGCTGATGCTGGATTTGCTGATGAGCGAGACCCAGTTCCAGCGCGCCAGCCCCAATCCCCTGCTGTTCGTGGCCGTGGCCCAGGAACAAGACGGTGATCTGGACCATACGCTGATCGATCCCTGCGTTTAAGACAGGCGCCGGTTCACAATCAAGGGCGCCTGGCAGATCCCAGCGCCCTTTTCCATTGGCCCGCACTCTGAAACCACTTTCATTTTTGCAGCACCTCATGCACGCCACACAAGCGCCAACACCAGAAAAGCCTGAAGTCACCCATCCTTCCCAGCTGCCTGCCGTGGACAAGGTCTTGCTGACCCCTGCCATGCAGACGCTGCGCGACAGCTACGGCCTGGATGCCTGTACCGAAGCCGTGCGCACGGTGCTGGCCGGTCTGCGCCGCCAGTTGCTGGGCAGTGATGAAGCCCCGGGTGTGCCGCTGTGGGTGGATATGAACGACATGGTGCAGAGCGTTCAGCAGCGGCTGGAGCAGCGCTTTGCCCCCAGGCTGCGCCCCGTCTTCAATCTCACGGGCACGGTGCTGCACACCAATCTGGGCCGCGCCCTGCTGCCGCAGGCTGCGGTGGATGCGGTGGTGGAGGCCATGACTTCGGCCGCCAATCTCGAATACGACCTGGAAGACGGCAGCCGTGGCGACCGCGATGATCTGGTGGAAGCCCTGGTCTGCGAACTGACGGGCGCCGAGGCCGCCACCATCGTCAACAACAACGCCGCTGCCGTGCTGCTGGTGCTGTCCACCCTGGCCATGGGCAAGGGAGTGGTGGTCTCGCGCGGCGAGCTGGTGGAAATCGGCGGTGCTTTTCGCATTCCCGATGTGATGACCCGGGCCGGGGCCCGACTGGTGGAAGTGGGCACCACCAACCGCACCCACGAAAAAGACTATCTGGGCGCGATTGGCGAGCACACGGCCGCGCTGATGAAGGTGCACTGCAGCAATTACGCCATCACCGGCTTTACCAAGGCCGTCAGCGATGCCGATGTGGCGCGCATCGCCCATGAGAACGAACTGCCCATGATCGTGGACCTGGGCAGCGGCACGCTGATCGACATGCGCGACTGGGGCCTGCCCTATGAAGTCACGGTGCGCGAGACGGTGGAATCGGGCGCCGACATCGTGACCTTCAGCGGCGACAAGCTGCTGGGCGGCCCGCAGGCCGGCATCATCGTCGGCAAGAAGACGCTGATTGCCCAGATCAAGAAAAATCCGCTCAAGCGCGCACTGCGCGTGGGCAAGATCACGCTGGCCGCACTGGAGCCCACGCTGCGCCTGTACCTCAACCCCGAAACCCTGGCCCGGCAGCTGACCACGTTGCGCCTGTTCACCCGCCAGGCCGGCGAGATGCAGGCCCAGGCCCAAAGCCTGCTGGCACCGCTGCAAGCTGCCCTGGGCGAGGCCTATGTGGTGGAGGCCGCAGCCATGACCAGCCAGATCGGCAGCGGCGCCTTGCCGGTGGAGAGCCTGCCCAGCCATGGCCTGAAAATCTACCCGACCAGCGGCAAGCAGGCCGGTCGCCAGCTGACCCAGCTGGAAGCGCGTTTTCGCGCCCTGCCCCGCCCGGTGATAGGCCGCCTGCACGATGACGCCCTGTGGCTGGATCTGCGCTGCCTGGAAGACGGTATGCAGGCGCAATTCACTGCACAGCTGAGCCATTTGCTCGTCAAGTCTTGGCTCTTTATTTGATAGCTATCAGCGCTTAACCGATAACCGTTACATGCCAATTTGGCCTGATTTTTTGACCGTACAGCCCTTGCGGGCAGGGAAAACATTCGCATGATCATCGGCACCGCCGGCCACATCGACCACGGCAAAACCACGCTGGTGCGCGCCCTGACCGGCGTGGAGACCGACCGACTCAAGGAAGAAAAAGCGCGCGGCATCTCCATCGAGCTGGGCTACGCCTATGCGCCTCTGGCCAATGGCGATGTGCTGGGCATCATCGACGTGCCCGGTCACGAAAAATTCGTGCACACCATGGCCGCCGGCGCCGTGGGCATTGACCATGCGCTGCTGGTCATCGCCGCCGATGACGGCATCATGCCCCAGACCATTGAGCACCTTGAAATCCTGCAGCTGCTGGGTGTCACTCAGGGCACGGTGGCGCTGACCAAGGTGGACCGCGTGGCCCGCGAGCGCATTGACGAGGTACGCACGGAGATAGCCGCCATACTCGGCGTCACCGCGCTGGCCCACGCTCCGGTGTTTGAAACCGCGGCCGCCCTGCCCAATGATCCCGGCGTCTGGGCGCTGCGCCAGCATCTGGATCTGCAGGCCCAAGCCATGCCGGCACGCGCGCAGCACGGTCTGTTTCGCCTGGCGATCGATAGAGCCTTCACGCTGGCCGGTCAAGGCACGGTGGTCACCGGCACCGTCTTCAGCGGCAAAGTCGCCGTAGGCGATCAGCTGCTGCATTCGGCCACGGGCCAGACGGTGCGGGTGCGCAGCATCCATGCACAAAACCAGGCCAGCGAATCCGGCGCGGCCGGCCAGCGCTGCGCCCTGAATCTGGCGGGCATCGCCAAGGAAGACATCACGCGCGGCGACTGGATCCTGGACGGGCAGCTGCAGCAGGCCACCGAGCGCATCGACATTCATTTGCATCTGCTGGCCGAAGCCCCGGCCATGGCGCAGTGGACGCCGGTCCATGTGCATCTGGGTACCAAGCGCACCACGGGCCACGTGGCCTTGCTGCAGGATGCGGCCATCGAGCCCGGCACCGAAGCCCGGGTGCAACTGGTGCTGGATACGCCTGTGTTCACCGTCCCCGGCGACCGCCTGATCTTGCGCAATGCCCAGGCCAGTCGCACCATCGCCGGCGGCATGGTGCTGGACCCCTGCGCCCCGGCCCGCAAGCGCCGCAGCCCTGAGCGCATGGCCTATCTGGATGCGCTGGAGCAGCTGATTCTCTCCGGCGACTTTGCCGCGCTGATTGCCCAGGCCCCGCACGGCATACCACGCTCCCAACTGCAGCGTTTGAGCGGCCATGCACTGGACAAGCAGCAACCGGTGGCGGGCACCATCTCTTTGCCCATGACCAATGGCGATGCCATGGTGCTGACTGAGGGTCGCTGGCAGATCTTGCAAGCCCAGCTGCTGCAGGCGCTTGCGCGCTTTCACGCAAAATCGCCGGACGAACCCGGCGTCAACGCCTCCCGCCTGCGCCGCATGGCCTTGCCCGGCCTGCAGCAGGCCAGCCACGATGCGCTCTACCAGGGCCTGCTCTCGGCCTTGCTGCAAGACAAGCAGCTAGCCAGCAGTGGCGCCTGGCTGCATCTGCCCGAGCACAGTGTGCGGCTCAGCAGTGCCGAGCAAGCCCTGGCCCAGAAACTGCTGCCAGCGATTGAGGCCGGCCGCTACGACCCGCCCTGGGTGCGCGATCTGGCGCGCGATCACAGCACGGGCGAAGAAGTGGTGCGCCAGTTGCTCAAGAAACTCTCGCGCCAGGGCCTGCTGTTTCAGGTGGTCAAAGACCTGTTCTATGCCAGCGGTCGCATGGACGAGCTCACCGCCACTCTGGCCGAACTGGCGGCCGCTGCGCCCCATGGCGAAATCCAGGCCCGCGCCTTTCGCGACGCCACCGACCTGGGACGCAAGCGAGCCATTCAGATTCTGGAATTCTTCGACCGCATAGGCTATACCCGCCGCGTGCGCGACGCCCATATGCTGCGCCCCGATGTGCAGTGGAAATTCAGCTAAAAGCCCTGACGCGCAATCACCGCTTGTGCAGCCCACTATCAAACTGATAGAAGACTGCAGCACTGGGCCAAGCGGCGATTGCACCGTGGCGGCGGCAATGCTGGCTACAATCAGCACCTCTTCTACAAGAGTTGCGCTTGCGGCTCTTGCACACAAGGAAGGCAATCGTGCCCGGTGGTGCGGCCGGGCTTCAAACCCGGTGGGGGGCGTCAGCCGCTCCCGGGTTGGTTCGACTCCAGCTGCTTTCCGCCAGAATTACGGTGATAGCCATCCAAAAAAGCCCCTCACGGGACTTTTTTCATTCCTGCGCCCGGTAGGGCAAAGGTTTTGGCTTGCATTCAAAACTGCAAAGTCCAGCATCGGTCACGGCATGAGAGTTCATGCAAATCGCGTCTATCCGCCATATTTGCAGGTCAACACCGATGCAAGCCTAGGCCGGCTGGTCGGGCGCAGATGGCGCCAACTGCTGACGCAAAGTGGCCAGGATTTCTTCAGACAGCGCCGGGTTGCCTGCGGCAGTGGCTCGAGCGAGCACCAATGCGCCCACCATGCTGCTGAGGGTCACGATGGTCTGCGTTCGCTTGGCTGCATCATCACCTTGCAGCACGCCCATGAAACGCTGGATATTGCGCTCCACTCCTTGTGCAAAAACTTCGGACATTTCCGGCCCGGCGCGCGCGGCATCTGCGGCCAATGCGGCAGCTGGGCAGCCTTCGCCAGGGTGGTCGCGGTGGTCTGCCGAAAGATAGCTGTGCACCATGGCGTGAAATCTGGTTGAAGAAGCTGCGTCCGCTGCATGCGGCGCCAGTTCGTCCAGCGGCGTGATCGTCCACTCAAATGCGCGCAGGCAGGCCTCGCGTGCAAGCGCATCTTTGGACTCGAAATGTCGATACAGACCACCATGCGTCAAACCGGCATCGCGGGTGATCTCTGCCACGCCCACACCGTCCAGGCCTTTTTCCCGATAAAGGCGCGCAGCGGCGTCCACGATTCCTTCGCGATTTTCTGCGGCCTGTGCTTTGCTGACTTTCATGTGTTAGATGATAGCCGTCATCAAAACTCATTTATGATTGCAATCATCATCAATAAAGTTGCATTCAGCTTCTAGCGAAGTCTGGATGTGACAAACGAAAGGTGCAGCATGGGTCGACGCGTAGTCATCACCGGTTTGGGCTTGGTGTCCCCTCTTGGGTGCAATGTGGAACTGGCCTGGCAGCGCCTGCTAGCCGGCCAGTCCGGGGTGCGCAGCCTCAATGCCGATGTGGGTGAAGGCACAGGTGTGTCGATCGCCGGACGGGTCCCTGGCCTGGAGGAAGACCCGCAAGCAGGATGGCATGCAGAGGCCGTCATATCGCCAAAAGAGCTGCGCCGCATGGATCGCTTCATCGCATTTGCCCTGGGTGCCGCAGACCAGGCACTGGCACATGCACAGTGGCTTCATCCAAGCGCCGAAGAGCAAGAGCGTGCGGCTACCATCATCGGCTCCGGTGTGGGCGGTTTCAGCACCATCACAGAAGCAGTGCGCACCACCGACAGCAAGGGGCCTCAGCGCCTGTCTCCTTTCACGGTTCCGGCCTTTCTGGCCAATTTGGCTGCCGGGCAGGTATCGATCAAGCATCAGCTCAAAGGCCCCTTGGGTGCTCCGGTCACGGCTTGCGCAGCCAGCATTCAAGCCATCGGCGATGCGGCGCGTTTGATTCGCAATGATGAAGCGGATATGGCGCTCTGCGGCGGCAGCGAAGCCACGATTGACCGGGTGGCACTGGGCAGCTTTGCGGCAGCCAAAGCTGTGACGACCCACTTCAACGGCGATCCGGCCAAAGCGTCCCGGCCCTTCGATCTGGCGCGCGACGGTTTTGTCATGGCTGAAGGTGCGGGCCTGCTGGTGCTTGAATCGCTAGAGCATGCCTTGGCGCGTGGGGCCAGGCCGCTGGCAGAGCTGGTGGGTTATGGCACCTCGGCCGATGCCCACCATGTCACCTCTGGGCCCGAAGATGGATCCGGCGCCGCACGCTCCATGCGCATCGCCTTGCGCCATGCGAATCTGCAAGCCGGTGATATCCAGCACCTGAATGCTCACGCAACGTCTACTTTGGTCGGCGATAGAGGTGAGCTGGCAGCCATTCGCCAAGTATTTGGCAGCGGCCATGGCCCCTCCATCACGGCCACCAAATCCGCCGTGGGCCATATGTTGGGGGCAGCCGGTGGTGCAGCTGCCATCTTCACAGTACTGGCCTTGCGCGACCAGATCGCTCCGCCGGTGCTCAACCTGGAAAGCCCGGATCCATTGGCAGATGGGCTTGACCTGATCAAAGGAAAAGCGCGATCTCATGCAATAGAGCACGCCATGCTCAATGGATTCGGTTTTGGTGGCGTGAACGCTTCACTGATTCTGAAGCGATATGCAGACTGAGCACCGCAGCTCCATGCAACCCATTGCCGGCTACGGCAGTGATGCGACAAACGACTTCCCTGAGCAGAGAAGTACCGCTTGCCATGGCCCCTCAGTGCCAGAGAAGACACTTGATTGCCTCATTAAGCTCCCTTGTGACTTGCTCATGAGGTAGCGCATGCCGCGCATGGGCACGATACCTACGCGATAGGACGTAGGCTAGTGGGAGCTCAGAGCTTCAACGCGACAGCCTCGCGGGCCATACTCTTGTGCTGCATGACCGCCAGGCAGTGACTGGCGAAGGTTTCCGCTAGGCTACTTAAGCCGCTACTTCTTTGCGAGGAATGCGGCTACCAAGGCATTTGCATGCCCATGTCCCATTTGATGCTGAGTTTTCAGGCAGTTGACGAGTTCCATGTGCTTGAGCGGTCCCGCCGCCTGAAGAATGTCCATCCAATACGCTATGGGCTGGGCGTAAGTCTTCTCGATGGATGGGAAATAGGAGGCAGGCCCTTTTACCTTGCTGATCTCGACCATGAAGAGCTCCTTCAAAGAGTAAACGTGATGCTCGAATCCACCCAGTGGAAATCGACATTCAGGCTAGGCGAAATGTCACGGCCTTGACAAAGGGTGGTCAGCAATGACCCGCGTCCACAGCGCCCTTCAAACAAGAAACCCCCTCGCCAACACCTCATTGGACAAAGTTTCAGTGGATGCTGGTGCCCGCCACCAAGCCAACGCTTAAAGCAAGGGCACCACAATCGCCACGCGGCGATTTTCTGCGGCGTTGCCCGTCATCAGCGGCGAAGCACTGCCCAGTCCCTTGACCTCGATGTTCTGCTTGGGCATACCGGCTTCCATCAGTACATCGGCCACAACCTGCGCCCGGCGCGCCGATAGCTTGAGGTTGTAGGCATCGCTGCCTCTGTCGTCCGTATGGCCTTCCACGCGCAGGCGATCTATGCCTTCTTTCATCAATGCCTGTGCAAGCTCCGTCACCTTGACGCGGGCCGCGGACCCGACTTCGGAAGAGTCGAATTCAAACAGCAGCTTGCCCGGCATCTGCAGCTCCCAGCCCTGGTCCATCTGCTCGAAGCCCTGTGCACGCAGCACCTGCTGCTGCTGCACCGTCAGCCCTTTGGGCTGTGGCGGCGTCTGGCATGCGGCCAGCATCAAGGCCAACGCCAGGCTTGAACCCCAGGCACCAATGCGCTGCCCAAGCCCCATCTTCTGATTCCATTGCATATTCATTCCTCGAGTAAAGAGCGCTCGGCACGACGCGCGAGCTTGGCTTCGTACATGGCCTGGTCTGCGTAGTCCATCAATGACTCCATGTCCTGGCCGTGTTGCGGAAAGACGGCTATGCCTACGCTGACCGAAGGATTCAGCAGCACACCGCTGCCGGTGATCACAGGGTCCCGCATCGCTTCCTGGATCTTGTTCGCCACGAACTGGGCATCCGCCACGCCGCCCACCGGGTACAGCAGGATGGAGAACTCATCGCCGCCCAAGCGGGCGACCATGTCCGATTCACGCACCAGCGACTGCAACCTGTCCGCCACGGCCTTGAGCAAGGCATCGCCCGCGGCATGGCCGTGAACGTCGTTGACATGCTTGAAACGGTCGTTGTCCAAAAACAGCACGGCCAGCTTGTGCCCGGCATCTTGCGCATCGCGCAAAGCCTGCTGCAGACGCTGCTCGAAATAGACACGGTTCGCCAAGCCCGTCAAACCATCGCGCAAAGCCTGCAGTTCCAGCACCGAGTTCTGCTGCTGCAGTCGCTCGTGGCGCATCTGCAGCTCGGACAGCAGTGCGTTGAAGTCATCGCCCAGTTCGTGCAGCTCGGCAATACGGGCCGGAGGCACGCGCTGATCCATGGAACGATCGCGCCGCACCGCGCGTGCCACCCTGGCCAGCTGCTGCAGCGGCTCAGCAATATCGGCCATCATGCGCCGCGACTGCCGCATGCCCACATAGCCGCTGATGCCCAGGCACAAGGCCAGCACGGCCAGGCCGGCATAGAGAAAGTGCACAAAACCGGCCCCGTCGCTGTAGAGCAACACATGCCCGATGGGCTTGCCGTCCTGGCTGACTTCCGCCTTCCCGGGCTCTATCCCGATGACGGCAGCCAGCACCTCGCCGACGCCACCCGTAGCGGACTTGCCGGACGACCAGTGCACAAAGACCTGCCCTTGCGCGTCGAACACCTGGGCTCGCGCCACATCCTCGCCGCGCAGCAGCTGCTCCAGCATCTGGCCGGCCTCATCGCGGTCGTTGAAGACCAGGGAAGCCTCTACCGTATAGGCCAGGGAGCGAGCCATCAGTTGCAGGTTGTTGAGCAGATAAAAGCGCAGCACCACCACCCCGACCAGCAGCAGCAGCGCGCCGGCCAAGGCGATGGCCATGCCCGCCATGCGCAGATGGGCGCGGCGTATCACCGCATGCAATGAGGCATTGCCGCCACGCATGGGAAAACTCATGGCGCCGCTTTCGACCGGGCCAGCTGCAGCACCTTGGGGCTGATGCGCAGGCCGCTGCGGGCTACCGAGTCCAGATTGACCTCGAAACCCGGTCCTTCGCCCAGGCGCCGCAGGCAGAACATGGCACCGATGCGGCACAGAGCGCTGCGCTCGCTGACCGTCAGCAGAGAGCGCCCGGCCTCCTGCTTGAGCAGGCTGCGCCACTGCGGCTCGCTCATCTCACCGGCATAAATGCCGTCGCAATCAGAGGTTTTCAGTTGCTCCAGATCCACACGCCTGACTTCGAGGCGCTGGCCGCCAACCGCCTGGCCGGAGCTTTGCATCAGTCCGCCCGCATATTCCGTGGTCCCGACCACACACAGGTGCAGCACGGCATTTTCTGCCGGCCAGCGCGTATAGCCCAGAATGCCGATCACCGTGCGCGTCACCGCCTGTACATGCTCTTGGGCCGCCGTTTCCGAGCGGGCCGCCGTGGCCGACCAGGCCAGACAGGCCACGAGCAGGCAAGCCCAGCCGCTGTTGCGGCGAAGAGGCTGCGCTCCATGGCATCGACCTGGCTTGCAATATGACAACAACGGTGACAACAAGGACTCCATGAAAACAGCAGGCACAGGACTTGAGAGACAGGACGGCGAAAGCTTGCTATCCGGCTCCGCCTCCGAATCTTGTACATTTTTTCACATCTTTAGCGGTAGAGGTGTAAACCTTGCTTTGGCAGCCCGCAGCGGCCTCGCACTAAAGTACAGGGAATGTGCGGGCTGCCGATAATGCAACATATGTCCAACCGGACCGCCCCGCGTCAATCGCAGGCCAGCTTGCCCCCATTGCCAGTCAGACTCCATCCATGACCACAGATACCCCTCAAGTTCCCCGACTCACCTCCCTATCCCACGGCGGCGGTTGCGGCTGCAAGATCGCGCCCGGCGTGCTGTCCGAACTGCTGGCCAAAAGCAATCTGCCCAAGCAGTTCTTCCCCAACCTATTGGTGGGAACGGAAACTGCCGACGATGCCGCTGTCTATCAGATCAACGACGAGCAGGCGATTGTGGCGACGACCGATTTCTTCATGCCCATCGTGGACGACCCGTTCGACTTTGGCCGCATTGCCGCCACCAATGCACTGTCCGATATCTATGCCATGGGCGGCACGCCGCTGATGGCACTGGCCATTGTGGGCATGCCCATCAATGTGCTGCCCCATGATGTGATCGCCAAGATCCTGGAAGGCGGCGAGTCCGTTTGCCGCGATGCCGGCATTCCCCTGGCCGGCGGCCACTCCATTGATTCGGTAGAGCCAATTTACGGCCTGGTGGGCATTGGCATCGTCAACCCCAAGCACATGAAGCGCAATGCCGACGCCAAGGCCGGTGATGTGCTGATTCTGGGCAAGCCGCTGGGCGTGGGCATTCTGTCGGCCGCGCTCAAAAAGAACCTGCTCGACGATGCCGGCTATGCCGCCATGGTCAAGGCCACCACCCAGCTCAACCGCCCCGGGGCCGATCTGTCCAAGCTCGACGGCGTGCATGCGCTGACCGACGTGACCGGCTTTGGCCTGCTGGGCCACGGCCTGGAGCTGGCACGCGGCGCCGGCCTCACGGCCCGCATCGACAGCGCCAAGCTGCCGGTGCTGCCCACGGTGCAAGGCTTTGCAGAGCAAGGCGTCATCACCGGCGCCTCGGCTCGCAACTGGGCCTCATATGGTGAGCAGATCGAACTGGCGGCCTCGGTCACCGATGCACAGCGCGCTTTGCTGACCGACCCTCAGACTTCGGGCGGCCTGCTGGTCTCCTGCGCACCCGAGGTGGCCGAGCAGGTGCTGCAGCTTTTTGCCGCCCAGGGCTTTGCCGAGGCCGCCGTCATCGGCCATATGCAGCAAGGCCAGCCCAAGGTGGTTGTGGACTGATTGCCGCCCGCGCTTTAAGCCCAAGAGAGCCGTCGGCTCTCTTTTTTTCGCTCCGCGTTCAGCTGGATGCGAATGTTGCAAAAAGCCCTACCGGTTCGCGCCGACAATACCGTCTACCCCCTGCGGCATGCCACCTTGCCATGCCGCTGCGGAACGCAATCTGGACTTTTGATGCGCCAGCCGGCCTAGGGCTGGCGCGTGTATTCTCATGACACAAAAAACAGTGGCCGTGCTGGGCGCCGGCATGGTGGGCGTGGCAACCGCCTTGGAGTTGCAGCGCCGTGGTTTGGCGGTAACGCTGCTGGACCGGCGTGCTCCCGGCCTGGAAACCTCGTACGGCAACGCCGGCGTGATTGCGCGCAGCTCGCTCATGCCTTTCAACCACCCCAAGCTGTGGGGCAATCTGCCGGGGCTGCTCAAGAACCAGGGCACAGGCTTTCGCTACAACCCGGCCTTTGTCGCCGCCAATCTGCGCTGGGCCATGGGCTTTGTCGGCAATGCACGCCACAGCGTGTTTGCCGAAACCACGGCCGCGCTGGACGCTCTGATCAGCCTGTCCACCGCAGAGCACAAACGCCTGCTGGGCGAAGTCAACGAACTGAGCCGGCTGCGCGACAACGGCTGGATGTTCCTCTACCGCAGCCTGCAAGCGTTTGACGCCCCTGGCGCGCAGCTGGGTCGCGAGACCATGGAGCAGTTTGGCATTGCCACACAAACGCTGGATGCGCCAGCCATCAGCGATCTGGAGCCGGTGCTCGCGCCGGTGTTTGCCAAGGCCCTGTGGATCAAGGACAGCTACTCCGTCAACAGCCCCGGTGCCGTGGTCAAGGCCTATGCCCAGGCCTTTGTGGCCCGTGGTGGCGCGCTCAAGACCACCGAGTTGCGCACCGTGCGCCAAAGCGTGACGGGTCGCTGGTCCGTGGTGGACGGCGACGGAACCCGTGAATACGACCGCGTCGTGGTCGCCCTGGGACCCTGGAGCAGCCAGTTCCTGGCCGGCCTGGGCATTGATGTGCCCATGGGCTTTGAGCGCGGCTACCACATGCATTACGCAGCGGGCGACACCTCCGCCCGCCTGCAGCGCCCTATATATGACACGGCAGGCGGCTATGTGCTCTCGCCCATGGAGCAGGGCCTGCGCCTGTCCACCGGCGTGGAGCTCAATGCCTGCGATGCGCCCATGAAGCCACAGCAGCTGGAGCAGGCCGAAGCCGCCGCCCGCCAGGCCCTGCCCCTGGGCCAGCGCCTGGAGCAGCCACTGTGGATGGGCCGCCGCCCCACCCTGCCCGACAGCCGCCCGGTGATCGACGAAATGCCGGGCCGCCCCGGCCTGTGGCTGGCGTTTGGCCACCAGCACATAGGCTTTAGCACCGGACCGGGAACCGCCGCCCTGCTGGCCGCCCGCATGCTGGGCGATGCGCAGCTGCCGCTGGACCCCTACCCTTTCCGTGCCAGCCGCTTCCTGTAAGGCATTCAGAACAGTGAGCTTGAGGTCAAGTCGGCCTCTCGTCCAATGTAATCAAGCGCAGACAGCTATTGTATAAATAGCAAAAACACCCGAGCAGCCTATCGCTGACGGGTGTTTGTTCTGAAGCGGACGCCCGATTCTCAGCCAGCCTGATTGTCTGCCACCACCTCGGCCGTGGTGCGGCGGTCGATCTTGCGGCTCAGTACCACCGAGGTATAGGTCTGCTGAATGCCGTCGATCAGGCCAATGCGATCCAGCAAGGCATCGAGCTTTTCATTGCTTTCGCAACGCACAAACACCATGTAATCGTACTGGCCGCTGACGGCCGAGACTTCCTCCACCTCGGTAAAGCGGTTAAGCGCCTGCATGACGGAGGTTGCCGTCTTGGGCTGCACGCGGATGCCGCAGTAGGCGCGCACGGCCGATTGTTCCAGCCGCGAGCCCAGACGCACGCCATAGCCGGCAATCACGCCTTCCTGCTCCAGCTTGGCAATGCGCGCCACCACGGTGGTGCGCGCCAAATTCATCTGCCGCGCCAGATGCGCGGTCGAGGCGCGCGCATTGGTCTGCAGCAGGCGCAGCAGCTGACGGTCGGTTTCGTCCAAACGGTATTCCATGCTTACCCCATTCTCTTCATGCTGTGGTACGCGCAAAGCTTGCTGCTGCCGTACCTGATGCTGTTCTTGCTCTCATTCATGCGCTACACCTCTACGCCCGAGCCGGCGCATGGCTGCTACCCAGAATCCGGCCCAGAAAGCTGCGTGTCGCCTCCTGCTGCGGATCGTCTATCACCTGCGAGGGCGGCCCTGACTCCACCACCACGCCATCGCGCATGAAGATCACCTTGTCCGCCACTTCGCGGGCAAAAGCTATTTCGTGCGTGACCAAAATCATGGTCATACCTTCCTTGGCCAACGATTTGATGACACCTAGCACTTCGGCCACCAGTTCGGGGTCCAACGCCGAGGTCGCTTCGTCAAACAACATGACGGAAGGCTCCATGGCCAAAGCCCGTGCAATCGCCACGCGCTGCTTCTGGCCGCCAGACATTCTGTCAGGAACCATATCGGCACGGTCTGCCAAACCCACCTTGGCCAGTAGCTCGCGTGCCTTGGCCTCGGCTTCGTGCCGGTTTTTCCTGAGCACCGTCACCGGCCCTTCCATGACGTTTTGCAGCACCGTCATGTGGGGGAACAGATTGAAATGCTGAAACACCATGCCGGTGCGGGCTCTGTAGCCGGCCAGCACCTTGTCGCGCGGCAGTGCCGTGTTTTTGCCGCTGAAGGTGATGGATTGCTCACCCACGCGGATATCGCCGCCATCGGGCACGGTCAGCAGATTGACGCAGCGCAGCAGCGTGGATTTTCCCGAGCCCGAGGGGCCGATCAGCGCCACGACGGAGCCGCGCTCCACCGTCAGCGAAATATCTTTCAGAACGGCCAGATCGCCAAAGGATTTTTTGAGATTCTTAATCTCAATTACAGGAGCAGTCATCGCTTATGCCTCCTTGGCTTGAGAGCTGTTTTGCTCTATGCGCTTGGCCCACATGGTGGCCGGCAGCAGAATCACGAAATAAGCCACGGCGATGAAGGTATAGACCTCCAGCGGACGGTAGGTGTCATGCGCAATCACCTGGCCCTGATACAGCAGATCGGGCACGGCCAGCACAGACAGCAGCGAAGTATTCTTGAGCTGCATGATGGACTGGCTCATCAGCGGCGGCACCATGCGCTTGAAGGCCTGCGGCAAGATGATGCGGCGCATCAGCTGAAACTGCGTCATGCCAATGGCCTGAGCGGCCTCGGTCTGGCCCGCATCGATGGAGATCACGCCGCCGCGAATGATTTCGGAATAGAAGGCCCCGCCGTACAGCGACAGGCACAGCGCAGCCGCCACCGGGGCCGACATCTCGATGCCGGTGAGCACCGGCAGCGCGTAGTAAAACCACACCAGTTGCACCAGCACCGGCGTGCAACGGAACACTTCCACAAACGCACGCAGCGGCAAGGTGATCCATTTATGGCGCGACAGCCGCCCCAGACCCGCGACCAGGCCCACGGCCAGCCCACCCGCCACACAGATGGCGGTGAACAGCAGCGTATAGCCTATGCCCTGGATGAACAGGGTCCGATACTTCCACAACAGGGAAAAATCCCATTCGTACATTGCTACTCCTGAACGACTTGCGGCTGCCTTGCATGGCAGCCGCAGCAGGGACCGGGCAAGTCCCAGTCGGAATCTATGGGTCAGAGCTTAGAACTTGACTTGCTTGGGAAAGCTCTCGGGCTTGACGCCGGCCAGCTTTTCCATGTTCTTGACGATCACCGACTGCACCTCGCCCTTGGCGCGCACATCCAGCAGCCAGGTATTCACGGCTTTTTCAAAATCCTTGTTGCTGCTCTTGGGCAGGCCGATATGGGTGGATGAGGTGGCCACGGGCTCGGGCACAAACATGGCACCCACATCGGGGCGCTTGGCCAGCAGCGGCTGGGCCAGCAACACCATCAGAATCTGGCAATCGGCACGGCCGGTCTGCACGGCCATGGAGGCCGCGCCCGAGCTTTCCAGGCGTGCAATATTGGCCTTGGGCAAAGTCTTGGTAGCGAACTGATCCTGGTTGGATCCCACGTCCACCACGATCTTGACCTTGGGATCGTTCAACTGCTCCCAGGTCTTGACGGGGCCGTAGCCTTTTTTGCAGACCGCTGTGAGCGTGTTGTTGAACAGCATCTCCGAGAAATCCACCATTTCACGGCGCGCGGGCGTCGGGCCCATGCCGAACATCACGTCGATCTTGTTGGTCTGCAGATCCATTACCGAATTGCCCCAGGTGGTTTCCACCAGCTCCACCTTGGCGCCCAGCTTCTGGGCCAGACTGGTGGCGAAGTCAGGACCAAAGCCTTCCCATTTTTGCGACACCAGATCTTTGTGGAAATAAGGCGTGGCACCCGAAATCACCCCCACGCGCAGCGTCTTGGTACGCTCGACACGGGCCATGGAAGATTCCTGGGCCACGGCAGCCGTGCCAACACACAGGCTGGCAGCCAGGGCCACGGTCTGGAGAATCGAAGATTTGCTGGGCATACGCCGCTCCTGCTGGGTTCGGATCAACTTCGACTTAAATCGAACAATTATCGAAAGTAAGTCGAACAAAAGAGAGCCAGTCTATAAGCAGTTTGCAGGTGAAATTTCTTTGTTTTGACGATTCGACGCAATCATCGAATCATTTCGCAAGAAATTTAACGACATTTATTGACGTATCCGTAGTAACACTTAGGCAAAAAGCCAATCTGGCCTCTGCCACCTGCCTCAAATCGCCCGCGGCCATGGACAAAAGCCTGTCCGACTCGAAACAAACCGTCACGTCCACTCGACGAAGTATCAAACAGGCCTCAGATGCAGCACAGTTAAGCGCAGGCAGCTATCAATACCGAAGCACTGCAACTGAGCACCGCAAAAACGTCAGAGAAAACAGCGCGGCATCACGAAGCAAGGCGAATCTAGACATGCAGGATTTGCAGATATCTATTGCCTGCGCCCGGCGAATGCGAATTTCACCAGATCGAATCCGCGCAATGGATGGACCCGCGGATGGCGTATGACAAACCAAGCGGGAAAAAGGCAATGCAAAGCGCAACACAAAAGGCACAAAACAAAAAACCTGTTCACTTGCGTGAACAGGTTTTTATATCTTGGCAGGGGAAGAAGGATTCGAACCTTCGCATGCCGGAATCAAAATCCGGTGCCTTAACCAGCTTGGCGACTCCCCTACGATGGATCGAATTGTACAACGACTTTTCGCTATGAATTTCGAAGTTCGACAAAATTGTGCAATCGCACATAATTTTTAGCAAGACCGGTTGCCAGGCCCTCGAACGCTCGCAGGCTGCAGAGCCTATCAGCGGTATGGACCTGTGCTTGCCGCATGGCCCGCACCCGGATGGCGTGGCCGCTGATGCGCTGTACGGTCACAACAAATAGCACTGTGTCTTTCAGAATCCCTTGCACCCCTTTAGCCTCGCGAGTTTGGCCTTCACGCACTTTGGTATTCGCTTTGGCTCGTTTCCAGGCCCGCAAAGCCGCTGGCTTTGGCTATAGGCGATCTATAGGCGATCACGCCCTGACGGCATGAGACATGGGTTAGGCTGTGGGCTGCTCCATTCCCAAACTCATCCAAGCGCACGCAAAGCCTTCAACGCTGCATCGCACTTTTCTCTGCTGTTCATGTCTGATTCCTTGTCCTCACCCTCTTCGCTGCCTGTGCTGTATTCCTTTCGCCGCTGTCCTTATGCGATTCGTGCCCGTTTGGCGCTGGCGCATTCGGCCATGGCCTGCGAGTTGCGCGAGATCAATCTGAGAAACAAGCCACAGGCACTGCTGGATGCATCGGCCAAAGGCACGGTGCCGGTGCTGGTGAGTGCAGATGGAGCCGTGATCGATCAAAGCCTAGACATCATGCTGCATGCGCTTGCCGCCAACGATCCCGACGGCTGGCTCTCACCCACGCAAGGCGAGCTGAGCGAGATGCTGTCGCTGATCGCGCGCAATGACGGTTTTTTCAAGAAAGCGCTGGATCGCTGCAAATACCCCGAGCGCCACAGCGCCGAGGAAGTCAATCAGGCCCAGGCCGATGCACTGATCTGGCTCAGCGAGCTCAACGACCAGCTCGATCAGACCGGTTACCTGTTTGGTCTGCACCCTAGCCTGGCCGACATGGCTTTGCGCCCTTTTGTACGCCAGTACGCCCGCATCGAGCAGGCGCAGTGGGACGAGCAGCCCTGGCCGCATCTGCAGGACTGGCTGCAACGCTGGATAGACTCCGCCTTGTTTGCCGAAGTGATGGAAACCTATCCCGGCTGGATTCCCGGCACCACCGGCCCCACGTTTGCGAACAAAGGTGTTCAAGCCAGCGCTTGATCGAAATACATAGCTGAAAGCGGCCACTGGGTCTGCGCTTTGGCAGCTTTCAATGAAAACCCCGGCCGCTTGCGTTGCCGGGGTTTTGATTTTTTCGCGAATCACTTGCTGACCTGAACGTATCTCAAGGACAGAGCAGGCTGCGCATGGATTGCACGGTATCGCGCAGAAAGCTCCAGGTGGCGGCAATGCGCGGAATCTGGCGCGACTCCACGGGCATGCTCATCCAGAAAGTGCGGGTGAAGCAGGCCTGCTCCGGCAGCACGCGGCTCAGAACCGGGTCTTTGTCGGCCAGAAAAGCTGGCAGCACGGCCAGACCTGCTCCGGCTCTGACGGCCTCGTATTGGGCGGTAATGCTGGTGCTGCGCAAGGCAAAACGCTCGGGCTGGTGCAAAGTGTCCAGCAGCTGCAGCTCGCGGGTAAACAACATATCGTCCACATAGTGCACAAAGCTGTGGTGGCGCAGATCTTCGGTCCTGGCCACCAGGGGCTTGCGGGCCAGGTATTCGCGCTGTCCGTACAGATAAAGCCGGTAGTCGGCCAGCTTGGTAACCACCACCGAGCCGCGCTTGGGGCGCTCCAGCGAGATGACGATGTCGGCCTCGCGCCGCGACAGATGCAGCATGCGCGGCAGCGCCAGCAAATCGATGCTGAGCATGGGGTAGCGCTGAGTCAGGCGCGCCAGCTCCGAGGCCAGCAACTGCGTGCCAAAGCCTTCGGTAGCACCCACCCGCACCAGTCCGGCCGGGCCTTCGCTGTGCGAGGCCAGCGCCAGCGGGCCGCGCTCCAGCCCATCGACCGCGCTTTGCATGCTGTCGGCCACGGTCAACAGCTGGCGGCCGGCTTCCGTCAGTCGCCACTGCCCGCCGGCGCGTTCAAACAGCACGGCACCCAGCTGCTTTTCCAGCGCCTGAATGCGGCGCGACACCGTGGTGTGTTCCACGCCCAGGCGGCGCGCGGCAGCAGCCATGCTGCCGTTGCGGGCCAGCTCGCCAAAAAAACGCAGATGGTCCCAGTCCATGAGCCGGGCTTACTCGACGGCTGCTTTGGCCGCTTTGACCAGCTTGCCGGCACGGGCGCCAGACGCCTTGCCCGTCAAGGACTTCACGGCCTTGACTGCCGCCGTGCGCTTGCCTTCTGCGCTGCGCTCGGCCACGGCACTGGGGGCGCGAGCGAACTCGTCGTTTTCATGGATCAGCAGCGCAATCAGCTCCATGAACTGGGCACGCTTGTCATCGGGTAGCGGCTCTAGCATGCGGCGCTGGGCGCGCAACACGGCAGGCTCGGCCTGCTGCAGCAATTCGCGGCCCTCATCCGTCAGCGTCAGCTGGCGCACCCGCCTGTCCGTGGGGCTGGGATTGCGCAGCATCAGGCCACGCACTTCCAGCCGGTCGATCACGCTGCCAATGGTGGAAGTGTCAAAACCGATGTTGCGCGCCAGCGTGCGCTGATCCACACCCGGCTGACGCAGCACGGCCGACATGGCCGCGTATTGCACGGGCGTGACGCCAAAGGCCTCGACCTCCTCCATGAAGACAGCCACGGCGATCTGCTGCAGCCTGCGTATGTGATAGCCGGGATAGTTTTCCAGTTCTGCGGGTTGGTATTGCATGTCTTGTTCTGTGTGGCTGCGGTGCGCAGAGGAATGTTCTCATGAATTCGGGCCGATTCAGACCGCGCATTCGACCACCGGGTTTACCCCAGAAACTTTTGAGATAAATAAAAACTACACTGATCGTCAGCACACTGTTTATTTATCTTCCGCGACCACTAGCCACCCGGCTTTTGGCGATGACGCAGACCTAGACGGGCCTGGTTTGCATCAGCACCGAGTGGAAAGCGGCACCAGAAAGAAGCGAAACCATGACGACTCCTTGCTCATCAACTCTTCCCGTCCTGGTGGCCGGCGGCGGCATTGGCGGCGTGGCGGCAGCCCTGTCGCTGGCCCGTCTGGGCTATGCCGTCAAGGTGCTGGAGCAGTCGCCCGAGCTGGGCGAAATCGGCGCCGGCATTCAGCTGGGTCCCAATGCTTTTGCCGCCTTCGATGCGCTGGGCATTGGCGAGCTGGCCCGCAGCCGCGCCGTCTATACCGACGAGATGGTCATGCACGACGCACTGGACGAGCGCCTGGTAGGACGCATCCCCACGGACGCAGCCTTTCGCCAGCGCTTTGGCAATCCCTATGCCGTGATTCACCGCGCCGACATTCACCGCTCGCTGCTAGAGGGTGCACAGGCCCATGGCAATATCGAAACCCTGACGGGAACACGCATTGAGCGCGTGGAGCAAAACGGCGAAACCGTCACCGTCTACGACCAGCATGGTGTGGCCCACGTCGGCCAGGCACTGATTGGCGCCGACGGCGTCAAATCCGTGGTGCGCCAGCAATATGTTGGCGATGCAGCCCGCGTTTCCGGCCATGTGGTGTACCGCGCCGTGGTCGAAAAAAACGACTTTCCCCAGGATCTGCGCTGGAATGCGGCCAGCATCTGGGTCGGCCCCAACTACCACCTTGTGCACTACCCGCTGCGCGGCGGCGAGCAATACAACGTGGTCGTCACCTTTCACAGCCGCGAGGCCGAGGAATGGGGCGTGCGCGAAGGCAGCCGCGAAGAAGTGCAAAGCTATTTCCAGGATTGCTGCCCGCTTGCACGCCAGCTGATCGACTTGCCCAAGAGCTGGAAACGCTGGGCCACGGCCGACCGCGAACCCATTGACCAATGGACTTTCGGCCGCACAACCTTGCTGGGCGATGCCGCCCACCCCACACTGCAATACATAGCCCAGGGCGCTTGCATGGCGCTCGAAGACGCCGTCACACTAGGCCGGGCCCTCAAGCACTGCGAGCACGACTGGCCTGCAGCGCTACAGCTTTATGAGCGCTCACGCATTGCCCGTACGGCGCGTGTGGTGCTTTCGGCGCGAGAGATGGGCCGTATCTTCCACGCCAAGGGAGTGGAGCGTCTGGTGCGCAACGATTTGTGGAAGGGGCGGTCGCCAGAGCGTTTTTATGACGCCATGGAATGGCTGTACGGCTGGACGGCAGAAACCTGCCTGGCCAAAGACTGAGTCCATCCAAAAAAAGCAAGCGCCATGCTCCATACAGAAACAACACCTCCTTCCCCCGTCAAACTGTCGGCCGGGGCCGGCCCCGGCCAGCCCGAACCCACGCCCGCACTCGAGCAGCTGTACCGCGGCTTCGAGCAGGAAATGCTGGTGCCGCTGTGGACGGAAATCGGCGGCCTGATGCCCGCCCACCCCAAAAGCCAGGCCTTGCCCCATTTGTGGCGCTGGGACCATCTGCTCAAGCTGGCCGACGAGGCCGGCCGCATCGTTCCCGTGGGCCGGGGCGGCGAGCGTCGCGCCATTGCCCTGGCCAACCCGGCCCTGGGCGGGCGCCCGTTTGCCACGCCCACGCTCTGGGCCGCGATTCAATATCTGATGCCCGGCGAAGATGCACCCGAGCACCGCCACAGCCAGCACGCTTTTCGCTTTGTGGTGGAAGGCGAAGGCGTGTGGACCGTGGTCAACGGTGACTCGGTGCGCATGTCGCGCGGCGACTTTCTGCCCCAGGGCGGTTGGAACTGGCATGCCCACCACAATGCGGCCAGTCAGCCCATGGCCTGGATTGACGGCCTGGACATTCCGTTTGCTTACTACACCGAGTCGCAGTTCTTCGAGCACGGACGCCTGCAGCTGGAGCCGCATGAGCGCGTCCAGCCCCAGTTTTCGCGCTCGGAGCGCCTGTGGGCTCACCCCGGCTTACGCCCGGTAGCGCATCTGGAGCCAACGCCCGCCACGCCGCTGCTGGCCTATCGCTGGGTGGATACGGACCGCGCCCTGAGCGAGCAACTGGCGCTGGAGGCCGAAGGCTATGCCGCCACCGTAAGCCCTGGCCACGCCGCCGTGCGCTACACCAACCCGACAAACGGCCGCGATGTGCTGCCCACGATTCGCTGCGAAATGCACCGCATTCAAAGCGGCGCAGCGACCCAGCCCAAGCGTGAAGTGGGTTCGGCCGTGTTCCAGGTCTTTGACGGCCAGGGTCTGGTCACCGTGGGCGACAAGCAATGGCAGGTGCGCCGTGGCGACATGTTTGTCGTGCCCTCATGGCAGCCCTTCACCGCCCGCTGCGATGCCGATCAACCCCAGCTGGATCTGTTCCGCTTTGCCGACACGCCCATTTTTGAAGCCGTTCACGCATATAGAGCAGAGACCCCCTGAGCCGCTGCGCGTCTTCCCCCTGAGAGGGGGACGACAGCCTTTGCTGCGGGGCGGCGGGGCCGCCCAGGCCCTTGCCGACTGTCCCACTCTTGAAGGGCGCTGGTTTCAAGCACTTCTTACCGATCACCAACCAGGAATTTCTCCCATGACCCCAAGCAACTATCTCTGGACTCCCGCTCCGGTTCAATCCCTGCCCGTGCAAGGCAGCGAGCAACGCCTGCCCATCAACCGCCTGTTCTTTGTGGGCCGCAACTACCACGCCCATGCGGTGGAAATGGGCCGCCCCGTGGACAAGAGCGTGGAGCGCCCCTTCTACTTCACCAAGGCCCCGCAGACGCTGACCGAATCCGGCGCCACCGTGGCCTACCCGCCAGAGACGAAAAACTATCACTTCGAGATGGAGTTGGTGGTGGCCATAGGCAAAGCCGGCTTTCGCATTGCGGCAAGCGAAGCCCATGAATACATCTACGGCTATGCCTGCGGCCTGGATATGACGCGCCGCGATCTGCAACTGGTGGCGCGCGACAAGGGCCGGCCCTGGGATCTGGGCAAGGATGTGGAGCAATCGTCCGTGGCCACCGCCGTAGTGCCCATGCCCGGCCAGGTGATTGAGTCCGGCGCCATCGAGCTGTCCGTCAACGGCGAAGTCAAGCAGCAGTCCGATGTGAACAAGCTGATCTGGAACATCCGCGAAATCATTGCCGACCTGTCGCTGTTCTATCACCTCCAGCCCGGTGATCTGATCTATACCGGCACGCCCGAAGGCGTGGGCGCCGTGCTGCCCGGCGACCGGATCACGGGCCGCGTGGAAGGCGTGGGCGAGATCGCCCTGACCGTGGGCCAGCCCGAGTAAGACGCCAGCATGCAGCTCTACAGTTTTTTCCGCAGCGGCACCTCGCACCGCCTGCGCATTGCGCTCAACCTCAAAGGGCTGAGCCCCGACTACATTCCCGTCGATCTGCGCGTGGACGAGCAGGCCCAGGCCGCCTTCAAAAGCGTGAACCCGCAAGGCCTGGTGCCGGCACTCACGCTCGATAGTGGCGAGACCCTGATCCAGTCGCCGGCCATCATCGAGTGGCTGGAAGAGCAGTACCCCACACCCGCCCTGCTACCCGCAGGTTCCCAGGCACGCGCCCAGGTACGTGCCCTGGCGGCCATCGTGGGCTGCGACATCCATCCCATCAACAACCGCCGCATTCTGCAGACGCTGCGCCAGCAGTTTGGTGCCGACGAAGCCGCCGTCAACGCCTGGTGCGCCACCTGGATTGGCGCCGGTTTTGATGCCATCGAGGCCTTGCTGGCCCAGGACGGCAAGCGCGGCAGCTTCTGCTTTGGCCATGCGCCCACGCTGGCCGATGTCTATCTGATTCCCCAGGTGGAAAGCGCCCGCCGCTTTGGCGTCGGCATGGGCCGCTGGCCGCTGATCAGCGCCGTGGATGCGGCCTGCAATGCCCTGCCCGCGTTTGCCAAGGCCGCGCCGCTAGCCCAGCCGGATGCCGGGGGATAGAGAAACAGAAAGAAGCAAGGCAACCGCCCGCACCGGTCTTGCCCGGCGGCTTGCCTCAACGCAAGCCGCTCTTTGGTTATCCGCAGGAACAGCAAAAATTTTCAACCAGGAGACAAACTGTGAAAAATGACCAAAAAAACATCCCAGCCTACACCCGTATTGCGCATACAGCTATCAAATTGAATAGGCGCAGCCTGGTGGCGGGCGCGGCCTTGCTGGCTCTGGCGGGTGGCGCTGCGGCGCAGAGCACAGCCGCCAGTTACCCCAGCCGCCCGGTGACCGTGGTCACCGCTTTTGCCGTGGGCAGCGGGCCTGACGCCGTGCTGCGCATCGTGGGCGAGAAGCTGGCCGCACGCTGGAAGCAAGGCGTGACCGTGGACAACCGCCCCGGCGGCGGCGGCTTTGTGGCGATTGAATATGCACGCCGCGCCAAGCCCGACGGCTACACGCTGCTGCAACTGGACAGCGAACATATCTCGGCCCTGCCCTATCTGTACAAGAACAGGAACTTCAACACGCTGGATCACTTCGACCCCGTGGCCCCCTTGTTTCTCACGCCTTTCTTTGTGGCCGTGCCCAGCGCATCGCCCTGGAAAAACATGGCGGATCTGATCAAGTCCGCCAAGGCCGATGCCGGCAAGGTCAGCTACGGCTCCTGGGGCGTGGGCAGCCCCGGTCATCTGGGCGGCGAATGGCTGGACTACCTGACCGGCAGCAAGATGACCCATGTGCCTTACCGCGAGGTCAGCCAGCTGTTCACCTCGGTGGCCAACGGCGATCCGGCCTGGAGCTTTGCCAGCCTGCCATCCAGCCAGGGCATCTACAAAAGCGGCAAGATCCGCTACCTGGCCGTGGCCGCGCCCAAGCGCATTGCGCAAATGCCCGACGTGCCCACCGTGGCCGAAGCCGGCGGCCCCGCCGAGCTGGATGTGAACTCCTTTGTCTCCCTGCTCTCGCCCAAGGGCGTGGATGCCGGCGTGCGCGAGAAGATCCGCGCCGATGTCGTGGCCGTGCTGCAAGACCCCCAGGTCAAGGAAAAATTCGCCACCTTTGCCTTCCAGCCCATGGGCTTCACGGTGGCCGAGATGCAGCAGTTCGCCAAGAAAAAGTCAGAGCAATACAAGCTTTTGATTGAAAAAGCGCATATCAGCCTGGATTGATAAGCGCCTGAAGCTATTGGTTCGATAGCAAACCTGACCCAATCCGGTCAACGGCGGATGAGCGGCAGCTGTTGCTAGCTAATGGCAACTAGCTGCTGGCCCTGACCACCAGCTCATAGCCCAGATCCCTGCGCAGCAAGGCGGGCGGATTGCCGTCCAGCAGCTGCAACAACAGCCGGGCGCTTTCCTCACCTATCCGCGCACGCGGGCTGCGGATGGTGGTCAGGGGGGGGATCATCTGGTCGCTGCCGGGCAAGTCATTGAAGCCGGCAATGGCCAGCTTGCCGGGCACATCCAGGCCCAGGCGCAAGGCCTGCAGCAAAGCGCCCTGGGCAATGTCGTCATTGCAGAAAAAGATGGCATCTACCGTGGGGTCCTGCGCCAGCGTGGCCTCAAGCAACTGGGCGCCCATGACCATGGACGTGGGCTGCGGCCACATGATTTCCAGCTCGCTCGCATAGAGGCCGGCGCGCTCAAGAGTTTGCCGCCAGCCGCTGGCGCGCTGCATCACCCGTGCATCGAGCTGGCCCGCGCAAAAAGCAATGCGTCTATAGCCTCTGTCCAGCAGGTGCGCAGTCATGGCGGCCCCGGCCTGCTGCTGTGAAAATCCCACGCAAGCCACCTCGGCGGCGTCACTGAGCTCCATCATGTGTACGCAGGGCACGCGGCTTTGCTCCAGCAGCATCTGTGCCTGCGGGCTTTGCTCAAAGCCCGTCACCAGCAGACCGGCCGGGCGCAGCGGCAGATAGGACTGCAGCAGCTGCAACTCCTGCTCGCGGTCGTAGTGGGTCACACCGATCATGGCCTGATAGCCGGCCGCAAACAGCACGGCATGGGCCGCCTCGATCAGCTCCACAAACAAGGTGTTGGAGAGCATGGGTACCAGCATCAGGATCTGGTTGCTTTTCTGGGAGGCCAGGGCACGCGCGGCCGGGTCGGGCACATAGCCCATCTCCTGCGCCGCCTCGCGTATGGACTGCAGCAGCTGCGGATCAACGCGGGCTCCGCCGCGCAGCGCTCTCGATACCGTCATGGCGCTGACCCCGATATGCGCCGCCACATCCTGCAAGGTGACGCGGCCGCTGGCACGCGGTGAACGGGCGCGCGGTGCGGGCGCGTGGTCAGAGCTATCGGAGCTAGCAGGTTTATCGGGGCGGCGAGCAGACAAAGCAGAGTCCTCTGAAAGTTTGCGAGCCATGTTAGCGCTAATGGGCAGCGCTCCCCAGCAGCGGCCACAACTCAGACGCTGCATTTGCAGCCGCTTGCTACGCGCTTCGGATTTCTTTCTTGTATGACTTATCAATCAAGAATTCGCCAAAACCCCGGTTGCAGCCAACCGACACCTAGCCCATACAAGCGCCAAATCTCTTGATCCAAAGCAGAGATTTGCTTTGCATGCTTACAATGTTAGCGCTAACACTTATATATGATGAATAACAGCAAATCTTTGGGAAGTCCGCAGCGGCGTGCGTTCTTCATGAAATCCCTGCCCATCATCCCCGTGGCGGCTGTCGCAGCCGCTGGCGGGGCCGCCACCCTGGTTGCCAGCCAGCCCAATCACCTGCCGCCCGTTCCCGGCACGCCCGTCAACACGGCTTTGGCAGAGGCGGCCAGCTACCAGCCCAGCTACTTCAGCGCCGAAGAATATCGTTTTCTCCAGGCCGCAGTGGCCCGGCTGATTCCCCAGGACGAGTTGGGCCCTGGCGCCCTGGAAGCCGGTGTGCCCGAGTTCATCGATCGCCAGATGAACACGCCCTGGGCGGCCGGTGCCAACTGGTATATGCAAGGCCCGTTCGAGCCTTCGGCGCCCAAGGAGATGGGCTACCAGCTCAAGCTCAATGCGCGCGAGATCTACCGCCTGGGCATTGCTGCGGCCAACGCCTGGTGCAGCCAGGACATGGGCAAGCTCTTTGCCGATCTGCCTGCAGATGCGCAGGACAAGGCGCTGACGGCGATGCAACACGGCCTAGACGGCTTTGACAGCCTGCCTTCGGCCACCTTTTTCTCCATGCTCTGGGGCAATACCCGCGAAGGCTTTTTCAGCGACCCCATTCACGGCGGCAACAAGGACATGGTGGGCTGGAAGCTCATAGGCTTTCCCGGCGCACGCGCCGACTTCATGGACTGGATAGAGCGGGACGAGAAATATCCGCTGCCGCCAGTTTCGATCAAGGGCCTGCGGGGATAAGAGATGGCAAAGACATTAGCGAAAAAAGACGTGGTGGTGGTGGGCTTCGGCTGGACCGGCGCCATCCTCTCCAAGGAATTGACCGAAGCCGGTCTCAACGTGGTGGCGCTGGAGCGCGGCCCCATGCAGGACACCGACCCCGATGGCGTGTACCCACAGACCATGGACGAGCTGACCTGCAACTCGCGCCGCAAGCTGTTTGTGGACATCTCCAAGGAGACCGTCACCATCCGCCATAGCAGCCAGGATGTGGCCTTGCCCAATCGCCAGCTCGGCGCTTTTCTGCCGGGCAACGGCGTGGGCGGTGCGGGCCTGCACTGGTCGGGCGTGCACTTTCGTGTCGACCCCATGGAGCTGCGCATGCGCAGCCACTATGAAGAGCGTTACGGCAAGAAGTTCATCCCCGAAGGCATGACGATTCAGGACTTCGGCGTCAGCTACGACGAGCTGGAGCCGCATTTCGACTTTGCCGAGAAAGTGTTCGGCACCTCGGGCTCGGCCTGGACGGTGAACGGCAAACGCATGGCCAAGGGCGGCAACGCTTTTGCACCCGATCGCTCCAGCGACTTCCCCCTGCCTGCGCAAAAGAACTCGGTGTCGGCCTCACTGTTCGGCCAGGCCGCCGAATCTCTGGGCTACCACCCCTACAACATGCCTTCGGCCAATACCTCGGGACCCTATACCAACCCCTATGGCGCGCAGATGGGGCCGTGCAACTTCTGCGGTTTCTGCAGCGGCTATGCCTGCTATATGTATTCCAAGGCCTCGCCCAATGTGAACATCCTGCCCGCGCTGCGCCTGGATCCCCGCTTCGAGCTGCGTGCGCAATGCCAGGTGACGCGCGTGAACAAGTCGGCCGACGGCAAATCGGTCACCGGCGTGACCTATATCGACTCCATGGGCCAGGAAGTCTTCCAGCCCGCCGACATCGTGGCGCTGTGCATGTTCCAGTTCAACAATGTGCGCATGCTGCTGCTGTCGGAAATCGGCAAGCCCTACGACCCCGAAAGCAATACCGGCGTGGTGGGCAAGAACTTTGCCTTCCAGAACATGGCCACCATCAAGGTGTTCTTCGACAAGAACAGCCACACCACCAACCCCTTCATGGGCGCCGGCGGCAACGGCATTGCCATCGACGATTTCAATGCCGGCAACTTCGACCACGGCGCTGCAGGCTTTGTGGGCGGCTCGCCTTTCTGGCTCAACCAGGGCGGCACCAAGCCGATTTCGGCTTCGGTCACGCCGCCCGGCACGCCCAGCTGGGGCAGCGCGTGGAAAAAATCCACTGCCGAGCACTACACCCATCACGTATCGATGGACGCCCACGGCGCCCACCAAAGCTATCGCAGCAATTACCTGAGCCTGGACCCCACCTACAAGGACGCCTACGGCAACCCGCTGCTGCGCATGACGCTGGACTGGCAGCCCAACGACATCAAGATGAATATGTTCATGGCCGACAAAATGAGCGGCATTGCCAAAGCCATGGGCGGCCATGCCATAGGCGTCTATGGCAAAAAACCCGGCTCGCGCTTTGACACCACCAGCTACCAGACCACGCACCTGAACGGCGGCGCCATCATGGGCACGGACCCAAAGACCAGTGCCGTGAACCGCTATCTGCAGAACTGGGATGCACACAATCTGTTTGTGCTGGGCGCATCGGCCTTTCCCCAGGGCCTGGGCTACAACCCAACCGGTTTGGTAGCGGCGTTGGCCTACTGGTCGGCCAAGGCGATTCGCACGCAATACCTCAAGCAGCCCGGCGCGCTGCTCAAGGCTTGAGGAGGATGAAGATGCTAAACAAGCCATTCTCCTCGCGCAAAGCCCGCTTCATCCAAGGTACGGCGCTTGCCGCCGTGCTCGCGACCGGCAGCATTCTGGGTCTGAGCGCCTGGGCACAAAAACAGGCTCAGGCGAGCAGCCATGCTGCGCCAGAAGCTACAACTTCCGCAGCAGCAGCCACAGCAGCCAAGAGCAATCTGGTGCCGCCACATGGACAGGAAGGGCCCCAGCCCATGGTGACCATGGCGCCCCATAGCCCGGCCCAGCCGATTGCAGGCGCCACCTCCGGCGATGCCTTGATACGCGGCGAATACCTGGCGCGCATGGGCGACTGCGTGGCCTGCCACACCGCACCCGGCGGCAAGCCGTTTGCCGGTGGTCTGGCCATGGCCTCGCCGATTGGCACCATGTACTCCAGCAACATCACGCCCGACGCCAAAACCGGCATCGGCAGCTACAGCTTTGCCGATTTTGACCAGGCCGTGCGCCACGGCTATGCCAAGGACAAGGGCAGCCTCTACCCGGCCATGCCTTATCCCTCCTACGCCCGGGTGACCGAGCAGGACATGCAGGACATGTATGCCTACTTCATGAAGGGCGTGCAACCAGTGGAAAGTCAGACCCGGGAAAACGACATACCCTGGCCGCTGTCCATGCGCTGGCCTTTGGGCATCTGGCGCGCCCTGTTTGCGCCCGATGCCGCCCAGGTGCAGCAAAGCGCGGCGGCCGTGGCCCCCACGGTCGATGCCAGGCTGCGCGGCGCCTATCTGGTCGAAGGCCTGGGCCACTGCGGCTCCTGCCACACGCCCCGCTCCGTCACCATGGCCGAAAAAGCCCTGACCGCTGGCGAAGACCTGTACCTGGCGGGCGGCAATGCGCCGATTGACGGCTGGATTGCCAAAAGCCTGCGCGGCGACCAGGACGGCCTGGGCCGCTGGAGCGAGGAAGATATCGTCGCCCTGCTCAAAACCGGGCGCAACGACCACAGCGCCGTCTTCGGCAGCATGACCGAGGTGATTGAGCACAGCACGCAGTATCTGAGCGACAGCGACCTCAAAGCCATGGCCGTGTACCTGAAAAGCCTGCCCGCAGGCCGCTCGGGCGACGACGGCGGCCAGTTCGCCGCCAGCGACGACACGGCCAATGCGCTGTGGAAGGGCGATGTCAGCCGTGTTGGCGCCGCCCTGTACCTGGACAACTGCGCCGCCTGCCACCGCAGCGACGGCAAGGGCTATGCCCAGGTGTTCCCCGCCCTGGCAGGCAATACGGCCGTGCTGACCGGCGACCCAAGCAATCTGGTGGCCATCGTGCTGCAAGGCCATAAGCTTCCTGCCACCCGCACCCGGCCGTCCACCTTCACCATGCCCGCTTTTGGCTGGCGCCTGAGCGACCAGCAGGTGGCCGATGTGAGCAGCTTTGTGCGCGCCGGCTGGGGCAACCAGGCGAGCCAGGTCTCGGCCTCCCAGGTCGGCAAGGTGCGCGCCGCACAAGAAAAAGCGGCAAAGCACTGAGGCAGGTCCAAACCGCGTTAGCCAAGGGCTGCCTTTACGGCAGCCCTTTTTCATGCCGCTGCCACAAGACCTTTGCCGCCCCGGCAGCGCTGGCAGAGAGAGTGATGACTTGTGCGCATTTGCACACACTATGTGCAGAATTTGCTATTGCCTGCGCAAATGCGCACACATACCATGGAGCACAAATCAACCACGCGCAACGATTTCCCATCGGCGCAATCCAGGAGACACGGCATGAACGCACCTACATCCGCCAAGGTATTGGCACCCACGGTCAAGTTGCTGATCAACGGGCAGCTGGTCGAATCCAAAACCACGCAATGGCGCGATGTGGTCAACCCTGCGACCCAGGAAGTGCTGGCCCGCGTGCCTTTTGCCACGCCCGAGGAAGTCAACGCCGCCGTAGCCAACGCCCAGCAGGCCTTCAAGACCTGGAAGAAAACCCCCATCGGCGCACGTGCCCGCATCTTCCTGAAGTTGCAGCAGCTGATCCGCGAGAACATGAAGGAGCTGGCGGCCCTGCTGACGGCCGAACAGGGCAAGACCCTGCCCGATGCCGAAGGCGATGTGTTCCGCGGCCTGGAAGTGGTGGAGCATGCGGCCAACATCGGCACGCTGCAGCTGGGCGAGCTGGCCAATAACGTGGCCAATGGCGTCGATACCTATTCCATCATGCAGCCCCTGGGCGTGTGCGCTGGCATTACGCCGTTCAACTTCCCGGCCATGATTCCGCTGTGGATGTTCCCCATGGCGATTGCCACGGGCAACACCTTTGTGCTCAAGCCCTCCGAGCAAGATCCCATGGTCACCATGCGTCTGTGCGAGCTGGCGCTTGAAGCCGGCGTTCCGCCCGGCGTGCTCAACGTGATCCATGGCGGCGAAGACGTGGTCAACGCCATCTGCGACCACCCCGATATCAAGGCCATCAGCTTTGTGGGCTCCACCAAGGTCGGCACCCATGTGTACAACCGCGCCTCGCTGGCCGGCAAGCGCGTGCAATGCATGATGGGCGCCAAAAACCACGCCATCGTGCTGCCCGATGCCAACAAGGAGCAGACGCTGAATGCCATTGCCGGTGCCGCCTTCGGTGCTGCGGGCCAGCGCTGCATGGCGCTGTCGGTGGTCGTGCTGGTGGGCGAAGCGCAAAAATGGATTCCCGATCTGGTGGCCAAGGCCAAGACGCTCAAGGTCTCCGGCGGCACCGAAGTCGGCACCGATGTGGGGCCCGTGGTCTCCTGCGCGGCCCTGTCGCGTGTGGAAGGCCTGATCGAGCGCGGCGTGGCCGACGGCGCGGTGCTGGAACTCGACGGCCGCAAGCCCCAGGTGGCCGGCTACGAAAAAGGCAATTTTGTGGCGCCCACCATTTTCAGCGGCGTCAAGCCTGGCATGAGCATTTACGAGCAGGAAGTCTTCGGCCCCGTGCTGGCCGTGGCCAGCGCCGATACGCTGGATGACGCCATCGAACTCATCAACGCGAACCCCAATGGCAACGGCACGGCCATCTTCACCCAAAGCGGTGCGGCAGCGCGCAAGTTCCAGGAAGACATCGATGTGGGCCAGGTCGGCATCAACGTGCCAATTCCCGTGCCCGTGCCCCTGTTCTCCTTCACCGGCAGCCGCGCTTCCAAGCTGGGCGATCTGGGCCCTTACGGCAAGCAGGTCGTGCTGTTTTATACCCAGACCAAGACCATCACCGCCCGCTGGTTTGACGATTCCACCACCAGCCATGGCGTGAACACCACCATCAGCCTGAAGTAAGACCGGGCTCCATGAAGCAGCGCAGCGCAAACCCGCCAGACCCACGGCAGGGCTTGTGCTGCGCGACTTCTGGCACCCCCATCTGCGGCGATGATGGGAGCATGATTTCTGCTCTTCATCATTTCACTTCAAAACGGGTTGTAGCCTTTAATACAAGAGCGCTGACAGCTATGGTTTTCGCTGCATTACTCAGCCCGCCATCCCATGCCCAGGCCGGGGCCGATTGCGTCAGCGACGGCACGACGGCCCAGACCAATGCCTGCGCCATCAAGCGCTTTCAGCAAGCCGACACCGACAACCAGATTCTGTATGGCGATGTGATGCGCGCACTCTCGGCCCACGAGCGCCCGGCGCTGCGCAAGGAGCAAAACGAGTGGACGCGCGGCCGCAATCTGCTGTGCAAAAAATCGCAGGCCGCCTTTGAAGCCCAGGCCGACTGGCCGCGCCGCTTTCACGAGTGCCTGGCCCAGCAGATCCAGGCCCGCGACGGCGTGCTCAAGCAGTGGCTGCACCAGGGGCCACCGCAATGACTATGAATTCAATAGCTGAATGCGCTTTATCCATAAGCGCCTGAAGCTAATTAGAACAATAACGGAGACTGAAGATGGACTTTGAACTGACTGCAGACCAACGCGCTTTTGCCGATACCGCCCGCCAGTTCGCGCAGGCCGAGCTGGCTCCGCATGCGGCCGAGTGGGATCGCGAAGCCAGCTTCCCGTGCGAAGCCATCGCCAAGGCCGGCGAGCTGGGCTTTTGCGGTCTCTATGCGCCCGAAAACGCCGGCGGCCTGGCTCTGCCGCGCCTGGATGCCACCCTGGTCTTCGAGGAGCTGGCCGCCGTCGATCCATCGACCACGGCTTTTATCACCATCCACAATATGGCGACCTGGATGCTGGGCACCTGGGCCACCGGCGCCGTGCGCGAGCAATGGGGCGAGGCACTCACCAGCGGCCAGAAATTGGCAAGCTATGCCTTAACCGAGCCCGGCGCGGGTTCGGACGCCGCCTCGCTCAAGACCCGGGCCGAGCTGGTGGGTAACGAATACCTCATCAACGGCAGCAAAGCCTTTATCAGCGGTGCCGGCTCCACCGACGTGCTGGTGCTGATGGCGCGCACCGGCGATGCCAACTCGGGCGCCTCCGGCATCAGCGCTTTTGTGGTTCCTGCCAATGCCGAAGGCGTGAGCTACGGCAAGAAGGAAGAAAAAATGGGCTGGAACAGCCAGCCCACGCGCGTCATCAATTTCGACAATGTGCGCATTCCCGCCAATCACCTGCTGGGCAAAGAAGGCGAAGGCTTCAAGATTGCCATGAAGGGGCTGGACGGCGGGCGCATCAACATCGCCACCTGTTCGGTAGGTGCAGCCCAGGGCGCGCTGACCCAAGCCCAAAGCTATATGCAGGAGCGCAAGCAGTTCGGCAAGCCCATCGCCAGCTTTCAGGCCCTGCAGTTCAAGCTGGCCGACATGGCCACCGAGCTGGTGGCTGCACGGCAAATGGTGCGTCTGGCCGCCAGCAAGCTCGATGCCGGTGCGCGCGACGCCAGCACCTACTGCGCCATGGCCAAACGCTTTGCCACCGATGCGGGCTTTATGGTCTGCAACGAAGCCCTGCAGCTGCACGGCGGCTATGGCTATATCCGCGAATACCCGCTGGAGCGTCTGATGCGCGACGCCCGCGTGCACCAGATTCTGGAAGGCACGAACGAAATCATGCGCGTCATCATCGCCAGGCGCATGCTCGACGGCGATGCCTGTGAGGTGATTCGCTAAGCTCTTTGTCACTAACTCATTGACAAGCACCGCCATGCCTCGCCGCCCACTGGATCCCGAAACCCTGCAGCTGATCGATGCCGTGCGCGACGCGCTGACGGATTGCACCGAGGTGGAAGAGAAAACCATGTTCGGCTGCCATGTGTTCATGGTCAACGGCAAGATGTGCCTGGGCGTGGAAAACGACGAGCTGCTGGTGCGCCTGCCGCCGGGCAGCCATGCCCAGGTGGCAGAGATGGCCGGTGTGCGGCCGCTGTCCAGCAAGGGGCTGATGGACGGCTATTTCCTGGTCGGCCCAAGCGGCTACGCCACGCGCCCTGCCTGGCAATACTGGATTCAGGGCGCTCTGGCCTTCAACCCTCTGGCCAAAGCCACGCCCAAACGCAAAAAAGCCGACGGCTCTGCCCCCGAGAGCGGCAAGCTGTCGCCCTCAACTCTGCCTTCAAAGCAGGAGGCGGCAAGCACGGCCCCCGGCAAAACCGGCCGGCGCAAGACGCATCCCATCTTCGGCAGCGAGTAAGCAGCAAGGACAACGCTGATGCCCATACGCATTATTCAGCTAGGCAGCGATCGCGCCCCCGGTGAAGGTCTGCGCATAGGCACGGTGCGCCGACCGCCGCGCGGTGTGCCCAAGGCCGAATTTGCCAGCCGCAACTATTACGACGTCTGGTACCCCGAACTCTCGCCCCAGGCCGAGCTGATGGCCCAGGCCCAGGAATCCATCAAGCTGCGCGCCGCAGGCCAGACGGCTCAGGCCGACAAGCTCTGGCAGCAGTTTGAAAAACAGTTTCGCAAGCAGCTGGCCGAGCCCGCCGCCGAGCATACGCTTGCCCTGCTGGCCGCGCTGTCGCAGTCCAGCGCCTTTGCCCTGGGCTGCTATTGCGAGCATGAAAACCACTGCCATCGCAGCATCTTGCGTTCGCTGCTGGCGGACAAGGGTGCAGCGATTGAGAACTAGGAAAACAAGCTGCCAGCACTTATCCATACAGCGCCAGCAGCTATTGATTTTGATAACAAACCAAGGAGACAAGCATGCAAGTGGCATTTATCGGTCTGGGCAATATGGGCGCACCCATGGCCATCAATCTGGTCAAGGCAGGCCATAGCGTCAAGGCGTTTGACCTGAGTACCGAGGCACTGGAGCGGGTCAAGGCCGAAGGCGGCCACAGCGCCGCCAGCGCGCTGGATGCCGTCCAGGGTGCCGAAGTCGTCATCTCCATGCTGCCCGCCAGCCAGCATGTGGAAGGCCTGTACTTTGGCAAGGACGGCCAGAGCGGTCTGCTGAGCGCCATAGGCCGGGGCGCGCTGATCATAGACAGCTCCACCATTGCGGCCAGCACCAGCCAGAAAGTAGCCAAGGCCGCTGCCGCCGCAGGTATTGACTTTATCGACGCCCCCGTGTCCGGCGGCACCGGCGGCGCCATTGCCGGCACGCTGACCTTTATGGTCGGCGGCAGCGACGCCCAGCTGGCACGCGCCCAGCCTTTGCTGGAAAAAATGGGGGCCAACATCTTCCACGCAGGCGCCGTGGGCGCCGGCCAGACGGCCAAGATCTGCAACAACATGCTGCTGGGCATTTTGATGGTGGGCACCAGCGAAGCCATTGCCCTGGGCGTGGCCAACGGCCTGGACCCCAAAGTCCTCTCGGAAATCATGCGCCGCAGCTCGGGCGGCAACTGGGCACTGGAGAAATACAACCCCTTCCCCGGCGTGCACGAGAACGCCCCGGCCAGCAAAGGCTACGCGGGCGGCTTCGGTACCAATCTGATGCTCAAGGACCTGGGCCTGGCCCAGGAAAATGCCATTGCCACCCAGGCCAGCACGCCGCTGGGCGGCCTGGCGCGCTCCATCTACGCCGCCCACAGCCTGTCCGGACACGGTGCAGAAGACTTTTCCAGCGTCATCAAGATGCTGCAGAAAAAGGCCTGAAGCCATGGCGCTCCAGCACGCCAGCCCCGGTGTTCCCGTCGGAGTGCAGCCATTTGCCGACAGGCTGGGGAGCCAGCAGACGACCGCGCTCTTCAAGTCCGAAAGTCTGGAAGTGATTCGTTTGGTGCTGATGGCTGGCAAGCGCCTGCCCGCCCATCAGACTCCGGGCGAGATGACGCTTCAGTGCATAGAGGGGCAGCTCACCATCAAGCTGGGTGAAGACAGCCACTCACTCACCGCAGGGCAGATGCTGTTTCTACCGGCCGGGACCATGCATGCGCTCGAGGCCGAGCAGGACTCATCGGCCTTGCTCACCATAGCGCTGCACGGCCGCTAGCGGCCTCGCAATGTACAGATGCGACGTGCACGGCCCGCACGATCTGTCAGTGGGCGTGTGCTGCCCGTCAGGCATTGATTTTCAGCTTTTCAAGCTTCCAGCCCTTACCCAATAAGCGCTGGAAGCTATTATTTTTAAAGCCGACCGTCGCCATCAGGCCTCTGGTCTGCCCCTGCAAATCGGCGCCTGCTGACGCTTGCATCGCTAGTGCAAACCGCGGCCCTGTGTTTAAGATGCCTGCAGAGGAAAAAACAGTTGCGTTGCTCTCAAGGAGTTATCCATGATGAAGCTGCCCGGACAAGACATTCTCATCCTCGGTGCCGGCAAGATTGGCTCGACCATCGCCGACATGGCCGCCGAGCTGCATGGTGCCACCGTCACGCTGGCCGATATGCAGCCCCCATCGACCAGCAACGATGCGCAGATCCGGACGCTGCAGCTGGACATACAGGACGACGCGGCACTGGCTGCGGTGTTACAGCAACATTCCCTGGTCATCAACGCCCTGCCCTATTTTTGCGCCGCGCGCGTAGCCCAGGCTGCTGCGCTGCATGGCGTGCACTACTTTGATCTGACCGAAGACGTGGCCGCCATGCGCGCCATCCAGGCGCTGGCGCCACAGGCGCGCTCGGTGCTGATGCCGCAGTGCGGCCTGGCCCCGGGGCTGATAGGCATTCTGGGCGGCCATCTGGCCCAGCAGTTTGACGAACTCTTCGATCTGCAACTGCGCGTGGGCGCGCTGACCCGCCATGCCACCAATGCGCTGCGCTACCACTTCACCTGGAGCGTGGACGGGGTCATCAACGAGTACTGCAAGCCCTGCAACACCATTGCCAACGGCCAGCCCGTCACCGTGCCTCCGCTGGAGAATGTGGAAACGTTGATTCTGGATGGCGAGAGCTTCGAAGCCTTCAACACCTCGGGCGGCCTGGGCACGCTGTGCGAGACGCTGCAAGGCCGCGTGCGCAATCTGAACTACAAGACCATACGCCACCCCGGCCACCGCGACGCCATGCATTTGCTGCTGCACGGTCTGCGCCTGATAGAGCGGCGCGATCTGCTGCGCCAGGTGCTAGAAGGCGCCGTGCCCCACAGCCGTGACGACATGGTGGTGATCGCAGCCATGGCCACCGGCATGCGGAGTGCAAAGCTGGAGCAACTGACCCGCAGCGCCCGCATCTACGGCGCTACGCTGCGCGGCAAGCAGCGCACAGCCATCGAGCTGACCACCGCTGCCGGCATGCTGGGCGCGGTGGAGCTGTTTGCGACGGGCAAGCTGCCGCAGCAGGGCTTTGTGCGCCAGGAGCAATGCACGCTTGACGATTTGATGGCGACCCGCGTGGGCTCCTATTTTCAAGGCATGGTGAATTGACGCCTTGATGCCCTCTCACCCACTTCAACACCAGGTGCCCATGACTGAAACTTCCTTCACCGACTTTCAGGCCGTCTTGAAGCGCTGCGGCATTGATCTGCCCAGCTACCAGGGCAACGAGATCAGCGTGCGCTCGCCCATCGACGGGGCCGAACTTGCCCGGCTGGCCGCCCAGCCCGCAGCGGCCATGCCGGCCGTGATGGAGCGCGCAACGCAGGCCTTTGAGCAGTGGCGTCTGGTGCCCGCGCCCGTGCGCGGCGCGCTGGTACGGCTCTGGGGCGAGGAGCTGCGCCGCTGCAAGGCGGACATAGGCCATGTGATCTCGCGTGAAGTGGGCAAGATAGCTCAGGAAGGCCTGGGCGAAGTGCAGGAAGGCGTGGACATCTGCGAATATGCCGTGGGCCTGTCGCGCCAGCTGCATGGCAAGACCATTGTTTCTGAGCGGCCCGGCCACCGCATCATGGAGCAATACCACCCGCTGGGGCCGGTGGCCGTTATCACGGCCTTCAACTTTCCCAGTGCCGTATTTGCCTGGAATGCAGCTTTGGCTCTGGTCTGCGGCGATCCGGTGGTCTTCAAGCCTTCGGAAAAAGCGCCGCTGTCGGGCCTGGCCACCTTCAAGGCGCTGGAACGCGCCATAGAGCAATTCACGGCCCAGTTCGGCAACCAGGCGCCGCCGGGGCTGGCGCAGATCGTGCTGGGCGGCAGCGGTGTGGCCGAAGTGCTGGTGGACAGCCCTCAGATAGCCTTGGTGTCGGCCACCGGCTCCAGCCGCATGGGCCGAGCCGTGGGGCCCAAGGTGGCAGCGCGCTTTGGCAAACGCATTCTGGAGCTGGGCGGCAACAACGCCATGGTGGTCACCCCGGCCGCCGATCTGGACTTGGCCGTGCGTGCGATTGTCTTCAGCGCCGTAGGCACGGCCGGTCAGCGCTGCACCTCGCTGAGGCGCTTGATCGTGCACCGCGATGTGAAACCGGCGCTGCTGGAAAAGCTGCTCAAGGCTTACAGCAGCCTGCGCATAGGCGATCCACTGCAAAACGACACCCTGGTCGGCCCGCTGATCGATGCCTCAGCTTTTGCGGCCATGCAGCAGGCCATCGCCCAGGCCTTTCAGCAGGGCGGCAAGCTCTTGACCGGCGGCCAGCGCCTGCTGGAGCAGCAGTTCCCCCAGGGCTTTTACGCCGCACCCGCCATTGTGGACATGCCGGCACAAACCGCCATCGTGCAGCAGGAAACCTTTGCCCCCCTGCTCTATGTGCTCAGCTATGAGGCGCTGGAGCAAGCCATTGCCTGCAACAACGACGTGCCCCAGGGTCTGTCCTCCTGCATCTTCTCCAACGACCTGCGCGAGGTGGAAAGCTTTCTGAGCGCGGCCGGTTCTGACTGCGGCATGGCAAACGTCAACATAGGCCCCAGCGGGGCCGAGATTGGCGGCGCTTTTGGCGGCGAGAAAGAAACCGGGGGCGACCGTGAAAGCGGCTCGGACGCCTGGAAGCAATACATGCGCCGCACCACCAACACCATCAACTTCTCGCGCGAGTTGCCGTTGGCCCAGGGAATTCATTTCGGTTGAACGTAGACTTGAGCAAAGTGCTCACGAATCTGCGGCAACTGGGCTTGATGACAGCCTGACGAATAGGCACGAATAAAGCTTTGTCACCAAACTGCGATTGAACTTGCGCCGCAAGCGGGTGACAATGTGCTATTGCCGCTTTCGCCAAGGTGCTGTCATGGACCACAAACACTCCACGCCCGCCCGCGCTCTGGATGTCGCTCCGTTCGGCGCCAAGCTCTCATGCGCACATTCCAGCGTACTCTTCAAGGCGGCAGATCTGGAAGTCATTCGCGTGGTACTGCGCACCGGCCAGACCCTACCGCCGCATAGAGTGCCGGGCAGTGTCAGCTTGCACTGTCTTGAGGGGCGTCTTGAAGTGCTGATCGGCCAGAGCATCCATGAGCTGGGCCCCAAGCAGCTGATGCATTTGCCATCCAATATGCCGCATGCCGTGCGCGCCATAGAAGACTCTTCGGCCATTGCCACCATTGTGCTCTGCGACCTGTAGAGCGTCGAACACACCCCTTGATGCGTCGTTGCCCAGCCTTGCCGTACTGATGTACTGCCTGCGGCTTTGCGCCTCGCTTCAAACGCAAATCTTCGATTTGCTGGACCGTGTTGGCCGCTCTTAGCGCACCGGCAAGAACTGCAAAAACGGCCCGGCAACCAGTCCCTGGCCATAACCGATCACCGAGCGGCGATAGCGTTCGGTGGTGTAGCTGGCCAACAGATCCAGCCGGCCTATGATCTTGCCCATCTCGCGCTCGTAACTCAGATTGCTTTGCGCATCGCCAGCCTGATTGGACAACAGCAAAGGCTTGCCGTCTGGAGCCTTGCGCGAATTAAGTATCCAGTTGGCAATCTCCAGATTGCGCGCAGCATTGAACACATGTTGCGGATCCAGCCCATCGACCAGCGTGAACGAGGTGCGCCCACCATGGGCGGTGATGATGGTGTCGGCGGCAGCATAAACAAAAGCGGCCACCCTGTCCCCCGTGAACGTGGGCTGCAGCGCCAGCGAGAGCGCCGCCACATCGCGCTTTTCCTGCAGCTCCAGCCAGGGTTGGCGCTCCATGATGGCTATGCGCACATAGGCAACGGCGGCCTCGCGGCTGGCGGCCGTCTTCTTCCACTCTGCGGGGTTGCGGCGGTAGAGCTTGTCCATGAGAAGAAACAGGCTCTCCAGGTTCTCCTTCATGGCCAGCGTGGCCATACGGTTGCTATCGGACTGCAGCAATTCCTTTGCATTGAAGTTCTCGCCTTCCACCTCGCCATGTTCTGTGGGTGCGCTGCTGCAACCAGTCAGGGCCAGAGCCATAGCCATGACAAGCAGCAATGACAGCCAAGCCGTGCAGCGCCGTACCGGCGGGGTAGCGCAAAAACCGGTGGCTGCATGGGACGGGGCTCGTGCTGCGATCATGGTCACAACATAACAGCAGCCAAGCGATCAGCCCCTCGCAGTGCAGCTCTCGATTGTGATCAATCGTGAATGGAGTTCATGCCTGGCGTTTGAGGTGCAAGCTACCCTGCCCTCAACGGTATTGCCTGAGCAATTGCTCCAGCAGCGTCCAGCTGGAAGCCTGGTCGGCCATGGACACCGGCACGCGCAGCATACGGCTGGGCGCCTGGCGCGGCGAAAACAGCACGCCCGGCGCCAGCAGCAGGTCATGCTCTGCCGCATGGCGGGCCAGCACCTCGGTGTCCATGCCGCAGTCCACCCAGGCAAAAGTACCGGCCACAGGCTCGAAAGCCGCATGACAAGCCAATTGCTCCAGCTTGCGCAGGCAGCGGCTGCGTGCCTTGTCCACGCGCTCGCGCAGGCGATCCACATGCTTGCGGTAGCTGCCCTCGGCCAGAATGCGGTGCACGATCTGCTCGCTGGGCAAGGCCGAAGTCAGACCGCCGAGCAGCTTCAGATCCGTGAGCTGATAGATCAGCTCGGGCTTGGCTGCCACATAGCCCACACGCAGCCCGCCCGATAGGGTTTTGGAATAACCGCCCACCAGCAGCACCCGTTGCAGCCGGTCCAGCGTGGCCAGGCGGATCGGTGCGCCATGCAGAAAGTCGCTATAGGTATCGGCTTCCACCAGATAAAAACCATGGCGCTCCGCGATGCGCAGCACTTCGTGCGCCACACCGATGGACAAGGTCTGGCCTGTGGGGTTGTGCACCACGGTGTTGACGAAAAACAGCTTGGGCTGGTGCTGCTGCGCCAGACTCTCCAATGCCTGCACATCGGGCCCGCCGGGCAGGCGCGGCACGCCGACAACATTCACCCCCATGGCGGTCAAGCGGCCAAAGATCAGAAACCAGCCCGGGTCTTCCACCAGCACCGTATCGCCGGCCTGCAAAAAGCTGCGCATGATGAGGTCCAGCCCATGGGTCACACCGCTGACGGTCATCAAATGGGTTTCGGGATGGGCGGGCACATCCTGCGCCTGAAGAATGGAAGCAATCTGCTGGCGCAAAGGCAGAAAGCCCTGAGGCACGCCATAGCTGAGCAAGCCGGGGCTCTGCGCCCGCGCAATCGAGCGCATGGCCGAGGTAATCATGTCCTCATCCATCCAGCTGGCAGGCAACAAGCCCGCGCCGCCCGAAAGTTCGGAGCCCGGGCGAAACATCCCACGCAGCAGATAGGCGGTATCAAACGCCGTGCCTTGCGCAAGCGTCGTACCAGGCATGGCCGCAGGCGTGACCACGCTGCGCTGAGCGGCGACAAAAAAACCGGCCCCACGGCGCGACTGCACCAGACCTTGGGCGGCCAGTCGGTCATAGGCCTGAACCACGGTATCGCGACTGACGGCCGCGCTTTCAGCCAGCGCCCGCACCGAAGGCAGACGCATGCCGGTGCGCAGGCCGTGGTTGCGTATCAGGCTGCCAAAGTGCTCCACCAATTGCTCTACCAGGCTGAGGCTGCTCGAGCGCAGCGGCTGCCAGCCCATGAAGGAGGCTTGGGAGGGCAGCGAGGCAGGCAGCACGAGATCAGCGGGGTTGCGCATGGTGTTGACTTTCTATGGGCTTTCGCAAAGTGTATGGATAAAACAAGCAGGCCAGATTATTGAGTGGCCCATCAAGTGTACTGCTACTGTACAGATCAATGCCATTAACATGAACAGCATCCCAGCCTTTTGATCCAAGGTGCTTCCCATGACTGCCCTGCCCGACTCCCTCTCCTTTGTGCTGCCACTGGCCATGTTCGCCTTTGTCAGCTCCGTCACGCCCGGCCCCAACAATGTGATGCTCACGGCCTCGGGAGCCACTTTTGGCTACCGCCGCAGCGTGCCCCATATGCTGGGCATCTGCCTGGGAGTGGTGGTCATGGTGTTGCTGATTGGCGCGGGCCTGGGTGCCGTGTTTGAAGCCGAGCCGCGCCTGTACACCCTGCTCAAATATGTGGGCGCCGCGTATCTGGTCTGGCTGGCCTGGAAGATTGCGCGCTCGGGCAGCGTGGACCAAGGCCACGCGGGTCATCGCCCTTTCAGCTTCTGGCAGGCTGCGGCGTTTCAGTGGGTCAACCCCAAGGCCTGGATCATGGCCGTTGGCGTGGTTGCGACCTACACGCCACGCGAAGGCTTTTTTGCCAATCTGGTGCTCTCGGCCCTGGTGCTGGGCCTGGTGAACTACCCCAGCATCAGCGTCTGGACGCTGTTCGGCAGCACCGTGGGCCGCGCCCTGCGCACGCCCCAGGCCTTGCGCAGCTTCAACTGGCTGATGGCGGGCTTGCTGATGCTGTCGCTGCTGCCCATCTTCATGGAGCGTGCCTGAAGTAATTTTTCTTGAAACGTGAGCAGCCCTCGTGACTACTCTTCGCTTTCGCTGGAATCATCCGTTTGGGTTTTTTTGAATTTCAGGCCTGCAGCCTTCCATGCATCCCTGCCGCCACGATACCAATAGATATTGCTGTACCCAGCTTCCTTTGCGTGCAGAGCAGCGTTATAGGACAGCCAACATTTAGGGCCGTGGCAGTAAAAGACGACTGGAAGGCTTTTGTCGCCATTGGTGGATTTGGCAAGCAGCTTGGTGAATTTTTCAAGCTCCAATCCAAACAACCGGTCTTCACCAGCTCCATTCGCGCTGATGGCGCCAGGAATGACGCCTTTGGCGCTGTAAACCACAAAGATTGCCGGCTTGGGATTGGCGGATTGCATCTCCATCAATTCCCTGGTGGTGATGACCTTTGCGCCAGGAATGGAGGTGGGTGTCGGTGCGCCGTAGCCTTGCGCGCGTGACCGCGGGGCATTGCTCGGTATGACACCGAAGTCCATGAGTTCGTCTGCGTACCCCACCTCTTGCGCAAAAGCCAACGCACTGCCCATGATCAATGCAACTGCGAGCAGGACGCGTCGAGTACAGCTTGTCGTCATAAGGAATCCTTTCAAACATGAAAAAGGTTCTTATATTGAAAGCATCAAAAGGCCCACCTAACACCAGCAAGACATGTCCATCAGCGCTTGATGGGCGTCGCCCAGAATAGCGGATTTCTCTTTATTCGTCGCGCACACCCGGTCTGGTCAAGCGGGCCGCTTCTCCAGCGCCAGCAGTTTCCCGGCCAGCGAGGCAATGCCCAGCTCCGACAAATCATCGGTTTCCAGCATGGCGCGCTTTGGCCATTGGGTGAAATGGTTGGACTGGGAGCGCTCATAGTGCGGGTCGTAGTGGCGCAGCATCAGCTCTTCAAACAAGGGGGCCAGGTTTTTCTCCAGCGCCCAGGCCTGCCAGCGGCCCACGGTCTCGTTGCCTTGCAGCTCCTTGAGCCAGCCCAGTTTTTGCGCCAACGCCTGCGGATCCTCGCCCAGATAGGCGTAGTCGCGCAGCAGATAGGACAGGCGCGCCTCGGTGGTGGCGCGCACATCGATGACGGCAGCCTTGCGCATATGTTCCACCAGCACCAGGGGCACGCCCAGCCGGCCTATCTTGGCGCTTTCGCCCTCCAGGTACACCGGACGCGAGAGGTCGAAACGCTCCAGCTGTTCGGACAGCAGCGTCTCAAAGCGCTTCTGGCTGGGCTGCTCGATACCGGGCAGATTGCCCAACAGCGAGCCCTTGTGGCTGGCATAGCCCTCCAAGTCCAGCACCTGCTCGCCATGCTCGGCCAGAGCATGCAGCACGCGGGTCTTGGCGCTACCCGTGGCACCGCACAGCACGCGCAGCTGCAGCTGGGGCACCAGCGTTTCCAGCTGGCTGATCACATGGCCGCGAAAAGCCTTGTAGCCGCCGGCCAGTTGCTGGGCCTCCCAGCCTACCAGCCGCAGCCAGGTGACCATGGAGCCGCTGCGCAGGCCGCCACGCCAGCAATAGACCAGCGGCTTCCAGTTGGCAGGCTTGTCGGAAAAAGTTTCGCGCAGATGGCGCGCCAGATTGGCAGCCACCATGGCCGCCCCCAGGCGCTTGGCCTCGAACGGGCTGACCTGCTTGTAGATGGTGCCAATCTGCACGCGCTCTTCGTTGCTGAGCGCGGGGCAGTTGATGGCTCCGGGAAGGTGATCGAGTTCAAATTCGGCAGGCGTGCGGGCATCGATCAGCGTTTCAAACTGATGACGTTCCGGCACACGTACGGGCTGGCGATGGGACACGGCAGGCGATCCATTTGTGCCACGGCCCGGCGTGGAGCTGCCTGGGCGGCAGCTCTCAAGGTTAGGGCGACAGCCAGACAGAGTCTGACCCGAGGCTAGGCATTGCGACAAGACCTGCGGCTGACAAGCGAGCGCAGGCACGGACAAGGAATGGATCGAGCCTCGATACGCACAACGAACAGCCGCATGATGCGGGCGCCGCCTTCCCTGGAAGAGGCCTGCATTTTCGCAGAAGCCGCTACTGCAGGGCCTGGCGCTGCCTTAAAGCCGCACGGGGCGCAGTTGCCAGAACATCTGCGCCCCGTGCCTTGAAGCCCTAACTTCAATGAAAATGGGCTTCAGCCCTTTCCAGATATACGCATTGCGCTCACTTATTAGGAATCAGGCCAAGCTGATCTTCCTGGGCGTCACGCGCAAAATACTCGCGCGTCAACTTGACGATGACAGGCGAGAGCAGCAACAGCGCCAGCAGATTGGGAATCGCCATCAGCGCGTTGAGCGTATCGGCCACCAGCCATGCCAGATCCAGCGTGGCCACGGCACCGATATAGGCTCCCACCGTCCAGAGGATGCGAAACGGGATTTCGCAAACCGTGCCCACCAGATAGGTCCAGCATTTCTCGCCGTAATAGGCCCAACCCAGAATGGTGGTGAAGGCAAACACGGACAGGCATAGCGCCAGCACATATTTGCCCACGCCGGGCATGGCGGCTTCAAAGCTTTGCGTGGAGAGCAAGGCTCCCGTGGCGCCCGAGCTCCAGACACCGCTGACCACAATCGCCAGACCGGTCATGGTGCAGACAATGATGGTATCGATAAAGGTGCCCATCATGCCCACCAGACCCGAGAACACCGGATCGCGCGTGGCACCTGCGGCCTGCGCAATGCCGGCCGTGCCCAGACCTGCCTCATTGGAGAAAATGCCGCGCGCCACGCCCATGCGGATGGCCATGAGTACGGTGGAGCCCAGAAAACCGCCGGTCGCTGCTGTGGGATTGAAGGCCTGCTCGAAAATCAGCGCAAGCGCGGCGGGAATGCGATCCACATACACGCCCAGCACATAAAGCACGCAGCCCACATAGGCAAGACACATGGCGGGCACCAGCTTCTCGGCCACCGCGCCTATGCGGCTGATGCCGCCCAGCACCACAGCGCCAGTCAGCACGGCAATGCACAGACCGGTCACCCAGTTCTCCAGCCCGAATGCGCTGTGCATGGCCGAGGCAATGCCGTTGGACTGCACCATGGCGCCAATGCCGAAACCGGCCAGCCCGCCAAACAGCGCAAACAGCGTGCCCAGCCACTTCCAGCGAGGGCCCAAGCCGTTCTTGATGGCATACATGGGACCGCCAACCCACTGGCCACGATCATTTTTTTCGCGAAACCTGACGGCCAGCACCACTTCGCCGTACTTGGTGGCCATGCCCAGCAAGGCCGTCATCCACATCCAGAACAAGGCGCCGGGGCCGCCTACGGCAATCGCCGTGGCCACGCCGGCAATATTGCCCGTGCCCACGGTGGCAGACAAAGCCGTCATCAGCGCCGCATAAGGGGTGATGTCGCCATCGGCCGCATCGCCGGGGCGGCGGCTGCGCCAGATCATGCGAAAGCCGCGCACGATGTTGCGCAGCGGCATGAAGCCCAGGCGAATTTGCAGATAAAAGCCCGTGCCCAGTATGAGCACGATCATGGGAACGCCCCAGACAAGGTCGTTCAGAGTCTTGAATAAATGAGTCAGCCAGTCCATTGAAAGTTCAGCGATGAGCTGCGCAACGCCGAAACGCGTTCTTGGGTTGCACAGCGAATGGCAACAGCTCCAAGAACATGTCTTTCACCCATGAGCGTGGCCCCAACCGCCTCGAACGCCCGGATGTGGGCCGGCAAGACAGCCGTTTTCTGTTTGCCGGTTGGCAAAGCAGACAACTGTAAACCCGTCAGAGCCCGGCTGCGCCCAATACGGCCGGATACGACTCAACACCAAGTGCCAGACTTTGATTAAAACGGTGCCGCCTACTGCGCACCGCCGCCCGATTTGCGGGGACGCAGCAGCATCTGATCGCCGCTCATCTGCACATCAAAGTGGCGCAGAAAATTTTGACCCAGCAAAGCGTCTTCCACATCCTCACCCGTATAGCCCGTGCCCACCCGCAGATTGCGCACCGTCAGGCTGGCCACTTTCACCTCATCGGCCACCACGATGCGGCCTTCGCGCTCGCCGTTGGCTGTGCGAAACCGCGCCCGTTCACCGCCCTGCAAGCCGGCTTTTTCGGCCAGGGCTTCCGTCACGCTGACCGAGGACGCCCCCGTATCCACCATGAAGGTGACGCTTTGCCCGTTGATGCTGCCTTTGACCCGGAAGTGCCCGTCATGGCCGCGCTCGATGCGCACCGAGCCATCGGCTTGCACCTTGGCATGGGCAGGCTCCAGAAAAAACTGCATGGCCCAGTACATCGCGCCCATGAGCAGCAGCCAGAACAACAAAAACCACAAGGTGCTGCGCCGGGCAACCGACTGGGGCGTGGGTTCGTTCGAGCCCGAAGGCGCAGGAGATGGAGGCGGAGAGGCGTTCAGGCGCATAGATTGAGGCAATGAGAGCAAAGCGGGCAGCGTGGGCCGTGAGGGCAGAAATTTCACGGCCATTTTGCCTACATCGTGCCAAGGTCATCACAGTCACTGCAGGCATGGCTGGCGCCTGAGCCACTACATTGACGATTCATTGCAGTTTGCCAGCCCTCTAGCTCCCGATTCACTCCTATGAACAACACACAGCCACTGTCCCAAGACCTGCCACCACTGGTGCTTCACTATATTTTTGATCCGCTGTGCGGCTGGTGTTACGGGGCTGCGCCCCTGGTCGACGCGGCGCGCAGCGTACCCGGCATTGCCGTGCAATGGCATGGCGGCGGCATGCTGACGGGCGAGCACACCCGCACCATCACCGCCGACTGGCGCGACTATGTGATGTCCAGCGATCAGCGCATTGCCGAAATGACGGGCCAGCCCTTTGGTGACGGCTATTTCAACGGCTTGCTCAACGATATAGGCGCACCGCTGGATTCCGAACCACCGACCACGGCCTTGCTGGCCGCAGAGGAGCTGGCCGGCAAGGGACTGGAGATGCTGCATGCCCAGCAAAAAGCCCATTACGTGGATGGCAAGCGCATCAGCGAGGCCGCCGTGCTGCGCGCACTGGCCGAGGACATAGGCCTTGACGCTACAGATTTTGCAGCTGCCTACGCACGTCTATCGGGCACTGCAACGCAAAAACACATTGCAGAAAGCCGCCAGTGGCTGGGCATGGTGCAAGGCCAGGGCTTTCCCACTCTGGCGCTGGAATTCGATCACCCCGAGCAAGCCGGCCAGCGCGCCGTGCAGCGCATCGACATAGGCCCCTGGCTGGGCGATGTGGACGGCTGGAAGACACAGCTGACCGAGTGGGCCGAGCAAGTGGCTCAGATCCAGCAAGAGACACAGGCCGATGACGCCGCAGAACCCGGCTGCGGCCCCGACGGCTGCGAACTGCCACCGCGCTAAGCCATCGCAGACATCGCCTCACAAGCACCGCCTCGATGCAGACCTTGAATCGACCAGATTTTTTTAGATAGCTGCCAGCCTCACGGAATTACGTCTCTCAAACTCTATTGGAGACAGACCATCAGCAGACGAATGTCTGCGAATGGGGTTGTAGAACATTTCGATGTAGCTGAATACATCGCTGTGCGCCTCTTGCCTCGTAGGATAGGTTTTTCTGCGGATGCGCTCCCGCTTAAGCAACTGAAAAAAACTTTCAGCAACTGCGTTGTCGTGACAGTTTCCTCGCCTGCTCATACTCGATTGCAGATTGTGGCTAGCAAGGAAGCGCTGCCATTCATGGCTTGTAAATTGACAGCCTTGGTCAGAGTGCACGGTCACGGTATTGCATGGTCTTCTACGCCAGAGCGCCATATGCAATGCATCCAAGGGCAGCTGGGTATCAATGCGGCTACCTGTTGCCCAGCCAACAACTTGGCGTGAGAACAGGTCAATTACCGTTGCCAGGTACAGCCACCCCTCATGAGTGCTGATATAGGTGATATCAGTCACCCAGACTTTGTTCGGAGCATGCACGGTGAACTGCTGCGATAGTAAGTTGGGAGCCACGACTGCTGGAGCACCTCCTCGCACACGAGGGCGTCGTCCGTAGCCTCGCTGAGCCTTTAATCCCTCACAGCGCAGCAGTCTTGCTACCCGGTGCCTGCTGCAGGTCTCGCCTAAGTCACGCATGTCCAATGTCAACTTGCGGTAGCCATATACGCCACCGCTTTCTAGCCATGCCTGCTTTAGAAGGCCCAATAGACGCTGGTCATCGGCCGCACGTTGACTGAGCGGCCGAACCCTCCAAGCGTAGTAACCACTGGGGTGCAATTGCAGCACCCGGCACATGCGCACAACGCTGTAAATCAACTGGTGCTTGGCAATGAAGGCGTACTTCAGTCGCACTGGCGAGCGAAGTACGCCGCCGCTTTTTTTAGGATGTCACGCTCCTCGGTGACCCTTTTGAGTTCTGCTTTGATACGGCGTAATTCTTCGCTTTGACTGACTTGCTCCTGCCGCTGAGCTGCGGGGATTTGCTGCAGTCGAATCCACTTATACAGACTATGCGTGCTCACGCCTAAACGGCGTGAGACGTCGGCTGCGCTGTGGCCGTGTTCCAAGATTTGCTTGACGGCCTCAATCCTGAATTCTTCTGGGTAGCGTTGTGCGTTCATATGGACTCCTATTTGAACGGAAATAGGAGACTGTGAACTATCTACAAAAAGTTGGTCGATTCAACACAAGGCTGCGGCAAAAATCCGCCCCATCCCAGTAAGGCCAGCCGCGCTATCTATGACGGCTTACGCATGCAATGGAGCAAGAAACCGTCGACGCCTCACGCACGCGGAGCGAATGCAATCATGCCCATGCCTAGCAGACAAACGGCCACCCCGGCCATATCCCAGCCCGTAGGCTTGATGCCATCGACCAGCCACAGCCACACCAGGGCCACACTCACATACACGCCGCCGTAAGCTGCATAGACGCGGCCGGCAGCTGCCGGGTGCAGGCTTAGCAGCCAGACAAAAGCCACCAGGCTGGCTGCCGCAGGCAGCAGCAGCCAGGCACTGCCGCCCTGCTTGAGCCAGAGCCAGGGCAGATAACAGCCCACGATCTCGGCCACGGCGGTAAGAGCAAAAAGCAGCAGGGTTTTAACTTCAGTCACAGATCGGCAGGATTCGCATTACAGGGGCAGGTATTGTGCCTGCGCTGCGCCAGGCACGCGGCCCCAGGTCACTATCGATTCAGTCAAGCCACCGACTCGGTGCCCGGTGCCTGCGCTACAGACATCGCCGGCCCACCCGCCACAACATCGGCGGCCGTATGCATGCAGGTCTTGAGGGACCCATGGGCACGTGCATTGCACACCAGCTCTTCAAACGCAGCTACGGCCACTGGCGGGCTCATCAGATAACCTTGCCAGGCATGGCAGTTGATATCGGCCAGAAAACGGCATTGCTCCTGGGTTTCCACGCCTTCGGCAATCACGTGCAGACCCAGACTTGCGGCCAGCGCCACAATCGTGCGGGCGATCGAGGCATCGTTGGGGTTGCTCAGCACATCGTGCACAAAACTGCGGTCGATCTTCAGCTGGTCCAGTGGAAGGCGCTTCAAATACGATAGCGACGAATAGCCGGTGCCAAAGTCATCCAGCGAAAAGCCTATGCCGTGGGATTTGAGCCTGACCATTTTTGCCACCGTGTCGTCCACATCGGTGAGCAGCAGCCCTTCCGTCAGTTCCAGCTTGAGCAGCCTGGGGTCCGCGCCGTGCTCGGCCAATGCAGTCAGCACGCGCTGCACAAAATCTCGCTGGTGAAACTGTTTGGGGCTGACATTGACGGCCAGCGTCATCTGGGCAAAAGCGGGCTGGCGAGCCCAGGCTGCAAGTTGCTGGCAGGCCTTGCGCAGCACCCAGTCGCCCAGGGTCAAAATAAAGCCGGTTTCTTCCGCCAGCGGCACAAACTCGCCGGGAGAAACATAGCCGCGCTGCACATGCTTCCAGCGCAGCAGGGCTTCGGCCCCCACCACCTGGCCGCTCTCGACCTGGGGTTGATAGAAGAGCTCGAACTGCTGCTGCTCCAGCCCTTCGCGCATGTCCTGCTCCAGCGAACGGCGCAGCTGCAAGGCTGTCTGCAGCTGGGGGTCGAAGAACTGCACCATATTGCGGCCCAGGCCCTTGGCCTGGTACATGGCCATCTCGGCGCGGCGCAGCACCTCGCTCGCATTCAAGGCCTTGCCGCCAAACTGGCTGATCCCCATGCTGACCGTGACATGGTGCTGCACGCCATCCACCCTGAGGGGAACGCGCAGCCTCTCCATCAGGTGCTGGGCATGCGACTCCAGACGCGAAGCCGCGGCCACGGGGTCATCGCCCAGATCATCCAGAATCACCACAAAGTCATCACCGCGCTGGCGCGCCACCGTGGCGCCGGCGGGAACACCGGCCTGCAGCCGCTCGCCCAGCCTGCGCAGCACGGCATCGCCATGCGCCTGGCCGAAGTTCTCGTTGAAGCTCTTGAGGTTGTCTACATCCAGCACCAGAGCACCGCCAAAGCCGTTGCGGCGCTGCACGGCCACCAGGGCATGCTGCATGCGATCTTCCAGCAAGCGGCGATTGGGCAAGCCGGTCACGGGGTCGTAAAACACCAGTTGTTTGACTTCCTGCTCGGCGGCCTTGCGCTGGCTTTGGTCCTGCAAGACCATCAAACAGCCTTCATCAAGCAAAACGCCGCTCAAGGCCACAGCCCGGCGCTGCCCATCATTGCCCAGCAATAACACCTCCTGCGTGGCCACATGGCAAACCGCCGGTTCGGCGCTGACATTCAGGGCCGCCCTGGCCTTGCCGGTGGCATTCTTCCAGCGCTGACGTATGCGCTCGCGCGCTGCTTCGTTGTCAAACATGCGCTGCCACCACTGGTCGCTGCTGGCGTCGGGCTGACTGGCATTGCCGGCCAGGCGCAAAAATTCCTCGTTCCAGTAAACCAGCCGGCCATCATGCGCTTCCATTACCAGGCCCACGGGTAGGCGCTGCATAAGGCGACGCAGCTGCCGGTGGCCTTGCTGCTCCAACTGCTGCAATCGCTTGCGCTCGCTGATGTCCTGCACCCAGGCCAGGATCTGGCGCGGCTGCTGCAGGCCGATCAGCGAGATATTCACTTCCACCCAGACCTGACTGCCGTCCTTGCACTCCAATGCATGCTCGCCCCGAATGTCGCGCATCTCGCCAGCTATCAAGGCCTTGAGCAAGCGAGCAAAGTCGCCACGCTCCTGAGGCATGCACAGGTCCAGAACACTGCGCTGCAGCAACTCATCAGCGGCATAACCGGTCAGCGAGCAATAGCGTTGATTGACGCTCAGCACCTGCAAACTGATGCTGTCGACCTGCACCACGCCCAGCGCCGCCTGTTCGCACAGGTCCTGAAAGCGGGCATCGCTGTCGCGCATGGCACGGGTATTGCGCCTGAGCCTGGCATGCCAGGGCTCGCGCCGCTGCAACCATAGTGCCGTCAAAGCCGCAGCCAGCAAGCTGGCCAACGCTCCCAGCAACCAAACGCCCCAGGGCAAAAGCCGCAGATGGGCACTGCTCCCAATGGCACGAAAAACCACCCAGCTGCCAGCCGTGCTGATACCCATGCCGACCAGCAGCACGACCCAAGCGGGCCAGGGCAAGCGCGGCATCAACGACGGGTTGGAATCCAAAGAAGGCATGGAAGGTGAGCAGAAACTGGAATGCCGAAACAAATGCAGGCCACCGGGGGCAATCCGCCGTCGCACCGGCCCGTCAGTCATTCCACATTTTGTAGGATAAAACCCACGGAAAACAGCGACTGAAGCCATGAGGATCTGGCGCATGACCGAGGTCCAGCCAGACATCGCACAAGCAAAACCGACACGGCCGTATGCGCTACCTCATTGCCGACAGACGCACAAGCATCGGACAAAGGCACAAAAGTGGCATGACAAAGGTCAATTTTTGTCAAACAAATAGATGGTTTAGCGCTGATTCATGAATAAGTTGGTTTTTGTTTGTTTTACACAACAAAAAATGCTTTATCTCGGCATGCAGACCCCTTGGGTGACCTGATTTATCCGCCCTGCTCACAATGCCAACATGCCTGCACGCAAAACCTTGCTCATCGTCTATCACTCGCTTACCGGCGGCACCCTGCAGATGGCGCAGGCGGCGCGTGCCGGTGCCGAGCAGGAAGACGGCGTTGCCGTGCGCATGCTGCGCGCCCCCGAAGCGGGCCCTGCCGAAATGCTGGCGGCCGACGGCTACCTGTTTGCCACGCCCGAAAATCTGGCAGCCGTCAGCGGTCTGATGAAGGACTTTTTTGACCGCAGCTATTACGGCGCCCTGGATCGCATACAAGGCCGACCATATGCCAGCCTGATCTGCGCCGGCAGCGACGGCCACAATGCCGCCAGACAGATCGAGCGCATTGCCACCGGCTGGCGGCTCAAGCCCGTGGCCGAGCCGCTGATCATCTGCACTCACGCGCAAACGCCCGAGGCCATACTGGCCCCCAAACAGATTTCTGCCGCCGATCTGCAACTCTGCCAGGAGCTGGGCCAGGCTTTTGCCACAGGTCTGGTCTTGGGAGTGTTCTGACCCTGGTATTAACTTCATAGCGCAAACCGTATGATGAATATCGGCTCAAGGCAGTTCTGAATCGAAAGCCATCGCCTGTGCAAACAAATCGGCTACTCTCAGCCGCACCAGATTTTGTATATGCAAGATACGGGCCAGCTGGCCTGCTATCTATCCAGACTGATGCGCCGGATCTCGAAGCCACTCATCCATCCAAAGCCCCATAGGGCACAAAGCCGCTTTCGTTTTCGTTGACACGCAGCGGCTTGCCCACGAACGGAAAGGCACGCTGCGGACAGGCGCTGCGCTCGCACACCTTGCAACCCATGCCTATGGGCGTGGCCGCCTCCAGATTGCGCAGATCAAGCCCCTTGGAATACACCAACCGCGCGGCATGCTGCAAATCGCAGCCCAGGCCTATGGAGAAGGTCTTGCCCGGCGCCCCCCATCCCTGGCCCGGGTGGGTGATGGTGCGGGCAATCCACAGATACACCCGCCCGTCGGGCATGGACGCGAGCTGCGGCACGATGCGCCCCGGCTGGGTGAAGGCCTCGTACACCCCCCACAGCGGGCAGGTTCCGCCCGTCTTGGAAAAATGAAAATGCGTGGCAGACTGGCGCTTGCTGATGTTGCCCGCACGATCCACCCGGATAAAAAAGAAAGGCACGCCAGGCGCCTGCGCCCGCTGCAAGGTGGACAGGCGGTGGCACACGGTTTCAAACCCCACGTCAAAACGCCGGGCCAGCAGATCGATGTCGTACTGCAGACTCTCGGCGGCCTGCAGAAACACGCCATAAGGCAGGATGAATGCACCGGCCACATAGTTGGCCAGGCCCATGCGTGCCAGGCGGCGCGTGGCTTCATCCTGTGCCGACATGGGCCAGAGCGTCGATTGCAACTGCTCTTCAATCAAGCTCTCGAACTCCAGCAGCGCCAGCTGGGTCGCCAGCTGAAACGCCTGCTGGGCCGGGCTAAGTTGGGGGCCCACATAAAGCGTGCGCGTGGCGGCATCAAAGCGGCGGTGGCTGTGCTGACCGGCGCTCGCATCGCTGCCGCGCTGCAGTTGCACCCGGTGCCGCAGCTGCAGCCGGTTTTGCAGCCATTCCTGCAGGCTGACGCCTGACACGGCACTGTCTTGCCTGGCTTGCTGGGCCAGGGTTTCGGCTGCGCGGTCCAGCGCATCAAAGTAGTTGCGGTGGGCAAACACAAAATCGCGCACGGCTTCAAAAGGCATTTGTCGCACGGGCTCGGCCAGCAGCGGCTTGCTGCCGTCTTCAAGCTCGGAGCGCCCGTCGCCCAGGCGCGCGGTCAGCGCCTCCAGCCGCTGGGCATCGGCCAGCTGGCGCTGGTGCATGGCCAGCAATGCCTGGGCCAGATGCGGCAGCTTGGCCGCCACCTCACGCAGCTCGGGCAAAGGCACGGTCGCTTCGGGCTGGGGCATGGCGGCCAGCGCATCGCGCAGCTGGGCCAGCAGGCGCGCCTCCTGGTCTTCCGAGAACTGCTGGATATCCACTCCCAGCACCTTGTGGATCTTGAGCAGCACCGGCACCGTGAGCGGACGCTGATCCTGCTCGATCTGGTTCAGATAGCTGGGCGAAAGTTCCAGCGCCTGGGCCAACGCAGCCTGTGTCATGCCACGCTCTGCACGCAGGCTGCGCAGGCGCACGCCCATGAATGTCTTGGCCATCATGCCTCCTGAAAAATTCGCAAACTTTGCAAATCATGGATTTTTCATTCGCAAGATTTTGCCAATTCAGCTCTATCTCTGCGCCATGTGTTTGCGTAGATTGCGAAGTATGGCAGACAGGACTGCCTCCCATCCATCTTCAAGGAGACCCCGCATGAGCACTCTGAGCGAACCCGGCACACAAACTTCCAGCACAGCACAGCTGCTGGCCACCTCGGCAGCAGCTTTCAAGCCCAAGAAGTCCGTGGCGCTGTCCGGCGTGACGGCAGGCAATACCGCGCTGTGCACCGTGGGCAAGACCGGCAACGATCTGCACTATCGCGGCTATGACATTCTGGACATTGCCGAGGTCTGCGAGTTTGAGGAAACCGCCCATCTGCTGGTGCATGGCAAGCTGCCCACGCAAGCCGAACTCAAGGCCTACAAGTCAAAGCTCAAGGCCTTGCGCGGCCTGCCCGGCAGCGTGAAGACCGCGCTTGAGCAGCTACCGGCTGCCAGCCACCCCATGGATGTGATGCGCACCGGCGTCTCCGCCCTGGGTTGCGCCCTGCCCGAAAAAGACGACCACAACCTGCCGGGTGCACGCGATATCGCCGACCGCCTGATGGCTTCGCTGGGCAGCATGCTGCTGTACTGGTACCACTTCAGCAACTCGGGCCGCAGGATTGAGGTGGAAACCGACGACGACTCCATTGGCGGCCACTTTCTGCACCTGCTGCATGGCGCCAGGCCCTCCCAAAGCTGGGTGCGCGCCATGCACACATCGCTCAACCTCTATGCCGAGCACGAATTCAACGCATCCACCTTCACCGCCCGCGTGGTGGCCGGCACGGGCAGCGATATGTATTCCGCCATCACCGGCGCCATTGGCGCGCTGCGCGGCCCCAAGCATGGCGGCGCCAACGAAGTGGCGTTTGAAATCCAGAAACGCTATGACAACCCCGCCGAGGCGGAGGCCGATATCCGCCGCCGCGTGCAGGCCAAGGAAGTGGTGATCGGTTTCGGCCACCCGGTCTACACCGTCAGCGACCCGCGCAACATGGTCATCAAGGGTGTGGCCAAGCAGCTGTCGGACGAGGCCGGCAGCACCAAGATGTATGACATTGCCGCACGGCTGGAGTCGGTGATGTGGGAGGTGAAAAACATGTTCCCCAACCTCGACTGGTTCAGCGCTGTCAGCTATCACCTGCTGGGCGTGCCCACGGCCATGTTCACCCCGTTGTTCGTGATGGCGCGCACCAGCGGCTGGGCGGCGCACATCATCGAGCAGCGCCAGGACAACAAAATCATCCGGCCCAGCGCCCACTACACGGGGCCGGACGATCTGCAGTTCGTGCCCATCGCTGAGCGGCAATAAATTGCGCGTCTGGAGAACATCGACGCATGCTGCGCCGCGCAAGTCTTTGATTTTTTTCGCCCCACCCTTTGAGCCGCAGCTGCACGCTCTGGCTCACTGAACAAAGCAAGCCGATAGAAAAATGAGCACGCCCCAAAACCAAAACAATAGCCACAACCATAGGCACAGCATCTACCGCCAGCTCCTGCCCGGCACCGCGCTGCACTACTACAACGCCCGCGCCGCTGTCGATGACATTCGCCCCGGCGCCTGGGCCGCCCTGCCCTATACCAGCCGCGTGCATGCAGAAAATCTGGTGCGCCGCTGCGATCCGGCCATCTTGACCGAATGTCTGACGCAGATCGTGGAGGGCAAGCGCGAGCGCGACTTTCCCTGGTTTCCGGCCCGCGTGGTCTGCCATGACATTCTGGGTCAGACGGCGCTGGTCGATCTGGCCGGGCTGCGCGATGCGATTGCCGAACAAGGCGGGGACCCTGCAGCCGTCAATCCCGTCGTGCCCGTGCAACTGATCGTGGACCACTCTCTGGCCGTGGAGTGCGGCGGCTACGACCCCCAGGCCTTCGTCAAGAACCGCGCCATTGAAGAGCGCCGTAACGAAGACCGCTTTCACTTCATAGACTGGTGCAAGCGCTCGTTCAAGAACGTGGAAGTGATTGCCCCGGGCAACGGCATCATGCACCAGATCAATCTGGAGCGCATGAGCCCTGTGATCCATGCTATCAATGGTGAAGCATATCCCGATACCCTGGTGGGCACGGACAGCCACACGCCCCATGTCGATGCGCTGGGAGTGATCGCCGTAGGCGTTGGCGGGCTGGAGGCCGAAAACGTGATGCTGGGCCGCGCCTCCTGGATGCGCCTGCCTGAAATCATCGGCGTGCAACTGACGGGCAAGCGCCAGGCCGGCATCACCGCCACCGATATGGTGCTGGCCCTGACCGAGTTTCTGCGCCAGCAAAAAGTGGTGGGCGCCTATCTGGAATTCCATGGCGAAGGTGCGAAAAACCTGAGCATTGGCGACCGGGCCACCATCTCCAATATGGCGCCCGAGTACGGCGCCACGGCCGCCATGTTTGCCATTGACGAGCAGACCATAGACTATCTGCGCCTGACCGGCCGCGAGAGCGCCCAGGTGCAGCTGGTCGAAACCTATACCAAGCAGGCCGGGCTCTGGGCCGATGCGCTGGAAAACGCCGAGTACGCGCGCAGGTTGCACTTTGATCTTTCCAGCGTGGTGCGCAATATGGCCGGGCCGTCGAACCCGCACGCCCGCGTGGCCACCAGTGAGCTGGCCGCCAAGGGCATTGCCGCAGCCTGGAGCGACACGCCCGGCCAGATGCCCGATGGCGCCGTCATCATTGCGGCTATCACCAGCTGCACCAACACCAGCAATCCGCGCAATGTGATTGCCGCAGGTCTTTTGGCACGCAATGCCCGCAACCTGGGCTTGAGCCGCAAGCCCTGGGTCAAGTCCTCGCTGGCTCCGGGTTCCAAGACCGTGCCCCTTTATCTGCAGCAAGCCGGCCTGATGGGCGATCTGGAGGCCCTGGGCTTTGGCGTGGTGGCCTTTGCCTGCACCACCTGCAACGGCATGAGCGGCGCTCTGGACCCGGCCATAGCGCAGGAAATCAAGGAGCGCGAGCTCTACACCACGGCCGTGCTCTCGGGCAATCGCAACTTTGACGGCCGCATCCACCCGCAGGCCAAGCAGGCCTTTCTGGCTTCGCCGCCGCTGGTCGTGGCCTATGCGATTGCGGGCACGATTCGCTTTGATATCGAAAACGATGTGCTGGGCCTGTACCAGGGCCGGGAGATTCGCCTCAAGGACATCTGGCCCAGCGACGAGGAAATCGACACCGTGGCCAAGGCCGCCGTCCGGCCCGAGCAGTTTCGCGCCGTGTACGAGCCCATGTTTGCCATCCAGGCCGACCACGGCCCCAAGGCAGCAGCGCTGTATGACTGGCGCGCGCAATCGACCTATATCCGTCGCCCCCCTTACTGGGAAGGTGCTCTGGCCGGGGAGCGCCGGTTGCGCGGCATGCGCCCGCTGGCCATATTGCCGGACAACATCACCACCGACCACCTCTCGCCCTCCAACGCCATCGAGCTGGACTCTGCTGCCGGCGAATATCTGCAAAAAATGGACCTGCCCGAGAAAGACTTCAACTCCTACGCCACCCACCGCGGCGACCACCTCACGGCCCAGCGCGCCACTTTTGCCAACCCCAAGCTGTTCAATGAAATGGTGCTGGACGATGCCGGCAAGGTGCGCCAGGGATCGCTGGCCCGGGTCGAGCCCGAGGGCCGGGTCATGCGCATGTGGGAAGCGATAGAGACTTATATGCAGCGCAAGCAGCCGTTGATCATCGTGGCCGGGGCCGACTACGGCCAGGGCAGCTCCCGCGACTGGGCGGCCAAGGGCGTGCGCCTGGCCGGGGTGGAGGCGATTGCGGCCGAAGGCTTTGAGCGCATCCACCGCACCAATCTGGTCGGCATGGGCGTGCTGCCACTGGAATTCCTGCCCGGCACCACGCGCCATACCCTCAGCCTGGACGGCACGGAAATTTTTGATGTAATCGGCCAACGCCTGCCGCGCGCCCAGCTCATGCTGAAGATTTGCCGACGCTGCGGAGAACGCATCGAAGTGCCCGTGACCTGCCGCCTGGATACGGCCGAAGAGCTATCGATTTACGAGGCCGGCGGCGTGCTGCAGCGCTTTGCCCAGGATTTCCTGGCCGAAAATTGCAAGCCAAAACTGCTTGAAGCGCAGGTATGAAAAGCGCAATCAGCTATCAAAACAAGAGAAAACCAATGTCAGAGACACCGCGGTTTGCACCGCAGATCAAGATTGCCGCCACCTATATGCGTGGCGGCACCAGCAAGGGCCTGTTCTTCAAACTGCTGGATTTGCCAACCACCGCCCAGCAAGCCGGTGCCGTGCGCGATGCGATTTTTCTGCGCGCCCTGGGCAGCCCCGATCCCTATGGCAAGCAGATTGACGGCATGGGCAATGCCTCCAGCAGCACCAGCAAGGGCGTGATCCTGAGCCAAAGCACGCGGCCCGGCCATGATGTGGACTATTTGTTCGGTCAGGTCGCCATCGATCAGCCCTTTGTGGATTGGAGCGGCAACTGCGGCAACCTCAGCGCCGCTGTGGGGCCTTGCGCCATTCATATGGGGCTGATTGCAGCCGACAGAATCCCCCACAACGGCATGGCGACCATTCGCATCTGGCAGGCCAATATCGGCAAGACTATCGTTGCCCATGTGCCGATCAGCGACGGCCAGGTGCAGGAAACCGGCGACTTTGAACTCGACGGCGTGTCCTTTCCCGCTGCCGAGGTGGCTCTGGAGTTTCTGGACCCCGCCGACGAAGGTGAAGATGGGGGCAGCATGTTCCCCACGGGCAATCTGGTCGATCGCCTCGACGTTCCCGGCGTCGGCAGCTTTGCCGCCACCCTGATCAATGCCGGCATTCCCACCATCTTCCTGAACGCCAAAGAGCTGGGCTACACCGGTTGCGAGCTGCAGGACGCCATCAACAACGACAGCGAAGCGCTGCAGCGCTTCGAGACCATTCGCGCCCACGGTGCCATCCGCATGGGTTTGATCCAGGAACTCAGCGAAGCCACCAAGCGCCAGCACACGCCCAAGATTGCCTTTGTCGCCCCGGCGCAAAGCTACACGGCATCCAGCGGCAAGGCCATCGACAGCCAGGACATAGACTTGGTTGTGCGCGCCCTGTCCATGGGCAAGCTGCACCACGCCATGATGGGCACGGCAGCGGTGGCCATAGGCACGGCCGCTGCCGTTGAGGGCAGCCTGGTCAATCTGGCTGCCGGTGGCGGCGAGCGCAGCTCGGTGCGCTTTGGCCACCCCTCGGGCACGCTGCGTGTGGGCGCCGAGGCCAGGCAGTTGGACGGTCAGTGGCAGGTCACCAAGGCCTTGATGAGCCGCAGCGCCCGGATTTTGATGGAAGGCTGGATTCGGGTCCCCGCCCAGGTGTTCCTGGGCTAAATAATCGTCAAGTCAGGCTCTAGCGCTTTATTTAAAAGCGCATGCGGCTATGAAATTGATATAGATATCGAGACAAAAGACTTGGAGCCCACCTCTTGAGTGACGTCATCAAGCAAACAAACCGCCACGCGGGCAGCGTGGCGGTTTGTTTCATGGGTTGGGCTATATGCCTTGTGCCCGGGCGACTCAGGCCATGCCGGCGCTGGGTAGAGGCATGGCGTCGGGCGCAACCCGTGGTGGACGCTTGACGGTTTGCGTGGGGTTGATGAACAGCGCCATGACCGCACCCAGGCCCAGCAGGCCGGCCGAGATCATGAAGGGCAAGGAGTAGCTGCCGGTGGTCTGAATCAGATAGCCAAAGACCACGGGCGAGATCATTCCCGCCACACCAAAGCCGGTGTTCATCATGCCGGATGCCGTACCTGCGTAATCACCGGCGATATCGATGGGCAGACTCCACAGAACCGCATTGGTCAGTTCCAGACAGAAGAACGAGGCCGACAGCAGCAGCACGGCGGTCATCGCGTTTTCCGCCGAGATCATGGGCACCATGAAAACCAGGGCGCCGACCATGCCCACCACCAGCACCGAGACCCGTGCAAAGCGCAGATTGCCGGTGCGCTTGAGCAGCTTGTCCGAGACGATGCCGCCCAGCGTGTCGCCCACCACCCCTGCCAGCAGCGGTAGCGCCGTGTACAAAGCCATTTCCTTGAGATTGAAACCGCGCGCATCTTTCAGATAGGAAGGCAGCCAGGTGAGGAAGACCCACAAGGTCCAGCCGTAGCAAAAGTCCACCAGCGTGACTTTCCACATGCCGCCAATCAGGCGCTTCCAGGGCGTGGGGCCTTTGTCTTCCTTGGGTTTGTCCGTGCGGCCTTCGTTGATCTCGGCCAGCTCCTGCGGCGTCACACGGGGATGCTGCTGAGGCGTGTCGCGAAAGGTCAGCCAGTACAGCACCGTCCAGCCAAGGCTGACCACGCCCAGCACGATGAAGGATTCCCGCCATCCGGCCAGCGCGATGATGACAATCACCAGCGGCGGCGTCACAGCACCACCCAGGCGCGAAAACGAGTGCGTAATCCCCTGGGCAAAGCCGCGTTGGGTCAGCGGAATCCAGTAGGTAAAGGCGCGGGTGGCAGTGGGAAACGCGCCGCCTTCGCCCAGGCCCAGCGCCAGTCGCAGCACCAGCAAGGAAACCAGCGAGCCGACAAAGCCCGTCAGCAAGGTGGCCGTGCCCCAGATCAGCGACAGCACCACCAGAACCTTGTGCGGTCCAAACCGGTCGGCCAGCCACCCGCCCACGATCTGCATGGCGGCATAGGGGTAGGCAAAAGCCGAGAACACCAGGCCGAGCTGCAGCGTGCTCAAGCCCATTTCCTCCTTGATCATGGGCGCTGCGACCGACATATTGACTCTGTCGATATAGGCGATGAAGTACATCAGGCACATCACACCTAGGATCATGTGATGGGTTTTGACTCTACGTTGCATGTTTGTCTCCTTTGGCATCGGTCCGGGCAAAAATCGCCCGGCCAGCCTTTGTTCACTTCACGGTAGATGGCGGCAGCCGCTTTGGTGCGCTGTCCGCACGCGAACACAAGCAATATGTCGCAGCTCTTGCGGGAGCTGCAATCCAGAGAACACAACGACTTTCCATAAAGAAAGGGGTTGAAACACCAGCCCTGCCAAGTGGCAAGGCTTGCACCGTCGATCAGGCAGCTGGCTCAAGCAGCCGCAGGCGCTGCAGCTTGCCGGAGGGGCCGCGCGGCAGCTCGTTCATCAGCACAAAGCGGCTGGGGCATTTGTAGTTGCCAAGCTCGGCCAGGCAGTGGCGCCGCATCTCGGCCGCATCGAACTCTGCGCCATCGCGCATCACCAGATAGACGGCGATTTCCTGGCCGTATTCGGGATGCGGCACCCCCACGGCTGCGGCTTCCAGCACCTTGGGGTGTTTGAGAACGGCCTCATCGATCTCGCGCGGAGCAATGTTTTCACCGCCTTTGATGATCAGTTCCTTCGATCGGCCGGTGACGTAGAAGAAGCCGTCGGCATCCTGATAGCCGACATCGCCGGTGCGCAGCCAGCCGTCGGGCGTGAAAGACTCCTGCGTGCGCACAGGGTCTTTGTAATAGCCCAGCATCACATTCGGCCCCTGCAAAACGATCTCGCCACGCTCGCCGGCCGCCAGAAACTGCCCATCCGCACCCATGATGGCGGCCAGCGTTCCTGTGGGGCGGCCCACGCTGCCAACGCGTCTGGCGCTGGCTTGCAGGGGATTGCTGAAAGCCGGGGCTGCGGTTTCGGTCAGGCCCATGGTTTCTATGATGCCCAGACCAAAACGGGCCTCGAATGCGCGGTGATGCTCGGGCGCCAGCGCTGCCGAGGCAGAGCGGCAGAACTTCAGCTGCGTGAGGTCATGGCCTTGAGCGCCTGCTTCATCGTTGAGCAAGTAGGCAATGATGGTTGGCACCACATTGATCCAGGTGCAGCGCCATTGGCAGACATCGGCCCAGAAGGTTCGGGCCGAAAACCGGGGCGACATGACCAGCGATCCGCCATGAAACAGCGGCGTGATCAGTGCCACCACCAGGGCGTTGATGTGATAGAGCGGTAGCGACACCATGACCCGATCCTGCACACCGAGCTGGTGGGCCTCGGAAGTGCTGCTTGCATTCGCCAGCAGATTGGCATGACTGAGCAACACGCCCTTGGGCACGCCGGTGGTGCCCGAGGTGTACATGATGAGCGCGGGCTCATCGGCCTGTATCTGCTGCCCGCTCAGCGCACCTGAAGATGCACTCGGTGCAGACGGCAACGCTGACACAGCAGCCACAGCCGGCACGACGGGCACTTGCATGGACTCCGGCTCGCAAACCACCACCGCCACTTCGCGCTCCACCTGCCTGAGCGCCTGGGCCAAGCTTGGTAAATACTCTTTGCAGGTGAACACCAGCCGGGTGTCGGAGTGCGAGAGCACGTAAACCAGTTGCGAGGACTGGCTGAGCAGATTGATGGGGTTGACCTGCAGCCCGCTGGCCATGATGGCCAGCAGCAAGATCGCCGGCAGCGGGCCGTTGGGCATGTAGACCGACACCTTGTCGCCAGGCTGCAGCCCGCTGGCTTCGAGGTTTTTGCGCAGCCTGTCGGTCTCCTCCTTCAGTTGCTGGAAGGAAAGCGCGGCCCCGCTTTGCGCATCCAGCATAAAGGGCTCGGATCCTCGTTCGGCGGCGCGGGCCTCGATCAGCTCGGCCATGCTGCACAGTTGCTTGATGATGGTCATACGCCATACCTCCGGAAGTAATCGCCCAGCATGTCTTCCACGGTTGGCTTGTTTTCGGCAATGGTGCGCGCCACCCGCGTCACGTTCATGTAGTGGCGGTAGTTGAGGTTGTCCGAGAAATTGTTACCGCCCCAGGTGCCGCAGCCCATGGACAGCGAGAACGGCAGGCCGTTGTTGAAGTTGCCGCCGGTAGCAAAGCAGTGCGCCTGGTTCAGAATGACCCGCGCCACCGGCAGGCTGTGCGCGAGATACAGCGCCTGTTCGTCATCATCGGAGTGCAGGCTGACCGAGTGCCCTGCCCCCATATAGCCGTAGATCTTGCGCACGGTGCTGCAGGCATCGTTGAAGGACTGGGCGCTGTAGACGCTCAGCACGGGCGAGAGCTTTTCGCCCGAAAACGGATGCTCGCTGCCCACACCGCTTTCCTCCACCATCAACACCGTGGGCGCATCCAGCGCAATGCGGCCGCGCCAGTCGATCTGGGCCAGTTCGGCAATCACTTGGGCCGACTTGCCGGTAACTACATCGCTGAGCTTGCCGTTGGGCCACATCAGTTGCTGCAGACGCGCCTTCTCCTGGCCGGTCAACAGCAGGGCGCCGCAATCGCTCATGGCCTTGAGCATGTCGCTGCGGATGTCGTCCAGCAACACCATGCTGTTCTCGGATGAGCAGCTGGTCGCGTTGTCGAAGGTCTTGGACGCAATGATCAGAGCGGCCGCTTGCTGCGGATCTGCCGAGCTGTCCACGATGGACGCCACATTGCCTGCTCCCACGCCAAACGCCGGTGTGCCGCTGGTGTATGCCATGCGCACATTGGCCTGCGAGCCGGTGGCGATCACCAGATCGGCCTGCTGCATGAGCTCTGCCGTGAGCGCCTTGCTGATGGGGCTGGGCAGGGTTTGCACCAGATCCACGGGCAGACGACATTTGCGCAGCTCGGCCTGGATGAAGTCCACCAGCATCTTGCTCACCCCCAGCCCCTTGGGCGAAGGCGCAACAATCACCGCATTCCCGCACTTGAGCGCGTTGATGATGTTGTTGGCCGGTGTTGCGCCCGGGTTGGTGGACGGCGTGATGGCAGCCACCACGCCGACGGGACGGGCGATGGCGGTAATGCCTTTGAGCTTGTCTTCCTCGATCACGCCATGCGTGCGCACGCCTTTGAGGTCGCGTAGCAAGCCAAGCGTCTTGCGATGATTCTTGGTGATCTTGTCGTCCACCTTGCCCAGGCTGGTTTCCTGGACGGCAAGTTCTGCCAGCCGCTGATTGCGCCCTGGCTCCATGATCGCCCAGCCCACGGCCGAGACGGCATCGTCCAGCCCTTGCTGGCCCAGTTGTATGAAGCTGGCTTGCGCTGCCCGCGCATGTTTGACGAGATCTGAGACTACCTGCTGCGTGGCTTGCAGCGGATCTCTTTGGGCCTCCTGCACTTGCATTGCTTGCTCCTTGAATATCGTTGTCTGGCGGGTAGAAGATCAAGCCCTGGGGCCTGTCTGAATCGCAGACTAGGCGTTTGGCAAATTCGCGCGTCCCGTTATTTGCGTTTTGTGCGATGTGCGGGGCAATCCGTATTCAAAAACGCATTTTTCGGGACAAGATCGCCCCATCCCTGTCATGCATTGCATGCAGCTACGTGCCCAAACGCAGCACGCCCCATCGCAGGCCATCAGTGCGCCCCCACGGTGAAGTTTCATGACATCGACCCAATCCAATGCCGCAGCCATACGCGCCTTTCGCATCGTGGAGTTGCTGGCGCAAGCGCAACAGCCGCTCACGCTCATGGACATCAGCAACCGCATGGACTTGCCCAAGCAATCGGTGCACCGCCTGCTCAAGCAGCTGGAGAACGCCTGGCTGGTCAATCGTGACGGGCCGGGCAAGCACTATGTGTGCTCCAGCCGCGTGCGGCAGATGGCCATCAATATGCTGATGACCACCGGCCCGGCCGCCGCGCGGCGCGCCATCTTGCAGGAGATGGCCGACAAGGTGCAGGCCAGCTGCAATCTGGCCATCTCCAGCGGCGATGCCGTGGTGTATCTGGATCGTGTGGAGGCCAACTGGAATGCCGGCACCAAGCTCGCGCCCGGCACGCGAGTGCCATTTCACTGCACGGCCAGCGGCAAATTGCTGATGAGTTTTTTGCCCAAACAGCAGCGCGAAAGCCTGTTGAAGCGCCTGCCATTGAGGCGCTGGACCGAGCGGACGATTTCCGAGGCGGACGCGTTGCGCGCCGACCTGGAGCAAACGCGCAAACGCCGCTTTGGCGTGAATGTGGGCGAATACCTTCCCGGCGTGGTCGCCATCGCCGTTCCGGTGATGCTCAGCGCACAACGAGCCGGAGCTGCGCTCGCCATTCAGGTCAGCGCCCAGCAGTTTTCCATTGCAGATCTGATGCAGTGGGTGCCGGAGCTGCATCGGGTCGCCGAGCGACTTGCGCAGACCTTTGATGCGCCGGACGAACTCTTGCCTCAGCCGCTGGACGCTGCAGAATCGCCGCTGGCTTTGCTGCAGCCATAAAGGCCCGGCGGCGAGCGCCAATATCGGCAGCGCTCGCCTCTCGATGAAAAACCGGGCTAGACCACCCCCAGGGACCTGAGTTGCTCAAGCCGCTGCGGCGCGATTCCCAGGCGACCATAGACCTCGGCGTTGTGCTGACCAGGCTCGGGCCCGGTGGCAGGCGCCTCCAGCACCTGGCCTGCGACGCGGGGAACAATGCAAGGGCCAGGAACCGAGCCGTAGTCAGGATCGGGCAGGCGCAGCACGGCGCCACGGGCCTGGAAGTGCGGGTCTTGCAAAATGTCCACGATGGAGTTGGTCTTGCTGAACGGAATCTGGGCCGCCTCCAGCGCCTGCACCACGTCCACCATGTCGTGCTCGCCGAACCAGTCGGCAATGATCTTGTCCAGTATCGCCAGGTGCTTGACCCGGGCCGGGTTGGTGCTGAATCGCGAATCACTGGCCAGATGCGGCTGGCTCATGGCCTCGCACAGCCGGGCAAAAATGGGGTTGGACGAGGCCACCAGCGACAGGCTGCGGCCATCGCGTGTGCGGTACATATTCGACGGCGCCGTATAGCTGGCGCAGTTGCCCTCGGGCCCGCGCACATAGTCCAACTGCTCGTACTCCACGGCCAGCGGGTCCAGCAGCCTGAACAAGGCCTCGGTGGCAGACAGGTCCACTTCCGTGCCCGCTAAGCGCGGGTCGCCACGCAGCCGGGCCACCTCCATGGCCACGGAGAAAGCACAAAACAGACCTGCCACATAGTCGCCTATGGGGTAGTTGCTGTGCAGCGGAGTGCTGCCTTTCTCACCGGTCAGATTGGTAAAGCCACTCATGGCCTCAAAGATGCGGGCATATCCCGGCCGCTGGGAGTAAGGGCCCGTCTGGCCGAAGCCCGTAAGCCGCACCACGATCAGCCTGGGGTTCTGAGCGTGCAGCGTCTCGATATCCAGGCCCCATTTGTCCAGCGTGCCCGTGCGAAAGTTCTCTATCAGCACGTCAAAGCCGGCAATCAGTTCCAGAAAAATCTCCCGCCCCTCCGGCTTGCGCACATCCAGGGTGATGCCTTTCTTGCCCCGGTTGGCCACTTTCCACCACAGCGGCGAGCCGTCCTTGACCGGCTGCAGGCCGCGCAAAGCATCGCTGCCATCGGGCAGCTCCAGCTTGACGACCTCTGCACCGTGATCTGCACACAGGGTGGCGCCCACCGGCGCGGCAAGCACGGTGGCCATGTCCAGAATGCGCACTCCCTGCAGAGCGCCTTTGGAGTTTTGCGTAGTTGTCATTGGAGGCTTTGTGATCTGGATGAAGTCACCAGTATCCAGAGCCCGCCGGCAAGGAACAATGCTTGTTTCGATATGCGAAACACTTCATTGACGGCAAAACGCAGGTGACCAACCATGACCGCAGATTCATCCAAGCAGCGCAAAGTGTCCTCCATCACTCTTCCAGGGCTTATCAACCCCCACGATCTGGCTTTAGACCGCCAATTCGCCATGACCTTGGCCCGCGGCCTGGAAGTCCTGCGCGCCTTCACCGCCACCCACCCGGTGCTGAGCAATCGCGAGATTGCCGACCGCACCGGCCTGCCCAAGCCTACGGTGTCCCGCCTGAGCTACACCCTGGGGCTGCTGGGCTATATGTCCAAGGACGCGGACACCCAAAAATACCGCCTGGCCTCGGGCGTGCTGACCCTCGCTCATCCGTTGCTGGCCGGCATGAAGACCCGGCAACTGGCCAAGCCGCTCATGGCCCATATCGCCAGGCAGACGGGCTGCACGGTCAACCTGGGCTTGCGGGATCGCACCGACATCGTCTATGTGGATTCGGTACGTGCAGATGGCCGCAACGAGTATCTGCCCGATATCGGTTCCACCTATCCGCTGCTGGTCAGCTCCATGGGCCATGTGCTGATCCATGGCCTGCCGCGCGCCCAGAAAGTGGCGCTGCTGAACTACCTGAAAGTGCAAGACAGCGAGCTGTTTGCCCAATACAGCCAGGGCCTGGATGAGGACGAAAAGCGTTTTTCCGAGCAAGGCTACTGCCTCTCTTCAGGCGCCTGGGACCGTGAGCTGTATGCGATTGCCGTGCCACTGAAAGGCGCACCGGGCGAGCCGCCTCTGTCAATGAACGGCACGCTTTACGCCCACAAGAATGCCAAGCAAAAGCTCGTCAGCGAGGTTTTGCCTTTGCTCAAGCAAACCGTTCACGAGATCGAAACCTCATACGGACTGCACCCTGGTTAGCGAGATGAAAACCACCCAAGGAGACAAGACATGAACGAATCGAGAAGGTCCATGGTCGGCATTGCCGCAGCGCTGGTCGCTGGCAGCGCCCTCAAGCCACTGGGGGCGTGGGCCCAGGGCGCATATCCGACAAAGGCGATTCGCATCATCGTGCCCTACCCCGCAGGTGGCGTGGTGGACTCCATTGCCCGGGTGGTGGGCGAGCGCATGGGAAGGCAGTACGGCCAGCCCGTGGTGATCGAGAACCGCACAGGCGCTGGCGGCGCCATAGGCACGGACTTTGTAGCCAAGTCTCCCGCTGATGGATACACGCTGCTGATGGTGTCGCCCTCGCATGCGGTGATGCCGTTTTTCCAGAAAAACACCGCCTGGGATCCCGTCAGAGATTTCAAGGGCATTGCCGGCTTTGGCGCCATTCCCAATGTGATCGTGGTGCACCCCAGCGTGAAGGCCAAAACCATGCAGGAGTTCATCCGCCTGGCCAAGAAGGATGCCGGCAGCATCACCTATGCCAGCTCGGGCCTGGGCACCTCCTCGCACCTGACGGGCGAGCTTTTGAACCAGATGGCCCATATCCAGCTCACGCATGTGCCTTACAAAGGTCAGCCCGAGGCCATGACGGATCTGCTTTCGGGCCGCGTCGACATGATGCCCATGTCCACCTCGCTGGCGCTGCCGCATATCAAGGCGGGAAAGCTGCGAGCGCTGGCCGTCACGACCGACTACCGCTCCTCCGCCCTGCCCGATGTGCCCACGGTGGCCGAGGCGGCAGGCCTGCCCGGCTTTCAGGTCGGTACCTGGCTGGCTTTGCTGGCGCCGGCCAAAGTGCCTCCGGCCATTGTCAACAAGCTGTCTGCGGATGTGGCTTCCGCCCTCAAGCAGGCCGAAGTTCAGAGCAAGTTCAAAGACCTGGCCCTGGAAGGCGCGCCCCAGTCGGGAGCCGCCTTTGATGAATTCCTCAAACAGGAAGTCTCGGTATGGACCGAGGTCATCAAACGCGCCGGCATTCAGGCCAATAGCTAAAAAACCATGGATAGGAGCACAAGATGAATCAGACAAACACGGTGAGCCGGCTTTTTGGCGAGCATTTTCTGCACGATTTGAACCCGCAGGAATTGCAGATGCTGGACAAGGTGCGTGGCCTGGTGGTCAGCCATATCGGGCCCAACGCCCACAAGGTGGCACAGAAGGACGAATTTGCCTGGGACACTTTCCGGCTGCTCGCCGATGAGGGCGTGATAGGCAGCGCCTTTCCCGTGGAGTACGGCGGCACCGATGCCCGCCAGGTGCTGCGCATACGCATCATCGAGGAGCTGGGACGCGTCTGCAGCGCCTCGGCTTCGCTGATCACGGGGGCGGATCTGTCATGCCGGGCCATCGTCGCGGGGGCCAGCCCCGGCATGAAGGATCAGTTGCTGCCGGGCCTGCGCTCGGGCCAGTTGCAGGCCGCCTTTGCACTTACCGAACCCGAGGCCGGCTCGGACGTGCGCGGCTTGAAGACCCTGATTCGCCAGGAAGGCGAGCACTTTGTCGTCAACGGCAGCAAGAAATTCATCACCCGCGGCACCACGGCGGACTGGTTCATGGTCGTGGGTCGCCTGGAGACGGATAGCTCGCGCTTTGTCGCGGTGCTGGTGCCCCGGGATGCCCCAGGCTTTGCCATCAGCCCCGAGGTAGACAAGATGGGCTGGTATGGCGTGCCCATCTCTTCTCTGGAGTTCGAGAACGTTCGCGTGCCCGCCGCCAATCTGCTTGGCAAGATTGGCGACGGCTTCGAGCTGGCCCAGGATGCGCTGCTGCGTGCTCGCATGGGCCATGCGGCCATGGCCCTGGGCCGCGCCATCGGTGCGGTGGAAATTGCCGCCACCTATATGAACGACCGCACGCTGTTTGGCAAGACGCTGGGAGCCCACCAGGGCGCGCAGTGGATGCTCTCGGACATGGTGTCGCAGATCGAAGCCGCCCGCGCCTTGCTGACCATAACGGCCCAGAAGTACGACCGCGGCGATGGCGATGTGTCCATCTATGCCTCCATGGCCAAGCAGCAGGCCACCGACCTGTGCATGAAAGTGGTGACGGATGCCTTGCAGCTCACCGGCGGCCGAGGCTATATGAAAGACTTCCCCCTGGAGCGCTTCTTCCGGGACGCCAAGCTCAATCAGATCGGCGAAGGCTCCAGCGAAGTCCACAAGACCGTCATCGGCCGCGACGTGGTGCGCCGCAGCAGCAGCGCACAGCGCAACCCCAGCTTGCGTGAAGGTTCGCTGGTCGACTACTAAGCGCCATTCGAGTGGACAAGGCCGCTGAATCGCACCGCGTTCGGCTGCTGTTTCATGGCGATTTTGTATGCATGATGGAGGCCTGAACACTTTCAACGCCTTCAACTATGCTGATCCGCACCGAAACCGCGCAAGACATAGAGGCCATCGAGCAGCTGATTCTTGCCGCATTTGACAACCATCCTCACCACGCTCCGGGCCAGGGAACGACCGAGCACCACATCGTCAACCGTCTGCGCAGCGAACAGGCGCTGGCCCTGTCACTGGTAGCCGAAGAGGATGGGCAAATCATCGGCCATGTGGCCTTTTCACCCGTGCAGATCAACGGCCAGGCCAGCAGCTGGCTGTGCATGGCACCGGTATCCGTTGCACCTGAGCGCCAAAGCCAGGGCACTGGCAGCCAGCTGATTCGCCAGGCACTGCAAACCCTGCGGCAGCGAAATTCAAATCACCCGAACCGCGTCAGCGGCGTGGTGGTGCTGGGCGAGCCGGCTTACTACGGGCGCTTTGGCTTTCATGTGAAGCATGGTTTTACCGTTCCCGGCGTGCCGCCCGCGTATTTTCAGGCCCTGGCTTTTGTGGCCGATGCCCCCATGCAAGGTGAAATCGGTTTTCATCCAGCTTTTGAATAAAAACAGGCTATAGCCCAATCATTAAAAGCGCATATAGCTACTATTAACATAGCAGAATGCAGCAGATGGCCCAGAGCGTGACTCTGGCCTAACGTGCGCACCCTATCTCAAACCAGACACTCATGGGAAGTGTGGGTTCCTGCCGGAACACAAAGTCTGCTTTCATAGGCGTCGAACTGGTGCAGTCGATCCATTTCAGCCAGTCAGTGCGAGTATCACCTGACGCATGAAACCTATGCCTTGGCACACTTGATGACCGTATCCAGCGTGCGAGTGGTGATGTCCTTCCCGAATGAGCGTTCAAGCAGGCGCATGAACACGGGGCCTTTCTTCGGATCAGGCACGTAGGCGCTAAAGGCCTCCGTGGCATTGGCCTTGACAATGCTTGCGCCGTCGCGCTCTATGGGCAGCTTCAAGTCTGGCGACACCGGGCTGCGGAGAAAGGTGATGACCCGCTTGGCCGAAGGAGCCAGGCTGAACTCGGCGAAGGGGTCAGAGTCGATGAGCTCCTGTAGATAGCAGGCCGGACGGACGAAGGTGTCGAAGCTGCGGCCCAGCTCAGCTTGCATCGCATGCTCGGCGCGTCGCTCCAAGCTAGACAGTGAGGACGATTGCGCGTTGAACACGACGTTCCCGCTGGAGAGCAAAGTCTTCACTTCAAGGAAACCCGCCGCCTCGAAGCAGCGCTTAAGTTCGGTCATCCGGGCGTTCATCGGGCTGACGCCGCGAAGAAAGGCAACGTATCGCGACATGGTTCTCTCGTAATAGATGGCAAATCGCCAAGCATATTTGGGTGCACAGCAAATGCAGGGGGCGTTCTCCCGCGCTGCCTGGTCAATGATAGAGGAGCCTTGGCCAGGGCTTCAGCGCACCGCGCCGTTGAGACCAGATGCATGCGGGAAGTCGCGGGCGCCCGCTTCTGGCGGCTCTGCCGCTGCCGCCCCAGTGCAGCCATCCAAAGGTCTATAAGACTCTGGTCGATTCACCCTGCTTATCGGCGCAAACTCTCAGGCATAAAAAAACGCCCTCAAGCGTGGGGCGTTTTTTTAGGGTGTGTGGCTACATCAGTAGCCGGATCCACCACCATAGCCATCGTTGCCATAGCCAACATTGGGTCGAGAGCTGGCGCGGAATTCGCGGTTGCCACCGGATCCACGTCCTTCTTCGCGAGGTTTCGCGAGGTTGACGACGATAGAACGTCCATCAACGGACATTCCATTCAGCGCAGCAATAGCAGCTTGAGAAGCGTCTGCCGTTGCCATTTCTACAAACGCAAAGCCTTTAGAACGTCCGCTTTCGCGGTCCATCATGACTTTGGCTGAAGTAACGCTGCCGAATTCAGCAAAGTTGCTTTTCAGGCTAGCATCGGTCACGGAGTAAGGCAGGTTGCCAACGTAGATTTTGGTGCTCATGGAAGGAGCCTTTTTATGAATGACGCGTCAAAAACTGACGCATCGTTTGACGATGGCTGTGGGGAGTGGGAGTCCGTAGCAACCGGATGAAATTGAGCGTTTGTTAAAAGCTCAGGACGTCTGCAGCCAGCCTTGAGTCACAGCATAGATTTTTGCTGCTTCGGTCGAGGCAAATGTTTTGTCAAAGCGAAAAACACGGCAGTAGCTGCTGTTTTGCTTTGTGCGCTGAAGTGCAAAGGAAGCTTGAAAGCGACCGCAATGGGTCTTATGGGATGAGGGCGTAACGAAGTACTTGCCCATAGCAATAGGAGAGAGTGGAATCTAGTTCAATCAAAGTGCAGCCCGAGAGGCCTGCATGAGCTTTCGATAACTCGATTGGCTGCTGCTCGACAGCCAACGGTGCGATCAATTTCGCGAAAAAATTCTTGCTGGAGGGCTTCTGACCTCTAACAGGCGTTGCGGTGAGACTAGTTGAAGTTATTTTGCAACGACGTTAATTATAAGCATTTTCTATAAAAAATGCAATTTTTATTATTTTTGGTGTTTAGCTATCTTTTTGTTTGATGGCCGTGTTTCGGCCGGCTACTGCTCTGACCACGATAACTCCTGCTTATCGATGGCCTGCTTTTAGGTGCTCAAACATGAATCCGCAAGCAAGCGGTGCCAAGGCCACGCTGCGACGCACATCAGCCACCCTACAAGGGCCCACCTGACTTTTGCGTGGCAGCCAGGTGCACAACCCGGGTTCCTTTGATCGATGCCCAGTTCGACATTCCTCTGAAATCTAAGCCCTCGTTCCTGAGCCGTGAGGCTCTCGCTATTTCCGAACAGCACATGAGGCGAAAGCAAGAGCCTTGTTCTGAGGTTCAGTCCTCGCGATCACGTGGGTAGCCTGCGTCTGCCCAGCGCTGTGCGGACGCACGGGTGAGACTGTGGTCCGGCCGGACTCGTACCTTGGCCAATGGACTGCCGTCCGCTGAGGTGGCAGTGAGAGTCGCAGAGGGGTTCTCATCATCAGGCTCAATATCAAGAGCCACCGTTACGCGCAATCCGCGAACTTCGATCTGTATCGCTTTATGCAGCAGTGCTGCCTGGTGCTGCTCATGCCGACGTATGACTTCGCTGGCAGTCTTCACCAGCGTGTTGAAGGCCGAAACGTCAAGTGGCTTAGGATTCTTCTTGTCGCGCCCCATGGTCCATGGGCCGACCAGAGCTGGTTCCGCTTGGCCGTCCTGGGTCATCGACACTGCCCAGCCATCGTCGTCTTCATTCTTGATGACGCGGGCTTCCCAGCCCTTGTGATGCCAAAGGCGGTCTTCGAAAATTGAGATGCCTTCTTGCTCGAGTTCTACTGACATGTCTGGACTTTTTTGGGAACTATCAAGTCCAAAGTTTACTGTCTCTTTATACAGTTCTGTGAGAGTAGGTCTATCCCAAGGTCGGGCGTCTTGGGCTACACATGCTCTCATTTGGTCGACGCAGGGGGCGTTTATCTATGAGCACTGGGCATGCCTATCCTGGCCGAAAGCAGCTGCGACACTCGGCCCACTTGCAGTCGTTCGAGGTTATACGGTGAAGGTCGGCTTTTCTAAGACTAGACACCCGGGGTGAGTATCTAGTCATCATGTCAGGCCGGCTGCTGCTGTGTGGTGCAGTGGATACCGCCGCCACCAGCAGCGATTGCGTCAATGTTGAGTTGCACAATCTCGCGCCCGGGGAATTGCTCACGCAGGATAGCTTTAGTGTTGCGATCAGCTTGCGCATGGCCAAATTCAGGGCATAGCACCGCGCCATTGCATACGTAAAAGTTGATGTAGCCAGCAGCAAAGTCCTTGTTCTCATACTGCGGCCGAACATAGTCGGGCCCTGGCATGGTCACCACCTTCAGCGGAAGACCACGTACGTCCGTGGCTTTGCGCAGGATTTCGAGATGGCGTTGCGTGACAGCGTGCTCGGGCGAGGATGAATCGCTTTCAAATCCGGCAACCACCACACCAGGCGAGCAAAAGCGGGCATAAAAGTCGGTATGACCATCGGTGATGTCATGACCGGCTATGCCGGGCAACCAGATCACTTTCTCGATACCCAGCACTCGGTGCAGTTCTTTTTCACATTGCGCCTTGCTTACGCCAGGGTTGCGGTTGGCGTTCAGCACGCAGCTTTCCGTGATGATGGCCGTGCCGTGGCCATCGACTTCGATACCCCCTCCTTCCAGCACCAGAGTGCTCTCCAGAACGGCTACACCTGCGCGCCTAGCGACGAAGTCAGCCACCAGCGCATCGTCTTCGTAGTCCTGCTTTTCACCCCAACCATTGAAATTGAAGTTCACGCCGGCTAGCGCTCCGCCAGCCCTTCTTACGAAAACGGGCCCCGTGTCACGCATCCAAAGATCGTCGATAGGTTGTACCACCAGATTGACCTTATTCCCGCACAACCGCGCCGCCAGATCGTAGTCTTCCTCGTTGACTAGCATGTGAACGGGCTCTACGGTGGCAATCGCTTTTGCGATGCGCGCCAAATTGGCCTGAGCGCCTGATTTCAGACGCTGGCCCCATACCTCGTCATTAGCGCCGAAAGCCATCCAGGTGGCTGCGTGCCGCTCGCCTTCGTCGGGCATACGCCAGCCGCTGCCAGCCGCCAGAGCTGGCAAGACAGGCAGGCCGGCTGCCAGACCCATGGCTGTGGTGAGGAAATGTCGTCGTTGCATATGGCTCACCTGGTCCTAGATGATTTCCTGTTGCGTGGTGCAATGGATGCCGCCGCCACCGGCCGCAATAGGGTCGATATTGATTTGAATCACTGCGCGTCCTGGGTACAGCTGCGCATATAGCGCCTTGGCACTCGAATCAGCTTTCGCATCACCGAATTCGGGCAAAAAAATGGCGCGGCTGGTGGCATAGTAGTTGATGTAACCGGCAGCGAAAGTGTCCGGATTATTCCCAGGGCGGATCTGGCTGGGCCCATCAACAACGACGATTTGTAGCGGCTGATTGTCTGCATCGGTGGCGTTTCGCAAAATATCCAGATGCTGCCTAGTCAACGCATAGTCGTAGGAGTCCGGGTTCGTCTCAAGGTGTGCCACCACCATGCCGGGACGTACAAAACGAGCGTAGAAGTCCGTGTGAGCATCAGTGATGTCCTTGTTCTTGATGCCGGGCAACCAGATGACCTTGCGAACACCCAGCAAACGGCGCAGCTCTGCTTCGCAATCGGCTTTGCTCCAGCCCGGGTTGCGGTTGCTGTTCAGCACGCAGCTTTCCGTGATGATGGCCGTTCCTTTGCCGTCAACCTCCAGCGCTCCGCCTTCAAGCACGAGACGTGTGGCAAGCAACGGCAATTTCACATAGGTACTGACCACATCGGCGACCTGGCCGTCATGGTCAAACTGCTGCTTTTTGCCCCAGCCATTGAAATTGAACTTCACACAGGCCCGCTCGCCATTGGGTTTGCGTACAAAGACGGGGCCCGTGTCGCGCATCCACAGATCGTCAAGATTGGCGGGAATGAGCGTCACGCGTGGATCAAGCAACTGCCGCGCAGTTTCCAGCTCAGCCTGACGAACCAGCATGTTGACGGGTTCGTAGGCGGCAATGGCGTTGGCGATGCGTACCAGTGCCAATTGCACCTGCGGCACTTGCGCACGCGTCCAGATCGCGCTCGAGGCTCCATATGCCATCCAAGTTGCCTTGTGAGCTTCGGCCTCATCGGGCATATGCCACCCCTCGCCTTGATTGCTGGATCCGCCATTGTTCGAGGGCGGTGTAACGGTGTTCGCGTCCGGTCCGCTATCGCCACCACCGCCACAGGCGGCCAGCAAGCTCAGCATCGCCATTGAGCTGCCACCGGCCGCGCATTGACGCATGAAATATCGACGTGTACTCATCACCCATCCTTGTTAATCAACCGTAGTGATGCGGGGAAATTGCCGCCGCATTGGAATGAACGGCATTGTGGATGGATGGATTCATGAGGACAAATGATAAGATTTAGCTATAAACATTAGGTTTTCTCATATGTCAGAGCATCGCATTCCTTCTCTGAAGTTGTTAATGGGATTTGAGGCTGCTGCCCGACATGGCAGCTTCTCGCGTGCGGCTGACGAACTGCACGTGACACAGTCAGCAATCAGCCATCAAGTGCAGCAGTTAGAAGAGCAGGTCATGCAACCGTTGTTTCGTCGAGCGGGGCGCGGAGTGGAGCTGACCGTCGCTGGCGAAGTGCTTCTGCGCAGCGTCCAACGCACACTGACTGTGTTGCGCAGTGGGCTGGGAAGAATAGCCACTTACCTCGATCCAGGATTGGTCGTGGTTGTGTGCCCTGCGCCCTTGCTACATGGCTGGTTGCAGCCAAGATTGCGGGCACTGCAAGCTCAAATCCCCGAGCTATGTCTGCTGCTGTCGGTGGATGAAAGCGCCCGTTTCGTCGACGAAATTGATGTCGATATCGCCATCAGCAACAGACCTCTCCTGCAGCCTGGTTTGCATGAATTGCCACTACTCCAAGATGAATGGTTACTGGTCGCAAATACCGAATTGGCAAAGAGGTTAGCCAGCATTCCACAGGCACAGCACCATTTGCATGCAGATCTGATTTGCCTGGAAGAGAGTCTGACGAGTGATGTAACGGCCCCACTGTTCCTGGGCCCGCTTGCACGCTTTAGGAAGCGCTCCATTTATGACGACGCACGCCTCATGATCGATGCCGTACTGGAAGGAGGCAGTATTGCTTGTCTGCCGCGTCTATTGGTAGATGCCAACCTCGCACGTGGTCAATTGCAAATCCTGTCGGAATATCCACGCTTGCCTGGCAATACCTGGTGGCTGTCGGGGATGGAGAAACAGGCGCGTTCGGAAATTGTCCTACAGGTATTTAATTGGCTACGTGCTCAGGGTGCGGAGCTTAAAGATTCATAACTACAGAGCTATCTGGATCAAACACATCCACGCACCTCTTGACGACATTCCACAAGCGAAAGCAGTCACTGAGTCCATGCACCCCGATGACCGCTTCTGGCTGTGGACGCACCCAACCCAAGGCAAACCTTAAGCCTTCACTTCGACGACCTGTTCGAAGCCTCCAAAAATCATACGTTTTCCGTCGAAGGGCATGGGCGGGTTGCCGGGGGCGGACGGATCCATGCGCGGGTCTTCCATCATCTTCTTCATGGCTGCGTCGCGCGTAGCCTTGTCCGGCCATTCGACCCACGAAAAGGCCACCGTCTCCTCGGCCGTGGCCTGCACTGAGCGTCGGAAGTCGGTGACTTTCCCATCGGGGACATCATCACCCCAACCCTCGATCACACGGATTGCGCCCAGCTCGATGAAGATCGGGTCGAGCTTGCGCGCGTGCTCAATGAATTTTTCCTTGTTAACGGTGGGAACAGCGATCACGAAACCATCGATATATGACATGTTTTCACTCCTGCTAAGTTTGAACTGCCGGTGCTTAGGTAGCACCGCGACAGAATAACTGCCGGGCCCTCCGCTGTAGTGCTCGACCCTTTGAGCTCGCAGGTCACGCTCAAGCCATCCGAGGCGGGCATGGCCTTTCAACATGGTTATAGCGCGACGTCGAGCGAACGGCAGTTTGAAGGACAGTGCGATCAATGCGCATGCTTCTTGGCCCTCAACCTCTGCATTGGAAACCGTGTCTGCGGTGTCGCATGGTTCGCATGAGCTCTGATCAGGGTCGGTGCAAAGCACAACTTACAGCCACGTGAGTCACGTCTGACAAATAACTACTCCTCGCTGACTTGATATGTCACAGAGGATTCATTATTTTCCATAAACATTACGCGCTTATTTGCCTTTGAAATCAGCTCGCGTATGCAAACTTTCGTTCGTTTTCCATCACACAAGAAAAAATTCGTTCTTCGCGCCGTCGCCTTGGCAACGCTATTGACCCTGGCCGCATGCAGCGGCGGTGGCGATGAAGAAACAGTTGCAGGCTATGTCATTCCCGGACCTCCCACGGGGCTGGGCACGGAAACGATCAATGTCACTCCGCAAGCTGCGGCCAGCATGCCTGCATCGCGCACGGATGTGCCCAAGTATCGCGAAGACGCCACCGTCTTCAACTCCGGCAGACATGATGCAACGGCCAGTGGCAACAACTCCTGCTACGCTGATCACACCACCAATAGCACGCTGCGCATTCTGTCGGGCTTCCTCGATATCTGGGAGCCTTCCGAGCGCAAGATGAACGGCTTCAAGAAGTCCGATTACGCGGGAATCTTTGCAGCTGGCGCGACCACACCGGATACCAACGTGGCCGGAAAAGAAGCCTGCGACGCTTTCGGTCTCACCACCTGGAACGGTGTCTGGCATGTGCTTGCGTCAGACAACACCAATAGCACGCCCGGCCAAGCGCCAACGGCGGGGACCACCGGAACGGTCAAGAAGAACGATCTGTTCCTGCAGAACATGGCGTACTCCTCCAAGCTGACTACGCAAACCACTTACACCGACGCGCAGAAAGAAGACATCAAGCTGGACGACACCGGCAACAAGGTCACGCGCACGGTCATGGGCGGCTCACTGGGCCCGCTGGGCAAGGCCTGGGATGATCTGGCAAAAAATCCCAGCTCCGGCTGGGGCGACACCAACACCCAAACCAACCCCGAGTTCGGGACAGTGCTTCAGTTCGTCGACAACGCCACGGTCGGCAATATCGCTTCGGACAATGGACCCAAAGGCTTCTACAAATTTGCCCGTCCTTATCGCTGGTCGGCAGCAGACAGCAGCCTTCCCGTAGTCAAGGTCCTGCCCGAGCTGCTATCGCGCCGCGCTGCAGGCGACGATGCGGCCGCAGCACAGACCAAGGCTCAGCAGGACTCCGACTTCCCCAGCGGCCATACCGCTGAATTCGTGCGCTACTCGATGGCCATCGCCTACGTGGCACCACAGCGCTTCCATGAAGCGGTGGCGCGTGGGCTGGAGGCAGGCGAAAACCGCATCCGCGCCGGCATGCACTCGGCACTAGGCGTCATGGGCGGACGCATGCTCGGCTCGTCGGTATGGATGCCTTTTCTGAAGGGCGCCGGTGATCGCGGTCTGGCCTATACCGAAGCGCAGCGTCAGGTCGTGTTTCAGCAAGCGCAAGCACAGCTGCGCACCAAGCTGGGCGTGAATAGCGGCGTGGAGCTTTGGAATGTTGCGCACTCGGCCAAGGTCAGTGATGACCGCTTTGCGGATTTCGCGATCGCCAAGGCTGACTACCTCAGACGCCTGACATTCGGTTTTGCGCAAGACAAGACCAAGGCTGGCAAGCCTGCCGTCGTACCCAAGGGAATGGAAACCCTGCTGGAAACCCGCTTCCCCTATCTGACCGCAGATCAACGCCGCGCAGTGCTAAAGACCACCGCCATTGATTCTGGCTACCCGGTGCTTGACGATGAAGAAGGCTTTGGGCGCCTGAACCTGTTCGATGCAGCCAGCGGCTACGGCAAGCTGGAGGCCGATGTAACCGTCACCATGAACAACAGCACCGAAGGCTTTTGTGTTTCGGGTTTCTGTACTTTTGACCAATGGCGCAACGATATCAGCGGTGCAGGCAAGCTGACCAAGCGAGGAACCGGCACCCTGGCATTGACAGGCGCCAACACCTATAGCGGCGGCACCGTGGTTTCAGCAGGCACCTTGCGTGCGGATTCTGCTACGGCGATAGGCACCGGTGCGGTGTACATCGATGGCGGTACGTTCGCAACCAACGGCATCCAGATCAAGGTGGCCGGCCCCTACACACAGAAGTCGGGAACGTTGAACTTGGCGCTATCCAGCAACACTGCCGGTACGCTGGCTGTGGCTGACCATGCGGCACTGGCCGGCTCTTTGAATCTGAACTTCATCAGCGGCTACACACCCAAGGCGGGTGAAAAAATTGTGGTGCTGACCGCCAAAGGCGTGCACAACAAGTTCGCCAATGTGGTGGTGGATGGCTTTGCCAAGTCCACTGTGAGCTATGCCGATACCAGCGTGACCATCACCTTGGCCAACTGATCGGACCAAGTGAAACGGCCTGTGCGACTTTGTGGCGCAGGCCTTTTCATATTTCAGCTTGGAATTTTTCAGTCACTACGGAAATTGCGACGCCGCCCCAACGCTGAGTAGCGCGTGAGCTTGGATATGAAGAAGCGATTCTCCGAAGAGCAGAGCGTTGAGTTCCTGAAAGAGACAGAAGCCGGTTTGACCTCGCCAAGCACCTCAAAGAGCTGAAAATGGAGAGCACCCGGCTCATGCGGAGTGATACTGCCGGCGGTTTCCATTGACGATGTCACCCGGCTGCGACAGAAGCTAGCCTGCGTTCTTGACTGCCGCCTCGATCGCCGCCACATCAATCTTGACCATCTGCATCATGGCTTCAAAGGCACGCTGAGCAGCGCTGCGGTCGGGATTGGCGATGGCCTGCAACAAAATGCGCGGCGTGATCTGCCAGGAGATGCCCCAGCGGTCCTTGCACCAGCCACAGGCGCTTTCCTGGCCACCATTGCTGACGATGGCATTCCAGAGCCTATCGGTCTCGGCCTGGTCGTCGGTTGCAATCTGGAAGGAGAAGGCTTCGCTGTGCTGAAAATGCGGGCCACCGTTCAGGCCCACGCAGGCCACGCCGGCGACCGTGAACTCCACCAGCAGCACATCGCCCTCTTTGCCATCGGGATAGTCGCCAGGCGCGCGGTGAACCGCTCCCACGGAGCTGTCCGGAAAAGTCTGGGCATAGAAGTTTGCCGCCTCCAGCGCATCACCCACATACCAAAGGCATACCGTGTTCTTGGGGCTCATGGTGCAAGATTCCTTGTCAACTGACGTGAGGTCTAAATGACTGAATACAAAGCATTTTTTCGACGATGAGTTCTCGAGCATTCGAACATCCAGACAGGGCTTCCGGTGCTGTCCACTGAACCCGACCAGTCCTGCAGGTTCAGCCCGACTTTCTGGCAGACGGTGAAGAGGAGATTGCCGCAACCACCTGCGCAGGCGCTTCCGAGTAGCGTTTGAACTCCATGGTGTAGGTGGCGCGGCCCTGCGTCATGGAGCGCAGATGCGTGGCATAGCCAAACATCTCCGACAGCGGCACTTCGGCCTTGATGGTTTTACCGCCGCCGGCAATGTCATCCATGCCTTGCACCATGCCGCGGCGCGACGACAGATCGCCCATCAAGGTTCCGGCATAGTCTTCGGGCGTTTCCACTTCCACAGCCATCATGGGCTCCAAAATCACCGGGCTGGCTTTTCTGGCCGCATCCTTGAAGCCCAGAATGGCTGCCATCTTGAAAGCCATTTCATTCGAATCCACATCGTGGTAAGAGCCAAAAGTCAGGCGCACGCGCACATCCACCACCGGGTAGCCGGCCAGCACGCCAGAGCTCAAGGCCTCACGCACACCTTTTTCCACGGCAGGGATGAATTCGCGCGGCACCACGCCGCCCTTGATTTCGTCAACAAACTCAAAGCCCTTGCCCGACTCAAGCGGCTCCACGGTCAACACGACATGGCCGTACTGGCCCTTGCCGCCAGATTGGCGCACGAACTTACCGTCCACATCCGTGACCTTTTTGCGTATGGTTTCGCGATAGGCGACCTGCGGCTTGCCTACATTGGCTTCCACGTGAAATTCGCGCTTCATGCGATCGACGATGATCTCCAGATGCAGCTCGCCCATGCCGGCGATGATGGTCTGACCCGACTCCTCATCGGTGCGCACTCTGAACGAGGGGTCTTCCGCCGCCAGACGCGAGAGCGCCAGACCCATTTTTTCCTGATCGGCCTTGGTCTTGGGCTCCACCGCCTGTGCGATCACGGGCTCAGGGAAGGACATTTTTTCCAGAACAATCGGAGCAGAAGGATCGCATAGCGTCTCGCCCGTGGTCACGTCCTTGAGGCCCACGCAGGCAGCGATATCGCCGGCGCGGATTTCATCGATTTCCTGACGGGCATTGGCATGCATTTGCACAATGCGGCCTATGCGCTCCTTCTTGCCCCGGATGGGGTTGTAGACAACGTCGCCCTTGGACAGCACGCCTGAGTAAACGCGCACAAAGGTCAGCTGCCCCACGAAGGGGTCGGTCATGAGTTTGAAAGCCAGGGCGGCGAATTTTTCATTGTCGTCCGCATGCCGCACCAGCATTTCGCTGGCATCGTCGTCTTCGCTGTGACCCGTCACGGGCGGCACATCCAGCGGCGATGGCATGAATTCGATCATGGCATCAAGCAGCCGCTGCACGCCCCGGTTCTTGAACGCCGAGCCGCATAGCATGGGCTGAATTTCGGTGGCGATGGTGCGCAGACGCAGACCTGCGGTGATCTCGGCAGCGCTGAGATCACCGGTTTCCAGATACTTGTCGGTAAGCTCCACGGTGGCTTCGGCAGCAGCTTCCACCATTTTCATCCGCCACTCATTGGCGCTGGCCTGTAGCGACTCGGGGATGTCCTGGTACTCGAACTTCACGCCCTGCGATTCATCATCCCAGAAGATGGCTTTCATCTTGATGAGATCAATCACGCCGTGAAAATCGGCCTCTGCACTGATGGGGATCACGACAGGCACCGGGTGAGCATTGAGGCGATCGATCATCATCTGGCGCACGCGAAAGAAATCCGCACCTACGCGGTCCATCTTGTTCACAAAGGCCAGGCGCGGCACCTTGTACTTGTTGGCCTGACGCCAGACGGTTTCCGATTGGGGCTGCACGCCGCCCACGGAGTCATAGACCATGACTGCACCGTCCAGCACGCGCATGGAACGCTCGACCTCGATGGTGAAATCCACGTGACCCGGCGTGTCGATGATGTTGATGCGGTGGGCGGGAAAGTTGTGTTCCATACCGGACCAGAAAGCCGTGGTGGCGGCCGAGGTGATGGTGATGCCGCGCTCTTGCTCCTGCTCCATCCAGTCCATGGTGGCTGCGCCGTCATGCACTTCGCCCAGCTTGTGATTGACACCGGTATAGAACAGGATGCGCTCGGTCGTGGTGGTCTTGCCGGCATCGATGTGCGCGGAAATGCCGATGTTGCGATAGTGCTCTATAGGGGTATGACGAGCCATGACAACCTCCCTTGACGGTGAGAAAAAAGGCGCCACATCCGCAGCGCCGACAGCATGACGAAAGCGGGTCACGCTGGGTGTGCGAACACGGTCGCACTGTCAATATGGCAAACCAGCGACGCGGAAAAATCCACGCAACAGCGATGAGCCATGGCTCTTAATGTGGCGTATCGCACAGCTTTGCACAAGCGGAAGAAAGCGTCAGTTCGCTGCTGCAAGAGCGGCCACGGCGAGTCGCTGACGTGCACCAAGCCTGGCGGTGAAGTCTCCACCGCCAGGCGGGATCGCCGCTCAGCAACTCACGCCTATGCGGCCCCGTTCAAGCCAGCTTGAAAGGCAGCTGACGCAGCGGCTTGCCGGTGAGCTGGGCGATAGCATTGGCAAAGGCCGGTGCTAGTGGCGGCAGACCGGGCTCGCCCATGCCGGTGGGCGCATCGGCGCTGCGCACGATATGCACGTCAAATTCCGGCACATCGGTGATGCGGGGCACAGCGAAGTCGCCAAAGTTGCTCTGCTGCACCACACCGTCTTTCAAGGTGATGGCGCCGCCGGGCAGGCACATCGACAAGCCCATGACGGCCGCACCTTGCACCTGAGCTTCCACGCTGCGCGGATTGACGGCCAGATTGCAGTGCACGCCGCTGGTAACCCGGTGCAGCACCGGCTGACCGTCCTTGACGGAAGCTTCCACCACATAGGCCACCACGGTGTTGAAGGATTCATGCACCGCCACGCCCCAGGCACGGCCGGCCGACAGTTTTCGCTTGCCATAACCGCTCTTGTCCACCGCCAGCTGCAGCGCGGCACGGTGGCGCTCATGCGGCTTGCCGAAAAGCCGCATGCGATAGGCCACCGGGTCTTGCTTGGTGGCTCGGGCGATCTCGTCGATCAGGGTTTCCATCACAAAAGCGGTGTGGGTGGAGCCCACGCTGCGCCACCACAGCACAGGCACATTGACCTCGGGGTGCTGCACGGTCAGACGCATGGGCAGCGGATAGGGGTCGCGCATGCCTTCCGTGGCCGTGCCGTCTATGCCGTTCTTCAGCTGGAACTGCTCGAAGATGGATCCCTTGGTGATGGACTGCCCCACGATGACATGCTCCCAGGCCAGAACCTTGCCCTGCGCGTCAAAGCCTATATGCGCCCGATGCAGATGCATGGGGCGGTAATAGCCGCCCTTGATATCGTCCTCGCGGCTCCACAGCAGACGCACCGGCGCGTTCAGGCCGGCGGCTTGCATGGCCTTGGCGATCTGACAGGCTTCGACCACAAAGTCGCTGCTGGCCGAGAAACGCCGGCCAAAACCGCCGCCCGCCATCTGCACATGCAACTTGACTTGCTCGGGCTTTACGCCCAGCACTCGCGCGGCAGCAGCGGCGTCCAGACCGGCACATTGGGAGCCCACCCACAGCTCGGCGCGGTCGCCGGACAGCTTGACGGTGCAGTTCAACGGCTCCATGGGCGCATGGGCTAGGTAGGGAAAGACAAACTCGGCCTGAAGCTGCCGTGGCGCCTTGGCCAGCGGCGCCATGTCGGCATCGAACTTGCGCGGGCCCGGCTTGCTGGCCAGTTCGCGGTACTGGGCCAGTTGCTTGTCGCTATCCACTTTTTCCACGGCAGCCGTGTCCCACTGCAACTTGAGCGCATCGCGGCCCTGCTTGGCGGGCCAGTAACCATCGGCCACCACGGCCACGCCCTCGGCACCACGGTCCAGCGGCACGCGCAGCACGGCCTTCACGCCCTTGACGGCGCGCGCCGCGCTGTCGTCCACCGAGGCCAGGCGTGCCCCAAACACGGGCGGATGTGCCACCACGGCCGTCAGCTGGCCGGGCTGCTTCACGTCAATGCCGAAGTCCTGACGCCCGCTGCTCTTGGCGCCCGCATCCAGACGCGTGGTGGGCTGGCCGATAAGGCGAAAGTCCTTGGGGTTCTTAAGCGTGACCTTTTCCGGCACCGGCAAGGCCATGGCGGCTTCGGCCAGCTCGCCATAGCCCAGCTTGCGGCCATCCGGGCCCAGCACCATGCCGGCCTGGGTACGCAAAGTGGCCGCATCAACTTTCCAGCGGGCCGCCGCAGCGGACAGCAGCATGGCCCTGGCGCGCGCGCCCAGCTCGCGATACTGGGTAAAGCTGTTCTTGATGGACTGGGAGCCGCCGGTGATGTGCATGCCAAACAGCGGATCAAAGTAGGCCGCATCGTTGCTGCCGTTTTGGCTGCGTACCAGGCTCCAGTCGGCATCCAGCTCCTCGGCCAGAATCATCGGCAGGCCAGTCTGCACGCCCTGGCCGAACTCCAGCCGGTTGATGGTCACCGTGACCTCGCCATTCGGGGCAATCTGCACGAAAGCCGATGGTTGCTGCGTCGGTTTCAGGGTCTGTGCCGGTTTGGCCGTACCGTCGGCCTGTGCCATTGCCAGATGGGGAAATGCGCCCAGCGCCAAGCCGCCGATACCGGCCAGCTTCAAAAAGCTGCGACGCGCCAGGGTTGCGGCCTCTTCGCGCGGGTCTACCGCCATCAGGCGTTGCAGGGTGCGCGGCAACTCGCTGGGATCAATGTGGGTGGGCAGCATGGGGCGCTCCTTCAAACCAGGGTTTTGGCTGCATCGGCCACGGCGGCGCGAATGCGAGCGTAAGTACCACAGCGGCAGATGTTGCCGGCCATGGCCGAATCAATCTCGGCCGCGCTGGGCTGCTTGCCGCGCGGCAGCGACTTGAGAAAGGCCGTCGCGCTCATGATCTGGCCGCTCTGGCAGTAGCCGCACTGCGCCACGTCGTGCTTGACCCAGGCGGTGTGCACAGCAGAGCCTATGCGGTCGCTGCCATCGGTTGCCGCTTCGATCGTGGTGATCTGCTTGCCTTCGGCAGAGGAAATGGGGGTCACGCAGGAACGGATGGCCTGGCCATCCAGATGCACCGTGCAGGCGCCGCACAGCGCCGCACCGCAACCGAATTTGGTGCCGGTCATGCCCAGCGTGTCACGCAAGGCCCAGAGTATGGGAGTGGTGGGGTCAGCGTCGAGCGTGTGCTCACGGCCGTTAACATTTAACGTGTTCATGGTGGGCAGTTCTCCATTGAATGGGCGATGCCGCAATGCGGTTGCGCGGGGTGACGGCCTTGAGCATACAAGGCGAGAAAAGAGACGCCATCTGACACTTCTCAAGGGTGATCGTCGCCTAAGAGTGTCTGCGTTTGCTCCGAATCGAACTTGCCATTTTCGATTTTTGTATTGCCTTTTTCGATGTTTCGCACGCCCAGACCTGTCCAGGAGCCACATCGGTCATACAGTCCCTGTAGGCCAAGCGCCACGGCTGCGTTCTGACTGCATTCTGGCTAGCCATCTGAATTTCAGAATCAATCCAACTCTTTAGATCTGCTGACATGTCCATCGAAACCTTGGCCCAGGAAATTGGCAAGATTGCTCAAAATGATGGCGACCATCAAACGGGCATACCGCAGCTCAGCATCCACCGGCGCAGTGCCAGCACCGCACCCATGCATTGCATTTACGGACTGGGCCTGGGCATCACTGCGCAAGGGGGCAAACAGGTGACCCTTGGCGAGCAGGTGATTGCCTACGGCCCTGGCCAATCCCTGCTGACCACCGTCGACCTGCCCGTGGTCTCCCATGTCACCAAGGCCAGTCTGGCCCAGCCTTTTCTGGGCATGATGCTGCGATTCGACGGCAGCGCCCTGCTGCAATTGGCCTCCGAGATGGAGCTGCCGCCGGTGTCGCGCGAGCAGGTATCGCGCGCGATCTCGCTGCGCCCGCTGGAGGCGCCTTTGCTCGATGCCTTGACCCGCCTGGTGCAACTGCTGAGCGAGCCTGAACTCATCACCCCGATTGCGCCCCTGATTCAGCGGGAGATCATGGTGAGACTGCTGTCCGGCCCACATGGGCCTTATCTAAGGCAGCTGGTGGCATCGGGCTCCCCCAGCCACCAGATCGCACAAGCCATGACCTGGCTCAAACAGAACTTCAGCCGCGACGTGCTGATGAACGAGCTTGCCGCCAGCGTGCACATGAGCCCTTCCACCTTCCGGCAGCATTTCCGCAATCTCGCAGGCATGAGCCCCTTGCAGTATCAAAGGCAGTTGCGCCTGCAGCAGGCGCGGCAGCTGATGCTCAATCAGGCCCTGGATGCCAGCACCACGGCAGCGCGCGTGGGCTATGAAAGCGCCTCACAGTTCAGCCGTGACTACAGCCGCCTGTTTGGTGCACCGCCTCAGCGCGACATCAAGAGAATGCAGCACCTGTCCCTGGCTGATGCAGAGCCGCCCACCTCCTGACGCTGGCCGGCCAGAGCTCTCTTCTCGCAGCACCCCGCGCCAAACAGCCTTGTCTGTGGAAGCTGCTGCGCCAACAAGAAAAACACATAAAAAAAGGCAGATAGCCCTTCAATAGATTGCGTTGACAGCTATCAAATACGCAGCAATATCATTCAAATCGCTGCTTTCATGCGCCGCCACAAGGTGGCACGGCTGATGCCCAGAATTTCGCAGGCACGGGCCTGATTGCCGTCCACGCTTTGCAGCACCTGCTGCACGCGCTGGCGTTCGGCCTCGCGGCTGCTGTCCTTGAGTCGGGTCTTTCCCACCGCCGCTGCAGCAGCAATCGGTGCGGCGCATTCCACAAAGACTTCGGCCAACCGCACTGCATCGGGCTGGCCCTGGGCATCGCATAAATGGGGCTGGCAGGCCAGCAGGCGTTCCACCCAGTTGTCCAATTCGCGCACATTGCCCGGCCAGCCGTAATCGGCAGCATGTGCCAGCATGGCTTGGAGCAGTGCGTTCAGCCCGGCCTGCGGGCTGGTGCGAGCGAGTGAGTCGGGAAATTGTTCGTCTTTCAAACCCAGACGGCTTGCCAGCCTGCGGCGGGCCAGCAGCGCCACATCGGCCGCGCCGCGCTCGCGCAGCGGCGAGGTCTGCAGGCGCAGCACCGCCAGGCGGTAATACAGATCACGGCGAAACAGTCCTTTCTCCACCTGCGCAGCCAGATCGGCGTGGGTAGCGGCCATCGCCCGCACGTCCACGGGCACAGGCGTGGTGGAGCCCACGCGCAGCACCTCGCGCTCCTGCAGCACGCGCAGCAGGCGCGATTGCAGCGCCAGCGGCATATCGCCAATCTCGTCCAGAAACAGCGTGCCCGTATGCGCCGCTTCTATCAAGCCGGTCTTGCCGCCCCGCCGTGCACCGGTGAAAGCGCCTTCGTCATAGCCGAACAGCTCGCTCTCCAGCAGGCTTTCGCTGAGCGCCGCACAGTTGACGGCTAAAAAAGGCTGGGCAGCACGCCGGCTGGCACGATGCATGCCCTGGGCCAGCAGCTCTTTGCCGGTGCCGCTTTCGCCCAGAATGAGCACCGTGGCCTCGGTTGCCGCGTACTGGCGCGCCAGCTGGCGCACACGCTGGGTGGCGGGGCTTTCGCCCACATAGTCTTCCAGCCGCCAGCGCACCCCCGCCCCGCGCTGGCTGCGGTTGGCGCGCAAGCTGCGGTCTGCACTCTGGATCACGGCAGGGTCCCGGCACACCAGCAGCGCACCGGTCAGCCGGCCGTTTTCCCAGATGGGCGCACGGCGCAGCACCAAGGTGCGCATTGCCAGCTGCACCACTTCCTCGCCGCCTTCATCGCCCTGCAGCACCTGGGCTACCTTGAGCACCGGGGCCACTTCATCGAGCAAACGCCCGTGCAGGGCCTGAACCTCGGCGCCCAGCAGCAGGGCCATGCGTGAATTCAAGGCCCGTATGCGGCCCTGCTCATCCACGGCAACCACACCATCTTGCAACTGACCGATCACGGTCTCCAGGCGCCGGTGGCGGTCGCGCTCCACCTGTTTGTGCCTGGCCAGCAGCAAGGCATCGCCCAAGGCCTGGTGCACGGATTTTTCGGAGTACAGCAAGACACTGGGCATGCCGGCCTGCTCCGCCAGATCGGAAATCAAGCCCGGCGCCACCACCGCCCCCACACCTGCGGCCTGCAGCTTTTGAATGCAGGCTGCCGCGTCCTGCGGCCCCTGATAAGCCATTTGCACCAGACCCAGGCCGAACAGCTGATCAAACTGGGCCACGATAGGCGACGGGGCTTCGAAAGACACGAGACCCACATTCGGCGCCTCGGGCGAGACCTGCAACTTGGCCTGGCGCAGGGCCTGCAGCAAATCCAGGCCCCGCACTTCCACCATGCTCACCGGTATGTCCACGCGCTCGCGCACCCAGGCACCGCTGGCACCAGCTCCCACCAGAGCATCTATGGGTTGCCGCTGATTGAGTGCCTGAACCTGGACCACGGCCTCATCAAACGAGGCCGCAACATGGGTAAAGCGCGCCTGCTCGGACCATAGCAGCGAGATCTTCTGCAGCACCCGCCCTATGCGGTAGCGTCCCACGGTCACGATATGCGGCAGCTGCGACGCATCCGCACCAGCCGCCATGACGCGCAAAGGCGGGTTTTGCCCAGGCTCAGCCTCAATTGTTTCATTCATGAAATACATTATTTCATTTTTGAAACAAACCACCTTGATCCGGTCGCACCAAACAAACACTACGACTCGAACATTCCTATAAAAATCAATTGCTTGAAATGCATTCAACTCAGCCCGGACTGTTTGGCACGGCCTTTGCAAACGTGATGGCACATCGATAACAATCAGGAGACCGCCATGTTCTTGTCCCGCCGCAGCCTGCTGGCCCAAACCCTTGTCCTGTCTGCCTTGGGCCCCATGATGGCGGCCACGCATGCCACACAGGCCGCAGACAACTGGCCCAGCCGCCCGATTCGCCTGATCGTGCCCTTCTCTGCCGGAGGCGCCAACGACTTGATGGCCCGCTCCGCCGCCGAAGGCGCCTCCAAAGTGCTGGGCCAGCCAGTCGTGATCGACAACCGCCCCGGCGCGGGTGGCACCGTGGGTGCCGACATGGTGGCCAAGGCCCAGCCCGATGGCTATACCCTGCTGGTCAGCGCGGCAGGCGTGATCTCCAACAGCATGATCAAGAAGTCCATGCCCTTCAAGGACGATGCGCTGCAACCGGCCGTGATGATTGGCCTGGCACCCTCGGTGATCGTGGTGCCCAAGAACGCGCCCTATAACAATCTGCGCGATTTTGTGGAGGCTTCAAAGAAGGGCCAGGGCTTTAACTTCGCCACCGCCGGCACCGGCAGCACGCCGCACTTTGTGGCCGAGATGCTGAACGTCAAATACGGCGCCAAGCTGCAACCCGTGCCCTACAAGAGCGGCTCCGAAAGCACGACGGCCGTGCTGGGCGGCCAAGTCGAAGGCACGTCCGAGGCCAGCATCATCGCCCTGCCCCATATCGTCAACGAAGGCAAGTTCAAGGCCTTGGCCACCACCTGGACCCAGCGCATCTCCGCCTACCCACAGCTGTCCACTGCGATGGAGCAAGGCTTTGCCGATGTGCAGATTGCGCACTGGGCCGGCATACACGCGCCCAAGGGCACACCCAACGCGATTCTGGACAAGCTGGCCGCCGCCGTGGACCAGGCCATGAAAGAGCCCGCCACCGTGGAAAAGCTCAAAGGCCTGGGTATCGAGCCCGTGGGTGGCACACGCACCGAATTCGTGAAATTCGTCAATGCCGAACGCAAGCGCCTGGGTGAGATCGTCAAAGCCGCCCATATGCAGGAAAAGTAAGCCGCCTTGAAAAACATAGCTGCCAGCGCTTTCTCTATAAGCGCTGGAGCCTTAAAACAGCCTTGAGACTAAATTCATGATTTCCCGTAGAAACACCATTCTTCGCACCGCTGCTTGCGCTGCGGCCTCCATCGCCTTGCTGGGCGGCTCGCATGCTGCCCTGGCCCAGGGTGCCGATGCCTGGCCTAGCCGCACCGTCAAGCTCATCGTGCCTTATGCCGCTGGCGGCTATGCCGATACCCGTGCCCGCCTGATTGCCGACTCTCTGGGCAAGGTGCTGGGCCAGAGCGTCATCATCGACAACCGTGGTGGCGCCGGCGGCGTGACCGGCACGGACGTGATTGCCAAGGCCGGTGACGGCCATACCTTCGGCTTTGGCTCGCCCGGCCCCTTGGTCACCAACCCCATGCTGATGAAGAAGCTGCCTTACGACGCCAGGACGGCCTTCAAGCCCATCATCCTCATTGAGCAGGCCCCGCTGTTCCTGACCACGGCCCCCAATCAGCCGTTCAAGAACGTGCAGGAATTGATTGCCTACGCCAAGGCCAAGCCTGGCGAACTGACCTTTGGTTCCTCCGGCGTGGGCGGTGCCCACCATCTGTCGGGCGAGTTGCTGGCGTACCAGACCCAAACCCAGCTGACCCACGTGCCCTACAAGGGCGGCTCTCTGGCCGCCACCGACCTGATGGGCGGGCATCTGGCCATGATGTTCGAGATGGGCTACTCGGCCCTGCCCTCCATCAAGGCTGGAAAGATCAATGCTCTGGCCGTCTCCAGCAAAAAACGTCTGGCTGTGCTGCCCAATGTGCCCACGCTGGACGAAGCCGGCATCAAAGGCTTTGAGTCTTACAACTGGCTGGGGATGATCGCTCCTGCCAGCACGCCGGACGCCGTCATCGCCAAGCTCAACCAGGCCGTCAACGATGCTCTCAAGAACGACAAGGCCTTGCGCCAGATGATTGAAAGCAGCGGCGGCCAGATCATGGGTGGCTCGCCCGACGCCTATGGCAAGTACATAGAAGCCGAGCGCGCCAAGTGGGGGCCGGTCATCAAGAACGCCAATATTTCACTGGACTAAGCCCCTGAGGCGCTGCGCGCCTTCCCCCCGGGGACGACAGCCTCGCTTGCTCGCTGCCTCTCGCGAAGGTCTTGTCCGCTCTAATCGCTTTTGAGAGCAGCCAGCGCACGCCACACAGGCACCAGAGTCGTATTTATTAAGAAATCTCATGAACTCCAAGCAAAAACTCAAAGCCCTAGCCGACGCGCGCCGTGGCGTCATCGTTCCCGGCGCCTTCAATGCCATGTCGGCCCGGCTGATTGCCGATCTGGGCTTTGAAGCCATTTATGTGACCGGCGCGGGCGTGACCAATATGTGGTTCGGCATGCCCGATCAAGGCTTTATGGGCCTGACCGATATCGCCGACCACACGGCCCGCATCCGCGATGCAGTGGATGTGCCCCTGCTGGTCGATGCCGACACCGGCTTTGGCAATGCCGTCAACACCTACCATGCCGTGCGCACGCTGGAGCGCGCCGGGGCCGACTGCATTCAGCTGGAAGACCAGGTCTCGCCCAAGCGCTGCGGCCACTTCAACGGCAAGGATGTGATCGAAACCCATGAAATGCTGGGCAAGATTCGCGCCGCCGTGGATGCGCGCCGCGATGAGGGCACGCTGATCATGGCCCGCACCGACGCCGCTGCCGTTCACGGCTTCAACGCCGCCATCGACCGCGCCCAGGCTTTTGCCGAGGCCGGAGCCGACATCCTGTTTGTCGAAGCCGTGACCCAGGAGCAGCAAGTGCGTGCCCTGCCCCAGCTGCTCCAGCGTCCCCAGCTCATGAACATGGTGATTGGCGGCAAGACCCCCATCTTCAACGCCGACGAACTGGGCCAGCTGGGCTTTGGCTTTGTGCTCTACGCCAACGCCGCCCTGCAAGGCGCGCTGGCCGGCATGAACAAATGTCTGACCCTGCTGCGCGACGAGCACAAGGTGGATGAAGATCCGGCCATCGTCGCCCCCTTTCTGGAGCGCCAGCGCCTGGTGAACAAGGACTTCTGGGATGGACTGGAGCAAAAGTACCAATAAGCGCGGCTTGTGATGCCTACAAGCCAATGCAAAAAGCCGCAGGACCTTGCCATCCTGCGGCTTTTTTGGCTTTCAGCCAGTCATCGGTGCGCGTTCAGGCATGCGCTTTCTGTAACCCGCCTACGGCACGTGTTGCATACCCGTCTGGCTGGGAAATCACGTCTGCGGCCGTGTCGGTGACCATGTCTGCTGCCAGCGCCGCGTCGGCTGCATAGGAGCATGAAGCCTTCCAGTAGAAGAACGAGGCAAAAAAGCCGGCGGCCGGAATGATGGCCATAGCGGTCTGCAGACTCCAGTGATCCGAGATCACGCCACCCAGAAACGGCCCCACTGCCAAGCCAAACAGATTGATGGCAAACGCATGGACTGCGGCACCCGTGGAGCGCAGGCCGGGATGGGTCACATCCAAAATTGCGCTCACCGAGACACCTACCGTGCAGGTCATCATCGAGCCGCCCGCCAGGATCAGCGCGAACTGCAGGGACTGCGTGAGCGAAAGCGTGAACGCCGCAATGAAGAGAATGGCGGTGAGCACCGTGGTCAGCGCGAGCAGTCGCAGTTTATTGGCGCCCTCGCGACGGCTCACACGGTCTGCCACCCAGCCCCAGAACAGCGCACCGAAGGCGCCAAACAACACCAGCACGGCCGCATACTTGGCTGCAACCGCGACGGGCATGCCGTGGTAGCGATTGAAGAAGCTCGGCATCCACGACCACATGGCCGAGACCACGATCATCTGAAACGAGCCCGCCACGCACAGAATCCACATGGTCGGGCCGCGGCTCAGCGTCTTGATCAAACGCGACAGATGTGCGCCCGCGCCCTTGCTGTCAATGGTCGGGCGAATCTTCACAATCACGTTCTTGTAGTCGGGCACCAGCAAGAACAGAAGCGCCATGGCAAGTCCGGGAAAGCCCACGGCCCCAAATGCGGCACGCCAGCCCCAGTGCTCGGCAATCACCCCGCCCAGCACCACGCCCAGCACGGCACCTACGGAGCTGGCCGCGAAGAATGCGCCCAACAGCGTGGCATGCAGGCGCTTGGGAAACAGCGCACTGATCAGCGCCGACCCTACCGAGCCGTAGCCCGTCTCGCCCAGACCCACCACGGCGCGAGAGGCAAACAACTGGCCGTAGTTTCGGGCAAACATGCAGGAGATCGTGGCCGTGCTCCAAATCATGGCCATCACGAAAATGCTCTTCACGCGGCCGAAACGATCGGCCAGCATGGCCACGGGAATGCTGCCTATGGCCACCACCACCGAAATCACCGAAACCAGTCCGCCCAGTTGCTTGTCGGACAGGCCCCACTCCTCCTTGAGGTGAGGAAACAGCGAAACGATGATCTGCCGGTCTATGTAATCCGACATCATCAGCAGGAAAATCATGGCAAAGCCAAACCAGGCGCGCGATCGACTCACGCTGTAGTCGGCCTTCTCGTTCACAGCATCATTGGCACTGGGTGAAATCATGGTGAAGACTCCAGGAACACGGCGTCCCACGCGATGAGCTGTGCTCCGCCGGGACGCAAAAATGGATGATTCGCTTTCGCTTTCGCTTGAAGCGAAAAGCGCAACGCAAGCAGTCCTGTCAATTCAAGACTGAGCTCAAGGCCGCTACAGCGCGTACCGCCCTGTGCGCGTTCCTTTTGCACTGCCCATTGCGGGCGTCACCAAAGTCCGGATCAATGGGGCCCAGTGCTTTTGTTTTTTTGGTGTCTTTTTCAAGTTGTCTCCTGCGGATTGCGTGATTTCCGTGTCGCAAGCAAGCCCTAAGCAAGGGTGTGTTTCCACCCGTTCGACATGCCTGGCTGGCTGCGAATACGAATCTCAGTGTGTCTGCGCAAGGCTTTTGTCTTTACACATATGACGTCATCTTTTTCATAATTGGCGCCACTACGGGATAGCGCTAGTAGGGTCTGTTCGGAGAACGATGGGCGCAAAAACCCTTGCAGAGTCCATCGCCACATGCTTACGATGGGCTTTGCTCCGCGTGGAAGCTGTCTGTGCCAAAGGAAGCACGGGCCCAAAGCAAAGAAGCGCCTCACGGCGCTTCAAAACAAGAGCATTCCCTGGACTTCTGCTGGAAGCCTCAGTGTGCAGCGTTCTGCTGCCGCCATTGACGCGGCGACATACCGAAATTGAGCTGAAACCAGCGGGTGAACGAGGCCTGGCGCGTATAGCCCGTCAACGAGGCCACCTGCCCAATGGAATAGCGCTGGTTGTTCAGATAACGCAAAACCAGGTTCTTGCGCACGTTCTCCAGCAATTCCGAAAAGCTGGTTCCGCTTTGATCCAGGTGGCGCTGCAGCGTGCGGGTGCTCAGATGCATCTGCTCGGCCACACGTTCGATCTTGGCCTGCTCCAGCGGCATCAGCAGGTAGATGTTCTTGCGCACCTCCTGCAGCACGGGATTCTCGCCAGAGGCTCTCAGCGGCATGGCCACGCTCTCGGCATATCGCACCAACTCCGGGTCTGCCGCTGGATTGGGTGCATTCAGGTCGCTGTTGCGCAGCAGCAGCCCGTTGAATTCGCTGTTGAAGCTCAGCGGACAACCAAAAAACTTCTTGTGCAAATACAGCTCGGACGGTGCGGCATGCATAAAGCTCACGCTATGCGGGCTCCAACCGTCTCCCAGCACCGCCTGACAAGCGCGCACACCCACCGCCACCACCAGCTCGCAAGCCTGTTTTTGCGGCACCTGGCTGTTGACCAGCATTTCAAAGCGAAGAATGCTGAAGTCGCCTGCGGGCTCCAAAGACAGCGCCAGCGCCGCATTCAGCAGTTGCCGGTAATGAATGGCGGACTGCCACATTTCCCGCAAGCTGGGTTTGTGGCGCATCAGATTGCCAAGAATGCCAAAGTCCAGAGACTGCCGGGCCTCGGCCATCTGCACACCAAAGGCGGAACAGCCGGACTCCTCCGCTGCCAGCTCCAAAAGGCGGCACAAGGTCTCTGCCGAGACATGCCGCTCGGCATCCACCAGCGAGCCGGCGTCCAATCCGACCGTGCGCAGCAACTCACGAGCGCGCAGCCCATGCATATTGCAGACGCTCAAAAATCCGTTCAGGGTGACCGTTCTTACCAGCGTATCCATATCCACATCCAATACCGAGCAGGCAGTCTTTGCGAACCGGCCTTGATTCCCATCAGGGTTTGCACCAGATGACGCAAAAAGAAAAGAATAAGGCGCCAAAAGAGAAAAATATTACTACCAAATCTCTACATTAAGTCGCCTGAAAAACAAATTTTCAAGCGAGCAGGAGACGCGATGAATTCTTTGATCACCCCCTATGCGCCCATCAACCGCCGCCAGCTGCTGCGCGTGGCGGGAGCGCTTTCACTGGCTGGCACCGTGCCTGCCAGCCATGCGCAAGGCGACTTTGCCCATTGGCCGGCAAAACCGGTTCGCATTCTGGTGGCCGGCCCGGTGGGTGGCTCTGCCGATGTGGTGGCACGCGCCCTGGGCGATCAACTGGGCCGAACGCTCAAACAGCCTTTTGTGGTCGAGCCCAAACCAGGCGCTGCAGGCGTGATCGCAGTCAATGATTTGCTGCAAGCACCTCACGATGCCTATACCTTGCTGGTGGGCGTGAGCTCTCTGGTCAGCGAAATTCCGCACATCGTGAAAATGCGCTACGACACGCGCAAAGCCATCACGCCTTTGGCGGAGCTGGCGCGCGGCGGTCTGGTCCTGGTTGCGGCGCCCAACTTGCCGGTGCAAAACCTCAAGGACGTCATTGCCCAGGCCCGCGCCCGCGCCGATGGCCTCAGCTATGCCTCGTACAGCCCCGGAACCATGTCCCATGTTGCCGGCGTGCTGCTGGAGCAGGCCAGCGGCGCGAAATTGGTGCATGTGGGCTACAAAGGCTCAACGGCGGGACTGGGCGATGTCATGGGCGGCCATATCCCGCTGATGTTTGACGGTTTGGCCACATCGCTGCCGCTGATACGCTCTGGAAAAATCAAGGCCATCGCCATCAGCTCGGCGCAACGATCTACGCTGCTGCCCGAGGTCCCGACCTTCCAGGAACTGGGCTACCCGCAACTCACCTACACGGGCTGGATGGGTTTGTGGAGCAATAGCGCACTGCCGGCAGAGGCGCAGGCTGTCGTGAAGCAGCAGGTGCAAGCCGTGCTCAACACCGCCAACTACAAAAACATACTGAACCATGCCGGGTTCGAACCCAGCAGTCAGCGCGATTCTCAGACCCTGCACAAGGACTTGCTGGCTGACTATGAACGCGTGGGCAAAGTGCTGGCAAAGCAGCCCATCTGAGGGCCGGCATTCGGGAGAAATAAGGGCCACCTACACCAGCGGCCAGAAATGCAGTGCCTGCCCTGGTCGTCTTCTGTACGGGCTGCTGACCTTAATTAACTCGGCCTGAAATCTCACTCTTTCTCGATCGCCAATGCCCGCAGTGCAGCGGTCGTCTCAGCTCAAGGCATGTGCCACAAGCGTGAGTCCGCTGACAATCAGCAGGCCGCAAATCACCTTGCGCAAGGCCACAGGCGACACGCGACATGCCAGGCGATTGCCCAGCATCACGCCAAGTACGGCCACGCCCATCAGAGCCAGCCAACGCTGCCATAGATCAACATGGGACAACCTGCCCGACCATCCCATAGCCACCAGCACCGCGCCGGCACTGGCGGCGATGGCCACGGGAGTGCTGGCGCGCAGCACATTCACATCGGACAGGCGGCGGCTGAACCCTGCCACCACCAGCGGACCCGCAGTGCCAAACAACATTTCAACCACCCCAATGGCTCCGCCCATGGCATAGGCCCACGGTGCGGCTAGCTGGGGGCGCTTGGCTGGCGCGACGCGCAGCGTTTGCGCGCCCACCATGACGACGTACAGACCCAGCACCAGCAAAGGCCAGCTCGCAGCCAGCACGCTGGAGAGCCACAACCCGACCAAGGCACCGACCGCCATGCCCGGAAGCAGGCGCCGCAACTCGGCAAAGTTCACCTGGCGCAGGTTCAGGCCACCGTGCAGCAGGGAAGCCGGCACATCCATGAGCAAGGTCAAAGCCACCACTTCAGGCAGGGGCCAATGCCAGGCCAGCAAGGGCACGATGACCAGCGCTGAACCAAACCCCGTAATGCCCAGCACCACATAGCCGAGCAACACGACACAAACGGGATAAACCAAATCCAAAATCAACCTCTCTGGATATCAACAAACGTCATGCGCCCAGCTTTCGGCCTGGGCCAGGCTGGCGTCAGCATCGAGCGGATACATGGGACGGCTCAGATGCTTGAACGGGAAAAGCCCATAGTCCGAGCTACACACGCCGGGGCCACTGATCAACACAATGTGCCGAGCAAAAGGCTCGAAGCCCGCGCGAAAGTGCTGACGCGACTTGAGCAGCACGTACTTGGATTGCGCAGGATCCACGCCCGCATGGGTGAAGACGCCGGTGTCATTCGGCTCCTGCGGCCGCTCGGAAATGAAAATACGCACCGTGCCCACACGCAACACAGCCGTGCGCCCCAGACTCAGACGCATGCCGGTGAACATGGGGCCGGTCACCGTGTATTCGCCATCGGTCAGACACTCAACCACGCCCGTCACGCGCAGCGGTTGGCCGGTCAGGCCCAGAGCAGGCATATCGGTCTTGCCGCCAAGATCCACGGTCACTTCGGCATTCACGCCCTGCTCCACCAGAATGGCCACAGTCTCGGGGTCGCAAAACGGACCGGCAACCACATCCTCAAGCCCTTGGCGCAGCACTTCGTCCAGCACCGCCATGATGTCTGTGGTGCCCCCGGCACCGCAGTTGTCACCATGGTCCACCAGGATCACCGGGCCTTGCTCCAGCGTCTTGGCATAGGCTACCGAAGCCGTCACTGACTCGACCGGGAATACAAAATCAGCACGCCGCGACCAGGCCAGCTCGCACAGCTCATCGAGCAGGCGGTTGCCGGCCTCGATCTGCTCGCGCTCAGCCACGATGACCACCGAGAGGCCTGCGCAGTCGATGTCGGACAGAGGAAAGCCGCCAAACACCGAGGCATTGCACACCTCTGCATCTTTCTCGGCCTGCATGGCGCGATCCATGATGTCTTTCATGGGCTGCATAGAGGGCGCCTGACGCAACATATGCGTGAGCATGGGCAAACGCCGCCACAGCACCACCGGCTGGCTGCGCTGTTCCAGCAACGCACGGATGCTGCGACCTACGCGCACGCCGGTTTCGTAAATATCGATGTGCGGATAGGTACAGTAGCCAGCAATCGCCGTAGCGTGGCGAATCAGTTCAGCACTGAAGTTGGCATGGAAATCCAGAGCCACGCCAATCGGCAGGCCGGCGGGCGTGCACTCGCGCAGACGACGCAGCAGCTCACCCTCCGCATCGGGAAAGCCGTCCACCACCATGGCACCGTGCAAATCCAGCAGCACCGCATCGCAGCCCTGGCTGACACTATGCACCATCGTATCGCACAGGCTCTCAAACGCTTCGCGCGTCACCAGCCCGCTAGGCACGGCATTGGCGCAAATCGCGAAGTCCACCTCGGCCCCCATCTCATGGGCCAGATCCAGATAGGCGGCTGCAGCGCTGTTCGTGCCCTCGCAGGCCTTGCGGGCAGCTTCGCCATACGCTGGACCGTTCTTGCCGGTGCCGCGCCTAAAGTCGCCCAGCTGCGTGCTGACAGGCGAAAAAGTATTGGTTTCGTGGCGGATCAGCGCAACAACAAACTTCATGGCGTACATTTCCTTCTTACTGCTTTTCCAGACCGGATTTTTCAATCAGCACGCGATAGCGCTGGGTCTCCTGCTGCAGAAAGGATTTGGCTTTCTTGGGCTCGTACATCACCGTGCCCAGGCCCATCATGTCCACGGTCTTGATGAAGTCTTCATCCTTGACGCCAGCTTTCAGCACGGCATACAGCTTGTCCACGATGGCAGCAGGCGTGCCGCTTCGCACGACCACAGACAGATTGACCCGTGCATTCAGTGATTTGGGGTTGCTGTCGTTTTGCGGGATCGCCTGAGGGAATTCCTTGAGCGGTGTGTTTTGCAGCACGGTCACCGGCAGCACGCGTCCGCTGCGTGCATGGGCCATGGAAGAGCCCACCACGTCCAGGTGCGCATCGATGTGACCGCCAATCAGGTCGGCCACGGCCGGTGGTGATCCGCGATAAGGCACGATTTCGAAATCCAGACCGTTTTCACGACGCCAGTTGTCCAGCGCCAGGTAGGCAGCACCGCCCACGGTATTGACGCTGATCGATACCTTGCCCGGCTTGGCGCGTATGGCTTTGACCAGATCGTCAAAGCTCTTGTAAGGACCGTGGCCGTTGACGATCAGCCAGTGGGGATAGGTCACGAGCACCGTGACAGGGGAGAAATCCCGATCGCCGTCATAACGCACGTCCTTGAGCAACCAGCGGTTGATGTTGAGCGTGTTGTCGCTGGCCATGAGCAAGGTGTGGCCGTCGGCAGGATCACGCAGAGCCGCCATCGTTCCTGGCACGGTGGCACCACCCGAGACGTTCTCCACCACCACGCTCACTTTAGGAAAAGCCTTGCCGAGCTTGTTGGCCACCAAGCGCCCCATGATGTCCGCCGTGCCACCTGCCGGATAAGGCACCACAACCCGGATCGGACGGCTTGGCCATTCCGCCTCGGCATGAGCGGCGTTCAGGCCCAGCATGGGCGTCAGACATGTGGTGAGTGCCAGGCCCAGGACCTGTCGGCGGATGTGGTGCATGCGTGTCTCCTGTGTATGAGGCTCGTACTCCAGCTGAGTGCGAATGGGCGGAGTATAGAAACGCATGTCGATATCGTCTAATATATATTGAATATGTTTTTATATACTTAATGTATGGATGAGCACAGACTGAAATGCTTTATTGCGGTGTACGAACAAGGCAGTGTTTCCGCTGCTGCCGTGCGCCTGCATATGACACAGCCGCCTTTAAGCATCCTGCTGCGCAAGCTGGAAGACGAGCTGGGCGTGGGACTGTTTGATCGCAGCGGGCACCGTCTTGTGCCTACAGCAACAGGGGAGCTATTCTATCTGCGCGCCAAGGCCTTGCAGGCCAGCTTGCAAGCCATGCGCCGGGAACTGCAGGAAGCGGAGCTGGGGTCGCGCGGCACAGTGCACATAGGCTGTGCTACGGCCGCCAGTCTTTTCATCATGCCCAGCGTCATGGAACACATCACGGCCAGCGGGCTGAAGATCACTGTCCATGTACATGAAGGCGAGACGGGCTACATGCTGCAACGCCTGCGCGAGCGCAGCCTGGATCTGATCATCTGCCGCAGCCAGTACACCGCACCGGAACTGGAAAACCAGGTGCTGATGGACGAGCCCTTGCGGCTGGTTCTGCCGCCGGGCCACAGGCTGCATGACCGAGCCCAGGTCCATATCGGAGAGCTGCGCAATGAGCGCTTTCTGCTTCACAGCTCGTTGCTGGGCTCCGGTATTTCCGACATGCTGATGCGCGCCTGCCAGGACGCGGGTTTCACGCCGGATGTGCTGTATTGGGGTGTGGAAACGCTGCCCATGCTGCTAATGGTGCAAAAAGGCCTGGGCGTAGCCTTTGCTCCGGAAAGCTTCGCCCAACTGGGCATGCAAGGGCTTCCGGCCCTGGTACCGCTCGATGATCCCGCCCTGCGCACGCACCTGAACATCATCTGGCCCCGCCACCCTCCTCTGCCGCCAGCGGCCGAACGGCTCAAAAGCATCATTCTGGAACGCTTTGCTTCGATGAATCTGGAAGAATCCTAGGACTTTAGACAAGCTGATTCGGGCAGGACAAACGAGGCCAACAATCCTAGCGTCACAACGCTGTTTCAGCAGCAACACCAGTGAATCAACTGCTACGTCGCCTTCACACGGCCCGCAGCGATGTCCGCCTGCTTTTCCCAGTTCGACTGGAGGCAATCCAGCCGAACAAGCTCTTGATGGTCAGGCAAAGCTAAAGGCAGCATCGGAGAACTTCGGGCTGCGTCCGCGTTTACAACTGGCAGCTGTAAACCATTACACACCCTTAACGAGCCAAATGGTCAACGAACCACATGTCTTCAAAGCTGCGTTATAGCTAAGCACCAGTTGGTGGTGCGATAACGGGGCTTGAAACTACTGCGGGATTGTCTCATGCCGCCAGCCTACCGACTTGCGCTAGCAGATTTAGCAACAACGCCGCTTAGAAATACAGTTTTTTAAGGGCAAGGTCTCCCTTTCGGGAGACCTTTTTGCGCATGTCATACCAGTAATTTCCCGGAGATGCGCAATGCCTGGCTGCCAACATTGCGCACTCGCCTTGTCAGGCTGTCTTGCGCAGGAAACCTTGGTTTCCGCCGTTGCGATTGGGTGCAAAGCCGTTGGCGGCCAGGCTTTCTTCCACTGTGCCGTAGAACACGCCGATCTTGCTGATCTCGCGCGCTTCCTTGGCGGTAGCAATTGGACGACCGAATTCGCGCGAGATGCGCACCAGTTGCTCGATCTGCGAGACCGTGCTGGCTTTTTCGGTACGTGTCTGATTCCACAGGCAGTCTTCGGTACCACAGCGCACATGCAGACCGGCGGCAATGCCCCACATGTTCACGGGCAATACGTTGCGAACATTGCTCTCCACCGTCAGCACCGCGCCATCGGGCACGGAACGCACGAAGTTTGCCAGGCTGTACAGGCTGGGGGTGTCCATGCCGCCGGCAATCGCCACCCAGTTCATCACCAGCGGGCCCATGTAGAAACCGCGGCGCATCAGGCGCTCCACCGATTCAAAGCTGTTGAGGTTGTAGCACTGGAAAGCGCTCTGGATACCGGCCTTGGTCAAACGACGCACATGCTCTTCGACCCAGCCTGGCTGAGCCGGAACGGTCATTTCCTTGTAGGCATTGAACAGCGTAGCATTGGCACGCGAAGTACCAGCAAAGTCAGCGTCTTCAGCCTGGTCGGTCACGTTCATCTGCGAAGTGTTCACCGTCACCGTCACCTGATCGGGAACGGGGTCCAGATCGGCCAACATGTGGCGCGTGTCGTCGGACAGCCATTTAGCGGCCTGACCTTCGTCTTCTGGAGCGAAGCTGATGGACCCACCCACCTGGATGATCATTTCAGGCACGGCCTTGCGCACGCCGGCAACCAGTTCGTTGAACTTGGACAGACGCTTGCTGCCCTTGCCATCCAGTTCGCGCACATGCAAGTGCAGCACCGTGGCACCGGCGTTATAGCAGTCCACGGCCTTCTGGATCTGCGCTTCCATCGTCACGGGAATGTCTTCCGGAAAGTCGGAAGGCAACCAACCGGGCGCGTAAGGCGCAGCGGTGATGATCAGGGGTTGCTGGTTTTCAGGGAACAGATGGCCGTCGAGGAAATTCATAACATGTCTCCAGTTGAATGCAGACTTCGGCGGACAGGTCAGACGTGGATGCAGCATGCAAAGCCACCAGGCAATCATTGCAAGCAAAGCCTTGTCAGCGACCGGACTCCAGCCGTCGAAATCGAAAACCAATTCAATGTAGACAGATTCAGTACAAATCACTTGCCCTATCGCGTTCCAGGTTTGGCAAAGTGCGCCACCCATGCTTGGGCCCCGATCTTCCCCCATGGCCATGGCAAGGCCTGGCGCATGGCGGAGCTGGCGATCATGTTCTGGTACCGGGAAATCAGAATGTCGAGCGCTTGGGGGCTTTGCGCCCCTCAGACATCTCCTGCTCGCCATCTCAATGAAACCTGGGTTCCTCCGCCTTGCCTGGGCTGGATGTGCAGATCTCCAGCAATTTCGTTCATTCGCCTATACATATTGGAAACACCGTGACCCGATTTCGAGCCGTCGCTCAACGTCGCCTTGGGATTGAAACCCACGCCGTTGTCTTCCACGCACAGACGCCAGCTCCAGCCGAATCGCTCCGGATCGTCCTTCTCAAAGGGTTCCAGCGCCACCCAGACTTCCGAGGCATATGCATGCTCAATCGCATTGCTGATGCTTTCCTGCACTACCGCCAATATCTGGTGGGCCACCTTGCCTACAGGCAGAGCAGCGTCAGTGGGGCGCCCTATGTCTAGCTCAGGGTCACAAAGCGTCCAATGCAGAACAATGCCTTTGCGACGCATGACCGGCTCCAATCGATGACGCAAGCGCGCCATACGCATTCCCAGGCCGTCGTTCTGAGCATCCATGGAGTCGACAATCAGTCTCAGATCCAGCAAAGACTGCTCCAGCACCTCTTTTGCGGCGCTGGAGCCTGAGCTTCCCGTTTCCTCCATTAAAACCAAGGCCTGCACCAATTGACTACCCAAGGTGTCGTGCAAGTCCGACGCAATACGCTTTCTTTCCTCAAGGATTTCTTTGGAGGGATGGGCATTTCGTCGCCATTTGCACATTAATCTCCGATATATACGTGGGACATAACGCAATGCCATTGCCAGACCTCCCACCGCAGCGATTAATGTTGCAATCCAAAGCCAGGTTTTATCGTGCCATGCCCCCCCAACGCTCCACGCCAAAAGAACCAGCACCTGGAAAATATGAGCAGTGATTCTCCAGCTCAAGCTGCGCAGCGATTCCATAATGACCTCTAGACATAAAACGGCATATATGTCGTGCGACTTTTATATTTTTAAATATAAATATTTCTCATTACCTGAATGCATCAGCTAAACAAGCCCCGCAAAGAGGCCGCGCGAACCGCCTGTGCTCTTGTACGCGCCTGTAACTTACGGTAGATGCTTTTGATGTGCGTATTCACCGTCAAGGTACTGATACCTAGCTGAGCACCAATTTCAGAACTGGTATAACCGCCGGCCACCAGTTTGAGGACTTCCGACTCACGCGCAGACAAGCGCTCTTCCTGCAAAGTTCCGCCGGAAGCAAAAGGCTTGGCATGGGATTTATCCAGGTGCGTAAGCAATTTTCTTGCCAAGCTGGGCGTAATTGAAGCACCTCCGTTGGCAACCTGAAGCACGGCCTGCACATAGTCGCCAAACAAGGAGTTTTTGAGCAGATAGCCCATGGCTCCCAGCTCGAATGCCTGAAGCACTTTGTCATCACGCTCCGTGACTGAAACCACCACGATCAGAGCGTCAGGGTTGAGCGTTTGCGCAAGGCCTATGAGTTCCAGACCTTCCCCATCGCCAAGGTTCAGGTCCACCAGCAATACGTCAAACGGCTGTTGACTCAAATGCTTGCGTGCCTCCCTCAAGGAGCCAGCTTGCCCCACCAGCAAGGTACGCGGGTCAGACATCAACTCCTGGGCAATCACACGCCGGATGTGATTGTCGTCATCGACGACATACACCCGCACAGGCTTGCCTTCTTGACCAACCATGCTTTGCGGCCACATATAGCTGTGCGCTGCAGATTTGTGGTGCTCTGAAGCAGCGAGGACTTCGGTAAACCCTTGAACAGCAGACATATCGTCTCCCCAAAAAAATAACACAGCGTTACAAAAAGTTCTTACTTCTCTGGGGCTCAAGCTAAAAGGAAAGCCATAAAAAATCTATAAAAATTGTGAAATACATCTTTCGAATTACTATATTTACAATTGGTTTCGTCATTTCTATGTAATTACTACCATGAGGCGACCCATAGATTTAAATGCTTTAAAAAAATAATGGCTTGAATAGAAACAAAATAGCTATTTTTTATTAAAACAAATAAATCAATAGCACATGCAGAGATTCATTTTTCAAACCTCAATCAGAAATAATAAGAAAACTGCAACATAACACAATAATAAACTCAGATTACGTTTAGTTTCTCGAGGTTTTCAATTGTCAAACATTGAAAAATCGATAGCACAACAGGCGCAAAAACAAAGGACTTCAAAGCCATCTCTTGCAGCCAACAACCTGCGGACGACGCAAAAACAATCTCGGTATTTCGATTTTCATGGCCGCTGCTGAAACTAGCTCCGACCGAAAGCAAATTTGAAACTTTCTCTGGAAATGTTTCAGCACCGCATCCGGTTTATGTCGGGCTCGCTTTGCATGACAAGTGCAAACAGCCTTCTGCCTCAACCTCTCAGTGTTCTGGGAACTGGCTTTTCAAAGGGTCCATCATGAAAAAATCTCTGATTGCACTGGCCATCGTGGCCTTGGCTGGTGTCGCATCTGCTGCAACGAACACGTCGTCCAATGCCTCTTCGGGCACTGTGTCTACGGCTGCGAGTGCTGGTAATGGAAGTGCTTTGAGCCTCAATAGTGCTTCTTCGGGTGCCAATGCAACCGCAGCTGCAGGTGGTGGAGCAGGTCACATCGGCCATACCGCTATCGGCGGCGCAGCTGTAGGAGGTAGCGCAACCACTACAGGTACGGTGAACAGCCTGGCCGCAACTTCCGGCAACGGCGTCGCGGCCGGCGGCGGTGCCACCAATGCCAATGCGAACTCGGGTGCAGCTGCCGGTTACGGCGCTACGGCCCCTGGCGGCGCAACTGTAGCTGGCGGCGCAGCAGGTGCAGCAAATTCGCACACCGCCAATGCAGCTGGCACCTACGCAGGCCCTGGCGGCGGTATCGCCGCAATCCATAGCACTGCCGGTACCCAATCCAACTACGGTGCCACCTCGGGAGCCGTCTCCGGCCCTGGCGGTACTGCAACCAACAATACCTCCGGCGCTTCCTCGGTCGGTAATGTTCACACCACTGGCGGCGCCTTTGGCAATGCTGGCGGCTTCTCCAACGGTGGCGGCACCTCGGGTGGTGCTGGTGCCTGGAGTGGCTCCGTCGCTCATTGATGTCAAGTCTGCCTTCGTAGTTGTGTCTGTCCCCGAGTCTGGCCTTTGAGGCAAGACTCGGGGACAGAAAAAATCTGAAAACTGGCTTTCCAAAGGTTCCATCATGAAAAAATCTCTGATTGCACTGGCCATCGTGGCCTTGGCTGGTGTCGCATCTGCTGCAACGAACACGTCGTCCAATGCCTCTTCGGGCACTGTGTCTACGGCTGCGAGTGCTGGTAATGGAAGTGCTTTGAGCCTCAATAGTGCTTCTTCGGGTGCCAATGCAACCGCAGCTGCAGGTGGTGGAGCAGGTCACATCGGCCATACCGCTATCGGCGGCGCAGCTGTAGGAGGTAGCGCAACCACTACAGGTACGGTGAACAGCCTGGCCGCAACTTCCGGCAACGGCGTCGCGGCCGGCGGCGGTGCCACCAATGCCAATGCGAACTCGGGTGCAGCTGCCGGTTACGGCGCTACGGCCCCTGGCGGCGCAACTGTAGCTGGCGGCGCAGCAGGTGCAGCAAATTCGCACACCGCCAATGCAGCTGGCACCTACGCAGGCCCTGGCGGCGGTATCGCCGCAATCCATAGCACTGCCGGTACCCAATCCAACTACGGTGCCACCTCGGGAGCCGTCTCCGGCCCTGGCGGTACTGCAACCAACAATACCTCCGGCGCTTCCTCGGTCGGTAATGTTCACACCACTGGCGGCGCCTTTGGCAATGCTGGCGGCTTCTCCAACGGTGGCGGCACCTCGGGTGGTGCTGGTGCCTGGAGCGGCTCCGTCGCTCATTGATGTCAAGTCTGCCTTCGTAGTTGTGTCTGTCCCCGAGTCTGGCCTTTGAGGCAAGACTCGGGGGGCAGAAAAAATCTAAAACTGGCTTTCCAAAGGTTCCATCATGAAAAAAACTCTGGTTGCAATCGCTGTCTTGGCCTTGGCTGGTGTTGCATCTGCTGCCGTCAACAGCAATAGCGGTGCTGCAACGAACACCTCGTCCAATGCAGCTTCGGGCACGGCATCAACAGCTGCAAGTGCCGGCACTGGAAGTGCTTTTAGCCTCAACAGTGCTTCTTCGGGTGCCAATGCAACCGCAGCTGCAGGTGCTGGATCAGGCAATATTGGCCATACCGCTGGCGGTGCTGCGGCTGTTGGCGGTAGCGCCACCACCACAGGTACGGTGAACAGCCTAGCAGCGACTTCCGGCAACGGCGTCGCTGCCGGCGGCGGTGCCACCAATGCCAATGCAAACTCGGGTGCAGTTGCCGGTTACGGCGCTACGGCCCCTGGCGGCGCATCCGTGGCTGGCGGCGCGGCCGGTACGGCAAATTCGCACACCGCCAATGCCGCCGGCACCTATGCAGGCCCTGGCGGCGGTATCGCCGCAATCCACAGCACGGCCGGTACCCAGTCCAACTACGGTGCCACCTCGGGAGCCGTCGCCGGCCCTCTTGGAACTGCTACCAACAATACCTCCGGTGCTTCCTCGGTCGGTAATGTTCACACCACTGGCGGCGCCTTTGGCAATGCTGGCGGATTCTCCAACGGTGGCGGTACCTCGGGTGGCGCTGGTGCCTGGAGCGGCTCCGTCGCCAATCATTGATATCAAGCCTTCCATCGTAGTCGTGCTTGTCCCTGAGTCCAGTCCTCCAGACAAGACTCGGGGACATAGGAGAAACACATGAAAGCCTCATTCGCTTTATTAGGCCTTTGCGTTACTTTGAGCAGCTTTGCGCAGACATCTGCCTCTGACAGCAATTCGCAAAGTTCTGCCAGCACGTCTGCAGTGGGAAATCAGCAATCCATTACCTTCGTCACGCAGACTCCGCCCGAAAGCCGATCCGCCCAGTCGGTCGACAGCCGTTCGACACAATCCGTGGATAGCCGTTCGGCGCAAACCATAGACAGCCGTTCCGACCAGAACATCGTCAGCAGCGGAACGACCAAGAACATCGTGGAGTACACCGGCTCCTACACCATGAAGAACGTACCCAGTGTGAGCGGACCTCCCCTGACCACCAGCAACGACACTTGTATGGGTAGCAGCAGCGGCAGTGCCAACGGCCCAGGCTTTGGTGTGAGCTTTGGTACCACATGGTCTGACGATCACTGCAAGCGCCTGAAAATGAGTCGTGAACTCTGGAACAAGGGCATGAAAGCCGCCTCTCTTGCGGTGGACTGCATGGACCCGGCCGCCCGCCTGGCACTGGAGATCACAGGCACCAGATGCCCGCAGACCATGACGGCTGACGAGCGTCGCAACAACTATGGCCCCCTGGCCTCCTCCGAAGGTGCTACCGCAGTATCCGCACCTGCCAGTCTGGCTGTAAGCAGCCCGGTAGCGTCCGAAGGACAGCAGATCACACCCGTCACCGAAGCGCCACAAACAGCGAACCTCTATAGCAACTAAGTTCTTGGACTGGCACTGTTCATGGAGGTCACTATGTTCAGGACTTTGATTATTTTGATGGCTGCCGCCCCCCTTGGTGGGTGGGCGGCGGAGCCACCCCCTGGCGGCTTGGCCAACGCGCCCGTCACCATTGAGCGCCAGGTCTTCGGCAGCGGCACACCGGGAGCTTCAGGCCAGGAAGAAGCAGCACAGGTTGGAGATACCGGCGCTTATCATGTGCCGCAGTATCTGCCTGGATACCCCACCGCAGCCACCATCTGGCCCCGAGCGGTTTATGTACGCTGCAAAAGCCAGCGCTGCGATGGCTATTTGATCACTCCAGAAATGGGACCCGGGGAATACCTGTTCTTTATCCCCACCGAGGACCCCAAGTAGGTTGGTGAACTAGGAGGTGTGTCGGAGTCTTCTCATGTAGGGACCCGCTTCGACTCACCGCCATTCACCCGCGAGGGCTGCGCTTCTTTCGAGAACGCAGCCCTCGCGTCATTTCGAGTCTCAATAGCTTCGTGCTTCGCACCAAACCATAGCTGCGGCAGATTGCTGTACGGCCAGCAAGTGCCCGCCCATTTGAGATCCAGCATCTTCAAGCGGCGACAGGCTACCGGTGATGCGCCTGCACAGAAACCATAGCGGCTAGCGATTTCCATCTCTGGACTTCGGCAATAAACCTCACTAAATTCGCATCACATCATGCGGATGCCGCTCCTAAAGCAAGAGCGCGCTGGAGCTTGTCAGCTCGCAGCGCGCTTGCTTTAGCGGACATTCTTTCGCCTAGCTGGCTGCAGCTTGCTCCTGCACTACTTCCGCACCACCTAAGGCTTTCCAGAGCGTGACGCGGTTTTGCTGCTCCGACAGACGAAGCCCTATCAGCGTCTGCTGAGCGGTATAGAGGCTGCGCTGCGCATCCAGCACCGTCAGATAGTTGTCCACCCCGGCCTTGAAGCGGGCATTGGACAGATCAAACGCCTTTTGGGTATTAGCCACCATGCTGGTCTGGGCCAACAGACGGTTGTTCCACTGCGCACGATCTGCCAGCACATCCGAAACTTCCTTGAAAGCCGTTTGCACGGACTTTTCGTACTGGCTCACCGCCAGGCGCTGATTACTCTCGGCCACCCGCAGCGAAGCCCGATTGCGGCCGCCATCGAAGATGGGCAGCTTGACCAGCGGGATAAAGCTCCAGGTGCCGTTATTGCCGCCAAACAGGCGGTCGAGCTCGCTGCTGCCCGTGCCCACACTGGCCGTAAGGCTGATGGACGGGAACATGGCTGCCCGTGCCGCGCCGATATTGGCGTTCATGCCCTGCAGATTGTGCTCGGCGGCCCGGATATCGGGTCGCTGCAGCAAGACCGCAGAAGGCAGAACCGCAGGCACGGGCATGAGCGCAGCCACATCATTCATGGCGCTCAAGCTTGCAGCCGTGGGCAGCAAGTTGGGGGTGATCGCGCCACCCACCAGCAGCTGCAGCGCATTGCGATCCCTGTCCACGGTAGCCGTGTAGCTGGCCACATCGCCGCGCGCGGTATCCACCGTGGTCTGGTTCTGGGCCAGCACCAGACCCGATGTGGAACCCAGCTCATACATGCGCCGGGTCAGCTCGAATGCTTTCTCGCGGCTGGCCAGCGTGTCCTGTGCCAGCTGCAGCCGCGCCAGATCGGCGGCCAACGTCAGCCAGGCATTGGCCACATCGGCCACCAGGCTGATCTGCACATTGCGCTGGTTGTCCTCGCTTTGCAGAAACTGCTGTAGCGACGCTTCGCCCAGATTGCGCACCCGCCCCCACAAATCCAGCTCATAGCTGGCAAAACCCAGCTGCACCGAGTACTGTTCCGTCACGCTGGAGCGTCCGGCCGTGGTCAGATCGCCCGCCGTGCGCGTTCGATTGCCCTGGGCCTGGGCATTGATGCCCGGCAGCAGATCCGCACGGGTGATGCCGTACTGGGCTCTGGCTTTTTCAATGTTTTCAATGGCGATGCGCAAATCGCGGTTGTGCGTCAACGCTAGGGCCACTATCTCACGCAGCTGGGGCGCTTGCAGCCACTGCAGGGCTTGCGCCTGCTGCAAGGCCGCATCGCTGGCCAGCACAGGATTGGCCTGGGCCGAGATCGTCTCGGGTACGGGCAAGTCCGGCGTCTTGTAAGTAGGCGCCAGATTGCAACCCGTCAGCAGCACAGTCATGGTGGCCGCTACGGCCACGGAACGCATCTTGAATGTCAGGCGCCTCATGCTGCGCTCTCCTTGTGGGCAGTGGTTGGTAAGCTGGTCTGGGGTTCCTCGTCATGCCGTCCATGGCTCTTGAACCAGCTACGAATCAGCAAAAAGAACACCGGCACCAGGAAGATACCCAGCATGGTCGATGCCATCATGCCGCCCAGCACGGCCGTACCGATGGCATTGCGGCCACCGGCGCCAGCACCCGTGCCTATGGCCAGGGGAATCACGCCAAAACCGAAGGCCAGCGAAGTCATCAAGATCGGGCGTAGACGCAGGCGTACCGCTTGCACCGTGGCATCGAATACGCTCTTGCCCTGCTCTTGCAGCTGTACGGCAAATTCCACGATCAAGATGGCGTTCTTGGAGGCCAGGCCCACCGTGGTGAGCAGACCCACCTGAAAATACACATCGTTCGTCAGCCCGCGCGTATAGGTGGCCAACAAGGCGCCCACCACACCCAGAGGCACGGCCAGCATCACCGACAAAGGCACGGTCCAGCTCTCATAGAGTGCCGCCAGGCACAGGAACACGAACAGAATGGAGATGGCATACAGCATGGGGGCTTGCGCACCCGACTGGCGCTCCTGCAGCGAGGCGCCGGTCCACTCATAGCCAATGCCGGCAGGCAAGGTCTTCAGAATGTCTTCCACCGCAGCCATGGCCACGCCGGAGCTGACGCCAGGCGAGGCGCTGCCTATGAACTCATAGGCCGGCGCGCCGTTGTAGCGCATGAGCTGGGGCGAGCCATAAGCCCAGTAGGTACGCGAGAACGCACCGAAAGGCACCATCTCGCCGCTCTTGTTGCGCACCGTCCATTTGGCGATGTCCTGGGGCAGCATGCGATACGGAGCATCGCCCTGGATGTAGACCCGCTTGACGCGGCCGTTGTTCAGAAAGTCGTTCACATAAGTGCCGCCCATGGCACTGGAGAGCACGCTATTGATATCGGTGTAGGACAGATTGAGCGCAGCGGCCTTGCGGTCGTCGATATCCAGGCGCAGCTCGGTCGCATCTTCCAGATTGGTGGAGCGCACGGCCGTCAGCGCCGGGTTCTTGCGCGCCGCCTCTTCCACTTTCTTGCTGGCTGCCAGCAAGGCCTGGTGGCCCATGCCGTTGATGTCCTTGAGCATGAAGTTGAAGCCGGCATTCGCCCCAAGGCCACGCACGGCAGGCGGGTTCATCACAAAAACGCGGGCGTCGCGAATGGAGGACAAATCCTTGGTTGCGCGGTGCGCCACAGCCGCCGAGCCCTGCGAAGCCAACTTACGCTCGGCCCAAGGCTTCAGGCGCACAAAACCGCGCGCCGAGCTTTGGTCGCCGTTGAGGCCGGACACCTGGTTGAAGCTGATGACCTCAGGCTGTTTGAGCAGGTACTCACGCACCTCATCCAGCACCTGCTGCAGTCTGGCATCGGCCGCGCCAGAAGGCAGGTTCACGTTGACATAGACAAAGCCCTGGTCTTCGTCCGGCAAAAACGAGGTAGGCAGGCGATGCATCAGCACGGCAACCGCCGCACAGATGGCCAGAAACACCAGCATCATGCGCTTGGAGCGGCGCAGCAGATAAGCCACCGAGCCCTGATAGCGGTTGGCCGTCAGATCGAAGTTGCGATTGAACCAGTTGAAGAATCGGTCATTCAAGCCCAGCAGGCCGCTGCGCACCGGCCTGTCGTGGCCGTCATGCCCAGCTGTCTGAGGCGCTTTGAGAATCGTGGCGCACAGCGCGGGGGTGAGCGTCAGCGCGACAAATACCGAAAGCGCCATGGCCGCCACGATGGTGATGGAGAACTGGCGATAGATCACGCCGGTGGAGCCGCCAAAAAACGCCATGGGCACAAACACGGCAGACAACGTCACGCCGATACCTACCAGCGCGGGCGTGATCTCGCGCATGGATTGGCGAGTCGCCTCCTTGGGCGATTTTCCCGTCTCGTGCATCACCCGCTCGACGTTCTCCACCACCACGATGGCATCGTCCACTAGGAGGCCAATGGCCAGCACCATGGCAAACATGGTCAGCGTATTGATGGAATAACCGGCCACCGACAGCACGCCGAAGGTGCCCAGCAGCACCACGGGCACGGCAATCGCCGGAATCAGCGTGGCCCGAAAGTTCTGCAGGAAGATGAACATCACGATCACCACCAGCACCATGGCCTCGGCCAGGGCGCTGACCACTTCATGAATCGAGGCACGCACAAAAGGCGTGGAATCCGAGCTCACGAAGTATTCGATCTGGTTGGGGAAATACGGTTTCAACTCGGCCAGCTTGGCGGCCACCGCATCGGCCACAGCCATGGCGTTGGCACCGTCGGCCAAGATGATGCCCATGCCCGCGCCCAGCATGCCGTTGAGCTTGGTCTGTATGGACAGGTTGTCAGCACCCAGCTCTACTCTGGCCACATCCTTGATGGTGACCACGGAGCCGTCCGTGGAAGACTTGAGCACGATGGCTTCAAACTCTTCCGGGGTCTTGAGCTTGGTGCGCGCCGTGATGGTGGCGTTGAGCTGCTGGTTTCTGGCCGCCGGCAAGGCGCCGAGTTGACCCGCAGAAACCTGGGCATTTTGCGAATTGAGCGCATTGACCAGATCGGACGGGATCAGCGCGTACTTCTCCATCTTGGCCGGATCCATCCAGATGCGCATGGCATACGGCGTACCGAAGACGTTGATGTCGCCCACGCCTTCCAGACGGCCGATCACATCCACCAGATTGCTGTTGATGTAGTCGCCAATATCGACGTCGGTGATTTCCGGGTCCAGCGAGTAAAAGCTGTAGGTGACCAGAAAATCCTGACCGCCCTTGTTTACAAACACACCGCGGCTTTTGACGGCATCGGGCAGGCGGTTCAGCGCCGACTGCAGCTTGTTTTGCACCTGCACCTGGGCCACGTCGATATTGGTGCCCGGAGCAAAAGTGAGCGTGGTGCGCGAGCGACCCGACGCATCGCTGGTCGAGTTCATATAGAGCATGTTGTCTATGCCCTTGATTTGCTGCTCGATGATCTGCGTGACCGAGTTTTCCACGGTCTCGGCCGATGCGCCCGTGTATTGCGAAGAAATCGTCACCCGTGGCGGGGCGATGTCCGGATACTGCTCCAGCGGCAAGGTCGAGATCGACAAAGCCCCGGCAAGCATGATGATGATGGCGATGACCCAGGCAAAAATGGGCCGATTGATAAAGAACTGAGCCATATGTGCTGCCCCTGCTTACTTGGCGGGAGCAGTGGCTGCTGCTGCGGGTGCCGAAGCGGCAGCACCGCTTTGCACCGGCGGCAGGCCGGGCTTGCTCTTGCGTTCGGCCTGGGCTTTCAGATCGACCTCCACGGCCTTGACCTTGTCACCGGGCTTGGCTCGTTGAAAACCATCGACCACCACCCGCTCGCCAGCCGCCAGGCCGGACTGCAGCAACCAGGAAGCGCCCATGGCACGGTCCAGTTCCACCTCACGCTTTTCCAGCACATCGTCGGCCTTGACCACCAGCACATTGGCACGCCCTGTCAGATCGCGCGTGATGGACTGCTGCGGCACCATCAATGCATCGGGCGCCAGCGCCGTGGGCAGCAGGGCCTGCACATACATGCCGGGCATCAGCAGCCCGTCGGGATTGGGCACCACGGCGCGCAACGTCAGCGTGCCCGTGGTGTCGTTGACGATCACGCCGGCAAAGGCCAGCTTGCCCTGGTGCGGGTAGGCACTGCCGTCATCGAAGCGAATGCTCACGGGAATCTTGTCGCCTTCCACCTTCTGAAAGCGACCGGACTCCAGCTCGCGCTTCAAGGTCAGCATGTCCGTGCTGGACTGGGTGAAATCCACATACATGGGGTCCAGCTGCACGATGGTGGTCAGCGCCGTGGCCTGATTGGCCGTCACCAGTGCGCCCGGAGTCACGGCAGACAGGGCAATGCGCCCGCCGATAGGCGCTTCGATGCGGCTGTATTTGAGGTTGATGCGGGCGGTCTCCAGATTGGCCTTGGCCACCGCCACATCGGATTGGGCCTGGACGGCAGCCGCCTGGCTTTCGTCATAGGCCTGCTTGCTGATGGCGTCAATCTTCACCAGCTCCGCATTGCGGCGCGCAGTGGCCGCCAGAGTGCGCTGGCTGGCTTCGGCCTTGGCCACGGCGGCCGTGGCGCTGCTCTCCAGCGCCTGCAGCGATGCGGCATCGATCTGATAGAGCTGCTGGCCCTGCTTGACCGCAGCCCCTTCGGTGAACAGGCGCTTTTGAATAATGCCCGAGACCTGGGGTCGTACCTCGGCCGTCAGAAAGGCGCGCGTGCGCCCGGGCAGGCTGACATCGAGTTGCTGGCTCTGCTTTTGCAGCGTCACCACACCGACCTGGGGCAGGGACTTGGGCGCCTCGGCCTTGCCGCCATCCTGCTTGGAGCAGGCCGCCAGTGCACAGGCCACCAGCACGGTGCCCAGCGTCAAGCTCCAGCGTGCTGCACGTGACTGCTCTCCAACGCTGCCTGCATGAGAAGAATGGGCCGTCTGGCGCGGGGGCAGCGAAGGGGGCAGTGCGAACTTCATAGTGTGAAACAGTGTGGAAATCTGAGGCCTGCACATTGTGCTTTGCCAATATTTCTTATTTGTAAAGTGCAATTTTTCTGACATTGCCGTCGGCCAAGCCGGCATGACGGCCAGCTCTCCATCATGCCAGCGACATGTGTCCATCTGAAACAAGCCAACGCAGGAACTGCAGCATGAGCGCTGCATTTTTTGCGTTTGCCGGCCTGTTTCAAGCCCGTCCGTGGAGCCACGCCTGGCGAGCTGGAGCGCGTGCTGCGCTCCAGCCGTCCTGAAATACTATCAATTCAATAGCTTGCTGCGCATGGTTCACAAGGACTAAGGGCAATTCACACCTTGTACTTGCTCCAGATCGCCCACTCCAGCCGCCTCAATGAGAGGCACCAGGCACGGCTTGGCGCACGCGCAAGATGCTGAACACACCGGCCAGCGCCGCAAAGCCGCCAGCCACCGCCAGGGCCAGTGCCTCGGCATGACCGCCATGTCCGCCCGAGAAGGTAAAGATGGTGGCCAGCACCACCACGCCCAAGGTCTGCCCCGTCAAACGGGCCGAGCTGAGCATGCCGCCGGCAGCGCCGCTGCGGGCCAGCGGGGCCGAGCTGACGATGGTGTGATTGTTGGGCGACTGGTAGAGCGCAAAACCGCTGCCCGCCAGCACCATGCGCCAGACCATGTCCCAATGGGCCACATCGTCGGGCATCACGGCCAGCAGCCACAGGCCGCAGGCAAACATGCTCATGCCAATACCGCCCAGCAGTCCGTCGGATACCTTGCCTATCAGGCGGCCCGCCACCGGAGCCGTAGCCATGGTAGCCAGCGGCCAGGCCGTGATCAGCATGCCCGCTTCTATGGGCGTGAGGCCTTTGGCATCCAGCAGCAGAAATGGCAGGGCCAGATAGGAGAGCATCTGCGCACAGAAGGCGCTGACCGAGCCGCACATGGACAGTGCAAACACCGGTATGCGCAGCAAATCCACGGGAAACAGCGGCGCACTCTTGTACCACTGGCGGCGCAGATAGACCGCGCCCACCAGCACACCCGCCGCCAGCAACCACCAGCCCGAGGGCAGCCATGGCGGCCCAGCCGCCGCATCATGTCCGCCAATGCGCGCGCCCAGCTGCTCGCCGCCCAGAAACAGCAGCGTGAACATCAGAATATTGAGCAACACATCCAGCGGCGAGATTTTTTCCTTCGCGCTGCTGGCCACCGGATTCATGGGCAGGGCCTGGCGGCCCAGCCAGAGGGTGGCAATGCCCAGCGGCACATTCATGGCAAACAGCCAGGACCAGTGGGCCACCGACAAAATGGCCGCCGCCACCGAAGGCCCGGCCATGGAAGCCGTGGCCACCACCAGGGAGTTGATGGCCATGCCCCGGCCCAGCCGATTGCTGGGGTAGATCAGACGCACCAGCGCGGCGTTCACGCTCATCACCCCCGCCGCCCCCATGCCTTGCAGCACACGCGCGGCAATCAGGCTCGATAGCGAGTCAGCCATCATGGCGGCTGCAGAAGCTGCTACAAAAACAGCTGTTCCCACCAGATACACACGGCGGTAGCCCAGGCGTTCGCCCAGGGCCGCCAGCGGCAGCAGCAGCACCAGACTGGCCAGCTGGTAGGCGCTGACCACCCACAAAGTCTGGGCCGAGCTGGCCTGCAACTCACGGGCAATCGCCGGCAGGGCCAGATTGACGATGCTGCTGTCCAGCACCGACAGTGTCAGCCCCACGATGATGACCAGCATGGCCAGGCCGCGCCGCCCCTCGGGTAGACCATCTGCAATGGCGGCGTGCTGCGGCACTGCGCTCATGGCTGAGCGTCCTGTGCTGCCGCCACACGGTGGCCGCGAGCGCCGCCCAGGGTGATCCAGGTCAGGGCCACGCCGACCAGTGCGCCAGCAGCCATGCCCACCACCATGGGCAGGGGCTTGCCGTTGGAGAAATGACCCACGATCTGCATGGCGGCCGCGCCCGACAGCATTTGCAAAGTACCCAGCAGAGCCGAAGCCGTGCCGGCAATCGCGCCATGCTCTTCCAGCGCCAGCACCGATGTGGTGGGAATCACCAGGCCCATCAAGGCACTGGCAATGAAATACAGCACGATGAGCACGGCCAGCTCCTCACCACCGAGCAGGTAGTAGCTGAGCAGGGACACCATGACCACGCCCGAGCCCGTGGCCGCCGCCTTGACCACCGGCACCAGCCCAAAGCGCTGGCCCAGCCTGGCCGTGAACTGGGCCGAGCCGATAAAGGCAATGGCATTGAGCGCAAACGCCAGGCTGTACTGCGTGGAGCTCAGACCGTAGTGGTTGATCAGCACAAAGGGCGAGCCGGCCAGATAGACGAAAAAGCCTGCCATGGCGCTGCCGCCGATAAAGACCAGACCCAGGTAATGCCAGTCGCGCAGCAGCACGCCATAGGCCTGCAGCGCACCGCGCAAGCTGCTATCCAGCCGCGCCTCTGGCGTGCGGGTTTCCTGCACGCCGCGCCAGGTAGCGACCAAGCCCAGAATGGCGGCCACGGCCACCACCCAGAACACGCCGCGCCAGCTGGTCAGGCCAATCACGGCACTGCCTGCCAGCGGCGCCAGAATCGGCGAGACGCTGAACACCAGCATCAGCAGCGACATCATGCGCGCCGCCGCGTGGCCGGTATGCAGATCGCGCACCACGGCACGCGGCACGGCCATGCCGGCGGCTGCGCCCAGACCTTGAATGAAGCGAAACACCACCAGTGTCTCGATATTGGTGGCCAGAGCGCAGCCCACACTGGCCGCAGCAAACAGGATCAACCCAAAGTACAGCGGCGGCTTGCGGCCCACCATGTCCGACACCGGGCCGTAGAGCAGTTGCCCCACGCCTATGGACAGGAAAAACGCCGTGAGGCTGGCTTGCACCGCACCCACATCCGCGCCCAGATGGCTGCCAATCTGCGGCAGCGCGGGCAAATACATATCGATGGCAAAAGGGCCTATGGCCGATAACAAACCCAGTATCAGAACCAGGCGCAGGGAAACAGTAGCTTGCATAGATACCCAATTGTCATGTGAAGTGGATTTATCTGCTGACCGTGCATCCAACAGCCCCCCAGCCTTTACACAATATGCGTGTGCAGCTATGCTTTTTAAAGCGGCTGATTTCACACAGCCTGACAGCACCGCCAAGCCCAGCACCTTGATCTGTGTTGGGTCTATGTTGGCTCTGCCCTTCACCCTGATCCGCCCCGCCCCTGATGAACGCCATGCCCCTGCCCAGCTTTCGTTTCCCTTTCACCACCACGCTGTGCTGTGCCGCGGCAGCGCTGGCCCCCTGTCTGGTACAGGCACAGGCAAGCCAGAACAGCACGGCAGCCCAGCCTTCTACCAAAGAGCAGGTAGCCAGTGCTTCATCGGCGAACGGACAGCTAGCACATGGTCCCTGGATGATTGATACCCGTGCCCGCCTGGCCTGGCCGCGCTGTGCCGAGGGCATGGTCTGGGACGGCAAGAACTGCGGCGGCACGGCCCGGCTGTTCACCTACAAACAGGCACAGGCCCACGCCGCACAGCGCAACCAGGCCGAAGGCCAGCGCTGGCGGTTGCCGCGCGTCAATGAGTTCAAGCGATTGCTGGACCGGAGCAGCCAGCCCCAAGGCCTGAACCCCGCCCTGTTTCCCGATGCGCCGCGCGACTGGCATTGGACGGCGACTGCTTCCGTCAACAGCCAGCGCCTCAACCAGTACAACTACAGCCAGATCAACCGATCGGAAAATCTCTCCAGCCTGTCGGCCCAGCAAGCCTGGGCGGTGAACACCGAAACCCTGCAAGCCGTGCCCGACATGGGCAAGGCCAATGCCTTGCTGCTGCGTCTGGTGCGCCCGGCCACGGCAGAGGAACTGGCCGCAGCAGCCCAGACAGTCCAGAAATAAAAAAGGCCTTGCCGCTACAGCAAGGCCTTGGCCCCAGGCGCCCGCTACTCAACCAGCGCGCAGCGCCGCTTTCAGGCTCACGCCCAGTTCGGGTTTGTGGGCAAACGGGTCGGTGGGGTTGCGCGCCTGCACCACATCTTCCAGCCGCGTCTGCACCGAGCCCAGGGCTTGCGGGTGGCTGTAGATATAGAACTGGCCGCTGGCAACCGCGTCAAATACCTTTTGCGCCACCTCGGCCGCCGTGACCTTGCCGGAGCTGACCGCCTTGTCCGTCATGGCCTGGCCAATCTTCTGGCTGGCCGTCAGCGGCTGATCGCCCATGGCTGCAGGGCGGTTGCGTTCGCTGTGGCCGATGCCTGTGGGTACAAAAAACGGGCATAGCAGGCTGGCACTGACCTGATCGCTGACCAGGGCCAGATCCTGGTACAGCGTCTCGGTCAGGCTCACCACCGCATGCTTGCTGACGTTGTAAATGCCCATATTGGGCGGAGCCAGCAAACCGGCCATGCTGGCGGTGTTGACGATATGGCCCTCGAAGCTGGGGTCGGCCTTGGCGGCCTCCAGCATCATGGGGGTGAACAGGCGCACGCCATGAATCACGCCCCAGACGTTCACGCCCAGCACCCACTGCCAGTCGGCCACAGTGTTTTCCCACACCAGACCGCCCGCACCCACGCCGGCGTTGTTGAACACAAAGTGCGGCGCGCCAAACCGGGTCTTCACCTCGGCCGCCAGCGCCTCCATCTGCGCGGCGTCCGACACGTCCACCTTGCAGGCCAGCACCTGGGCACCGGCGGCTTTCATCTCGGCTTCCGCCTTGTCCAGCGCCTCTTGCTGCACATCCACCAGCACCAGGTTCATGCCGCGCTGGGCGGCAATGCGTGCGCACTCCAGGCCAAAGCCCGAAGCAGCGCCGGTCAACACCGCAGTTTTACCTTCAAAGTTGCGAATCATGACCAGCCTCTCAGATCAGCTTGACGAGTTGCTTGCCGAAATTCTTGCCTTTGAGCAGCCCCAGGAAGGCCGCAGGCGCCGAAGCAATGCCTTGCGAGATGGACTCGCGCGGGCGCAGCTTACCGGTGGCCACCAGCGTACCCAGCTCGGTCAGGGCATCGGCCCAGACTTCCATGTGCTCGCTGACGATAAAACCTTCCAGCTTCAAGCGGTTGACCAGAATCAGCGCCGGATTGGCCAGCGGCATCGGCTGACCGTCGTAGCCGGCAATCATGCCGCACAGGGCAATGCGGGCAAACGCATTGGTGCGCAGCAGCACGGCATCAAAGATGTAGCCACCCACGTTCTCGAAATAGCCGTCAATGCCATCAGGGCAGGCATCCTTGAGCGCCTTGGCCATGGTCTTGACGTCGGTGTGCTCGCGGTAGTCGATGCAGGCATCAAAGCCCAGCTCGCTCACCGCATAGCTGCACTTTTCCGGCCCGCCCGCAATGCCCACCACGCGGCAGCCGCGCGCCTTGGCCAGCGCCACGAAGGCACTGCCCACCGCACCGGTCGCGGCGCTGATGACCACGGTCTCGCCCGCCTTGGGGTTGATGATCTTGACCAGGCCATACCAGGCCGTCACGCCGGGCATGCCCACGGCGCCCAGGTAATACGACAGCGGCACATGGGTGGTATCGACCTTGCGCAACGCGCCGGGCACATTGGCATCGACCGCCGAATATTCCTGCCAGCCGCCCATGCCCACCACCTTGTCACCGGCCTGGTACTTGGGATGGCGGCTTTCCACCACCTCGCCCACGGTACCGCCCAGCATGACTTCACCCAGGGGCTGGGGCACCGCATAGCTCTTGGATTCATTCATGCGACCGCGCATATACGGGTCCAAGCTCAGAAAATGGTGGCGCACCAGCACCTGGCCATCTTGCAGCGTGGGCAGCGGCGACTGCACCAGCTTGAAGTTGCTCTCCACGGCTTCTCCCGTGGGGCGGTTATCGAGAAGAATCTGTTGGTTCACGGTCATGATGTGTCTCCTGATGGGTATGGACAGCCAAACGGATATTCAAAAAGAAATTGCCTTGAAACCTATGTGTATCGTGCGAAAGCAGCTATCAATTAGCTGATAACAAACTAGTCGGTGGCCAGCGCTGTATCCGCGGGCTTGCGCTTCATGTATTTGAAAGTGCCTGTGGCATGCGCGCACAAACGGCCTTCAGCGTCGTAGATGCGGCCTTCGGTAAACGCCATGGTGCCCGTGCGGTGCAGCAGAGCGCCCTTGCCAACCAGCGGCCCTTTGGCGGCCTGCATGAAGGAGGTCTTCATCTCGATGGTGACGACGCCCGACTGGAAATCCACGCTGCGGGCCGCCACGGCCATGGTCACATCCAGCAGCGTCATGGAGGCACCACCGTGCGTGACACCAAAGGAATTCAGATGCTCGGGTCGCGGCGTGTAGTGCAGCTCGGACTCGCCATCCTCCATTTTTTGGAGAGCAAAGCCCAGTTCATGCACAAAGGGAATTTCGGGACCAAAGGACAACACGGTAGGGATCTTTCTGTGGACTAGGAAGCGGGCCATTGGCCCGCGAAACCTATGACTGTAGAGCTATTTCGCCCCGCTTCAGCCGCCCACCAGTGCGCTGACGCCGCCATCGACGGCCATCCACTGCCCCGTGATGTGCTTGCCTGCATCGCTGGCGTACAGCAGGGTCAGGCCTTTCAGGTCTTCGTCGTCACCCAGACGGCGCAGCGGCGCATGGGATTTCATTTCATCCTCGCCCAGCGTCTCGATCAAGATGGCAGCCATCTTGGTTTTGAAAAAACCGGGGCAGATCGCGTTGACGGTGATGCCGTGCACGCCCCATTCACCGGCCAGAGCCCGCGTGAAATTGATCACCGCGCCCTTGGAGGTGTTGTAGGCCACGGTTTTCATGCCCACGGGGTTGCCGCCCAGGCCGGCAATCGAGGCCAGATTGATGATGCGGCCGCACTTGCGCTCGATCATGGACAGACGGGCAATGCGCTGGCTCAGCAAAAAGTAGCCGCGCACATTGAGGTTCATCACCTTGTCCCAGGCCGATGTGGGATGGTCTTCGGCAGGCGCGCCCCAGCTGGCGCCGGCGTTGTTGATCAGAATGTCCACATGGCCCAGGCGCTGCACCGCCTCCTTGGCCAGCCGGTCGATGTCGGCTTCGTCGGCGCAATCGGCAGCAATCCAGTCTGCGTCGATACCGGCGGCCTTGAGTTCGGCTGCGGCCTCCTGGAGATCGGCGGCCTTGCGCGAAGTCAGCAGCACGCGGGCTCCGGCCTCGCCCAGCGCATGCGCCATCTGCAAGCCCAGGCCGCGCGAGCCGCCAGTCACCAGGGCGGTCTTGCCCGAGAGGTCAAAAAGTTGCTGCACCGTGCGTGTCATCCGCATGTCTCCTGGATTGGTGATGAATTTGAAGAGTCAGTCGGCGAGAGGCTGACTGCCCCTCATCGCTGCATTCATTGTGCAAGTGCGGCGCAGCGCCGCTTGTCACCTGCGTGTCGGCAACCGACGCTTACTCGAACAGCGAACGCGTGCCGCCCCAGGCACCGCCTTCCAGCTCCAGCATGCGCAGCTTGGTGATGGCGCCCTGCCCGCCCGAAAAACCTCCGGGCTGACGCCCTGCGGCCAACACCCGGTGGCAGGGCACGACAGGCGCAAACGGGTTGGCCCCCAGCGCCTGACCCACGGCGCGCGCCAAGCCCATGTCGCCCAGGGCACGCGCCACATCGCCATAGGTACAGGTCTGGCCCGGCGCCAGTGCGCGCGTAAAGGCATAGACACGGCGGTGAAAGTCGGAAACGCCAAACTCGTCCAGCGGCAGATTGCGCAAATCGGGCAGCATCTGGGGCAGCTTCTGGGCCTGGCGTTTCAACCAGATCGGGCGCAAATCGCCGATCACGCCCTGCACTCGGGCCTCGGCCTGCACTGAGATATCCCAGTCAGAGCTGGGCAAGACACCGGCCAGCAATTGCTGCATGCCGCCAATCGCCTCACACACCCAGTCGGGCAGCTCAGCGGCCATGGGGTATGCAGCATGCGCATGGGAGGGTTGCTGGCCATGGCGCTTTTCCAGCCCGCGCAGCATGCGCTCGCGGGTTTGTGTCAGCTCCAGCTCGGGCAGTTGCACGGCCACCAGGGCGGCTTGATTCCAGGCCAGGCCGCAGACACCGATGCGGGTGGCAAACAAGGCATGGGCCTGGGACATGGGGGCGAGGGCAACAGTCATGAGCCCCAGTTTAGAGCCGCATATGCCACAGTCAAAAATTTTCAAACCACTGGATACAAAATCAGGTTATTACTGTATATTTACCCAGTCATCACTGTGAACTTACGGACATGCAAGAAGCCACTTTCACCGTTTCCCTATGCGATTACCCCGAGCTGCCCGAAGACAAGCGCCTTCAGGCCGAGGCCCGCTACGCCCGCGTACTAGCCAAACAACTGGGCGGCGAAGAGCAGGTCTCCGAAGCACTCATCCTGGTACAAGGGCTGGAGGACACGCCGCCCGAGGAAATTACCGAAGACGCCAAGCAGATGTTTCAGCGCTGGATAAAAGCCGCCCGCGCCGCAGGCGAAGCCGCCTTGCAAGGCATAGGCGGCACGGAAAGCTGTTTTTTCGATGTGCGCCGGGCCTGAGCCCAGCTTGCAGATAGCAGGAATGCGCACCGCAGCACACGCAGGCCTTGCGAACTGCATACACTGTCGCCCTTTCCTCTGACTCTCTACCGGGTCGTGCCGCGTGCTGTCACGCTAAGCGGCATGTCCCGGGCACTTTGCCCATGCAAGCCCTGCTCGACGCCATCGCCGCCATGCCCTACCCCACGGATGCCACGCGCATCTTTCATGGCCGGGGCGGCCGTTTTCCGGGCTGCGAGCAGATCTCGCTTGATGCCTACCCGCCCGTCATCGTGCTCACCAGCTTTGCGCCCATGGACGAGCCGCAACTGGCCGCCATCGGCGCCGCCCTTGAGGCCCGCTGGCAGCAGGTGGCACCGGCCGGCGAAAGCCTGAACTGGGTGTTTCAAAGCCGCAATGTGGGCGCCAATGTCGAGCCCCGCATCATGGCCGGCACCATACCCGAGCAGCATGTGGTGACCGAAAACGGCGCCCGCTACCAAGTGCATATTGCGCGCGGACAAAACCACGGCCTGTTTCTGGACATGGCGGCCGGCCGCGAATGGGTGCGCCGCCTGGTGGAAGCTCACCCTCAACCCCAACGCATGCGGGTGCTCAACCTCTTTGCCTATACCTGCGCGTTTTCCGTGGTCGCCAAGCGCGCGGGCGCGGGCCAGGTGCTCAATATGGACATGAGCAAGGGCGCGCTCACCGTAGGCCAGCAAAACCACCAGCTCAACGGCGTGAAAGCCGGGGCCAGCTTTGCGGCCCACGACATCTTCAGCAGCTGGGGCAAGATTGGCCGCGGCGGGCCGTATGACCTGATCGTGGTCGATCCTCCCAGCTACCAGAAGGGCAGCTTTGTCGCCACCAAGGACTATGCGCGCCTGGTGCGTCGTCTGTCGGACTTGCTGCTGCCCGGCGGCCATGCTCTGCTGTGCCTGAACGCGCCGGAGCTGGGCACGGATTTTCTGAAGGCCCAAGTGGCTGAATCCGCCCCCGCGCTGCAGTTTGTGGAGCGTGTTGCCAACCCACCCCAGTTTGCCGACGTGGATGAGGAACGCAGCCTCAAGGTGTTGGTCTACCGCGAACCTTTGCTGGACGCAGCTATTTGAGATAAAAAAGGCCTCAAGCCCTTATTAATCAACCGCATTCCGCTATTTATTTTGATGATTCACCATGGCTTGTGACAACGGCAGCATAGACCCGGCCCTGGCCCGCACCCTGCAAGGCTTTGCCCGCCTGGATGCCGAAACCGCCACGCCGCAACTGAGCTATGTGCAGCGCCGGCGCCTGCTCAGCGAGTTACAAGCCCAGCAGATTCGCCGTCCCTGGCCCGGCATCGATCGCCAGGATCATTTTCTGGCCGCCAGCGGGCGCGAAATCTGCGTACGCAGCTATGCCAAGCCGGGCCATCCCGGCTGCAAGACCCTGGTCTGGCTGCATGGCGGCGGCTGGATGGTGGGCGATCTCAACACCCATGACGATTTATGCGAGCACCTGGCGCTGTTCAGCGGCTGCCGCGTGCTCTCGGTGCATTACCGGCGCACGCCGGAGAATCCTTTTCCCGCCGCGCTCGACGATGTAATGGCCGTGCTGCACTGGCTGCAGAGCATGGAGAGCACACCCAACCGTCTGCCATTGGCACAAAGCCAGATACTGCTGGGCGGCGACAGCGCCGGCGCCCATCTGGCCTTGGCCGCCGCCGTGCGCCAGCTGCAAGCGGCCGCGCAGGACACGAAGCAAGATGAGCCAAGCGCCCGTATTGCCGGCCTGCTGCTGCTCTACCCGCCGCTGCTGCCCGATCAGGACACGCCCAGCATGCGCGCCTTTGCCAGCGGGTTTGGCCTCACGCCCGAAGCCATGCGCTACTACTGGCAGGCCCTGGGCCAGCCTCAGGGCGCTGCCGCACAGTGGCGCACGCCCAGCCTGTGCACGGCACAAATCGCCCAGTTGCCGCCCACGGTGTTGATGACGGCCAGCCACGACATTCTGCGCGACGAAGCCGAGGCCTTTGCCCGGCAAGCCATAACAGCCGGCGCACCTCTGTGCCTGCTGCGCGCACCGGCCATGATTCACGGCTTTGCCCGCATGCTGGCCGCCAGCCCGGCCGCGCGCCAGCAGGTGGAACTGGCCTGCAGCGCCTTGCTGCAAGCCGTGCACCAGCACAACGCTGCGGGCAAATAAGCTTTGCGCCCCGTGCATGCACAACCTGTGTCGCACGGGTGTACCCTGGGCAAAGTTTGCGCTCACCGCGCACAATTCAGCTGTTTTAGGCTGCCAGCCTTTTATATATAAGCGCTGGCAGCTATTGATTTCATAGTTATGACCCAATCCCCAAACACCCACCTGCAACTGATGCGCCAGGCCGTGGATCTGGCCCATGCCAACCGCTTGAACGGCGGCCGCCCTTTTGCGGCCGTGCTGGCCCAGGATGGCGAAGTGATTGCCAGCGGCGTGAACAACATCATTGCCAGCCACGGCCCATCCACCCATGCAGAGATGGAGGCCATTCGCGCCGGCACCCGCCAGCGCGCCAACCCCAGCCTGGCCGGCTTGACGATTTACGCCAGCGGCCACCCCTGCCCCATGTGCCTGGCGGCCGTGGTCATGGGTGGAGCCCAGCAGGTATTCTTTGCTTTCGACAACCAAGATGCCGCGCCTTACGGCCTATCCAGCGAAAGCACGTACCAGCAGCTGCGCCTGTCGCTGACACCGCCGCCGCTGCCCATCACCCGCATCGACACCGGCATCCGTGCAGAACAGTTGTACGGCGATGCCGCCTGGCCTGCCGCCTGAAAAAGCTGAAGCCCCCTAATGGGCCAAAATACCGACGCGGGGCGGCAAACAAAGCACCGCACCGCGTCGTACTGTGCAAAGCAGTCCCCCGGCATACAAGCGAATACAACAAGCCACCCAGCCCTTGAAGTGCAGCCTCGTGATCACAAGCCGTGATCACCCATACCGCAGCCCTGGGCCAGAATTTTCATGACCGCATTGTCTTCACATCCTCAACGCGTCTCGCCACTGCTGTGGCTGACCGTGGTGCTGCTCATCACCATCAATCTGCGCCCGTTTCTCTCGGCTCCAGGCCCGCTGGGTCCGGTCATACAGGCCGCCACGGGCATGGATTTGCGCGCGTTCTCCTGGCTCACGCTGCTGCCCATGGTGCTCATGGGGCTGGGCGGCTGGCTTGCGCCTTCGGCACTGCAGCGACTGGGCGCACGCCAGGCCATCGTCGGTTCGCTGATTCTGGTTGCTCTGGGCTGTGCACTGCGCATTGCCGGAGCCAGCAGCACGGTGCTGATAGCGACCGCCGGTCTGTGCGGCGCGGGCGTGGCCCTGGTGCAAAGCATCTTGCCGGGCCTGATCAAGCGCCAGTCGCCGCACAACGTGCCATTCATGATGGGCCTGTACTCCGCAGCCCTGATGGGCGGCGGAGCCTTTGGCGCCCAACTCTCACCGCTGGCCATTCAATGGGGGCTGAGCTGGCAAGCCTCTTTGGCCATGTGGGCGGTGCCCGTGGTCATCGCCCTGCCGCTGGCCTGGTATGCGCTGAGCCGCATAGGCCTACCTGCGCCCTCTGCCATACCCTCGGCCATAGCCTCGGCGAAAAACACCCCGCCGGCCTCCAGCGACACCGCCTGGCTGATGCGCCGCCGCCGCACCTGGCTGCTGGTGCTGAGCTTCGGCCTGATGAACGGCGGCTATGCCTCCACCGTGGCCTGGCTGGCGCCCTTTTATCAAACCCATGGCTGGACGGCCACGCAAAGCGGCTCGCTGGTCGCCATTCTCTCGATCGCCCAGGCCGCGTCGGCCCTGACCATGCCTGCCCTGGCCGCACGCAGCGCGGATCGCCGCCTCTGGCTGATTCTGGCCTTGCTGCTGCAAGCCGTCGGCTTTGCGCTGATGGCGCTGTGGCCCACGGCCGCACCCACGCTCAGCATCGTGATTCTGGGCATCGGTCTGGGCGGCTGCTTCTCGCTCTATATGCTGGTAGCGCTAGACCACCTGCCCTCCCCCACACAGGCCGGCGCACTCAATTCGCTGATGCAGGGCGGCGGCTTCATCCTGGCGGCTCTCGCGCCCTGGATCGTGGCCCAGCTGCAGCAGCTCAGCGGCAGCTGGACGGTGGGCTGGCTTTACCAGGCGGGCGTGGCCGCACTGGTGTGCCTGATGGTCGCGCAGTTCAACCCCAAACACTATGCGCGGGAGATGCGCCAACCCTGACGGCCACCAGCATTCGCAAAAAAAGGGCCTGGAAGTATCCAGACCCTTTCGGTTTTCGGTCAGCTGTCCATCACTCGTTGACCAGCAATTGCAGGCCGTGCGCCTCGGTGGGCAGCGGCACCTCCCATTTGTGCAACATGCCCAGCAAGGCGGCGTTGCTCAAGCTGGTGTTGCGCTGGCTGTTGCGGGCCAGCAAGGCCGGCTTGCTGGCCTCCAGGTGCACCAGCTCCACCTGCGCGCCATAGGCCAGGCACAGGTCCAGCGATTTGCCTCGCATTTGTTTGGATAGATGCGTGGCGTTCCAGACAAACGCGGCCTTGGTGCGCAGCAGGCTTTTGGCCTTGTCCACGGCACGGTGGGCGGCTGCACCCTCGTTGTCGCCATGGCGCAGACCCAGCTCGGTGCGCGCGTCGTCAAACGACACCACGGGCAAAGCCCCGTGGTGCCGGGCCACCCAGCGGTTCTTGCCCGCTGCAGGCAGGCCGCACATGATGATGACGCGCGAGCCCGACTCCTCATGCAGCGCATAGTCGGGATGCAGCTCGGCCCCACGGAAATAGCGCACCGCCGTCTCTGCCGATGCAAACGCACGCGGCTTGCGCAGGCAGCCCTCTTCGAGCGCCAGTTCTTTGAACAGCTCGATATTGAGCAGCACATTGCCCACATCGGGGCAGACGCGCCCGCGTATATCGGCCCGCGCCAGCAGCACCAACAACTGCAGGTCGACCTGCCAAGATAGCTCGCGAACGATGAACTCCGGCGAGACACCCCGGCGAGAATCGGCAAACGCAAAAAACGGCACTTGGTGCACGGCAATCAGGCGGCAGATGGCCTCACGCTGCGCCACCGGCGCGCCGGCCTCCCACAGCATCAGCCGTGCATCCATCGCGCCCCGGCGCGAATGGCCGGGCTGCGAGATACGGCCATCCTCACTGACCTGCGTGGTCGAGCACTTGGCCACATCGTGCAGCAGCGCCGCAAGGAAAACGGTCTCGCGCTCCTCATGGGTGAGAAATGCATAGTCGGCGTCAGCCAACAACTCGGCTACCACCATCTGTGTATGCGTCCAGACATCGCCTTCGGCGTGATAAACCGGGTCTTGCGGCGTGGTCTTGGCCCGCTCCAGTTGCGGGAAGGCCTGCAGACAGGCAGCCCAGTCCACACGGGCATGAGTGGAATGCGGCGAGCAATGAGGCACAAGGTCCGCTATCTGTTTCCAGCTCCACATATAAAACTCCTTCCGCAGTTCACTGACTGTGGTTCTGATATCTTTTTGATAGCTGTTAGCGCTTTATAGACAAGCGTCACCAGCTCTTTTGAATCGTATTGGCGAAAATATCGATGCCAGCGCGCAGGCCGTTGGCGACGATGGGCCGCTCGCTGTGGTGAGAACCAGATTCGAGAATCACCTGCACAAAGTCCGCGCGCACAAACTTGTAGCGCTCCACGGTCTGGCCGTTTTCCTCGACCTTGATGTACAGGCCTTCGGCCAGATCCGAGGCATCGGTCTGCTTCCAGGCCAGCGGCAAATCCAGCTGCTGCCGCTGCAGCTGCGCCTCGAACACTGCCTTCCAGCCCGGGCTGCGCGCCAGCGATGGGACCAGCAGCGCCAGCAAGTCCTGCACGCGCCTGGGAGCGATGCCGCTGTAGAGCACGGGCACCGAGACCACGGGCACATCGGCCAGCAGCGCATGGCGGCGCGGAGTGTCGAGAAAGCAACCGCTGGACCTGTCCCAGACATCGAACTCGCAAAACCAATGCGGCAGCGCGTCGTAGAACAGCGAATGCTTGGCATACAACCACTCGCCATACATGATGAATCGGTCGTCCAGCAGCGACATCAGCGCTGCCTCATGGGCCTTGGCCCATTGCTTGTAAGCATTGAACTGGTGCTCACGCCCGCCCATCTGATCGAGCTGCAGATAGTGGCCACGCGACTGCAGCAGCAAGCTGCCATCTGCGCCAAAGCTCAGCGCCGAGTTGGCACCATCGAGCTTTTCCTCGACCACGATATGCCGGCCGGCCAAGGCCTCGTAAGCCACGGCATCGGCCTGGTCACCGACTTGCAAGCGCGAACCACGCAAATGCGGTGTGCGCGGGTATTTGAGAATGTCCAGATTGAATAGATGTTGTGAAGTCATGTTGTGCTTTCCAAAGAGGGAATAAGCCATGCGCGAAAGACATGGCAGACAAAGCAACGACAACGGCAGCGCCGCGGTGGGGCGAGAGCAATGGCCTCTGACCGGCCGGCAAAAAGCGGGTCAGAGCCTCAGGAAGTGGAATCGCCTGGAATCCGGGTGCAACCCGGATAGAGAACACCAAGCAAGAGCCGCCCACAGCGACGGCATCGCCCTCCTGGGCGGAGGAAGGCGCAAAGCGCCTCAGGGGGCAGAAAAGGAATCCACGCGCACCGCAGCGCACACGCCTGGGAAATCAGCGTGTGACGAAGTCGTTTAGCAGAAACGAATGCGGCGGGACATGGTGCACCTCGAAAAAGAGAGCGAGTAACGCAGGTGGAGTAACGGCTGGCGAGTGTAGAGCCTACTGTCGGCATTTGCCAAGCCTCGATGCACGCACTGTGGCGCGAACCGCACGCTGGCCTTTTCCCTACACGGTGCAGGTTTCACGGTACTGAAACATGGAGTCGATACAAATGCGGGTTTTCATGCACCTGCCACACCCCCAATGACATCTGCAAAAGCCCTGAGCCAGCATCTTCTGATCTCCGTGATTGCCGCCGCCGCGTTGACAGCCTGCGGTGGCGATGACAACCAAGCGACGGCACCCGAGCCCGAAGTCCCGGTGGTCCCTGCGCCAGAGCCTACACCCGAGCCCGAGAAGACCCCGCTGTCCCTGTCGCTACTCAAAATCGGCAGCTACCAATCCGGCATCTTTTTGCAAAGCGCCGCAGAGATCACCGCTTTCGATCCCGCCACCAAGCGCGGCTTTGTGGTCAATGCCCAGAAAGGTGCGCTGGATGTGCTGGACATGAGCAACCCCGCCGCGCCACGACTGGTGGCCAGTCTGGATGCCACCAAGCTCTCGCTGGGCACAGGGGCCTCCATCAACAGCGTGGCCGTCCAGGGCGGGCTGGTCGCTGCCGCCGTGCAGGCTGCGAACAAGACCGACAAGGGCATGGTGGCGCTATTCAGCGCCGACACGCTCTCGCTGATCGCCGAGGTAGGCGTGGGTGCCCTGCCGGACATGCTGACCTTCACTCCCGATGGCAAGACACTGTTGGTCGCCAATGAAGGCGAGCCCAGCGACGACTACCAGATTGACCCCGAAGGCTCGATCAGCGTGATTGACCTGAGCACACCCGCCAAGCCTGTGGCGCGCATTGCCGACTTCAAGGCTTTCAACAGCCAGAAGGCCGCACTGCTGGCCAAGGGCGTGCGCATCTTCGGCCCCACGGCCGACGGCAAGGGCACTGCCAATGTGGCCAATGATCTGGAGCCCGAATACATTGCCGTGGCTCCCGATGGCAAAACCGCCTGGGTGACACTGCAGGAAAACAATGCGCTGGCCATCGTGGACATTGCCACCGCCACCGTTACCGATGTGGTGGCGCTGGGCTACAAGGACCACGGCGCTTCGGGCAACGAGCTGGACTTTGCGGACAGCGACGGCAAGAGCCCCGTCATCAACATCAGCGCTGCGCCCAATGTCTACGGCATGTACCAGCCGGACTCGATTGCCGCCTACAAGGCTTCTGACGGCAACACCTATCTGGTCACCGCCAACGAAGGCGATGCACGCGCCTGGGGCGAAGGCAATGCGGCCTACTTCGGCACCAAGTCGCCTCAGGCTGCCGGCGATGTAACCAAGGGCTTTGTGGAAGAGTGGCGCATCAAGCATCTGGTGCACAAAGATGGTTTCTTGCGCCGCGCAGGCGACGATCTGCCCGCCCACCTGGCCCAGCTGGGCAATGGAGCCTACCTGAATGCCGCCAACTTCAGCTGGTGCGGTGCCGTCAGCGGCGACCCCAAGACCTGCCGCGATGACGACAAACTCGGTCGCCTCAAGGTCAGCTGGACCATGGGCTACCAGACCAACCCCGACGGCAGTCCCGTCAAGGACGGCAAAGGCTATCTGACCTACGACCGGCTCTACGCCTATGGCGGCCGTTCCATCTCCATCTGGGATGCCAAAGGCAAACAGGTCTGGGACTCTGGCGCGGCGATTGAAAAATTCATTGCCAGCCACGAATGCAAGCTGGGTTCCGGGCGCGATATCGCCTGTGCGACCTATTTCAACACCGGTCATGATGCAACCGCCACGTTGGATGCTCGCAGCAGCGCCAAAGGTCCCGAACCCGAAGGTCTGACTGTGGGCCAGATTGGCGACAAAACCTTTGTGTTCGTCGGTCTGGAGCGCATGGGCGGCATTCTGGTGTTTGACATCACCGACCCCAAAGCACCCAAGCAGATCGACTATCTGAACACCCGCGAAAACTGGGCTACCAGCTTTGACAGCAAGACTGCGCCCAGCGGTGCAGCGCTGGAGGCTCTGGGCGACCTCGGCCCCGAAGGCCTGCACTTCATACCCGCCGCCAAATCACCCAATGGCAAACCTTTGCTGATGGTGGGCAACGAGGTCAGCGGCACCACAGCCATCTATCAGCTCAATCTGCAGTACTGACGCCTTCTAGGCAGCTCACCATTGCGCCCCGTTGCTACGGGGCTTTTTTTCGGCTGGATGTAACTGAGCCACGGGTCGGGGTCTTCGCAAATACGCAACAATCGCCGCCAGCGGTCGATGTACCGCCTATGGGTTCTCATTCGCCGCAAGCCACCCGCTTGCGACCTGTTAAACCGCCGTGTATCCGAAAAGTTTCGCCCAACTGGGCATGCAAGGGCTTCCGGCCCTGGTACCGCTCGATAATCCCGCCCTGCGCACGCACCTGAACATCATCTGGCCCCGCCACCCCCTTCTGCCGCCAGCGGCCGAGCGGCTCAAAACCATCATTCTGGAACGCTTTGCTCCGATAAATCTGGAAGAGTCTTAGGCCCCTAGACAAGCTGATTCAGGCAGGACACACGAGGCCAACAATCCTAGCGTCACAACGCTGTTTCAGCGACAAAGCCAGTGAATCAGCTTCGACATCGCCGTCATACGACCCACGGCGATGCCCGTCTGCTTTTCTCGGTTCGACTAGGGATGCCAGCGGCTCTGGGGCAAAGCAGTCGGTGCCGCTGAGCTGTTACCGGCCAGTGCATACGATAGCTGCCTAGCCGTGTCCATGACCTGGGGCGCAAGCAATTCCAGCTTGGCCGGCGGCAATCGCGATTCGGGTCCTGAAATACACACGGAGCCTAGCAGCCGACGATTCATTCCGAATACGGGAGCCGACACCGTTGAGACGCCCGGCTCGCGCTCACCTATCGACCATTGGTAGCCCTGCCTGCGGATCTGCTCATACACCCGCCCCGGCTCGCCCGAGAACGCCAGAATCACCCGGCCCGGCGAGCCCTGATCCAGGGGCAAACCTTCGCCCATGCGAGCGTGATGTCGTAGCGCCTGCGGTCCTTCAACACGCACAAGACAGGTGCGTACATTGCCTTCGCGGACATAGAAGGCGGCACTCTCGCCACTGCTTTGCGTGAGCATGCGCAAAGCTGGCTCCAGCACATTCTGCACATCAAAACCTGCCTGATAGCGCGCTCCCAACCACCCTGTTGAGGGGCCAAGACGCCACTCGCCATCGTCGCGCTGAACCATGTAGCCCGATAAGGCCAGCGTGCGTGCCAATCGTAGAACCGTGGTCTTGTGCAATCCACACCGGCGACTGAGCTCGGCCAGAGGCAGATGCGACTCTCCCAATGCAAAGGCATCCAGTATCTGCAGCGCGCGCGTCACGGCCGTAACACCGCCTTCGGTGCTTGCCTGACCAGACTGCATCTCCGCAGGCTCCGCATGGGGCACTTCATTTCGACTGGACAAGAGTGGTGCGCGAGGGTTTTCCATGTCTATTTCGTTTCACTGTACGAAACCAGATTGTACTGTGTGAAACGTTTTTTCAAAATTGCGCTCATGCGGTTCCCGTGGCTGGCGATGCCGTGAATTAGACAAGGAGACTTTGCCATGCGTTTTTCTATGCGTTCTCGTATCTCGGCTGTCAATGCGGGCGCTGTGCTGCTCGGCCTCGTGGTCACGGCCTGCCCAGCAGCTTCGGCCTTCGCGCAGTCCAACTATCCCAGCAAGCCCATCAGGCTCATCGTTCCCTTCCCGCCCGGCGGCGGAACCGACATGATTGCGCGCGCTGTTGCTCAGAAAATCGCTGAGCAAAACAAATGGAATGTGGTGATAGATAACCGTCCAGGAGCCGGCGGCAACCTTGGAGTGGATGCTGCAGCCAAGGCCGCGCCGGATGGCTATACCTTGGTTATGGGGCAGACCAGCAATCTCGCGATAAACCCTACGCTGTATCCCAAGCTTCCCTACAAGCCACTCACAGACTTGGCGCCCGTAGCCTTGGTGTCATCTTCTCCCATCGTGATGGTAGCATCCGTCAACTCACCTTTTAAGAGCTTCGCAGAGGTGGTGGCAGCAGCCAAGAAAGCCCCGGACTCGTTTACGTTGGGATATTCGGGCAACGGAACCGTGGCTCACCTGGCCGGCGAAATGGCGGAAAACGCCGCCGGCATTCAATTGCGCCACGTGCCCTACAAGGGCGCAGCGCAGGCCCTGACCGACGTGATGAGCGGCCAAGTAGCGTTTTACATGTCATCCATACCCACCCTGCTGGGTCATGTACGCAACGGCAAGGTACGTCCGATTGTCATCACCTCGGCCGAGCGATCCGGCCAACTGCCAGACACGCCAACCTTGGCTGAAAGCGGCTACAAAAATTTTGATGCAATTTCCTGGTTTGGCATCCTGGCTCCCGCAGGCACATCGGCTCCCATCATTCAAAAGCTCAATCAGGCGATCAATCAGGCACTGAAGCAGCCTGACGTGGCCGAAAAGCTGCGTTCAGAAGGCGGCGATGTACTGGGAGGAAGCCCGGAGCAGTTTGCTCAACTGCTGCGAAACGAGATCCCGCGCTGGGGTCAGATCGTCAAGAAATCCGGCGCAAGTCTGGACTAATCCAAAGCTGCGACGAGACGACCATGGAGAACGTGCCTTTCTCTGCAGGCAGCCAGCGGCCTGAGAGCACGGTGCCAGCTGGCGCCTGCGACTGTCATGTGCATATGTATGACGCACGCTACCCCGCAGCGTCAGGTGCAAAACTCATGCCTCCCGATGCCACAGCTGCAGATTACCGCCAGTTGCAGCGCAGACTCGGCTTGTCACGGGTGGTACTGGTGACACCCTCCACCTACGGGACGGACAGCCGTTGCATGCTCAATGGCCTTGCTGCCCTTGGGTCCGGGGCACGAGGCGTGGCCGTCATAGACGGACAAGAGAGCGATGCCGAGTTGCACAGCTTGCATGAGCAAGGGGTGCGTGGAGTGCGTCTGAACCTGTCGCTCGGTGTGGCCGGCTCGGTCGATCAGCTGGAACCACTGGCCCAGCGCATCGCCCCGTTTGGCTGGCATCTGCAACTACTGATGGATCCTGATCTGTTGGCTTCGCAAGCCGTCGTGCTGAGGCAGCTGCCGGTTCCCCTGGTCTTCGATCATATGGGGCGCATACCGCCAGACCAGGCACAAAGCCACCCCGCCCACAGCTTGCTGCTGGAGTTGCTGCGGTCGGGACAGGCCTGGGTCAAGTTGTCTGGCGGCTACATCGTAAGCCCACAAGGCAGCGTGGAAGACCCGGCACTCGATGCGCTTGCCGCCAGCTACTTGCGCGTCGCACCGCAGCGAGTGCTGTGGGGCAGCGACTGGCCCCACGCCACAGCCAGTGCCGGTATGCAGGCCATGCCTGATGACGCACGTCAGATCGACAGATTGAACCAATGGCTGAAACACGCTGAAGGCGCAACCACGCTCAAACAGGTGCTGGTCGACAACCCCGCCACGCTTTACGGCTTCGAAGCCAGCTGCACCTGAAAGGATCTATTCCATGATTCAACATGATTTTTCCCCCAAGGCGGATGGACTTACCCGCCGCCACCTGCTCACTGCCATAGGGGCCCTCTGTGTGGCAGGGCCTGCAGTGGCACAAGACTGGCCTTTGGGTCGTGTCATTACCTGGGTGGTGCCGTACCCTCCAGGCGGCAGTACCGATGTGCTGGGTCGCAATATCGCGCAGCGCCTGGGCGCATCACTGGGCACCACGGTCATCGTAGACAACAAACCGGGGGCTACAGGAACCATAGGCGCATCCTTTGTTGCCAAGGCTGCGCCCGACGGGTACACCCTGCTAGGCACATCGATTGGCCCGCAAGCCATCGCGCCTCACCTCATGGGAAAGCTGCCCTACGACCCGATTGCGGGCTTCGAGCCGGTGATCACCATAGGCACCATCCCACACATCTTGGTAGTGGGTGCAAGCCAGCCTTTCAAGACAGTAGCCGAACTGATTGACGCAGGCAAAGCGCAAACCGGAAAGCTCGCATTCGCCTCCGGTGGCAACGGCACCATCTTGCAGATGCAGGGCGAGCTGCTACAGCAGCAAACGGGCGCACGTTTCATTCATGTGCCCTACAAGGGTGACACACCGGCACTGCAGGACACGCTCGCCGGACAGGTTCAGTTCATGTTCGCTCCCGCTGCGGCTGCCCTGCCCCATGTGCTGTCCGGCAGGCTGCGCGCAATAGCTGTCACATCCGCCCATCGCCTGAAGGCTTTACCCACCGTTCCCACTCTGAGCGAAACAGGCCTGAAGGACTTTGTGGTCGAGCAGTGGCAAGCCGTTTTCGCGCCAGCCAAGACACCCGCTGCAGTTGTTCAACGCCTGAACGCCGAAATCGCCCGCGTGCTGAAGGACCCCGCTGTCGTCGCTCTCGCCGACAAATTGGGCATCACCTTGGTCGGTGGCACACCACAGCAGTTGGCCGACCTGCAAAAGGCCGACTCCGCCAAATGGGCCAAGGTCATCAAGGACGGAAACATCAAGGCCGAATGAAGACCAGCGCCCATCACCTATCTCTTTTCAACTGAAAGCACACCATGAGCCAACTTCCTGAAATCATTCGTGACATCGAACGTGTCAGCGCTGAAGTCGTACAGCAAGCCGCCACCTTCCAGGCAGCCATTCTCGCGGACGTGGCGGGCCGTCGCGGCACCATGCATGCCCGCGTAACACCGGTACACGAGCGCATGCAACTCGCAGGCCCTGCCTTCACCGTCGAGGTGCGCCCTGGCGACAACCTCATGATCCATGCCGCCATCGCGCTCGCGCAACCCGGCGACATCCTCGTGATCGATGGCAAAGGCGATCAGACCGCGGCGCTCATGGGCACCTTGATGCTGAGCGCCTGCAAGAAGCGCGGCCTGGCTGGAGTCATCGTCGATGGCTCTATTCGCGACAAGCTTGAAATTCTGGACTTGGACTTTCCGGTTTTCAGTGCGGGCTTCAACCCTGCCGGACCAACCAAGTTCGTGCCTGGGCGTATCAACCATCCCATTTCGTGCGGTGGTGCAACGGTGAACCCCGGAGATCTGGTGGTTGGCGATGCCGATGGCGTCGTCGTCATCGAGCGCATCAAGGCCCCGGCAATGATGGCTTTGGCAGTGAAGAAGGTCGCCGACGAGGCCGCGCGCATCGAAGCCATCGCAGGTGGCGACACCGCTTCAAAGTGGCTTCCGGCGGCACTGCGCGCAGCTGGCGTGCTCAAAGAAGGAGAAGCTCTGTGAAGCGAGAAACCATACTGATCACGGCTGCCGATCTTGCGCCACAGGCGCTCGAACTGCTCACAGGCTATGACATCGTCTATGCGGGAAAGACCCCCGCCGAAGATGACATCATTGACTTGTGCCGCCAGCATGACCCCGTCGCCATCATTGTTCGCTACAGCAAAGTAGGTGCGCAAGCCATGGACGCTGCACCTTCGCTCAAGGTGATCTCCAAGCACGGCAGCGGCACGGACACCATTGACAAGGAAGCCGCCAAATCGAGAGGCATCGAGGTGGTTGCAGCAGTGGGAGTCAATGCCGCCGCCGTGGCAGAACAAGCTCTGGCGCTGCTCCTGGCATGCGCCAAATCGATACCACAGCTTGATGAGCGCATGCATCAAGGCCATTGGGACAAGTCCACGCACAAGAGCCTGGAACTAGGAGGCAGAACCATAGGCCTGATCGGCTTGGGAGCTATCGGACTGCGCTTTGCAAAAATGGCAGATGCGCTAGGCATGCGAGTCATTGGTTTCGATCCGTTTGCCAAGAACCTGCCCGATTATGTGCAGTCCGTGGACTTGGAAACCTTGTGGCGCGACAGCGATGCAATTTCCTTGCACTGCCCCTTGATGGACGAAAACCGTAACCTGCTAAACGCTGAAACACTGGCCCGCTGCAAGCGAGGTGTGATTGTGGTGAACACTGCGCGTGGCGGATTAATCGAAGAGGCTGCATTGCTTGCTGCGGTGCAAAGCGGACAGGTACTGGCCGCCGGTCTGGACAGTTTCTCCGTTGAGCCCATGGTGCCCGACCATCCGTTCCGGCATCAACCAGGATTCATCCTGAGTCCGCATATTGGTGGCGTGACCAGCGATGCCTATGTGAATATGGGCCTGAGCGCTGCACGTAATGCGCTGGCGGTGCTGAGCCCCGCAGCTGTCGCCTGAGCTTCTTCAGCCATCAGGAGACAAGACATGCAGCAAATTCATAAAAAAAACCGACATTCGATAGTCAGCCCCAGCCTATTGTTGGCAGCGCTATTGATCACTTCAGGCACTTGCCTGGCACAGGCTAGCCACTATCCGATGAAGCCGGTACGGCTTGTTGTTGGATTTGCTGCAGGTGGTCCAACGGATGTGGTAGCGCGAGCCTTCGCTGACTACGCTGGCCGCGCACTAGGACAAGCTTTTGTGGTGGACAACAAGCCAGGCGCCAACACCATACTGGCGGCGCAGGCCGTGTTCGGCTCCCCGGCTGACGGATACACCTTGCTGTTCGGCGCAAGCAATCACACCATGATTCCCGCGCTGTACGGGTCTCGTGTGAAGTTTGATGTCGTGAAATCCTTTCAGGCCATTTGCGCCGTTGCCACCAGCCCGACTGTCCTGGTGACCGGCCCAGCCATTGCGTCGCGTACCTTGAAAGACTTCATGGCTGCGGTTCGCGCGCAGCCAGGCAAGGTGACGGCTGGTTCGCCAGGCGTCGGCAGCTCGGTTCACTTCGCGACTGAAATGTTCGCTCGTGCCAATGGCCTGCGCTTCAACCACGTCCCTTACAAAGGCGCAGCACCGGTGGTGACGGATTTGATGGGCGGACAACTCGACAGCTCATTCGCCACGCTGGGCTCAGTGCTGCCGCAAATCAAGAGCGGCAAGCTAACGGCGCTGGCTGTCGCCGCACCCAAGCGCTCCACTCTCTTGCCACAGCTGCCTACCTTTGCACAGGCCGGTGGCGGAGATTTTTCTGCAGATGCCTGGTACGGCGTTTTTGCTCCCGCAGGAACACCCGCGCCCATCGTCAAGGCATTGGAAGATGCCGCCTCAGGTTTCTCCAAAAGCGAGGCGGCGGCAGACAGGATGCGCAGCTTGGGCATAGAGACCACCTCCTTGTGCGGAGCCCCATTTGCAGACCAAGTGCGCCGCGAAGTTGCGACATATTCGCGCGTTGCACAGGAACTGGAAATCAAGGCTGACTAACGCACTGAATTGAAAGCAAATTTCTCATGAAACCCATCTTCTTCTCTCCGCTCCTGTTGCTTGCCACGATGCTTGCATATGCCCCTGCGGGCGCCCTCGCTCAAGCTGCCTATCCAGGCAAGCCGGTCAAGATCGTAGTTCCCTATCCGCCGGGCGGAGCCGTGGATCAAGTCACGCGACGCATTGCACAGAAACTGACCAAGCAGACCGGTCAGAGCTTCTTCGTCGAAAACAAGGCCGGAGCAACCGGAACCATTGGTGCTTCGCAGGTCGCTCGCGCGCCAGGCGACGGCTACACGCTGCTGGCCAATGACACGACCTACTCCATCTTGCCTCAGGTTTTCAAGAAGTTGCCGTGGGACTATGCAAATGATCTGGTCGCCGTGGCAGGCTTCAATTTCGCACCTACCGCAGTTGTCGTGGCGAGCAACTCTCCATTCAAGACCCTGGGTGAGTTGATTGCCTATTCGCAAGCACATCAGGGCAAGCTCAACTACGGTACAGGTGGAGCGGGCACCATGCCGCATTTCGCCACCGAATCACTCAAGACTGCCAGCGGGCTGAGCGCGACCCACGTCCCTTACAAGGGCGCTGGTGAAGCCACCATGGCGCTGTTGGGCGGCTCTATCGATTTTCAGATTGCCTCGACCCCTGGTGTCATGGGCCAGGTGCGCGGCGGCAAAGTGCGGTTGCTGGCCGTGAGTGGAGACCAGCGCCTGAAGGCCTTGCCTGACGTACCCACCTTTGCGCAAGCCGGAGCGCCTGGCTACAAGGTGGTCAACTTTACCGGGCTGTGGGCCCCCAAGGGTACGCCCGATGCCGTGCTGCAGGTGCTTCGCAAAAATATTGCGCAAGCCATGGCCAGCGCCGACATCCAGTCCTTTGCAGATGACCTGGGAGCGGTGCCCAGCGTGCTGAGCGGGCAAGCCTTTGCCGACAAACTCAAAAGCGATGCTCGACTTTGGGAATCTGTCGCAGGCAAGCTGGGAATGGACAAGCAATGACATCTGTTGCAGTTCCGCATTCCGCAGGACTCAATCAACCGGCACGCGCGGTCCCGCCGCTATCCTGTGATAGCCATATGCATATTTTCGACCCGCGCTTCGCTGAGTCGTCTCACTGGGTACGCCAGCCTCCGAATGCCCCTGTCGCGGCCTATAGGCAATTGCAAAATCGCTTAGGCACTCAGCGGGCCGTGGTCGTCACGCCATCAACCTATGGCACCGACAACGCTTGCATGCTGAATGCCTTGGATGAGTTGGGCGATTGTGCACGCGGTGTGGCTGTCGTGGCGCACGACGTAAGCGATGTCGAGCTGAACTTGCTGGCTGCCCGCCGCGTTCGTGGTCTTCGTGTGAACTTTGTCACGCCTCAGTCCTGGGGCAAGACCACACTGCAAATGCTGAGCACGCTTGCACAAAAAGTGGCGGCTCACCCGGCCTGCGAAGACTGGCATATTCAGGTTTTTGTGCATCCGGAGCAGCTCATTCAGCTTGCCTCCGTACTTGCTGCGCTGCCTGTGCCCTTGGTGATTGATCATCTGGGATACGTCGACCCGGCAGAGGGCGCTTCGGGCGCAGCCTACGATGCCATACGGCGCTTGCTGGACGGCGGCAATACCTGGGTCAAGCTCTCAGGCGCCTATATGCGCTCTACAGTACAAGGCCCCAAGTATTCAGATACCTTAGCGCTAGGCCGCGCCCTGGTGCGGGAAGCTCCCGAGCGGCTGATCTGGGGCAGCGACTGGCCACACACCACCGCAGCCCCTGACACGGTGAATGACGCAGACCTGTTGAATCTTTTGGCTGCATGGACCGTGTCTCCATCCGCGATGGAGAAAATCTTGGTGGACAACCCGGCACATTTGTACGGTTTTTGAAAGCAACTCATGTTTTTACTGCAAGCACCTGAAGTCCGTGAGCTGGAACTATTCAGTTCATTGCCCGAGTCCTTGCGCCGCCGCAAGCGAAGTGCCTGGGCCGATGCAAACCGCGGTGGAGCGATTGTTGACTCCTTTCTTGAGGGGCCTGTTTTTGACGGTAGCGGCAATCTTTATGTGACCGACATCCCCTGGGGCCGCATCCTGCGCATAGATCCTCAGGGCAACTGGTCGCTGATCACGGAATACGACGGCGAACCCAATGGCATGAAATTCCTGGATGCCGATACGCTGCTCATTACCGACTACAAGAACGGGCTGATGTGCCTGAACATTGAGAGTGGTCAGGTAAGCCCCTATCTGGAGCGTCGCAACAGCGAGCGCTTTAAAGGGGTGAACGATCTCGTATTCGACAGCCAGGGCAATTTGTATTTCACGGATCAGGGGCAGAGCGGGCTGCAGGATCCGTCGGGACGTCTTTATCGTCTGCGCCCCAATGGGCAGCTTGATCTATTGCTGAGCAATGTGCCAAGCCCAAATGGCGTGGCACTGTCACCAGATGAACGCGTGCTGTACCTTGCGGTGACTCGCGGCAACTGCATATGGCGGGTACCGCTGCTTTCCGATGGCAGTGTATCCAAAGTGAGCCAGTTTTTTACCTCATACGGTCCCAGTGGCCCCGATGGTCTTGCTGTGGATGTGGAAGGTCGCTTGCTGGTTGCCAATCCGGGGCTGGGCTATGTCTGGGTACTTAACAGTCGCGCGGAGCCTGTACAGGTGCTGCGCAGCATGCCTGGTATTTCTACGACCAATCTGGCATTTGGCGGCACGGATCGTTGCGATCTCTACGTGACCGATTCCACGCACGGGCATGTTCTGCGAGCAACAATGAGTGTGCAGGGGCTGCAACTGCATCGGCTGGGCAGCAAGGGGAAGAACTGAAGCACAGGCAGATGATCGAGCGGCCATTGAGATCCGGCAGGGTTTATCGCTGGTCCGGTGACGGATCTGGGGTGTCGAGCGAAAGTTCAGCTCAAACACCTCACGGTCAGCTCCTGGCTCTGGGCTTGAAGAGGTGGATGGTTTCACCGCGCGCAAGCATCTCCACCAACTGGGCAATACGCCTGGCACGTGTCTCGGCTTTCACGGCCGTCTGGATACGCCACAATACCGCGTAGCGATTGGCCGCATTGATCGTTGCAAAGAAAGTCTTGGCCCTTGGCTCGGCTTCCAGCGCAGCTAGCAGATCCTCGGGTACCGTGGACGTACGCGCACTGTCGTAAGCCCGCGCCCAGCGCCCGTCGGCCTTGGCAGCCTCAATCTGCGCATGGCCGGGCGCCTGCATGCGACCCGCCTTAATGAGTGCCTCGACCTTGTCGACATTGACTTTCGACCAAATGCTGCGCGCGCGCCGGGGCGTAAAGCGCTGAAGAAAGTGCTGCTCGTCGAGGCCTTTTTTCTGGCCATCGATCCAGCCCCAACAAAGCGCAATCTCCACCGCCTCGGGGTAGGTCACGCTGGGTTCGTTGGCGCCACGCTTGGCGATCTTGAGCCAGAGGCCATCGGAAGCAGCATGATTTTTCTTCATCCAAGCCTCAAAAGCCTTGGCGCTCTTGAATAAGCTCGGCGCGGAGTCGAGTTGGATGGCAGATTTGGCGGTAGGCATTGCCCTGAGTGTGCCGCAACAAGCGCCCCCGCGCGTCTCGCTGCGCAGCGATGAGGCTTGGTGCATCTGTGCGACATGAAAGGGCCCGCCTGTCTTGCGCGACCTATCGCCCAGTCGTCTCGCGATCGCATTGACTCGCAGTTGAGAGAAGCCAGAGAGGCTTCACCTGGCTGTCGCTCAATCTGCATGGTCTGATGCAAGCCTGCCAGGCGCTGCTGCCTGCCATGCAGGACAAGGGCTGGGCCACACATTATGGCAATCAACTCCGACGCAGCACGCACGGCCACAGGCATGGGCTTGTGTGCTTACGGCGCTGCCAAGACGGCGGCGATCGGCTTTATCCGCAATCTCTCGGGTGAGGGAAGTCTCCATGGCGTGACGGCCAATGCGCTGTCGCTGGGCACCCTGAACAACTGGGAAGGCTCCGAGAAAATTGCCAAGAAGGGGACCTCCATCGGCCGCGCCGGATCACCTCAGAATGTGGGCGCCGCCGTGACCTATCTGGCATCGACCGAGGCAGAGTGAATCAACGGCCAGGTATTGCCGGTGAACTGCGGCGGCTTGGTTGCCTGAGCATCAAAAGTAGACACAAATGGTGAAAATTGGACTGTCTCCCGAGATTCAGGGGGTGATCTCATACTCAGTGCTGATGCGTCAATGAACATCCGAACTGATAGCAAACGTTGCAGAAGCGATGGACGTTATCCTCTTCGTTAAAGCGCGATTTTTTAAGGCTTGTCCAACTCACCAATGCATCGCTGAACTTCTTGGCGGCAGGAGAGAGAGAGCGAGCTGAATGCAGCACCAACACAACTTTCCGCTCCAGTTTCGGTTGAAAAATCGGTTTAAAAAGCAACCCCAATGACTCAGACAGGCGGCGTGTCGATCCCGTCAAAATGCCCACACCCAGGCCACCAGCGACCATGCCAATCGTGGTCAGGGGCAGTGCTACCTCATGCACATATTTCAGAGAAATGCCTTCACTTGCCAGAGAGAACTCCAGAGCCGTGCGCACCGGATTACCTTTGCGTGAACCAATCAGCGGAAATTTCTGCAGCTCTTTCCAGGTCACGCTTTTTTTCCTAGCCAGGGCATGGTCCTGCTGCACGACCGCAAAAAATGGCTCTGACCAAAGTGTCTTCATGGACAGATCGCCATGATCCCCAAAGGCTGAGCCCACGCCGAAATCCACCGCTCCGCCACTGACCATCTGGATCACATCGTCCTGCGTCACATCCAGCAATTCGATGCGGATGCCCGGATGCATCTCGCTAAAGGCTTTGACCATTCGGGGAAGCACCAAAGCCGCCTGCATGGACGATGCAGCAATAGAAACTCGACCTCGCTCCAGTGTCTTGAGCTGGGCAGATCCATCAAGCATGGCATCCAGATCGGCCAGCGTCTTCTTGGCCAGCGGCAGTATCTCCATACCACCCTCCGTCAAGCGCAACATGCGTGTGTGACGGTCAAAAAGCTTGAGACCCAGCAAGTCCTCAAGCTCCTTGAGCTGTTTGCTGATGCTGGACTGCGGCAAGCCCAGCACTTCACCCGCTCTGGTGAGGCTGCCCTCTTCGGAAACTGCCACAAACACTTCGAGCTGACGTAGGGTAATCGACATATATTTATCGCCAAATCATATGAATCAGCAATGAATATATAAGCTTGCAATAGTTTTACAAAGCGCGGCCTTCTGCCAGCATTGACTCATCCCCGTGACGAAAAGGCTTCGTCGGGTTGGTGTTCCGAATGCAGGAGACCAAGATGCTGTGCTCTACCCTCATGTTCTCAAGGGGAGCTTCAGATCTAGCCACCAGCGGTGTAGTCCGTGGTAGATCGGGCCAGGTGTGTGTCAAGCCATTCGCAAAGCAGTCGTACCTGCGTGCGCTCGGCCAGCAGTTCAGCGCCCTGAATCTGCTCTCTGATTTCAGCAGCCTCAAGCACCTTGGTCTCCATAAGTTTCATGCCTCGGCGCAACTGGCGCAGCGGCAGCAGCACTTGAGCACGCCAGTCGCTCACAAAGGCGGCAGCCTCCTGTCTAGCTTGCTCGCTCAAGCGGTATCCCCGCGCCTGGGCACATTCCCAGAAAAGCTCCAGCACCACGTCCAGACCTTGCTGCTCCTGCCGCTGCAAAAGCGCTGCCGCATGCTCGTGATCGGCATAGCGCTCGCAAATTTCCTTCCAGGTCTGTTCAGAGTTCATGGCTTCAAAAGTTTTGTGCTGCAGGCAAACGCCTGGTTAGGAGCGTCTAAATGAAGATACAGCCGATCAATCGTCAGCGCCTGATTGTGGCAATTTCCGGAGCCTCCGGATTTGTCTATGGCCACAGGCTACTACAGCTGCTTCAAGGCACAGACATCGAGGCTCACCTCATCCTCAGCCGTGCAGCACTGATCACCATGGGTGCAGAAACCGAGCTCAGTCTTTCCGACGTCACGTCCTTGGCCGCCCAGGTTCACAAGAACGAGGACATAGGCGCCTGCGTGGCCAGCGGCTCCTACAAAACCCTCGGCATGGTGATTGCGCCTTGCTCCATGAAGACACTGGCCGAGATCGCCAACGGCATTGGCTCCACGCTGATTTCCCGAGCTGCTGACGTGATGCTCAAGGAGCGCCGCCGCCTGGTGCTGATGGCACGCGAAACACCGCTGACGCTGACGCACCTCAAGAACATGCTGGCCGTTACCGAGATGGGGGCCATCGTCGCCCCGCCGGTGCCAGCCTTCTACACCCGGCCTGCTGATCTCAATGAAATGGTCGATCACTCGCTGGGCCGGGTGCTGGATCTTTTCGATATTGAAGTGAATGCCGTCAAGCGCTGGCAAGGGCTCTCAGCCAGCCGCCGCGCCGAAGTCTCATGAAACAGGAGCTCCCCGCATGAAATTCTTTGAATATGTCGAGCCCGGCAGCCTGCAAGAGGCTTCGGAGCTGCTGCAGCGCTGCGCTGGCTCAGCCAGTCTGATGGCCGGAGGCACAGACCTCATGGTGATGATGAAAGAGCATGTTCGCGCTCCATCCCATGTGGTCAATCTCAAGAAGATCCCCGGACTGAATGACTTCAGCTACGCGCCAGGCAGCGGTCTGCGCATAGGCGCTCTGGTGACCACCCGCGAGATCGAGACCTCGGCCATCACGCTCAAACACTATGCCAGTCTGGCCAAGGCCTGCACCGATTTCGCCTCCATCCAGGTGCGCAATCGTGCCACCCTGGCGGGCAATGTGTGCCGCGCATCCCCTTCAGCTGACAGCTTGCCGCCACTGATCGCCGACGGAGCCGTGCTCAACATCCACGGACTGCACGGTCAGCGCCAATGCCGAGTTGAAGATTTCCTGCTAGGCCCTGGCCGCACGAGCCTGGCCACTGACGAAGTCGTCACGCGCATCGATATCCCTGCACCGCGTCCCCGCACGGGCAAGGTCTATCTCAAGCACGGCAGGCGCAGCCAGATGGAACTGGCCACCGTCGGTGTGGCAGTCAGCCTCACTCTGGGTCCTGAAGGACATGTGGACACCGTCAGCATCATCCTCGCCGCCGTGGCACCCACACCGTTGCGTGCAGCCGGTGCGGAGACTTTGCTCAAGGGCTGCACCCTTGACGCAGCCCAGGTTCAGGCAGCAAGCCAGGCGGCCGCCGCGGCTGCAGCCCCCATCAGCGATGTGCGCGCCAGCGCCAACTACCGCCGGGACATGGTGCGCGTGCTCACCGCCCGCGCTCTGACTCAAGCCATCAAAGAGGCCCAAGAATGAAAAAGCTCAGTGTTTCATGCACGGTCAACGGCGAGTTGCTGGACTTTGAAGTCGCACCCAACCGCAGCCTTTTGGATGCACTTCGCTCCGAGATGGGTCTGACGGGCACCAAAAAAGGCTGTGATGTGGGCGAGTGCGGCTCTTGCACCATCTTGTTCAATGGCCAGCCCACCAATGCCTGCCTGGTACTTGCTGCAGAAGCCCATGGCGCAGAAATCACCACGGTAGAAGGTCTGCAAAGCCCCGACGGCACACTGCACCCGTTGCAGGAATGTTTCATGCAGTGCGGCGCAGCGCAATGCGGCTTTTGCACCCCCGGCATTCTGGTCGCCGCCAAGGCCTTGCTTGACATCAACCCCAACCCCACGGAAGAAGACATTCGCTTTGCGATTGCCGGCAATATCTGCCGCTGCACCGGCTACACCAAGATTGTGGATGCCATTGCCGCTGCCGCCCCCGCCATGCAGGAGGCCGCAGCATCATGAACAAGAAATCCATCATCGGAACCAGCGTCAAGCGCAACGATTTGCTCGCCAAGGTGACTGGCGACGCAAAATACGTGGCCGACATGCATCTGCCTGGCTTGCTCTATGCCAGAACCAAGCGCAGCAATATCGCCCATGCTCGCATTGTGAAAATCGACACAAGCCGGGCTCTGGCTCTGCCCGGAGTCAAGGCGGTGCTGACGCACGAGAACGTTCCGCGTGTTCTGCATGCAGGCTCGCCCCACCCTCGCTCTGCATCGGTCACCTGTGACCAGTACATTTTGGACAGCAAGGTCCGCTACTGGGGTGAAAGTGTGGCGGTGGTCGCCGCGACCAGCGAAGAAATTGCCGAGCAGGCGCTGGATCTGATCGATGTTGAATATGAAGCCTTGCCCGCCTTCTTCACCACCGAAGAGGCACTGGCAGCGCCTGATACACAGCTGATTCACGACCGCGAGCCGGGCCGCAATCTGGTACTGCCACCCGTGAAAATTCAGCGCGGCAATATCGAAAAAGGCTTTGCCGAGGCCGACTTCATCCTGGAAGGTGAATACGAAGGAGGCCGCCCCACGCCAGCCTATATGGAGCCCAATGCCTGCATGTGCCAATGGGACGGCAACGGCAATCTCACGGTCTGGATCTCCACGCAGACCGCTTTCATGGTGCGCGGCATCATGGCTGAGGTGCTGGGCCTGCCGCTGCACAAAGTGCGGGTACTGGTGGACCATATGGGCGGCGGCTTTGGTGCCAAGCAAGACTTGTTCCAAAGCGAATTCCTGTGTGCCCTGCTGGCCAAGCAGACCCGCAGACCGGTGCGCATGGAGTTCTCTCGCGAAGAGACATTTCTGGGCGGCCGCACCCGCCACCCCGTCAAGATCTGGCTCAAACAGGGCTTTCGCAAGGACGGCAGCATTACCGCGCGCCAGGCCCGCGTAGTCTTCAATTCCGGCGCATATGGCTCGCACGGCCCAGGCGTGACCAATGTGGGCACAGCCGCGATGACCTCGCTGTATCGATGCGAGAACGTGGATCTGGAAGGACTCTGCGTCTATACCAATAGTCCCATTGCGGGCGCATTTCGCGGCTACGGCGTGGTGCAGACTTATTTTGCGCTGGACTTGCAGCTCGACGAAGCTGCTGTCGTACTGGGCATGAACCCTGCAGAACTCAAGCTCAAGAACGCCGTGAGCGAGGGCGATCTGGCTCCTTCCGGACACCCCATTGTCGGCAACGGTCTGCCCGACTGCATACGTCGGGGCATGCAGGAAGTCCATTGGCCCCGCAGCCCTGAGCAGACCGAAGGTCCTGTACGCCACGGCTGGGGCATGGGCTGCGAAATGCATGGCAGCAGTGCCTACCCCGGCATCAAGGAGCAAGGCAATGCCATCGTCAAGATGAATGAGGATGGCACGGTCGTACTACTGACCGGAACTGCCGGCCTGGGCACAGGTGCCCACACGGCTCTGGCGCAGATCGTGGCCGAAGAGCTGGGCCTGTGTTTTGAGGCCATCAGCGTCACGCACGGCGACACGGATGTCGTTCCCTGGGACATTGGCGCTTTTGCCAGCCACACGACTTATATGGGTGGTCGTGCGGCCCAGATGGCTGCAGCCAAGGTCAAGGAGCAGTTACTGGAAAGAGCTACCGGTTATCTGGATGCAGAGGCCAGCACGCTCGAAGTCTTGCAAGGTGTTATCCATGCGCCCAATGGCAAAAGCATGAGCGTGCGCGATGCTGTCGGACCACGCAAAGGCATTCCCGCCGCCCAACTGGTGGGCACGGCCACCTATCACCCGACCAAGGCCTACTCCTTCGCGGCCCACTTTGCAGAAGTCAGCGTAGACACAGAGACCGGCCAGATCACGGTGCTGCAAGTAGTTCCTGTACATGAGATCGGCAAGGTCATTCACCCCGTTGCCGCAGCAGGCCAGATCGAGGGCGGCATACAGCAAGGCATCGGTCACACGCTGTACGAGGACTACCAGATCGACATGAAGACAGGCCGATCTCTGAATGCCAACTTCGTTGACTACAAGATGCCGCTGTCCATGGACATGCCCCAGATCCGCACGGTGCTACTGGAAACCGCGCCCGACCCTGGAGGTCCGTTCGGTGCCAAGGGCGTGGGCGAGGACCCCATCATCGCCATCGGTCCGGCCATTGTGAACGCGGTCTACGACGCCATCGGCGTGCGCTTTCATCACTACCCCATCCGCCCCGAGCAGGTGCTGCAAGCCCTGAAAGCCCAGGACGGTCAAAGCCAACGTGTCACAGAAGGAGCTCATGCATGACCTCGACCAGCCAACGCCCTATTCCCGTCACCATCCTCACCGGCTTTCTCGGGGCAGGAAAGACCACGCTGCTCAACCACATCCTGACGGAAAAACATGGCCACCGCATTGCCGTGATCGAAAACGAGTTCGGCGAAGTCGATGTGGACTCCGACCTGGTGATGGCTTCGGAAGAGGAAATTTTTCAAGTCGCCAACGGCTGCATCTGCTGCGTGGTCGATGTGCGCAACGACCTGGTGGAGATTCTGCAAAAGCTGCTCGACCGCAAGGATCAGTTCGATCACATCCTCGTGGAAACCAGCGGGTTGGCCGATCCCTCGCCGGTTGCCGCGACCTTTTTCATGGACAACGAAGTAGCCAAGAAGGTGGTGCTGGACGGCATCGTGACCCTGGTGGATGCCGTGCATGTGCAGCCACACCTGGATGATCCTGCACTTGCCGAATACGACAACCAGGCAGTGACGCAGATTGTGGTGGCTGACCGCATCTTGCTCAACAAATCCGATCTGGTCAGCGAGAGCGAGCTGCAGGAAGTGGAGCGCCGCATTCGTACCCTCAACAGCAATGCTCCACTGATTCGCAGTGTTCAGGCACAGGTGGATCTGTCCCAGATTTTGGGCCTGCAGACCTTTGAGTCCGATGCGCTTTCCATGACAGACCCCGACTTTTTGCACCAACCTGCCATAGGCGGCCATGTCTGCGATACGCATTGCGCGCACGACCATGAGCGTCTACCAGAAATCGGGCAATCCGTAGACCTGGGCCACACACACGACCCGTCGGTGAGTTCGGTGTCTTTCGTCTTCGACCGTCCCTTCGAAATCGACGCGCTGATGCAAACCCTTGATGGCTTGCTGGCCGAGCAAGGCGATGACATCTTCCGCGTCAAAGGCATCTTGCATGTGCAGGGCGATGACCGCCGCCATGTGCTGCAAGGCGTGCACCGCCTGCTCGAACTCAAACCTTCCATTCCCTGGTGGGACAAAGCGCCCAGCAGCAAGCTGGTTTTCATCGGCCGCAACCTCAACGCCTCGCTGCTGCGAAGCGCACTCACTCGTCACCTGGTTTCCATCGAGGCTCAGGAAGCCGCCTGAAGCGCTTCATCCGTCATCACCAAAGGAGAGACACATGATCATCGACATCAGCTGCTATCCCACCGACCAGGTTGACCTGGCCTGGTGGCATGACGGCAAGCCCTATACCGTGGACCGGCTGCTCAAGACCATGGACGGCCCCTACTACGTCAACGGCAAGCCTCGCCGCATCGACAAAGCCTTTATCCAACCGCCTCAGGGCAACACCATCTATACCTGGAGCGACGGTGAAAAGTCGGGCCGCGAGTCCATTGATGCCTATATGGCCTACACGCTCAAATGCGTGCAGGAGCATCCCGACCGACTCATCGGCTGCTTTGTCTACAACCCTCGCTGCGGTGTGCAGAACGGTGTGGAAGCCATTGAGCGCTATGTCAAAGAGCATGGCTTCAAGATGGTGCAGATGCAGGCCAATATGCATGCCTACCGTCCCGACCGCGCGCTGGACTGGGTTCGCCCGGCGTTTGAAAAATGCGCTGAACTGGGTGTGCCCGTGAAGCTGCATACAGGCGACGGCCCCTACAGCATCCCTTCCGAGTGGATTCCCATGATTCAGGAATTCCCCAATGTGGACTTCATCATGGCCCACTTCGGCGTGCAGACCGGGGGCGTCTATTGCTTCGAGCCCTTCCAGGCTGCCATGGACCTACCCAATGTGTATTGCGAATCGGGCTGGTGCTTGCAATCGCGCATTGTGGAGTTCGCCAAGGTCTTGCCCAAGCACAAGATCATCTTCGGCACAGACACACCGCCCAACGAACCCGGCATGTGGCTGCGCCTGCTGGAAGTGCTGTGTACCAACCCCCCACAGGGCATGAACCTCGACGAAGAAACGCTTGAGGACTACCTGGGCAACAACATCGCACGAATGATCGGCTTGGAGCCCACCCATGCACCCAGGACTTTTGAAGAAGCCGAGCGGATGCTGGGTCGCAAGGCCGAGCGCCATCCCGTGATTGAACTGTACTGATTCAAGCCAGGAGACAACACATGATCATCGATACCCATCTGCACCCCACCAATCTGGTGGACGAGGCATGGCGCCACACAGGCACGCCTTTCAACGGCGAGCGCATGCTCAAGCTCATGGACGGCCCCTACATGATCAACGGCAAACCTCGCCGCATCGACATGGGCTTCATCCAGCCTCCGCCCGGCAACACGGGTTACCGCGACGGCAACCGCCGCGGACGTGACGGCATTCGCGACTACATGTCGTATATCGCCGAGCTCACGCAGAAATATCCCGACCGTTTCATAGGCAACTTCACCTACAACCCCCGCTGGGGTCCGGAAAACGGGGCCGCCGAGATCGAGCACCACCATCTGGCCTATGGCTTCAAGATGATCAAGCTGCACGCCAATATGCACGGCTACCGGCCTGACCGCGCGCTGGAATGGCTACGCCCTGCCATGAAGGTCTGCGCCAAGTACAACATCGTGGTGCTCATTCACACGGGTGATGGTCCCTTCACCATTCCCACGATGTTCTACCCCATCATCCGCGAGTTTCCCATGGTGAACTTCGTGATTGCACACTTTGGCATTCAGACTGGCGGCAATTACTCGTTCGAGACCTTCTGGATGGCCATGGATACGCCCAATGTCTATGTGGAATCTGGCTGGTGCTTCCAGGCACGCATTGCCGAATTCGCCAAGGAGTTGCCACGCAACAAGCTGGTCTTCGGCACAGACAGCCCTCCCAACGAGCCCGGCATGTGGCTGCGTGAACTGGAGATGCTGTGCCGTCCAGCACCCCACGGCATCGACCTGGACGAGGACACGTTGGAAGACTACCTGGGCAACAACATTGCGCGACTGGTCGGCATTGAAACCACACCACCGCCCAAAAACCTGGAAGACGCCCAGGCTCGCCTGACGGACACCTATGCAAGCGTTCGCAAGAAAGAAGCCCTGACCTTCGCCCCCGCGAAGTAGTTGCGCTCCACAGCGAGCGTCACCCACCGCCAAGCGGCGGTGGGCTTCACACCACCGAAGAAGTGCCACAGACCGCTGGCACCCCAGTTTTTGCTTTGCCGGAGCCACTCGATGAATGCCAGAACAGCAATGACAGACACCGGTCAGGACTTGCACGAATTCTACGCAGCCTATGCGGATAGCTGGCCAGACGATGTTCTGTCCATTGACCAACTCACCAGCCGCGACCAGGACGTTACCGCCACGGTCTGGTCACTGGCCGCTCAAGGCCGGCATCCCATGCTGCGCTTCAATCAGGTTGAAAGCCTGCAGCGTCCTCTGCTGACCAATTTGTTTGCCTCGCGAGAACGCGTGGGCCGCATGCTGGGCGGAGTCTCTGCCGCGGGCATCCATGCCGAGTACCAGGCCCGCAGCAGAAATTTGCTCAAGCCCCAGATGATTCAGGATGGCAAGGCGCTGCAACAGGTCAAGACCAGCCAGATCAACCTGCACCAGGACATTCCGACCATCAAGCATTTCGCCAGCGATCGGGGTCCTTACATCACCAATTCGATTCTGATTTCGGAGTTCGACGGCATCAGCAATGTGAGCTACCACCGCTCCATGGTGCACTCTGACACCGAGATCGCTACCAGCCTGCACTCACGCGGTCACCTCTGGCGCATGCTGCGAGCCGCAGAAGCTCAGGGCAAGCCACTGCCTGTAGCCATGGTGATAGGTGCTCATCCACTATTCATGCTGGCCGCTGCCGCCCGCTTGCCTTATGGCGTCGACGAGCGCCAAGTGGCGGGCGGCCTGATCGGAGCACCACTGCAGGTCGTCAAGACGCCCAGGTATGGCATCTCGGTGCCAGCCCATGCGGAGTATGTGCTCGAAGGGGTGATCGATCCCAACCTGCGCGCCGAGGAAGGACCATTTGGCGAATTCACGGGCTACTCATCGGACCGCTCAACCAACAATGTCTTCAAGGTCGAGACGCTGATGCAGCGCAGCGATGCCTGGCTGCTCGATGTGGTGGGTGGCAATTCTGCAGAACACCTCAATCTGGGCCGCATCCCGCGTGAATCCGAGATGGTGGAAAAGCTCAAAGAGCGCTTTCCGGGAGTCACCGCCGTGCACTACCCCAGCTCGGGCACCCACTTTCACGCCTATATCGCGCTCAAGCAATCCCGGCCTGGCGAGGCCCGCCAGGTCATGCTGGGCCTGCTGGGCTGGGACCCTTATCTGAAGACCGTGTTTGCCGTGGACGAGGACGTCGACATCACCCGCGACGAAGAAGTGCTCTGGGCCATGGCCACGCATTTCCAGCCACACCAAGACTTGTTCATGGTCGATGGTCTGCCTGGCAGCCCCCTGGATCCATCGTCCTCTGCTGACGGAACAACCTCCCGCCTTGGCATTGATGCCACAAGAGGTCCGAAATTCGATGGCATACGGGCACGCATCAGCCCCGAAGTCATGCAACGCGCCCAATCACTGATTCATTCCGCCCATCGCAATATGACTTGAGAGAACCCTAAAACGCCGGGAACGCACAGAGCCGAAAAGGCCGGGCGTGCTCAGGCAGCTCGATAACCAGTTCAGGAGACAAGCCATGACGACGAGCACCGTACCCAAAAGCCCCCCAGCCGTACATCCCGTGGATGAAAAACTGCCCCTGCCCCAGCTCGCAGCACTCGGGCTGCAGCATGTACTGGTCATGTATGCGGGAGCGATCGCCGTCCCACTCATCATTGGAAGCGCCCTCAAACTCACCAAGGAAGATACGGCTTTCCTGATTGCCGCCGACCTGTTTTGCTGCGGCCTGGTGACCATCATCCAGAGCATGGGCATCGGCAAGATAGGCATACGCCTGCCCATGATGATGGGAGTGACCTTTACAGCTGTCGCTCCTATTATTGCAGCAGGAAGCACTCCAGGACTGGGGCTTAAAGCGGTTTTTGGCGGCGTCATTGTCGCGGGCATATTCACCCTGCTTGTTGCACCCTATGTCAGTCGGCTGTTGCGCTGGTTCCCTCCAGTGGTGACAGGCTCAGTAGTACTCATCATCGGCATATCGCTGATGCGCGTGGGCATCAACTGGGCTGCTGGCGGCACTCCCACCATTGCCGGTCCCAACGGGCCCATCAACAATCCCGACTACGGCATTCCCTCACACATTGCCATCTCGGGCATTGTGCTGATGACAATTTTGTTCATCATTGCCTGGTGCAAAGGCTTTCTGTCCAATATTGCCGTACTGCTGGGCATTGCCGTCGGCTTTCTGATCACGTTGGTCTCCGGGCAAGTCAACTTCGTGGGCCTGCAGTCCGCCCAGTGGGTGCGCATCATCACGCCGTTTCACTTCGGCATTCCCACCATCGATGTGATGACCACGGTCACGCTGTGCGTGGTCATGGTGGTCATCATGATCGAAGGCGTGGGTCAGTTCCTGGCTCTGGCCGAGGTGGTGGAGCGCCCACTTGAGACAGACGATATTGCCCGCGGCCTGCGTGCCGATGGCGTTGGGGCCATCGTGGGAGGTATCTTCAATACCTTCACCTATACCTCTTACGCCCAGAACATTGGGCTGGTACAGGTCACCGGGGTGCGTAGCCGCTGGGTCTGTGTGACGGCCGGCGTGATGCTGGTCCTGATCAGCTGCTTCCCCAAACTGTCCTTTATTGCTGCCTCCATTCCTCAATACGTGCTGGGCGGTGCAGCCATGGTGATGTTTGGCATGGTGGCCGCTACAGGTATACGCATCCTCAGCCATGTGGATTTTGTCGAGAACCGCAAGAACGCCTACATCGTGGCCATCAGTCTGGCCATGGGCATGATTCCGCTAGTGGCTGACAGGTTCTTCATGCGCCTGCCCGACATGATGGCCAAGTTCTGCCAGAACGGTATCTTGCTGGGCACCTTCACTGCTGTGCTGCTGAATGTGCTGTTCAACGCCAAAAGCAGCGAGGCGCCCAATCTGCGCACTCTCGGAAAGGCGGCTTGATATGCCCAGCCTTATCCCTTCCTCCGACCAGCCACAGCTGGAGCTGTGCGGTATTCGCAAAGTGTATGCATCAGTGGTCGCCAACGACGGTATCGATCTAGTCGTCGCACCGGGCGAGATTCAAGCCATTCTTGGCGAGAACGGAGCCGGCAAGTCCACCTTGATGAAGATCATCTACGGCATGACTGCCCCTACCGAAGGCGAGATCTACTGGCGAGGCCAGCGCGTGCAGATGAACAGCCCCAACCAGGCCCGTGCACTGGGCATTGGCATGGTGTTCCAGCACTTCCAGCTGTTTGAAACACTGACTGTGGTGCAGAACGTAGCCTTGGCTCTGCCGGGTCGCCCGGACTTGGACGACCTATGCCAGCGCATTCATGCCGTAGGCCAGCGCTACGGTCTGCCGGTCGACTCCAAGCGACTCGTGCATACCCTTTCGGTCGGAGAGCGCCAGCGCGTGGAAATCATTCGCTGCCTGCTGCAAAACCCGCGCCTGCTCATCATGGACGAGCCAACCTCGGTTCTCACCCCACAGGCCGTGCGCAAGCTGTTTGAAACCTTGCGCCAACTGGCCGACGAAGGCTGCAGCATTCTCTACATCAGTCACAAGCTCGACGAAGTGCAGGAGCTATGCCACAGCGCCACCATCTTGCGCAGCGGCCGAATTACAGGCCATTGCATTCCCGCGCAGGAAACACCGGCCTCCATGGCACGCATGATGATCGGCAAGGAGCTCGTACCCTGCCAGCGCCCCAAGACCACCACGAGCGAAACCAGCGAAGCAAAACTTCAGGTCCAGGCACTATCGCGAAAAGCCAGCCACCCTTTTGGCACAGCACTCAAGGACATCAGCTTTGAACTCAAGCCCGGCGAAATCCTAGGCATTGCCGGTGTCTCTGGCAACGGTCAACAGGAACTGATGTTTGCACTTTCCGGAGAAGACCCGCTGCCCGCTCGCCAGGCGCAGATGATTCGGCTCAACGGACAGGCCGTGGCCCATCTGGACAGCGCCAGCCGCCATGCGCTGGGGCTGGGATTTGTGCCGGAAGAGCGCCTGGGACGCGGTGCCGTGCCGGCCATGAGCCTGGCAGACAACACGCTGCTCACCGCCTACGGCCAGGGTCTGCTCAAGCACGGGCTGATTCTCCGTGATGCCGTAGACCAGTTTTCCCAGTGCTGCATAGAAGGCTTTCGCGTCAAATGCTCAGGGACGCAAGCTCCGGCAAACTCGCTGTCTGGCGGCAATCTGCAGAAGTTCATCGTCGGGCGCGAGCTGATGCAAAAGCCTCAGGTACTGATAGCCGCTCAGCCGACCTGGGGAGTGGACGTCGGGGCAGCAGCTTTCATACGTCAGGCCCTGATCGATCTGCGCAACAGCGGTGCCAGCCTGCTGGTGGTCTCAGAAGAGCTGGATGAGCTGTTTGAAATTTGCGACCGCATTGCCGTCATTGCCGATGGCCGGCTCTCCCCGGCAGTCCCCATTGAAGACACCGATGTGGAAACCATAGGCCTCTGGATGAGCGGCATTTGGCCTCACGAAGGCATGGATCACAGCCCGGAAATTCCGTCTATATCGCAGCCCGCAAGCAGCCCAATGGAAAGCGAGGTATACCGTGTGGCCTAGGTTTGAAAAGCGCCCCGAAGCCTCGCGCCGTATGCGCTGGCTGTCTCCACTGCTGGCTGTGGCGCTCACCGTGCTCAGCGGTGCCATGCTGTTTGCCATGTTGGGGCAAAAGCCCTGGCAAGGCATTCACGTCTTCTTTATTCAACCCATCAGCGACATCTATGGCCTGAGCGAGTTGCTGCTCAAGGCCACGCCCTTGATGCTCATCAGCATGGGCCTGGCCATAGGTTTTCGCGCAGGCGTGTGGAATATTGGTGCCGAAGGCCAGTTCATCCTCGGCGCAGTGTTTGCCACAGGCATTGCATTGATGGCGGGCGATACAAGCGCCTTCTGGACCTTGCCGGTCATGGTGCTGGCGGGGGCTTTGGGCGGCGCTTTATGGGCAGCGATCCCTGCCTGGCTGCGCACGCGCTTTGGCACCAATGAAATTCTGGTGTCCTTGATGCTGGTCTATGTGGCACAGCTACTGGCGTCCTGGCTGATCTATGGGCCCTGGAAAGACCCGGACGGCTACAACTTCCCACAAACCCGCAACTTCGGTGACAGCGCTCTGCTGCCATTACTCGTCGAAGGCACACGCGTGCATGCGGGCTTTATTCTGGCCCTGTTCGTTCTGCTCGCAGGTTATGTATTCCTGCAACTGAGCATGCAAGGCTTTCGCATGCAGGTCGGCGGGCAGGCACCCGATGCAGCGCGCTACGCGGGCTTTTCCGGCAAACAGGCCATATGGGTCGGACTGCTGGCAGGTGGCGCTCTGGCCGGAGTGGCTGGCATGACGGAAGTCGCTGGCCCCATGGGGCAGCTCACAGCACAGATCTCCGCCGGCTACGGCTTTGCCGCCATCATCGTGGCCTTTGTCGGGCGCCTGCATCCTGTGGGCATTCTGGCCAGCAGCCTCATCATGGCCTTGTTCTTTCTGGGTGGGGAGCAAGCCCAGCAGCAACTGAATCTGCCCTCTTCCATCTCCAAGGTCTTCCAGGGAATGCTGCTGTTTTTCCTGCTTGCATCTGACTTGTTCATCGCTTATCGCCTGTGCTGGCAAAGCGGCCTTCGGAGAGCTTAATCATGGATGCATCGCTGATTTCCTCCATCGTGGCAGCGACTCTGGTCGCAGGCACACCGCTGATCATCGTGGCGCTGGGCGAGCTGATTGTGGAACGCTCCGGCGTTCTCAATCTCGGGGCCGAGGGCATGATGTCTGTAGGCGCCGTTGCCGCATTTGCAGCAGCCTATGCTGGCGCAGGACCGTGGACAGCCGCAGCCATCGGCATGCTTGCCGGCGCGTCGCTGGCGCTGATCTTCGGCTATCTATGCCTGACCATGCAGGCCAACCAGGTAGCCAGCGGTCTGGCGCTGGCCATCTTTGGCATGGGCTTGTCGGCCTTTCTTGGCAAGTCCTATGAGTCGGCGCCGCTCAATGCAGTTCCTGTGCCCAATATTCCGCTGCTGGGCGATATTCCCATCATTGGCCCTGCGCTGTTTCACCATCACTGGCTGGTCTATGCCTCCTGGCTGCTGGTCGCGGCAACGGCCTGGTTTCTGGACCGCAGTCGAGGCGGCCTGGTGTTGCGAGCGCTGGGTGAATCACCTACCGCCGCCCACGCCATTGGCTACCCGGTAATTGCCATTCGCTATCTGGCCGTGCTCTACGGCGGAGCCATGGCAGGCCTGGGCGGCGCATTTTTGTCGGTGTTCTATACCCCGCTGTGGGCCGATGGCATGGTCGCCGGGCGCGGCTGGATTGCGCTGGCACTGGTGGTGTTCGCAACTTGGCGCCCCTTGCGCATTCTGGTGGGGGCCTACCTGTTTGGCGGCGTGCTGGTATCCCAGTTGTTTGTGCAGGGCTCAGGCCTGGCGCTGGAGATCCCATCGCAATGGCTGTCGGCCCTGCCCTATATCGCCACCATCGTGGTGCTGGTGCTGATCTCGCGCAACAAGACCACGATCAAGTTGAATTCCCCGGCCTCCCTTGGCCAGGGCTATAGACCAGAAAGCTGAAGACACCCACCTATCCAGCTCCCTGCCACTACAACTACGGAGACATGACCATGACCCGCTACAACGCGCAACGCCAGTACCGCCCGACGAGACTCCCTCGCCTTCCCAAGTGGAGCGCAGCTTCGCTCCTGCTGACATGCCTTGCTGGCACGGCGGCGGCAGAGCCGCTCAAGGTCTGCTTTCTCTACTCCAATCCGATTGGAGAAAGCGGCTGGACCTATCAGCATGAATTGGCACGCAAAGAGCTGGTCGCAGTCATGGGTAACAAAATCAGCACCAAATTCGTAGAAAACATAGCAGAAGGTCCAGATGCAGAGCGCGTTGTACGCAATTTTGTACAAGATGGCTGCAAGCTGATCTTCACGCCCTCCTTCGGCTTTATGGAGCCTACGCTCAAAGTCGCCCGCACAGCGCCCAAGATTACCTTCATGAACGGCACAGGCTACAAGACTGCGGCCAATGTCGGCACCTACAACGCCCGTTGGTACGAAGGCCGCTATCTGGAAGGTGTGATTGCCGGACATATGACCAAGAACAATGTGGTCGGCTACGTGGGAGCCTTTCCCATTCCTGAAGTGCTGCAAGGCGTGAACGCTTTTGCTCTGGGCATGAAAAGCGTGAACCCGAAAGCTCAGCTGCGCCTGATCTGGGTGAATGCCTGGTACGACCCTGGCAAGGAGCGCGATGCGGCCAATGCCCTCATCAAGCTGGGAGCCGATACCATGGCCTATGCCACTTCAGGTGTGTCCATCGTCACGACAGGTGAAGAGAAAAAGGTCTACACCTTGGGCTACTACTCGGATATGTCCAAGTTCGGCCCCAGCACCAATCTGACATCCATCACCCAGAACTGGGGCAACTTCTACATCAAGGTCGTCAATGACGTGCTTGCGGGTCAATGGAAGCCAGAGAGCGTCATGGGCGGCCTCAACGACGGCATCATCAAACTGGCACCGCTGAATGCAGCCATTCCTGCCGAAGTACGCACTCAGATCGAAGCCATGGGCAAAGAAATTGCCTCAGGCCAGCGTCAGGTTTTTTCAGGCCCGGTGCGGGACCAGCAAGGCACGACACGCGTTCCCGCAGGTCAGAATATCTCGGCCAACGACCTGGCCAACATGAACTATCTGGTCCAGGGCATTGAAGGCCTGATGCCCAAGAACTGAGAACGCCATGAAGAAGAATATTCTGATTCGAAACGCAGCAGCCATCATGACCGGGCTGCCGGGGGAAAAAGCCAGAAGCCCGGTCAGCGATATACGCATTGAAAATGGCGTGATCACCGAAATGGGCAGTGGCTTGCGTGCGCAGCCCGATGAGCAGGTTCTGGATGCCAGTCGCTGCGTCATCTACCCTGGCTGGGTCAACACCCATCATCACCTGTTCCAGTCCCTGCTCAAAGGAATTCCATCAGGCATCAACCTCACGCTCAGCCCCTGGCTGCAGGCCGTACCGTTCAGCTATCGGCGCAGCTTTGATGAAAAGCGCTTGCGCATTGCCGCACGTATCGGCCTGGTGGAGCTGTTGCGCTCGGGTTGCACCACCGTAGCCGACCACCACTACCTGTTCCAGCCCGGGCAGGATTTTGATGCTGCAGCCATTCTGTTCGAAGAAGCCCAGGCTCTTGGCATGCGCTTCATGCTGCTGCGAGGTGGTGCCACCGTGACACGCAAGCTCGAAGATCATGAAAAGCTGCAGCAAGCCACGGAGACACTGGATCAGATGCTGGCCTCGGTACAAGCCACAGCCAAACATTTTCATCAGACCGGCCCCATGGCCATGAGCAAAGTGGCCATGGCCCCCACCTCAGTCCATGTCTCGCTGCCCACGCAAGAGCTCAAGGAAGTTGCCAGAGCCGCACGCTCCATGGGCTTGCGCCTGCACAGTCATATGTCTGAGTCCGTGGCCTATATCGAGCATTGCCGCGAGAAATTCGGCTGTCTGCCCATTGAATATCTGGCCCAGAACGAATGGCTGGGCCCCGATGTCTGGCTGGCGCACCTGGTGCATCTAAGCCCTGCGGAAATCAAGATGCTGGGCGAAACCCGCACCGGCATTGCCCACTGCCCACAAAGCAATGCCCGTCTGGCGGATGGCATTGCCCCAGCTCCTGCGCTGGCCAAAATGGGATCACCAGTCACCATTGGGGTGGATGGTGCCGCATCCAACGAAGCCGCAGACATGATCAGCGAGCTGCATTTCGCCTGGATGCTGCACCGTGCCCAAGCAGGTGCCCTCTCACGCGCCAAACCCGAAGGCCATGGAGAAGAAGGCGGAGACGCCACCGCGGTGGAGCAGATCATTCACTGGGCCAGCCAAAGCGGTGCACAGATGCTGGGTTTTGACGGTGTAGGCCATCTGGCCTCGGGCATGGCAGCGGATCTGGCCGTCTATGCGCTCGACGACCCTAGGTACTTTGGTCTACATGATTCTGCGCTTGGCCCAGTCGTCAGCGGCGGCAGGCCGCATATCAAATGGTTGGTCTGCGGCGGAAAAATCATTCTCGAAAACGATATTCCCAAGGGCCTTGATCTCGAACGACTCGGAATGCAAGCTCAAGCCGAAGTTCAAGCATTGCTAGCGATGCAAAGCTGATCAAACCTTCTATAAAAGGCATTGCAGCGTCGCTCACACTAGATACTGGATTTGGCAGTCTGACAACATCGCAGCACAAGCCAGCCCCTGTGTGACTTCGCCTTGCACTTTTCTACAGCAAGATTTTTCCTTGCTGAATTTCGACACCTTTCTCTGCTGCCAGCTTTCGTGCAGCAGCCAGCGTGAGGTCGGGATGGCGGCCTAGAGTCAACTCTATCGGCCGGCCCACCCATTCTGATCGTAGTATCCAAGCAGCAGCGCCCGCAGAGGACAGAATGAAGGGGACTACTACCGTCCGATTGAGCCATGGCCAGACCATTTTTATGAGGTTACGCAGACCTCATCCATCAAGGTTCCCTCAAACGCCAAAATACTCACAACAGAACAATATCGTATTGCTCTTGTGCCATCACCGTCTCGGACTGCAGGGAAATGGGCTTGCCAATAAAGTCCGAAAGGCTGGCCAGATGCTGGCTTTCCTCGTCCAGAAACATCTCTACCACCTTGGGCGATGCCACCACCCGGAATTCGCGGGGGTTGAACTGGCGGGCTTCGCGCAGGATTTCACGCAACACCTCATAGCAGATGCTGCGGGCGGTTTTGACTACGCCCTTGCCAGAACATGCCGGGCAGGGCTCGCACAGCATATGGGCCAGAGACTCGCGCGTGCGCTTGCGGGTCATCTCCACCAGGCCCAGTTGCGAGAAGCCGCCAGCCATGGTCTTGACCCGGTCGCGCCCCAGTTGGCGGCGGAACTCGGACAAAACCTCGCTCTGATGGTCTTCACGCACCATATCGATGAAATCGACAATGATGATGCCGCCCAGATTGCGCAAGCGCAGCTGGCGTGCAATGGCGTGAGCCGCTTCCAGATTGGTCTTGAATATTGTGTCGTCGAAATTACGGGCCCCGACATAGCCGCCGGTATTCACATCGATAGTGGTCAACGCCTCGGTCTGGTCCACGATCAGATAGCCGCCCGATTTCAAATCCACACGCCGCCCCAGCGCGCGCGCAATTTCCTCGTCAATCGAGTACAGATCGAAAATCGGCCGCTCGCCCTTGTAATGCTGCAGCTTGGGTACGGCGGCAGGCATGTACTCCTGGCCGAAAGTCTGCAGCAGCGCAAACTGTTCGTGCGAATCAATGCGAATGCTTTGCGTGGCTTCGCTCACCAGATCACGTAGCACGCGCTGCAGCAGGTTCAGGTCCTGATGCAGCACCGACATAGTTGGCAATTTCTGCGAGGCATCCTTGATGCGCGTCCAGGTCTTGCGCAGGTAGCGGATATCGTCCGCCAGCTCGCTGTCCGAGGAATCTTCGCCATTGGTGCGCAAGATAAAGCCACCGCCGCCGCCCGTGTCCTTGGTGCCGACCAGGCCCTGCAGACGTGCGCGCAGTGCATCGCGTTCGTTTTGCGGAATTTTCTGCGAGATGCCGATATGGTCGTCCTGCGGCAAAAACACCAGCAGGCGGCCTGCAATGCTGATCTGAGTGGACAAGCGCGCACCCTTGGTGCCTATTGGGTCCTTGATGACCTGCACCATGATGGTCTGGCCTTCAAACACCTGCTTTTCAATCGGTACCAGAGGCACATCCTTGCGGGCGAACATGGGCGCTTCGCCGCCTTCCTGGCGATGCCACACATCGGCCACATGCAAAAAAGCCGCTCGTTCCAGGCCGATATCGATAAACGCCGACTGCATGCCCGGCAGCACGCGCGAGACTTTGCCCAGGTAGATATTGCCGACCAGGCCGCGCTCCAGCGGGCGCTCCATGTGCAGCTCCTGCACGGCACCGTTTTCGATGACCGCCACTCGCGTCTCCTGCGGCGACCAGTTGATCAAAATATCTTGCTGCATTGACTGTCGTACTTTCTTGGTTGTCTGGCCTGATCTTGTGCTTGTTTTTCGGCAAGAAGGCGTGCGCATGCTGCGCCGGTCTATGGCGGCGACAAGACTGCGGTTCTGGCCCTAGAAGATCAGAGCGGCCAGCCCAGCTGGCGCAACAGCGCCGCCGTCTCAAACACCGGCAAACCCATGATGCCCGAATAGCTGCCGCTGATCTGTGAAATATGTGCTGCCGCCCTGCCCTGCACGCCATAGGCACCGGCCTTGCCCATGGGTTCACCCGTGCCCACATAGGCATCGATCTGCGCCTCGCTCATGGGAGCAAAGCGCACGGTGGAGATGCTCAAAGCCTGCAGACGCTGCACACCATTCTGAACTGCCACTGCAGTCAGCACCTCATGCTCCGTGCCGGCCAGCAGGCGCAGAATGCGCCTGGCATCTTCCGCATCCTGAGGCTTGCCCAGAATCTGCATGCCCAAGGCCACCGTGGTGTCGGAGCACAGAATCGGCGCTGGCGGCAGGCCACGGCGGGCATGGCGGGCCACGGCCGCATCCAGCTTGCCGGCGGTCACGCGCTGCACATAGTCGCGCGGCGCCTCGCCCTCTTTCTCGGCTTCTATGCCTTCCGCATCTTCGGCAATATCGCCGGCCGCATTGGGCAGCAGCAATTCATGCGCCACGCCCAACTGCTCTAGCAGTTGACGGCGACGGGGACTTTGGGAAGCGAGGTAGAGGTATGAGGCCATGATTAAGATAAAAATTGGCCGCTAGCGCTTACCAATAAAGCACTAACGGCTATCAAAATCATAGTATCACGCAGTGCATGAAATTGCACGCGGAACACAGCCGCGAGCTGCGGCCTTGCGCGAGCGGCTGATTTACTCGCGGTGGTAAGGGTGACCGGCGTTCACCGACCAGGCACGGTAGAGCTGCTCGATCAGCAGCACACGCACCATGGCATGGGGCAAGGTCAGATCCGAGAGGCGAACGCGCTCATGCGCCTTGGCCTTGAACTCGGGGTCCAGCCCATCCGGGCCGCCAATAACTAGCGCCACATCGTCACCTTCCAGCTGCCAGCCCTTGAGTCGCTGGGCCAGGGCCTTGGTAGTGAGATTGGTGCCGCGCTCGTCCAGCACCACGATGCGGGTGCTGCGGGGAATGGCCGCTTCAATGCGCTTGCGCTCGGCGGCATACAAAGTCTCTACCGTCTTGGAGCCACGCGGCTCGGTCTTGACGGCCTTGAGTTCAACCTTGAGTTCCGGCGGAAAGCGCTTGGCGTAATCGTCGTAGGCCGTCTGCGCCCAATCGGGCACATGCAGGCCTACGGCCACGATGGTCAGTCTCACGGCAAAAACTCAGGACGCAATCAGGCCTTGGCGCGGGGGGCGCGCTTTGCCGCAGGCTTTACAGCGGCGGGCTTGGCAGCAGCTTTGCTTGCCGACTTGGCGCCGGACTTGGCACCGTTGACCACCACGGTCTTCACAGCCTTGGGAGCTGCAGACTTGGCGGCGGGCTTCTTGGCTGCTGGTGCCTTGGCGGCAGCGGTCTTGCTGGCAGGCTTTTTGGCGGCCGTGGTCGTCTTGGCAGCGGTTGTCTTCGCAGCAGCTGTCTTGCCGGCGGGCTTCTTGGCCGCTGGCTTTTTGGCAGACTTCTTCTCGACCACGGTGTTCTCGGCAGCAGCCTTGTCCACGGCCTGCTTGGCGGCCAGCTTCTTGGCAGCCAGTTCAGCGGGCTTGGGCTTGGCGGCACCGATCTTCAGGCGCACAGGCATTTCGCCCCAGATTTCTTCAAGACGGTAGTACTGGCGAATGGCGGGTTGCATGATGTGGCACACGGCGGCGCCGCAGTCCACAATAATCCATTCGCCGTTTTCTTCGCCTTCCTGGCGGGGCACGGGGAAGCCGGCCTTCTTGACCGATTCGCGCACGCTGGAGGCCAGGGCCTTGGTCTGGCGGTTGGAGGTACCCGAAGCCACGATGACGCGCTCGAACAAGGGCGACAGCGCTTCGGTGTTGAACACCTGGATATCGTGTGCCTTGACGTCTTCGAGGCCGTCAACAATGGCGCGTTGCAGTTTGGTCACGTCGCGCTTGGCTGCGGAATCCGATTTGGTGGAGGTGGTCATCAGGCGATGGAATCTGTAAAAGTGAGATCAATATAGCGTGTGCTGCACCACACCCGTCTCAGGGTCGGCTCAGATGCGGCAACCCGGGCTTTCACAAACCCGCACCACCACGCCTTGAAAAAATGGCAATGCGCCAGCCCATGTGGCGCATCCAGCTATCGAAATTATAGTTTTAGTGGGCAATCCCCTGCTGAAGGTGCTTTTTGCACCGTCGGTCGCAGGTAGGGTATCAAAGCCAGTCGCGGCGAATCAGATAGTTTTCCAGCAGATCCCGCTCGGGCGTGCCCGGAGCATCTTCACGCTGGTAGCTCCAGTCGGCATGCGGCGGCATGGACAGCAAAATGGATTCCGTACGACCACCGGATTGCAGGCCGAAGTGCGTACCCCGGTCCCAGACCAGGTTGAACTCCACGTAGCGGCCACGGCGGTAGCGCTGAAAAGCCAGCTGCTGCTCGCTGTACGGCGCGCTTTTGCGGCGCTCCACAATGGGCAGATAGGCGTTCAGAAAGGCATCACCCACGGACTGCAGCATGGCAAAGCTCTGCTGCTGACCCAGTTCGGCGAAGTCATCAAAGAAGATGCCGCCAATCCCGCGCTGCTCGTTACGGTGCTTGAGGAAAAAATACTCGTCGCACCAGGTCTTGAAGCGCGGATAGAGCTGCTCGCCAAAGGGCGCCAGCGCATCGCGGCAACTCTGGTGAAAATGCACGGCATCTTCCTCAAAGCCATAGACGGGCGTCAAATCCATGCCGCCGCCAAACCAGCAGGTCTTGGGCTGACCGGCATGTCCTGCCGAAATCATGCGCACATTCATGTGCACGGTAGGCACCAGAGGATTGCGCGGATGAAACACCAGCGACACCCCCATGGCTTCAAATGGCGCACCTGCCAATTCAGGCCGGTGCTGAGTAGCCGATGGCGGCAGTTGCGGCCCGCGCACATGCGAGAAGCCGCAGCCGGCGCGCTCGAACACACGCCCGCCCTCCATGATCTTGGTGATGCCGTCGCCCTGCAGCTTTTCCTGCGGGCCTTTGCTCCAGGCATCGACCAGAAAGCGTGTACCGCCCTCGCCCTCGATGGTTTCGAGAGCTTGGGTGATGCGCGCTTGCAGACCGGTGAGGTACTCACGCACCTCGGCCACAGTCGGCAGATCCATGGATTGCGGTACGGCGCTCATGGCTCAGCCCTTGATGGCGCGAAAACCGATGTCGCGGCGGTACTGGGCACCATCGAAATGGATGCCACGTGCCACGTCATACACTTTTTGCTGGGCTTGCTTGACGCTGTCGGCCAGCACCGTGACGCAGAGCACGCGACCACCGGTGGTCACGGGCACGCCGTCCTTGAGCTGGGTGCCGGCATGAAAGACCATGGCGTCATCAGCTGCCGCAGGCAGGCCGGTGATGGCATCGCCCTTGCGCGGATCTTCGGGGTAACCGGCAGCGGCCATGACCACGCCCAAAGCCGTACGGCGGTCCCATTGCAGCTCGAGCTGGTCGAGCTTGCCTTCGGTGGCGGCCAGCATCACATCCACCAGATCGCTCTTGAGGCGCATCATGATGGGCTGGGTTTCGGGGTCACCCATGCGGCAGTTGAATTCCAGCGTCTTGGGGTGACCGGCCTTGTCAATCATCAGGCCGGCATACAGGAAGCCGGTGTAAGGCACACCGTCTTTTTCCATACCGCGGATGGTGGGCAAGATGATCTCGCGCATGGCACGGTGGTGCACATCGGCCGTCACCACCGGCGCGGGCGAATATGCGCCCATGCCACCGGTATTGGGGCCCTGGTCGCCATCCTTCAAGCGCTTGTGGTCCTGGCTGGTCGCCAGCGCCAGCACGTTCTTGCCATCACACAGCACGATGAACGATGCCTCTTCGCCATCAAGGAATTCCTCGATCACGACGCGTGCACCGCCTTCGTTGTGGGTCACGCCGTACTTGTTGTCCACCAGCATGAAATCCACGGCATCGTGAGCTTCCTGCAGCGAGGTGGCAACCACCACGCCCTTGCCGGCGGCCAAGCCGTCGGCCTTGATCACGATGGGTGCGCCCAGGCGATCCACATAGGCGTGAGCCGCCACAGGGTCGGTAAAGGTCTGGTACTGGGCCGTGGGGATGGCATGGCGAGCCATGAAATCCTTGGAGAAAGCCTTGGAGCTTTCCAGCTGGGCAGCGGTCTTGGTCGGGCCAAAGACACGCAGGCCGTGGGCACGGAACTCGTCCACCACACCGGCCGCCAGGGGAGCTTCTGGGCCCACCACGGTCAGTGCGATCTTTTCGGCTTGCGCCCATTCACGCAGGGCCTGCACATCGGTGATGTTCAGGTTCTCCAGCTTGCCACCTGCCAAGGCCGTGCCACCGTTTCCGGGGGCCACAAACACCTTGGTCGACTTGGGCGACTCAGCCAATTTCCACGCCAAAGCGTGCTCACGGCCACCGCCGCCAATCACAAGAATTTTCATAGTTCTGCGTTGTGGTAGACGTCTTGAACGTCATCCAGGTCTTCAATCATGTCCAGCAGCTTCTGCATGCGAGCTGCATCGTCGCCTTCAAGAGCGATTGTATTTTCTGGGCGCATGGTCACTTCGGCCATATCAGGATTTAATCCTGCGGCTTGCAGTGCATCGCGCACGGTTTCAAAGTCGCCGGGGGACGTCAGCACCTCAATGGCACCGTCGTCATCGCTGAGCACATCTTCCGCACCCGCTTCCAGAGCCACTTCCATGACTTTGTCTTCGTTGGTGCCAGGAGCAAACAGGATTTGGCCCACATGTTTGAACTGGAAGGCCACAGAGCCTGCCGTTCCCATATTGCCACCATATTTGCTGAAAGCATGGCGCACATCGGCCACCGTACGAACGTGATTGTCCGTCATTGTGTCCACAATGATCGCCGCACCGCCAATACCGTACCCCTCGTAACGAATTTCTTCGTAGGTTACGCCATCCAGATTGCCGGTGGCCTTGTCGATATTGCGCTTGATATTGTCGGCCGGCATATTGGCGGCCTTGGCCTTGTCCACCGCCAGGCGCAGGCGCGGGTTGGCAGCCAGATCGGCACCACCCTGACGCGCAGCCACCATGATTTCACGAATGATGCGAGTCCAGATCTTGCCGCGCTTTTCATCCTGGCGACCCTTACGGTGCTGGATGTTGGCCCATTTGCTGTGTCCTGCCACGGGAGTCCTTTGATATTTGATTTAACCTTACGGATGAGATTTTACTTTTGACTGAAAGCTCTCCCGGAGGAAACCCCAAATGGCTTCACCCCTTTTGATTGCCCAGCACTCTGCCACAGAATGTGCTCTGCTGCCGGGCCTGGCCAACCGCCATGGGCTGATCACAGGCGCCACTGGCACGGGCAAGACCGTCACCCTGCAGAAACTGGCGGAGAGCTTCTCACAGATTGGGGTGCCGGTTTTCATGGCCGACGTCAAAGGCGATCTCAGCGGCATCAGCCAAAGCGGCAAGATAGGCGACAAGCTGACCGTCTCCCTCAAGGATCGCGGCATAGAGCCGCCCTCGCCTCTGGCCTGCCCCACCACGGTATGGGATGTGTTCGGCCAGCAGGGTCACCCGGTACGCGCCACCATCTCCGACATGGGCCCGCTGTTGATAGGCCGCATGCTTAACCTCAACGAGACGCAAATGGGCGTGCTCAATCTGGTGTTCAAGATCGCAGACGACAACGGCATGCTGCTGCTGGACCTCAAGGATCTGCGCGCCATGCTGCAATACGTGGGCGACAACGGCAAGCAATTCACCACCGAATACGGCAATATCAGCGCCGCCAGCGTGGGCGCTATCCAGCGCGGCCTGCTGCAGATCGAATCCCAGGGCGGCGAGCAGTTCTTTGGCGAGCCCATGCTCGATATCAACGATCTGATGCAGACCGATGCCAACGGCTATGGCGTGGTCAATGTGCTGGCCGCCGACAAGCTGATGAACGCGCCACGCCTGTACTCCACCTTTCTGCTCTGGCTGCTGTCCGAGCTGTTTGAGCAACTGCCCGAGATTGGCGACCCCGAAAAACCCAAGCTGGTCTTCTTCTTTGACGAAGCCCATTTGCTGTTCAACGATGCGCCCAAGGTTCTCATCGAGCGCATCGAACTGGTCGTGCGCCTGGTGCGCTCCAAGGGCGTGGGCGTGTATTTCGTCACCCAGAATCCGCTGGACGTGCCCGATTCCGTGCTCGGCCAGCTGGGCAACCGCGTGCAACATGCTTTGCGCGCTTTTACCCCGCGCGACCAGAAAGCCGTGGCGTCTGCGGCCTCCACCATGCGCCCCAAGCCCGGCCTGGACATCGCGGCGGCCATCACCGAACTGGCCGTGGGCGAGGCGCTGATCAGCTTTCTGGACGAGAAAGGCCGGCCCAGCGAGACCGAGCGCGTCTTCGTGATTCCGCCCGGCAGCCAGCTCGGCCCCATCACGCCCGAGCAGCGCAAGGCGCTGATGAATGGCTCGCTGGTCGCAGGCGTCTATGAAAAAGCCGTGGACCGCGAATCCGCTTATGAGGTGCTGCGCAGCCGCACGGCCACAGCCACTCCCGCCAAACCCGGTGAAGCACCTGCTGCTGCAGGCGCGGCAGCAGGTACGGCGGCCGAGCAAGGCGGAGGCTCCGGCGGCAGCGCCATGATGGACGGCTTGAAGGAGCTGCTGTTTGGCCGCACCGGCCCGCGCGGCGGCCAGCACGACGGTCTGGTCCAGACCATGGCCAAGTCCACCGTACGCACCGTGGGTAACAATCTGGGCAAGGAAATCCTGCGCGGCGTGCTGGGCGGCATTCTGGGCGGTAAAAAACGCTGAAACCCAGCGATACCCGCTCCAAGGCCTGCAGATGCAGGCCTTTTTTGTTGAGCTACCCATTTCGGTAGCGCATTCTGCGCAGCAATTTGGCTTGGGCTGTGACGCCAGACGACCTCGGACCAGAAAAATAGCTCAAGCCTGAACGCATTATGTCGATACATAAAGCCTCCAGGCTTGCGCTCACATCTGCTGCACCGGCTGTTTCAAGCCCTGCTTCACAGTGAGCGCATCGTTTCCCACTCCCCAAATCAGCGCCAACAGGTATTGACTGCGGCTTTCCAGGCCGCCGCCTTGCCTTGCAGCGCTTTTTGCAATTCATTTTTCAGTACAAGAGCACAGCGAATGCAATTCAATCAATGGCGCGTATCCACCAAGCTATGGAGCACGCTCGGCGGGCTGCTGGTGATGATGCTGGCAGTTTCTCTCTGGGCTCAGCACACGGCAGGCCAGACCATGCAGGCCGGCATGCGCACCCAGGCCGACTTCGACAGCCGTATCAACCTTGCCCTCCAGTGGAAAGGCGCCACGGAAACCACGGGCGAGCGCGTGCTCACCAGCAATGTGACGGCCGACGAAGAACTGACGGCCCTGATGGATGAGCGTGTCAAAGCCGGGGTCGGCATCAACTCCCAGTTGCAGGCCCAGGTGGTCAAGCTGGCCCAGAGCGATGCCGACAAAAAGGCGCTGGAGCAAATCTCGGCCGTGCGTACCGAAGTGCTGGCATTGAACAAGCAGGCACGCGAGATCAAGCAAACGGGCGATATCGCCGCCCTGCGCAACTTCATCCAGCAGCAGTATCTGGGCGCCATCACCCGCTATGTGGATTCGCTGCAAGCCTTCGTCAAGCTGCAGGAACAGCAACGCGATGCCGCCAATCTGCTGACCCAGCAAGCCCAGCAACACGCTGCCTGGTGGGCATGGGCCGTTCAAGGCGTGGTCTTGCTGGCAGGACTGGGCCTGGCCTTGGCGCTGACCCGCTCCATCACCCGCCCTCTGGCCGAAGCCGTGGAATTGACCCATGCCATTGCCCAGGGAGACCTGACCGTGACCGCCAACGGAGCTCGTCAGGACGAATTCGGCCATCTGCTGAACGCCGTCTCTGCCATGGCAACCCGCCTGCGCAGCCTGGTGAGCGACGTACGCGACAGCGTGCACTCCATCTCCACGGCATCTTCGGAAATCGCCTCGGGCAACCATGATCTGTCCTCGCGTACCGAACAGACAGCCTCCAACTTGGAAGAAACCGCCGCCAGCATGGAGCAGCTGACCGCCACCGTGGCCCAGTCGGCCGATACCGCGCGCCAGGCCACCCATCTGGCCGGCAATGCGGCGCAGGCGGCCCAGCGCGGCGGAACCGTCGTGGAATCGGTGGTCAGCAGCATGAGCCGCATCAGCGAGAGCGCGCACCGCATCTCCGACATCATCGGCGTCATCGACTCCATCGCCTTCCAGACCAATATCCTGGCGCTCAATGCGGCTGTAGAGGCCGCTCGCGCCGGCGAGCAAGGCCGCGGCTTTGCCGTGGTCGCCAGCGAGGTGCGTGCACTGGCCCACCGCAGCGCGGAAGCCGCCAAGGAAATCAAGACCTTGATAGGCACTTCGGTGGATGCAGCGAATGAAGGCGCCGAGCAAGTGTCTCAGGCAGGCCTGGTGATGGAAGACATCGTGAGCAGCGTGCGCAAGGTGTCCGACATGATCGGAGAAATCAGCGCCTCCTCGACAGAGCAGCGCGACGGCATCAGCCAGGTCAACCAGGCCGTGACGCATCTGGACCAGATGACGCAACAAAATGCGGCCCTGGTGGAGGAATCCACCGCAGCGGCCGTCTCGTTGCACGACCAGACCCAGCGCCTCACCAGCATGGTGGCCGTGTTCAAGGTCAGCGCCACCGGAGCAGCCGTCGCTTACGCCCAGCCAGCTACTGCGCTGGCCGCCTAAGCGTCCTTCCCCAAGGGAATCTCCCTGTGCATTCGGCAGGCGCTCAGTCGCCCGCGTGACTTGCACACGGCATGGTTCAGGACACCATCTGAGCCATGCCCAATACCCATGACCACCGCTTGCAGGCCGCAGACCTGAGCTGCTTTCGCCTGGATCTGACCGACAACATCGCCCATCTGGTGCTCAACCGCCCTCAGGCGCTCAACACCATGAGCCCGGCCTTCTGGCGCGAGATGGCCGGCGTGCTCGACATGCTGCAGCGCAGCGGCCAGGCGCGGGTGCTGGTCATCAGCAGCACGGGCAAGCATTTCTCGGCCGGCATGGCGCTGGAGACCTTTGCCAATCCGCAATTTGCCCCCAATGACCGCACGCCCGAGGGGCGCGCCGCCGTCGTCGACACGCTGGCGCAGATGCAGACCACCTTCAACCGCCTAGAAGAGCTGCGCATGCCCGTGGTCTGTGCCATACAGGGCGGCTGCATTGGCGGCGGGCTGGATCTGGTGGCCGCAGCCTGCATTCGCTACGCCAGTGCCGATGCGTTTTTCTGCGTGCAGGAGATCAACATCGGCATGATGGCCGATCTGGGCAGCTTGCAGCGCCTGCCCAAGATCATGCCGCTGGGCCTGGTCAAGGATCTGGCGTATACCGGCCGCCGCATGGGCGCGCAGGAAGCCGCCACCCACGGCCTGGTCAATGCCCTCCATGACACCCACGAAGCTGCCGTGCTGGCGGCCCTGGCCTGTGCCCGCGAGATTGCCAGCAAGCCGCCAGTCGCCATCTGGGGCAGCAAACAAGTGATCAACTATGCACGCGACCACGGCGTGCGCGACTCGCTGCAGCAACTGGGCTGGGTGCAAAGCGGCATCTGGAGTAACCGCCATGTGCTGGAAGCAGTGAACGCCATGCAGGCCAAACGCACCGGCGAGTTTCCGCCGCTGGAGGCGCTGCACGACTTCAGCGATATTCAGGCCACTCAGAGCAAAGACTCCTGATTCAATAGCTGCTTGCGCTTTCAGATATTGGGCTGCAAGCTTTTTTCATTCAAAGCTGCCTAATCTGAAGACAGCTTTGGGTCATGAATGGCGGCAGATATGATGTGTTCACCTGTATCTGAATGTCTATCCATGACCCAAGCTGCCCTGCCCACTTTTGATGACGTCGTCGCGGCCGCCCAGCGCCTGCAAGGCGTGGCCCACCGCACGCCGGTGCTGACCAGCCGCACCATGAACGACCAACTCGGCGCCCAGGTGTTTTTCAAGTGCGAGAACCTGCAGCGCATAGGCGCATTCAAGTTTCGTGGGGCCTATAACGCCCTGGCCCGCTTCACCCCCGAGCAACGCAAAGGCGGGGTGCTGGCCTTTTCCTCCGGCAACCATGCCCAGGCCATTGCCCATGCGGCGCAGCTGCTGGACATGCCGGCCCTCATCGTCATGCCCGAAGACGCACCGGCCTCCAAGATGGCAGCCACGCGCGGCTACGGGGCCCAGGTCGTCACCTACAACCGCTTTACCGAAGACCGCGAAGCCATTACCCGGCAACTGGCGGCCGAACGCGGCATGACGCTGATCCCGCCCTACAACCACGGCGATGTGATTGCCGGCCAGGGCACGGCCGCCAAGGAGCTGCTGGAGGAAGTACCCGATCTGGACTATCTGTTTGTCTGCACCGGCGGCGGCGGCCTGCTTTCGGGCAGTCTGCTGTCGGCCAAGGCGCTGGCCCCGCAATGCAAGGTCTATGGCGTGGAGCCAGAGGCCGGCAACGACATGCAGCAGTCGTTCAGAACCGGGCAGATCGTCAAGATTCCCACGCCCCACACCATTGCCGACGGCGCGCAAACCCAGTCGCCCGGCGACATCACTTTTGCCATCATCCGCCAGCATGTGCAGGACATATTGACGGTTTCGGACGAGCAGCTGGTGCAATGCCTGCGCTTTTACGCCGAACGCATGAAAATCGTGGTCGAGCCCACGGGCGCGCTTTCGCTGGCCGGTGCCTTGCACGGCGGCGTGGCCTTGGCCGGAGCCCGGGTCGGGGTCTTGATCAGCGGTGGCAATGTGGATTTAGACCGACTGTCGCGCTTTCTGGCCGACTGACGGGGAAAATAGCGCCTGCTGCGGCAGGCCTTAGCCCTGCGCACTCTTTTGCCAGCGCTCAGGCCACCCGCCTGCGCGGCGCCAACCGAACACTTAGACCAAGAATATGAGCACTCTGCATTTGATCGACCATCCGCTGATTCAGCACAAACTGACACTGATGCGCCGCAAGGAAGCCAGCACCAACAGTTTCCGCCGCATGCTGGGCGAGCTGTCCACGCTGATGGCTTACGAGATCACGCGCGACATGCCTTTGCAGGACATCGAGATCGAAACCCCAATGGAAACCATGACCGGCAAGGTCATCGACGGCAAGAAGCTGGTGCTGGTCTCCATTCTGCGTGCGGGCAACGGCTTTCTGGACGGCATGCTCAACGTGGTGCCCGGCGCCCGTATCGGCCACATCGGCCTGTACCGCGACCCCGAGACGCTCAAGCCCGTCGAGTACTACTTCAAGATGCCCGATAACATGAACGAGCGCGATGTGGTGGTGGTTGACCCCATGCTGGCCACCGGCAACTCCGCCGCCGCCGCCGTGCAGCAGCTCAAGGACAAGTGCCAACCCAAGTCCATCAAGTTCATGTGCCTGCTGGCTGCGCCCGAAGGCGTGAAGACCATGCAGGCCGCTCACCCCGATGTGGATATCTACACCGCCGCCGTGGATCGCCAACTGGACAGCCACGGCTATATCCTGCCGGGCCTGGGCGATGCCGGCGACCGCATCTTCGGTACCAAGTAAAAGCAGCGACCTCGCGCTTTGAGCAAAAGCCCCTGCAGTCAAATACTGCAGGGGCTTTTTCATTTACGCATCAAAATAGCTTGAATCTCAATCCATTCAAGCACATATCGCTATAAAAATTTCAGCAATTTGATCACGGTAACTGTGCAAGATTGTGGGGTTTACCCAGACACTTGCCGTTTGAGGAAACAAGGCGAAGTTACACCGCCATCGCCATCGCCATGGGCGCGGCCGGACGGCCCGTGTACTGCGCCACCCAGCCGGCGGTATCGCTAAACAGGCGCAGCGCCTTGATGCGGCGTGCGCTGGTCAATGTAAAACGGTGCTCGGCACCGGCGGGCACACGCAGATAGTCGCCAGCCCCCACCTGCACGCTGTATTCGCGGCCCTGGGCGTCGAAAAAGCCAAACAGTCCCGCGCCGTCCACGATGTAGCGCACCTCGTCATCGACATGGGTGTGCGGGCGGTCAAAGCGCGCCAGCGCATCATCCAGGCCAGGCGTGTCCGGGTGCAACACCAGCAGATCCATGCTTTGGTAGCCATGGGCGATGCAAACGTCGATCAGCTCTATGCCCAGCGCCTGCACCACCGTGGCCCTGCCGCCCTCGTCCAGCTCAGGCTGGGCCAGCAAGGCAGCCAGCGCAGGCTCGGCCTGCAGCGGCCGATGTTGCCAGTCCACGCCCAAGGCGGCGACTGTGGCATGCAGTTCCGGATCAGGAGCCCAAACAGGGGTCTGTGCCGACAAGTTGGACATAAGGTGTTCTCTTTTTATGAATGGAAATTCCATGCAGCGCTTATCCATAAAGCACCAACAGCTATCAATTCAGGATTTCATTCGGTCAGGACACAAATAAAAAAAGGAGCAGTGACTGCACTGCTCCCTTGATCGACACGGCGGGCCGCGTCCTCAGTCCACCAGACCGGCGTAGACGTGTTGCACGTCGTCGTCGTTTTCCAGGCCGGCCAGAAAGTCCTGCACTTCTTCCTGCTGCTCGGCAGACAGGCTGCCCATGCTCACAGGATTCTTGGCCTTGTAGCCCAGCTTGGCCGACAGCACTTTGATGCCTTGGGCGGGCAAAGCCTTGCTGACCACGTCCAGATCGGACGCCTCGGTGATGAACAGGGTCACGCCTTCTTCATCGCCGGGCTCGAAGTCCTGGGCACCGGCTTCAATGGCGGCCAGTTCCACGTCGGCGCCGTTTTCGGCTTCGCCTTCGATCATGCCCACATGGTCAAAATCCCATGCCACGGCGCTCATCTGGCCCTTGCGGAAGCACACGCGCATATTGGGCGCTGTGCGGTTGGGGTTGTCGGTCAGACACTCGACCATCACCGGCACGCGGTGAGGCGCATAGCCTTCGAACAGCACGGTGGAATAGTTCACGGCATCGGCGCCGGCACCGGAGCCCTTTTTGATGGCGCGATCCAGCGTGTCCTTGGGCATGGAAGCCTTGCGGGCCGCTTCAACAGCCATGCGCAGACGCGAGTTGGCTGCGGGGTCGCCGCCGCCCAGACGGGCCGCGACCATGATTTCCTTGACCAGCTTGCCAAACAGCTTGCCTTTGGCATCAGCGACCAGCGCCTTGCCCTTTGCTTTCCATTGCGCGCCCATGGGTGCGATTCCTTGTTGATTGCTGAGATGACCGGCGCCAGGCGCACGGTCTGAGAAAAACTCGAACCGCAGTTTATACACCCGCCGAACCAGCCATGCTTGGCTGCAGGCCAGAGCTTGACAGGGCAAAATTGCCTTCTCGCCCGCAACGCCTCATACCTAGACCGGAGTGGACATGCCCTCTTTCTCTCAAGCACCCGCCTCTGCCCGCTCTTGCAGCTCTGGTATATCCGCCGCACGGATGGCACTGCCAGCATTGCTGGCGGTCTTGGGTTCGGCACAGGCCTTGGCCGCAGAGCTACAGACCCAGGCCGTGGCCAGCGGCCTGGATCACCCCTGGGCCCTGGCCTTTTTGCCGGACGGCCGCTATCTGGTGACCGAGCGCCCGGGCCGCCTGCGCGTGCTCGAGCGCGACGGACGGCTCAACGCCCCCATCCAAGGCCTGCCTGCCGTGGCCGCTGCAGGCCAGGGCGGGTTGCTGGATGTGGTGCTGGACAGCGACTTCGCCCGCAACCGCACGCTGTATTTTTGCTACTCGGAGCCTGGCCTGGGCGCAGACAGCGGCAAGAACAGCACGGCTCTGGCCAAGGCCAGGCTGTCGGCAGATGCCAGCCAGCTGGAGCAGGTGCAGACGCTTTTCAGCCAGCGCCCCAAATACGCCAGCAGCCTGCACTTTGGCTGCCGCATCGTGGAGCGCCGTGTGGACGGGAAGAGCGACGGCAGCCTGTTTCTGGCCCTGGGCGAACGCTCCTCCTATAAGGAGCAGGCCCAGAATCTGAAAAGCCATCTGGGCAAGATCGTCCGCATCAACAAGGACGGCAGCGTTCCCCGCGACAACCCGTTTGTCGGCCGCGCGGATGCCTGGCCGGAAATCTGGAGCTACGGCCATCGCAACCCTCAGGGCGCTGCACTGGCACCGGACGGCACGCTATGGATGCATGAGCACGGCCCGCAGGGCGGAGATGAAATCAACCACATCGAACCCGGCAAAAACTATGGCTGGCCGGTGACCACCTATGGCGAAAACTACGGCGGCGGCAAGATCGGTCAGGGGATTACGCAGCAAAGCGGCATGGAGCAGCCGCTGCATTACTGGGTACCGTCGATTGCCCCCTCGGGCATGGCCTTCATCACCAGCGAGCGCTATGGGCCCGAGTGGAAAGGCAGTCTGGTGGTCGGTGCCCTCAAGGCCCAGCACCTGGAACGGCTGAGCTTTGCAAATGCGACAAGCCGCCGCATCACGGCCAGCGAAGTGCTGCTGCCGCGCCTGGGCCAGCGCGTGCGCGATGTGCGCCAGGGGCCGGACGGCTGGCTTTATCTGCTCACCGACGCCTCCGACGGCCAGCTGCTGCGGGTGCTGGCTGCACCTTGAGCAACGCAGGCATGCACCAGAGGCAGGAGTGACTCAACGCAGAGCGCCGCGTCGCCGCAGCCAGTGCAGATAGCCCACAATACCGGCCCAGAAAACGGCCTGCGCCAGCCAAAAGCCTATGGAGAAAGCATCGGCCCGACTGCCAAGTCGGTTGACATACCAGAACATGCAGCCCTGACTGGTCACGCCCAATGCCACATAAAAAGCGCACAGCCACACGGCTGCGCGATTGCGGCTCCAAAGCAGCCACGCCAGTGTCAAGCACACCGCCGAGTTCAGCGCCAGCATGGCCTGCAACACCAGAGCCCACCAAGCACGCCCTGAAGATCGCCATGCATAGGAAAAATCGGCCTCCAGCAACATCCAGCCGCTCATCAGGCCCAGAAAGCCGAACAGGCAGATCAGCAGAGTCAGGCCCTTGCCATACGGTTGCTCCCAGAGCGGCAGCCTGGTCTGCATCAACGCAGGGTCCCCCGGCGAATCAGGAGATGCAGATAAAGCACCGTGCCAAGCATGCAAGCCAGCAGCGGTGAGGCCACAGGCCAAGCCACGGTCAGAACCGCCATGACCAAGGCCGCGCCCAGCAGCGGTACGAGCAGCAGCGCAATAGCGGCAAAAGCACAAGCCCATTGCGCCAGCGCCCACCACAGCACGGCACGCCGTAGCCGGTACAGCTGCCAGACCACCACAAAGGCCAGCAGGCCTGACACCAGCAGCAAGACCACACCCAGCAGCGTCCAGGCATTGTCTGTCTCCTGCAGCCCGTTGGGCAAAGCGCTCAGCAGCAAGAAGTGCAGCACCAACAACCCGGTATAGGCAAATAACAGCATGATCAGCCAGGTTCCCAGCGTGTGCCCTGCGAAGTGGGTGCGCAGCCTGTTCATCCAGGAGACGTCGGAGCTTTCAGTCATGGCGTTCCTCGGATATGCAACAGATGCAGTGTGCCATCGCGCCCCTCATTTCGCGCCACAATCAGCGCCAGTACAAAAACAGGCGCTTTTATGCTCAATGCCTTGTGGCTCAGTTTTTTTCTGGTAGCAGCGGTGGCTGCGCTGGCACAGTGGTTGCTTGGTGGTCAGACCGAGGTGTTCTCGGCCATGGTGCAAGCCTTGTTTGCCATGGCCAAGCTATCGGTTGAGGTGATGGTGCTGCTGTTTGGCACGCTCACGCTATGGCTGGGCTTTTTGCGCATTGCCGAAAAAGCCGGCGTGGTGGAATGGCTGGCCAAGGCCCTGGGCCCGCTGTTTGCCAAACTCATGCCCGAGGTGCCGCGCGGCCATCCGGCCCTGGGACTGATCACGCTGAACTTTGCGGCCAACGGCCTGGGGCTGGACAACGCAGCCACGCCCATGGGTCTCAAGGCCATGCGGGCGCTGCAGGAGCTCAACCCCCGCCCCGACTCGGCAACCAATGCCCAGATTCTGTTTCTGGTGCTCAATGCCTCGTCGCTGACGCTGCTGCCGGTGACCATCTTCATGTACCGCATGCAACAAGGCGCACCCGACCCCACCCTGGTCTTTTTGCCGATTCTGCTGGCCACCTCGGCCTCCACACTGGTGGGCCTTTTCAGCGTGGCCCTGGTGCAGCGCCTGCCCATCTTCAGCCCCGTGGTGCTGGCCTATCTGTTGCCCGTGGCACTGGCGCTTTCGGCTTTCATGGCTTTTCTCACCACCCTCAGCGCGGCGGCGCTGGCCCAGCTGTCCTCGCTGATGGGCAATCTCACGCTGTTTGCACTGATCGTGCTGTTCGTGGCCCTGGGGGCCTACAAGAAGGTGGCCGTGTATGACAGCTTTATCGAAGGTGCCAAGGAAGGCTTTGATGTCGCCAAGAATCTGCTGCCCTATCTGGTGGCCATGCTCTGCGCCGTGGGCGTGTTTCGTGCCTCGGGAGCGCTGGAGTATGTGCTCTCGGGCATTCGCTGGCTGGTCGATGCCGTGGGCATGGATGCGCGCTTTGTCGATGCCTTGCCCACCGCCCTGGTCAAGCCGTTCTCGGGCAGCGCCGCCCGCGCCATGCTGATAGAGACCATGCAAACCCAGGGCGTGGACAGCTTTGCCGCCCTGGCCGCCGCCACCATCCAGGGCAGCACGGAAACCACGTTCTACGTGCTGGCCGTGTACTTTGGCGCCGTGGGCATACAGCGCGCGCGCCACGCCGTGCCCTGCGCGCTAGTGGCTGAACTGGCCGGCGTGGTGGCCGCGATTGTGGTTTGCTATCAGTTTTTTGGGTAGAACCCAGGACTGACAAGCGCTGCAAGCCGATTGATTGAAAACTTATGGCAGTCTGAATCAGAGGTCGCCCGCATGCATACAGAGTCCGATATACCGCAAGCCCTCCTGTTTCAGTCCTCCTGGCAACGCAGCTGGGCCGCTCTGAACCTTTCGCCCCCAGACGATCTTCAGCAGCGGCTGCTGGCAGCCTATGCCGAGCCCCAGCGCCACTATCACACCCAGCAACATCTGGCCGAATGCCTGGCGCACTTTGATGCGGTCTGGGAACAGGCGCAGCGCCCCGGCGAGCTGGCGATTGCACTCTGGTTTCACGACGCCGTGTATGACATCAAGGACAAGGACAACGAACTGCGCAGCGCGCAATGGGCCGAGCAGGCCCTGAAAGACAGCGGCGCGACCGAAGCAAGCCTCCAACGGGTGTCTGCCCTCATCATGGCCACCTGCCATACAGCAGCCCCCTCTGACGACGACGCCAAGCTGCTGGTGGACATAGACCTGGCCATTCTGGGCGCCAGCCCCGAGCGCTTTGCCGAGTACGACCGCCAGGTCGCCGCCGAATATGCCTGGGTGCCCAGGCTGGTCTATGGCTTCAAGCGCAAGCAGGTGCTGCGCAGCTTTCTGGAACGCGATTTCATCTATGCCACGCCGCACTTACATCAGCGACTGGAGCAGCAGGCGCGCAGCAATCTGCAGCTGGCCACAGGTGGCTAACAGGAGCCTTGTAGCGACCTAAAGCGGCCAGCAACACCTCTTCGCCAAGCCCGGCCATTCAAGGCGGATTCTCAGTGTGCCAACGCCTGTGGCGGGTTGCAGATCAGCGGTCTGAGTTGACTACTTCAGGCCCGTATAGAAATCTGTCCTCAGAATGCTTTGACGCATTTGCCGCATTGTTTGTAAGGCTGCAGCAGGCGCTTGGCAAAAGGTCTGCAGTTACGCTGCCTTTATCGCCAAGCTTCCCTCAGCGAGCATGCACATGCTTACAAAAGAAGCGCAGCCTATCCAAGGATGCCTACATGACGTTGAGTGCCGTATTTGCCTGTGCTTTGTGTAGAGGGCCACGGGCCCGGGTTTGGCCTGGAGCGCTGCTCATGGCTCTGATATCCGGACAGACCATATACCCCGCACAGGCACAGCTGATAGAGGCATCAGGCGATGTCAGTCCGCAGCCGCCTGCGGCACCAGGGGCGGTCTGGAATGTTGGCGCGAGCCTGTACGTGGGACGAACCGGTACAGGCTCGTTAACCATCAGCGACGGGGCGGTGGTGAACGGTGCGAATGGCTATGTCGGTGAAGAAGACGGCAGCCAGGGCACGGCGACCGTCACCGGCCAGGGCTCGACGTGGAACAGCCGGGGCGGGCTGACTGTCGGCGAACGCGGTTTCGGCCGACTCAGCATTCAGGATCAGGCCCTGGTCGTCAGCCGTGACGGCACTTTAGGCGATTGGGACAGCGGAAGCGGCGAGGTCTTGGTCTCCGGTGCGGGTTCGCGCTGGAATATCGGCTCCAACATCTCCGTCAGCATTTCAGGTCGGGGCCTGTTGAGCATCCTAAACGGCGGTGTGGTGGCCAGCGACTATGGCAGCCTGGGCCTTGACTCGACGGGCCACGGCACGGTGCTCGTGTCTGGCGCTGGTTCTGCCTGGCTCAATGCTTACGACATCGTGATTGGGGACAGTGGCCTGGGTGAGCTGCAGGTCAGGGATGGTGGTCTGGCTCGCAACCAAAGCGCCGTGCTTGGCGCGTTTTCTGGAAGCCGGGGCACAGCCCTGGTTTCCGGCCAGGGCGCGGTGTGGGAAAGCCAGACTTTATCGGTAGGTGCCGAAGGTAGCGCAATCTTGCAGCTCAGAGACGGAGGACGGCTGTCCGTTCTTGGCAATGTGGTGGAGATGGCGAAATTCAGCGGCTCCAGCGCCGTCATTCATATCGGTGCCGCAACCGGCAACCCCGGCGATGCCGTGGCTGCCGGCATCTTGGATGCAACACAGCTGCAGTTTGGCGAAGGTGCCGGGGAGCTGAATTTCAATCACACGGAGAGCGCTTATGCCTTTGCTGCGGCGATGTCCAGCACCGGACCCGGCCTGCATCAGATCAAACACTATGCCGGCGAGACCCGCCTGACGGGCGACAGCTCCGGTTTTCAGGGCCAGACAAGCGTGCTGGGTGGCACTCTGATCGTGGAACGACAACTGGGAGGGCGGGCGTTGGTGAACGCCGGGCAATTGCAGGTGAACGGAAGTTTTGGTGGGCCGGTCAGTGTGACGCAAACAGGGGAATTGACCGGAGCCGGCAGCATCAATGGTGCAGTCGACTTTTCCAATGGCGGAGTGCTGATCGGCGTGCAAGGCCGGACGCTGACGGTGGCAGGCAATCTAGGCTTAGACGGAAGTAGCCAGGTCAATATTGGCTTGGGTGCCCTGCCCACCTCGGCATTGTTCCGCGTCAACGGGGATCTGGTGCTGGACGGCGTCTTGCACGTCAGCGATCTCGGCGGATTCGGTGCCGGAATCTATCGCTTGTTTGACTACGGCGGTGCCTTGACAAATCGTGGTCTGGATATGGGGGCCACGCCACTGGATGTGTTCTACAAGCAACTACACATCCAGACCGCTGTGGCCGGCCAGGTCAATCTGGTTTCCTCGGTGGGCAGCCAATTGAGTATCTGGGACGGAGGCAATACGGCTTTGCATGACAACGGCGTGGTCAACGGCGGCTCGGGCCAGTGGCGCGCCGATGGCGAGAACTGGACCGAAGCAGACGGTGCTTTCAACGGGCCTTTTTATCAGCCCAGTACGAGCTTTGCCATTTTCGAGGCCGAAGCCGGCACCGTGACCGTCAATCGTGCGGCCGGAGCCATTGGCGTCACCGGCATGCAGTTTGCCAGCGATGGCTATCGCATCGAGGGCGATGTCATCGATTTGCAAGGGCCGGGAGGGCAGAGTCTGGTGCGAGTCGGAAATGGAACCGCTGCCGGCGCCCTCATGACAGCCACTATCAATGCCCCGCTCGCCGGTGCAAGCACCTTGGTAAAAACGGATCTGGGCACCTTGGTGCTGGGAGGACGCAATACCTATTCCGGCGGCACCAGAATCAATAGCGGCGTACTGACCGTGTCCAGCGATGTCAATCTGGGGACAGCTGCAGCCGGTGTTGAACTGAATGGAGGAGCGCTGGCAACGACCGCCAGCTTCGAGACCGACCGCAGCCTCACGTTGAGCACGGCGGCCGGCCGCGTGCAGGTAGCGGCTCAAACCGAGCTGGGCATGAGGGGAGCAATCGTGGGCAGTGGCGGCTTGATCAAGCAAGGCATGGGAACACTGCGCCTGGCCCATGTTGGCAACAGCTACAGCGGGAGCACTGTAGTGCAGCAAGGTCGGCTGCTGGCGGGTGCCGCCGACGTGCTGAGCCAGGCTTCTGCCCACACTGTTGCGACGGGTGCGGTGCTGGATCTGGCCGGCCATTCCCAAACCATTACCGCCTTGAACAACAGTGGCAACGTGACACTCAGCGAACCGGGCGGTGGCAGGCCCAGCACCATTCTCAAGCTCACCGGCCCTTATGTGGGGCAAGGCGCAACGCTAGCCCTGTCGACCCAACTTCAAGGCCCGGGCAGCGCCAGCGACCTGCTGATGCTTAGCGGTAGCAACGCGATTGCCAGTGGAAACACCTCGCTGGTGATTACCAACGCAGGAGGCCTGGGTGCACCCACCGATGCCAAAGGCATTGTGGTGGTGGCCACGGAGAACGGAGGCCGTCTGAGCTCGGGAGCTTTTACGCTGGCGGGTGGGCATGTGGATGCCGGGGCCTATGAATACCGCCTGAAAAGCGACGCCTCGGGGGCATCGCTGCATTCAAGCATCAACGGTATCGATGCATCCTACCGCGCGGAGGCTGCGTTGATCAGCGCATTGCCAGCCCAGTTGCGCCAGGCCGATCTGAGCTTGCTGGGCAATCGGCATCAGCGTATCGGCGATGATTTGGATGAGGCCGACGACACCCGCCGAGATCGGCAAGCCTGGGCGCGCCTGATCAGAAGCGAGCCAAGCATCAGCCAGCAAGGCGTAGTGAGCGCGCAAAGCCGGGCCCTGCTGACGGGCTTTCAGGCAGGTCTGGATGTCTGGAGCGGCGGCGATTGGAAAGCCGGTCTGTATGTGGGACAGCTCAATGGAGACATGCAGGTTCGCGGCTTTGCCGGAGGGCAACAAGGCCAGGACGTGGGTTTCAACAGTCTGCGCAATCGCTATCTGGGCCTCTACGGCAGCTACCAGAATGCACAAAAACTGTATCTGGATGCGGTACTACAGGCTGCCGAGTACCGAAGCGACCTTCACAGCCGAAGCGATGCCAGAGCGTTGACCAAAGGACAAGGCTGGCTGGCATCGTTGGAAGCCGGTCAGTCTTTGCCATGGCAAGGCGGCTGGCAAATTGAGCCGCAAGCCCAGCTGATTTACCGACGCATATCTCTGGAGGACAGCGGCCTGGCTTCGACTCGGGTTGGAAATCAGGCTGACGATGACTGGCTTGTGCGCTTGGGGGCGCGGATTAAAGGCCGTTTTCCGATTTCCTTGGGCGTGCTACAGCCCTCGGTACGGGTCAATGTTTTTCATTCCAGCCGCGCTACCGATGTGGCCAGTTTTATGACGGTTTCAACGACCACAGCGATCCAGGCCAAAGGCGGCTATACCAGCACAGAGTTCGTGCTGGGCGGCACATTGCAGCTGAACCCCATGACCAGTGTCTACGCCGAATTAGGCAAGCTGTGGGCCAATGGTGGCGATACACGCATCACATCGGGAGTGCAGGCAACACTGGGCGTGAGGCGACGCTGGTAGATGGTTGAGCGCATCCAAGGCGGCATGTCACTGCGCCTTACATCTCGTCAATGGCGGTGCTGGCCTCGGCGCCCAATGCGGGCGCCCTGCCCGAACGGCAGCTTTTGCCCACCGTGGCAGAACTGGACATTCTGCCCAAGCGCTGATCTTTAAAGCTGGCCGCACTGCCATAGTGCGCCAGCGTCATTGCGTCTGGCAGCACCAGACTGAGACTGGGCAGTAGATGCAACCGACGTATTGCGCCACCCACCGCCAATGAGAAATCCCAGTGACTTATAGATTCAGCTGGGCCTTTAGGGAAGGGATTAACAGCTGGTCATGACCGACCCTCGGCCGGTTCAGCCTCTCGAATGCACCGTCGGAAAGCGGGGGGCAGTGCCAAACGCCGAGCTGTGGCGGCGACTGCCATGAACCGCAGAAGCGGCTGTATTGTGTGCACAATGATGGCTCGGACGAGCGGCTCGGTCATCCCATGGCTGCTTTATATTGATTCGCACCACAGACCATTCAAGAAGACCGCATGTCGATCAAATTCATTCTGAAATCCACCGTGGCGACACTGACGATCGTGACCGGTGGCTCGCTTTTCGCACAAGGCACGCCCATCAATACAGCAGCGTATGACGCTCTGGTCGCGCAGGGCCCAGTCGCCAGCGCAGCGACCATTGCCTCAAGCACTTGGGCCAGCAAGATCAAGCAGGCCGGCACGCTACGCCTGGGCAGCACGCAAACCTCGAATCTTTTCTCGCTGCTCAACGAGAAAGACGGCAAGATCCGCGGCTTTGACATAGGTCTGGCCCAACTGATCACTCGCTACATCCTGGGCGACGGAGCCAAGTACCAGTTCACACAGGTAACCTCGTCCACACGCGAGCAGGTGCTGATCAACGATCAGGTGGACATGGTGTTCGCCACCTACTCCATCACACCCGCTCGGGCCGAGAAGATCTCGTTTGCAGGGCCCTACTACACCTCGCAGTCCGGGGTGCTCGTCAAGGCGAACAACAAGACGATCCAGTCATACAACGACCTGGCTGCCAAGAAGGTAGCCACACAGGCTGGCTCCACGGGACCCGCGATCCTCGCCCAGTACGCGCCCAAGGGGATCGTGCAAGAGTTTCAGACGCACCAGGAAGCCCTCGACGCCCTGCGTCAGGGGCGCGTGGACGCCTACGTGACCGATTACACGCTGCTGCTCAACGCACTGAGCCTTGGCGCCAGCAACGCGCGTCTGGCGGGTGCGCCATTCGGTGCGCAGGACTCCTACGGCGTAGGGCTGCCCAAGGGCTCGGACGGTGTCGCTTTTATCAATGCCTTCCTGAAGAAGCTGGAAGCCGACGGTACCTGGGCCAAACTTTGGACTGTCTCCATAGGACAGCGCACCGGCAGCACCGTCGTTCCGACACCACCCGCCCTCCCTTAAACGATGGGCGAGGTTTCCAGGCTTTTGGCCGACCATGGGCCTGCCTTCTGGCAGGCCCTCTTGCTGACATGGAAGCTCACGATGGCGTCGTTCGTGCCCGGGTTCTTGCTGGGCATGGTTGTGACGGTGCTTAGACTGCTCCCGCTGCCGCCGCTGCGCTTCACTCTGACTGTTTACGTCGAGATCTTCCGCAACATTCCCAGCGTGGCACTGCTGATCTTTATTGTGTTCGCGCTACCCGACCTCAACGTCGTGATTGACTATGAGCCCAGCGTGATCCTGACGCTGACGTTGGTCTGCTCCGCGTTTACGGCGGACTACCTGCGCTCGGGCATCAACACGATTCCCGGCAGCCAAATTGAAGCCGCACTCAGCTTGGGCATGCGGCCGGTGCAAGTTATTTCCAACGTGGTGCTGCCGCAGGCGCTGCGCTCGGTGGTGCAGCCTATGACCTCGCTGCTCATTGCACTGATGTTGTCAACCTCGCTGGCGTCACAGGTGCCGCTCCCGGGCCGGGAACTTACAGCGCTCGTGTCCAAAATCGCCAATGACTCCGCTGTCGGCATTGCCGCGTTCGCGGTGGCTGCCACCATGTATGTGGCGACTGGCTTGCTCATCGCCTGGGCCGGATCCATTCTGGAAAAGAAAGTGCGGATACTGCGATGAGCCGCTCTCTGGAAGACATTCTGTTTGCTGCGCCAAGCCCCAAGGCCCAGACCGTCACTCGGGTGGCGAGCGTGATGGCGGCGGCCGTGCTGCTCCTGCTGGCGGCGGGTATCGTGCTCCAGTTCCACACCTCTGGGCAGCTCGAAGCCCCCTTCTGGGAATTCTTCGCCTGGCCTACGACTTGGGCCTTTCTGGCCAAAGGCCTGCTCGGCACGCTGGCATCTGCAGCAACGGCCGCCGTCATTGCACTGACCTTGGGGCTGCTGCTGTTGCTGGGGCGCCTGGCGCCGTCGCGGCTTGTGCGTTGGCCCAGCATTGCGGTCATCGAGTTCCTGCGTGGCACGCCGACACTGCTGCTCATCTATGTGTGCTTTCTGGTGCTTCCGTCGGTCGGACTGAAGTTGAGCACCTACTGGATGCTGACCTTGCCCATTGGCCTGAGTACCGCCGCCGTAGTGGCCGAGGTCTATCGCGCAGGCGTGCTCGCCGTCCCCCGCGGCCAGACCGATGCTGCGCGCAGCCTGGGGATGAGCGAATCTCAGGTTTTTTTCTCCATCGTCTTTCCCCAGGCTGTTCGCTACATTGTCCCGGCGCTGGTTGCACAACTGGTCATCGTGGTCAAGGACACCACCTTCGGTTATGTCGTCACCTATGGTGAACTCATGCAAAACGCCAAGGTGCTCATCGCGAACTACCACTCGCTGGTACCTGTGTACCTCGTCGTAGCGGCGCTTTACTGCCTCGTGAATTACGCTATATCAAGAGCAAGCAAACGACTCGGCAGGCCGGTGCACTGACAGCCGTAGTCTGTTCACATGTAGATGACACGGTGCACGGACAAAAGGAGAAAGTGCAGAGGGGCAGTCCAGTGACTTCTGAGCGCTTGCATGAAGCCACCCAAATGCTGGCCGCTCACGTTGACTCTCACGCTGCATGAACTAGCCAGTGCGGAATTGGGCCGACAGCTAGAAAGCCTGCTTTCCGATAGGTAGAGTGTGTTGAACGACCAATTTGAGTTCGCTGAACCCAAACCCAATACGTTTCTAAGATGTTTGTCTGAGGCTTGCTGGAAATATTCCAAACCCAGCGCCCTGTGACGCGTTCCGACCACCCAAAAAGGAAACTGCCATGATCGTCAAAGCCTACGGTGCCCATACCGCCGACAAGCCGCTGGAATCGCTGGATATCACCCGGCGTGTACCCGGTGTGCATGACGTACAGATCGACATTGCTTTCTGCGGTGTATGCCACTCCGATATTCATCAGGTCCGTTCCGAATGGGCAGGAACCTTGTACCCCTGTGTGCCAGGCCATGAGATCGTGGGCCGTGTCTCTGCAGTCGGTGCCCATGTATCGAATTTCAAGCCCGGCGACTTGGTCGGCGTCGGCTGCATTGTCGACAGTTGTCAGCACTGCTCCGATTGCAACGACGGCCTGGAGAACTACTGCGACCACATGGTTGGTACCTACAACGGTCCAACCGCTGATGCACCTGGTCACACGCTGGGCGGCTATTCCCAGCAAGTCGTCGTGCATGAACGCTATGTGCTTCGCGTGCGCCATCCTGAGGAGCAACTCGCTGCAGTAGCTCCCTTGCTCTGCGCAGGCATCACCACCTATTCGCCGTTGCGTCACTGGAATGTGGGAGCAGGCCATAAGGTTGGAATCGTGGGAATTGGCGGTTTGGGACACATGGGGATCAAACTGGCACACGCGATGGGTGCTCATGTGGTGGCATTCACGACTTCCGAGTCCAAGCGTGAAGATGCCAAAGCCTTGGGAGCAGATGAAGTCGTTGTCTCACGCAATACCCGCGAGATGGCTGCGCATTCCAAGAGCCTGGACTTCATCCTCAACACTGTGGCGGCACCACATGACCTGGATGCGTTCTTTGCCTTGCTCAAACGCGACGGTACGATGACCTTGGTGGGCGCGCCAGCGACGCCACATCCGTCGCCCAACGTATTCAATCTGATCATGAAGCGCCGCAGTCTTGCCGGCTCCATGATTGGAGGCATTCCAGAAACTCAGGAAATGCTCGATTTTTGCGCTGAGCACAGCATCGTCGCAGACATTGAAATGATCCGCGCCGACGAAATCAACCAGGCCTATGAACGCATGCTCAAGGGCAATGTGAAGTACCGATTCGTCATCGACAACGCCAGCCTCTCGTCGTAATCTGGCCTCCTTGATCGAGGTTGCAGTGCATGCACCGGACCCATAGCAGAACATCAGTCATGGGCGATTGTGGCGGGTGTATGTTTTTCAAGTTTCCGGCTCAAGAAGTGCAGCGGACGTTCGGCCGGGGGCGAGTCAGATGGCAACTGCTTCAGATCAATATAGTTCCGCCACCTGGGCAATACACATTTTTCATCCTCCATGTGATGTGTTGCTAAACCTGCAGCGTGACGCATAGGCAAGGTGCGACGGTATACATGCCATACTGCTGGAACCAAAATCCGCTTGCCATGACCCGCTCATTTATTGGGTGCATGCGATGTCGATTCATTCACGAGAGTTGCAATGAATATGTCTGTGTCCGAAGCTTCCGAGATCCGTGGCAGTGACAACAGGAGGGCCCCGGTCCGGCATGGTGCCAGCAGTCAGAGCGCGCTCACCCTGGCGGCTTTGGGGGTGGTATTTGGCGACATAGGCACCAGCCCGCTTTACGCATTCAAGGAGGCTTTTGCCGGCACGCATGCCATGGCTGTATCGCCCGAGAATGTGCTAGCGACGCTATCGGCCTTGTTTTGGGCTGTCATCATTATCGTGGCGATCAAGTATGTGTGGGTCGTTCTGAGCTACGACAACGATGGTGAAGGCGGTGTACTGGCGTTGACGGCGTTGGCCCATCGTAGGAGTCAGGATCGCTCGCGCCGCTCCAAGCTGGTGGTCAGCGCCGGTGTTTTTGCAGCCGCTCTTTTTTATGGCGATGCCATTATTACGCCTGCCATTTCAGTGCTCTCGGCGGTAGAGGGCATCAGCATTGCGACTCCCGATTTTGAGCACTACATTGTGCCTATCACCATCGGCATCCTGATCGGACTGTTTTCCATACAGATGAAGGGCACTGGCATTGTGGGGCGTTTTTTTGGCCCAATCACCATCCTGTGGTTTATCTGCCTAGCATGGCTGGGAGGGCACAGCATCATCCAAACGCCCATGGTCTTGCAGGCGGTGAATCCTTTGCACGCCTTGCGGTTTGCCGTGGATCACCCGGGTATGGCCTTTTTTCTGCTGTCGGCCGTGTTTTTGGCGATGACTGGAGCAGAGGCCTTATATGCCGATATGGGGCACTTTGGCGAAAAGGCGGTGCGCTTGGGCTGGTATGGCCTGGTGTTTCCCAGCCTGATGATCAACTACTTTGGCCAGGGTGCCTTGATCCTGAGAGATGCCTCTGCCGCGAGCAATCCATTTTTTCTGCTCGCCTCATCGTCGCTGTTGATTCCCTTGGTCGTGCTGGCTACCGCGGCCACCGTGATTGCATCGCAGGCCACAATTTCTGGCGCTTACTCCATGACGCTGCAAGCCAGTCGCCTCGGTTATCTGCCCCGTGTACGGGTGCTGCATACCTCGGACCAAGAGCAAGGACAGATCTATATTCCCAGTGTGAACTGGCTGATGTTGCTGGCAGTGATTGCACTGGTGCTGGCCTTCAAGTCTTCGGGCGCGCTTGCAGCGGCTTATGGCATTGCGGTGTCCGGCACCATGATCATCACCACGGTGCTGGTGTTCTATGTGGTGCGACTAGGAACGCGGCGCTGGAAAGGCATCACATTGCTGGCGTTGACTTGCTTTGCCGTGCTGGAGTTTGGATTTTTTGCTTCCAACCTCACCAAGCTCGAGCAAGGTGGTTGGTTTCCACTCACGATTGGCACACTGATTTTTATTGCACTCACCACTTGGCGCGACGGCAGCCTGTTGGTGGCAGAGCACCGGTGCAAGATCGATATTCCGGTGAGCGAACTACTGGCCTCTCCCATGCCGCAAGTGCCCGTGGTGTCGGGCACGGCGGTGTATCTAACATCCGATATCAGTCTGGTACCTAGTGCGCTTTTTCACAATCTCAAGCACTTCAAGGTCATGCACGAGCACACGGTGTTCCTGCATGTGGTCAATGAAAATACGCCTTATGTGCAACAGGCAGAGCGTATACAAATCAAACGTTTGGCCGAAGGTTTGTGGGCGCTGAATGTCCATTTCGGCTTTCGCGAGCAACCCGATATCCCGGTGGCCCTGCAGCTTTTGAAACCCGATAATTTCGGAAAAAAACCCAACCTTGATCCGATGGTCACCAGCTACTTTGTGGCCCGCGTTCAGATTGTGGATGGGCCCGGAGGACTGTCTGCTTGGCGTTGCGCCATTTTTGGCTGGATGACACGGCAGGCTGCAGGCGCGGCAACCTATTACAAACTACCGGCCAACCAAGTGGTGGAGCTGGGTACCCAGGTAGTGCTTTAGTGTAGGCGCGCTCCTTCGCATCAAAAAGCACGAAGTACCCGAAGGCTCTCGCTAGAAGCGCGACAGGGATAGGCCACGACGCTTGTCGCTGATGCTGCTACAGGCTTCTGCTCGCCATGTCCGCTTGAGCGACAGATTAAAGAGAGGTGGCTGCTCTAGATGGAGCGCTGGTTGATGATCAGTAGTTCGGCCCCGCCATCTGCGAAGTTGGCCAGGTCTGCTGCAGTTCGCTGCCCTTCCTGAGACGCAAATGCCGCCTGAAGCGCATCCATGGAATCAAATGTGAGCGTAGCAACCAGGTGATAGGAAGAGGCACCCTGTGGCGTTGCTACGGGCCCTTCACTGACTTCATAGCCCGTGATGCCAGGAATGGTCTTGGCAATAGGAACATGGGTGTTGAAGTAGTAGTCGTTGAACGCAACCGGATTATTTGGTTTGCGGTAAAGGACGATAAGCTTGGCCATGGTGCTCTCCCGTGATCGCTCCGAAACTATAGCTGCTGCCTCGCGTAATGTATTCCGCAAAATTTGAAGAATAAGTTGAACGATGCAGGATATTCCCGGTACGGCCTCCCCCTGAGCGTGACTTGCAATCAGGGATGGAGCCTGATGAACTGTGTACCCGCCCGCAGGACACCATGGATTTTGGAGCATCGCAGACCGCTTTGCACAATGATGGCCAGCACCCACACCAGCCCAGCCCAGCCCAGCCCAGCCCAGCCCAGCCCAGCCCAGCCCAGCCCAGCAAAAATTGAAAACACGGAGCGCTACATCTCGTCAATGGCGGTGCTGGCCTCGGTGCTCAATGCGGGCGCCCTTCCCTCATGCGCTTCAATGGCAAAGCGGTCGCGACAGTTGACATAGAAGCTGGCGCCAAAACGCCCCACGGGAAAAAACTCCTGCAGTCGCACACGCCATGTCTCGGTATCCACCAGGCCTTCGCGCACGGCCAGCCATTGCACGCGGCCTATGAAGACATAGCGGCTTTCGGTTTCCAGCGTCTCGTGCAGCACGCACTCGAAAGCCACCGGCGCCTGGGCAATGCGCGGCGGCTGCACGCTTTGCGAAGGAGTGGCGGTCAGGCCGGTGTGCAGCAGCTCGCTGTGCTCGGGCGGCAGGCGATCGCCACAGCGGTGCATGGCGGCCGCCATGGCTTCGTCGGTGATATGCACCACAAACTCGCCGGTGCGCAAGATATTGGTGGCCGTGTCCTTTTGCGCTGCATCCTGCAGCTTGTTGACGCTGAGCATCACCACCGGCGGGTCCTCACCCATCATGTTGAACATGCTGAAAGGCGCGGCATTCACCGTGCCATCGGCGCCCAAGGTGGTCACCAGAGCAATCGGGCGCGGCACGATCAGGCTGGCCATCAGCTTGTAGCGGGCATAGGTGTCCAGTTGCGAAAAATCAATCTCCGTCATTGCAGTCTCTCTTTGCCCTTGAGGCAGATTTGATATGGATTCGATAGCACGCTGCGCAATCCGCAGCTGGGCGCAATCCATGCAGATTTGCAATATTCATGCCCGGAGCAAGCCGCAGGCTGGGCGACTAGTCTCTGCACCATCCCACGCCCTCCATGCACCAGGGCCGCGCAACGCCGGCTGGCGCGCACCGGTGCAGTGCGGCCCCGAAGTCCAGCCACTTTGTATACACATTGGCACCGATCTTGCGGACAGGGTTGCAGTCCCGTTTGCCACCCATCAAGTAAGGAGCCTCCATGCAAAAACGTTTTTTCCTGCAAACCGCTGTAGCGGCCATTGCCCTGAGCTGGGGCGCCGCCCATGCGGCAGATACGCCGCTCAAGTTCCAGCTGGACTGGCGCTTTGAAGGCCCGGCCGCCCTGTTTGTTCACCCCGAACAAAAAGGCTTATTCAAGCAAGCCGGTCTGGACGTGAACGTGGAAGCGGCCAGCGGTGCCGGCGCCATCCAGCGCGTGGCCTCGGGCACACACGACCTGGGCTTTGCCGATCTGGCAGCTTTGATGGAGTTTCACGCCAACAACCCCGACGCGCCCATCAAGCCCGTGGCCATCATGGTGATCTACAACACCACACCGGCCTCGGTGATGGCGCTCAAGAAATCGGGCATCAGCAAGGCCGCCGACCTAGCCGGCAAGAAGCTGGGCGCTCCCATCTTTGACGCCGGCCGCCGCACCTTCCCCATTTTTGCGCAGGCCAATGGCGTGGGCGAGGTGCAGTGGAGCACCATGGAACCCCAGCTACGCGAAACCATGCTGGCGCGCGGCGATCTGGATGCCGTGACCGGCTACACCTTCACCAGCCTGCTCAATCTGGAGGCCCGCGGCGTCAAGCGCGAAGACGTGGTGGTGCTGCCTTATGCCACGCACGGTGTGCAGCTGTACGGCAATGTGATCATTGCCAGCCCCAAGTTGATTGCCGAAAAGCCCGAGGCCGTACGCACCTTCCTCAAGGCCTTTGCCAAAGGCGCCAAGGAAGCCATGGCCAGCCCCGAAACAGCCATCGCCTCGATGAAGGCCAAGGATGGTCTGGTCAATGTGCCGCTGGAGGTCAAGCGCCTGAAGTTGACGATTGAAACCGCCATCGACAGCCCAGGCGCCCGTGCCGAAGGCTTTGGCCAGCTGCGAGCCGAACGCCTGCAGACCATGGCCGAGCAGGTAGCCAAGGCCTATGCCACCAAGAACCCCGTGCCGGCTCGTGCCGTGTGGAACGGCAGCTTCTTGCCCACCGTGGCAGAGCTGGACATTCTGCCCAAGCGCTGATCCCGCATCGCCGCGGTGCGCCGGCGTCATTGTCACTGGCGACAGCAGCCTTGGCATAAGGGATGCCAAACGTCTCATAGACATTCAGCATCTTCTTGCGCTACACGCTTGAAACTCAGAAGCGGTAGCGCGCCGTCACCAGCACATTGCGCGGATCGCCATACACGCCCGTGCCGTAGGATCCCAGGCCCGGCATATACGTCTTGTCGAACAGATTGTTCACGTTGATCGACATCGACCAGTGCTTGTCCAGTTCATAGCGCGCCATCAGACCCGCGACCGCATAGGAAGGCTGGGTGGCACGCCAGTATGGGGCGCCGGGTTGCTGGTAATAGGTTTGGCTTTGCCAGGTGAGGTTGCCGCCCACCGTCCAGCGCGACCAGTCGCCGCCCAGGCGGTAGGTCGTGCCCAGCTTCAGCAGGTGACGGGGCTGGTTGGTGTTCACCGCAGGTGTGACCACGTCAGGCTGTGCCGGCGCCTTGGAAGTGCGATAGGTATAGCCCCCGAACACGTTCCAGCCCGGCGAGATGCTGCCGGACATCTCGGCCTCCAGGCCCTTGCTGGTGATGCCGTCGATGGCGGTGTAGATCTCTTCCCCGCTGGCGCCGTTGATGCCCTGGTACTGCGCCGCGTTCCTTTGCTTGATGTGGAACAGCGCCACGCTGGTGTGGAGCTGGCCGTCCAGCAGCTCGCCCTTCACGCCAACTTCTTTGCTCAGCCCTGTCAGCGGCGACAAGGGATTGCCGCCTGCATCCTTGTAGTAGGTCTGCGGGTTGAAGATATTGGTCACGCTGCCGTACACCGACCACTGCGGGTTCAGGTCATAGACCAGGCCTGCATAAGGCGTGAGCTTGCGGTTCACCTGCAGGTCGTTGTTCAGGCTGGTCTTGCCCGTAGCCAGCGCCGTGTTGGTGTCCATCATGTCGTACCAGCTGGCGCGGGCACCCAGAATGACCGACAGATCGTCCGTGGGCCGCAGGCGGGTGGCTGCCGACAGGCCTTTTTCCAGCACCACGATGTCGCGGTCAGCGTTGCGCGCGAACGTGGGCTGGGCGATGTTGCCGTCCCAGGCAAAGTAATTGGGGATGTTCGTCCAGACCGTGTTCGACATCTGCGCAGCCCGGTGCTGGCGCGAATAGCCCGCACCCAGCATCACATCGTGCGTACGGCCCAGCAGCTGGAACTTGCCGCTCAGCGCGGCGTTGAAGGTGTTGGCGTCGGTCTGCGTGGGAATGGTGCCCGCGATCATGCGAATGCCTGCGCCCGTCACCCGGTTCACGGTGCCGTTATAGGCCGCACCGTAGACCACATCGCGCGACTGCGTGAGGTGGCTGGCCGAAGCATCCAGCACCCAACCACCACCAAAGTCATGCTTGAGGTTGGCAAACAGGTTGCGGCTGTCATTGTTCCAGTAGGACCAGCGCGCAGCCGGGTTGACCGAGCGGCTGAAATCGGTGCGAGAACCATCGCTGTAGAACAGCGGCAGGTGGCCAAAAGTGGAGCCATCGGCCTTGGATTGCATGTAGTCAAAGCCCAGGCTCAGCAAAGTGTTGGGCGTGAGATCGGCCTCGACAATGGCGTAGAAATTGCGCGTGTCCCGGCTGTAATAGTTCACGTTGGACTCGGCATTCTGGCCGGCCACCACAACACGACCTCGTACCGAGCCCGTTGCATTCAGGGAGCCCGAGACATCCACCGTCGAGCGGTAGCGATTCCAGGAACCCGCCCCCAGCTCCACCGAGGCGGCAAAGTCCTTGGTCGGTTTTTTGCGCACCAGGTTGACCACGGCCGAGGGGTTGCCCGCACCGGTCAGCAGGCCGGTAGCGCCTTTGACGACCTCTACGCGCTCATAAATGGCGCTGTCGGCCAGCGAGGTGGTGTACTGGTTGGCCGAGTCCATGGTGTTGGGCACACCGTCGAACTGGAAGTTCTCGATGGTGAAACCACGCGAATAAAAGGTGTAGCGCTCGCTATCGTTGCGGCCCACGGTGATGCCGGGGGTTTTCTCCAGCACATCGGGCACGGCGGTTAGCGCCATATCGTCCATTAGCTGTCGCGTGACCACACTGACGGACTGGGGCGTCTCGCGCAGGCTCAAGCCCAAGCGCGTGGCCGTCGTTACCGGTCCGGTAGGCGTGTACGCGCCCTCGGCCACCACCGGACGCTCTGCAGCCGCCGTCACGGTAACGGCGGCCATCTCCGTTTCACCGGCAGCAGTGCCGGCCACAGCCTGGCTTACCTGGGGCACGCGGCGCAGCGCCCAGCCACCGCCGCTTTGGCGCACGGCCTGCCAGTCAGAGCCCTTGAGCAGCGCTGCAAAAACACCTTCCACGCTATAGCTGCCGCGCAGCCCGGCGCTGTTGCGACCAGAGGTCTGCTCGGGTGTAAAGATCAGCGCCACACCGGCCTGACCGGCGGCACTGCGCAAGGCGGAATCCAGGGCCCCGGCCGGGATGTCGTAGCTGCGTTGTTCCAGCGCCTGAGCGTGAGCCGCCGCTCCAGCCAGCGGCAGTGCGGCGACGGTGCCGGCACACAAAGCCCAATGCACGGCACGGGCCAACAGGGTGGGCGCAAAAACGCGGCGCACGGGCCGCTGAGGTTTTTGAAGATACATGGTGTTGAACAGTCTTTGAATCCGATGGCAATGAATGAAAGCTCTCGGAAACAAAGAAGCCTGAGGAATCAAATCGGGTCAGGTCCGATTGAAAATAATTTCTAACACTCTTAAAACAATAGCAATATGCGCTTTACGCATAAGCACTACGACGCAAAAAGACTGAAAATACAGCCAACCTCCGCTACATCGCCCGTCGCGGCCATATGCCAACCAACAGGGTGCTAGTGAAGGCGCCCAGAGAAAGCCAGCCCAGCCAAGCCACCACGCCGACAGAGGTACCCCATCCAACAAGGCAGACGAGCAAGCAAGCCGCCAGCAGCAGCGCACCTGCCGTTCGCAACACATAGCGGTGCAGCCGGGGCTGCGTCATATTCCCCGTGAGCTGTTGGTAATGACGCTCCATGGCAAAGGCCAGCGCAGTCATGCCCGTCCAGGCCAGTGCCCATGCCGCCAAAGCAGCTTGCAACATGCTCATGCTTCTATCTCCTTCGCCTTCTGGGCGCCTGATCCGCTCCATCTGTTCGGTCGCTCGGCGATTGCGGGACGGTGCAGCAGACTGCGGCAGGCCAGAGCCGCCGCCAGCCCCAAGACCACGATACATAGCTCCAATCCTGCGCTTTCCCAGTCGCCACGCCGAATTTGCGCGGCCAATTGGTCGCCCACCGTGACCCAGTTCAACACCGGCAGCAGCAAGCACAGTGCGGCCAGAGCGGCCAGTTGCTCTTTCCAGGCCGAGGAAGTCGATCTGCACAGAGCGTGGGCTAAGGCCAGCAGCCACAGGCCAAAAAACACCGCCAGTTCCCAGTCGCGGCGGTGGGCCAGTTCGACGGGGATCAGACGGTTGCCCCACAGATAGCCGACACAGGCCAGCATCAAGCCGGCAATCGCCGCCACATTCAGGCTTTCAATCAAACCGTAAACACCTGCCGTGGCCGCACCGAACTCCCCTTCGTGCTTGGAGCGGCGCTTGACCATGAACAAGATGGCACCGCTTGCCACCATGGCGCTACCGGCCAGGCCGCAAAAAAAGTACAGCCACTTCAGCGCCCAACCGCCAAACTTGACCTTGTGCAGCCCCGTCATCGCCGACTGCGCCAGGGCCGCGCGACCGCCCCCCACCGCACCCGGCTGGCGCACCTGCAGCACTTCACCCGTTGCGACAGAGAACATGGCCATGCCGCTGGCGGCACTCAGACGATGTAGCAGTTCGTCCTCCGCATTCCAGCCATAGACGCTGATGCGCGCTGCAGCGTCGCCCGGATCGTCGATCACCACCGCACGTACAGGTTGGCCCATGAGTTGCTGCCCGCGCAAGGCGAAGGACTCCAGATCAGGCACGGCCATGGCAACACCCGAGCGCGCTGGCTTGCCCGGATCTTCCAGAGCCTGCTGGTAGGCCAGTTCACCAGCAGAGCCTGCCCCGAAGAAGGTCAGCACGCCGCTGGGCATAAAGCTCAGGGCCGAAATCATGATGCCGGTATAGGCAATCATCAGCTGAAAAGGCAGAGTCAGCACCCCGACGGCGTTGTGCGCATCCAGCCAGCTGCGCTGACCCTTGCGTGGGCGGAAGGTGAAAAAATCCTGAAAAATGCGCCGATGCGTGATGACGCCGCTGACCAGCGCCACCAGCATGGCGAGCGCCGCAATGCCCACCACCCACAGACCCAGCTTGCCCGCATGCAGCTGGTAGTGAAACTCCACAAAATGGCGCCCGCCCTGCGTGCTGCGGGCTTTGGACTTGACCGGAGCCAAGACATCCCCCGTCACCGGGTCCAGGCTGGCTTCGGCATATTCGCGCCGGCTGTCATACCAGTAGGCGATCAGAGGGCCTGCCCCTTCGGCATTGGCCGGCCATAGCTCCCACATCTTCGCGCCGGGATGCTGTTTTTGCATGTAAGCCAACCCGAATGCCAGACGCTGCGCTAGTTCAGCCCTGCGGATGTCATTGCCTTGCGGGCCTGCCTTGTGCTCAGCTTCCTCGGCAGCCTCTTCGGCATGGTGCTCGGGCGTCATCCAGTGGGTAATCGGCTCTCTGAACACGGCCAATGTGCCAGTCAGCAAAATGGCAAACAGCAACCACGACACCCACAATCCGCACCATGTGTGCAGCCAGGCCTGAGCCTGGCGCATGCCGCCCTGCGCAGCGCCACTGGTATTTTTCGTTCGCGCCATGGTCAGCCTCCCCAGCCAGTCATGCAAGCAGCCATAGCCGCCAGCGCTGCTGAAGGCAGCAACAAGCACAGCCAGGCGCTGCGCAGCGATATCGGCAGGAACACCGCAGCAATGATCACCGGGTAAAGCACAAAGCCAGACTGCATGCCGACCAGGATGGCCTCAGCTCTGGAGCTGCCCAGCGCCGACCCCAAGGCACCACACCACACGATCCAGACGCTGGTCAGCAGATACCCGCCGAAAACAGCTGCCATGATCCGGGACAGCAAGCGCAGACCAGAGTGCCGAAGCAAGAAAAAACGTATGGGTAATCGACAAGACATGGGCGTGGGCAGATAAAAACGATGTGACGATGCCGGGCACATGCATCCATGTACGCCCGGCACTTCCCTTTTGAGATCTATGACGCACGAGATTTCAAAAAGGGTCACCCACTCCCGAGGGCAATGCCCTGCTCGCCACTTCAGCGACCGCTGATCGGCCTCGCCTCCACCACCACCCACCAAGGGAAACGCCAGCGCACCTGCACGGGCAGCGAGTTCGGCAGCATGGCCAGCACAGCGTCGGTATTGGCCATGCTGCCTTCAGGCCCCAAAGGGAAAACGCCGGAAAAACGCACTCCGGCCACGGCGCGATCAACGCGCAGCCAGCCGTTGCGGTAGCGGCCCAGCTCGACGAGAAAATCGTCCAATCGCTGGTTATCCACCCAAAGCTGCCCCCGACTCCAGGCCAGCTCCCGTTCGCCAGCGGCAACTGGCTCCTGTATGTGTGAGCGTTCAAAACTCACTGTTTGACCCGCGTCCAGCCGCAGCGGAGCACTTTCCTGTGCGGCATCCACGGGGTGAATTTCCACCGCTCCCTCGAACACGGCAACCTGCGTCATGCCGGCGTTCTGGCGCACGGTAAAGCGCGTACCCAGCGCACGCACGCGGCCTTCTGCGGTTTCAACCACAAAGGGCAAAGCGCCCAGCTCACTCGCCGGGTGGCCGGTGGTGAACAAGGCTTCGCCCTGCAGCAGGCGCACGCTGCGCTCCTTGCCTGAAAAACTCAATACCAGCGCACTGCGAGTGCCCAGCAGCAGCTCGGTACCATCGGGCAGCGTATGACGCTGGCGCTCGCCAGTGCCGCTGCGATAGTCGGCCGCCAGTTGCTGCCATTGCGGTGTGCGAGTGGCCACCCAGCCTGCACCGGCGGCCGTGCCCACGCCCACGAACAAGGCCAGCAAGCGGCGCCGTGATGCGGACGCTGGCGCTGCGTGCAGAGTGCGGTAGCCCAGACCGCCTGCATTCAATCCTGGCAAAGCGCCGGTAATGGACTGCAGATGCTTCCAGGCACGCGCATGGTCTGCATGGGCGTCATGCCACTGGCGCCAGCGCTTTTGCTCGGCAGCCGTAACTGCGCCGCCATGCAAGCGCGTGAACCAGTCTGCTGCCGCCTCAGCAACGGCTGCATCCAAAGGTGCGCCGCCGGCACGCAGCTGTGCGCCCGTGCCCGGTGCAGGGGCCGCCAAGCGGCCGGTGGAGTGGAGTGTCATGACGGAGTAAACGCGATGCCTGGATCAGGCCAGCACCAGGAAAAAACATTGACGGTGCGCCTGCATCAGATAGCGCTTGACCGAAGTCATGGAGACCCCCAGCCGCTCGGCAATGGCGGCATAAGTCAGGCCTTCCAGATGGGCCAGCAAAAAGGCTTCGCGGGCCTTGGGAGCCAGCGCATCCAGTACTTGATCCACGGCCTGCAGGGATTCAAGCGCGATCAGGCGCTCTTCCGGCGGCGGCGCCAGCTCTTCAGCCAGCAAGGCCAGCGCATCCAGATAGGCGCGCTCCAGCACACGACGGCGATAGTGGCGAATGAGCAGATTCTTGGCCACCGTGACAAGAAAAGGCCGGGGCTGCTCTATGCGCGTCGCCATGCCTGAGACGATGACGTTGACAAAGGTGTCGTGCGCGATGTCAGATGCTTCAAACGTATTGCCCAGCTTGCCCCGCAGCCAGTTCTGCAACCAACCATGGTGTTCAACGTACAGGGTGTGGACGGGATCAGCAGGGGTGGAGGAAGAAGCGGTCACAGGCTGTAGGGCCGCGATGACGCGACACTGACTTGATATTGAGAACTATTCTCATTGTAACAACGAATCAAGTTTTCTCTACGGACCGCCAGCACTCGTGGCTCTGCTCCCGCGGCTGCATCTGCAACACTGCTACGGCGCTGCATAGGCCGGTCGCGCTATCTGTGCGGCTTACGTCTCCAGCATTTCCATTTCCATGCCAATGTCAAAGACCAAAGGCTGCCACCCGTATCTACGGGGAGCAGCCTTTTAGGATGACACGAATCGCCCAAATGGGTCGATCAGGCCTCGGGCACCATGCCGTCGGCGTAGTCGTAAAGATCGCCCAGAATCTCTTCGGCACGCTCGTCGGCGGTTTCGGACAGGGCGTCGATCATGGCAAACATCTGCTCGGCCGTACGCGCGCCGCCCTGGCCTTCAATCAGGCAGGCAGCGCGATGCTGCTCCCAGCGCTGCTGCTCGGCGGCGTTCAGCATCATGGGGAAGTTGCGCGCCCGGTAGCGCCAGACCAGCTCGGTCAGGCGCGGGTCGTCAAAGCCGGTCTTGTCCAGCGCCAGTTCCTGGGGCGAGAGCCGCTTGACGCGCTCCAGGCGGCGGCGGTCTTCGTTGCCCACAAAACCGCCGTACAGATCCTGATCGGCATCCAGCGGCTCGCCCGCCTCGCGCGTGAACACAGCCTTCCACTGGGCGCTCATATCGGGCAGGTCGCGGGCAATGGCGGCAAATTCCAGGCATTGCTCCATATTCACGCCCCATTTCTCGGCCATGGCCGGGCTCAGCGTCTTGAGGCTACCCACCACCATGGGCGATTTGTTGATGTGAATGCTCTTGATGGGCAGGCGCGTAACGCCTTCGGGCAGCTCTGCCTGGCGGGTAAACAGGCGCAGGCGCAGGTCTTCAATGCTGATACCGGCCAGCTCGCTGGGGTCTTGGGCCAGATCCCAGCAAATCACCTCGTTCTTGTTGGTCGGATGGGTGGCCAGCGGCCACATCACGGCCAGGCAGCCGCGCTCGGGGCGGATCATGCCGGTGATGTGCAGAAACGGGCGTGCATGCTCCTGAATCGCGGGCAAGCCCATCTCGCGCAGCGCCCCGTCTTTTTTATGCAGGCCAAAGGCAAAGTCGAACAGACGCGGCTGCTTGTCGCGAATCAGGCGGGCCAGTCCAATCGTGGCACGCACATCGCTCAAGGCATCGTGGGCCTGCTCGTGCAGCAAGCCGTTGGCGCGGGCAAGGTCTTCGAGCTTGAAGCTGGGCGAGCCGTCTTCCTTTTGGGGCCAGTGAATGCCGTCGGGCCGCAGCGCATAGACCATGCGCACCACGTCCAGCAGATCCCAGCGGCCGCAGCCGTTTTGCCACTCACGCGCATAGGGATCGATCAGATTGCGCCAGAACATGAAGCGCGTGATCTCATCATCAAAGCGAATCGTGTTGTAGCCCACGCCCACGGTGCCGGGCTGGGCCAGCTCGGCCTCGATGAGGGCCGCAAATTCATGCTCGGGAATGCCGTCTTCCAGCGCCCGCTGGGGGGTGATGCCGGTGATCAGACAGGATTGCGGGTCGGGCAGATAGTCGTTGGCGGGCTGGCAATACCACATGACGGGCTCGCCGATCTCGTTGAGCTGGTCATCCGTGCGTATGCCTGCAAACTGTGCCGGGCGGTCGTAGCGCGGCTGGGCGCCAAAGGTTTCGTAGTCGTGCCAGAAAAAGGTATGAGCCATGGAGGCCAAGTATGCCCGCGAACCAGGGGGCTTCAAGGCAAATGCTGCGGCGGCGTCGGCCTCTGCTTTCAGGATATTTGGTCTTCAAAAATTCAAGAAAAATACGGTTAAACCCCTTTTATTTGTTGTGCTTACAGCTATCAAAATCAAAGTACTGCGGAAATCAGCTCGCGCGGGCCATACTCAGCAGAGCCTGGCCTACATCCATCTCCAGCTTGAATTCCAGCAAATCATCGGCCCGCGTCACCCCCTGGTTGATGGCGATCAGGCTTTTGCCCCGGCGCGCTGCGGCCTGGGCAAAGCGAAAGCCCGAAAACACCATCAACGAGGAGCCGGCAATCAGCAGACCGTCGGCCCGCTCCAGGGCAGCCATGGCCTGCTCCACCCGCTCACGCGGAACCGATTCGCCATAAAAAACCACATCGGGTTTGAGTACGCCAGTGCCGCAGTGCGGGCAGGCCGGCACCTCGAAAGCGCTGAAATCCTCATGCTCCAGATCGGCATCGCCATCGGGAGCCGGAGCGGCATACAGCTGCGCCCAATGCGGATTGCGCGCCAGAAGGCTTTGCTGCAACTGGGAGCGCGCCAAGCGCCGGCCGCAGTCCATGCAGCGCACGGTGTCGATGCGGCCATGCAGATCCAGGCAGCTGCGGCTGCCTGCGGCGCTATGCAGGCCATCCACATTCTGGGTAATCAGCAGCTCGATATGGCCTTGCTGCTCCAGCAGCGCCAGCGCCCGGTGCGCCCTGCCCGGCTGCGCCTGGCCCATGACGCGCCAGCCCAGCATGGAACGGGCCCAGTAGCGCTTGCGCACCAGTTCATCGCCCATGAAGGCCTGGTAGGTGACGGGCTGCGGGCGCTTCCATTGGCCTTGCTCGTCCCGGTAGTCGGGAATGCCCACCTCCGTGCTGCAGCCTGCACCGGTAATCACAAGTAGACGGGGATGGGCGGCAAACCAGTCCGCCAGAAGTTGTTCGGTCATCACAGCAGGGGGGAAGTCAGTCGGGCCACGGAATCAAACAAGCGGCGACTAAAGCGTTTTTCGCTTTTGTACTGAACCATCTGGGCGCTGCCCAGATCTTGCTCGAACTGCCGCGCCAGCTCGCCATTGAGCTGGGGGCCATAGCCTATCAGGCAGACCTCGTAGTTGAGAAAGAAGCTGCGGTAGTCAAAATTGGCCGTGCCTATGATGGCGATGTTGTCATCCACCACCAGAGTCTTGGAGTGCAGCATGCTGGCCTGGAACTCGTGCACGCGCACGCCGCAGCGTATCAGCTCATCAAAATAAGAGCGCGCCGCGGCCGTCACAAAGATCGAGTCCGACTTCTTGGGCACCAGAATCTGCACGTCCACGCCCCGCAGCGAGGCATTGGTGAGTGCGGCCAGCGCCGCCTCGGTAGGCACAAAATAAGGCGTGGTCAGCCAGACGCGATGATCTGCAGCGTGAATTGCGGCCAGATGCGCGCGATAAATCGCCTGCAGGCTGTTGTCGGGGCCCGAGGTGATGACCTGCATGGGAATGTCGCCATCGCCCTGCTCCGGCAGCAGCTCCTCGATATCGGCAGGCAGTTGGCCGGGCTTTTTCTCCAGCGCATAGGCCCAGTCTTCCATGAACACGGTCTGCAGCCAGTTGACCACCGCGCCTTCCACGCGCAAATGCACATCGTGATAGGCATTGGCCACAATGCGCTCGTTTTCCTCGTCCGTCACATTCACGCCACCGGTAAAGCCGACCTGGCCGTCGCAGACCAGAATTTTGCGGTGGGTGCGAAAGTTCACCACCGGGCGCAGACGCCGGCCCACCTTGGAATCGTGAAAACGCGCCACTTCGGCACCTGCATCCAGCAAGGGCTTGAGAAACTGGCGCCCCAGTTTCTTGGAGCCCAGGGCATCGACCAGCAGGCGCACCTGCACACCCTGGCGGGCTTTATCGATCAGCAAATCGCGCAGCGCCGTGCCCGTCTGGTCCGGCTCGTAGATGTAGTACTCCAGGTGCACATGGTGCCTGGCCGTCGTCACCGCCTGTGCAATGGCATCAAAAGTGGCTGCCCCGCCAACCAGCAGCTGCATGCCGCTGGCCGTGCTAAGGGGAAAGTCGCTGGTGGCCGCCACCAGCTGTGCCACCTGGTGCAGGCGCGCATCGCCATGAGGCATGCGCTCGCGCAGGCGCTGAATGCTGGCCCTGACCTTGGAGCGTTTGCGCGAGCGCAAGCGCTTGATGCGCTGGCGCTTCATGCGCTGCGGGCCCAGAAAGTAATAAATCACCAACCCCACCACCGGGAGCGCGGCCATGGAAAGCAACCAGCTCAAGGTGGCCACCGGCTGGCTGCGCTGCAGCAAAATCCAGACGCTGACCACAATCACATACAAGGTCCAGCCTACGGAAAGCCAGAGCTTGACGTGTTCCTGGCTCAGCAGGCTTGCAATCCAATCCAAGGGGTCTCTCCTGATTTCAGGTTCTGCAGCAGCAACAATGAACCCAGACTATGGCAGAGGCACGACAAGCGCCAGCCGTGTTTGCACGTTCGCCTTGTACTTCAAACGATAAATGAATCTCAAAATACTCAAATTACATTAAAAGAGTATATTTAGCATCATGACTTCTGATCTTATCGCCACACTGGCTCAAGCGCGCAAAGCCGCCCAAATCACCCAGGCCGATCTGGCTGCACGCGCCGGCCTGTCGCGCATGGCCGTGCAACGCACCGAAACCGGCGATGTGGACCCGCGTTTTTCCACCCTGCAGGAAATGGCACGCGTGCTGGAGATGGATCTGATTGCCGTGCCCACGGCCTTGCGGGCCGAGTTGCAGGCCTTCATCCAGTCCGGTGGCAAGTTTCTGGCCCAGCCCCAGGGAGCCGAGGCACCGGCCTCCATCGTCGACAAGCTTTGAGCTGAACACGGCCGGCACCGTCCCAACATCTAAAGAAGCCCATGAGCACCGCCATCCGTTACCTGCGCTTGTTCATGCATCTGCCGGCTGCCTGGGGCGGCGGGCGGCGCGGCGTGGGCTATCTGTCCCAGTACGGGGATATTCTGCGCATCTCCTTCGACGAGGATTACATCAACGATGCCAATCGCCCCACGCTGTCGTTGAGCCTGACCGGCGACAGCGAGGCCGCCACCCGGCAAATCCTGTCTTCCATGCGCGATGCGCGCCTGGTGCGCACCGACGGGCGCTGGCCGGTGTACTTTCAGAACCTGCTGCCCGAAGGCCATAACCGCGAGCGCCTGGCACATGAGCGCGGCTGCGCGCCAGACGATGAGTTCGAGCTGCTGGCCGCGGCCGGCCACGACCTGATGGGCGCGCTGGAAGTCGAGCCCGTGCCGCTGCAGCAAGGCGTGCCGGACACCGTGCGCCACTGGCACACTACGCAGGGACTCGATGTGCTGGAGCCGGGCTTTGTCGAATACCCGGTGGAAGACGCGGCCTCGCTGCCGGGCGTGGTCACCAAGTTCAGCGCCGTGCACAACGGGCGACGCTACACCATTCACCGCCACGGCCAGGCGGGCAGCACCATCCTGAAGCTGCCCACCAGCCAGCACCCGGATCTGGTGGCCAACGAGTTCGCCGGCTATCAGCTGTGCCAGGCCTTGCAGCTGAACTGCGCCCGCGCCCGCGTCATCAGCCGCGCCGAGGCTGAGCTGCCCGAGCATCTGCCGTTCAAGGAAATTCTGGCCGTGGACCGCTTTGACCACCTGCCCGGCGGCGTGCGCGTACATATGGAAGAGTTCAACCAGGTGCTGGGCTATGCGCCGCGCCAGAAATACGGACAGCGCAACCCGGCCCAGCCGCTGCAGGACTGGGCCACCATGCTGCGCGTGCTCAACCGTCTGAGCACCCAGCCTGTGCAGGACACGCGCGAGTTTCTGGCCCGCATGCTGGCCTTCATCCTCATGGGCAATACCGATGCCCATCTCAAGAACTGGGCCCTGATCTACCCCGACGGCCGCCATCCGCAACTGGCCCCGCTGTACGACCCGGTCTGTGTTTCGGCTTTTTTTCATGATGCGCCTGCGGGTCAGTACGCGGTCAACCGCTCCATCGATGCCCAGCTCAGAGCCCTGGACTGGGAAGATTTGCGCGCCCTGATGCAAGCGGCCGGCCTGTTGCGCATACCGCGCCACCTGAGTCTGCTGCGCGATCGGGTCCAGCAGGCCAAGGCGCAATGGCCGGCCGTGCTCGAGCAGGCGCCGGCGTCCGTGGCACAAACCGTGACCGAAAGGCTACAAGGCGGCGTCAAACTTGCGGTTTGAAGAGCGGCCCGGCTGTGATCAATCCACAGGTGTTCGCCAACCGGCCTCAAGCTCAGCCATCACATTCAGCCATGGGGGTATGAGCGCAAGAGATACCAGATATGGCAGCAAAACCCTGCCCAAAGCGGGTTGCTGAATAGATAATTCATAGCATTGTGCGCAATCCAGACGGGCGCAGCTGCATGAATTGCTCTCATGAACCCTGTACCTGCCGACTCCACCGAAAAACCCCGCCCCGCCCATCTGCGCGCGCTGTTCTGGTCTTTGACCTGGCTGGCCCTGCAGGGCTTTGGCGGCGTGCTGGCCGTGATTCAACGTGAGCTGGTGGAAAAGCGCGGCTGGCTGAGCAACGAAGAGTTCATGGAAGACTGGGCCGTGGCCCAGATCATGCCCGGCCCCAATGTGGTCAATCTCTCCATCATGCTGGGCGAGCGCTATTTTGGCTGGCGCGGTGCGGTGGTGGGGCTGTGCGGCATCCTGGCCTTTCCTTTGCTGCTGGTCATCAGCCTCACCGTGGTCTATGCGCAGTTTGCCCATCACCCAGCCGTGGCCGGTGCGCTGCGCGGCATGGGCGCCGTGGCCGCCGGCCTGGTGGCAGGCATGGGCTTGAAGCTGGCCGCCACGCTGGCCCGCCATCCTCTGGGGCGCTGGTGCTGCGCCGTGCTGGCGCTGGCCGCTTTTGCGGCCATGGCCGTGCTGCGCTGGCCGCTGTTCTGGGTGCTGCTGAGCATCGGCGGTGCCGGCTGCGTGCTGACCTACCGGAAGCAGGCGCCATGAACCAGCTGCTGATCGACATGCAATGGCAGGACTGGCTGCACCTGTGGCTGTATTTTCTTTCCTTGTCGCTGATGACAGTGGGCGGCGCCATTGCCGCGGCGCCCGATATGCACCGCTATCTGGTGGACAGCCAGCACTGGCTGAGCGAGACACAGTTCACCAGCTCGATCGCCATTGCCCAGGCGGCCCCCGGCCCCAATGTGCTGTTCATTGCACTGCTGGGCTGGAATGTGGGGCTCAATGCCGCAGGCGGCTCGACCAGCCTGGGCTGGGCTCTGGGCGCTTTGGGCGCACTGATCTGCATGCTGGGCATTTTGTTGCCCAGCTCGCTGCTGACCTGGCAGGCCTCGCGCTGGCTGCAGCACAACCGTGAACGCCGCACCGTGCGGGCCTTCAAGCAAGGCATGGCACCGCTGGTGATAGGCCTGCTGCTGGCCACAGGCTGGCTGCTGGGCAGCGCCAGCGGCCAGTGGCGCCAGGACGGCTGGCTGTGGCTGCTTTCCCTGGTCTGCATGCTGCTGGTATGGCGCACCCGCATACACCTGCTGTGGCTGCTGGGCTCCGGGGCCCTGCTGGGAGCGCTGGGCTGGGTCTAGGCAAACAGGGGTTGGGGCAAATCAGTGCTGGCGAATTCGAGAACCTGTTTACGATGACTGCCCTGTGTTCCAAAGGAGCGTTTCCATGACATCCTCTTCCCAGTCAGCAATTGCCGAACATGCCAACGATCTGGTGCTCATACGCCGGATACCCGCCTCGGCGCAAACCCTGTTCCGATGCTGGACCGAACCCGCGCTGATCAAGCAGTGGTTTGTGCCCAGCCCCTGGACGATTGCCCATGTGGAGCTGGATCTACGTGTCGGCGGGCAGAGCCTGATCGTCATGCAAGACCCCGAGGGCAATCAGCACCCCAACCCCGGCGTCTATCTGGAGGTGATTCCCAACCGTCGCCTGGTCTTCACCGATGCCTATACCGCGGGCTGGCTGCCAACGGCCAAGCCTTTTATGACGGCCATCATCAGCTTCGAGCCCGAAGGCGAGCAAACCCTGTACACCGCCCGCGCACGCCACTGGAGCGCAGAGGCCCGCCAGCAGCATTTGGACATGGGCTTTGAGCAAGGCTGGGGCATATGCGCCGACCAGTTGCAGGCCCTGGCCGCCCAAATCGCCTGATGCTGGCGCAAAATTGGAGCCATTCGCTATTAATTAAATAGCTTAAAGCACATTCAAACAAAGGGGTAAAAAGCTTTTTCACCCCAGCACAGCTGAAAAAAAACAGCAGCAACCAGGCAGCCGAGGGTGGCGAGCATGGGCTTGATGATTTGGCATGAGATGCTCAAATGTCCCGCCGGTGTCAATTGGGACATCGGATGACAAAGATTTACAGAATCGGTTCTACACTGCTTAGATCACCGCTCCTGATTTTGAGTACCACAGGCTTGCCCATGACCACAATGGAACATCTCGATGTACTCAAGCAGGCCATGATGTTGGCCACGCTGCCATGGGGGCTGATCAAGTTTCCCGGGCTGCAACTCGAATGCGCCAACAAGGCGCTGCAGATGCAGATGCGCTCCGGCCCGCTTCAGACAGGACTCGATCCCGTACGTCACCCCCTGCTGCTGCAGGCCCTGCAAAACAGCGTGCAGCTGCTGGCAGAAACCACAGTGCAATTGCCCCAGCAAAGCATGCAATGGCATTTTGTGCCCATGCAGCAAGACGGCCAGGTCTGCGCCGTGCAGTGTTATCTGACAGCGGCGCCCCTCACAGAGACGCAGAGCAGCACGGCAAGGTCAGGCGAGCTTGTGCACAGCGATCGCTTCGAGGCCTTGCTCGATCTTCTGCCCTACCAGGCCTGGATTGCCACCCCGCACGGCGAGCTGACCTGGCTGAACAAGGCCCTCAAGCTCTACGCCTACAACCACGCTCAGCCCATAGACCTCAGCGATGCGGTCTGGATAGACATTGTTCATCCCCATGATCTGGCGGGCCTCAATGCCGGTCTGTCACGGGCGCTGATCACCGAAAAAGCCACCGGCTATCGTTTGCGCATCAAAAAGCATGGCGGCGGCTATGAATGGTTTTATGCCACGCTGGCTCCCGTCAAAAACGCCAGCAATGAAACCCTTTACTGGGTGGGCTCCAACATCAGCATCCAGACCCTCAAACAGGCCGAGGACAAATCCCAGGATCAGATCACCCGCCTCAAGCACCAGCTGCAACTGGGCAGGCAGGAGCTGGCACTGTCCCAGGCCAGTCTGGCGCGCGCGCAGAAGATGGATCTGATCTCCAACCTCTCCGCTGGCGTGGCCCACGACCTCAACAATCTGCTGTTCATCACCGGCCTGCATGCCGGTCTGCTCGAAAAAAAGATCACCGACAACCAGCAGCACGAGCACATCGATGTGATTCACGAGACCATCAAAAAGGCCGGACGGCTGGCCTCGCAGCTCACCGGTTTCAGCAGCCGCAAGTCCATGACGCTGGTCACGGCAGACCCCAAGAACCTGATTCGCGATATCGAGCAGCTGCTGTACAAGGCCGTGGGCGATGAAGCCCAGCTGCAGATTCAGCTGGCAGCCAAGCTGTGGCCGATACGCGTGGATCGCATGTATTTCGAGAACTCGCTGATCAATCTGGCCATCAATGCCCGCGATGCCACGGCCGGCGGCGGCAACATCACCTTGACGGTGGAAAATGCGGTGCTCAAACGCCAGGACTTTGCCGGCGACTACCTGATGATCAGCTTGCGCGACGACGGCACAGGCATGAGCGAGGCCGTGCAGGCCCGGATCTTCGAGCTGTTGTTCACCACCAAACCCGAGGGCAAGGGTGCGGGCCTGGGCCTGCCCATGGTCAAGAACTTCATGGATCACTCCCACGGCCTGATCGAAGTGGAGTCTGCCGAAGGCCAGGGCAGCTGTTTTCGCCTGTACTTTCCGCGCTCCGAGCAGGACAGTTCACCGAAAGACGAACCTCAGGCGCTGGAGCAGGGCGGGCGCGAGACCATTTTGCTGATCGAGCAAGACCTGCCCACCCGCAACGCCATGGCCCAGGTGCTGTATGAGCTGGACTACCAAGTGGCTACGGCCTACAAGCCCGAAGTGGCGCTGCGCTATATCAACAGCGGGCTCAAGGTGAACCTGATCATTGCCTCCGCCCGCCAGCAAAAGCCCTTGTCGGCCATCCAGCTATGCCATCAGCTTCGAAACGAAGGCCTGCACATTCCGCTGCTGCTGACCACGGGCAAAAGCCATGAGGAGCTGCGCAGCGAGCAGCCGGCCACCGAAGAGTTCACCGTGCTGATCAAACCCGTCTCCATGCCCGATCTGTCAAAAGCCGTGCATGCGCTGCTACACCGCAGCCCGGCGGCGGAGCAGTTAGGCGATTGACGGCCTCACCGCAGCACAGGCTGAAAAAAAGGCCGCAGGGCTTGTGCCCTGCAGCCTTTGGAGACTGAGCAATCGGTCTGCGCTTGCGGTTCAGACCTTGGGAGCAGCAGCAAGGCCGTGGCCCAGACGCTGGCGCAGAGCTTCATACAGGCACACGCCGCTGGCCACGGAGACGTTCAGGCTCTCGACCGCGCCTTGCATGGGAATGCTCACCAGAGCATCGCAGGTCTTTCGCGTCAGCTGGCGCATGCCATCGCCCTCGGCGCCCAGCACCAAAGCCGTGGGACCGGTCAGATCCATCTGGTAGAGGTGTTTGTCGGCATCGCCGCTGGTACCGATGATCCAGATGCCGCGATCCTTGAGCTCATTGAGCGTGCGCGCCAGATTGGTCACCATGAAGTAAGGCACGGTCTCGGCCGCGCCGCTGGCCACCTTGGCCACGGTGGCATTGATGCCGGCCGCATGGTCCTTGGGGGCGATCACGGCATGCACGCCGGCACCGTCGGCCACGCGCAGGCAGGCACCCAGATTGTGAGGATCGGTCACGCCGTCGATCACCAGCAACAGCGGCGCCTTGACGCCGGCTTCTTCCAGATCGTCCAGCAGCTCGTCCAGCGTGCGAGTGTCCTTGACTTCCTCCACGCGCGCGGCCACGCCCTGGTGGCCGTGGGAGCCCGCCAGCTTGGCGATGCGCAGGGAATCGGCTTCGATCAGACGAACACCGGCCTCCTTGGCGCGATCCAGAAACTGACGCATGCGCGCATCACGGCGCGAGGCTTCGAAGTAAACCTCGATGATGGATTTGGGGGCGGTCTTCAGACGCACGCCAACGGCGTGAAAGCCGAACAGAACTTTGGGAGACGACATAGGCCGCCATTATCCGGGGGTTTGCCTACAGGCCTGCAGCCTGCAAGGTCATGCCTGCGCGCGCGACTGTGGTTTTATGTAGGGGCTAAACTGCGCCCCCTTCGGACGGGAAGGACGCTTATCATGCATAACTGAGCGCTCCAGGCTCCCGGTGCACGCCAGCGTTTGTGAGGTTTGACACTCGCAAAATTCAGCTATGCCACTTGTCCGTTTTCCGTGTCCCCGCTGCTGCGCTGCAGGCCCTGTCCGCTGAAAGCCTGCAGTGCTTTCCCCGTTCCATTTTTCAACAAAGACCTTGCATGCTCAACGCCTTGCTTGATTGGCTCAACCGTACCAGCCTGGTGCTGCAGATCGTGATTGCCCTGGTGGCCGGGGTGCTGGTCGCCTGGCTGTGGCCGGCCGCCGCTCAGCCTGCATCCATGCTGGGCACGCTGTTCATCTCTGCCCTCAAGGCCGTGGCACCGGTGCTGGTGTTCGTGCTGGTGATTGCCGCCATAGGCAACCACCGCCCGGGTCAGCAAACCCAGATCAAGCCCGTGCTGTGGCTGTATGTGCTGGGCACGCTTGCCGCCGCCTGCGTGGGCGTGGCCGCCAGCGTGCTGTTTCCCTCGGTCATTCATTTCCGCGAAGCCCCGGTGACGCAAGGCGTGCCCGGAGAAATCGGCCAGGTGCTGATGAATGTGGTGCATAGCGCCGTTGACAATCCGGTGCGCGCGCTGATGGAGGCCAACTACATCGGCGTGCTGGCCTGGGCTGTTGCCCTGGGCACGGCATTGCGACATGCCAGCCAGAGCACTCGCACCATGATCGAGGATCTGGGCAACGCCCTCACCCGCGTGATCCAGGGCGTGATCCGTCTGGCACCGCTGGGTATTTTCGGCTTGGTGGTGGCCACCTTCTCTTCGGGCGGCACAAGCGCTCTCTGGGATTACGCCCATTTGCTGCTGGTGCTGGTGGGCTCCATGGCGTTTGTGGCCCTGGTGGTCAACCCCCTCATTGTGTGGACGCAAATCCGCCGCAACCCCTACCCGCTGGTGCTGACCTGCTTGCGCGAAAGCGCGCTGACGGCCTTCTTCACCCGCAGCTCGGCAGCCAATATTCCGGTGAATCTGGCGCTGGCCAAGCGCCTGCAGCTGGACGAGGAAACCTATAGCATCTCCATCCCCCTGGGCGCCACCATCAACATGGCCGGTGCGGCCGTCACCATCAGCGTGCTGTCGCTGGCGGCGGCCCACACGCTGGGCATTGCGGTGGATATTCCCACCGCCATCTTGCTGTGCATCGTGGCTTCGGTCTGCGCCTGCGGCGCCTCCGGCGTGGCGGGCGGCTCGCTGCTGCTGATCCCGCTGGCCTGCAGCTTGTTCGGCATCTCCAACGACGTGGCCATGCAGGTCGTGGGCGTGGGTTATGTGATTGGCGTGATCCAGGATTCCACCGAAACCGCGTTGAACTCCTCCACCGACGTGCTGTTCACGGCCGCTGCCAGCCGCGCTGCCCAACGCAAGCTGGGACAGGCCGTTCCGCAACTCTGATTTTCATAGCTACCAGCGCTTGCGCTATCTAGGAAAAAGGCCTGTTTGATCACAGGCCTTTTTTGTTTTCAGAGCACGGCCCCGGCCTCGATGGTGATGCGGCGCTCGCACTGGGCGGCAATCGCCCTGTCGTGGGTGACCATGATCAACGTGGTGCCGCGCTCGCGGTTCAGGGCCAGCATCAACTCCATGATGGTCTGGCCGGTGGCAAAGTCCAGGCTGCCCGTGGGCTCGTCGGCCAGCAGCACGGCGGGCTCCACCACAAAAGCACGCGCCAGGGCCACGCGCTGCTGCTCTCCGCCCGAGAGCAGCTTGGGGTAATGCGCCAGGCGCTGCCCCAGGCCCACACGCTCCAGCATCTGCGTGGCGCGGGCACGGGCATCGCGTGCACCACTGAGCTCCAGCGGCAGCATCACGTTCTCCAGCGCCGTCAGGTTGCCCAGCAGCTGAAAGCTCTGGAACACAAAGCCTATCTTCTGCGCCCGCACCGCCGCTCTCTGGTCTTCGCTGAGCGCAAACAAATCCTGGCCCTGCAAACGCACCGCTCCCCGGCTAGGGGTATCGAGTCCGGCCAGAATGGCCATCAAGGTGCTCTTGCCCGAGCCCGAGGCCCCCACAATGGCCACGGTTTCACGCTCGACAAAGCGCAGATTGATATCGCGCAAAATGTCCAGCGTACCGGTCGAGTCGGTGACCGATTTGAATACCTGTTCAACAGAGATCAAAGGAATGGCAAGAGTTTCTGACATGAAGCAATTTGAAACGTTGGAATCCACACAACACGGTGACCGCAGGCGACGCCGCCACTGTATCGCCCTGGCTTTGGCACTGGGTGTTTTCGGTGCCAGCGCCAGCGCGCATGCGGCGGCCACCCACCATAGCCCAAACCCCAAACCCGCAAGCGGCGGCCCGATTCTGGTGCTGGGCGATTCGCTGAGTGCCGAATATGGGCTCACGCGCGGCAAAGGCTGGGTGGGCTTGCTGCAGCAGCGGGTTCAGGCGGAAAAACCGGCATACAGTGTGATCAATGCCAGCATCAGCGGCGAGACCACGGCCGGTGGCAAATCGCGGCTGCCGGCACTGCTGGAGCAGCACCGGCCCTCGATCGTGATTCTGGAGCTGGGCGGCAACGATGCTTTGCGCGGCCTGGCGCTGCAAAGCACGCAGAGCAATCTGCAGGCCATGGTGCAGGCGTCCAAGCAGGCCAAGGCGCAGGTGCTGCTGGTGGGCATGCAGGTGCCGCCCAACTACGGCGCCACCTATACCGAGCAGTTTGCCGCCCTGTTCGAGAACCTGGCCAAGCAGGAAAAGCTGCCTCTCGTGCCTTTTCTGCTGGCCGGCATAGGCGATGCGGCAGATGCCGAGCAGTGGTTTCAAAGCGACCGCATTCACCCCAATGCCAAAGCCCAGCCGCAGATGCTGAGCAATGTCTGGCCCAAGCTCAAGCCCTTGCTGAAATAGAGCTGGGCAAATCACGGCGGTGAGACTCAATCGCCAGCTCAATCACCGCCGCCGTCACTTCCCCCGCCAGCATCGCCCGAATCACTGCATTGGTCGGAGTCGGCGCTTGCGCTGTCGCAGCCCTTATCGCTGTGCTTATCGTTGTTGAAATAGCTGTCGCCAAATACATCGCTGCCATCGTCGCGGCTGTATGACGCAGTCATGGAAAAATGGGAGCCGTCACTCCTGCCAAGGCCGGCACCCACACCGTTGCCTGCTCGGGGAGTGAAAAGCTGGGTGATCCAGTTCCAAAAGTCCATTGCTGCCCCCCTTTTATCAGCGATCAGCGATCAGCGGTCTGCGGTCTGCGGTCTGCTCCACGTACACGCTGGCCCGGTACGCATGCCAGCTGGCACAGCCTAGCACCGGCCCCACCACCAGCAAGCCCGCGCCATACAGCAGCAAGGAGACGCTCACCAGCAGCGTGATCATGCCCACCCACAGCAGCATCACGCCCATATTGAGCCCCACCACGCGCATGCTGGTGATGCAGGCGGTCAGCGCATCCGTGTCTCTGTCCAGAATGGTGGGTAAAGACACCACGGTGAACGCATACACCAGGGCCGCAAACACGGCGCCCACGGCAAGGTAGATCAGCAGGAATTCCCAGTTTTCGCGGCGCAGCACGGTTTGCAAAATACTGGCGGTAGTGGGCATGCCGGTATCGAAGGAGATGGCAAACACCACCATGGCGGCGCGGCCCCAGAGCATTTCCAGCACCATCAGCACCATGACCAGCATGCCCATGCTTTGCAGATGACCACTCCAGCAGTCCAGCGACGCTCCCAGCTCGGGCACTTCGCCCTGCTCCAGGCGGCGGCTGATCTCATACAGGCCCATGGCCAGAAACGGCCCGACCAGCAGACAGCCGCTGGCCATGGACATCAGGTATTCGGGGCTGGCTTTGAACACCCAGCCCAGCAGCAGCGCCATGGCCCAGAAGCACAGGCCGTAGAACAAGGCAATCCAGGGCGCGCGCAACACATCGCGTACGCCCCAGGCCAACCATTGCCAGGGCTGGGCCCAGCGCAGGCGGCGCACCAGCAGCGGCGGCGGATCGGCCGGGGTTTCGGAAACAGGGGGCGCTTGCATGCGGGGTCTCCTGGTTGCCAGCGCGTTCGGCGAACGCTGCCTGCACCGAACTTACCCCCGGCTTCAAAGCCCAGACACTGCGGAAAGCCCTCGGCCCTGCCCGGTGGTTTCACTATGAATTGATGAGCTGGTTGCGCTTCATGCAGCTTGATATTCGTCAACCAGCCCTGTCAACTGCACACGCTGCATGCGCAAGCCGCTATCAATTTCGCGCTGATCCAGACAGCATCAACCCAATGCGATTTGCAAGGCCTGGGCCAGATCGGCTTGCAGATCGCCGGCATCCTCCAGGCCGATGGCAAAGCGCACCACTGTGCCCAGTTCGATTTGCGGTGTGGCGCAATGGCGCATGCTGGGCAGTTCATAAGGCATGACCAGGCTCACCGGGCCGCCCCAGCTGTAGCCGATCTTGAAAAGGCGCAGGCTGTCGCAAAACAGGTCCACCGCCTCCTGGCCAAAGCGCGCATCGATCACCACGCTGAACAGGCCTGCGGCCACGCCTTGCGGGTGCTGGGCGCTGGTGCATAGCTGCTTCCACTGCGCATGGCCGGGGGCGCCTTCCAGCGCCGGGTGCAAAACCTGCACCACCGCAGTTTGCCGGCCCAGCCACTGTGCCAACTGGCGGGCTGCATGGTCCTGGGCGTGGTAGCGCAGACCGATGCTGGGCAGGCTGCGCAACACGGCTTCAGCATCGTTACCGCTTACGCCCAGACCCATGCGCATATGGGCCAGCTTGATGCGCATATGTAGCGGCTGGTTGCGGGTGACGATGCTGCCCATGAGCACATCGCCACCGCCGCTGGGGTATTTGGTCAGCGCGTGCGCGGTCACATCCACGCCCAGGCTGCCGCCATCGCCGAGCAAATCAAAAGGCTTGAAGGCCAGGCCCGCGCCCCAGGTGTTGTCCAGCACCGTGGTCACGCCACGCGCGCGGCACAGGCGTACCTGCTCGATCAGATCCGGAAATTCCATGGTCACCGAACCCGGGGCTTCCAGCCAGACCAGCGCCGTGGCCGGCGTGATCTTGGCCGCCAGATCGGCCGCATTCATGGGATCGTAGTACTGGTGGCGAATGCCGTAATGGGCTAGCTCACCTTCGGCCAGCGATTTATTGGGGCCGTAAGCGTTATCGGGCAGCAGCACCTCGTCACCGGTCTTGAGCAGCGCCAGCGATACCGTGGCAATGGCAGCCAGCCCGCTGGGCACCAGCAGACATTGCAGCCCGCCTTCCAGCGTGGCCAGTCGCTCTTCCAGCGTATAAGTGGTGGGCGTGCCATGCAAGCCGTAGGTATAGCTGCTCTTGTCCAGCCAGCGGCGCTCGCGCATGGCCTGCACATTCTCGAAAAATACGGTGGAAGCCTTGTGTACCGGCGGCTGCGGACCTGAAAAATCCTGCGGAGCCTGGTAGGGGTGGTGGATCAAATGGGTGGACAGCTTGGGGTCGGCTTGGGTCATGCTGGCATCTTATCGACTCTGGCAGGTGCCAAAGCCGCCGAAATGACCGCCAGGGATAGCCAAACAGAGGGCCAGACACAAAAAAGCCAGAGGGCTTGCGCGCTCTGGCTGGACGGGCGAGCGCCAATCGACTGCGGCGATCAGCCCACCGTCAGATTGTTGTTCACATTGCCCACGCCCTTGACGGCCTTGGCCAGCTCGCCGGCGCGGGTCTTGAGTGCTTCGCTGGGCACGGTGCCGCTCAGCGTGACCACGCCGCTCTTGGTGTCCACATCAATCTTCAGAGCGCTGATATTGGGCTCCTTGATCAGATCCGCCTTGACTTGGGCAGTGATGCCGGCATCGTCCAGTGCAGCTCCGGCCTTGGCGGCTTCCTGTTCCATCTTGGCGCCGGCACTATCGGCCACGCTGGCGATCTTGTCGCCGGCTTTTTCCATCGCGTTGGTGGTGGCATCTCCGGCCTTGGCGGCGCTGTCTTCCAGTTTGCTGCCGGCATTCTCGGCCGCTTGCTGGGTCTGGGAAATCGCAGAATCCAGTTTTTGACCTGCGGTCTTTTCCTCGGACTTGCCGCAGGCAGCCAGGCCAAAAGCCAGGGTGGAAATTGCCAGCATGTGAATGGCGCGCTTAGACATAGAAGTCATGAATACCCCCTTTAATCTTCGAAGAATCAAACACAGAACCCACTGTACGCAGACCTGACAACAAGCTGAATGTGACGGACGCGCACAAGCTCGTAGGACAAACTCCTACAAAAGCACATTGTTTTACTGTAGCTAGTTGACATGACAATAGCGCCTATGCATTCCCTCGCACGCTGGTTCCCTTTTCTCTCCTGGCCCAAACCCACGCTGACTTTGCTACGCGGAGAACTCTGGGCGGGTATCACCGTCGGTCTGATGCTGCTTCCCCAGGGTGTGGCCTATGCCGCTTTGGCAGGCATGCCCCTGATCACCGGGATTTACGCCTCCATCATTCCGGCCGCCATTGCCATTTTGTTCAGCCCCTCGCCACGGCTGGGCGTAGGCCCCACCGCTCTCAGTGCGCTGTTGATCGGGGCCTCGCTCACCGGCATGGCCGAGCCCGGCTCTGCGCATTGGGTGGCTTTGGCAGCGTGGATGGCCATTCTGGCCGGGTTGCTGCAATGGGCTCTGGGCATGGTCAAGGCCGGCTGGCTGCTCAATCTGGTGACCTCGCCGGTACTCACGGGCTTCACCCAGGCTGCGGCCTTGCTGATTCTGGCCTCGCAGCTGCCCACCTTGTTGGGCCTGCGCAGCAGCTGGTCGGCAGTGTTCAACTCCCCGTCGATTTACCTGTTTGATTGGCAGTCCATCGCTTACGGCGTGATCAGCATGGCCGGGCTGATGCTGGCCAAGAAATGGCGACCCGCCTTTCCTTCCACCATCGTCATCATTGCGCTGACCGGACTGGCGAGCTGGGCCAGCGGTTTTGCCGATGGCGGCGGTGCGGTGGTGGGCTATCTGCCCTCAGGCCTGCCCCATTTCCAGTGGCCGGGCATGTTGAGCTGGGAGGAGTTTGGCGGTCTGGTGATGCCGGTGCTGGTGATCTCGCTGGTGAGCTTTCTGGAAACCGCCTCCAGCGCGCAGGTGGAGCATCAGCAGGCAGGCACGCGCTGGAACGAGAATCAGGATTTGATCGCCCAGGGCCTGTCCAAAATCAGTGCCGGTCTTTTTGGCAGCTTTGCCACCAGCGCCTCGTTCTCACGCTCGGCCGTCAATATGCTGGCCGGCGCCAAGACGGGCTATGCCAACGTGCTCTCCATTTTGCTGGTGATCGCCGTGGTGCTGTGGTTTATTCCCTGGCTCTACCATGTGCCGCAAGCTGCGCTGGCAGCCATTGTGATTACCGCGGTGCTGAACCTGATCAAGCCCAAGGCCATCATTCAGCTGTTCAGGGTTTCACGGGTGGAGGGCAGCATCAGCGTTGCCACCCTGGCGCTCACTATTTTGACAGCGCCGCGCATGTACTGGGGCGTGTTTGCCGGCATTGTGCTGAGCCTGGGATATTTTCTGTACCAGCGACTGCATCCGCGCATCATCGAGGTCGGCCTGCACAGCGATGGCAGCCTGCGCAGCCGCCAGCTGTGGCAGCTGCCCCCGCTGGCCCCGCACCTGATCGCCTTGCGCATGGATGCGGACCTGGACTTTGCCGCAGCCTCGGCACTGGAAAGCAGAGCCAGTGATATCTGGCAGCAAAACCCCGAGGCGCAGCACCTGGCCTTGCTGGCCCAGTCCATCAACAATATCGACATTACCGGTGTGGAAACTTTTGCACGACTACAGCTTCTGGTTGCCAAGCGCGGCGGCATCCTGCATGTGGTGGGGCTCAAGCTGCCGGCCGAGCAGCGGCTGGAACGCGCCGGCATACTGAATTCGTCCCCTCATCTGCGCACCTATCGCACCGATGCCGAATTTCTATTACATTTTCGCGTTTCCCCGTCAAATCCAGATCCAGCCCAGATCACCATTGATAACAATTCAAACCCTTGATTGTGATACGGACTGATACACTGACCTGCAAATTTCGTAGTTCCACGTGACTTCCTCCGCATCCCACCAATCCGTATTTTTACGTGATCTGCGCTTGGCTACGGCCCACAGTCTGGTCTCTCGCACCAGCGCTGGCGGCATCCAGTTGCCCACCGACACGCCCACCCACTATCTGCAGTCGCTGATAGATGGGCTGTGCGCGCTTTCGCTGCGCGACCCGTTGACGGGCCTGGCCAATCGCCGCCATTTCCGCTCCGTGGTGGAGCGTGAAATCGACCGCGTCACCCGCTCCGGCGAAACCGCCTTGATGCTGATGCTGGACATCGACCACTTCAAGCAGATCAACGACGAGCATGGCCATATTGCAGGCGACTGCGTGCTGCAGTCCGTGGCTCGAACCCTCAGCCAGGGCATTCGCCCCATGGATACGCTGGCACGCTATGGCGGCGAAGAATTCGCCATCATCTTGCCCGTGTGCGCTGCCAGCTTTGGCCAATCCGTGGCAGAACGCCTGCGTGAGGCAATAGAGAACACACCTATTCCTGTCTCGCCGGTTTTATCGCTAAATGTAACAGTTAGTATCGGAGGTGTCTATGCCCTGCAGTGGATTCGAAGCACTGCCTCGCTATGGACTGAACGCGCCGATCGCCAGCTTTACCTGGCCAAGGCCAATGGCCGCAACTGTGTGCAGATTGAAGAACAACCAGACAGCACGGTGAGTGCCGAGGAAAAAGGCCTGCTTTTCGCGCCTTTGTTTGAAGACGAACCCGCACACAATTGCGCCGATAACCAACTAGACCCTGACGTGATCACCGATGATGCAAGCCCCGCCAAAGAATGCGGAAATGTCTGACACAGTAGCCCCTCCCCCCTCTTTGCCAGCTTCCATCTCCATGTCGGATGCGCTGCGTGCGCCCTCGCGCGCGCAGCAAGCGCACATCATTGCCGTCACCAGCGGCAAAGGTGGCGTGGGAAAGACCTTTGTCTCGGCCAATCTGGCAGCGGCCCTGACTCGCCACGGCTACAAGGTGCTGGTGTTGGATGCCGATCTGGGTCTGGCCAACCTCGACGTGGTGCTCAATCTCTATCCCAAGGTCACGCTGCACGACGTGTTCACGGGCCGGGCTTCGCTGGATAACGCCATCCTGGCTGCGCCCGGCGGCTACTCTGTGCTGCTGGCCGGCTCGGGCATGATCGAGTATTCGCGACTCACGCCCGAGATCCGCAACCAGTTCATGCGCACCATAGAGTCCTTGGCGCCGCATTACGACATCATCTTGCTGGACACCGGTGCCGGCATCTCCGATGTGGTGTTGTTCTCCGTCTCTCTGGCCACCGAAGTGCTGGTTGTGGCCACCCCGGAGCCCACCTCGCTGACCGATGCCTATGCTGCCATCAAGGTGCTGGCCACCCAGCAGCAGCGCCAGCGGGTTCGCCTGGTCGTCAACCAGGCGGCACGCCCCGGCGATGGCCGCGCCATCACCAGCCAGCTGCAGCAGGTGCTCAACCGCTTTGTGACCACCGCCAGCGGCGAGCCCGTGCAACTGGTGCACTGGGGTGATATCCCGGCCGACCCCTCAGTGCGCGAAGCCGTCATGCGCCGCCAGTTGTTGCTGCAATCCATGCCCGGTGCACCCGCGTCGCTGGCAGTGGCTCAGCTGTCCAATAAAATCAAGGCTTCGCTGACTGCAAACGCCTGAACCCGGATGATTTCCGGCGCCTGCGGCCTTTGCAGCCACCTCCCCTGATACCCATGGCGTTCGACCTTGATCGAACGCCCAGCAAGCTGCGCGCGCCGTCTTGCCACATCATCTAAGTTTCTGCCGTGGCCGATATTCTCAACATTTCCTGCTATAAATTTGTTCAGCTGCCAGATGCAGCCGAGCTGCGCGACACCCTGTCCGCGCGCGCCGACACCCTGGCGCTCAAGGGCACGGTGCTGCTGGCCGAGGAAGGCATCAATTTCTTTCTGGCCGGTCCCGCCGCCTCGGTGCATGAATTTGTGAATGCCTTGCGCGAGGATGCGCGTTTTGCCGACCTCAATCCCAAGGAAAGCTGGTCGGATACCGTGCCGTTTCGCAAGATGCTGGTCAAGGTCAAGAACGAGATCATTCGCATGAACCACCCGACGATTCGCCCGGCCCAAGGCCGCGCGCCGTCGGTTACGCCCGCCACGCTGCGCCGCTGGCTGGAGCAAGGCCATGATGACGAAGGCCGTGAGGTCGTCACACTCGACACCCGCAACGATTACGAAGTGGATGAAGGCGCATTCAGGAACACCATAGACTGGCGACTGACCAAGTTCACCGAATTCCCCCCCGCGCTGCGCGAACACAAGGCCGAATTCGAAGGCAAGACCGTGGTCAGCTATTGCACGGGCGGCATTCGCTGCGAAAAAGCCGCCATCCTCATGCGCGACGAGGGACTGGAGCATGTCTATCAACTCGAGGGCGGCATTCTCAAATACTTTGAAGAAACCGATGGAGGCTTTTATGACGGCGGCTGCTTTGTCTTCGATGGCCGTGACTCACTGGGCACCGACCTGCAACTGACGCCCCTGGTTCATCCGCGCCCGGTCAAGAAAACCGCTTGATCAACACCAGCCGCCAGCGCTGCCTGGCGGCGGTAACGACGACGGCAGCTTTTCTACCGCCTGATCAAGCCAGACGCTTGGCGGTTTTCGCCACCCGCTCGCCAAACTGGCGGGCCGTTTCCAGATCACCGGCCAGCATTTCAGCCACCGATGCGTCCGAAGGCGTCTGCGCCATGGCGCCGGTAAAGCAACCCATCCAGTTCACGTCGTTGCGCTGCGCGGCCTTGGTGTTGGAGGGCAGCATGCCCAGACCCACCCACAGACCGCCGTGCTGCATGGCCAGGTGGTAGAGATAGTCCAACGTCACCTGCTTGTCGCCTTGCACGCCCGCGCTATTGGTGAAGCCGGCAAACAGCTTGTCCTTCCAGCTCTGGGCAAACCAGGCCTTGGACGATGTATCGGCAAAGCGCTTGAACTGCCAGCTAGGGCCACCCATATAAGTAGGCGTTCCAAACACAATGGTGCTGGCAGCCGCCAGCGTTTCCCAGCCGCCGGCTGGCAGATTGCCATCGGCATCAATTGCCAGTAATTGCGCCCCCGCGCCTTGTGCCACCGCCTGGGCCATGCGCTGTGTGTGCCCGTAGCCCGAGTGGTAGACCACAACCGTATTCGCCATGAAATTTCCCTGTTTTTCTACGAAGACAAGCTTCAAAAAAAGCCCCGCCAGCCCGAAGCTGCGGGGCTTTGACCATCAAGGCCATTAGCCTATCAAATTAATAGCATGCTGCGCTTCTTGCTCAAGCATTTCAGCGCTTTCCGGCATCGGCACTCCAGCCGCCTGCGCCATGGGCGGCAAAGCCCAGCAGACCACCGACCACGGCCACGTTTTTCCAGAACAGCAACTGCTGCACCATGGCGGCCTCGGCAGGCACACTCCAGAACGCATGAAAGAAGAAGCTGGCCACCAGGGTGAAGAACGCCAGAATCAAGGCTGCCCAGCGGGTGTGCCAGCCCAGCAAGATGGCCAGACCGGCCACGATCTCTATCACCAATCCTATGGCCACGGCCACCTGAGGCATGGGCATGCCCATCGATGCGGCATAACCCACGGTACCGGCAAAGCCGGTGAGTTTTTGAAAACCTGCAGGAACAAACAGCAGAGCGATCAGGACACGACCCACCAGGGCCAGAGGATTGGAAAACTGTTTCAACATCTTGAACTCCTTGCGGCAGCGGCCGCGTTTGGGACCAGCACCGAGCTGCTTGCGCCCGGTGCCGAGACAAAATCGATCAGGCTTGCAGATCAAACACCAGCACTTCGGCATGCTTGCCCTGTGCCAGGTGCAGACGGGATTCATTGTCCAAAAGCGCAGCATCACCGCCTGTCAGCCTTTGTCCATTCACCGTCAGCTCGCCGCTCACCAGATGCACATAGGTCTTGCGACCTGCGGGCAACACCATCTCGGCGGCTTCTGCCCCATCAAACAGGCCGGCAAACAAGCGAGCATCGGCATTTAGAGTGACCGAGCCCTCGGCCCCATCGGGCGAAGCCACCAGGCGCAAACGCCCCCGCTTCTCGGCCTCTGGAAAGGCTTTCTGCTCATAACCGGGCTCAATACCCTCACGTGCGGGCAGCACCCAGATCTGCAGAAAGTGTGTGGTCTCGCCCTGGGCATGGTTGTGCTCGCTGTGCACCACGCCAGAGCCGGCGCTCATGCGTTGCACCTCACCGGGAACAATGGTTTGCTCATTGCCCATGCTGTCCTTGTGCGAGAGTGCGCCCTGCATCACATAGCTGATGATTTCCATGTCGCGGTGGCCGTGGGCACCAAAACCAGTGCCTGGGGCAATACGGTCTTCGTTGATCACGCGCAGATTGCCAAAGCCCATATGGCGGGGGTCGTGGTAGCCGGCGAATGAAAAACTGTGAAACGACTTCAGCCAGCCGTGGTCCGCATAGCCACGTTCCTGAGAGAGACGAAGAGTCATCATGGTGTGAACCTTTCTGTTTGAAAACAAGCTCTTGATGGGCTCTACTGTAGAACTGCCAAGGCCCGGCGCGGCTGCACGGGATTGATGGCATCATTCAAACTCTTTGAACATTCGCCTCTTCCCATGCCCAGCTCCCGCGATGTACTCACCCCAGACAGCCTGGCCATGCTGCAAGCCATCTCCGAAACCGGCAGCTTTGCCGCAGCGGCTCGTTCGCTGGGCCTGGTACCCAGCGCCCTGACCTACCGAGTGCGCCAGATCGAGGATGCGCTCGACGTGCTGCTGTTCGACCGCCGCTCACGCCAGGCCCAGCCCACCGAGGCCGGCCAGGCGCTGTTGCGCGAAGGCGCGCGGCTGCTGCAGGAGATAGACGCCGTGGCCCATCGCGTCAAACGCGTGGCCACGGGCTGGGAGCCGCAGCTGACCATCGTCATCGACGGAGCCATTGCCCGCACGCCCATGTTCGAGCTGGTGGAAGCGTTCTACGCCCTGAACCCGCCCACCGCCCTCAAGCTCAAGGACGGCATTCTGTCCGGCACGCTGGAGACGCTGACCAGCGGCCAGGCCGATCTGGCCATAGGCATTGCCGTCAACGCCAGCAATGCGGCCGAGCTGCAAACGCGCGAGATCGGCGAGATGGACTTCATTTTTGCCGTGGCCCCGCACCACCCGCTGGCCCAGGCGCCCGAGCCGCTCACCGACGAGGCACTGCTCAAGCACCGCCTGATCGCCGTGGCCGACTCCGGAGTGCGCAGCAACATCAGCTACGGTCTGGTTGACGGCCAGGATGTGCTGACGGTGGACAGCATGCAGGCCAAGGTCGAAGCCCAGGTGCGCGGCATTGGCTGCGGCTTTCTGCCGCGCGGCATGGTGCAGGCCTATCTGGACGCAGGCCTGCTGGTCACCCGCCAGGTCACGCGTGCGAGGCGCAATCTGCGCCTGCATTACGGCTGGTCGGGCGCAGCCCTCCACACGCCGGGCCGGGCCTTGCAATGGTGGCTACAGCAGCTGGAAAGCCCCGCCACGCGCCGCGCCCTTATGGAAAACCATCACCGCCATTGAGTGCCGCACTGCTCCAAGCCGTTCAGTGCCCGGTGTAGAGTGGGGCTCAGTGTGCGCTGCAGCACAAGCCTTGCGGCCCAGGGCCGGGGTTTGATCTGCAGCACAGGCTGCAGTCATTCATAGCCTTGAGGGTATCTACCGCTCTTGCTATGCTTTGAGTAGCTGCTACGCTCTGACGGACTTGTGTTGAAAAGGCTTGTTCATGAACGCTTCCCGTGCTTCCTCGGCCACCAAAGCCTCTCGCTCTGCTTCATCCACCACAGCCCGGCGCATTGCCGTCATCGGCGCGGGCATTGCAGGTCTGGCCTGCGCCCGCACCCTGATGCAGGCCGGCCATGACGTTCATGTCTACGAACGCCTGCCCCAGGCCGGCGGACGTTTGCGTTCGGTCAACGGCCCTTACGGCACGTTTGACATCGGTGCCCAGTTCTTCGCCGTACGCGATCCCCGCTTTCAGATGGCACTGGATACGGTGCCCGGCTCCGTGCGCGCCTGGAGCGTGAACAGCGTGCAGACCCGCAATGCCCAGGGCCGCAAGACAGCCGAGCCACCGTCGGGCCGGGAGACCCACTGGGTGGGCACGCCCGATATGCAGGCCCTGCCCCTGACCTGGGCTGCTCCGCTGTGGGAGGCCGGTCGTCTGCACCTAGGCCAGACCGTAACCCGCCTGGAACACCATATTGCCGGCGGCAAAGGCCATAGCAAACACCAGTGGACGCTGACGCTGGACACCGAAGATCACGGCCTGCAAACCGCTAGCAATTTTGATAGCGTGGTGCTGGCACTGCCTGCAGCGCAAGCCCAGCATTTGCTGCAAAGCGCGCCCCAGGCAGCGGCACTGGCCCAATCGCTCAGCCAGGTTGAAATGGCGCCTTGCTGGGTGCTGACGCTCTCCTACCCCATGGCGGCGCAGGCCGGCCTCACCACCTTGGGGCCTCAGTGGAATGCAGCACGCAGCACGCACGACCGCATTGCCTGGGTGGCCCGCGAATCCTCCAAACCCGGCCGCGCCCAGACTGAACGATGGACCGTGCACGCCAACCCGCAGTGGTCGCAGGAGCACCGCAGCGACGACGCCGCCCGCGTGCTGACCAAGCTGCAAAAAGGCTTTGGCGAAATCACCGGCATCCGCGTCGCCCCGCGTCATGCCAGCGTTTATCTGTGGCCGCAGGCCCAGACACTGGCCCCGCTGGGCAAGAGCCATGTGCACGATCCTTCCACAGGCCTGGGTCTGTGCGGCGACTGGTGTATCGGCCGCCGCGTGGAAGACGCTTTTGTCTCCGGCCTTGAAATGGCACTGGCGCTGACCTGATGGCACACCTACGCCAGGCTGCAAGCCCTGCAGCCTGCGCGTAAACTGGCGCACTCATGTCTGTGGTCAGCGCCTTTTCTTCCTCCTCCATCTCAAGCAGCCCCTCTGTAGGCTCCGGCGCCTACATCGGCCGCTTTGCCCCCTCGCCCACCGGGCCTCTGCATGCAGGTTCCCTGGTCGCGGCCCTGGCCAGCTGGCTGGATGCCCGCGCCCATGGCGGCCAGTGGCTGGTGCGCATCGAGGACATAGACCCACCGCGCTGCCAGCCCGGCGCAGATCTGCATATCCTGCACCAGCTCGCTGCCTGCGGCCTGCACTCTGACGGGCCCGTGCTCTGGCAGTCCCGGCGCCACGCCCTGTATCAAAACGCGCTGGAGCAGCTCATGACCCGGCAACTGGCCTACCCCTGCGGCTGCACGCGCAAGGAAATTGAAGCGGCCTGGCAGAGCATGGGCCTGGCGCATGAACGCCATGTGGAGCGCCCCTACCCAGGCACCTGCCGCCAAGGTCTGCAGGGCAAACCGGCGCGGGCCTGGCGTTTTGCGCTGGAGCGTCTGGTACAGGAATTTCAATCAAATCCGCCTTCAGCCCAAGCGGATCATGCGCATGAAGCTACGCAGTTGATAGCGCACTATCAGCTGGAGCCATCACGCCCGGTGCTTCACTGGCAGGACCGGCGTCTGGGAGCCCAGCAGCAGGATGTGGCGGCCAGCGTGGGCGATTTTGTGCTGCGCCGCGCCGACGGGCTCTGGGCCTACCAGCTGGCCGTAGTGGTGGACGATGGCGATCAAGCCATCACCCATGTGGTGCGCGGCCAGGACCTGACGGACAACACGCCACGCCAGATGCTGCTGCAAGCGGCACTGGGTCTGGCCCAGCCGCGCTATCTGCACACGCCCCTGGTGTTGATGGCCGGCGGCGAAAAGCTCTCCAAACAGCATGGCGCCCCAGCGGTGGATGTCAGCAGCGCTCAGGCGGCGCTGGCGGCCTTGTGTGAAGCCGCCAGCCAGCTGTCCCTGCCACAACCGCCCCAAGCTGCCAAGCTGCCGGCCGAAAGCCCCGACACGGCTTTGCCTTTGGCCTTGCACTTCTGGGTGGGCTGCTGGCGTGAAATCTACAATACAGCCCTGTGACTTCCTCTAACTCCACACCGAACACCGAGCCACTCGACGCTGCAGCCACCGCTGCCATCGAGTCTGCCCCCGAATCTGCACCGGCAGGCCAAGCCCCCGAAGGCGTGGCCTACCCCAAGACCATCAAGAGCTATGTGCGCCGTGCCGGCCGTACGACCACCGGTCAGGCCAAGGCTTTTGAAGAGCTGGGCCCGCGCTTTTTGCTGCAATACCACAAGGCCCCCATCGACGCCCCCGCAGCCTACGGCCGTAGCGGTGCGCTGATTCTGGAAATCGGCTTTGGCATGGGCGAGGCCACGGCCCATATCGCCCGTGTGCGCCCCGACGACAACTTCCTGTGCTGCGAAGTGCACGAACCCGGCGTCGGCGCGCTGCTCAAGCGCATAGGCGAGCAGGAGATCGAGAACATCCGCATCCTGCAACACGATGCCGTGGAAGTCATTGACAACATGCTGCCCGAAGCTTCGATCGACGGCGTGCACATCTTCTTCCCCGACCCCTGGCACAAGAAAAAGCACAACAAGCGCCGCCTGATTCAAAGCCCGCTGATCGCCAAGCTGGCCGCCCGCATCAAGCCCGGTGGCTATATCCACTGCGCCACGGACTGGGAGCCCTACGCCCAGCAGATGCTGGAAGTGCTGAACGCCGAGCCCACGCTACAAAACACGGCCGAGGCCTATGCACCCAAGCCCGACTACCGCCCGCTGACCAAGTTTGAAAACCGCGGCCTGCGCCTGGGCCACGGAGTGTGGGATCTGGTGTTCACACGCAAGGCCTGAACCGCTGGTCACCGGCTATCTTTTAGATAGCGAAAACCGTGCCGCCCACATCAACTGGGCGGCTTTTTTACGCCTGCTCCACATCCCCGGCCTGGGGCTTGGCCAGGCACACACGGGCTCTGCCGCTGTGCTTGGCCTGGTACATGGCGGCATCGGCGCGCTCCAGCAAGGCCTCCATGCTCTCGCCGCTCTGCAACTCGGCCACACCAAAGCTGGCCGTGACGCTGATGTGAAGACCGTCCAGGTTCAAAGCCTTGCTTCGAATCTCGCAAAGCAGGCGCTCGGCCAGTTGCCAGGCGTCCTGCATTGCACATTCAGGCAGCACCAGCAAAAACTCCTCCCCACCATAGCGAGCCATCCAGTCCACATGGGAGCGCAGCTGACCCTGGCTGCGCAGCGCCACCTCGCGCAGCACAGCATCGCCGGTGACATGCCCGTATTCATCGTTGATGCGCTTGAAGTGGTCCAGATCCATGAACACCACGCTCAGCGCGCGCCCATAGCGCTTGCTGCGCTCGATCTCGGTAGCCAGGCGCTCGTCCAGAGCCCGCCGGTTGTAGCAGCCCGTCAGCGCATCGGTCAACGACAGGCGCTTGACCTCTTCCACCATCAGCTCCAACTGGGCGGTACGCTCGGCCACCAGACTGTCCAGATCGGCAATATGGCTTTGCAGGGCTTTTTGTAGCTGGGCAAAACCGCTGGCCACCAGATCGATTTCGTCAAAGCTGTTGCGCTGGGGGCGCTGCAGCACCAGAGGCCGCGACAGCTCGTTGGGCCGCAGCGATCGAACAAAGTGAGAAATCTGACGCAAGGGATCGCGCAACTGCCGGCGCATCACAATGGCCACCACCGCGCAGCACCAGTATCGTAAACAGCACATAGCCCAGCACCACCCCAAAAATGGAATTGCGCATCAGCTGGGCATAGTGGCTGCGGCTCTCCCAGATTTCCAGCGTGCCCAGCACGCCCAGGGGGCGACCCACCTGGATCCCATCCTCGGTCTGCCCGGGCACCGGAATGTCGAGCTTGATGCGCGGTTCGCGTTCGCTCGCATCGGTGGCATCCATGTCGCCCGCTTCAAACACCTCTCCCGTGGTCGCCGAACGCACACGCACATAGCCCACCTGAGGCAGACTGGCCAGCCAGGCCACCCGTTGGCGCACGATCTGCGGCTCTATATCCCACAAAGCACTAGACAGCTGCAGCTGGCTGCTGCGGGCATGCTGGCGCATGTCCAGCCTGAAGCTTTGCTGGCCCGCGCGGTACTCCCACCAGGCCAGAGCGCCCACGAAAACACTCATGCAAATCAAGGCCAGCCACACGATGCGCGAGATCAGCAAGGTAGCAATCGATCGAAAACGTGTCATGGCCTGTCCGTATCCTGTGGCATGTCAGCCTAGCGCAACAGCGCCTCTATCTCAAAGCGGTAGTGCTTGACGCCGGCATTCAAGACCTTGCTGAACTTGCCAAAATCCAGGGGCTTGCCGGACGCACCAAAGCGTTGCTCAAAGCGATCGATCAGGGGCGGGTCGAACAGCACAAACATCCGCCGCTCCAACTCCAGCCCCTCGGAGCGAAAGTCCTTGCCATGGGCGTAGTCGTACAACATCACCAACGCCCAGGCTCCGGCCATGAAATGCCCGCCCGCCAGCACGCTGAGCTCACCGCTGCGCAAGGCAGCGAACGCAGCGGGCGAGGTGTTGACGGTGCTGAAAAAACCATCTCTTCCCGGTGTGCCGCCCCGCGCCCGCCAGGCCTGCATGGCACCCAAAGCCATCTCGTCATTGCCAGTCCAGACCAGGCGCGCTTCGGGATAGCGCTGCGCCAGCACGCGCATCTGCTCGGCTGCCTTATCCCTGCGCCATTCGCCGTTGACCTCCTGCACCAGGATGACATCAGCATCTTCGGCCACCGCCTTGCGCATGCCAGCGTTCCTGGCCATCGAGCTCAGCGTGGATCGATCTCCGCCAATGGCCAGCAGCTGCAGCCTGCCGTCCTGAGCCTGGGCTACACGCGAGGCCCGGGCCGTTTCAATCAGGGCCTTGGCCGTCATATAGCCGGCATCCACAGCCCGGGGCTCCAGGCTACCCAGCCAGTGCTTGAATTTTTCGCGAGGCTGGCCCACCTGGGCACGCTGGATTTGCTGAATCCCGCTGAAGGCCACAAAGCTGTCAATGCCTGCAGCCTCCAGCGCTTTCAGGATCTCGGGAGCGACGCTGTTTTCGTTCACAAACACCACAAAGCGCGGACGCTCGGCCCTGGCGGCCACATCGCGCGCAATCGCAATCGCCTGCAAGGGGTTGCGTTCGGCATAGCGCACCTCCAGCGTCATGTGCAGGCTGCGCGCCGCACCTTCCATGGCTTCGGCAGCGTTGCGCCAAAAGGTTTCATCGCTACGCCCCGGATTGATGAAGACCACGCTTTGCGCCGCCGCCTGAAACGAGAGCAGCAACAAAAATGCAAATACGCCGGCACTGCGGCACATAAGCCGCACCAAACGAACAAGCAGCGCCAGCCAAAGCGCCATGGGATATGCCGACGAATTGAAGTTGTCTACTCCGGAGAACGATCCCGCAGGCTGCGAGCCGCTAAAAACCACCCATCCTAACAAAACACCCCGGACTTGCCGGGGTGTTTGACTGAATTGACGCCGTCAGACGTCGAAGTGACGCTTTACAGGCGTTCGCTCACCCAGGCCTGCACCGAAGCCAGGGCCGCAGGCACGGACGCAGCATCGGTGCCGCCAGCCATGGCCATATCGGGCTTGCCGCCGCCCTTGCCGCCCACCTGCTGGGCCACAAAGTTCACCAGCTCACCGGCCTTGACCTTGGCCGTCTCGGCCTTGGTCACGCCAGCAGCCAGCTGCACCTTGTCGCCGTCCACTGCCGCCAGCACGATGACGGCTGCACCCAGCTTGTCCTTGAGCTTGTCCATGGTCTCGCGCAGGGTCTTGGCATCGGCGCCATCGAGCTTGGCAGCCAGCACCTTCACGCCGTTGATCTCGGCAGCCTGCGTGGCCAACTCATCGCCCTGGCTGGAAGCCAGCTTGCCCTTGAGCGCAGAGATTTCCTTTTCCAGCGCCTTGATCTGATCGAGCGCACCGCCGATGCGGTTGGTCAGCTCGGCAGCCGGTGCCTTGAAGGCGGCAGAGGCCTGGTCCACGGTGGATTCCAGCGACTGCAGATAGGCCAGGGCATTGATGCCGGTCACGCCTTCGATACGGCGCACGCCTGCGGCCACGCCGGATTCGCCCACCACCTTGAACAGGCCGATATCGCCGGTGCGCTGCACATGGGTGCCGCCGCACAGCTCGCGGCTGGAGCCGATGTCGAGCACGCGCACGGTTTCGCCGTATTTTTCGCCGAACAGCATCATGGCGCCGGTCTTCTGGGCGCTTTCGATGTCCATCACGCGGGCTGCCGTGCTGGTGTTGGCCAGAATTTCGGCGTTCACGCGCTGCTCGATGTCGCGGATCTGCTCGGCCGTCACGGGAGCGTTGTGCGCAAAGTCAAAACGGGTGCGGTCGGCATTGACCAGCGAGCCCTTTTGCTGCACATGGCCGCCCAGCACTTCGCGCAAGGCCTTGTGCATGATGTGAGTGACCGAGTGGTTGCGCATCACGGCGGCGCGCACTTCGGTGTCCACCTGGGCCTGCACCGCATCGCCCACCTTGAGCGAGCCCGATTCCAGCACGCCGTGGTGACCGAATACATCGGCCTTGATCTTGAGCGTGTCTTCCACGGCAAAGCGCACCGCGCCGGCCGAGATCACGCCCTGATCGCCGACCTGACCGCCGGACTCTGCATAAAAAGGAGTGGCATCCAGCACCACCACGCCGCTTTGACCGGCTTTCAGCTCAGGAACCGAAACACCGTCTGCGTAAAGCGCTACGATTTTTGCGTCTTCGGCCAGCTTGTCGTAGCCGGTGAAGAGGTTGGCATCGCCCGTGTATTCCAGGGCGCGGTCCATCTTGAACTTGCCGGCAGCGCGGGCCGTGCTCTTTTGGTGCTCCATGGCCGCCTTGAAACCGGCTTCGTCCACGGTCACGCCACGCTCACGGGCCACGTCATTGGACAGGTCCAGCGGGAAGCCATAGGTGTCGTGCAGCTTGAAGGCCACTTCGCCAGGCAGCACCTTGACGTCACCAGCCAGGGCGCTGTCCAGAATTTCCATGCCGTTGGCCAGGGTCTCGAAGAAGCGCTCTTCTTCGGCCTTGAGCACGCTGGTGATGTGCGCTTCCTGCTCCTTGAGCTTGGGATAGGCATCGCCCATTTGCACCACCAGATCGGCCACCAGCTTGTGGAAGAACGGCGTCTTCTGGCCCAGCTTGTAACCGTGGCGGATGGCGCGGCGGATGATGCGGCGCTGCACATAGCCGCGGCCTTCGTTGGAAGGAATCACGCCGTCCGACACCAGGAAGGAAGTGGCGCGAATGTGGTCGGCAATCACCTTGAGCGAAGGCGTGTTCACATCGTCGATATGCGTTTCACGCGCCGCAGCCTTGATCAGCGCCTGGAACAGGTCGATCTCGTAGTTGCTGTGCACATGCTGCAAGATGGCCGCCAGGCGCTCCAGGCCCATGCCGGTGTCCACGCAGGGTGCGGGCAGGTTCACCACGGAGCCGTCTTCCTTCATGTCGAACTGCATGAACACGTGGTTCCAGATCTCGATGAAGCGGTCGCCGTCTTCGTCGGGCGAGCCGGGAGGGCCGCCAGGAATGTGGGCGCCGTGGTCGTAGAAGATTTCCGAGCAGGGGCCGCAAGGGCCGGTGTCGGCCATCATCCAGAAGTTGTCGCTCTTGTACTTGCCGCCCTTGTTGTCGCCGATGCGGATGATGCGCTCGGCCGGCAGACCGATGACGTTCTTCCAGATGTCATAGGCTTCGTCGTCTTCGTGATAGACGGTGGCCAGCAGCTTTTCTGCGGGCAAGCCGAAGACCTTGGTCAGCAGCTCCCAGCCCCATTCGATGGACTCCTTCTTGAAATAGTCGCCGAAGGACCAGTTGCCCAGCATCTCGAAGAAGGTGTGGTGGCGGGCGGTGTAGCCCACGTTTTCCAGATCGTTGTGCTTGCCGCCGGCGCGCAGGCAGGCCTGCACCGAGGTGGCGCGGTTGTAGGAACGTTTGTCCGTGCCCAGAAACACATCCTTGAACTGCACCATGCCGGAGTTGGTGAACATCAGCGTGGGATCGTTGCCCGGAACCAAGGAGCTGGAGGCCACAACCGTGTGGCCCTTGGAAGCGTAGAACTCCAGGAAGGTCTTGCGGATGTCCGCAACAGAAAAAGTGGGTGTACTCATGGTGTTTGGAATGAAGGTGCACAACGCAGCACCCACGGTAGGTACGGCTTGGCTTTGACCCTGCGCCAGGACAGGGCGCTGCACGCAAGGCAAATCAGCCAAACATTATAGGTTTGCCCATACAGCCCCGCGCGGCGCTGCACTGTCGCAAGCGCAGTGTGCGGCATGTGCCCTGCTCTGACCTGGATTAATGCAGTCCCTGCCAGCATACGGATAATCGGCCCATGCCTCAGAACACAGACCGCTCACCCACCACATCGAGCCCTACTTCTTCCCATGCGCAGCCGCCACGCAAAAGCCGCCTGGTGCCCTGGCTGATCGGCCTGCCGGTGGTCATTTTTGCGGCACTCATGCTGATTGGCACGCTGATGGACGATCCGCAGAGCAAACAGCGCTGGGTTGACAGCGAAGCCATCAAGATCTGCTGGAAGCAGATAGGCAAACCCGAGGCCGAGCGCAAAACCCAGGAGTTTCACTCCAAGGACGATTGCGAACGGCTGGAATTCGACTTCAAGAGCAAGTACGGCGAAAACCCCTGAAGCGCTTACCTGAGCGAGGCGTTACTCCTCGTTCTCGAACTCGCTCTCCTGCTCTTGGTCGCTGCGCGCCAGGTCGATCATGCGATCAAAGGTTTCCACCAGCGTGGCACGCCGATCACGCTGGTAGCCAGCATCGGGCTGCAGCGCGTCGATGCTGTCATCCCAGGCCTTCAGGTACACGCTTTTCCAATCCATCAGCGTTTGAGCCGATGGCCAGATGGGTGCCATGCCGCTCTCGGCCATAGTGCACAGCAGCTCGATCTTGCAGGGCACCAGATCGGCGTCCAGCGCGTCGGCCTGCAGCGACTGGGGCGCATCCATGGCCTCGCTGATTTCATCGAGCAGCTGCGTGGTGATATCGATCAGCCAGTCAAGCGCCGCGTCGTTGTCGAAATTGCCGTGCGACCAGGTACCCATGGTGACTCTCCTTGGACTGAAGCGTTGTGCTGCAGCCCAGCTTAGTGCTGGCGTATGTCAAAACCATGTCAGCCCCCCGGCCGCAGGAATCAGTCAGCGGTTGCGGCCTTTCATGACGCGCTCTACCTCGCGCTTGCCTTCGCGATCCTTGATCACGTCGCGCTTGTCATGCTCGGCCTTGCCCTTGGCCAGGGCGATGTCGCACTTCACGTAGCCGTTTTTCCAGTGCAGATTGATGGGCACCAGGGTGTAGCCTTTTTGCTCGACCTTGCCCACCAGACGCTTGATTTCGTCTTTCTTCATCAGCAGCTTCTTGATGCGTGCCGCATCGGGGCTGACGTGGGTGGACGCCGTCTTCAAAGGATTGATCTGGCAGCCCATCAGGTACAGCTCGCCGTCCTTGATGAGCACATAGCCGTCGGTCAACTGCACCTTGCCGCTGCGCAAGGCCTTGACCTCCCAGCCGTGCAGCACCACGCCTGCCTCGTAGCGTTCCTCGAAGAAATAGTTGAATGCAGCTTTTTTATTGTCGGCAATGCGCGACGATGTTTCTTGTGTCTTGGCCATGGAGTATTCGGTTGGGCGCGAGCCCGGGGTCAAAGCTCTCCCTACAATACAGGGTTACCGTCTCGCCTCAGTGCGAGATTTTAGTTTCGCATGACGGCCTTGGGTGCAAAGCGCTTGCTTAAGCCCTTGCATCCACCCCATGCCGACAACTCTTTGCCCATGAAAAACGTCAACAAGTCCGTCCTCATCTGGTATAGCCCCGCAGAAATGTTTGCTCTCGTGACGGACGTGGCTCGCTATAGCGAGTTCCTGCCCTGGTGCGATCAGACCAAGGTGCTGGAGCAGGACGCAAGCGGCATGACGGCCGAAGTCGGAATGACGTTCGGCGGCCTGAAAAAATCTTTCGTGACCCGCAACACCCACAGCGAAATGGACAACGGCGGCAAGCAGGTCAGCATCCGCCTGATCAAGGGCCCGTTCTCGCGCCTGGAAGGGCACTGGCGCTTTCACCCCGTAGGCGACGGCAAGCAGCGCGCCTGCCGCATTGAGCTGCAGCTGGACTACGGCTTTGAAAGTGGAGCACTGGCCGCCGTGATCGGCCCGGTGTTCGACCGCATTGCCAGCTCCATGGTCGATGCCTTCATCAAGCGTGCAGAACAGGTGTACGGCTGAACGCCATGGCCGCACTGCACATCACCCTCAGCTACTCGGCAGCCGCCGGCCAGGTGCACGAGCAGGAATTGGAGCTGGCTCCCGGCGCTACCGTCGCCGATGCGCTGCAAGCTGCCGGTGGTCTCTCGGCCCTGGGTTTTGCAGACGGAAAAGGTCTGCAGCCCTTTATAGGCATCTGGGGAAAGCTCTCAAAACCAGAGCATTTCCTGAAGGATGGCGACCGTGTGGAGCTGTACCGCCCGCTGACGGTAGACCCCAAGATCGCCCGACGCGAACGCTTTGCCCGCCAGGGCGCACGCGGGGCCGGTCTGTTCAAGCGCCAGCGGCCTGGAGCCAAAGCCGGTTACTGAGCTCGGTCATGGGTACACGCACCGCCGGAGAATAAAAAAGCGCCATTCCTGTGGCGCTTTTGCTTTCTGCATCACCCCTTCGTGATTTGAAGAGCGGCTTACTGCGTGGGCTGCAGCGGCCCACATTCGGCCGCAATCACCACATCCGCACGCTTGAGCTCGGCTTCGCGCGTGCTGTCATCCATAAAGCTGCGCTCGCCCTTGGCGTTGACATTGGAGAGCAATCGCCCTGAGCTCAGCGTCGCCTTGGCCTGCTTGGCCCGATCGCAGTTTTCCTGGCGTGATTTTTCGCGCTTGGCCTGCTCAACGCGGGTCTTTTCAGCCTCTTGCTGCTCCTGCTTGCGCTTTTGCTCCTCCAGGCCTTTGTCCACGCCTGACTCCGCCGGCTTTTCGGCAGTCTTGGGAGCTACGGCACCAGGAGCTGGCGCCGCTTCTGCAGTCCGCGATGAAACCCCAGCACCCGGCTGGCGCAGAATGTTTTTTGCGGGAATATCGGCCGGAGGCGCTCGGTCGCTGAACACTTTTTGCCCACGGGCATCAATCCACTGCCACTGGGCCATGGCGGGGATCGCGCTGGCTGCAATGGCGGCAATCAAGAAAAGCTTGGTAATTTGCATGGGTGCGAAAGCGGTACACGAAAAATGGGTTTGACCGTGGGGGATCTCTGGCCTGTGCCCACATTGTGAGCCAAGTCGCAGCTACAATCTTTCTTTTGGAGCCTTCACATGCGCCTTCTCGGAAAAGCACTGACCTTTGACGACGTCCTGCTCGTTCCCGCCTACTCCGAAGTCCTGCCCAAGGACGTTTCCCTCGCCACCCAATTCACTCGCAATATTCGCTTGAATCTGCCGCTGGTGTCCGCTGCCATGGACACTGTGACAGAGGCTCGCCTGGCCATCGCCATTGCGCAAGAAGGCGGTATCGGCGTGATCCACAAGAACATGACAGCCGAGCAACAAGCCGCTGAAGTGTCCAAGGTCAAGCGCCACGAATCCGGTGTAGTGCATGACCCCGTGGTCATCACCCCCGAGCACACGGTGCTGCAAGTATTGCAGCTGTCCGAAGAGCGCGGTATCTCGGGCTTTCCCGTGTGCGACGGCGGCAAGGTCATCGGTATCGTGACCAGCCGTGATGTGCGCTTCGAGACGCGCTACGACGTCAAGGTCCGCCAGATCATGACGCCACGCGAGAAGCTGATCACCGTCAATGAAAAAGACGGCACCACACCCGCTGAAGCCAAGGCCCTGCTGAACAAGCACAAGCTGGAACGCATTCTGGTGGTGAACGACGCTTTTGAACTCAAGGGCCTGATCACCGTCAAGGACATCAACAAGCAAACCACCTTCCCCAATGCTGCACGCGATGCGGCCGGCCGCCTGCGCGTGGCTGCAGCCGTCGGCGTGGGTGCGGGTACCGAAGAGCGCGTGGATCTGCTGGTCAAGGCCGGCGTGGATGCGCTGGTGGTGGACACGGCCCACGGCCACAGCAAGGGCGTGATCGACCGCGTGCGCTGGGTCAAGCAAAACTATCCTCAAGTGGACGTGATCGGCGGCAACATTGCCACCGGCGCAGCCGCTCTGGCCCTGGTTGAAGCCGGCGCCGATGCGGTCAAGGTCGGTATCGGCCCTGGTTCCATCTGCACCACCCGCATCGTGGCCGGCGTGGGCGTGCCCCAGATCATGGCCATCGATAACGTGGCCCAGGCCCTGAAGGGCACGGGCGTGCCTTTGATCGGCGACGGCGGCATCCGTTTCTCCGGCGATATCTCCAAGGCTCTGGCCGCTGGTGCTTCCACCATCATGATGGGCGGCATGTTTGCCGGCACCGAAGAAGCGCCTGGCGAAGTGATTCTGTACCAAGGCCGCTCCTACAAGAGCTACCGCGGCATGGGCTCCATCGGTGCCATGCAGCAAGGCTCGGCCGACCGCTACTTCCAGGAATCCTCCACCGGCAATCCCAATGCCGACAAGCTGGTTCCCGAAGGCATCGAAGGCCGCGTGCCCTACAAGGGCTCCATGGTTTCCATCGTCTATCAGATGGCTGGCGGCGTGCGCGCCTCCATGGGCTACTGCGGTTGCGCCACGATTGCCGAGATGGGCGAAAAAGCCGAGTTCGTGGAAATCACGGCCGCCGGCATTCGCGAATCCCATGTGCATGACGTGCAAATCACCAAGGAAGCGCCCAACTACCGCGCTGACTGATTGATTGCTTGACAAGTCATAGCAGGGTGGGCATTGCCTGCCCTGCTTTTCTTTTTTCAGGAGTCCTCATGAAACTTGCCGAAGCCTTGTTGCTCAGAGCCGATCTGAAGAAAAAGCTGGCCTCGCTGCGCGAGCGCATCAACCGCAACGCCATCTTGCAAGAGGGCGAGGCGCCCAAGGAAAAAGTCTCGGACTTGCTGGCCGAAGCAAGCTCCACGCTGCAGGAGCAGCAAAAACTGGTGCGAACCATCAATGCAGCCAATGAGTCCATCAAGCTGGCAGACGGCCGCCTGCTCGCCGATGTATTGGCGCAGCGCGACACCTTGATTGCCCATCATTCGCTCCTGGTGGCTGCCATTGCTGCAACCCACAAGGATGTGGACCGCTACAGCCAGCGTGAAATCAAATGGATTCCTCAAATCGATGTGGCAGGCTTGCAAAAGCAGGCCGATGATTTGTCGCGCAAGATTCGTGAAGTCAACGTGACGATTCAAGCCGCCAACTGGCAGATTGACATCGACTAAGATCCGGTTTCGGAGCGCCACGGGCGAGTGCAAAGACCTCGGTGAGGCCAGGAGGTTGAAAACAAGCTGGTCTCAAACTCAGAGCGTGAAGGGCAACGCCGGTGCTGAAACCACCACGACTCCTCAGCCCATCACTACTTACGACGAACTCCTTAGATTTCACATCGCACTACCTTGCACTGACGCGGCGCTCCCTCTTTACCCACAGTTTTCTGGTCGGAATCTTCAATTCTGATCAGAGTGTTAAAATCTGGTCTGATTCAAATAGCAGGCCAGATTTTTCTATTTCCACCTCATGCAATCCGTCGGCATCTACGAGGCCAAGACCCGTTTCTCCGCCCTGATCGAACTGGTCGAGCAAGGCGAAGAAGTGCGCATCACGCGCCACGGCAAGGAAGTCGTGCGCATGCTGCCCGTGCGACGCCGGCCGGTGATCACCGATGAGCAGATTGCCCGGGAATTGGAACAAATTCAGGCCTTGCAGCACACCATTCGTGCGCAGTGCGCTACGGATTGCGTAGCAAAGCTGCGCCAGACCGGCCGGAGCGAAGCATGACGGCCTTCATCCTGGATGTCTCCGTCACCGCCGCCTGGCTGCTGCCGGACAACGCCAGCACACACACCCAGCGCCTTTACACCCGCATTCGCCGCCACGAGGTCGATCCGCAAGCCCCCAACCTCTGGCAGTGGGAATGCGGCAACCTGATTGCCTCGGGCGTGAATAATGGGCGCATCCCGCACAGCTCGGTGGAAGGCCTGTGGGGTGTGCTCGAAGCCATACGCCACCGCGTGGAGCTACACGATCTGGCACCTGCACAGCACAAAGCCGTGCTGGATGTGGCGCTGGACACCGGCCTGCCCACTTATGACGCGGCCTATCTGTGGCTGGCGCAGTCGCTGCGCCTGCCACTGGCCACATTCGATACTGCCCAGATCGCTGCCGCCCGCAAAAGCGGCATCAAGCTGCTGGCACCCGAAGATTTCTAACCCCTTTTGCCACCCTCTTGCCCTTGATAACCATGCAACACGACAAGATCCTCATTCTTGACTTTGGCTCCCAAGTCACCCAGCTCATCGCTCGCCGCGTGCGTGAAGCCCATGTTTACTGCGAAGTCCATCCCTGCGATGTGAGCAGCGACTGGGTGCGCGAATTCGCCGCCGACGGCAAGCTCAAGGGCATCATCCTGTCGGGCAGCCACGCCAGCGTCTACGAAGTGGACGACCGCGCCCCTGACGCCGTGTTCGAGCTGAACCTGCCCGTGCTGGGCATTTGCTACGGCATGCAGACCATGGCCACCCAGCTGGGCGGCAAGGTCGAAGGCAGCAACAGCCGCGAATTCGGCTACGCCGAAGTGCGCGCCCATGGCCACACCGAACTGCTCAAGGGCATTGAAGACTTCGTGACCCCTGAAGGCCACGGCATGCTCAAGGTCTGGATGAGCCACGGCGACAAGGTCACCGAGCTGCCCCCGGGCTTCAAGGTCATGGCCTCCACCCCCAGCTGCCCCATCGCCGGCATGGCCGACGAAGTCCGCCGCTACTACGCCGTGCAGTTCCACCCCGAAGTCACGCACACCGTGCAAGGCCAGGCACTGCTCAACCGCTTTGTGCTCGATATCTGCGGCACGCAAGCCGACTGGATCATGGGCGACTACATTGCAGAAGCCGTGGCCAAGATCCGCGAGCAAGTTGGTGACGAAGAAGTGATTCTGGGCCTGTCCGGCGGCGTGGATTCGTCCGTGGCAGCCGCCCTGATCCACCGCGCCATTGGCGATCAGCTGACCTGCGTCTTCGTCGATCACGGCCTGCTGCGCCTGAACGAAGGCGATGCGGTCATGGAAATGTTCGAAGGCAAGCTGCACGCCAAGGTGATTCGCGTTGATGCATCCGACCTGTTCCTGGGCAAACTGGCCGGCGTTTCCGAACCCGAAGCCAAGCGCAAGATCATTGGCGGCCTGTTCGTCGATGTGTTCAAGGCCGAAGCCTCCAAGCTCAAGGCCGCCAATGCAGGCAGCAAGGGCGCTACCTTCCTGGCCCAGGGCACGATCTACCCCGACGTGATCGAATCCGGCGGCGCGAAAAGCAAGAAGGCCGTCACCATCAAGAGCCACCACAATGTGGGCGGCTTGCCTGAGCAACTGGGCCTGAAGCTGCTGGAGCCTCTGCGCGACCTGTTCAAGGACGAAGTGCGTGAACTGGGCGTGGCCCTGGGCCTGCCACGCGGCATGGTGTATCGCCACCCCTTCCCCGGCCCAGGCCTGGGCGTGCGTATTCTGGGTGAAGTGAAGAAGGAATACGCCGACCTGCTGCGCCGCGCCGATGCCATCTTCATCGAAGAGCTGAACAACTGGATCGACGAGGCCACCGGCAAGAGCTGGTACGACCTGACCAGCCAGGCTTTCACCGTGTTCTTGCCCGTCAAGAGCGTGGGCGTGATGGGCGATGGCCGCACCTATGACTACGTGGTGGCCTTGCGCGCCGTGCAGACCAGCGACTTCATGACCGCCGACTGGGCCGAGCTGCCTTACGGCCTCTTGAAGAAGGTCTCCGGCCGCATCATCAACGAAGTGCGCGGCATCAACCGCGTCACCTATGACGTGAGCACCAAGCCACCGGCAACCATCGAGTGGGAATAAAAAGGCGTCATGTCCTGACATGTAGCCTTTAGACTTATTTCTCATGTAAGCCCGCGATTTCGCGGGCTTTTTTCATTTTGGTTGGGTGCTATTCGGAACTAGCCGGTCGCGTGAAGCCGGCGGGATTTATTGGTACTTTGCATGGTACGGCCCTGCCCTCATACCATCCGCCTCACCGATACCATGCAAGCGCTTCGCTAGGGGCGCATGGTATGAAATTCATCTAAGTCATTGATTTCAATGAAGATACCATGCCTAAAAATGCACTTTTTTGCGCATGGTATCGGCAGCATGAAAAGAGGCCAAGGCATGCTCACTGATACCAAAATCCGCTCACTCAAAGCCACCGGCAAGCTCTACAAGATCACCGACCGCGATGGCCTCTATGTGGCCGTAACCCCAAGCGGCACAATAAGTTTTCGCTACAACTACAAGATCAACAACCGCCAGGAAACGCTCACGATCGGCGCGTATGGTATCGGCGGAATCACGCTGGCCGAGGCACGCGCCAAACAGCTGCTTGCCAAGAAACTGGTGCAAGAGGGAGTGAGCCCGGCGCGCGAGAAGATTCGCACCCGGGCGCGAGAAGATTCGCACCCGGGCGCGTGAAGTGTCGGCCGGCACCTTTTCCGAATGGGCCGTCAAATGGCTCAAAGGCCACAAGATGGCCGACAGCACCCGCGACATGCGCCGCTCGGTCTATGAGCGCGACCTGAAGACACGCTTTGGCAAACTCCAGTTGCGCGAGATCTCGGGCGAAGACGTGCGCAGCATGGCCAACGCCATCGTCGCCCGTGGCGCACCGGCCACCGCCATCCACGCCCGCGAGATTGTTTTGCTGGTGTTCCGCTACGCCATCGAGCGAGGGCAAAAGGTAGGCAACCCAGCCGAAGAAGTCGCGCCCAGCACCATTGCCACGTTTGAGCCCAAAGACCGCGCCCTGACCAAAGAAGAAATCAGGATTTTTTACCAAAATCTTGAGAAAGTCGGCACCACGCCCAGCATTCGCGCGGCCTGCAAACTGCTGCTGCTCACCCTGCTGCGCAAGGGAGAGCTCACCAACGCCAAATGGGCAGATGTTAGCTTCACCGAGGGCACGCTCACCATTCCTGCAGCCAGAATGAAGGCCCGCCGCCCGCATATCGTCTTTCTGGCGCAGCAGGCCATGGACCTGCTAGCCGCCCTCAAGATGTTTGCCGGCAGCTCGGACTACGTCTTCCCCAGCCGCTACGAGATCCACAAGCCCATGAGTGCGGCAACGCTCAACCGCGTCATGACGCTGAGCTGGGAATACGCGCAAAAAGACGGCCACACGCTTGCAAAATTCGGCCCGCACGACATGCGCCGCACCGGCTCCACCATCCTGCATGAAGCCGGCTACAACTCCGACTGGATTGAGAAAACCCTGGCCCACGAGCAAAAAGGCGTTCGCGCCGTCTACAACAAGGCCGAGTACCGCGAGCAACGCAAAGCCATGCTGCAGGATTGGGCCGACATGATCGACAGCTGGACTGCACCCCAATAACAGCCCCTGGGGCCCGCAAGCTCAGTAAACTGGCCCCTCAATGCAGGCTCCTCAATGCTGGCCATTCAATGCCTATTCCGGTGGAGCTGAGCACCTGCCCCATCTCAGCCGCCCTCGATCGTCGCTCTCTTGTCTGAAAGGTTTGCCGCCATGACAGTCAAAGTTCTCTGCTTCGGTGTCTCGCTGGACGGCTACGCTGCCGGCCCCAACCAGGATCTGCAAAACCCCCTCGGCGTCGGCGGGCCGGCACTGATGGAGTGGTTCTTCCCCACCCAGGTCTTTCAGCGCATGCACGGGGGATCGCAGACCGGCGAGACGGGCGTGGACAACCAGATGGCCGAACGCTCCTTCGAGAACATTGGCGCCTGGATTCTGGGGCGCAACATGTTCGGCCCCGTGCGCGGCCCCTGGCCGGACGAAAGCTGGAAAGGCTGGTGGGGCGACGAGCCGCCCTATCACGTGCCCACCTTCGTCCTCACGCACCACGCGCGGCCCGTGCTGCGCATGAAGGGCGGCACCGATTTTCACTTCGTCACGGAAGGAAGAGCCTCCGCACTGGCACAAGCCAAGGAGGCAGCGGGCGAGCGCGACATTCGCATCGGCGGCGGCACGGCCACCGTGCGGCAGTTCCTGCAAGCGCGGCTGATCGACGAGATGCACCTGGCCGTGCGGCCCGTGTTGATGGGGGCCGGCGAAAACCTATGGTACGGCCTGGACATGAAAGCGCTGGGCTACGAAGTCGCCGAAGTCATACAAGGCGAACGTGCCACCCATGTGATGGTGCGCAAACAAGCCTAGCGCCTGCTGTGATAGAAATGTTGTGCGGCCCCAGGTTCAGTACCGGGAGCCGCAGAGACGCTCCAACGCAAGTACTTCCCCCACTTCAACGTGAAAGCCCGCTACTCGCCATGGAAAACTACCCCAAAGACATCTACACCGAGCCCGAGCCCGATGTGAACACCCTGGCCAACCTGGGGCCCTTCACCGGCATGGCCGGCATCTGGACCGGCAAACGCGGGCTGGACATCAACCCCAAGGCCGACGGCCCGGAAAAGCAGGCCTTCATCGAGCACATGGAATGCCAGCCCATCGATGCGCAAACCAACGGCCCCCAGCTCTTCTACGGCCTGCGCTACCACACGCGCATCGTCAAGCCCAACGACCCCGAAACCTATCACGACCAGGTCGGCTACTGGCTGTGGGAGCCGGCCACCGGCAACATCATCCAGACCCTGACCATTCCGCGCGGGCAAACCGCCATGGCCACGGGAAACACCACGGCTGACGCCACCCAATTCACGCTCAAGGCCGTGCGCGGCTCCACCGTCAACGGCATCTCAAGCAACCCGTTTCTGGAGCACGCCTTCAGAACCGATGCCTACACCATCACCGTCACCAAGAACGCAGACGGCACCTGGTCGTATGAGCAGGAAACCACGCTGACCATCCCCGGCCAGAGCGAGCCCTTTGCCCATACCGACCGCAACACCCTGCACAAGATCGGCGAGCCCACGCCCAACCCCACGGCGCTAGCAGCTGCCAAGGCTGAAACCACAGCCTGAGCGCACGCCACATGCCCGTCACCAAGCCCCAATCCGCGCGCACCGACTTTCCGTTCTACAACGGGCAGCCGGTCGCCCTATCGGGGCGTGACTGGGCTCTTATCCTGCTGGGGGTCGCGCTGGGCTTTGTCGCACTGCTGCTTCCATTCACTAATGCGGCGGCGCGGCTGACACCCGCCCTGCTCTTTCCGCTGGTGCCCTTGTTGGTACTGCGCGCCGTTGCCGGGCCCAGCTCTTGGCGGGCGCTCTTCAAACCCATTCGCCTGGGCGATATAGGTCTGGCACTGGGCATCGCACTGCTCAACATTGCCGTCAGCTTCACGGTCGCGTGGCTGGTCACCCTGCTATTCAGCACCAACGCCAACCCGGTCATGCAGTTGCTCAGTCAACAAAGCGCGGCCGACCGCAGTCTGTTCTTGCTAAGCACCATTCCCCAGCTGCTGGGCGAAGAAGTGCTGACCATACTCCCCCTTCTGGCCCTGCTCGCCTGGTTCCACGGCCGTTTGGGCTTTTCGCGCCGCAAATCGCTGGTGCTGGCCTGGCTGCTCTCGGCCCTGCCCTTTGCGCTGGTGCACCTGCCCACCTATCAATGGAATCTGGCGCAATGCCTGCTGATCATCGGCTCTGCAAGACTGGTGCTGAGCCTGGCCTACCTGCGCAGCAAAAATCTGACCGTCGCTGCACTGGCGCATATCATGAATGACTGGCTCCTCTTCGGCATTGCAGCGCTGCTTGGCAGCTACGCTGCCAGCCATTCCTAAAGCATCCTCACTAGCCAACCTCAAGAGAACCGAATGAAACGACTTCTGCCACTGCTCGTCACCACCGGCCTGCTGCTTGCTGGCGGTGCCATGGCCCAGGATCGCACCGAGCGCATTGCGCTGGACGGCTCCTCCACTTCCGTGCGCGGCCAGATCAAAGGCAACGACGGCGTGCAATACCAGCTCGACACCCGGCCGCACCAGCAACTCACCGTCAAACTTGCTAGCAGCAACGCCAGCAACTATTTGAACGTAGAAAAAGAAGGCTCGGCAGAAGCACTGTGCCAAGGCGCCATGACGGGCAATATCTGCACCTTCCGCACCGAGCCCGGCGCCCGCTACCTTGTGGATGTTTACCTGATGCGCAACGCTGCCCGGCGCGGTGAAAGCGCCCGGTACACCCTCACCGTAGAGCAAGACGCAGGCTACTCAGGGCAAGCAGCCCCGCCACCCGCAGCAGCTGCGGCCAACAACAACGCCGCCACCGATGCTGTGGCAGCCTGCAAAAGCGCCCTGGCCCTGAAAAGCGGCGTCAACACCGTCTTTGTGCTGCCCATCTCTCACGTGCCGGCTTTTGGCGGGTATGAAGTGTTTCTGAGCCTCAAGGGCGCCCAGTGGCTTTGCACCACTGACTCTCGCGGCAACGTCAACCGCCTTGAACAGCGCTAACGCACCAAAGGCAATGTAGTTCTCTACATTGCCTTTTTCTTTGCCTGATGGCTCTGGCCAAACACGCAGAAGGCACCCGCCGCATCGGCTAGCGCCCAATAACCGACACAACCTACAGCGCAGCCCCTAAGCCCTATCTACTCACGGCCAAGACCCCTACGCCTGTTACACAAACAGTTCGGTACAAAGAAGTTGCGATTGCAAAAGTATGTCAATCGATCTATCTCCACCGAATCAATACGAACAAGCAGGAGTCTTGATCATGAACAAACCCAACCTCACGAGCAAAAATCCCAACCGGGCCTACGTGCGCCTGCACAGCTACGTGATCAAACAGCACCGTCTGTGGGATGACTTCGCCAGCGCGTACTGCGTGGTTCTGGACTCCTGGGACAGCGATGAGGCCAAACAATACGGGGTCAAGGTGCTAGACAGGATTGGCAGACCTGCCGCCCTGGGCGACAAAATCCCCAACCAGATCACCTTCTCTTCGCGCAAAGCACCCGCCATGGCAGTCTGGACGGAAAGTTTTAACGACGGCAAATTCAGCTGGCGCAATGTTTCTTGCCGCTAAGGCATAACGCGGCGTAGGCACGCACCGGCCCAGAGCCATCTGAAGGCCGCCCCCAACAAAAAGGCAATGCATTCAACTGCGTTGCCTTTTTGGCTTTAGTCAATACATATTCCAGGCATCGAACCGGCGACTTTGGGCAAACTACTTGTAACTGGATCTCCAGATAATGCCCGCCATGCAGTTTCTCTGTGCAAAGGCCATTGCGATGGGCCCAGATCGCGGAATTCCTCATATTGCCGCTGGCACAGCGTTGCGTTAGCCTGCTGGCTCCACTATTGCTCTGGAGCCACCTATGTCCCGTCGTTTGGTTCTTTCCGCCAGCACCGCCGTTGCGGCTGTCGCCCTGATCGTTGGTTGCGGCGCCATGGGGGCATCAAGCGGCAACCCCATGGGCTTCTTCATCACCAGCGCCAACCCCGGCAAAGGCGGCGACCTGGGCGGCCTGGCCGGTGCCGACCGCTACTGCCAATCGCTGGCTGCAAGCGTGGGCGCAGGTAACAAGACCTGGCGCGCCTACCTGAGCAACGCGGCCCTGAACGGACAACCGGCAGTCAATGCGCGCGACCGCATCGGCAACGGCCCATGGCGCAACGCCAAGGGCGTGGTCATTGCCACCAGCGTGGCCGATCTGCACAGCGCCAATGCCAAGGTAGGCAAAGACACCTCGCTGACCGAGAAGGGCGAGGTCGTCTCCGGCTTTGGAGATGAGGTCAACCGCCACGACATCCTCACCGGCTCACGCCCTGACGGCACCCTGGCCGTGCCCGAGCCCGGCAAGGACACCACTTGCGGCAACTGGACCAAGAGCGATGGCGGCTCTGCCATCGTGGGCCACCACGACCACAAAGGTACCAACCCCGACCCTGTAGCCAACGCCTCCTGGAACTCATCCCACGGCACGCGCGGCTGCAGCGTGGACCAGCTCAAACTGAGCGGCAGCGCCGGGCTGATGTACTGCTTCGCAACCAATTGACTCGAATGAAAATGCGGGCTTCGGCCCGCTCGGACTCAAGCAGGGCTTTTCTGCTTTCATTGAGCACGGCGATATAGGTCAGTGCGGCCACTAGGTATACCCCACGGGATATCGCTATACGTATCTAGCACTTGGCCGCATGAGCAGGGTGCCACACTGCCCATTCCGGCCAAAGCGAACCCTGATGAACAGCTCAAAAGCACTTAGTGATAAAAAATCCATCAGCTCACTACATTACTTTTAAATCTAAATATAATTTTTTCAAAATTTAAAAACTAAAACCACTGATTCAATACACGGAAGACAGCATCACGCTGATAACTGAGAATTATTTCTTCAAATTGTTATCAACCACTACCGTAACACTTCGAGATTCTCCCCGAAAATCAGGATCAACATACTTTTCTTTGTATTTTATGCGAGAATTACTCTTTGAGGCCATTCCATCAAGAACGCCTTTTTGCGGCATAGAAAAATTCACCACATAGATTCCATCCCCAGGAATTGGAACAATTGAAGAAAATTTTTTAACACTAAATGAAGTAACATGAGTTCTCAAGCTAACAACTTCTACGACATTATTTTCAGCGTCGACATGAAGAAATGTTGGAGTTAAGCTCAAAACATGAGAAAACTCTTTGTCATTAGCAGATCCGTTGAATTTAACAACTGAAATAGTTGATTCATCGAAATTATAATGATAACCCTTTCTATCTACTCCACTGACTTCAACACCTATATCTAGATAGACTAAATTATTTAATTTCAATGGGTTAGCAGAAATTTTTATTTCAGATCCTGATAGATTTTTTCCTTCAGAATAAAAAGTGCTTATTGCCCAAAAACCAGCGGCAATAGATGCGATAACCACTACAATATTTTGAATTGAAGAAGTAACCTGCTCTAAGAGCGCCCAATTTATTTTTTTCATTTTTTAAATAATAAAATATAATCTTGTGTATTTTTACAAAATATTTTTTAAGCAGAGAACTCTTGCACATAGATAACCACATTACTCTGAGAAGACTCGACTAAATAATTGGCATACAGATTTTGCAAATTCAAATAATCAATAGCTTTCGATCCTATTTTCCCTTTATTAAAAAGATACTCGAACATTTCACTATTCAGGGAAACATCTTTTATTTTTTTATATTCTAGAATAGGTGTCCCACGCGACGTCTCTGTTTTGCATGACTCTATTCTACAAATGGGCAAGTGCTCGCCGCTGGAGAAGTACCTCTGATCGGTTTTCTGTAGTTTATCAGTAGGTCGCAGAAAAGCAGCACAACATGGAAATCGATAGTCATTCTCTGACTCCGATTGATCGCAAATTCCGTTACAACACAAGAATTTTCTCAACCTTTCTATCTGATCCATCATTCTTCGATCAGTTAATCGTAAAGTTTTATCACTCCAAATTTTATACTGCACAGCCACAATACTCACCGTACCGTCTAAGGGATTATGTCTCTCATATATTATGTCTGAGCCTGTGACATGCTCGGGAACATCTGGGTGAAGAACTCTGACACGCAATATATTGCTATCGGGCAACTCAAAATCGCGCCAGCCTTTACCCGATCTAATTGATGGAATATTCCTATCTACGTTGTACGCATCTCTGAAAATCAACTGATTTTCAGAGTGAGAGGCAGGTTTCATTTCCTGCTCTGCAGAAGCTAATTGTGCAAGCTTCTTCTTAAGTTGATCCACTCTTGCTCTATCGCTTCTATTCTTTTCTGCTATTGACAGCAAATCTTTTATTTCATTAATATCGATCTCTATAAGATTAATTGGATCAACTACTTCATTTCTCTTTATTGTCAATAAAATAGCCCGCTGGCGATATTCTTTTGCAATATCACTTTCCCTGTCACGGCGCAAAACACTCACATCCGGACCAAGCAACTCAGGATACAGCTCCCCACCAAAATTCAGCGCATTTTCATAAGAAGATTTTGTCATATCTCCTTTTGAGGCAATTCTAGTAATACCACGAAATGCATTAAGTGCAATCCATTCAGAATCAATTCGAGATACGGGCTCTTCCATTAGTTAATCCTTCTTAAAAATAAAACAACCAACTTCTATAAATCACACTTCTATTTAAATTTTTCTGAAAATAATGGCTCTATTTAATATAGAGCACCCCACAATGTAACAAATTTATTCACGGACCGAGCTATCCAGCCCCCTCAAGCGCAAGTCATCGAATTCCATCTTCAGGAAACATCCTGTAAACTACGAGCACCTCGCAAGAGGTGGAGCGTAAGAACTCCTTAGGATCAGCGGGAGAACCGCACCCGATAGTTGGCGGTTTTTTTGCGCCCGGACATTGCACGCCTGCACACTCGCAGGCCGTTGATTTATGGCCGGGAGGGCGACGGATACAAGACCCGCAAGGGGAAGAAGTCCGCCTAGCTGATCCTAGGTTCTTAACCTCCCGGCCACCTTATGGATGCGCGTAAGAACGCTCCATGAGGCATTGCAAGTCTCGATCAGGAGCGTTCTCATGTCGCAATCCACTCTGGCTTTCTCGCCATCCGTCACCATCGTTGACGGCAAACCCACCACTCTCAGCACCGATCTGGCGCGCCACTTTGGCAAGCAGCATCGCAATGTGCTTCAAGCTATCGAGAATCTTCTGCTTCAGCTGGATGCAGACCATCTGCTGAATTTTCAGCAGACGGTTGAAACCCGTGTCAATCCAAGCGGTGGAGCGCCGATTTCTACACCAGCCTACCGTCTGACCCGCGACGGCTTTACGCTGCTGGCCATGGGCTTTACCGGTAAAAAGGCGCTGGCCTTCAAGCTGGCCTATATCGACGCCTTTAACCGCATGGAGGACGCGCTGCACCAGCCTGCGGACACGCAGCGCATGGAGTTGGCCTTCTCTCTGGCCGCAGAGGCCGCGGCGCAGGTGCACCGCACGGTGTTCAATGCCGTGATGCAAGGCGATGCAGACGAATGGCAGCACAGCCGCTATCTGCTGAACCTGAATTACGACCGCCAAGGCCAGCCCACCCTGCCCCACGCAGAACCAATTGGTGCGGACCAGATGGTGGTCTCATTCAACAGCCTGCCGCAGCGCATTGCCGACGGCGAGATCATCAGCGCGACCGATGCGCAGCTGGCCACCCTGGCCACGGCCTGCACCCAGCGCCTGGCTCAACGCGCCCAGCACCGCGAAAAGCAGACCACCCTGCCGGTGTACGCCAAGCGGCCTGCCCAGTTGCCCGCCAACCAGCAGCCCGAACAGGGCATGCTGCGCATGACGTTCAAGTAGTCTGCTTTTGATAGCTGCCAGCGCTTTGTGCATAAGCGCTAGCGGCCGTTTTCATTTGAATTTCAAGCCTTTGATTTTCATCAAAAAACCGCTCTAATAGCCGCTTGGGGGTATTGCATTAGCCGCCCCGGGGTGTAAGCATGGGTTCGGCAATCGTTCAGATTCATTGACAACAACACGCGCTAGCGCGCCAGGAGGTTGGATATGTTCAAGCACATTTTGATTCCTACAGACGGCTCAAAACTCTCTGAGGCCGCTTTGCGCGCGGGCATTCAGCTGGCCAAGGAGCAAGGCGCCCAGGTGACGGCTCTGTATGTGATGCCGGACTACAGCGCAATGATTTACGGCGCCGAGGTGCTGACGGCATACAACGCATCCGAGTTTGACAAGAGCACCCAGAGGGAAGCCGACAAGGTGCTGCAAACGGCCATCGACATTGCCCAGGCCGAAGGCGTGCAGTGCAAGACGGCGCGGGTGACGAATGTCTCCGTGCATCTGGCCATCGTCAAGCAGTCGCAAGACAGCCAGTGCGATCTGATCTGCATGGCATCGCACGGCCGCAAGGGCATTGCCGGCATTTTGCTGGGCAGCGAAACCCAGCGGGTGCTGGTGAACAGCAATATTCCGGTGCTGGTGCACCGCCCGCTGGCCTGACCTACGACAGCGCAGGCAGCGCGACCGGTTCACGGCCGCTCTCAAAATGCAAGCAACGCCCCAGCGCCACAGTGCGTTGGGGCGTTTTTCTTGGGTGGGCCGTCGTGTAGCATGAGTGCATCAAATTGTGAACCGCTGGTTCCGCTTGTCACGCCGGCCCCGGCGTCTCTTGTTCATTGGGAAAGGTGAGAGAGCAGATGAGTAACGCAATCGCTACCGATGCCGGCACGGCCTGGCAGACTGGCCCGATTCACCCCAGGGCCTGCACCTGCGGCAGCGTGGTGTGCCATTTGCTGCATGAGCGGGTGATGACCGATATGTCGCGCCGCATGTTTGTGGGCGGTGTGGCGGCCATGTTGGCCCCGTTTACCGGCCTGCATGCTGCCGAGACAAGCCCGGCGGGCACGCCCAAACAGGCCGATCGCCCCGTTTTGCTGACCAATTTGCGCCTGTTTGACGGCACGGGCAAGCCGGTGCGCCAGGGCGTGCAGGTGCTGATTCAGGGCCAGATAATTGCGGCCCTGCCCTCTGCCGGCGAAAAGGTGGAAGGTGCCCAGGTGATCGACTGCAAGGGCAAGCTGGTGATGCCCGGCCTGATCGACACGCACTGGCACACCATGCTGGCGGCCATTCCGCAGATGACGGCCATGACGGCAGACCTGGGCTATCTGTACTTGGCCGCAGCGCAGGAGGCGCAGCGCACGCTGATGCGGGGCTTTACCTCGGTGCGCGACGCTGGCGGCCCGGCCTTTGCACTCAAGCGCGCGATTGACGAGGGCATGGTGGCCGGCCCGCGCATCTACCCCAGCGGGGCCATGATTTCGCAGACCTCGGGCCATGGCGATTTTCGCCTGCGCAGCGATATTCCGCGCGCAGCGAACGAGCCGCTGAGCCAGGTGGAGCTGACGGGCGTGGCCATGATTGCCGACGGCGAGGCCGAGGTGCTGCGCCGCGTGCGCGAGCAACTGATGCTGGGCGCATCGCAGATCAAGATGCTGGCGGGCGGCGGCGTGGCATCGCTGTACGACCCGCTGGACAGTACCCAGTTCACCGAGAAGGAGCTGCGCGCAGGCGTGGAAGCCGCCGGCGACTGGAACACCTATGTGATGGCGCATGTGTACACGCCCAAGGGCATCAAGCGCGCCATCAAGGCGGGCGTCAAAAGCATCGAGCACGGGCAGCTGGCCGATGAAGAGAGCGTGAAGATGATGCGCGATGAGGGAGTGTGGTGGAGCCTGCAGCCGTTTTTGCAGGACGAAGACAGCAACATCTACCCAGACCCCGCACGCCGCATGAGCCAGTCACGCGTGGCGCAAGGTACGGTCAAAGCCTATGAAATGGCGCAGAAATACGGCATCAAGACCGGCTGGGGCACGGATGTGTTGTTCAACCCCAAGGGCACGGCCACGCAGGGCCGGCAACTGGCCAAGCTGACGCGCTTTTACGATCCGCTGACGCTGCTGAACCAGGCCACAGGCATCAATGGCCAGTTGCTAGCCCTGTCTGGCGAGCGCAACCCCTACCCGCTGCCGCTGGGCCGCATCGTCCCCGGCGCGTTTGCCGACCTGCTGGTGGCCGATGGCGACCCGGTCGTGACCTTGGATTTTTTGAGCGACCCGGAGCAGAACCTGCGCCTGATCATGAAGGACGGCAAGGTGCATAAGAACACGCTGTAAGGGCTGACAGGCCAGCACTTGCAGGAGTGCGCAGCTGGCTAAAACAGCGGAGCCCCTGGTGCTTTCGCCTTTTCTGGATGTGTTCAATGGGCCGCCAGCAGCTGCCTATCCACCTGCACCTGCCCCATCAGGGCGTTGAGTTGGGCGTCTCGGCGTTCGACCAGCCCGACAAGCTGGCCAACCACGCCCGCGCCTTCGCCAGCAAGGGCGGCGAGTCGCTGGTGTTGATCTGCGAGATCTCGGCAGGCAGCGGCGTCACCGGCAAGCTGGGCATTGCGGGTGGCGGCGGTGCGGACGCTGTGCTGCAGGCCTGCAATGCGGGCAGCATCAGCAGCGCGGCCAGACTCCAGAGCCGCCAGTTTTTGCGTGTAGTCATGGGTGTTTTCCTGTTGTCCTGCGGCGTGCTGCAGTCGCCCTGCGGTTTTCATTTCTGTAGCAGCTTGTGCTTGCTGTGCCTTGGCTACAGCCTGTTTTGACTGGGATACCTCCACCCTGGCCAGCCGCTGGGTCTGCAGGACCAACAGCAGGGCAAGGGCCAAGGCCAGCCAGGGCCAGAGGCGGGACGCGCCCGTCATGCCAGCCCCGCTTCACACAGCTGCCGCTCGGCCGCGCGGCGCTTGACCAGGCCGGGCAGCTGCTTGCCGCCAGCGTAGGTCCAGCGACTGAGCTCGGCACAGGCGCCGTCGATGTCGCCCGCATTGGCCTTGCGCACCAGGGTGCTGCCGCAAAACGCGCCCTCGCCCACGTTGAAGGCAAAGCTCACAAAGGCGGCCCGCTGGCCGTCCGTCAGCAGTACGCGCACGCAAGACAGGGCATCGGCGTGCAGGGTCAGATCTTTGTAGAGCATCTCCTCGCACTGCTGGCGGGTGTAGGTCTGACCCATCTTGAGCTCGGGGCCGGTGTGGCCGGTGCAGGCGGTGACGATGCCGATCGGATCGCGGTAGCTGCGCAGCACGGTACCTTCGTACTTGGCGACCAGGGGCACGGCCAGCGCGACGGCACCGGTGCCGATGGCGGCAATGAGTTTTTCTTTCCAGTTCATCGGCTTGCTCCTCCTTTGATTGCCGTCCAGAACCCCACGCAGGCGCCGCCCAGCATGACGATGGCGGCCAGCGGCTTGGCCACCTTGCCCACCCAGTTCAGTACCTTGAAGGCACCCTTCATGGCGGTGAAGAACTCCAGCAGCTCCGCCATTTGCTGGTTGCGCTCTTGCAGCTCCTGCGTGACCGCCTTCAAATCGCGCTCAATCGTGGCCATGCGTTCACTCCCTTTGTCGAATCGTTCATTGATCTGCTGGCGTGTGGCCGCCGGCAGCTCGTCGCCGTAGTCGTCCATTCCCTCTCCTTTCTGATTTCGCTTTCAGACTTCGATCAGCACATAGGGCAGATCAGGTGCATCGCCGGCGATGGCATCGCCCTGCACATAGACCTGTGCGCCTTGCGGCAGCTTCAAGGGATTGCGCACCCGCATCACACCGGCACCGGGAAACGCGACCGTGGCCGTGCCGTCGGCATGCGCAATAGAAACCGTGGCCGTGAGCTGTGGCTGATCCGGCAACAGCGACAGCAGGCGGGTGTAGAGGCTGGTGCTCATGCGGCAACCCTTTCGACGGTGAGCTGCTGGCGCACCACGGGCATGGCGGCCGACAGGCGCGTGCCTTTGACCAGGCCGCGCCAAGTGCCGTCGGTGTCGTCCACCTGCAGCAACTGGCCCGGGCGAATCAGCCCCGGCTGGGTGCTACCGGTGAGCAGCGGCAGGGTGATGCTTTGAATCAGCTTGTTGCCCGATGCAGCCAGTTCGGCCAAGCCGCGCTGGCGCGCTGCCAGAGCATCGGTAATCAGCGGGTCGGAGACCTGGCGGGCCAGCAGCTCGCCTGCGGTACCGGCCCGGCGCACATGGCCGAGCACACCGCCCCGGCCGCCGACCACATAGATGGCGTTGTAGGGCGCACGCGGCTCGGGCCGCAGCTCGTCGGTGGTGATGACGGCCGCCGGCATTTGCACATCGGCCTGCGCCTGCGCCCAATCCCATGGCGCCACAGGGTAGCCGGGGGCGATGATCAGCTGCTCGTTGACCGGGTGGCTGCGCAGCACCGCCCCCACGGCGCCGACCACCGAACGCACGGCAGACAGCGGCGTGCCCTGGTGCGACCAGACGCCGCCGGGCACCAGCCAGTCGGACAGCTGCCAGTCCAGCGAGACGCCGGTGTACTCCAGCACCTTGAGCAAAAGCTGCTGGGCCGTGGCCGGTTGGGCCTCGTGCCAGATCTGGGCCGGCATATAGGGCGCACCCAGCAAGGCGGTGACGCTGGCGCCCTGCAAGGCCACGCTGCGCTGGCCGAAGCGCCGGCTGCGGCTGAGCTGCTGCACGGCAAACACAAAGGCAATGCCGTCAACCGTGACGCGAATGCGGGCCGGCAAACCACCAACTGGGGCCAGCTGATCCAGCAGATGCTCGGGGCCGGAGGCCGACAGGCTCCAGCCAAAGCCGTCGTCATCGCTGGCAATGGTCACATTGGTGAGCACCACGGCTTCGCCCGAGGGCAGCAGCTGCGCTTCAAGGGTATGCACTGTCATATAGACCTTCAACAAGGGAATCACAAACTGCGCGCCGGGCTGCGGTGCAGCCTTGCAGCAGACAAACAGCAAATCAGCGCTGGCCGCCCAGGGCTTGCAAAACAGCAGCGCAATGGGCCCGCCTACCAGCTGCTGGTAGCAGTGCTCGGACTCGGGTGGCTTGGGCGGCGTAAGGTTGGAGCGGCCGGGCGGCGGCTTCATGGCTTGCTGATAGCGGGCGAGCTGACCCAGGTGCAGCGGCAAAGACGGCCCCGCCCCATCGCTGATGCCGCGCTGGAGGTGCACGGTGTCTTGCGCTGAGGACTGCAACAGCAGACGGCGGTCGCGCAAACTCTCCTGAAACCGGACAGCCCGAACGGCACCGGTGGGCACGGCATCCTGGGCCGAGGCCTCCAGGGCAATGCGCACCAGTCGGCCCTCTTGCCAGCGGGCCAGCAGCGCCGGTACCGCCAGATGCTGGGCCTGCTCAAACGCGGCGGCCTTGGCCAGACTGAGGTGCTGGGCGCTCTGCCAGGCAGCGCCAAGCTGGGTGCGTAACGGCCGGGCATCCTCAGCAGTGGCCGTCCATCCAGCCGGCAAGACATGGGTCTTTTGCCAGCGGGCGTGCCAGCCAGCTTCAAACGGCTGGGATTGCTGGGCACTGGCTTGCACCTGGGCCACCACGGGCCGGGACGTGTCGGTGTTGTAGCGCACGGCGCCCTGGCAATGCACACCAGGCATGCGGCCAGCAGCGAGCAGGTCTTTGCGCACATGGACCAGGGCACGGACTCGCAAGCCCGGCAGGCGCGCGGCCATGACCAGAGCCGCATCAGTCACCTGTCCGCCGTCGCCGTCATCGCCAAAGACCAGTTCAACGGGAGTGCCGGACTTGAAGGGTCGACTGAAGACCAGGTGGACACCGGGCAGAGGGGCTTCCGCGTCGTCACCAAAGACTAAATCCGCAGGGTTGCCTGGCTCAAACGCTCGGTTAAAAACAAGGTCTTTTTCCGGCATCAGTCGATCCGCGTCTCGCCCAGGATGGCCTTGCCGCCCGCATAGAGCTGGGTGCCAGTGCTGCCCAGCAGCTTGAAGTGGCCCTGACCCGCTTCGTCCGTGACTTGGCCACGTCCTACCAGCTGGCCGTCGCTGGTCGCCCAGACACCCATGGCGGCCTGGCCGCTGGCCAGGATCATGTCGCCGCCGCCATTGGCCTGGGTCAGCAGCAAATAACCGCCCTCCACGATCTGGCCGCAGGGCTTGGTGAGGGTCAAAGTCACCAGCAGCTGCTCATTGGCGTCATAGAGCGCGATGGTCGACGGACCCGGACCAGAGTCAGCAAACGTGACCGTGGCTTGCAGACGCGCTGCAGCATGCGCCGCAGAGATCGTAAATTCAGGCAGGCCATCGCTCATGGGGTGATCTCCGGCGTGATGCCATCCGCAATGACGGCCCGGAAGTTGTGCTCGTGGTCGTAAGCGATCACGGTCCAAGTCTGCAGCTCGTCGATATAGCGGAAGTCATACCCTCCGGTGACCGCATCGCTCCAGGCCTCGCGCACCACCAGGCCGTCACGCTCGCGCACCAGGCGCACTTTGCGCTTGAGTGGTGTGTTGGCCGGGTCGGTCTTGCGTTGCACCGTGCCGTACACGCGACCAATGCCTTTGCCCAATACGCCGGTAAACAGGTCTTTGACAGTGCCTGACACCACGCTCTGGTGAATTACCTTTGAGTGGCTCGGCCTGTCGTACACCAGGGCCGGGCTGCTTCCAATAACTGTCGCGCGGCCTGGGTATATCGTCGCCGCGCCAGGGTCCTGAAACGGCAGGTCTGTGATGTCGATCTGCGTCGTGGTACCGGCCGGTAACTCGAGGTTTGCCGCCTCGGCAGACCCAGGGGCGCTAAACACCTTGAACAGAACCAACTGGTCTACGGCATTGAGTATGAGTTGGGCACGCCCAGGGGACAGGCGCATGGCAAAGTTCAGAACGAATACCTCCGATTGGTATTGCCTAAACCTGCCCGCGAGGATCGTTTCCTCTGCCGATTTCTGCACCTTCACGAACTCGGAACGGCAGTCAGCGTTCGGGTGGAAGGTAAAAAACACAGAGGCCGGCGTACCGAAGGCGTGCATGCGGCCTACTCCTGCGTAGCCGACAGGCACGGTATTCGTGTTTTCTGGCGCGGCCTCATACAAGCCCAGGCCGCCCTCGCTGGCAAAACACGCGACAGGGGACACCCCAAGGGCAGATCGCGCCAGGGATAGCACAAAGGCTGCGTCATCCGCATCTAAGGCTTGCAAAGTGCCACTGCTTGGCAAGTCTAGTTCTGCGGCCCAAGCGTTGTAAGCAGCGTCTGTTGTCGTGCTCGCAGGCGTAGAGTGCAAATCAAACTCGATGGTGCCGACGTTGATGCGCGCCATGGGTCAATACTCCCAGGGGCCTGTGATGTCGATAAAACTGATCCCCAGGCTCGACGATGGGTACGCAATTGAACTAGAGCCGCAACCCACAGCTAGCAAATTGCGACCGGCAAGCCAGTTCGCACCGACCATTTTTGTCAACGGCGAAATGTAGGCTCCCACGTTGCTTTGCGGCACTGTGTACAGCCCAGGCACAACCCCTCGGGGCGTGCTGCCTTCAAGCATCAAGCGGCGAGAAAGTCTCAATCCTCCGTCTATCCCACTGGGGAATGGTCCGAATGTTGAGTCCCCGCCAGACATATAGGTCACCCCCCCGATTTCCCCTCTGCTTTCTAACCCGAAGGACGAACCCATGCCGGTGTAATTGCGCGGGGCAAATTGGTATGCAACCGCCCCATGGTCGCACGTACCGTTGATTTGGTCGTAGCTCCCCCCAGGGGCGCAGCCAATCGTAAAAGCGTAGGGGTCCCCGCCCGGTCTGTAGGCCTGGAAGTCTCCGATAAACACCGTTCGACCTGTTTCCGTCCCAGGCGAATTCGCCGACTGCCCGACGATGTTGATGTATAGACTGCGGTCGTTGGCTGCGATCCTCCACTTCACCGCTGATGTGTTCGCTGAAGCGGATTTATTGATCCAACCGCCCCCGTTCAGTTGAGAGTCCAGGGGGAACAAACCCCCTCCGGTGTTGATATCCGACATGGATTCGTAACCCCGCAGGCGTGCACTGGTAGGGTCCGAACCTGTGTCGTCGACCCGTACAAACATCTTGGTGCTTTGCACATTCGGGCTTTGATAGGCTGCCAGGTTGGCCCCCTCAAAAGCCTTGGTCCAGCCGGCCGGCGCCATCTTGAAACTGACCGAGCCCGCGACCGCACCATCCGGCAGCGCTGTCTTGAACTCCACCCAGTTGCTGCTGACGGCCGTGACCTTTTGCTCGCCGCTGAGCCCTGCCGGGGTAGCACCCGCCACCAGAATGACGGCATCGACTTCCGCCCCACTCTTGCCGCTGGCAAAGTTCAGCCGGCACACGCCGGCCGTGACCGTGGCGCTGTCCACGGCCTTGAGGCCCCAGCCGGTGACCAGGCAGGCATCGAGTACGGCAATCAGGCTGCCGGCCACACCGTTGAGTACGGGAGCGCCGGCCATGGCGCTGTAAAAATGTTTGACCGAGGTATCGACAGGGGATGCCATGGTTTGATCTCCAGAATGCAAGGGTTCAGGCGGACTGCGGGCGGTTCACATCGCCGCGTGCCAGCAAGGAAAAGCGGTGCTCGATGCCGGTCTCGGGGCCGGGCTGGATGGTGCGCACCACCCAGAAGGGATAGATGGCGCCCACGGTGTTGATGCGCAGGATGTTTCCGGGAATCCAGCCCTGACCCCAGCCCAGCGCCTTGATCAAGAAATACGGCTTGCCGGTGGTGGGGTTGAGGGGCGCACAGTCGGTATTGATGTCGCCCGTGGCGATGATCCCCACATGCTCGCCAATCACCCGGAACTGCGTGCTGCTGGTGAAATGCAGCGCCCAGCGCTCGGTAGTAGCGCCGGCATTGGTGACCAGAATCGGGGTCACGGACTCGTCATAGCCGGCCACGGCGGCCGCACCCTGCAGGGCATCGGACCAGGTGGCGCTGTCCCAGGTGTTCTGGTCAAACGCTTCACTCACCCGTGCATGGCGGTCGCCGGATGCGAGGGCGCTGGAGACATAGGTGCCGGCCAGTGGATAGTCATGGGTCAGCGCCCGGTTGAAAGTGATCTCGCCCGAAATCTGCACGTCCGTGGCCACAGCCATGTCTTCGATGCGGTCCTCGATAGTGAGCGGCATGGTCATGGCCGAGACATCGGTGAAGGTGACCGTGCCGGCTTCGAGATCCACGCTAAAGCCGGTCTGCAGATTCTTGCCATTCGCATCACGCACCACCACACGGGACAGGCGTACCCGGGCCAGGTTGATGACTTGACCGTTGCTGACCACCAGCTGGCTGCTGGTCTTGGTGTGGCCGACCACGCACAGCGAGCCCGGCCGAAAGATGGGCACCTTGCCGTCGCTGGGCAGGCGCACCGGATCGATGCCGATCAGGTCAGCATCCATGGGCAGATAGGAATAGGCCACGCCCGAGTACCGCAAGGCACTGGCCACCACGGGCTGGGGCTTGAAGATCTTGCCGTCGCTCTGGACGTTGTCCGGGTTGAACCAGGGCTCGCCCTCATTGCCGCCTGCAACCACCAGACTGCCAAAGCCCAGACGTACCAGGCCGGTGTCGTAGTCCACGGTCCCGGTCGCGCCGGGCGCCGAGATTGCACCGTCAATGCCTGCCGTGACGTTCTGCGAGCCGCCGCCGGCGCGCGGCACTTGCACCGTCAGGGAACCCGGGCGCAGCGGAGCCGCAGCCGTGCGAAACACATAGGCGCTGGAGATAGCCTCGCCCAGGGTGGTCACACAGCTGGAGCGGCGCAGCTGATTGGCATTGCTGGGAGTCCATGCGGTCAACACCAAGCGGCCGGTGGCATAGTTGATGGAGCCACGCGTCACAAAGCCAGCAGCGGTCAGCACACGCAGCACGCCACGACCGTCATCGCTCCAGGGCTGACCACTGGCGGGCATCAGCAGCACCGAGCTCGGCACCACCGGCGCTTGCACGCCGGTGACCAAGTCAAACTCGGGCGCAAACGTGACCTGCAGCGTACGGCGGGTGGCACTGCCCGTGGCCCGGAAACGCAGCTTGACGACGCCGCTCTCATCATTCGGAAAGATGCTGGGCGCATTGACGTACTCCATCCCCGCATAGTTGAGGCGATACCTGGCCGCCTCGCCAGAGAAACCGCCACCACTGACCTGGCTGGTGGAGTAATGAGGCTTGGGGATTTTGATGGTGACATCGGGCAGAAAGTCCACCGCGCCCGTCGAATAGGTCACCGTACCCACCTGGGTGCCATTGAGCATCAGCTTGCCGGCGCCGTCATCACGGGCAATCTGGGTGGGATCGACCAAGCTCACGCCCATCTCGGTGAGCTGGGCGCGGGTGTAGGTGCCCAGCACGCTCTGGTCGGTCAGAGTGTTCCACTCCACCTCCACCGTGAAGGGCTGCAAGCCCCCCTGCCCGGCCGAGACCACCAGACGCCCCTGGCCGTTGCGCGAGGGATGGGCCAGAGTGACTTCGACGGCCGGGGCCGTATCCACAGTGACATCGAGCACCGTGCCCACGGCGGGCAGCAGCTTGGGAGCAAACAGAACCTCGCTGCGGCCTACCCTCACCTCGCCCGTGGCATCGCCCTGCAACTGCCAGGCCGCCGTGGCCGTGGCCGTGCGCTGGGTGACACCGTCCAGCCACTTCACTTCAAAGGCCCCGGGGTACAGCGCCTGGCCGGCGGGCAGCGGCAGCGCAATCGTCTGGCTGATCAACAGATCGACCACCGGGTGCACGGTCTCCTGCGTGGGTACGCCCCACTGGATAACGATGGAGCTGCCCACATCGGGCAAGGCGCCCAGGGTGATGACATAAGCGCCTTCATCGGCGTTGTAAGTGCCGGCACCAAAGCTGGAGTCAGTTCCTCGCAGCGCACCATTGCCGGCATCCGCCAGCGTGTACCAGCGACCCTGAGCCCGGTAGGAAAACGACAGCGTGCCGCGTGCCGCTGTGGGCGTGATAAAGCCGGTATAGCTCTGGCTGCGGGTCTCGGGCGTGATGCGGATCTCGCTGGACTGGGGCATGCGCTGCAGATAGGCGGCGGGCCGGTAGCTGATGGCCTTGCTGCCGCCATAGCTGCCAGCGCTGACGGTCACCACGCCGTTGGCATAGTCCACCGTGCCGATCTGCTGGGTGCCCGACATGAGCAAGCCACCGGCATCCACAAAAGTGACGCCGCCTAGCGTGATGCGCAGAGAGGCTGGCGTAATACCGCCGGGCAGCACCAGGCTGGTGGCCACGCTCCAGTCCTGCGAAGTAGAAAATGCCACCTCGGCCGCACCGGGCACGGGCAGACCGGCAGCCGCGTACGGGATAGCGGCCGGGATCGGCGTCTCGCTCTGAGCCGAGGGCACGATCTGGGTCATGATGGTCTTGGCGATGACCGTGAAGTCGCCCAGGGCCGCAGCCTTTTGCAGCGGGGTGACGCCCACATAGCTCCCGGCATCGGCCACCACGGTGTCGCAGACACGGGCGGCATTGTCGAGTCGCGTGAAGTTGCGACTGGCAGATGTGCCCTTGAAACCGTAGCGCAGCGCATCGGACAGATCGAGCGTAACCACCAGCGCCTTGAAGTCTTTGTCCTGGTCATAGGTGAAGGTGCGCTCCAGGGAGACGACCCGGGTCACGCGCACGTATTGCTCTTGCGCATTGCTCTGGCCCTCGTTCTGGGTCAGCACCAAGGTCTTGCCTACGGCGGGCAGCTCGGTGCCCGGGCGTTGAAAAATCTGAATCGCCCGCTGGCCTGCGAGAGCGTCTGAGTAGAGATAGCCGCCCCATTCCACTCCCTTATTCAGATAAGCCTCCAGCCGGGCCTGCGCCTGGGCGCGGGTGTCGTAAACGCCATCGGTGGCAAACAGGGTGATGGAGATATTGGGATCGGCCGGCGGCTCGGCAACGATGACGTTGCTGCCCTGATAGGTGTCGGTGTCGTCGGTGCGCACGGCCACAAAAGACTGGCGCATATTGGCGCGGCCGAGGGCACGGTCCATCTGGCTGACATCGGGCATCAGCGCGTTTTCTTTACCGTCCTCGATCTCGATGGCCGATGGGCCGCCACCGCCCTCGGGTACGTCGTCCATGACGCGGCTGGCCAGCAGCTGGATATCGCCTTGCTTGATGGGCATCTATTTCTTTCTCAAACCGTGATCAGCCGCAGCGTGGCGACATAGGGGTAGTCGGCAGGTGGCAACTCGGGCCGCGCAACCGGTTTGGCGCTGACCGGGTTGTCGGGCGCAAACTGCACGCTGAAGCTGCGCCCGTCGGCCAGGACCAGCGGGTACTGGGCGCCGGGCTCTTGGGCCAGGGCCTGCACGGCCAGCAGGGTCTGACGAGCGATCCAGCCCTGGTCTTCCACCGCCTGCAGCGTGATGGGCCGGCCCTCGATCACCGCCATGGCATCAATGACCAGGGCGCCGGTGATGGAGCGGTCTACCGTTTTAGCGACGGCAGACCAGTCGAACTCATCCACCCACAACATGCCGCGCGGCAATTCGATCTCGTTGAGCCAATGTCCGGCCATGACTACCCTCCTCTGAGCTGGGCCGAACGCTCCAGCTCTTGCATGAATTGCTGTGTTGCCTCGCTGCCCTGCGCATCGGTGCCCCAGGCATAGGAGCGACCGTTGAGATACACATCGTGGCGATGGGTGATGACCGGCTGAGACGGCGCTGGGGCAGGCGAAGGTGCGGGAGCTGGCGCGCTAGGAGTACTTCCAGGCACAGGTATTCCGGGCGGCATCGCAGGCTTGCGCACAGACTCCTTGCGCTCCTTGTCGGCAGCGTTACGCACGGCCTGCTGCAGATCCAGCCCCTTCTGCGCTTCCTTGACGGCAAACTCGGTCAGGTCGTACTGGTACATGCCCAGCTGGCCCTGGGCCTTGGTCTGAAACGGGTTGTCCTTGGCGTACTGGGTTTTCCACTGATCCCACCAGGCATCCAGCTCCTTCTGGCTCTGGAAGGTCGGCACCAGTGCCAACGGTCCAGACTTTTGCTGCATGACCGAGTCGGAGCCTTTGACTCCAGCATTGCGCGCATCCAGGGAATGACCAGAAGGGTTCTGGCCGCCCACATTGCGGCTTTGATGGCTGAAGCTCTCCAGCGCTTGGCCTGCATTGCTGACTGAGCTGGCCACCCGCTCAAAGTCGGCCGCCATGGAGCTGGTGACTTTCTTGGTGGCCTTGTCGGTATTGACCAGCGCCTTGCCCGCATCATCCAAAGCGATTTCGTAGCCCTTGACTGCAGCTTGGGTCTTGAGCCATTCAGGCGCAATGCCGCCATTGGCTGCAATCACTTTGTCGGCCATGGATTTCCAGGCCTCGGCAATGCGCATGGGCGGCTGCTGGCCATCTGTTTCCAGGCGATCAAACGCCGCCTTGGCCTGGCTGGCCATGCGCTGCAGATCCTCATTGGTGGTCAGACCCAGATCCTTGTACGCCTGCTCCACCAGTGCCGTCGCTTTTGCGGCATCCGCTGCTGAGCCGGCCAGGTTGCGCTGAATCTTGTCGATTTCCAGCAGTGCTTTGGCCGCGGCCTGCACATTGCCGCTGGCAATCAGCTGCTGATATTCATTCTTGAGCAGCTTGACCGACTCGGCGGCCATGCGGTCGGCCTCGGCCTTGGCTGCCGCATCCTTGGCGGCTTTGGATGCCGCCTTGCCCGTGGACTCAATGGCCTCGGCCACCTTCTTCAGCTCGGCTGCCGATGTCGTGGCGGCGGCCGCAGTCTCGCCAACTTCCCCGGTCAGCCCGGCCCATCCATCCCGGGCCGTTTGCGCACCGTCTGCCATGGCCTGAAACGCCTCTTGCGACTTTGCGGCCAGCGCTTCGGAAGAAGCCCAGGTTGCCTCGGCAGACAAGCGCGCATCTTCTGCAGCCTGGGCCCAGGCCTGGGAGACGGCACCAAAGGTGATCTTGGATAGGCCTTCGTACAAATAGGCCAGACCGCTCTGGATATTGCTGGCCACGCCGGCGAAGGCTTCGCCCACCTTGTAGATCACAGCCATGACGCCGTTGACGCCCGTCGTCATCACGCCCCAGGCCAGCTGCATGCTGTTGCCGGCATTGGTCGCGTACTGGCCGATGCGCTGCAGGGTCTCACCCGTCTCGCTGGCAAACACCTGCAGCCGCAAGATCACCGCATCAAAGTTGACATTGGCCGCAAACGCCTGAAAGTACTTGAGCCCGCTTTCAAATGCGGTGGCCAGGGTCTGGCCGAACTTAGCAATCGTGCCGTCCTCAAGGCCGCGGCGAATAGCGGCCGTGAGCTCATCCACACCCTTGCGCACCACGGGCAATACAGGCGTGTTGAGCGCTTTTACCGCTTCTCCCCAAACACTGCCAAGACCCGTCAGGGAACCTTGCAGGTTGTCCGACATGATCTTGGCAGTCGCCTCAGCACTGCCGCCTGCATCCTTGAGTTTTGCCGTCAGGGCATCGAGCGAGCCCATACTCTGGTTGAGTAGCGCTCGCAATGCAGGGCCAGCCTCCAGGCCAATCGCGTTGATGGCTTTTTCGCCGTCCTTGCCCTTGGCAGCCAGCTGGTGCAGTGCTTCTTCAAAGTTGGTGGTGACAATACCGGCCGCGCCAAGCTCTTTGCGAAACGACGACAGCGGATTCTGAAACTGGCTCAGGATGGAGTTCAGCGCCGTACCGGCACGGCTGGCGTCAATGCCCGCATCGGCAAACTTGCCGATGATGGCCACTGTGCTTTCCAGGCTCAGGCCCAGCGAGTTCGCCACGGGCGCCGCATAACTCAGCGCCTGAGCCAGGCCGTCCACGCTGGTGTTGGTGGCGTTGGCACCCTTGGCCAGCACATCGGCCACACGGCCGGCATCTTCAAATGCCAGGCCCATGCCCATCACGGCCTTGGTCACATACTCGCTGGCCGTGCCCAGTTCGATGTCGCCGGCCTGGGCCAGGGCCAGCACTGCAGGCAAGGTCTTGATGGCGTCGCCAGCACTCAGACCGGCCTTAGCCAGATTCTCCAACGCACCCGCAGCCTGCACCGAGGTGAACTTGGTGTTGCTGCCGGCGTCCTGCGCCGCCTTGGTCAGCGCCGCCATCTCGGCGGCCGAGCCTTCGGTCGCCGCCTTGACCCGACTCATGGCACCTTCAAACTCGGCCGCGCCCTGAATACCGCTGGCGAAGGCCTTGATGCCCAAGTAACCCACGATGGCCAGGCCCACAGCCTTGGCGTTTCTCTCCAGGCGGCCCAGCACCGCAGACGCATTGTCCTTGGCGTTGATGACGATCTGAATGGGCTTGAATGCCATGGTTATGCGGTGCGGGAAAGAGTGAGTACTTCGGTTTGCGCTGCAACCAGCAAAAACAGGCCGCAGTGCAAACCGCCCCGGCGAACCGGGAGGTTTGGTTAAGTGATTTAGGGGATCAGCGCTGCACGGCCGTCCACATAGACGGCTTCGCCGTTGTCGGGCTTGAGCACTTCCACATCCAGGCCGATCTGGCTGTAGTCGTTGCCGTCCTGAATCAGCGGCAGCTCGCCCGTGGGCGACAAGGTGACGCTGGGGAAGAACCAGTCACGGTTGGCGCCATGGGCGTTGTCGGCAATCAGCTGCAGCGCGCCTTTGAGGTCGGTGCCGTTGCCCGACTTGATGCGCTCCCAGCTGACCTGCGCGCGGGTGTAGCCCACAGAGACGGCGGTGGCCGCAGCAATGGCGCCGCCCTCCACGATCTGCAGTAAGCCCAGGCTCACGTCCACCAGGTAGTCCTTGTCCACCTCATAGGTGGTTGCGTCGTCTTCGCTCTTGAGCACCACGACGCTGATGTTTCGGGCACCGGTGGGGGCCCCCGGCGTCACGCCCAGCTGGTAAATGCGGCCGGGCTCGACCGTGTGCTTTTCTGCGGTGACAGCGCCAGAAGCCTGGGTGTGCGTCTCCACCGTGCCCGACAGAAACAGACCCAGATTGGCAGAGCTGATGTTGTCCGTGGTCAGGCCGGCCTTGCGGGTCACCTCGATCAGGATCTCTTCATCCTTCTCGCGCAGACCGCCTTGCGAGCTGTAATGCGGCGCCTTCTCACCTTCAACGCTGAGCGAGAAGCCCGGGCAGTTGCCGAACTGGCGCCCGCCCAGGCGCTTGCCGTCGGCATCGAACGGATAAAAGACAAGGCGTCCACGGGGAATCTGGTATTCCTTTTTGACGCGGGGCAAAGCAGCCATGGTGCTCTCTCCTAATAAATGATGGGTTGACGCCGGACTCAAACGTCCAGCGACTCAAAGACCGAAACGCAGGTGAACTCCACCGAGTAGCCCACCAGCCCGGCATCGCTGAACTCGGCTTCGCGCACGCCGGCCACCTTCAGCTCCGACCAGGTACGGCCGCCGGCAGACACAGGCTTGAAGCCATGCAGACCGCCAATCACCGCCGTCATCGCCGCATCCAGCTCTGCAGCAGCCTGGGCGCTGCGCTTGGCCACCAGCACGCAGGACCAGCGCGGCTCCAGCTGTGCCGCTTCACGCGACACATCGCCGGGCGCCGCGCCCACCATGCGGATCTCGATGGCCGGGACTTGCGAACGATCGCAGTGCTCGGAGGCACCGCGCAGATGCCAGCCGGCCAATACGGCCAGGGTTTGCAGGCGGGCTTTGAGGACAGATTCCAAAAGCAACATGGCGATCAGTTCAAAAAGACGATGGGGAAAGTGGCCCAGCCGCTGGCGTCGGCCACCACAGGCCCGGTCACCTCGCAAGGCTGGCCCGCCAGCACCAGGGCCGTGCTGCCCTCGGCAATGCCGGGGGCGTTGGCAACGCACATGGCCACGGTCTGGCGGTCGGTGGTCACGGCGTGGTCCAGATAGCCATCCAGCGGCGTGCGATTGAAAATCACGCCGAAGGACTGGCCGCCCTGCCAACTGGCCGTGGCATTGGCCAAGGTCTGGCTGATGCCCTGATTGATCAGGGCATCCACAGCGGCGAATGGGGCAAGGTTTGCCTGCATACCGATGAGCCCGTTCATGCCTTGCGCTTGGCACGCTGCAACATGCCGGGGCGGGTGCACATGAACAGCGGGTAGCTGTACACCTCGGGGCGCACAAAGGCCTGGCGTGCCAGGTCGGGCACCACCATGGCATATACGTCCTGGCCGGGCGTGTTGACGAAGGGCAGAAACTCCGCTGGCGAGAAGCCCGCCTTGAAGGCATCAGGCGCACCCACCGGGAAGAACTGGCATTCGTCGTTGTGAACGGCCACAGTGCTCTTGTCGTCCGTGCCCCGGTAGTTGATGAACAGAATGTTGCCGTAGCGGAACGAGCCAAAGGCCTGCCCCACCTCATTGCGCAGGTCGTTCGCTTCCTGCTGGTTCAGGTAGGTGCTGCGGGTTTCGGCGTTGCTGGTCAGGTCGTCAAAGAAGTTGTCGCCACACAGGCCCACGGCATAGGTCTGGCCAGGCAGCCAGGCTCCGTGGCTGCCGCGCATCATGGAGCGAATGACGTCATTGCACTTCACGCGCACGTTGCCCTCTTCGGCCACGGCAGCGGGAAAATCGAAATTGATGATGTCGGGGCGAGCAATTCCAAACTGCTCAAACCAGTCATACAACTGGCTGCCATCCGCATCCATCACCTTGCCCTGCACGGCGCCCAGGCGCATGTGCTCGTGCGTCAGCTCCACGGCGGCGCGCAGGCCGGTCTTGCCGTTCATGATTTCGGCCACCTCGTTCTGCACGGCCTGCATTTCGCTGGTGCTGCCAAAGGCGCGGATGTTCTGCACCTCAGCCGCGTACAGCGTCTTGCCGCGCGCAATGCGCGTGGTGGCAAAGTGACGAATGTCACGCTTTTCACTCTTGCCTTCTTCAAGGGGAGCACCGCGCTCGCTGGTGGGAATCAGCGACAGCACGCCGCCCTTTTGCTCCACGGCAATCGTGGTGGTGCGCACGCGGTCGGGCGTGAAGATGCCCAGTTGCCCCAGCAGTTGCGGCGCATAAGGCGCTTGCTGGATGGCGGTGGAGAGAGACGTCATATTGAATGCGCCGTGCGTGAAGACGTTCAGATCGGCCATGTGTTGTGCCTTGTTCTTTCTGCGCGCCTTAGCGCGCCACAATGCCCACGGCGGCCAACTGGGCCAACGCGGCGGTTTTCTGGGGTTGGGTCATGCCTGCGGGCCAGGCCAGCTCATGCGCGGCCACTTCTGCATCGCGGGCGGTGATAACGGCGGCGTGGGCAGCGGCGGTGCTGTCCACTGCGGCAAACAGCACGGCAATGGCGGTCTGGCTGCCGTTGTCGTTGCTGGGGCTTACAGCCGTGTATTCGCCACTGGTAGTGACCTTGCCCAGCACAGCGCCGGGCAACAGGGTCTGGCCTTGCGCGATAGTGACTACTTCGCGCGAGCGGGTGCCGTTGGCTTCGCTGACCAAATAGCAGGCGGTGCCGGGGCCGAGTGTTTCCATGGGGTGTGCTCCTGTTGAATGAGGGTGAATCAGCGCTTGGCATAGCCGAATGCCTGGCCCCAGCCCGCTTCGGTCTGGGCGCTGGCGGTGGTTGCGCTGTCAGGCGCGGCAGCTTCCACGCCCGAGACATTGGGGTTGCCCATGGCCGCCATGGCCTGGGCAAACGGGTTGGCTGGCGCACCAGCAGTGGCCGCTGCGGCCGTCACTGCGGCTACAGGTGCCACATCCAGAAAGCCCTTGGCCTGCTCGGCACTCAGGCCCGTGCTGATGCACTGCTGGGTAATGGCCGGGTTGGCCGATGCATTGGCATGGCCCAGGATGGCCGCCACGCGCGCACGCTCGGCGGTGGCACCTTCGGCGCGGGCTTGCTCTAGGCTGGCCTGGGCCGGCTCGGCCTGTACAGGTGCAGTAGCAGTCGTAGTGGTTGCCTCAGCGGGCGCAGCCGCCGCCGGTTTGATGGTTTGGGTGTCACCCATAGAAGCTCCTTCAAGTTGATAAGACAGTCCCGCGCCTGCGGGGTAGCTGCGGGAACGGCGGGCGGCCAGTTCGGCAATCACGGCGTCGGCCGCGCCAATGCGGTCAGCCAGGCGCGCAGCCACTGCGGCCACGCCCCGATAAACCGAAGCACGCGTATCGCGCACGGCCTGCTCGGTCATGCCCCGGTGCTGGGCCACGGCGTGGATGAACATCTGGTACAACCCCTCGATGTCGGCCTGCAGGTTCGCGCGCACCGCATCGGGCAAAGGCTGGTAGGGGTTGCCGTCCACCTTGTGGTCGCCAGCAAAGATGTGAGAAACGCTGATGCCCTCGTTGGCCAGTGCGCGGCTGAAATCCACATGGCGCATCACCACACCAATCGAGCCCACATACGACGTGGCCGAAAGCACCACCTCATCGGCCGCGCTGGCAGCCAGGTAGGCAGCACTGGCGGCCATGCCGTCGGCCACCGCCACAATGGGTTTGCTGCCGCGTGCGGCGTAAATGCGCTCCGCCAGCTCGAAGGCGCCGGATACCTCGCCACCCGGGCTGTCCATCACCAGGGCAATGGCATGCACCTCGCTCTTGGCCAAGGCGTCTTCCAGGTCGGCGGCCAGGTCGTTGTAGCCAATCAGCAAGCTGCTATCGGCCTCCAGCCGGGTGCGGTGCACCAGGCCGCCCATGGCGCTGATCACGGCCACGCCCTCGGTGACGCGGTAGCCGCGCTCGGTGCGCTCGCCCTTGCGGGTGGTAAACATCTCGGCGGGCAAGGCCGCGCGGGGGCTGATGGCGGCTGCATCGATCTGCAAGCCATCGGTGCCAAGCAGCCGCTGGCCCAGGCCGGCAATGATGGCGTCCAGCTTTTGCGGGTGCAGCAGCAGCGGGGTGTTGAACAGGCGGTCGGCCAGATGCGGGTAAGGTCGGCTCATGGCGCATCCTTTTGGGCGGCTGCGCCCTCTTCCTTGTCGCCAGCGCTATCGGCGGTGCTGGCAATCCAGGTGGTGGCCATGGGGCTGACCAGGCCCAGCTCGGCACGGCGCTCGGCTTCAATCTTTTGCTGGTGCAGCACCTCTTCCCAGTCCAGGCCCTGCTCTGCGCATTCCTGCTCCAGGGTGGAAACGCCAATCTCCAGCCGCAGCTTGGCCGCGGTGATTTCCTTGACTGGGTCCACCCAGCCCTTGCCGCCAAACACAAAGCGGCAGCGGGTATAGGCATAGCGGTTGGCGTAAAAACCGGGCGCGTCAATCACGCCCGCGTTCACCGCCTCTTCCAGCCACAGCTCAAAAATGGGCTTGAGCCAGGTGCTGGTCAGCCAGCGGCGGCGGCCGTGAAAGTAGCGCCAGGCCTCCAGCAGCGCAGCGCGGGCGCTGCTGTAGTTCACTTTGCTGAAGTCTTTGGCAAACAGCTCATACGGCAGGTTCATGCCTGCGGCAATGCGCCGCTCCACTGACTGCATGAAGGCCTCAAACGCCACATTGGGGCGGCCGGGCGTAAACGACTGCAGCCTGGCACCCACGGGCAGCGGAATCACCGCCCCAGCCTGCAACTTGCCAATGCTGCGCGACTGCTTGACGGAGTCTTTCCACGCATCGCGCGGCTGGTCGCCAAACAAGGCGGCAGAAGATTCCTGGTCCAGATCCGACTCCAGAAATGCCGCCACCAGCGAATTGGCCAGGCTGGCCTGCAGCTCGTTCTGGGCGTACTTGCCCGCCATATGAAACTCGCGCATCACCGCGCTCACGATGGGCTTGCCCCGGCTTTGGCCCGTGCGCTCTTTGGAATGCAGATGCACCACACGGCGGCGGCCCCAGGGCGTGAAGGCGGGCACGCGCTCCCAGCGGTTCAGGTCCATGGATTCATCGCCGCGCAGGTACAGCGCATCACCCGGGTGCGCTGCCTGAAAGTGGTAGGCCACTGGCGCGCCCTCGCGGTCAAACTCCACACCCCGGCGAATGCGGGCCATGCCCTGCAGGTGGGGCGGTGTCTCCAGCCGGTCGGCCTCGATCACGCTCAGCCGTGTGGCCCAGGGACTGTCTGGCCGGGGCAACCATTTGGGAATGGCCACCGCATCGCCGTTGATCATTTCGCCGCCCAGGGCCAGCACCGTCAGGCCCAGCAAATCCAGCGTGCGGGCCGCATCGCAATCCGTCGTGTCGGCCCAGCTACGAAAGTGCGCCTCTACCTTGTTGCCCCATTCACGGGCCCGCTCGGGGGTCCAGCCCAGCAGGCGGTAATCGGGCAAGGCAGACAGGCGCAGCACCGCTCCCACCACGTTATCGCGGTGGGTTTGAATGCCGCCGGCCATCAGCCCGTCATTGCGGGCCAGGTCTCGGCTGCGGCTGGTCAGTGTGTCCAGCTCGGGGAGTAAGTCTGCATCGGCACTGCCCGCAAACGGCTGCCAGTCACGCAGGGCCAGATCGGTGTGCGATGCACCCTGGTGGGCAGACATGGCCGCCCCGCCCTGCACAACAGATGCACGGGCGCGGCTTTGTCGGTTCTGGCGTGTGCTGCGGCCCATGCTTACACCAGGTAGATGGGCTTGCGCGCTGGCTGGCCGGTACGGCGCAGCAGCTCGGCGTTGATATCGTCAATGGCGCGGCGCAGCTGCGTCGTATCGGCATTGAACTGCACGGAGCGTGCGCCCACGCCGTCGGTGCTGTGGCTGGCCTGCGTGGGGCCGGTCAGGCGCGCATCGATGGCGGCCAGATAACTGTCGCGCCGTGCGGTGAGCTGTTCGGTGGTGAGGTGGCTGTAAAGACCCATGCACCGATGGTCGGCGGATGGTTGCGACAAGTCACTGCGACATATGTCTCTAAATCATGTCGCAGCTGTCAATCGCTTATGCAGCAATAACATCAACAATCAAATTGATAGCAAAGTTAAGATGCGCGGCAACAGAAAACAACGCAGAGGGAGCAATGAACAACTATTACCGAATCGCTGCACGGTACTTTGAACAATTTGAAGGAGCGAAGTACTTTCCTAAATGGTGGAATTGGAGGTCGATCCTTCTTGCGCTGTCATTGGTCGCATTTGGCTCCGCCATCTACTGGTACTTTTTCGCCAGCTCACCTGCTCTCCTAGATAGATGGCCGGTGCTAGTTCCTGAGTTGGTCGCCATCCTCGCCTCTTACTCGATCATCGCCTACAGGAATAAAGGTTTGCTTGCAGACCTTCCAGACGATGAGAACGTTGAAAGAGAATTAAAAGTTCACCACGCTAAACGCAAGGCGTTGATCAAGCTAACAGATAGCAAACCCTCTGAGTTCCTTCAGTTGCTTGATGAAATCAAAAAGCTACAAGCGCTGGAACAAGAACTGCGCTCCAAAATAGATCCAAGCTTTTGGAAGACTTTTTGGAACTTCGTTAACCATCCACTACTGCCAAAAGTAGGCGGCTTGTTGCTGATCGCGATTGGAATTGCTTTTGGCAAGGTTGAGAACATCACCAATCTCAATCCTGAGCGGTTCATCAACAGCCCGATCACTCTGTCGATGCTATGGGACGCGCTACAAATCATTGCCGGATTAGTGATCATTGGTGTCATGCTGTATATGCTCACTGGGCAACTCCTAGAACTAGCCGCCTTACTAATTTCGATCAGGTGGCCAAGCAAGCACGGCAACGCAACAGTGCTCGAATACATGAAGCGTGATCTCATCAAGTACTACGTTCCAGAGCCGAAGCCTGCGGCGGTTGCAAAAATCGACACAGCGCAACCGCATGTCATTGAGCCCGAGCGGCAAGCAGAGCCCACTTCACTAGGTGTCGCCATCGCTGCACTAGGCATCAAAGCGCTCTACACAGGCTGGCTGAACAGCAAGCCACCGCTCAAGAAGTAAAGCGACCAAAACAAAGCCCCTGCCAACCAACGCCAGCAGGGGCTTTTTCATTGCACCAAGAGATTTAAGCCAAAACGACCTCTAGCACTTATCCATCAAGCGCTAGCAGCTATCAAAACTGATTACTTGAAGGTCATCATCAGCGTGCCGGGTGGCAGGCTGGCGGCGGGCTTCTGGGTGGTGTAGACAGGTTGGGTCACCTGCTTTTCGCGGTGCTGGGCGCGTTGGGTCAGACGCTGGGTGCAGGCTGTGGCCAGAGTGGCGAGCTGGGCGTCGGTGGCTGAGAGAACCTCACCGCTGGCGATGCGCTCGGGCAGTGCGTTGAAGGAGACGATCATCTGATCGTCGGCTATGGGCTGGGCATGGGGCACGCTGGGCTGGCCTTCGCGGTCGTAGCCCAGGTTGAGCAGGTAGCGGAAGTGGCGCCAGTCGGTGTTGTCTGCGGCCATCACGGCGTCGAACACGGCCTGCGTGACCTGGGCTGCGGCCTGTGTCGCCAGACGCTGGGCAAGCTGGATGCGCTGCGGGTCTTGCGCGGGCTTTTGCAGCTCTGCCTCCATGCGGTTGAAGGCGGCGATATAGGCCAGCTTCCAGCGCAGCGCCTCTTTGCCGGTAAAGCCCATTGCCAGCAGCATGAAGCCTTCGCGGGTCATGCGGTAAACAACATCCTGCCGGGTTGCGCCCTGCATGTTGGCTGCGCCTTCAATTCGCGTGTCAACGCAGGTCTGCGCAAAATTGCGCGCATCTGGCTCTGGCAATTCAGAAACCAAGTTTTTGATAGCGCGCATCACGTCACGATGGCGCTTGCCAAAGAACTGTGCGACTTGAATGCTTGTGGTGGTGACGATGCCGTCGTGAATTGAAAGCTCGGGGCGAGCAGATACGGCAGTTACGGACGAACCAGTGGTGATGTCAGCCATGACGGGCTCCTGTGCGACAAGTGTTTGAACCCATCGCCTCAGCCGCCAAGCAAAGGTGATGGACCGTGCAGGGTTGGCGGACCGGACACAGGACCGGCACACCCTTGCGGGTGTCCCCACACGGCCCACCGTAAAGCGGAGCCATGCGCGCGCAGGCATGCTCATAAAAGCAAAAAGCCGCAGACCATGAAGTGATGGCGCGGCTGCTGCGCCTGTGTAGTTCCGGGCCGCCAAGCCCAGATCACGCTTACGGGCGTGATGACCCAATTCTAACTTGAATTTTGCAGAAATTGATCATTTAAAAGCTAATGAAAAACCATCTTCCAAGCTATCCATTAGCCCATGTGTTGATTCCTCAATATTCAGAATGAAATCAGAGTCTGGAGCAAGTTTCTCTCGTGTACTTGATTTGAATGGATCACTTGTTATGGCTTCAAAAAAAACTCCGCAGCATTTAACTGATTTTTCAAACGGAGATCCATCACATCGTTTAACTCTACCATTTAAGCGTTCAACACGCGAAACTATTCGATAGACTTCAAATGCAATTTTGGATGACTCAGAAACGTCATTTTGTGGATCTACTGGCTTAGTGTAGTATTCTCGACATGAATCAGCTAACTCACTTGCCTTCTTGCAGATAGCATCTATTTCAGACCTTGTTTCTTTTCTTTTCTCTCTTAGGTTACTTTGGCTATTGTTTAAAAACCATCCGACCACCACAAGTAACCAAGCTACAACAACAAGATGATCTTTATATGCAGCAAAAAATGAAACTTCTTCTGAATTCATAAGACCCTATTTATTTTTTAAATTTATTTTTAGGGTCTAATATATGGGACCAAGCCTTATTAGTGAATGTTTCAATTCTTCCAGAAATAGTAAGCTTATCCTTTATTTCATCAACCGATAATCCCGCCTCTCTAACCAAGCCACCGAAAGCCTCGTCCAAAAATGATGAGCCCAAAGTCAAAACTCCATCTAAATTAACTTCCACCGCCCCCGATTTTAAGGCAGGAACGAGTAGCTCCTCTCTAAATAGCTGCCCAGAAAATGGACCATCTTCACGATGCCGCCCAGAAGGGCTACGGGAAAAATCCTTGGCGATAACTATTAGCTTTTTCATTTCTCATCCTTTGGAAATTTAATTATCCAAATAATCAAAGTCCCATTCAATCGGTTTCCAAGGTGAGCTGTATGCTGTTCACCGTGATATCGATACATGCCCCTATTACTCATAATTCCAAGTTCACTGTTCTTGTATTTTTTTGTAAATTGAAGCATTTCAGATAGTCCTCGACCTCTGTAGGGCAAACCCGTTCTTGTTCTGCCGCCTACCGCAGCAGTTATCAACTCAACATCCGCACGAGCAGTGTCTTTGGAGCGAACTCCCAGCAACACCTCTTGAACCTTTGGCTTCTGACGAACTGTTTTAGGGATAGTGAGGCCACGATCATGAAGTGCAATAAAAATATTATTTTCAGAAACTGTAGAAAATATCCACCATGGCTTCGAATCTCCAGTCTGATAGGCATGATTCCCAACATTGACCATTGCCTCGCTAATACAGCCACCTAATTCAATTTGCTTTTCTTCCCCTAGAATTGATCTTAATTCAAGAAAAAAGTTCTCCATAGAACTTGTATTTTCTTCAACTTGGCTATTATTGTCATTTTGATGTAAGTAGTGCCAACGCAGAACATCGCTATGAGAGGACTCTTTTCTCGTTTCGAGCCCCAATTTACCAAGCACACCGACATGCGATAGCATCTGCTCGACCAAATCTACGCTCGGATAGTTTGCCGAAACTTTCTTCGGATATTTTTTTACCCATTCGTCTACCCATCCCATGAGAATGAGTACACCACAAGGGTATAGGTGTTCTAATTTTCGAAAATCAATCTTTACTGACTTTCCGTTCAATAGATGATTATTTATTTTCTCAAAAAAACTCTCAGTTTCTCTTCTCTGACCAGGTGGCGCATAATATTTAAGGTGGACAGGTGCGGTGCGCACTATTGGCGACAAAAGCACCGCCCGCGAAACCATTACCCTATTCTTTTTTGCCGTGATATAGCCACAAAATCTCTTATCTTTTTTTAATAATGCGCGCTGTCTCCTAATAAGCCAATCTAGTCTTCCCCTCGATATTTTTTTCATTTTTTAGAACTTAGTTTAAAAATTAATAAAAACTTCCTTCTATTGTAGGCGAACACTACAGTCAACTGGTGCGCTATACCCGTCAGAGTCAGTCGCTTCTAGCACTCAGCAGTTCGCCCTGCCTCAAAAAGCACTTTTAAAGGGCTCTTGCCTTGCGGTACTCCATCCTGAAGGATCCGCTGCACCTGTCTCACACTAAGACCAAACCTACGCGACAGCTCAAGAGCATTGCACCCATCGAAGCTGGCACGTATTTCCTGGGCCACACGCTCGCGCTCCCTCACCCGCTCATTGCGCACATAGACATTGAGCCCACCTAGCCGCTGCACATAGCGGCGCACCAACTCTTCCGTCAAGTCCTCTACCCGCTCCACACCATGGCATAGCGCGGCGGCGGCCAGTTCCTCGCGCAGCACGGCAATGGGGTCCAGTTTGTTGTTACTGGGTGCGGGAGGGGTGGAGTTTGGGTTCTTCTTGTTCATTGTTTTGATCGCTGGTTGCGCTTGCGCTGCTTGGGCTTGCATTGGTTTTTTATTAATAGAGGCTCATGGGGGCGAAAAGCTCGTCGTCATCGCTTTCGCGTGATGTTTTGGCCCGTAGTGGCGTGGCATCTGCCCTTGACTGCTCTGGCTGGGCAACTTGAGCCGCGGTGGTGTTGAAGAGGTCTTGCGGGGGCTGCACGGTTTGCTCCAGCTCCAGCCAGCGGGCATCGGGCCATTTATGGATGCCAAGGCACATGGCGGCGTGCAGGGCGTAGTTGCGGCAGTCCAGCACCTCATTGCGCGGCCTGCGCTTGACCCAGCGGTACACGTCTTTGCCGTTGACTTTGACCAGCACGCGCTGCTCTGCGGTGAGTTGTTCGTACCATTCGCGCGGCAGCTTTTGGCTGGTGTGCACGTAGCCGGGGCCGGGTTTGTCAATGGCGAGCTGGCCCAGCAACAGGTCTTTGGCGCTGTCCACACCCACCAGCCAGAGCTTGATGCCGTGCGATATCTTGCGGCCACGGTAATTGACCTCTTGCAGACTGCTGGGGCCAACGATGTTGCGGTTGTCGTTGTTGTCGCCCTTGATGGCGCGCAGGCCGGTGAGCTGCCCTTGCGCGCTGCGCACCCAGTTGTAGACGGCCTGGGTCTGGTCGGAAGAGTCGATGCTGATGGCAGACAGCCCCAAGCTGCCGCCGTGCCAGGCCTGCACGTAGCGCTGCTGCAGGTATTGGGTGACGGGCTCCCAGTCGGCTTCGCTAGCGGGGTTGCCTTGAATGATGTGGTGGGTAATGGCCCAGCTTTCCAGCCCGCGGCCCCAGGCCCAGATGGCGATCTCCCAACGGTCGCGCTGCACATCGACCCCGGCGGTGAGCAGCAGCGCGCCGGCGGGCACGCGGCCCAGGGGGTAGTCTTCGGCCCGGGCTTGCAGGGCGTGTTCGTCGCTGCTGTCGCCTTTCAGCTCCCAGGTCTCGCCCAGGGTTTCGTTGGTGAAGCCGGTCATGGGCCCGACGTCGCCCGCCTGCAGGGCGCGGTGGGCTTTTTCAAACTCATCGACGATGCTGACCCAGGTGCGCTGGGGGCTGTAGGCGGCCCAGACATGCACGCCCAGGGTGCGCGGCGGGCGGCAGGGCTGGCCCGCAGCATCGCGCCAGATGCGGTCTGCGCCATAGCGGCGGCCGGTCTTTTTGCAGACCCAGGTGCCGGTGAGCGGCCAGCCACCGGGCAGGTAGTCGGCCTGGGTGATTCTCTCTAAGCAGTGGGGGCAGACGTGGTGCACGCTGGCGGGCTGGCCTTTGACCCATTTGAAGCCGTAGGGCAGCTCTTTGCTGCCCCAGACGAGCGGGTGCTCCGCGCCGCAGCGCGGGCATTCGATGTGGTACTGGACGTAGGCGTCGGATTCTTCGCAGGCGCGCTCTACATGGCACATGCCTTTGACGCGGGGCGTGCTGCCGCCGACGAACTTGGGGTATGGCGCGCCTTCCAGCCGGCCTTTGGCGAGGCTGCCGGGGTCGCCGGATTTTTCGATGCTCTGGTCAAAGGCGCTCCATTCGTCGAGGATGGAGACGGCCACGGTGATGCGGCGGTAGGCCCGCGCAGCCTTGCCGCCCAGCAGGTGCAGCACGCTGTCGCGAAAGGGCTTGTACTTGATGGTGTCCTCCACCCCCTTGCCTTGGCGGCGCGCAGCCTGCACGGCGGCCACGCCGTCAAGCACGGGCTCGATCTCGCTCTTGACGTAGCTGTCGCGGTCGTCGTCGGTGGGCTGCCAAAGCGCCTGTTTGCGGCGGCGGTGGGCGATGTTGTAGGCGACGAAGGCGGTGATCATCTTGGTGTAGCCCACGCGCTTGCTCTTTTTGACGGCCAGCTCTTCGATGCGGTCGTCGCTCATGAAGTCGAGAATGCCGAGCTGAAAGGGCCAGCCGACCCAGCCGCCCTTCTGGTGGCTGGATTCGCCCGCCAGCAGAAAGTGCTCGGCCGCCCATTCGCTAAGGGTTTGCGGTACATCGGCCCGCAGGCTGGACAGGCCCAGCGCGGCGGCGGTCTGGATGGCGGCCATGGCTTCCGGGCTGAAGGGTGCACTCATGCGGCGTCGCCCTCCTCATCGGCACCTGCTCTGATATCAAGTGTTGCGGTCTCGTCTATGTCGAGCTGCGCCATGGCTTCGACCTCTTTGTTGACCAGTTGGCAGGTGGAGCGGATCCATTCGTTGCGCGCGTCGGCCATGATGCGCAGCACGATCAGCAACACCTCTTGCGGCAGGTCCGGGCAGGCCTTGCGCACCTGGCCTTCGAACTGGTCCATGCGATCGACGATGGCGGAGCTGGCCAGGCCGAGCACGTCGGCCAGAATGCCGATGGGCGCGTACTCGCCACGGGCGACAGCGTTCTTCAGCTCCTGCGCCTCGCGCTGGGCCTTGGCCAGGCCGGCGCGTTCTTGGACTAGGTCGAGGCCCAGGGTCTCGCCGATCCGGCCCGCGGCCTGGTCGCGCAGATGTTCGCAGTAGCCCACCAACCAGGCGTGCACGTTATCGCCACGGGTCATCACGCCTTCGCTCATGCGCTTGCTGATGCTGGCTTCGCTGACACCCACCATCTGCGCAAATTCTGCTTGCGAAACGATAGCACCCAAATAAGGCAGAACCTTCACTTAACCCCCTTAGTAAACTCACGCAACAGTCCGACAACGCGGCTCGAATTACCCGCTTCAGAGCTGGCTGGGAAGGACCCGCGGCCCTCAATCTGCCTGTTTTTTGTGCAGCGCACCATCAGACCTTCACCTCCAGGCCCAGGGCCATCCGGGCCGACCTGCCCGAATACATCGAGATGCTGGTGTCGCCGCCCTCCATGCGGGCCACGATGCGGCGGGCCCAGTCCTTGCCGTCGTTGCGCTCTTGCAGGCTGACCTTCACGGGCTGCGCTGCCACTGGCGCAGGCAAGGCAGGCAGGCCCTGCTGCTGGGCATAGGTCTGGCGCGGCATCACGGCATCGCACATCTGCTCGAACTGCGGCAGGTTGGGCGGGAAGTCCGCATGTTCGGCAGCCAGGCGAGAGGCGGCCAGCTCCACCACCGTGCCGGGAAAGCGCGACAGCTTGGCATCCCAGACCTTCATGGCCGAGATCGCGCCCTTGTCGTGCTTGCCAGCCATCTGGCCCGTGGCGAACTTGCTGGTGAACAGGCTGCCGTACGAGCCGTGCAGCAGCATGAACAGCTTGCGGATCACGAGGCTGACTGCCTGCAACGAGGCCTCAGCAGCCTCCTCAGCCGTGTCGCGATAGGCCTGCGGATCTCGCATGGCGTGGTCTGCAAAGGTGGCGATGTTTTTCATTCCCAAACTCCGTCGAAGATGGCTGCGGCTGCACCGGCATGCTTGTGGCTGTTGGCTGGCAAACGACCGCCCGATGGCTGTGCAGCTGGCTTGAGCCACGCGGCCTGCAGCCCTTGCGAGCCGCGTATGCACCACAGCTGCAGGAAGGCCTCCAGCGTCATGCCGGCCTTTGCCGCCTCTGACCGAGCGCCGTTCACCACGGTCTCCGTCACCGGTGCCCGCTTGACCTTGCGCAGCTGCTGCCAGTCGGCCCAGGTCTGGTCGGTCACGTCGTCGGGCTGAACAACAGGTCCTGCGCGCTGTTGCGCAGGTATGTTGGTTCTTTGATGGTTCCTATTACGGTTCAATGATGATTTGGGTGCGCCTCCTGCACCCCTGGGGTGCGCCTCCTGCGGGGGTACAGGTGCGCCTGGTTCACCACCTGGTGCGCCTGGTGCGGGGGGTGCGCTATCTGCGGGGGGTGCGCTATCTGCGGGGGGTGCGCCATCTGCACCACCCACCTTGTTCCGGCTGCGAGCCGATGGCGCTTTCGTCGGGTCAAAACGTGAGGGCGTGATGGTGTAGCTGGTACTGGCGTTCAGGCGATATTCCCGAAACACCAGACCGACCTTCTGCAGCCACGACAGCGCCTCTTGCACCGCGCGTTCCGACAGGCAGGTGCGCCGGGCAATGGTTCCGACGCCGGGCCAGCACACGCCGTCGTCGTTCGATTGATCTGCCAGCGATATCAGAACCGCCTTTTGTGCAGCAGACATGCCCTGCATAGGCCAGCAGGCCGACATGATGATGGTGCTCATACTCTTCTCGTTATCAGGCCAAGGCCGTTTGACGCGCCTTGCAACGCACGGGTTTGATGGTTCGCTGTCGGGTGGACAGGCTGCACATGCGTGCCTCGCCCTCCTCCAGCCTTCCGGCGGCCAGCAGAGCGTTCACCGTGCTGGCCACGCTGCTCAGCTCCAGCCATTCGCCTGTTTGCTCGTTGTGGTAATCGCGCAGCTCGCGGCGGCTCATGTCTCGGCTGCCGTACTGGTGTGCATGGCGCAGCGACTCGTACAGGCGTTCGTTCAAACGGCGGCGCGTCTCGTTGCCCAAGGCCGCAAAGGCCTCGGCACTCGTATCGCGCGCCGTCACAGCGCTGTGGGTTGGTTTCATGGTTGAACCTCCTGATATCAACGCGCACGGCATTGCACCTGCGCTCAAATTCATTGCTTTATTTATTGAAGTCATACGCCTGCGGCCTCGCGCAAGCGGAAGCGGATACGGCGCTCCAGATAGGCCGTGGCGTCGGCACGTTTGGCCACCTTGTCCATGTCAAAGCGCGGCTGGTAGCCACGACCCGGCCGCACAAACATCAGCACCGGACGCACATCGGCGCCGCCTGTGCCGCTGGCCGCCCAGATGCCGGGAGCCAGGTGTGCCGTGCGCTCGTCCTGCTCGCCCTTCTGGGTAATGCGTGGGCCGCCGCGTGTCTTGCCATAGGCCACGAAGTAACGCCGGCCTGCCTGCTTCTTGGTGCCGCGATGCACGCGCAGATAGCCCTTGGCGCTCATGTTGGCCTTGTAGCCCTGCTCGCCAAACGCCTGGAAGTAGCTGATCAGCTGCACCAAAAACGGTCCGCGCAAATTGCCCTTGCCGTCATCACTGCCGGGGTACGGCCCACCCCGGTCATCGCTGGGAATGGCCGTCTGATAGCCGGCCGGCAAGATGCCCGCACGCTTGAGCGCCACCTCGCTGCGCTTGTCGCGCCGACGGCCGCCCCAAGTCTGGGCATCCAGAATCTTTTGCGGATCGATCCCCTTGCCGCCCATATAGGTCGGCTCGATGGTCACGCTCAGCTTGACGGCCGTGGCCATGCGCACAAACGGACTGCGCAAGATGTAATTGGTCGGCCGGTCGAACACCGCACGCATCTCGTCCTGCATGGCACGGCGGATCTCGAAGCCCGTATCGTTCAGCGCCTTGGCATAGGCCTTGGCGGCCTGTGCGCCCGTCAGGCCGTGGATCTGCCGCAGCAGCTCCGCCTGGTTCAGCACCCGCGTGCTCAGCTGGATATGCATATCAGCCCTCCTCCACTGGCGCCGGCACGCGCGCTGCCGCCGTGACCAGCAGCTGGTTCAAGGCAGATATCAGCTCGTTGTAGCGGTACTGCAGGCGCTTGATCTCGTTGCGGCTCACCATGGCCTTGCCACCACGAAAAGCGTCTGCCGCTGCGGACGTGAACTCGCCCACCTCCTGCTGCAGGGCCACAAACGCCTCCACCGGGTCGCCCGCAGCCTGGTCCGGCAGCGCGGGCACGCAGGTGTAGCCCAGAGCCGCCGCCATAGCGCGCAAGATAGCCGGGTTGCCCGCCATCACCTGTAGCGCCACAGATTCGCGCAGCGTAAGGTGGTGCGTCGTGTTGTTCGGGTTGAGCTTGTTTTGCAACGTGTTGGCGCTCACGCCCATGCGCTCAGCTAGCACTCGCACACCGCCGGGATGTTTGTGCGCAATCAGATAGGCCGCATCCGCAACATCGACTGGTATTGGCATGTCGGCCTGAGCATCCAATTCGCCATTGTTTGTGTAGGGAGGAAAAGAGACACTGCTTCTCATGACCACACCTCACTTCTCAGGCGCATCGCTGACGGCCGCCGCGCAGACAGCCAAGCAAACTCCCATCGCCCCCACACCCGAGTGGGCCCAGGCCATGGAGCTGCTGCTGCAGCAAATCGTCTTCGTCCTCGACGTCGAAGGCCGCGACAGCTTCACCGCCCGCAAGGTTGGTCGCTGGAACAACCAGTGCATCCACGAAATGCTGCGCACCGGCAGCGTGCCCATGCCCGTGATCGAGGAGCTGCAGCGTGTGGCGGTGCGGGTGCTGACGTGACAGCTTGTGCTGGCAGCCAAGCCCCGCACGCCAAGCTTGCGGCGACGGCGAGAGATTCGCTCAACCATGAGTAGCCTCCTGGCCAGCTTGATGCTGAGAGATTGACTTCGCAAACGGAGGAGGTAAGCCCTCCACGTTTCGACGAGTCCATGCAGCGAGAACACGGTCAGCGATCTTGTCGCTGAGGACCTCGGGCCACTTGTCGACGGCCTGGTAAGACACCCCCAAAGCGGCAGCCACTTCTCGAGTGGAGCCGCCGAGCATTTCTATGGCCTCTGTTTTTCGGATCGTCATGCCTCAATCTTAACCTTAGTTAAAGAATGAAAGCAACCATAGTTAGTATTGAATCCGCCATGATTTCAACCATGGTTGATTACAAAGAACGCATAGAGAAGGCGATGAAAGCCGCCGGTGTAGACATCACAGAGCTTGCGAGGTCTGTTGGCGTGTCATATCAGGCTGCGCGAAAAGTCCTCGAGGGCGAGAGCAAGGCATTCACTGCCGAGAACAATGCCAAGGCCGCTGCACGCCTGAATGTGTCGTCGGACTGGCTTGCGACCGGCATGGGCGACATGGCACGCAATGCAGGCGGCATTGTTTTCTCGGAAGAAAACGAAGACCTGATACGCATCCCCCTGCTGGCCAACAGCGGCAGCATGGGCAAAGGCAATGACACGCTTGATGCGGACTATGTGGTGGGCGACTTGGCCCTATCCGCACACTGGATCAACCAGTACATCAAGCCCGGCAACATCCAGGAGTTGAAGTTCATTCACGCCCATGGCGAAAGCATGTCACCCACTTTCAGTGACGGCGACGTGCTGCTGGTCGATGTGGGCTCGCGCGACCCTGCCAGCCACGAAGGCGTTTACGTGCTCGATGTACACGGCCAGACCTACATCAAGCGCGTACGCATGCGCATGTCAGGCACGTTGGAGGTCAGCTCGGACAACCCCAACATCAAGACCGTGGATGAACTGAACGGCGATCACCAGGTACGCGTGCTGGGTCGCGTCGTCTGGGCATGGAATGGCCAGAAGCTATAGGCATCGCAAGGCCACTGGTTGCCGACGAGATCCTCGAATGCGGGGCTATGCCCTCTGCCTGTAGAGGTCAGTTGGCATATTTCCCCAGCGGCCAGTCGCTCTAGAACGCCTCCCAATTGCTGTCAGCCCTGTCTGTAGATCGCTGGGCTCCAGCCATCATTGCAGGACGACTCAAAGCAGCAGGCTTGGCGGCAATCGCCGAGCTTCGGGGACGATTTATAGGTGGCGTTGTTTTTACCGACTGTGCCGCATGCATCGGAGAAGCCAACCCCTCTGCTGCTGCGCGATTCGTTTGCTCAAACTCCGATAGCTTGAAGACTTCCACCGCCCCTACCAGGGCTTGAGCCTGGCTGTTCAAACTACTAGCCGCAGCGGCCATTTCCTCCACCAGCGCGGCATTCTGCTGCGTGGTTTGATCCATCTGGGTGACGGCCTCACCCACCTGCGCCATTCCCGAGCTCTGCTCGTGACTGGCCGAACTGATCTCACCCATGAGATCCGTTACGCTGCGAATCGCCGTGACCACCTCGATCATGGTTTTACCTGCCTTGTCCACGAGCTGCGACCCATGCTCCACGCACTGGCCACTGTTCGCGATGAGCAGCTTGATTTCCTTCGCTGCTTCGGCGCTACGCTGAGCCAAGGCCCGCACTTCGCTGGCAACCACGGCAAAACCTCGACCTTGCTCGCCTGCGCGTGCAGCTTCTACGGCCGCATTCAAGGCCAGGATATTGGTCTGAAAGGCAATGCCATCGATAACGCTGATGATGTCGGCAATTTTGCTGCTGCTCGCATCAATGTTTTTCATGGTTGCAATCACTTCTGCAACCACCTCACCGCCTTGAGCCGCCACTGAGGACGCACTGATGGCCATCTGATTCGCCTGGCGTGCATTGTCTGCATTCTGTCGAACAGTAGCTCCCAACTGCTCCATGGATGCAGCTGTTTGCTCGAGCGCGCTGGCCTGCTCTTCGGTTCGACTGGACAGGTCACTATTGCCTACCGCAATCTGAGCGCTGGCCGAAGCCACCCCTTGTGCATTGCCTCGCACTGTGGTCACCGTCGTGACCAGACTTTGTTGCATGCGTTTCAACGCGTTGAGCAGTTGGCCCATCTCGTCTCGGGACTTCACAACAATTTGCCCACTCAGGTCACCGCCAGCCACGCGGTCGGCCACTGCGACAGCTTGTGCAAGGGGCTTGGTAATCGAACGGGTAATGGCAACGGCAAGAAAAATAGCCAACGCGATGGCTATTGCACTTGTGGCCCAAATGCTTCGCGACAAACTCAGGACAGCAGCTTCTGCCTGTTGGCTAGCTAGTTCAGACTTCTTTGTCTGGCGATCCAGCATTTCGCGAATGTGACGCTGATATTCGAGCTGAATGGGGCGCAGCTTGTTTTCAAGCATTTCCACAGCAGCTTCTCCACCACCCTGATCAAGCAGGGCAAGAAACTCGTCGCCCTGCTTGAGGAAGGCCAGATTAAGCTGCTTCAAATCTTTCAACGAAGATCTATCTTCAGCAGCCTGTAAGAGCTTGCCCAGGCTCTCCATCTCAACCACAGCCTCAGCACGAGATTTCTGAATGATGGTGCGGGCAGATGCCTGGATCTTCGCCGTTGAAAACAGTGCCAAATTCCGAAACTGAATCACCTGTTCATTGGCATCATCCGTAATGGTGTTCAAGGAGCGAATAGTGGGAATGTGGCCTTCGGTTATTGCAGTGAGAGCCGTATTCTGCTCTGACGAACCTAGGAGGGCGACGCCCCCTTGGATCAACATCAACACCATCATGACCAGGAACGAAACGGTCATTCGGGTGGAAATTTTCAAACGATCCATGTCAGACGCCTCCTAATATTGGCAGTCGATTTTTAGCAAAAATTATTGCAATTCTCTATCTGAATCAAATTGTGTTTATTTCAGTATGCAGCAAGGCATCGCGTAATTTTTAATGCCATTGGCTTGAATTACTCTGACACCACGATCTGCCGGCTGCACTTTGTAGGTAAAGCACAACTACTCGTAAAAAATGGGTGAGCTGCGGCAAAAGGTCGGGTAACGCATTCAGTCCAGTCATGTAGGCTGGTCAGCATCCGCACTAACAAAGTAACATCTGCAAACCATCGCTCGTGCTGTGGGCAGCACTCACCTGACTTAGGAGCCTATGCCGTCACGTTCTCTCCTCGACCACATCACGGTAACAGCCTTCTCGCTTGAAGAGGGAGCAAAGTTCGTATCCGAAACACTCGGAGTTTCACTACAAACTGGTGGCGAGCATCCGCGCATGGCAACCCACAATATGCTGCTTCGCCTCGGCGACAGCATGTTCCTTGAGGTCATCGCACCCAACCCAGCAGCTCAGCCGCCTTTACGGCCTCGCTGGTTTGCGCTTGACGACCTTGACGCGCAATCGCCGCCATCGCTGTCCACATGGGTGGCTCGAACCCCCAATATCCAGAAAGCGGCCGCCGCTGCCTCCGAGCCACTTGGATATATCGAACCCATGAGTCGTGGCGCATTCGAATGGCTCATCACCATTCCTGAGGATGGCTCCGTTCCGCTCAATGGCACGGCTCCCGCCCTTGTCGAGTGGCATACCGATGTGCACCCCGCTCGCACGCTAGAAGATAAAAGACTGTCTCTTGCCAAACTCGAGATCTTTCACCCAACCCCAGACCGCGTCTCTCAGCTGCTGTCCTCGCTCGATCTGGACGCACCGGTGTCAGTGCGCCAAGCCGAGCCCGGCACCTCAGCGCGCCTGGTTGCACACATCAACACTCCACACGGGCTTCGCCTTCTGTCGACTGCCAACCCGCCACTCCACCAGACCAACCACAGCAAAGCGGAACTAGAGCAGTAAACGACAAACCGCTTTGCGGGCAATCCGCATGAGCTGCTCACACTCGTAATTTCGGCACCTTCATCACCCCCCAAACAAGCCCGCAGCAGCGGGCTTTTTTTACGACCCAGCCCAACCTCATTGAAGAACTCTTCATAAATTACATTTAACCATGGTTGACACCATTTATTTAACCATGGTTAAATTCACTCATCGCAGCAACCACTACGGCACAACCAAGACCCACCAACGCTAGCGCATGGTCGGCAGCAAAGGGAGTGCATTCAGAAATTGCAGACGCGATGGGCACCACGGCATCGACCGGGTCAGGCCCGGTCTCTTTCAAAAGTCGAACGCCCATGTCGTTCGCTCCACCAGTGCGGAGCGTCCCCGGGCCAATAGCATCAGCGGGCACGGCCGCTGCGCTGCGCGGCATCCCTGCCGCATCCAGCCGCCAAAGTGCGTACACGGTCAAAAGGGTGAGGCGAATGCGGCCAAGAGCAAGAACGGCAACGCTGGTTGGAATCCCGGCACCGCCTACCCCGAGCGCATCGGGGCCAAACCAGAGCGCCTTGCACCAGGGCACTGCGGTTTGACCCGTTTTTCGCCGAGCCAGGGCCATCTCCGCCCTCCCTCACCTCCACTTCCTGGCACGCCCGCAAGGGCATCGGCATTTTTCACCCCTGCCCCCATCAGCTGCTGGACGGGCTTTTCTTTTGGCTCCGCCTGCGACCAACGCGGCCAAACAACACCGACCGCAATTTCTGTTGACGAACTGAACAGGCAAAACCTAAACTACTGTACACATACACAGCACTGATCAAAATAACAGTAAAATTCTGAGCAGCATGCCGCTCCAAGCATGTGCCCTCACCCGCAGGGCCGAAGCGGGGCCATCAAGAAAGAGTGCAAGCCGGGTGTGGACCTTGGCAATGCAATGCCGCCACCGACAGACCGAAAGCCGGGCTCGCACTCTTCCTTGATGGATCTGCCCAAAAGCAGCCGCAACCCTTACCGCCAGTTAGCGAAGCGCAATCCTTCCGCCCCCTTCATTGGTTTCGCGCCCCTCAAGGCACTGGCCTTTTATCTCTGCGGCCCGCGCAGCGGGCTTTCTTCTCGCCTTCAGGAGTTTTCATGCTGTACAGCACCGTTCCTCAGCCCGTTGATGAAGACCTCGTGCAGCGACTGCGCGAGAAGGGAGGTCTGTGAAATGGCCGCACACCCGCACCCTGGCGCTCGCGCTGCTACTGGCAGCCTTGCTCCTGCTCGCTCCGACCTTGGGGCAAAACTTTTGAATGCCGCGCGATGGGCGCTCGCCCTCCTCGGCATCTTCTGCCTCATCGGCGTAGTCGCCGTCATTGCCACCACCCCCGAAGCCTGGCCGCTCTGAACGGTCAACCTCATCAAGTTGGATAGCTACATGCGCTTGACCGATAAGCGCCAGACCGGAGAAACACCATGGCAAAAATCATCGAATCCCTGATCCTCATCGCCGCCATCATCATGGGTGCCCTCTGGCTGGCCACCCCCAGCGCCCAGGCCGACGAACCCAAAACACTCACCAAATCCGTGCGCGACGAATTTGCCTGCCCCGGCATGCACGCCGAATGGCTGGACGCCCACACCGTGCAATGCCTGCGTGAAAAGCCCTGACCCGCGGCCTCACACTAGCCATGCAGAAAGCAGCTGTAGCGCTGAGGCCCCCAGCGTAGCCGCAATGCCGTAAGTTTTGGTTCCAAACCGGTTTCTGTCACGAAAAGAGAGTACTGTGAAGAAAGCAGTCATTTTTGAGTGCTTTATTGGATCGGAGGCTTGTATGAAAGCCACAGTCAAAAAAAATATCAATGCCCGCACTCTCAAACCCGGGCATCCAGACGTCGATAGCCATTCGGTCTCTCATGACGACTACTCCCATACGCCTGATCACCCCATCAAAAAGGGCCGCTTTATTTTGAGTGATCTAGTTGCCAACAGGATCCCATCACCTAAAGCCACTCAAGTGGGGCTGAAGATTGTGGGAAAGAAATTTCTGAGCGGCTAAGCTGAAGGAAATTTATATGTTTGTATTACCACTATCTAGGGCCAACAATCTTTGGTCGAATCTTATGCATACGTTATTCCCTTGGGCACGGGCTTTTCCAGGCCTGCCAGAAGAAGAGGAAACGAATGTGAAAGTGGATGAACCTGTGGTCGAAAAAGAGCAGCAAATCAATCGTGATGCGTAAGCTAATTAGACCTCACAGATTCACCATTGACCCACTAGCCACCTATAGGTGGCTTTTTAACGTAGAAGGCGTAAAATGAATGGCAGGAAATGCAATAATTTCCTCACTAAAATAGAGGCCTATATGTTAACCATATCAAAAAAGCACCCATCGGAAAGCCAGTCTGTTTTTAAAGAAATTGATAGCACTGCAGTACCTACTGGCGACTATGTCTATTGCCCCGAAATTTACGAAGCCAGATTGCCTAAAAACGAACACAAAGAACCGCAAGTGCGCATCAAAAAATCACGCCTGGCACAACGTAGCAACGCAGCGGAAGAAGACTACCAATCCCGTTCTTCTGCCACCCTACACCGCTAGTTGCACCGGAGTTTGGCCCACAGATCCTTGCCCACCCGGCACTCCAATCCCCTGCCTGCTTTGCAGCTATTCAGGCATCTAAATTGCGTTTTCGGCATGCCTTCAAGTGCTATGCCTGGATTTATTTTTCACTTTAATTTATAGCTTTAGTTCGGTGTTTTTAAAGCATGTTAATTATGCTGAGAAAACCATACTTATCGAATTAAAATATAACATTGTGTGTAAATCACTCACACACTGATAGCATCAAAAGCTTTACCACACTAGCCACAAGAAGATTAACTACAGTTTGGCACAGCTCCAATCAACGTAATTCTTTGTGTGAAAAAGGTTTTGTTATTTGAATAGGCGTATTGTTCGTTAATGGAAGCCAGAAACGGCCATCCCAAAAAAGACCGGAGGTCTTTATGCCATTCAACGAAAAAATCACACTTACATTCAAGGTACGCAGACCGCATCTCCTAGATATCGATAGCTACCTTTTTAATGACGATGATTTCACCATAACGTCAAATGATGATCGAATGGGTGAATCACCAGAATTTGATGATTCCTCCAGAGAGGCCATAAAAAATTCACAAATTTCCCAAGGAAGAAAAGCACCTTCAGACGAATAATTAATTTAGGTGCCAACGTAAATCAGGAGGCCTTATGACCTACCTAAGTTCTCAATGTCAAGGTTTTTGGTGCTCAATAAAAAAAGCTTTCTACGGCATCAACAACAGAACAAATCTTCCAGAAAATCAGCAGAAGAAATCGCCGATTGATGAGCAGAAAAAAGATCAGGAGCTTCAACAGCCGATCCTGACAAAAAAGCAACGAGATCTACATAGCAACGTCACTTAGGTGAATGTTGCTTGAGCGGTGCTAACAGACGGTCGTCGTGAGCGCCATCACCCAGGACATCGCTCCTAAAAGAATCCCCACTCAGTGGTCCCTTTAAAAGTGAATCTTGGATCCTTCGCAAATTTTTCAAATTTGCTCAACTCTTCAAGGAGCTTCCACAATGACCCAGCAAACCAACGCACAAAATAATACGACCCAGCAAGGCCAAACGCCTGTGGATCAAAACCAAAAAGACAAGCAACAGCAGCAGCAGACACCAAACCCGCAACAACAGGGCCAAAATCCTGCTCAAGAGCAGAAAAAGCCCGGCCAGCAGGGGTAACCACTGTTTTTCTGATCTCAACGGAGCTTGAGACGACCCAAACGGTCAACGAGCTTCGTTCTCGGAACCTCTACTGGCCCATGCAAATGGGGCAGCCGCTAAAAAATCCAAACTTCAGTCAGCAGCAATGCAAATGCAATAAGCGCCAACCAGGCTCACAGCCCTTGACGCAAATGAATGAGCAAATGCACTGACCCGTAACCACCAATGAGAAGACCCGCATCGCGCGGGTTTTCTATTTTGAAGGACCTCTGCCACATGCCATCCACTTCCAAGGCTAGTACGCTTGGCCGATAGCAGACTCTTCTGGATAGCCGATCTCGACGCAATGCAGTCCTCGTAGAGTTTCACGGCTGCTCCTGGTCGATTTGACTACATTCGCGAGCTCAAAACCACTTCAACAGCCTTCCAGGTTACTCGCCGTCCATCCTCAGGCGCGGTCTGCGCACAGATTTTGGAAACCTCATACATCTGCTTCCAGCCTGCCTTGTCGAACAAATCTTTTACGTCGATGGTCTTGCTAATCTGTGCCACGTCCCCTGCCGGCAAGTCGCAGATGGACGCCCCCTGCTTGGTGTAGCAAGCAACGTGAGAGTCGAAGGCGCGCCGCTTCATCTGTCGGCAGTTGCACTTAGGCTGTGCCGAGATATCCAAATAGGGAACGATGGACTCCTGCAGGCAGCGCATGGTGGACTCCCGCCACTTCTTTCCTGCGTCAGACAGGGCAGTATTTCCTAAAAAGGCTCGGCAGTATTTGTCCCCGTAAGACATGAAATACTCGTCGGCTTCTGCTTCACAAGGGCAGTATTTTGCAAAGCAAGATTTGTAAGCATCGCAACTCGGTTGTCCTGAATTCGAGCACTGCGACCTTGAAACTCCTGGCCAAGCCAAAAACAGCAAAGCAGTAGCAATGGAAGCCAAAAATACTTGGGATCTGTTACTTTGCATGAGGCATCTCTCGTACGGCTGCTAAAAATCACCGTTGAGTGTGGACTTGTCAGTAGCGAAAATCCAAGCAAATCGACCAAGCTTTGCTGGATACAGCAAAACAGTTGTTCAAAAATGCGGCCACGCTACAGGTCTACCAGGCCGTGTTTGATGCCGTGATGCTGGAGGGAGAGGCACCACACGCCACCCGCATGCTGCTGCTGTCTTTTACCCGCGGCGCAGGCGGCGCGATGGCTCCCTATGTGCAGCCCATTGAAGCCGGATCCATGGTGATGACGCTGGCCAGACTGGCGGCAGCCTGCACTCAGCGCATGGCCACGCGTGCCGAGCTGCTAGCCCCTGCAGCACCAGGGCGCGGCACAAGCTCAGCAGGCCCAGCCAGGTCAAACCGGCCAGCAAGGCCGCTTGCAACTACGGTAGGTTTATCAATTTCATAGCTTCTAGCGCTTTCCACATAAGCGCTAGAGCCTAATTTCATTCAAAACCCAGCCCGCCCGGCCCACGCCGTGAGGGCTTTTTTATTGCCTGAGGTTTGACATGCAAGCAGATACGGAAGCATTACCCATACGCATTGAAGCGATGAGGATCACCCCAGCCAAAGGGGTGCTTGTGGACATACCGGGCAACCCGCAGTACGAATTTTTCTGCATCAACATGGGCACAGGTATCGGCTACCTGGAGTTTCAGCGCATGCCCGATCGCCTGCCTGCACCGCCGGGGTTTATCGATATGTCCCCGCGCAAGCCTACAGACCCAACCAGCTTTTTATCGACACGATGGCTTGAGGACCTTTCTCAAGCCCGAGGTCCACAAGTTTTAGTACAACATGTTTTATGGTCTCGACGGGCAGCGATCGAAGCTGAGCAATCAATTTCTGCTTATCGGGCGGCGCTAAGTCTGATTCCATGACACGCATTTCGATCAGCGCCCTGATCGTGTCGTCATGCAAGCGGATGGTGACGACGCCGAAGATGGCAGAGAGGCCTCCGTCATCGAGCATGAAATCATTGCCCTTGTGCGTAATCTTGCCGCCGCCGTAGTAATACTGCCGATCAATCGCCATTTTCAGCTCTGGATCGATCAATCCATGCTCTTTCAGGTAGAGCAAGTTGGCGAGTACCTTTTCCTCATCGACATCAAACTCCGCCAGCCTAGTGGTGGAGCCCCATGGCTGCGCGTTGACATAGTCTTGCAAGATGCGCAGTTGCAGCGCTCTGTCCAGTTTCATCGACCCTCCTGTCGTTATTAAACGCAAGCCGTCATTGCGACATGCCGCTACCAGTTTACGCAGCAGGCCTTTGCCCGCGCTGAGACAAATCACACCGCCTGCCCGGCCCACTCCGCGCGGGCTTTTTTATGCCCAACCACAGGAGGCAACATGCGCCATACCGGCACTCTTTACCTCAGCAAAACACCACCACAGGCCAGCACGGCCCGGTGCGGCGCTTTTCAGTTGCAGATGCTGCTTTATGACCGGCTGGGCACCCACCACATCGAGCCATGGCGCGTGACGTGGACAGGGCGCAGCGCCCAGCGCTTTTGGCTGGAGCACGCCGCAACGCTCAAGCCCGGCACCGCTTTGGTGCTGGAGTTGGAGCGCGCGCAGATCCACACCCTGCACTGCCGCCCGCCACGTAGCGAGCTGCTGGCCACGGTAATAAGCTGCGCCGTGGTGCCCAGCCGCAGCAAACTTGCAGCGTATGGCTGAGTTGCTGAGTTGCACCTGGGCCGGCGGCCCGGCCCAGATTGCCAAAGCCACCGTGGAGCGCGAAGCCCGCGAGGCCTATGCCGCCGGACTGTCTCCCAACGAGGGCTGCCCCTACCCTTTTCACAGCGCTTGCGGTTTGCACTGGCTGGCGCACTACAACCTGGCCATGCCGCTGCCGGCTAGGTCAACTCCAGGCTCCCCCGATGAGCAGCGCGCAAATCGACATGGGCTCGCCCGGATGGCGGCAGCGCTAAACTGATGTAACAAAGGCCAGATCCAGGCTGCATACACAAAGGTTTTTAAGCATGAATAGTTTTCGAAGCATTGCGCTCGCGGCCTTAATCAGCATTCCGGTTCTGGTGCATGCCGCGCCCAGCGTTCAAGTAGGTTTTTCCCCCGAAGGATCTGCGCAGAAACTGGTGCTTGAGACGATAGCGAGCGCGCAGCGCGACATCCAGATACTGGCCTATGCATTTCAGGCGCCCGACATCATGCAAGCCCTGGTGGATGCAAAGAACCGCGGCGTGAATGTGCGGGTGGTGATCGACAAAAAGCGCAATATGGGCAAGACCAGCAAGAAGGCCATGGACTTTGTGACCAGCAATGGCGTGGAGCTGCGAACCAACGATCACTTCCACATTCATCACGACAAGGTCATCATCGTGGATGGTTCCACAGTTGAAACGGGCTCCTTCAATTTCGCACCATCGGCCGAGACGCTCAATTCCGAGAATGTCGTGGTCATGCGAGACATGCCAGACGTGGCGCGGCAGTATGTTGCGCACTGGCAATCGCGCTGGGATCTCGGAAAGCCCTACCCGGTACGTGATTGACCCCGTGCTCTTCGCTCCGCTTCAGACTATCGCCTGACTCTCAATTTCACAGGAGGACATATGCGCAGAATAATGACCACTCTCGCCGTCATAGGTGCTTTAGCCGCAGCGTACTTTGCATATAAGTACGGCGTTTTCTAAGATTCAGCCACCGAGCGACAAAAGCTCACTCAGTAACACCACCCCAGCCCGCCATTGAGCGGGCTTTTTTTATTGGAGAGAACCATGAAACTTTTAGACCGCAAGGCGCTTTGCGCTAAAGTGCCTTACTCTGATCGCTGGATTTTGAAACTGGAATCCGTAGGCCGGTTTCCTAAGCGAATCGTGCTGTCGCCACGCCGCGTAGCATGGGATGAGGCCGAGATCGATGCCTGGATCGAATCGCGTCGCCAATCCAATGAGAAAGCCGCGGCTCCGCTGGCTAATTTCTCATAAACAGAACATTTATTTGCGTGGTATCTGGGATGGTATTTTCGACCATCCCAGCCTCACAAGCCGCGCCACACAAGGCTTTCAAGGGCTTGTTAATCATTGAGTGGGGATCACTTCTGGTGGGACCCAGCACCGACAGGCACTCAAAGACGGTGAACCTCACAATTTCTCAGGCCTCTTTACGACCAGCGGCTTCTGCTATGAGCTCTTACGCCACAGAAAATCTGCCGGATTAAAGATGATTTTTTCGCGTGGCCAATACATCATTGCCTGATTTTTAGCAATACCCTCAGACTTCGAAATTAGATCAATCGCAAAAAACTTAAATGCACCAAGCTGCCTAGTTCATCACGGCAAATACACCTACATAGCGCACTGCACGCATTTGATACAACGCTATCTCTATTGCAAAAAATTGTGAACGAATCGTTATCTGGCAAGTGGTTTCAAGCAAGCAGGAGTCTTGATCATGAATAGCCCCATCGCGAAGAATTCCAACCGTGCATATGTGCGCTTGCATGCCTATGTCACCAGGCAGCAAGAGTGGGATGAATTCGCCAAAACGTACCGCATCGTTCTCCACTCCAACGGCAGCGAAGAGGTCAGCCAAAGCGTTGTGCGAGTTTTGGACAAGCTGGGGCAGCCCGCAGCCCTTGGACCCCGCATCCCTCACAAAATCACGTTCTCGATTCGCAAAGTACCAACCGTATCCACCTGGACCGAATGCTTTAATGATGGTCAGTCCAGCTGGCACAACATTTCTGGTCACTAGATGCCTGGATCCGGCCATTGATGCGGCGGCGAGCTGGCTGGTAGACCTGCTTATGGGTAGGCGCCCCGTATTGTTTGATTCCAGAAACAAAAATGCCCGCTTTTTAGCGGGCATTTTTGCTGCAAGCTCTGGTTTTGCTTGCGATATTTGGTAGGCGCGATTGGACTCGAACCAACGACCCCCACCATGTCAAGGTGGTGCTCTAACCAGCTGAGCTACGCGCCTGTGTTCGTTCGATGAAGCAATTGTAGCACGGGTTTTCCACTCATTTTTTGAGAGCGAAAACTTTCTTGCCATCCCTCGCAATCAACGTCTTCTGGCTGATCGAACCCCCGCCACACCGGCAACAATCCCCAGCACCTTGCTCAACCGGCCGGAGTCTGAGACTTCCACGGTGAAGGTCATCCAAGCGGTACCCTTGACCGATTGGGTCTGCACGCCAATGACATTGGTTTTTTCGCGTGCGAACACTTCCGAAATATCACGCAGCAGACCCTGCCTGTCGGCAGCTTCCACGGCCACATCCACGGGATAGACGGCACCGACCTTGTCCGTGGTCTTGGGTATACCCCAGTCCACATCGATCACCCGTTCAGGATTGCGACTGCTGATCTCGCGGAAATTGGAACAGTCGGCTCGGTGCACGCTGACGCCTTTGCCACGCGTGACAAAGCCGCGGATGCTGTCGGGCGGCGCCGGCTTACAGCACTTGGCAAGTTGCGTCATCAGCGAGTCAATACCCACAACCAGCACGCCACCCTTGGGCGAGTCCGTGCCGCGGGCCTTGCGCACCATGGTGAACTCTTCGGGCTCGGCCGCTTCTTCACTGGGGCGTAGCACTGCCTCGATATTGCGCAGCGAAAACTCGTCCTTGCCCACCACTTCAAACAGAGCATCTGCCGATTTGAAACCCAGCTGCGTGGCCAGATCTTCCAGCTTGATGGCGGTCTTGCCTTCACGCTGCAGCAGCTTTTCCACAGATTCCCGCCCGCGCGCCACCGTCTCGTGCGTGGCTTGGGCATTGAACCAGGCACGCACCTTGGCCTTGGCCCGGTTGCTGACCAGATAGCCCAGATCTGCATTGAGCCAGTCGCGCGATGGACGATCTTCCTTGGCCGTGTTGATTTCCACGGTCTGACCGTTTTGCAGCGCCGTATTCAGCGGCACCATGACGCCATCCACGCGCGCACCACGGCAACGATGGCCCAGACTGGTGTGCACCGAGTAGGCAAAATCCACGGCCGTCGCCCCCTGGGGCAACTCGATCACGGCGGCATCGGGCGTAAGCACATAGATGCGGTCTTCGAACAGGCCACGGTGATTGGTCGCCGCCAGATCGCTGCCCCAGGCCAGCAACTGGCGCAGCACGGCAATCTTGGCGTCGTACTCGCTGGCGGCCGATACGCCGGCATAGCCCTTGGTACCGGCTTCCTTATAGGCCCAGTGCGCAGCCACGCCATGCTCGGCATGGTCATGCATGGCCTGGGTACGGATCTGGATCTCTATGGTCCGGCCGGTCTCGTCGCGCACCACGGTGTGCAAAGACTGGTAGCCATTGGGTTTGGGCCTGGCAATATAGTCGTCAAACTCTTTTTCCAGCGGCGTGAACTGCTGATGCACCCAGGACAGGGCGGCGTAGCAATCCTTGATAGTAGGTACCACCACCCGCATGGCCCGAATGTCGAACAACTGATCGAAATTGAGCGACTTGCCGCGCATCTTCTTGACGATGCTGTAGATATGCTTGGGCCGCCCTTGCACCGTGGCGCTGATGCTGTGGGCACGCAGATCGCCTTCCAGACGGGCGCGCATCTGCTCCATATAGGCTTCGCGCTCCACCCGCTTTTCATCGAGCAGGCGCGCCACTTCGCGATAGGTCTCAGGCTCCAGAAAGCGGAAGGACAAATCCTCCAGCTCCCATTTGATCTGCCAGATACCCAGGCGATTGGCCAGCGGTGCGAAGACGTTGAGTCCTTCCCTGGCGATGCTGGGTGCTATCGGCTTTTTCTCGGCGGCGTAATAGCGCAGGGTTTGCAGACGCGAAGCCAGGCGCAGCAGCACCACCCGCAAATCGCGTGAGAAGCCCAGCAGCATCTTGCGCACGTTCTCGTTCTGGGTCGCAATATCGTCCACCTGCTGGCTGGTGCGACCGCCGCGCGCCTGCTGCTGCACCCGCATGAGCTTGACGGTTTCAATGGCCAGCGTGGCAAAGTTCTCGCCAAAGGCCTTGGCAATCACCTCCTGCGGCTTGTTCAGGTGCACGCTGGCATGTACCAGATAGGTTGCGGCCTGCATGGTTTCCGAGCCGCCGATCTTCTTGAGAATCGCGGCCACGGCGTCAGCATGGGCCAGCGTGTTCTCGCCGGTCTCCATGAACTCGCTGGCAATCAGGGGTTCGGCAAAAGCACGCGCACGCGCCAGGGCATTGACCTGCTCGGGCAAGGTCTGGGCCGTGGCCATCAACAGATGCGGCGTAGGTTCAACAATGCGGGGCGCATCTGTATCCGATGCATCGGCAGCACCCGCAGGCGCTGCCGTATCGCTGGTCTTCATTCAGCATCCTTGTATGCCTGTTCGGCAAGACTCATGGTGAGCGGCAGCTCAATGTCTGCCTGTTCGCCTTGTAAGAATTTGCGCAGCAGTGCAACCTGCCCTGGCGCTATCAACGTTGGAGCATGGCCCACGCCCTCCAGTTCCGTGCAATGGGCTTTGGGTCCTCGCTGGGCCATGGCCTGGGCCGTGGCCCGCGAAAGCAGATCCGATTGCGCACCACGAACAAGCAAGACACGTGCCTGCATCTGGTCGTACAGCTGCCACAGCATTGCCTCGCCAGCCTGTGCCAGCTCCTGCGTCATATGCGCCATCGGAGCTGCAATGCGCGGGTCATAGTGCAGAACCACGCCCCCTGCGGGGTCTGGCTTGACCATGGCCCTGGAGAAATCCGCCCATTGCTGGTCGCTATGTGGGCCAAACTCCGTGGAAATCAAGCGCATGGCAGCAGCCGCCGTCTCGAAGTTGGGAAAATGCAAGCTTTTTCCCAGGTAGGAGCCGATGCGCACCAGCGAGCCCCACTCGATCACCGGCCCCACATCGTTGAGTACCAGTCGGCGCACGGGCACAGGCAGCGGCAGGCCGGGTTGACCGGCAAGCCCCATGCCAATCAGGCCGCCCATGCTAGTGCCCACCCAATCCAGTATCTGAATGGGCGCCTGGTGATGCAGCTGAGCCAGCAGCGCCAACATGTCGGCCGCATACAGCGGCACCTGGTAGGCCATGGGGTCTTGCAACCAGTCGCTCTCGCCGCGCCCCACCACATCGGGGCAGATCACTCGGGCAAACCGGCTCAGCTCAGCGGCCAGCACATCAAAGTCACGCCCCTGGCGCGAGAGGCCGTGCGCGCAAACGATGACATGCGGGTGCGCGGGATTGCCGGTGTTGTTCCACTCCCAGTAGGCCATGCGGTGCACGCCGCTTGGCAGGGCTTGCACCTGCTGCTTGCGGCTGGAATCGGACCATGTGGGGGCGAGCGCGGAGGCTCCGGGGCAGGATACGTAGTTCAGCGTAGGTTGATTCATGGAGAACGCATTCGCAAGGCCGGGGCCGATAATGGCTTTGTCGCATCGTAATTCATTCGGAGACTCTGTATGTCCATGTTGAAAGGCAAAACCGCTCTCGTGACGGGATCGACCAGCGGGATAGGCCTGGGTATTGCTACGGCACTGGCGCGACAAGGCGCCAACATCGTGCTCAATGGTTTTGGCGACGTGCAAGGCCCGCGTGCCCAGGTGGAGCAAGCCGGCAAAGCGTTTGAGGTCAAGGTCGGCTACCACGGTGCCGACATGAGCCAGGCCGGACAAATCGAGGAAATGATGCAATACGCGGCCGCCGAGTTTGGCCGCGTGGACATCCTGGTCAACAACGCCGGCATCCAGCATGTGGCGCCCGTGCAGGAGTTCCCGGTAGAGAAGTGGGACGCCATCATTGCCATCAATCTCACCAGCGCCTTTCACACCACCCGGCTGGCTCTGCCCGCCATGCAAAAGGCCAACTGGGGCCGCATCATCAATGTGGCCTCGGTCCATGGTCTGGTCGGATCGGCGCAAAAATCGGCCTATGTCGCGGCCAAGCACGGCATCGTCGGGCTGACCAAGGTGACCGCACTGGAAAACGCCACTTCCGGGGTGACCTGCAATGCTATCTGCCCCGGCTGGGTGCTGACTCCGCTGGTGCAAAAGCAGGTCGATGCCAAGGCGCAGGCCCTGGGCATCAGCAACGAGGAAGCCACCAAGCAGCTGCTGGGCGAAAAAGAGCCATCGCAGCAGTTCACCACGCCCGAGGAGCTGGGCGATCTAGCCGTCTTCTTCTGCTCGCCCGCCAGCAACAATGTGCGCGGCGTGGCCTGGAATATGGATGGCGGCTGGGCTGCGCAATAAGCGCGTCGGGCCACCGTCGCCTGAACTCATCAATCCATAGCGTACAGCGCCCTATCCTATTGGGTTTTGGCGCTTTTTACGACCCAAACCAAGAAAGGAGCAGCGCCAGCCGCTCCTTTTTTTATTTAGCCCTGGGCCGCAGCACTGCGCCTTAATGCATCTGCACCGAACCGGACACGCTGACCGTCACCTCGGCCTTGTCGGCTTCCACCGGTACCGGCGCAGCGTCGGCATAACCGGCTTTGGACATGGCCATCATCCGGGGATAGGGTGGCCGCGTCATGCCTTCGCCGCTGTTGACCGTGATCTCACCCAAGCTGTAGCCGGCAAAGCCAAAGCTCTTGGAAATGCTGGCAGCGCGCTGGCGAAACGCCTCAATCGCCTTGGCCTGGGCCTCGCCCTCGACTTTTTCCCGCGCCTCGCGCGACAGACCAAAGCCCATCGAAGCCAGCGTCATCTCCGGCACCTTGGCCGCCGCCTGGGTGATGCGTACAAAGTCGCGTCCCTGCAGCACGATCTCGGCCCGCCCCTGCCAGCCATCCATCTTGCCGTTGTTGCCATAGCGCGGCGAGACGGAGAAATTACCGCTGCTCAGATCCAGCTGTCCGGCCTGCGCATCGCGGCGCAGCACGGTCATGGCCGCTTCCACGGCTTTTTGCAGCTGCGACTGAACCGCTGCCGCATCACGGCCCTCCTTGGTGGCAGACAGCGTGGCCGTCAGCCAGTCCTGCTTGACCTCGACTACCCCTTGAGCCTGCAGATTGAGCACATTCATGGGACGTGCAGCGGGCTGCACCGCCGTGGTGCCTTGCGCCAAAACAGTGCCGCCGCTGCACAGTGCGCTCAGCAGCAACACGCCGGCCGCTGTGCGGCGTCGGGAATCAGTCCAGGAATACTTGTTCATTGAGTTCACCCTTTGCAATAAATAGCGGAGCACAGACACATACCGTTCAGTTTCTGCCGCAATTGAATCCAGCATGACGTTGTCAGCCCATAGTGGATAACCATGCAGCAGCACGCCAAATTAAACTCAAAAACAGAACAATTTATGTATCAACAGAGAAAATATTAGCAAAACAATCAACATGACACATTTATCGTCCTATATTTAAACGCAACATATGTAACATAGCGCAAGATTCGAGCGGTTTTCGCTGTTTTTTTTTCGTAAGCTGGTAACAATGGGTGCTGTTACAAGTAACCCAACAAGGACGATCATGGCAACGCAAAGCAACCGTACTGACAAGATCCTCGTAGTGGACGACGACGCCCGCATTCGAGATCTGCTGCGCCGTTACCTGACGCAAGAAGGCTTCGAGATCATGATTGCCGAAGACGGCAAGGCACTGAACCGCATTCTGCTGCGCGAAACCGTAGACCTGATCGTGCTCGATCTGATGATGCCCGGCGAAGACGGCCTGTCCATCTGCCGCCGCCTGCGCTCCGCCAACGACCGCACCCCCATCATCATGCTCACCGCCAAGGGCGAGGACGTGGATCGCATCGTGGGCCTGGAAGTCGGCGCCGACGATTACCTGGGCAAGCCCTTCAACCCGCGTGAACTGCTGGCCCGCATCCATGCTGTGCTGCGCCGCCGTCCCCCACAGGAAGCACCGGGCGCACCGTCCGGCGACAACGAGGTGGTCAGTTTCGGTCCCTTCACCTTCGATCTGGGCACCCGCGTGTTGCAAAAAAGTGGCGAGGAACTGCCTTTGACCACCGGCGAATTCGCCATGCTCAAGGCCTTGGTACGCCATCCGCGCCAGCCGCTGTCGCGTGAAAAGCTGGCTCTGCTGGCCCGCGGCCGCGAGTTCGAGCCTTTTGACCGCAGCCTGGACGTGCAGGTCTCGCGTCTGCGCAAGCTCATCGAAGAAGATGCTGCAGCGCCCCGCTATATCCAGACCGTCTGGGGCGTGGGCTATGTGTTCGTACCCGATGGCGTCAATTGACCGACAGCCACATGGCTTGCCCAGAACACCGTGCCATGGGTAAGCACCAAGCGGAGGTCCTGCACCTCTGCTTTCGGGTATAAGAAGACGCCTGCAGACTGGCGACAGGCCAGTCTTCAGTGGCACGGTCTGCCCGTTTTACAACAGATCGACGGCATATAGACAACCGGTAACCTCGACTTGTCTCATTGCGCCTATGGTTTGACCTGATGAAGAATTTGTTTTGTTTTTGACCACTGCTGCTCATGAGTGCCTTACCCGCCATGCCTCCTGATGCAACCAGCCCCGCGCCTCTGGAATACGAGCGGCGCATGACTGCACGCTCACCCCTGGGATTCAATCTTTTTTGGCGCACCTTCTGTCTGCTGGCCCTGCTCCTGGTAGGCAGCATTCTGGCCTGGCTGCAGACGCTGCGCGCCCTGGACTTTGAACCCCGCACCCTGCATACCGCCCAGCAGATTGCCTCTCTTGTCAACCTCAGCCGTGCGGCCCTGGTGCACTCGGACGCCATCAACCGCGTCTCCCTGATCAAGACCATGGCCGACCAGGAAGGCGTGCGCATTCTGCCGCGCGAGCCTGGCGACCATTTCGAGCTGCTGGACAACTCCACTCTGGGCAACCGCCTGACGGAAGAGCTGACCCGTCGCCTAGGCTACGGCACCATCGTGGCGCGCAGCGTGAACAACGAGCCTGGCCTGTGGGTGGGCTTCAATATCAACGGCGACCGCAACTGGCTGCTGATGGATCGCTCGCGCTTCACCCCTGCCAGCGGCCAGACCTGGGTGATCTGGCTGATCACGGCGGCTATGCTCTCTCTCATCGGTGCGGCCGCCATTGCGCGCCTGATCAACCGTCCGCTCAAACAGCTGTCCTATGCGGCCAACCGCGTGCGCGATGGCGACTTTGCCGCCAGCCAGCTCGATGAGGAGGCCGTGACCAGCGAGATTCGCGAGGTGAACATAGGCTTTAACCGCATGGCGAAAAAGCTGGCCAAGCTGGAGCAAGACCGCGCCGTAATGCTGGCCGGCATCTCCCACGACCTGCGCACGCCTTTGGCGCGCCTGCGGCTGGAGACGGAAATGAGCGTGGACGACGAGGTGGCACGCGAGCACATGGTGGCCGACATCGTGCAGCTCGATGCCACCATCGACAAATTCCTGGATTACGCCCGCCCCGATCACGTAACGCTCAGCCCTGTCGATCTGCATGCGGTGATCTCCTCCTGCGTCTATGCCGTGCAGGACCACCGCGAGCTGCAGATCAGCATGACGATTCCCGAGGATGTCTATGTGCTGGCCGACGAGGTGGAACTGGCCCGCGTGATCTCCAATCTGTTTGAAAACGCCCGCCGCTACGGCAAATCGCCGGACACCGAAACCACGCTGGTCGACATCAGCGCCAAGGAAACCGAAGGCTGGGTGGTGGTGCGCATCCGCGACCATGGCAAAGGCGTGCCGCCCGAGCAGTTGGGCAACCTCACCCAGCCCTTCTTCCGCGGCGATTCGGCGCGCACGGCCGCCGCAGGTGCCGGCCTGGGCCTGTCGATTGTGGACAAGACCGTGCAGCGCATGGGCGGCGTATTCGCCCTGTCCAATTCATCCACCGGCGGTCTGGTGGCCCACATCCAGCTGCAACGCGCCACGGGCGTCACCGCAGGCGCAGCGCCCGAGCAGCGTTTGCAGCGCCCGGCCATCAAGCGGCATCTGCCGCAGCGCAACTCGGAAAAAAACCGCGAAGATTGAAAAAAGGCTTGCAGCTTCAACGGCTGCAAGCCTTTTTGCTTGTGCAGAGCTCCGTCCTCAAGCCTTGTAGAGCAAGGCCACGGCACGCGCTTCCATGGCCTGCAACTGGCCCACAGGGCCCATCTTCTCGGCCGTCTTGGCCTTGACATTGATTTGCTCCAGCTCCAGCGCCAGCACCTGGGCAATGCGCTCGCGCATCTTGTCTATATGCGGCGCCAGCTTGGGTGCCTGGGCCACGATGGTGCTGTCGATATTGCCGATTTCAAAGCCCTTGGCACGCACGCGTCGGGCGGCTTCGGCCAGCAGCAGCGCTGAATCGGCGCCCTTGAACTGCGGATCGCTGTCCGAAAAATGGCGGCCGATATCGCCCAGGGCCGCCGCGCCCAGCAAGGCATCGGTAATCGCGTGCAGCAATACATCGGCGTCCGAATGGCCGAGCAGGCCCAGGGTATGAGGCACTTCCACCCCACCCAGAATCAGTTTGCGCCCGGGCACCAGTGCATGCACATCCCAGCCTTCACCTATACGGAAATTCATAGTAAAACCTTGTCAATCCCTCATTCAACAAGCGCAACACGCTATTGAACAAGGAGTAAAAATCAATGCCGAGCTTGCACCACAGCCTGGCGCTGCAGCAGCACGGCCGCCGCCAGCGCAAAGTCGTCCGGATAGGTCACCTTGAAGTTCTGCGCTCCACCGGCCACCAGTTTGGGCTGCAAGCCCACGGCCTCCATGGCACTGGCCTCATCGGTCACGGCAACGCCCGCTGCGTCGGCTTTGGCCAGCGCGTCCATCAGCACGGCGATACGAAACATCTGCGGCGTCTGTGCCAGCCATTTGTCGCTGCGGTCCAGCGTGGCCGCCACGCGCACCCCGTCAGCGCCCATGGTGGCCATCTTGAGCGTGTCCGGCAACTGATGGGCCAGCAAGCCGCCAACGGCATCATGCTCGCAGGCATCGATGAGGGCATTGATCTGCCCGGAGGTGACCAGACAGCGGGCCGCGTCGTGCACCAGCACCCAGTCCTGTGGCTGGGCGCCACGGTCTAGCAAGGCTTTCAGGCCGTTGCCCACGGTCTCTGCCCGTGTTGCGCCGCCGCAAGCCTCTGTGCCATAGTGGTCTGCCGCCGGCAGCTGTTGCCAGAAGCTGTCGCCCGCCGCAATCACGACCAGGCTGTGGTGAACCCGGGGCACGCCCGCAAACGCCGCCAGTGTGTGCATGACCATGGGGCTGCCCGCCACCGGCTGGTATTGCTTGGGCAGCTCTGGCGCCGCACTGCCGGCAGCCGTCCTGGCAATCGCTCTGGCACCCACGCCGGCGCAGGGGATCAATGCCCAGAATCTGGCCGGGGCTTGACCCTGCTGTTGCTGTGGCGCTTTCATGGAAGACCGATCTGTCATGGCCTGCATTCTAAAATCGCGGGCGGCGCCCGGATGACTGATGACCCGGCTGCGCCGAGATTTTTGCCCTTTTGCCCCGCTGTATTTCTGATTTCCCACCCGAATCCATGCAACTGCCCAAGCTCATCCCTGGTAAACGCTTTAACTTGCCCCGCCCCACCGGCAGCGCCGACGCGCTGCTGCTTGCCAAGCTGGGCGAGCGCGAAAAGCAGGCCGGCCGGGTGACGGCGATTGTCACGGCCGATGCAGCAGACGCCCATAGGCTGATGGAGGAGATGGCATTTTTTGCGCCCGATCTGCGCTGCGCCCTCTTCCCTGATTGGGAAACCCTGCCCTACGACAGCTTCTCGCCGCACCAGGATTTGATCAGCGAGCGACTGGCCACGCTGTGGCGCATCAACCAGCGCGACAAGGAGCAAGGCGCGGACGTGGTCATCGTACCGGCCACCACGGCGCTGTACCGGCTGGCTCCACCCGCTTTTCTGGCGGGCTACACCTTTGAATTCAAGAGCGGGCAAAAGCTGGACGAGGCCAAGCTCAAGGCCCAACTCACGCTGGCCGGCTACCAGCATGTCTCGCAAGTGGTCAGCCACGGCGAATATGCCGTGCGCGGCGGCTTGATCGACCTCTTCCCCATGGGCTCTACCGTGCCCTTTCGCGTGGACTTGTTCGACGACGAGATCGACTCCATACGCACCTTCGATCCCGACACCCAGCGCAGCCTCTACCCCGTGCCCGAGGTGCGTCTGCTGCCGGGCCGCGAATTCCCCATGGACGAGGAAGCGCGTGCCAAATTCCGCAGCCGCTGGCGCGAGCTGCTGGAAGGTGATCCCACGCGCAGCCGCATCTACAAGGACATGGGCGCCGGCATCGCCACCGCCGGTATCGAGTACTACCTGCCGCTGTTCTTTGATGAGACCGCCACCGTCTTTGACTACCTGGGCAACGACGCCACCGTGGTACTGCACGGCGATCTGGAGCCGGCCCTGCAGCGCTTTTGGCAAGACACCAAGGACAGATACCGCCTGGTGCAGGGCGACCCCGACCACCCAGCCCTGCCGCCCGAGACCCTGTTTCTGTCTGCCGACCAGTTCTACACCCGCAGCAAGGAGCATGCCCAACTGGCCCTGCGCCCGGGTACGGAAGATGTGGCCGATAGCGCCATCTTCCAAAAGCTGCAGGATCTTTCCGTGGTTCGCGGTGCCGAAGACCCGCTGGCCAAGCTGCAAAAACATATAGCAGACAGCGCACACCGCGTCTTGCTTTTGGCCGAATCCGACGGCAGACGCGAAAGCCTGCTGGACTTTTTCCGCGCCTCGGGCGTCAACCCGCCGGTCTTTGACTCGCTGGCCGAATTTCAGGCGGATACGACCGAGAAAGTCGGTATCGCCACCTCGGGCCTGATGACGGGCTTTGCCTGGGTCGAGGAAGGCCTGGACTTCGTCACCGAAACCGAGCTGTTTGCCACCAGCCCCACGGGCCGCAAGCGCCGCAGACAGGAGCAGGTCAGCGATGTGGAAGCGCTGATCAAGGATCTGTCCGAGCTGAAAGTGGGCGACCCGATTGTTCACTCCGATCACGGCATAGGCCGCTATCGCGGGCTGATCAATATGGACATGGGCCAGAAGAATCCCGACGGCACTCCGGCGCTGCAGGAGTTTCTGCATCTGGAATATGCGGGCGACGCCGTGCTCTATGTGCCGGTCAGCCAGCTACAGCTGATCAGCCGCTACACCGGCGTCTCGCCCGACGATGCGCCGCTGCACAAGCTGGGCGGCACGCAGTGGGAAAAAGCCAAGCGCAAGGCCGCCGAGCAGGTGCGCGACTCCGCCGCCGAGCTGCTCAACATCTACGCCCGCCGCGCGGCACGCCAAGGCCATGCCTTCCGCTTCCCCACGGCCGATTACGAGCAGTTTGTGTCCGACTTCGGTTTTGAGGAAACCGCCGACCAGCGCGCCGCCATCCACGCCGTGATCCAGGACATGATCAGCCCCCAGCCCATGGACCGCCTGGTTTGCGGCGATGTGGGCTTTGGCAAGACCGAAGTCGCCCTGCGCGCCGCCTTTGTGGCGGCCATGGGCGGCAAGCAGGTGGCGTTTCTGGCACCCACCACGCTGCTGGCCGAGCAGCACTACCAGACGCTGGTGGACCGCTTTTCCAAATGGCCGATCAAGGTGGCCGAGGTTTCGCGCTTCCGCTCCGGCAAGGAGATCACGGCCGCCATCAAAGGTATTTCGGACGGCACGGTGGATATCGTGGTCGGCACGCACAAGCTGCTGTCCGAATCCACCCAGTTCAAGAATCTGGGCCTACTCATCATCGATGAGGAGCACCGTTTTGGCGTGCGCCACAAGGAGGCCATGAAGGCCATGCGCGCCGAGGTGGACATTCTCACGCTCACCGCCACCCCCATCCCCCGCACCATGGGCATGGCGCTGGAAGGCCTGCGTGATCTGTCGGTGATTGCCACTGCCCCGCAACGGCGTCTGGCCATCAAGACCTTTGTGCGCAACGAAGGCACGGGCGTGATTCGCGAAGCCGTGCTGCGTGAGCTCAAGCGCGGCGGTCAGATCTACTTTTTGCACAACGAAGTCGAGACCATTGAGAACCGCAAGCAAAAGCTCGAGGAAATCCTGCCCGAAGCCCGCATTGCCGTGGCCCACGGCCAGATGCCCGAGCGCGAGCTGGAGCGCGTGATGCGCGACTTTGTGGCCCAGCGCTACAACATCTTGCTGTGCTCGACCATCATCGAGACCGGCATTGACGTGCCGTCGGCCAACACCATTTTGATCAGCCGCGCCGACAAATTCGGTTTGGCCCAGTTGCACCAGCTGCGCGGCCGCGTGGGCCGCAGCCACCACCAGGCCTATGCCTATCTGATGGTGCCGGACCTGGACAGCCTGACCAAGCAGGCCCAGCAGCGCCTGGAAGCGATTCAGCAGATGGAAGAGCTGGGCAGCGGTTTCTACCTGGCCATGCACGATCTGGAAATTCGCGGCGCAGGCGAGGTGCTGGGCGAGAACCAGAGCGGCAATATGCTGGAGGTGGGCTTCCAGCTCTACAACGAGATGCTGTCTGAGGCCGTGCGCAGCTTGAAAGCCGGCAAGGAACCCGACCTGCTTTCGCCGCTCTCGGCCTCCACCGACATCAATCTGCACGCGCCCGCACTTTTGCCCAACGACTATTGCGGCGACGTACATCTGCGCCTGTCCTTCTACAAAAAGCTGGCCACGGCCAAGACGGCCGATCAGATCGACACCTTGCTCGAAGAAATCGTGGACCGTTTCGGCAAGCTGCCACCCCAGGCGCAGACGCTGATCGACGTCCACCGCCTGCGCGTGCTGTCCCAGCCCTATGGCGTGGTCAAGGTCGATGCGGCGCCGGGCGTGATCAACATCACCTTCAAGCCCCAGCCGCCGATTGATCCCATGAATATCATTCATCTGATCCAGAAGAACAAACACATCAAGCTGGCGGGCAATGAAAAGCTGCGCATAGAAAAAGCACTGGAGAACCCCAAGGACCGCGCCCAGATGGTGCGCGACGTGCTGCGCAGCCTGGGCCAACCGCTGAAGACGCAAGCCGAGGCCCACGCATAAAACAGCTCTTGCAGTGCTGCCAATGCATGGCGTGCAATATGGCCTTCAGCCTTGACTGCCTGAGCCGCCATGTTTCTCGAAACCGCGATCGCCTTGCTGGCCCTGTCACTGTCCCTGCTCTGTCGCCCCTGGCGCATGCTGGGCAGCCAGCCCGAGCCCGGCGGCATGCAGCAACCGGTCACCTCTGCGCTGCTGACGCCGCTGCTGGCCGTGCTGGTGCTGCTACCCTGGATCTGGGCCTTGCCCGCATTGCACCAGATGCCGCTGCAGCTGCGCTGGTCTGCGGCTCCGCTGGTCGTGCTTTTGCTCGGCTGGCCGCTTGCAGTCCTCGTGCTGCTTGCGGTAAGCGCTATTGCCTTTGGACTCGCTCCCGCTTTTGGCTTGGAGGAGACCCTTGGCATGCTGGTCTGGCAAGGGCTGATGCCGGCCACGCTGGCCATGCTCTGGGGCGCTGCAGTGCGCCGCTGGTGCTGGCACAACATTTTTGTATTTATTCTTTTACGCGGCTTTTCGGGCACAGTGCTCAGCGTGTTTTTGGCCTCTTTGCTTGGCCAGTGGGCCGGCCATGTACTCCCCAACGTCAATGACGATCTATCGCGCATGGCCCGCTGGCTCATGGCCTGGAGCGATGGAATCACCACCGGCATGCTGACCGCCGTGTTTGTGGTGTTCCGCCCCCAATGGATGGCTACCTGGTCGGATGCGATTTACCTCGTTCCGCCTCACCATCCTCAGGGCTGAACGACTGCACATGCATGCAATGCGCGCGTCAGCCAGTTTTCGGGCGTTTGCGCAAACAGCATCTTTCCCATCAGGCTAAACGCCAAGGCAGCTGGCACAGGGCTTGCTCATCATCTGGTATCGCACCGCAGCATTCACCAATGCCGGTGCATATCTTGATGAAATAAGGGATCGCATGTTCTCCAAGCCCATTTTTGCCGCCGTACACACCACACTTGCCTGCGCACTGGCCGCCGGCTGTGCTCTGACCGCCCAGGCGCAGAACGCCTACCCCGAACGCGCCGTCAAAGTCATCGTCGCCCTGCCCGCAGGCGGCAGCGCCGATATGATTGCCCGCCAGGTGACGCAGAAGCTGGCCGTCGATCTCAAGCAACCGTTTGTGGTGGAGAACAAGGCCGGTGCCTCCGGCCAGATCGGCACGCCAGCCGTGGCCCGCTCCGCACCCGATGGCTATACGCTGATGGTGTCGCCGGCCTCGTTCCTGACCACCAACAAAAGCATCTTCAAATCCCTGCCCTACGACCCAGAGGCCGATTTCCAGCCCATTAGCCGCCTGGTCAACCAGCCCATGGTGCTGGTGGTCAAGGACAAGCAGAAATTCCCCAGCGTGGCCGCCGTGGTCAGCGCGGCCAAGTCTGCGCCCGGCAAGCTGACCTTTGCTTCCTCTGGCGACGGCAGCCCTCAGCATCTGGCGGGGCTGATGTTCGAGACCCGCACCCGGACACAAATGCTGCACGTGCCCTACAAAGGCGGCGCCCCTGCCGTCAACGACACGCTGGCAGGCAATGTAGACATGCTGTTTGCCGTGCTGCCCGAGGCCCTGCCCCACATCCAGTCCGGCAAGCTCCATGCGCTGGGCTTGCTCAGCCCCACGCGCGCCAGCACCCTGCCCACCACGCCGACCATGCTGGAGAGCGGCTTTGCCGATCTGAATCTCTCGGCCTGGGTAGGCCTGTTTGCACCGGCCAAAACACCGCCGGCCATCGTCAACCAGCTCAACCAGGCCGTGCGCGTGGCCCTGGCCGGCGATATCAAGGCCAAGCTGGGTAAAAACGGCATGGAAGTGGCGCCCTCCACTCCCGAGCAGCTCAAGCAGGCCATCGCCCAGGAGATCAAGCTGCACGCAGAGCTGGTCAAGGCCGCCGGCATTCAAGCGCAGTAAATCGGCTCTTAGAACGTGTTTACCCGCCGTGGGTGCCGCCAGCGGGCACCCACATCAGCGGATAATGGCGGCCATACTCCAGGCGCGCTGCAGCCTGCAGTCTTTCATCACCTGCTCCACCAAGTATTCGCAATGACTGACGCAACCGAATTCGCTCCCGGCCTGATGATTCGCGGCATTTCCGCACCGCTGAAACTGACCGATTTCAAGCTCATCGCTTTCGATATGGACTCGACGCTGATCACCATCGAGTGCATTGACGAGATCGCCGACGCCACGGGCAAGAAGGCCGAGGTGGCAGCGATTACCGAAGCCACCATGCGCGGCGAGATCACCGACTTCAAGGACAGTCTGCGCCAGCGCGTGGGCAAGCTGGTGGGCGTGACCGAGGCCGATATGGCACGCGTGCTGGCCGAGCGCCTCAAGCTCTCGCCCGGTGCTGAAACCCTGGTCAAGGCCGCGCAGGCCGCCGGGCTCAAGGTGCTGCTGGTATCGGGCGGCTTCACCTACTTTGCCGAGCATGTGCGCGGCTTGCTGAACATCGATTTCGTGCGTGCCAATGTGCTGGAGATCCGCAACGGCGCGCTGACCGGCGGCCTGGTCGAGCAGGCCTGGGGCGATATCTGCGACGGCGCCGAAAAACGCCGCACGCTGCTGGAAGTCGCTTCCCTGATCGGCATTTCGTCCAAGCAGTGCATTGCCGTGGGCGATGGCAGCAACGACATCCCCATGATGCAAGCCGCTGGCCTGTCGGTGGCCTATCACGCCAAGCCCCGAGTGCGCAACGAAGCCAAGGTGTCCATCAACGAAGGTGGGCTGGATCGCCTGCTGGAAGTGCTGCAGTAAACGGATCTTTCCCCGCTCCAATACCAGCCGCCCGGCCCTGCCCGGCGGCTTTTTCTTTGCCTGGTGCAATACGCATTTTTTCTGACACGACAGCGCAGGCCGCGCTTGTTAGAGTGGGCTCTCTTTCCCAAAGACAGCAGAAAGGTCCCAGCAATGAGCAAGTTGAAAATTGGCGTCGTCGTGGGCAGCAGCAGCCAGCAATCGATCAACCGCAAGCTGGCCCAGGGCCTGGCCAAACTGGTGCAGGACAAGGTGGATGTCGAGTTCCTTGAGATCAGCCATCTGCCCCTGTACAACCGCGATATGGACGGCACGCCGCCCGCCCAGCCCTATGAGGACGTGAAGCAGAAAATTCGCAGCTGCAACGGCATACTGTTCGTCACGCCCGAGCACAACCGCTCCGTGCCCGCCCTGCTCAAGAACGCGCTGGATGCCTGCAGCCGCCCCTACGGCCAGTCGGCCTGGGCAGGCATTCCCGCCGCCGTGATCGGCACCTCGCCCGGTGCTGCGGCAACCGCCATGGCACAGCAGCATTTGCGCAACATCTTTGTCTTTCTGGACATGCCTGCCCTGCAGCAACCCGAGGGCTTTGTGCGCTGGAGCGATGAGCTGATCGATGCCCAGGGCGATATCGGAGCCGCCAGCCACGACTTTCTGAACAAGTACATGGACAAATTTCTGGCCTGGGTCGAGCTGCATCAGAAAAAGTGAAACCGATTTTCTTCTGATTTCATAGCCATCCCCGCAGATGCGACAAGCGCTGCGGGGATTTTTCATGGATTGAAGTTTTTTGCGCCAAAGGGGTATTGAGCAGCAAGCCTTGCGCTGTCTGTCCCTACAATGGTCGTGCAGCCCCATACACATCACAACAATCGGCTGCCAGACCCAAGGCACCCGCTTTTTAACCAGCGGTTTCAGCCCCAGGTCTTGAAATTTCCCTCCCTGTATCTAAATACATAGCAAGCAAGCTTGATGGCATTGGTGCCACCAGGATTTGCCGGCCTGTCTTTTGCCATCCGGCAGCGGGCGGACCTCTATGACAACCATGATTGGAAAACCTTCAGTGAAGACTTCGTACCGTGCTACCGCTTCCGTGATTGCCATCGCAATTGCCTCGCTGTCCGTGCCCTCGTTGGCCCAGGCCAAGCGTATGGGTAGCAGCAAGTCTGTGCGCCCTGCCAGCATTGGTGCCAAGGCACCGGCTCAGCCCGCTCCTGTGGCGCCTGCAGCTGCTGCTCCCAAGGCTGCAGCACCCGCAGCTCCGGCCGCTGCTGCGGCACCAGCCGCCGCACCCGCTGCCGCCGCCGCACCAACTCGTGGCTCCGGCATGATGGGCACCATGGCCGGTGCTGCCGTTGGCGCCGTAGCCGGCACCATGGCCGGTAGCGCCATTGCCGGCGCCATGGGCGGCGGCGACAAGGAAGCTGAAGCCAAGAAGGCCAAGGAAGCGGAAGCCAAGAAGGCTGAAGCCGAAGCCGCCGACCTGCAAAAGAAGCTGGACGAAGCCAAGGCCAAGGCCGAAGCCGCACGCGCTGCTGCCAAGTAAACCAGGCAGCACACGTAGCAAGGGCCGCTTGATGCGGCCCTTTTTCATGCGCCAAGTGGCTATTATTCCTGGGCGCGCGGCGCCAGACCTGCAGCCTTGCGCAGCGGCTCAAGCAGCCCGCTGAGCCCGTTGTGATCCAGCTCTTGCATCAGCGCCAGCAACTGGCCCAGCTCGCCTTTGGGAAAGCCTTCACGCGCAAACCAGTTGAGGTAGTTGCCCGGCAGATCGGCGATCAGCCGACCTTTGTATTTGCCATAAGGCATGGGCACGCGCACTAGGCGCTCCAGCATTTCTGGGTTCATAAGGAATAAAAAACGACGCTCTTATAACCAAATAAGAAAAATGTTCTACGACCCTGCTTGAGCCGCACTAGACTACACACCTTACTTGATTGACCACGGCTCAGCGCTGAGCCTCTGGGATTTATTGCAACCTGCTGAAGAAAGTTCGGAACAACATGTTGAAGCAAGCTCTCTCTGCCATCGCGATTGCCACTCTGGCCCTGACAGCCCAAGCCGGCGAAGTGCTCAAGGTCGCTGCGACCGCCGTACCTCACGCTGAAATTCTCAACCACATCAAGCCTGCGCTGAAGGCCCAGGGCATCGATCTGGAAATCAAGGAATTCAGCGACTACGTGCAGCCCAATGCCGCCGTGGAAGACAAGCAACTCGATGCCAACTTCTTCCAGCACCAGCCTTATCTGGACAGCTACAACAAGGATCGCAAGAGCTCCCTGGTGGCCGTGCCCAACGGCAAGGTGCATGTGGAGCCCTTCGGCGCCTACTCCAGCAAGATCAAGAACATCAAGGATCTGAAGAATGGCGCCACCGTGGCCATTCCCAACGACCCTTCCAACGGCGGCCGCGCCCTGATCCTGCTGGCCAAGCATGGCCTGATCGAGCTCAAGGACCCCAAGAGCCTGACGCCCACGCCTCTGGACATCGTCAAGAACCCCAAGAAGCTCAAATTCAAGGAACTGGAAGCGCCTTTGCTGCCCCGTGCTTTGGCTGATGTCGATCTGGCACTGATCAACACCAACTACGCCATCGAAGCCAAGCTCAATCCCACCAAGGATGCGCTGTTCATCGAAGGTGCGGACTCGCCCTATACCAATATCGTGGCAGCCCGCAAGGATCGCGCCGGCGGTGCCGACATTGCCAAGCTGATGAGCGCTCTGCATTCTGCAGACACCAAGAAGTTCATCCAGGAAAAGTACAAGGGCGCCGTCGTTCCCGCCTTCTGAAGACCCGGTATCTGACCGCCTCCCATGGAAAAGCGCTGCCTAGGCAGCGCTTTTTTTATTGTTCTTCAATTCATAGCTGCAAGCGCATGTATTGATTGGGCTATTCGCTAGAAAACCTTTAAGTCGCCGTGGCTGCGCTCTTGGCTGCCGTCTCGGCCTGCGCCTTGGAAGGCGGCCGCGTCATCGCACTGCCCATGGCCGCGCCCATGATGCAGGCAATGGCGGCCCATTGCACCAGGCTCAGATGCTCGCTCAGCAGCAGCATGCCCATGAAGGCGGCAATCGCGGGCTCGGTGGCCAGCGCAATGCCGAACGTGGCGGGCGGCAGGCGGCGCAAGGCCATCATCTCCAGCGTATAAGGCAAGGCGCTGGAGATGGCAGCCACCATCAGTCCGAACAGCAAGATGGAAGGTGACAGCAGCTTGACGCCGGCTTCGGCCACGCCAAAAGGCACAACGACCAGTGCCGCGCACAGCAGGCCCAGCGACACGGCCTGCCCGCTGGGAATCTGGCCCAGCCTACGCCCCAGCACGATATACAGCGCCCAGCACACGGCCGCGCCCACCGCACAGGCCACCCCCGTGGGCGACAGATGCAGGCCGCTGTCATGGCCAATGGGCAAGATAAGCGCCAGACCAGCCACCGCCAACGCCAGCCAGACAAAGTCCACGGCCCGGCGCGAGTAGTAGATCGCCACGGCCAGCGGGCCGGAAAACTCGATGGCCACGGCCAGGCCAAAGGGAATATCGCGCAGCGCCATGTAAAACAGCAGGTTCATGCAGCCCAGCGCCAGGCCAAAGCGCAGCAGCGCAAAAGCTTGCTGGCGATTGAGCGTCCAGCGCCAGGGCCGCCAGATGCACACCAGGATCAGGGCCGCAAACCCCACGCGCAAAGCCGAGGTGCCCTGGGCACCGATCAGAGGAAACAGCTGCTTGGCCAGCGAGGTCCCCACGCCCAGCGAGGTGACCGAGCCCAACACGGCCAACACGGGCCACCAATGATTCCAGCTGTTTTTTGACATAGGCGCGTACGATATTGCATTACCCCCGTGAAATTCACTCGTTTTCAGCGCTGCTCTTGCAAGTTTCGCTCTTACTGCACCGCAACACCCTATGCCTGCCTCCGATCTGGACTCTTTTGACCGCGCCATTCTTGCCGAACTGCAGCGTGACAACCTCACGCCCCAGCGTCTGATCGCCGAGCGCATCAATCTCTCGGCACCCGCCGTGCAGCGGCGCATCAAGCGGCTGCAGGAAACCGGGGTGATCAGCGCCAATGTGGCCGTGCTGGAGCCCGGCAAGCTGGGACTGAGCATCACGGCCGTCATCACCGTACAACTGGTCAATGACAGGCCCGATCTCTCGCGGCCGTTTCGCCAGCGCCTGCAACAGGAGGCTGCCGTGCAGCAAAGCTGGTATGTGACGGGCGAGACCGACTATGTGCTGGTGGTCAGCGCCACCGATATGGAGGACTACCAGGCGATCTGCGCCCGCCTGTTCGAAGGCGACGAGAACATTCGACGCTTTAGTACATCAATCGCATTGGAGCGCGTTAAAACAGGGTTGCAGCTGCCGATTTGAAGCAGAACCAGGCTGATTGCACAGCCGATCGACGCAGGCAAGCTTGGATATGCGTGCAATTACCGACACATCCGGTTTAACAGTATTGCAATTTAATGAAACAAATTGCAACATGAATGCTAATACAGCCCTACAGGATGGAAACATTACGTAACAGGCTGCCTACACCCTTTTGAGGAGCCACCTATGTCTTCCCTGCCTATCAACGCGCTCGATATGGCCACCCTGGTTGCCACCCGTACCCTGGAAAAGTATGCAGCCGACTACTACCCCCGGCGCTCGCAGCTCACCCTCAATTTCCGCGGCGACATTGCAGAGAAGCACCAATACGACAAGATCACCCCACTGTCCCAGGCCCAATGTCACGGCGGTCGCGAGGTGGTGATCGAGGGATTGAGCAAGAAAACCGGCAACACCGGCCACTACCGCATTGAGTGCAATGGCTGGAATCTGATCGAGATCGTGGGCCTATGGACAGAGCCAGCGACACCATCTGAGGACTGAGGCCGCGCAACTCAATCCGCCCACACGCTGCTGGCCACCCACCAGGCCAGACACAGCATCATCACGCCGGTGATGCCATCCATGATGCGCCAGGCCCTGGGGTTGGCGAACAAATGCTTGAGCCGTCGACCTGCCAGCGCCAGCAGCACAAACCACAGGCAGCTGGCCGAGGCCGCCCCCATCACATACGTCCAGCGACCCGCACCTTGCTGCTGCGCGCCTATCGAGCCCATGAGCAGCACCGTATCCAGGTACACATGGGGGTTGAGCAAGGTGATTGCCGCCAATGCGGCCAGCACACTCATCAGGCTGCGCGGCCCGCTCTTGCGCTGCTCGGCCTGCGGCGCGGCATCGGGCGCAAGCCACATACGCCTGAGAGCAAACAGCCCATAGGCCAGCAAAAACGCGGCACCGCCCAGCGTCAGGTACTGGGCCAGCTCGGGGTAGCTGGCCAGCATTTGCGCCATTCCCGCCACACCCAGAGCCACCAGCAGCACATCGCTGAGCACGCACCAGGTCACACAGGCACGCACATGTTCGCCCTGCACGGCCTGGCGCAGCACATACATATTCTGGGCACCAATGGAGACGATGAGCGAAGCGCACACCGTAAAGCCGGCTATCCAGGCGGAAGAAAAATTCGTTGTCAGGTCCACTATCAAATACTCGCTCTCAATGACTCACTCTTGAATGGCCCGGATTCTCTCCTCTGAAAATAGTTAAGTAAAATTACATTTACTCAATCAAATGAAGTATTACTAATGCTTGACTACGCAGGATTGGAAGCTTTGGCCGCCGTGGTGCGCGAAGGCAGTTTTGAACGCGCGGCGCGCAAGCTGCATGTGACGCCCTCGGCCGTCTCACAGCGCATCAAGCTGCTTGAAGAACGCGTGGGCCAGGTACTGGTGCTGCGCGGCCAGCCCTGCACGGGCACCGAGGCCGGGCGGCGTCTGTGCCTGCATGTGGAACAGGTGGCACTGCTGGAAAACGATTTGCGCCGCAAAAACCCCGAGCTGGTGCCCGAGGGGCAGACCGCCCTGCCTACGCTCAAGCTGGCGGTGAATGCCGACTCCCTGTCCACCTGGTTCATGGATGCCATGGCCGCGTTCACGCAGGACGGCAACGAGCTGCTGGACATCAGCATCGACGACCAGGACCACACGGCCAAACGCATCAAGGAAGGCGAGGTGATGGCCGCCGTCACCGCCACAGGATCGGTGATTGCCGGCTGCAACACCTGGCCGCTGGGCCGCATGCGCTATATCGCCGTGGCCAGCCCCGATTTCGTGGCCCGCTATCTAGCCCAGGCGGATACGGACCAGAGGCTGGCCGAGGCGCTGGCCAAGGCACCCATGATGTACTACGGCCGCAAGGACAGTCTGCAGGATCAATGGCTGCACAGCTTGGGGCAGGATGGGCGGCGCAACAACGCGCGCCATTTTCTACCTTCCAACCAGGGCTACTCCCGTGCCGTGGAGCTGGGCATGGGCTGGGGCATGCACCCCGCTGCGCTGATAGCACCTCAGCTGGAAAGCGGCGAATTGATAGCGCTGCTGCCAGGGAGGAATCTCTACATTCCCATGTACTGGGCCCATACCCGCAATGCGCAAGCCAGTCTGCAGCGGCTGACCGATTGCGTCATTCACGCCGCAGCTGCCTGGCTGGAGCCCATGGAGAGTTGAACCGCATTTTTTAGACTATTTTGCGCAATACCCCTTATGAGTATTGCGCAAGCTGCTATCAAAACCGGATTTCACTGCGGCGCGCTGGGCTTCACATGGCGCACAGCAGCCTTGGCCTGGCTGAGCACGTGAAAGTCCAGAATGCGCGTGGCCATGATGGTTTCCCAGAGAAAGCAGCATAGCGCCGAGACAAAGGTCAGCACGCCAATCAGAAAGCTGAACACGGCATAACGCTGGCCGCTGACGCCATAGGTCTCGCCCACGAACAACAGCACAATCGTCAGCCCTATGCACACGCCGCACAGCGTGAGCAGTCCGATAGACACATTAGCCAGGCGGCCGCGCGCGCGCAAATAATGCAGCTCGGTCAGGCTGCGTGCAATCAGCTCGTGATCGGTGGCAGTGCGCAGGTTCTCTTCCAGCTTGCGCGCCCTGTCGATGATGCGGGCCAGTCGCCCGGCCACCGAGCCGATCATGCCGGCCACCGCAGTCAAAAAGAAAACCGGAGCCACGGCCAGCTGGATGCTATGGGTGACGGTTGCGGCGTCAATGGTCCAGATACTCATCCGTTAAGATTCCTTGTAAATTTACCAATCATCTAAGTGCTTGAAAATTAATGAATTTTTATAAGTAAATAATTTGCAGCCTTCAGAGATCAGACTTATTTTTTAAACGTTCCTCTGACGATCTTTCCCTCGCCGATAGCCTTCTCTAGAGACTGCTCTATGCGTAGGGCTTCATTCACTGATGCCAGCCTGATGATCTCCACCAACTGACTGCTCACCAACTCCCGCAGCTTACGGTTTTTCTCCCTCTCCTTGAGCAGGAGATCTTCCATCTCGTCGCGCTGACGGCGCACGGCCTTGCCCATGACCGCCCGAACCTGCTCGGCGAAGTCGGGGTAGCGATTGTGAATCAGCGGCGGGGACACTTTCGCTTCATCCGCCACTGCCTTGAGGGTGACCTTCTTGCCGCTCTGTTGCACGCGAATCAGAGCCAGACTCAGTTCTTGCAGCGTATGCTCGCGATCCCGTTTCCTGGGCGCATCGTTGGCAATGCCAGCAACTTTCGACCTAGCGGGGAGCGATTTGGCCATCGCCTTCCTCTGCGTCTACCTCAACTCCCAAGTCTTTGAGGATTTTTGCCGCCTGGTACAGATCCCTCTCTACCCGCATCACCACCCCAGGCCCCAGTTCCTGGGCATCCATGCGCAACTCCTTGTGGTGGCGATAGGCCTCCTGCCAGATCGGGATAAACCTACGATCGATCACGCCGTTACGGCAATCGCCGCAGGTTCCCTTGGCATAGATCCCCGAGCCACCACAGCCCTCATCCTGTGCTAGGCACCACGAATGTCCTGTGGAGCGCATATTGACACGCCGCGACGTTTCAATGAGGAGCTCCTTTCGGTTGCCAAAGTCATGGGCCCGCATTTCCATAAGCCTGGGAGCAGCACCTCCAGCCAGTGGCTCATCTTTCTCTAACCACTGCGCCACCACGCCAGCCTTATAAGCTATCAACTCGCTGAGGATGTCGTCGTACAGTGCCGCGTCCTGCAACGGGTTTGAGCCATAGAGTTGCGTCATATCGATGCTGGAATGTTTGAACTGCTCCTTGAGGAACAGCATGTCTCCCAGGCGGTGGCGTACGAAGGTATATGCATAGAGCCGCCTCATCTGGTGGGGCGCGAGCTTCCAGTCAACGCCTGCGGCACGTGAAAAATCCGCACAAATCGTCCCCCAGCGGACAGAAGACACAGGTACAAGGCCACCCTTAGCATTTCCCAGAAAGAGCCGCTTGACATTGCTTCTAGCTGTGATTAGCCATTGCAATTGCTTTGGCGTGAGCGGCTGCGACTTTCGCTCCATCATCGAAACCTGCTTAGCCAACCGCTCGCGGTAAGGCTGTGACCAGCGCTCCAGAATGCACAGGATGCGGTGACCCATCGCAGGCATCAGATACTCCACGTGCCCCTTCTTGGTTTTGTACTCGATAGCGGCGATCCAGTGGAAAACAATGCCATTCTTGACTTCGGTACGCCCTGCGCTGACTTCAATGCTTGATAGTTCTGAAGATCGCATGCCAGTAAGCACGCCGAGCAAGTAAAAGCAGGCATCCCGTATCACCGTACGGCCAGGTCCGCTGAATGCGGAACGCTCCTCACTATCACGCTCGTCAAGCTGCTTTTCTGCACAAGCCAGGATGTCCTCGGCGTAAAGGAATAAACGCCGCGCCACCTCAACCGGGATCAGCGGCGTCAAACTGGCTTTACCAGCATCCATGCCATTTTGCCCAGCCTGCCCCGCCACCGCCGCTGCACTCGATTCAGGCCAAGGGTGCACCCGCAAGGCTGCCTTGTGCTGATCGCGAAAGTGGTAGAGCAACTCAAGCGCAGCGAATTGCTTTACCATTGTGCTGGCTACCAGCCCTGCACTCTTCTGCCTATGAACGAAGTTCGCAATGTGCAGAGGTTGCACATCGGCGAGCGACTCCAACTCGAGCGAAGCAACAAAACGGCAGAAGACTCCCAGATTTAGCAGAGTTTTAAGGAGCATCGACCCCGCTGGCTGCCCCATCCCCGGTCGCCCCACCTTCCAGTAGTGATACAGCACATTCTGGCAAGCCTCGCGGTAGGTCTCGGGAATGGCCGACCAGCCCAGGCGCTTCATAGAATTCGGGGTGTTAGGTGTGCTGAAGTAAGGCCACATTTCCCACACCGGGTCCCCTACACGGGAAATCACCACAATGTTGTTAGCCTCATCCAGCACGGCGCTCACTACCACGTTGTTACGCTCCTCAACCGACAGCCCAACCAAGCTCACTGGCTGGCCAGCCAGTAACTCATAGGCGTTGCACAGACGCGTTCTTACGGCCCTCTCCTGTCGTGTGCTTGTCGTCTTTGCCGGTTCGGCTATTTGCGTTCGAGCGACCTTCATCTTAGCCATGGACGACCTCTGGACTACTCAGGGTGTAGGCCGCCCAGAACTTCAGCGGCTCCATACGGGCGCGCTCTTTTGCGCTGGTCAGCAAACCGGCATCAAACCTGTCCGCTGTGAAGCGATCGATCAGACTCATGGTGTTGCGAAACTCCTCGCGCCACTCATTGGAACGGGTGTTGCTCATCTCTCGCTCAAGAAACCAATAGAAGCTGAAGAGACGATGCAGCTCCTCTTGAGAACCAACGATGGCATAGCTGGTGCACGTGAAGCAAGCAAAGAAATCGTCACATGGCGCCCCATTCCTGGGAGCCTTATCGCCGTAGTAAGGGTCCTTGCAGCGCCCCGTGGGCGACTTGCTTGGCAAGATAGGGACGACTTCTCCTACTCGTTCACCGGAGCGATAGATATCCGGTAATGCCTCGCCGACAAAGGTCGCGTTCTCCCTCATTTGACGGGTGCAAGCAAGGTAGTGGGTGTCGGCCACCTTGGGGGTGTGCCCCATCAGGGCAGCCGTTGCAATCAGATCCCCACCGGATAACGACCAGAGGCGGTGTTCCACAGTCTTGCGCAGGCGTGAGAGGTTTAGTACCAAACGATTCCCATCGTCATCGCGCAGGTCGTGTCGCTCAATCAGATTGGCGATGCTTGCTCCCAAAGCAGAGGGCGTCAACACCACGACCTCTTCAGCGCTACCAAAATTTTTCCTAGCCCGATATAGCCACACTCGCCCCCGATAATCTGGCCTCGCTTCGCTAAGCAACGATTCTGACAACTGCAGAGCCTTACGCATCAAAGCTACGCCATCCATGGGAATCGGTTGCGAACCTTCATGCACACGGGAGTAACGGAGATTCACTAGTTTGGTGGCGTTTCCGCGCCGCTTGAAGAGCTCCAGCAGCATCATGTTGGGCATGAAAGGGTGCGAGCGCAGGCAGTCGCGCGTAGCCTCCAGCAGCGGCGTAGGATTGGCTCCCGTGCGAATAGCCACCGCCAGCAGATAAACCACCATCGCATCGCGACCAGCCCCCTTGAACTGTTCATTGTGGATGGCCACGATGTCATCGCGCAGAGCCTGCGCCAGGCGCTGACGCTCGGTCGACGATAGCGGCGTTGCACCTTTCATCCGGCTGTTGCTGCGGGGGAAAGGATTGGCTGGAAAAAGGCCTTCCTGGTCAGGCACGATCCCGCATCGGACCAGAGCCGTGAGGACGGATTTTGCACGGTTATAGAGGGATTTCTGGGTGTTGTAAGCAGGGACTCGGTCCTTGAGCCAGTCGATGTAATGGCGAATGTGCGCAGGCCCAAGGTTCTGCGGCTCGACTCCTGTGCTCATCGATACCAAGAATTCGAAAAAATACCTCATGCCCGAGAGCCAGTAGCTAGCTAGGGTGTAGGGTGTAACTGACTCGCTTGCCAAAAAAGTACGAAACTGCTTGGCACAGGCCCACACCCACGCATCAATGCCTCGGCCGAGCCAGGGAATGAGGTTGAGGACTCGGTAAGATGAGGCGTTTTCCGGGAGCGTGATGACTAGAGCGGCGGTATCGCCGGATGTCGGCGCTGCAATGACAACCTTAATAGGGGCAGGTGCATCGAAGGTCTTCTTGACTTTCATACTGTTGCCTCCCCTTCAGGCATGAACAACCGGTCAACCTCATCCTCGTTGGCCGATACCAACTGTCCCTCCAGCGCATTGATAAGGTGGAGGTAAATCATGGTGGTGGAGACATCGCTGTGCCCCAGGCGATCACGGACGTAAAGTAGCGGCTCACCCTCGAACGTTTTGCTCTTACGCAAGCTCCACAGCAAATAGGTGGCGTAGGTATGGCGAAGCATGTGGGCGGTAACGGGAAATTCGACCCGTTTGGCCAAGGCACGCATGATGGCGGTGATAGCATCCTTCGGGTACGGTACGCCAGCCTCAGTGAGGAACAAAGGTGAGTGCTCTTCACCCTTGCGGTTTGAATCGACCAGATTTTTTTAGATAGCTGCCAGCCTCACGGAATTACGTCTCTCAAACTCTATTGGAGACAGACCATCAGCAGACGAATGTCTGCGAATGGGGTTGTAGAACATTTCGATGTAGCTGAAGACATCGCTGTGCGCCTCTTGCCTCGTAGGATAGGTTTTTCTGCGGATGCGCTCCCGCTTAAGCAACTGAAAAAAACTTTCAGCAACTGCGTTGTCGTGACAGTTTCCTCGCCTGCTCATACTCGATTGCAGGTTGTGGCTAGCAAGGAAGCGCTGCCATTCATGGCTTGTAAATTGGCAGCCTTGGTCAGAGTGCACGGTCACGGTATTGCATGGTCTTCTACGCCAGAGCGCCATATGCAATGCATCCAAGGGCAGCTGGGTATCAATGCGGCTACCTGTTGCCCAGCCAACAACTTGGCGTGAGAACAGGTCAATTACCGTTGCCAGGTACAGCCACCCCTCATGAGTGCTGATATAGGTGATATCAGTCACCCAGACTTTGTTCGGAGCATGCACGGTGAACTGCTGCGATAGTAAGTTGGGAGCCACGACTGCTGGAGCACCTCCTCGCACACGAGGGCGTCGTCCGTAGCCTCGCTGAGCCTTTAATCCCTCACAGCGCAGCAGTCTTGCTACCCGGTGCCTGCTGCAGGTCTCGCCTAAGTCACGCATGTCCAATGTCAACTTGCGGTAGCCATATACGCCACCGCTTTCTAGCCATGCCTGCTTTAGAAGGCCCAATAGACGCTGGTCATCGGCCGCACGTTGACTGAGCGGCCGAACCCTCCAAGCGTAGTAACCACTGGGGTGCAATTGCAGCACCCGGCACATGCGCACAACGCTGTAAATCAACTGGTGCTTGGCAATGAAGGCGTACTTCAGTCGCACTGGCGAGCGAAGTACGCCGCCGCTTTTTTTAGGATGTCACGCTCCTCGGTGACCCTTTTGAGTTCTGCTTTGATACGGCGTAATTCTTCGCTTTGACTGACTTGCTCCTGCCGCTGAGCTGCGGGGATTTGCTGCAGTCGAATCCACTTATACAGACTATGCGTGCTCACGCCTAAACGGCGTGAGACGTCGGCTGCGCTGTGGCCGTGTTCCAAGATTTGCTTGACGGCCTCAATCCTGAATTCTTCTGGGTAGCGTTGTGCGTTCATATGGACTCCTATTTGAACGGAAATAGGAGGCTGTGAACTATCTACAAAAAGTTGGTCGATTCAAACATCTGTTGTAAACGCAGAATGCTGGGCCAACACTGAGATTGACGGCCACACCGCGCATATGCCGCAGGCCTGGCTAGGAAGCTATCCAGTAGTCAGTGAAGCCGTTCGGCTTGCTCACATTCATCGCGACAACTTCGGGGTGTCATGCACGTCTCCCGAGGATCCATTCTTCAGTCAGCATGCACATTGAGCTCATGACTTCGTGTTTGAACCGTGCGGGGTGATGGAATCTGTTGCTCTTGACGTCGAAGAATTCGATTTGTATGTCAGCTCTGAATTCCGTGACCGGAAACGGAAAGCTGTGACCATTAAATAAATGCAGAAAGCGCCCAGCAGATCGTGTGATCTTGCTGGGCACTTTGCATTACCACCTCTATTGCATGGTCACATTCACTGAGCTCTGGAAGATCCTGCAAGGCGTTGGCGCACCGCTGAATCCATTAGCTTTCATAGGCCTGTGAATTGGACGCTCACCCTTTGAGTTCACTTTTAAGCGCTCTTGCCAACACTGCTCACCAACATTTTTCACTCGCCTTGTTGTTGGGTCAAATTGCAGGTTCACTGCAAGGTTTCGTGCGAGTTCTCGATACGCCCAGAAGCGGTAGCTGCTTGAGTCAATTGTCGCGGTCACGGTCCCATGCTGCGGGAACCTCATATAGTCCGAAGCATCTCCAACGGTAGTTGATCGATCATGCTGCAAGTAGATAGGAAGCCAGCAGTTCATCTGGTTAGGGCCTGTTCCACACTCCGTTCCAATTGTCGTTCCCTTGTTGGCATATTCTTGAGTCAGAAGCTCATCCCATGCAGGCTTGATCAAGTAGACATTGATGCGCCTGCCTGGCTCTGCCGCTTCTGAAGGCCACCGCACATAGCCCTCAATCACAGGAGACTTCCAGTCAGAGACGTTGTAAGCGAACTTGGCACTGCCCTCTTCACAGTGTTTCGCAAAGTCTTGCAATGCAGGGAAGTCAAAGATGACCTTTTCCTCCTTGAGCATCAACCTAAGATTACAGAGGTCTTCCAAGAGTCCGCGGCCGTCTTCTGCACTGTCCGCAAGGATGAGGTCCGAGACACCGCGACGAATCAGGCTCAAAGCCCCTGTGTTCTCAATCGGGCCGCCGTCACTCAGCCGGATTGTTCCTTTGCGTCCAGTATTCGGATCCACTGCAGGGATGTTCACGCCCCATTGAATGGCCCCCAACAGAGAGGCAAAGCCTTTATAGACTAGAGCACCAAGTGACGGATCCACGTTCTGAGTGTCCAAGAACGCAGCTGATGCTCGCACGCCTGTGGTTATCGATTCGAAGGGAAGCGTTTCAAAGCGACCAATGCGTGCGGATCCATGGCCGAAGGGCGTGATTTCGTACAGACTATATGCATTGGGCAGAGCTGACTTCTGACCCTGAGTCGTGTTCAAAATCCACACTGGCAAGCTTGGGTCCGTGTCGTACATTTTTCGCAACTCGGCCCAGGTATTCTTCGTTCCATCGACCCGCAATGTGTGGCCCTCGCCGGCGGCATTGGTGTAAGCCCAGTGCTTGTCTGGATCTGCCGCGCTTCGGGGCATTGGGTTCAAACCCCATGTACGCTCGATCCCGGTCTCATAGGCATTGATAACCGCAGACTGAGCACCAAAAAATCCAGGAACGATCTCTAGGAAGGCTCCAATGGTGTACCCCGCAATCTTCCTCTTCGGAGAGTTCTGTTTATCACCAGTAGGGATCGTGATCTCATCTGTGAAAACATCGGGCCAGCGGACTATGTGCGCCTGCCAACGGTACGGATCTGCATCTCCACCAGGGATGCTGGCCACTCGATGGTGGTTCCTCAGGCACACGGCCTCGGGCCTGGGCTCCGCTGCTGCAGCAGCTTCTCGCTGTGCTGAAGCAATAGCGTTCTGCCGAGAGTTGCGCAGATACTTGGAATCCTCCATGTCTTTCTTGTTCACCAGCCAAGCAGGCAGGCAGTCTGCGAAGATAGAGTCAAAGGCAAATTGGTTTTGGCCTTCTTTTTGGGCCCTTGCCCAAGCCATCTTTTTCGAGAAGTACCAGTAGGCACCATAGCCGCCGCCTGAAGCCGTAGAGATTGCATGCACATGCTGAAGCAAGCCGCTTTGGTGGAGGCCGTGCAACACGCCATGGGCGAACATCCCAGCCTTCGTCCCACCGCCCGATAGCGCTAGTCCAATCCTGGGTCCAGGCCTGCCATCTGGCATGTCTTGCACATAACGATTCTCCAGCTGAAATTCGCGTTGCAACGATTCTGCCGTCATTGCTGCCAACTTCAGTGGTGGCTTGGTATCCGGATCCGCGATATGCATCGTCCCACAACTAACCAAGACGACACATGACAAAGCCGATAGGAATTTGTACATCTCCACTCCCACCCCAGTAATTCTGATTTAAGCAAACAGTTACAGCTTTGCTCTACTAAATCAGTTGCAGGAGAGGGGAAGCCCTAGGCGGACATGATTGTTCCGTAGCAGAAGAATTCCTGGCTAGGCCGTTGACTTCGAATCCTATTTGATTGAAGGGCAGCTGCCAGTTGAGAAGGAGCGAATCAATATTCTGACCATCGAGATGGGACTATCGGCTACCTGATCCTTCATGGAGAACTGTGCTACTGCGTATTCCAGTCGAGCTGACCGCCTGTGCCGGTTGTAGCTGACCAGGCTGCTGGTCGTGAACGACAGAGTTCGGCCAAGAGCAGCCATTACATCATTGGTCTTTGACGACTCATAACAGGCTTCGATCTCGAAATTTAGGTCGGACAAAAGGTTGGCTTGCGATTGCTCACTCTCATAACTATGGATACATTCATTCTTTTAAGAACGACGAGCATTTTGCATTCCGTCTAAATCTAGTTAGTCAGTTTTTTCAAAGAGAAGTATGTAAATTTCATTTACCGGAAATCACGCAATAAACACACAAACTTTTGGAATCAACTTTCAAGCAAAAGTAAACGGAGAAAATTTTATCTGTTCAGTGACGACAGAAGCTTTGCAAGATGTTGACCCCAGCAACGCTCAAAGTGAACCTGAGCAGCAGTTTTTAGCCAATCGCTCTAGATTTGAATTCATCGCAGAAAAGAAAATTCTTGGGGGCGCAACTTCTCCCATGTTAATTACGAGCACCGATGTTCTTGCCTAACCCGGCGCTCAAGCCGATCCGCATACTGCGGTCGGCTTAGCTTTTCGTCAGATCTTAGATGTCATTTAGTCCCACATTCGTTCTTCTCCAACAAGAAGCATTTCTCGCGCGTGGAAGCCTCGCCGTCGGACTCACTGCCCTACGCAATGCGACAGTGGCGGACAAGTCTGAGTTCTATTCGGGGTTCTTCAACACCTCCATTGCAATTGAACGGGTGATGAAGCTCATCGTTGTGACGGATCACATGCTCCATCACGGGTATAGAACGCCTTCGAAGGGCGATCTAAAAGCGTACGGGCACGATCTTGTGACGCTTTACGCATCGTGCGTGGCCGCTGCTCAGCGTGGTGTCGTCAAAGGCGTCGTTCTCCCGCAGAATCAAACGATTGAGCGGGAGATTTTGGACTTTTTCTCAGAGTTCGCGAAGCACTCGCGTTACTACAACCTTGATGCACTGAATACTCTGCCCGCGAGCTATGGTGACCCCCTGGAGCGTTGGGGGCGGATTCTGGCTGAGGTGCTTGAATCAGATGTTCCAAAACATAAGGTGGAGAAACACCTTGCACAGGCGGATGCCATGCACGCGCTCATGCACAGGAGCGTCAGTGCGATCCAGCACGGAATGGACGGCTCTTTACTATCTCTGAAGGAAGTCTTCAGCCTCCCGGGAAAGCACGCGATTGCAACGCCATACGCAATGGTGAGACTGTTTCGGGTGCTGACGCCTCTGCTGGAGACCATCAATTCCCTTGGTGATGCCGCGTTCTATGGCAGCCCCAGAAGTGGGGGGGGGCAGGTTCCGCTGTTCTCGGAGTTTTTTGTGTACTTCGGCGGCAGTGACGCAGATATCCGTAGGAAGAAGCAGTGGCCATGATTGACTTTGGAGCGGTGAAATCTAGCAGGTCGTTCCACTCGAGCACGTATCGGCAGCGTACTGTTCAACTCCGACGCTAGCGAATGCCTGAACTGGGTCGAACAGCGACAGCCGCAACCGGCCAGCAGCGGACCTTCATCACGGCGGCAGAATTTAGTCGATGCGTCCACAAGATAATGTGGCACCGATACGAAGAAACTGGAGCGAACTACGTGAGCACAGAACAACGCGGTATTCTCATCGACACATTGAAGTTGCGGTTCAAACAGAACATGCATAGGCACACCGGGGTCGACTGGGCAGATGTCCATGGTCGCTTGCAGCGCTACCCAGACAAGCTGAAGGCACTAGGTGAGATGGAGAGGACAGGGGGTGAACCTGACGTCATTGGGGCAGCGGATGGCGGCGGTGCCTACTTTTTCTGCGATTGCGCCGCTGAAAGTCCGAAGGGCCGCAGGAGCCTGTGTTACGACCGAGAAGCTTTGAATTCCCGGAAGCAGAACAAACCGCAGAACAACGTCGTCGACATGGCTGCGGACATGGGCATGGCATTACTGACGGAAGACCAATATCGTCTGCTTCAACAAGTCGGAGAATTCGACGTGAAGACGTCCAGTTGGGTAGCAACACCGCAAGACGTCAGAAATCTCGGTGGCGCTTTGTTTTGTGACAGACGTTACGGCAAGGTCTTCGTGTATCACAACGGGGCTGAATCCTACTACGCCGCACGAGGCTTCAGGGGCTCAGTGAGCGTCTGAGCATGAGCGTCGCAATCCGGCCAAGAACAGCCTTTCAGCAAACCACATTGTCTGACTGCTTGGGCTGGAGGTAGGCTCCGCTCCTATCTCACAGGCTGCTGCTTTGTCGATAAAGCAAACTCCGGCGAACGCAGACGTAAGCCTAGTTTTTTTGTATACATTAGTAACAAATATGAAGGGGATACATGATTGTGTTGTTTCAGCTCCCCGCCCTCACAACAGGGATACCTTGTCACTAGATTGATGCTACTGTGAAAAAAATCACTGAAATCGCCCAGCAATTCCATAAACATTTTGAAGGCAAAGACCTTTATCCAAATTTTTCCAGCTGGCAATGGGTTGTCTCAACGTTGTTTGCTATCGCTTTTGTGTTAGCAGTTGGGGGCTTTCTCTATGCTCTTGCTGCCCAAAATCGCATCTACGTCTTCATAGCAGGCGCTCTAATCCTTACAGCTGAGATTGGATTTTTGCTCGTCAGCCAAAGGATCGAGACTTATAAAAACAAGCGCCAAAACGAGCGCTTCAAGCTATCCGGCCCTGACGTTACAAAGCAATTACTAGAGGCTAAGCGTAGGGAGTTAGAACGACTATTTAGCCAGAAGTCATCAAATTTTTTGCACATCGCCAAAGAGATTACGGACTTGCAAGCCACAAAAATAATTTTCATGCAGCCAGAATTAGGCTTTTGGAACAACATCTTCGACCCCAAGGACAAATCTCGTTTGATGTCGATTGTGCTTGCTGCTGTTGCACTTGTTGCGGCTCTGATTGCCAGCGCAGCTGATGGCAACGAGTTATATGCGCTGATTTACTCAGACCATCTGCTCCCGATTACTTTCATTTGCGTGTGGGCTGCATTGGTAGCACACTTCCTCATATATGCAGTACGTCTCACATACCGAGTACTGAGCAACAAACTAATGGAGTGGCTTCTCAGGCTTGGTTGGAGCAAAGCTGCAAATAAGCTTGCGTTGAACTACATGGTCACTGCACTGGTAGAACTTCATGAACCAGCTAAAGACACACTCAGACGCCGTCTGAGGCCTTTCGATGCAGCAAGGCGACGTCGAACTCTGAAAATCTGATTAGAAAGTCAGAAGCCGTAATCTACAAAAATCTCCCGCCAGTTAAAGCAGCCAGGAGGTTTTGTCTCAGAGAAGCTCTTGCGCAAAATGCCGATAACCAGACATTCGGGTCATGACAGTGAAAGACGGCTCAGGGTCGGTCAGCGACAGTCGCAGATCGGCCAGAAGCAGACCATTGAGCACTTCGTATCCGCCGGCTGCCAAGCCTAAACTGCGTCATTCGTCACCGACATCCGAGCGTCTGCTACATCTATCGCAAGACATACAACAGGGAGCGGCACATATACCCACAACGAAACCGAAGTCGGCCACTTGGGCGCTAGGGCTGGAGATCAATCCACGACGAGCTTAATCATGAGCGCTTGCCTCCGATCTGCGGTGAACCTCGATGTCAACGATGTGGCGAGGCATCCGCCCAAGCCGAGGATCGCCGCTGGCAATGCCGACGATTTCCTCATGCTCGTCGCCAGCCCACAGACCGACAAGGTTGCGCAAGAAGAAATCTGCATAAGAGCAGCTCGCGTACCTAACATGTTTCGCGTCGATGGACGCCCTGCTCGTGTGCAGTTGAGTCAAGTTCCTGACCAACCGGGCTGGTGCAACCCAGAGCCTTGGAAGAGAAGTGGCCGGCGTCATGATTAGGTAGTAGGCGTGTTCGGACTGCTTGAGCATGTCCTCGCACTGCTGCAGGTCAACACCTATTTTCGAACTAAAGTTCTTCCCCGACTCGGTGCTGCGGCGCTTCTTTACCTGTACCAAGGTGGCCCGCTGGATCACCGTTCTACCCTTGTCGACGATGCGGGTCAGGAACAGTACGTCTGCCCCCAGCGGAGCACCTGTAGACGTGCAAGCCCCTTCCTCCCGCTTAGAGGGCTGACGCACGTTAACTGACAGGCTTGGATACTGCCCCCGATTTGTTGCCGAAGGCTGCTGCAGGTGGTGGGTCGCCTCAACCATTGCACTCTGCGTTAGGGTTAGCAGACGTGCAGTATGAGCCTCCTCGTCTTCTCCCCAGGTTGCTGGATACTCATGGCAAAACTCTTTCTCGATCCGGCTAATCGCTCGATGAATGACCTCCTCCACGTGCGAGTCGCCCAGCCAAGTTTGGGCTTCGACGCTGGACCGTGTAGTGACATCCGCTTGACCTTTAGGGCCATCCAAGTCCAGCGCGCCGTGCTTAGATCGGACAAGACCTTTGGCTCTCAACAGCACTTGTCTTGGACCTGTGGCCGCGAGCCTATTCACGAAAGCTAGTTGATCCTCGTCGTCCATTAATCGAAGTAGCACCGGCTCGACTTCAGCGAACGCCGTCTGCTCGAGCCAGAGACAGGCGAAATGAGTTAGGCCCTGGGCCAGCTCCGACTCCCCCTTCAACTGATCGAACAGATCTTGCCGCCAAGCCTCGCGGGCAGCCGGACCCAGTTGATTCCATAGCACCTCACGATCCCACGATCCGGTTGGCAGTTCTCGGAGACTTTCCGCGACGCCCCGCTGGCTAAGCCAGGCGGGCTCGAATCCGTGCCAAGCACCGGCAAGCGCAAGGTCCGAGGGCATGGCGCCTCCCAACAACGAAGCGAACATCGAGAAAGCCGCGGCAACACAATCCTTGAAATCGTCTTTCTTCTCTGTCTTCGCCAAGGTGTGCAAGCGTAGGAGTAGCCGGCGAACATCGCTCGCCATGAGCGTCCGGCAATGCTGGATCAACCGAGGAAAGATCATCAGATGAGCATGATCGACAACCTTCAAGCAGGCATCTCTGGAAGTTTGTACAGTCTCCGAATTTTCAAATAGCGTGAAGACGATATCGCGCACATAACCGGTTGAATTGCGCAGTTGACTGCCTACGTATTCGAGTACATAGGGCCAATGCTTTTGGATCAATTGCTCGAAAGCCCAATTGTTCTCACCACAATGGGCTTTAACGAGTTGAAGACCATAGATGCAATTAGCCTCTGAAGTGCTGGCCACTAGCGCCGCCATGATCTCTTGATCATCTAAAAGTCTAGCCCGCCTAGATGAATCTTGCTCGAAAAGCCAGCTCACCAATATCGCATGAGGCTTGATCTCCGCCATGACACTCTCGCGCAAGGCCTGAGAGGTGTGTTTAAACACGTCCTCGTATAAGTCAACCCGAGCATCCAGGTATGCCTCTCTGTCCAGAATGGAAGATGAATGTGCGACCTCTTCCCCTCCATACCCGAGGATTCTGAGGGTCAGTGATATCGGCCCCTCCAATGCTGCAGTATTGAATTTAAGGACAAAATTTTGTCGCGCTGTTAGCCCGTCAAATAGGCATTGGAACGAATTGCTATGCCCCTCGATCAAATGGGAATAGTCCAGCCGAAGCTCACCATCGCGGATGTTGAAATAGCGTCCAAGAAGTTCAACTAACGGCGGCGGCCAACCGGCGAGCGGGATGCTGGCGACTTCAGATTCTTCATCAAAGCATATTTCGACGCTCAAGGCTCTCTCTCTCTCTTTTCTCTCGACGGGCGCCACCGGCAGCGCAAAGGCCAACGGGCAGGGTGCTTTCACATACGGCTCGTCGTTCCTCGCTTATGTCATTTCCACTCGATTATCGGCTTGCAAATGTGCCAAAAACAGCAGAATTAGATACTTGGCTGCATATTCCGGATGAACTAACCACCTCTGCCGGCTTCGGCTGACTAGACCGCTGGTCGTGACCGACTCAGTTCGGCCAGAAGCAGCCATATGACTGATCAACATCAGTGTCCGCTCCAGCTTGGTTGTGACGGCTGAGCTTTGACAAGCCATTGACCAATGCCAGCAATACTAGAACTCGCGCCGTCATCTCGCCAGATGTCTTCTGTACGTCTCAAACCTGAAACTTGCTGGATTTGAATCGCACAGGCGAACCTAGATGCTCTCGATCCGTTGACAGTGTTGCGTCTCAAACACTACAGGCGAAAGCCCTGCCGTCAACGAGTGACGATGTTGCTGTTGTAGAGAATCTTGATTTCGCCAGCCATACCAACAGCGCAGATAATGCTCGGCTTGTCCAGAACATGCCCTGACCACAGGGCTGACTTAATGCGTTTCTCAGCCCTGCTTGTAGCCTTCGGCCTCACCTTTTTACTGACCTCGGCTACGCTGGCCCAATCGACAACCGCACCACAAGGACCCATGGTACGTGAGCGCATCTCGGTGGTAGTCGAAGGAAGCGGACCAGATGTCATCCTAATTCCGGGTTTAGCATCTTCCCGCGATGTTTGGCGTGGTCTTGCCGAACGCCTCAAGCAAAGCCATCGCTTGCACCTCGTGCAGGTGGCTGGGTTTGCCGGAGCACCCGCAGCGCACAATCCGCAAGGCTTGGTGGTTGAGCCCACGGCCACAGCCGTCGCGGACTACATTGAACGCGAGCATCTTCAGGTACCCGCTGTCATCGGTCACTCCCTGGGCGGTGAGGCCGCACTCATGCTTGGCGCGCGTCATCCTGACCGGGTGTCGCGTCTGATGATCGTAGATGCATTGCCCTTCTACAGCCTGCTGCTTGATCCATCCGCAACCAGCGAGAAAGCTACACCGGGCGCGGCCGCATTCCGCGCCACTTTGCTGGCAGCAACCGACGCTCAGATGAGGGCCATGCAATCTGCCTCCATCGCTCGCCTCACTAAGACCGAAGCAGCCCGTCCTTCACTGCTCGACGCCAGCCTCCGATCAGACCGCCCAACAGTGGCACATGCCACTTACGAGTTGATGATCTCCGACCTGCGCCCGGAACTCAACCGTATCACGGTGCCCGTGCATGTAGTTTATGCCTACGACACCAGTTATGGCATCCCCACAAACCGCGTCGATGCCATGTTTCGATCCGCCTACGCGGCCACGCCTCACGTCAGCTTTCAGCGCATCGATGGCAGCTACCACTTCGTCATGTTGGATCAGCCCAAACAATTTGAGCGCGTCGTTATCGACTTTCTCAGTCCCACAACACCTGTTAAGCGATAAAACCGACAAGGCTTCAGAGTGGTTTCTCAACAGGCGTCCCAAGACCTACTCAGGTTGGCCAGAATCGGGCGCTGTGAGTTGAGACTGATCGATCGAGAGCAGATATGGGTAGCGGCAATCGCTGCGCAGCAGACATTCGCCACCTAGGTAGGAACGACCGCAACGGGTCAGTCAGCGACAGTCGCAGATCGGCCAATTCCAGACATTGCATAAAACTCTACAGCTCCAACCTTCAAACGCTGAATATTTTCACGTGGTGACATCGCGTAGTCACCTCATTGGCAGTGAAATTTCTTCTCTTTGAGTAATTTTTTGATCTCTTTGTGAATCTTGAGTACACTAGGCTTACAGACAACTTAGGGGCAGCTGATGACTAAAAATTGCCTAGGAAGCCTTAGCCAACCATACACAGGCAAGGCGTTCAAAGAATCTATGGTTTCCTGCTTGGATACCTTGGTGAACCAGCCAGATGCATTTCTGGATGTCGATGGAAAGCGCCGAGTTCACTTGAAGTTTGCAAATGGCAGAACTGCCATTGTCGAGCTGCTCCAAGAAGATCAAGAGTTTGAAGATGCGAAGGAGCCTTTGTTGGTTCACGAAGTGAAATACCAACAACTACGAGCGCACTGGACAACGATTTCGGCAGCCGTAGTCTTTGGGATTGGCTTTTCATTTGCATACAAAACCGAGTCCTCCGAGTCTGTACGGCTGGTTCTTTACAAGAGCGAGAACCACCCCAGCGATGATTTCGTCGAGGGCATCGTTGCAGAGATGCAGGCCTCTTTGGAATACAACGCTCTTGGTGAAATGAGCGACAGAATGGAAGCAGGATTTAAGCGTCTTGAAAAACTGATCAACAGAAAATAATGATCGCATCTCTCGGTAAAAAATTGATCATTATCAAGACTGCGTGGGCTAACCGCTCATACGCAAAATATGAATTTTGCTACTGCGACTTTGAAGGAAGCTCCATCGAAGTACGTATCTACTTACACAAGCTTCATCTCGTTAGCGAACATCACTTTTATCTGATTGGAGTGCTAGTCGAAAGCAACGCACCTTGCGTATTTCGCTTAGACAGAATCAGAGGGCGGCTCAAAGAGCTTCGAACCCAAGAAATTTACCGTAAAAAAACCTTTCTTTTAAAAAACTCAAGGAGATAACGTATGGCCCTTTTCATTCAAAAGCCAATTTACTGGAATACAAAAGGCTATAAGGGTCCTTCAGGCTATCCTGTAACTGCGGACTCCTGGCCAATGGATCATGGTTATGGGCACGAAGAATGGAATAACGATCCACGGTTGACTCTAAAAACAAAGCACAGTGACCTACGCTTCTTCCATACTGAGGCCGTACAAATCGGTGAAGAGCAGCAGTATGCAGGACAAACTTTCGTATTCATGATGGTGTCCTACGAAGGCAAGCAACTGTTTGTAGGTATTGCAGGTAATGCAACCTATTTAGGTGCAGATGAATTGAAAAAACAGCGCCTAGAAATTGGTAATCTCCTAGATGTAGATTCGTTCAAGGACGAAACATGGGCTTTGGAGCATGTGCGTGACACGTACTCTGATAACCATAAGCAGTTTTTAAAGAACTGGAAACTCAATCTAAATTGGATCACCAACTGGGTATGCCCTGAATCTCACTATTGGTGGTTTGACGAGCCCATTGAAATCTCGTCTGAAAAAGTTCGGGGCACGCAAAGATGGCTGTCCATGTTTAGTAGGTATACCAAGCTGAGCGAAGTCAACGCCCTGGACATGATGAACCTCATTCCTGAACACAAACGCTCCCAAAAATGGGAAGTGCTGTACGACGCGATGGCAAGCGCAATGGATATCGAAACACCTTCAGAGCTACAAATTGACGGTGAAGATGATGACGCAGATGATTTGCTGAGCAAGATCTCTTTGGTCGATGCACGCATGGGCCAAGGTGGCTACCGAACCGCATTGCTCCGTGCATGGGATGGAATGTGTGCACTTACTGGCATTAAGTGCCCAGAGATGTTGGTCGCATCACACATCAAGCCTTGGTCTGAGTCCAATAAGCGCGAAAAACTCGACGTAGAAAACGGCCTGCTCTTAAGCGCTAACGTGGATTCACTCTTTGACCGTTTTTTGATCAGTTTTGAAGACGATGGAACGTTGCTAACCTCTTCAAAGTTGCCAGCTGGCACCATGAAGCTGGCTGGTCTCGATGGATTTACTAAACTACGTAGTCGGCCCTCTACTGTTACGGCCTCCTATCTTAAGTACCACCGCGAACATTTTAAGCAACGGGCCTAATTTGACTCGTTGTGCGAAACGGATAGTCATCAGCTCGGGTGTTTAAAGATGAACGCAAATGGCTGCTCAGGGTCGGCAGCACCAGTTCGTAGCTTACGAGAGCTGCCGTTCAGGTGTCTGGCGCACTGCGATCCAGCCAGTTTCCGATTTGAGGCGCACAGCGGACGTCTGGCCAGAAAGCAGGTTAACGTCTGGTATCGGCGGCAGCGGTCACAGGCTTGCCAAATCTCAGCGGCTGCAACCAGCCTTTTTCGGTCAGTCTGCAGAGACTTGCCTGCGAATGCCCTGCAAAGGTTCTGAAACGCACGGTAGCCCACAATGAAGCGCTCTCCTCCCGACTGGCGGGTACGCTCACAATTTTTTCTTAAAGCCTCTTTGGTGATCTCAGTTTCGAGCATGGTCTCGGCCGGCAGCTGTTTGAGCCGGCCTTTCTCCGCCTACAGCTTTTTAAGCCGTTTGGTGTCCGAGACGCTCTGAGCTCTCCCGAGTCTTCGACACACAGCGAAAAATCACGGCTGCAAACTTAACGCGATACTGGATTGCTCATCGAGCGGCGGCAACAAAGACAGAAAGTGACGCGTGCGCTTGGCAATCTGCTGCGCACGCACGCCAGCGCTGATGGGCGCAGCAAGCATGCAGGGCACCTCCAACTCCAGAGGGAAAGAGTCCGGGAGCGCACTCACGAAATCGACCAGCGGTAAAACGCCGAATCCAGGGTCCAGCCTGTCCGTTCTGGCTTCTAGTCTCAAGCCTTCGGCATCTGATGGACGCTTGACCCGGGCGTCGCATAGCTGGGCAAGAAACACCCGCTCGGCCGGAATGTTCGCCAGCGCGGCTGCTGTACCGCCGGATCTTTCCAGATGCAGCGCATCCACCACAAGACCCGCATTGGACATGGCGCAAGCCGTGACCAGAGCATATGCCGCTTCCACCGTCGGCACCGAGGTGAAAGCGGCAAACTCAATCGCCACCCGCAAGCCAAACTGTCCAGCTGCATGGCAGAGGTCGCAAAAATCGTCCAGCCGCTTTTGAGAATGAGACTCGTAGATAAGGGCAATAACGGTTTCGGCACCCAGGCTGGCACCGACGTCCAAACTAGGCAGACACCAGCTGCTGGGCACGGGGCCATGCATACGGATGCTGCCCATCTCGGCCAGCCGAACGCCAGTCGCAGCCAACGCTGCCCTGACCTCACGCACCCCTTGCGGCTGGGCGGATAACGCAGACGCGGCATCGCCAGGCGATGGCGCCACGCGCAGACTGACGCTGGCGAAGCCAGCGTCTGCAGCGGCGTAAATGAGTTCTGTAGGGCTGGCGTCCGGCAGGCTCAACCATCCCAGAGAAAGTTCAGGTAGTGACATAGGTTTGCTGTTCGGGTGTGAGCCACCGGCTAAGCCATGAAATAGCCGCCGTTGACATCCAGGGTGACACCGGTCAGGTACGCCGCTTGCTCGGAAACCAGAAAGCCCACGGCGTCTGCCACCTCTGCGGCCGTTCCCAGCCGTGCCAGCGGAATACGGGCGGCAATCTCCTGGTTGACGGTCTCGGGCGCGGCCGCTGCCATGGCGGTGGCGATACGACCAGGCGCCACGCAGTTCACTGTGATGCCATCGCCCCCCACCTCCTCGGCAAGAATGCGCGAAAAGCCGAGAATGCCAGCCTTGGAGGCCCCATAGTGAGCCCCCGTGACGGCAGATCGGCTTCTGCCGGCCTGTGATGACAAATTGACAATCCGCCCCCAGCCCGCAGCCCGCATATGTGGCAGCGCCGCACGGCACATCAGAAAAGTACCAGTGAGGTTGATATCCAGCACTGACTGCCACTCCGGCAGCGCCGTGTCCTCGACCCGTGCCTTGCGACCGCCATGTTTGGGGGAGATACCGGCGTTGTTGACCAGCACATCCAGCCGACCGTATCGCGCCACCACACCCGCAACCAGTTGCTGCACAGATGCCTCATCAGACACGTCGGCATCGACGCCTGCGCACAGATCCCGGTTCACCATGCTGGCCGCCTGCGCCGCGTCGCGCAAGTCAGCCATAACCACCTTCATGCCCACTGAGGCGAGCCGCTGCGCGACCGCGAACCCAATGCCACGTGCGGCGCCGGTGACTACCGCCACCCGCGCGCTCATAAAGTGCCCCTGCCAGCCGGCACGGCAATATCCCCCATACACAGGTACTTGATCTCCAGGTAATCATCCATGCCGTGGTGCGAGCCCTCGCGGCCCAGGCCGGACTGCTTCACCCCGCCAAACGGCACGTGTTCGGTAGCAATGATGCCGGCGTTGATACCCACCATGCCGTAGTCCAGAGCTTCCGCAACCCGGAAGATGCGGCCCACATCGCGACTATAGAAATAGCTGGCCAGACCGAACTCGGTGTCGTTGGCGGCCTGGATCGCCTCTTGTTCGGTCTTGAAGCGAAACACCGGTGCAAAAGGACCAAAGGTTTCTTCTCTGGCGCAGAGCATGTCCTTGGTAGCCTCCGCCACCACCGCGGGCTGAAAGAATTGGCCGTCAAGTTTCTGGCCACCGGCCACCAGCTTGCCCCCTTTGGCCAGCGCATCATCCAGGTGCTTCTGCACTTTGTCCATGGCAGCCACTTCAATCAGCGGCCCCTGCACCACGCCCTCGTCAAAACCGTTACCAACCTTCAGCCCCTGAACCTTAGCGGAAAACTTCTGGACAAAGGCCTCATACACCGCATCCTGCACATAGATGCGGTTGGCACAGACGCAGGTCTGGCCCGCGTTGCGGAACTTGCTGGCAATCGCGCCCTCAACTGCCGAGTCCAGATCCGCATCATCGAAAACGATGAAGGGCGCGTTGCCGCCCAGCTCCAGACTCAGCTTCTTGACGCTGGGAGCACTTTGCGCCATCAAAATACGACCGACTTCGGTGCTGCCCGTGAAGCTGATGTGACGCACCACATCGCTGGCACACAAAGCCTTGCCCACAGCGATGCTGCTGGCGCTATCGGCCGTGAGCACATTGAGCACGCCTGCAGGCATTCCTGCCCGCACAGCCAGTTCGGTGGCTGCCAGCGCAGTCAGTGGCGTCAGCTCGGCCGGTTTGACGATAACCGTACAACCTGCGGCCAGGGCCGGAGCCACTTTGCGCGTGATCATTGCCAGAGGAAAATTCCAGGGCGTGATGGCAGCGCAGACACCGATGGATTGCTTGAGCACCAGGAGACGGCGGTTGTTGTCGAACTGGGGCAGAGTTTCGCCATTGATGCGCTTGGCTTCTTCGGCAAACCACTCGACAAAGCTGGCTGCATAAGCCACCTCGCCTCGGGCTTCGGCCAACGGCTTGCCCTGCTCGGCAGTCATGATGCGGGCCAGGTCATCCTGGTGGGTCATCAGCAATTCAAACCATTTCATCAGCACCGCATGGCGCTGCTTGACGGTCTGGGCACGCCAGGCCGGCAGAGCCTCGTTGGCCGCTGCAATGGCATGCTCGGCATCAGCGACACCCAGAGCCGCCACATCGGTCACTTTCAAGCCCGTCGCCGGGTCCTGTACGTCAAAGCGTTCGCTCCCGCCTATCCACTGGCCGCCAATCAGCGCATCGGTCCTGAGCAGGCGGGGGTCGGCAAGCCGGTCGATGAGGGCAATCGGCGAAATATTCAGGTTTATGGCATTCATCTGTACTTCCTCACTCCGACTTGACATTGGCCGTCACGACAATCTTGCGCCACTGCGGAATTTCGTCACGGATCACGGCACCGAATTGCGCCGGTGTTTTTTGCGGCGGGGGTGGCAGGTTGAGTTCGAAGAAGGTCTGACGCAAGGCCGGGTCGCTGCGAATCCGCAGTGCCTCTTCGTGTACGCGGTTGACGATGGCATCGGGCGTTCCGGGCGGGGCCATGATGCCGTACCAGCCATCAAGCTGCAGATTGAAGCCTTGCTCGGAGAGAAGGGGAACCTCGGGCAGCAGCGGCCCCCGCGCGGAGCCGGTCATAGCCACAGGAACAATCTTGCCGGTCTTGATCATGGCCAACGGCGAGCGTGCATCAATCATGGCCACCATGACTTCGCCGCTCAAGAGCGCGGTGAGTATCTGGCCCATGCTGCGGTAAGGCACATGCTGCATTTTCAGCTTGTGGGCGATGTTCAATGCCTCCATGGTGAGATGCCCTGTGGAGCCGGTACCCCATGAGGCATAGGACAGCCCGGGATGAGCGCGTGCATAGGCAATGAAGTCCTTCAGGTTCTTCACCTGAGCTTCCGGCCGGGCGGCAAGCAACACGCCGCCGTTGCTCAGCATCACCACCGGTTTCAGGTCCTTGAGCGTGTCGTAGGGCAGATCGGTGCGCAACGCCGCATTGAGCGATACGGAAGACGCATTGGTAAACAGCAGCGTATAGCCGTCTGGCGTGGCCTTGGCCATAAAGTCGTTCCCGATGATGCCATTGGCACCCGGTTTGTTTTCGACGGCGATGGGCTGCTTGAGCGCATGCGCCAGTTTCTCGCTCATCAGCCGCGCCATGATGTCGGTACCTGAACCCGCCCCCGCTGGCACGATCATGCGAATCGGCCGGTTGGGCCAGTTGTCACTCTTCTGGGCCCATGCGCTGTTACCCGCCCCAAAGCCCAGGCCTACAGCAGCGACCAGCACTGCCCGGGAAATGCGTTTGATCCAATTCATGATGCTTGTCTCCTGGTTTGCAATTCGGCTTCTGCACGAGCAACTGCTGCGTAAGAACGATTCCATGTGGGACTCATCAGGATCTCGTTGATGCATGCACCGGCCGGCATTTCAGCCACAAATCGCACGGCTGCAGCAACTTGATCCGGCTGCAACATGCGGGCCTGCTCCTCGGCCGTAGGCAGAACGGCACGGGTCTGAAGCATGGGTGTGGCGACCTCGCCCGGAAAGATGGCACAGGCCCGGATGCCGTTGACGCACTCCTCGGTGTTGAGCGACTGCGTAAGCGCGCCCACCGCATGCTTGGCCGCTGTATAGGACGGCCCGGTCAATGCAGAGACAAACTTGCCGGCCCAGGACGCGATATTGATCACCAGCCCTCGGCGCTGGCTCCGCATTCCTGGAAGTACCGCTAGCATGCAGTACATGGTGCCGCTGAGGTTCGCGGACAGCACCTGTTCAAAGCCATCAGCATCAATACTGGCCCAGGCCCGATGGGCCACGTTGGTACCGGCGCAGTTCACCAGAATGTCCACGGTACCGAAGCGCTGCTCGATATCCACCGCTGCTCGGCTTACCGATTCGCGCTCACAGATATCCATGGGGACCGCATGCAGACTCAGGCCCTGCTGCTGGGCGACTTCCACGGCAGCGGACAGCTGGGCTTCGCGTCGGCCCGAGATGATCACCGTAGCACCTGCACGTGCCAGGGCCTCGGCGCTGGCCTGGCCTATGCCGCTGGAGCCACCGTTGATCCAGACCAGGCGGCCTTGCAGTGTGTCTTGAGTTTCAGAATGGGTCATGACACGGCCTCAGTGTTCGGTCGCACCCATGAGCTGGGCGATGTCGTAGATCGGTGCGCGCGGCGTGCGCGACCACAGCTCGCTGAAACGTGCACGGCGCTCGAAGGAGGCCGGTACAGGGCCTTGCTCCGGTAGGTTCAGCCACAGCCGCAGCAGATGTCGCTTGCGGTCGATCTCGACATGGTCTTCATAGGCGGTGCGTGAATGCAGCACCACATAGTTGTTGAGGAACTGCATATCGCCCGGCTCCAGCTCCATGTCATAGCGCAGACGCTTATCCTGCTGCAACGCCTCGAACAGCTCCAGCGCTTGCAGCTGCTGGACATCGAGCCGGGGCACCTCGTCAAAGCGCTGCGCCGAGTCGATGAAGCGGCGCACGTAGCGACAGTACACCTTCTCGCCCAGGCGCTGGTAGATGGGCGTGGGGTAGAAAGGCGCTTCGCCTTCGCCTTGTTCCTTGCGTGCATCGAAGTAGAAGTGCTCGTGCAGACGCTGCAAAAGATCGGGACGCTCAGCCGCCATGGTGTTGTAGACGGCGAGTGAACTGGCTACGCTGCTCGCACCGCCTTGCTTGGCCGTGCGCAAGCACATCAGGCCCACCACATCGGCCGCATCGGTGTGAAAAGGCAGCTTGAGTGCGGACTGGTAGCCTCTGGCGCTGGCATCGGTGCTTGGGTCCTTGCCCAGGTCAAAAACATGGCCCAGCACGTCTCCGTAGGCGTTCTGCGCAATCGCATTGCCCATGTGTCGGCCCAGCCCCCAGAAGATCAAGCCTGCCTCGAGCTTGCTATAGCGCGCCATAGGCAGGCCCTTGATCAGCACAATTCCCATGCCGCTGACCAGCTCCTGCACCACGGCATGCAGCTTGGCGGTCAAACCATCCAGCGGAAAGTCTTCTTTCACCATGCCGGGCACACTGGCACCGCACGCCTTGGCATGGGCCAGGGCCTCGTCGATCTCGGCAATATCGTTATCGTTCAGGCGCACGACCCAGCGTCTGTCGCTGGTCAGTGTGTCCACGGTCCACGCGGCCGGGTGGTTGATGGGTTGCGGGTGGCGGTCCATTTTCTGTCTCCTGGTATGTGCTGCTGGCTGGGTAAAGGTAGTTCAGACCTGCTTGTGCCTGGCGTTGAAGAAGGTCAATGGCGGAAAGGCTTCGGGGTCGCACACCACATCGAGCACGGTGGTTGTGCCAGACCGTGCAGCTGCGGCAAGCGCCTCGGCCAGGTCGGCCGGATCTTCGATGCGCACTCCGACACAGCCACAGGAGCGGGCGATGGCGGCGTGATCCACGGGCTTGAAATCCACGGCGCTGGTGAACTCACCGAACTTCAGCTGCTCGGCATGCTTCTGGAATCCCAGAATGCCGTTATTGATCACCACCAGCGTCACAGCGATGCCGCTGCGCACGGAGGTTTCGAGTTCAGACCACACATGGCCGAAGCCGCCGTCACCCACGACGCAGACCACGGGCGTATCGGGACTTGCCAGCTTGGCCCCCATTGCCATGGGCAGCCCCCAACCCAGCCCGGCCAGCCCGCGCGGGGTCAGGAAGCGCATACCGACCCGTGTGCTCGTCAGGTAGTTGGCAATCCAGGTACTGGAGTAGCTGGCGTCGGCCACAAAAATGGTATCGACCGTCGCCTGCGCGGCGATTTCTTCCATGATGCGCTCGGGGCGTATCGGTTGCGCGCTGGATTGGCGCAGAGCCCGGGACTCGGTCTCGTAAAGCGCCCGTCCGCTGCGAATGCGCGCCTCCAGTGGCACCCGTGCCGCTGCACGGGCAGTCAGATCGCCGGCCACCAGCGCCTGGCGCAACGCCACCAGCGTTTCACGGGCATCCCCAACCAGGCGCAGAGACTCGTAGTTGCGCCCGACCTCCGCGCTGTCGATGTCAATGTGGATGTACTGTGCATTGGGTGGATACAGGGTCCAAGAATCCGTGCCGTTCTGGTTGGTGCGATTGCCCACCAACAGCACCACGTCGGCCTCCGTCACCAGGCTGCGCTGGTGGCGCGATGCCGCATACGGCCCCATGAACGAACCCACAACACCCACAGAAAGCGGATGGGTCTCGTCCACGCCGCCCTTGCCCATGGTCGTGGTGGCAATGGCCAGGTGCGCATCGTTTTGCAAGGCTGCAAGTGCCTCGCTGGCCGCAGACACATGCACACCGCCACCGGCAATGACGATGGGAGCGCGTGCATTGCGCAGCAGTTCCGCTGCGCGGGCCACAGCGGCGGGAGCGGCCACCGTGCGGTCCAGCGGAAAATAGCCCAGCGAGTTACGGCGTACAGCCTTGGGTGCAGGCTCCACCAGCAAATCCATAGGCAGCAACAGCGCCACCGGACCCGGCCGGCCTCCGCAAGCATTGGCAATGGCCTGATCGAGATAGTCCTCCACCCGTTCGGCATCGGTCACACGGCGAACCCACTTGGTGCAGGAGGCAAACAGGCCGAGGTGGTCGAATTCCTGGAACGCGTTGCGGTCGGTCTGGTTGCGCTGTACGTCCTGCACCAGCGCCACGATAGGAATGGAGGCTTTGAGCGCTTCGGCCAGCGGCGGGACCAGCAAAGTGGCGGCCGGGCCGTTCTGAGCCGTGATCACGGCCGGCTGGCCGCTGATGCGGGCATGGCCGTCAGCCATGTAGCCGCCGGCATTTTCAGTGCGATAGCCGATCTGGCGTATGCCCAGGCTTTCGCACGCCAGATGCAGCGAGCTGGGGATGCTCTGGCCGAACACCATTTCTATGCCGTGGCGCTGCAACGCCCGAGCCAGCAGAAAGGCTATGCTTTCGCTGGCTTGCTCAGGCCTTGCCGCAATAACTGAAGAGAGATGAGACTGACTCGTCATAAATGTCCTTGGTGGCTGGAGACACAAGCACCCTTTTCAGGGCTTGCTTTTGAGTGCTTTCATTCTGTTCAGTTGCTTGCGTAAGCACCAATGAAACCTTCAGCCGCTACGATTACTATTTGGTTATGACGAATACCGCACCCCTGCAGAATTTCCTCAAACGCGGTCTCAAGCTGCGGCAGCTTCGGCTGCTGTTGGCCTTAGACAACCATAGGCATGTGGGCCGTGTTGCCGATGCACTGAGCATCACCCAGCCGGCGGTATCCAAGGCATTGGCGGAACTGGAGCAAGGACTGGGAGTACCGCTATTCCTTCGCACTCCCAAGGGGCTGGAACCTACGGCCGAAGGCAGCTGCCTGGCCCGGTATGCCGAGATCATTGAGGAAGACCTGCAGCGCGCAGCGCTGGCGCTGGAGTCGGTCAGCCGACCTCAGGTATGGCGCGTGTCATTGGGCGTGATGCATGGCGGCACACCTATCGTCAGCCCGACCCTGGAACGCTGGCGCAAAAAGCATCCACCCGCGACACCTCTAGACCTAACCGTGCACGAAGCGCCTATCGATACGCTGCTGCCCCTGCTCAGATCCGGCCGCCTGGACATTGCTGTCGGTGCCCCCCCCGAAAGCAGCACCATCGCTGACCTGCAGATCACGCCGCTGTATGTGGACAACATGGTGTGGGTCGTATCTCCCCACCATCCCATGGCCAAGACCAGTCACATCCGTCTGCATGACCTCAGCGATTACATCTGGGTCATGACACCGCGCGCTTCGCGCAGGCGCGCCTTGGTGGATGCGGCCTTGCGTCGCCATGGTGTTGCGGAGCCGGCCCAGGTAGTGGAGACCTTGTCGCACGAAACAATTCTGGGGCTGGTGCAGCGACAAAATGCCGTCGCCCTGGTCATGGGCGGGCTGGCCCGCAGCTTCGAGTCGCGCGGGCTAGTGCAGATACTCGACATTGAGATGAGCCAAGTGTTGCAAGTGGTTGCGTTGACGCGGCAACAGCCTTTGCCATCGGCCGCCGCACTGGAACTGCTCGACTGCCTAGCCGAGCAGGCTGCCTCATCTTCCTTTGGTCTTCAGGACTGACTTCCGCTGGCTGAACTACTCACTTAACCGGAGTTGATACGCTGGCGAAGCATTTGAGAAGGAGACACGCGTTTCATACCAATGGCATGTTTATCGTGCTCCAGCCAATGCGTGAGTGCGCGTGGCAGTGCAGGTTATGCCCACGATGGCATTAGTCGCATCTTCCAAGATAGCGTGCAAATGGGTGCGCAAGACTCTGGTGCTTTCCAGCAGCACCTGAAGATTGACTCAGAACCAGTGCCTCAGTCCGATGGTGATTCCGGTGCGGTTGCTCACCAAAGCACCTGCTGAGGTTTTTTCGATATATGAGCCCGCACCGCCACTCACACGGGTGTAGTCCACGCCCATATAGGCGCTCGTGCGTTTGCTGAAAGCATAATTGGCGACGGCCACGATGAAGTTAGCTTTGCTGTTAAAAGCTCCGGAGGTAGATCCGCCTTGCTTGGCGTAGTAAAAGTGCGCCCCCAAATTGAGTTGCGGGGTGATCTGGTAACCAGTACCCAATTGGATCAGCTGACGCTTGTTCGAATCTCCCGATGCGAAGCCCCCATTGATTTCCGCCCCCCAGTAAGCACTGATCAGGCGAGAGTCTTCCGCCGCGAGGGTGTTCTTGCGCTGGTTCATGGCATAGCCGGTACTGAAGTACCACGGTCCAGCTCGATAGGAACCGCCCACCGTATAAGCATCAAACTCGGTACCGCCAGGCATCTTGGTGTTCAGGTAAGCACCACCAATTGCCAAGCCATTGCTTGCATAACGCAAGTAGCCGCCAGCCGTCTTCATGGCCAGGCCACCCGTCAGATCAAGGTCACGGCCTTTTTTGGCAATAGTATTTCCTTCATCAAAGGAATACTGCAAGCCTGCGCGCCATGCACCCAAGGCCATCATGTACTTGAGCGTGTTGTTGGTGCGTGCCCCCATGGAAAACCCAATCTCGGGCTTGTATACCTCCATAAATGGCAGATATGGGAAAGAGGCATAGGTCGACGCCGCAACGTCAAGCAGAACGTTGTACTGACGGCCCAAAGTGAGTTGGCCCAAATGCCTGTCGCGCACGCCTACCCAGGCCTGCTGAAAGTAATTCACGACAGCGGTGTTTCCGGTATCCGTCAGGAAGCGATCTTCCAGATTCGCGATAGCCGACAGTCCTCCACCCAAGTCTTCGGTCACGTTGATGCCCCAGCGGCTCTGGGACATCCCCCCGCCTACCATCTGAGTCTTTCCATGATTGCTTGTCGAGCGCACTGCAGCATCTACGATGCCATAGAGCTGTACGCTGCTTTGCGCAGAAGCCTGGGATGCGGCACCTGCCAGGATTACTGTAGCCATTGTTGTTTTCACGAATGAATGGGTCATCGTGTTGTCTCACTCTTTTTTCTAGTCGTTAGTAACGTGCACGGCAACCCGCTAAGCCAATGCAACAAGTAATAGGCAATAGCAGGACATCAAGGGGGGCGGGCATGTGCCCGTCACGAAGCCCTTGGTTTCATAGACGGAAGAACGGTTGCAAAGGCATCCGAGATACCAGGCAAAGAAGGGATGACACCAAGAGCGCCCGTGGGGGTGCACGCTGTAACTGCGCGCTGAACCTCCATGCCGCGATGCCTGTGCCTGTGCCTGTGCCTGTGCCTGTGCCTGTGCCTGTGCCTGTGCGGCCATCGGGTTCTCTTGCCAACCCGCCAGCAAACTCGCCTTACTCGATACGGATACCGTTGGTTTTCACGATCGACTGCCACAGCAACAGATCGGCAGCGACCGTTTTGCCAAATTCCTCCGGGCTCTTGAGCGGCGGATGGGCCATGTTGAACTGGAGCAGTCGCTCCTTCATGGCGGGGTCCATCATCACCTTCAGGAACTCTCGGTGTAGCCGGCTCACCACAGCGTCTGGCGTGCCTTTGGGCACGAAGACACCGTACCAGCCGTCGGCGGCGAACTTGACACCCTGCTCGGTGAAGGTCGCAAGTTCTGGCAGCGCGGGACCGCGGGCCGTGCCGGTATTACCCAGCGCCTTGAGTTTGCCGTTCTTGATCAGCGGAAGGGAGCTCGTCGCGTCAACGAAAGCGACCTTGATGATCCCACCGCCCATGTCCTGGTAGATCTGCGGCACGCTTTTGTAGGGGACATGCCGGACATCCAACTTGTATTGATTTTTCAGTGATTCCATCACCAGATGGCCCGTGGAACCCACGCCCCAGCTTGCGTAATTGAGCTTGCCTGGATTTGCCTTAACGTAAGCAATGAACTCCTGCAAGTTGGTCGCCGGAAAGTCCGGTGAAGTGACCAGGTGGATGCCACCAGCTCCTATCTGCGCGACGGGAGTGAACTTGGCGAGAACATTGAGTGCCAGATCGGGTTGCAGCGCCTGGTTGACCACTGTGCCAGCTGCTGATGCAAACAGCACCGTGTAGCCATCGGCGGGGGCCTTGGCGACTTCGATAGTCGCCAGATGGCCATTGGCGCCGGGCCGGTTGTCTACCACCACAGGCTGTTTGAGAGCTTGTGATACACGTTCTGTCATGACACGCAGCAGCACGTCGGGCCCGGAGCCTCCCGGGCTGGCAATGACCATACGAACAGGTCGTTTGGGCCAAGCCTCCTGCGCATGGAGATTGGGGGCCAAGCTGGTACCCAAGGCTACCAGCGCGAACAGGATGCAACGACGTGTACTCATGATGTCTCCGGTGTCGATATATGAAAGGTGTTTTGGATAAGCAGTCAAGACTCAAGGCAGCTGGAGCACCGTATTCCAATGAAACCAGCTCAGTGCTCCCCATCAAGATGGGAGGCCAGCCCATCGCAGCGATTTGGACCGTGGTCAGTCCAACGACTCAGAGCCAGGCATGCGGTCAAGGCAAAGATGCTCATGTTTCAGGCGACGCGCTTTGGTGTGCCTTGGGCGAGGGCTGCATCAAGCATGGGCAGCGCCAACTCCATGGCCTCGATACCTTGCAGGCTGACGATCTTGAGCACGTCGAGCACTTGCTCACGGGATGCACCAAGCTGCAAGGCTGCCTCAATATGGCGCTGTGTGCCATGGCCGTACATATGCGAGATCGCAGCGTCGCCGGAAATGCAAAGGTACTCGATCCATAGGGGTGGCAACACGCCATCGGTCCACAATGGCAACCCCATCTCCAGGAAGCGCTCCAGCCACACCGGGTCCCAGCGCGATAGGGTGTCCCAGAGAGGATTGAACATGCCCTTGGCGCGTACCGCATCGGTCACCGGTGTGGCAGGCTTCGCTGCGGCTTCATCAGCGATGCCACGTCCGGCCAGCTCGCTCTCAAGCATGGGCACCCCCAGGGCCAGTGCGTGAATCCCGATCACTGCAGCCAGCTTGAAGACCGCCATGATCTCGGTTCGTGTGGCACCAGCGTCCAGCGCTGCGCGCACATGGCGCTGCACGCCGGGCGCGTAAAGGTGTGTGGCGGTCACGTCAATATTCAGGCGGAGCAACGCGACCAGCTTGGGGTCAAGCGAGGCGCCGGCGCTTTGCGCCTCCAGAGCTTTCCAGGCGGCGGACCACCTTGGGTCCACGGTTTGCAGGCGATCAAAAACGGTGGTTTGCATATGTGGTCCTCATGGGGGTGTTAGGTGAGCGCTGTGCTGTTCGCGCAGCTTGAGCTTGTGCACCTTGCCCGTCGCAGTCATGGGCAGGGAGTCGGCAAAAATCACGTCGTCGGGGATGCAGTACTTGGCGACCTTGCCTTGCAGAAAGTCGAGCATGTCTTCGCGCGTCAAGTCAGCACCTGGCTTCTTCACCACCAGCAACACAGGGCGCTCGTCCCACTTGGGATGGGGCACGCCGATCACGGCCGCCATCGACACCGCCGCGTGCGCACAGGCCTCGTTTTCGAGCTCGATGGAGCTGATCCATTCACCGCCGGACTTGATCAGGTCTTTCGCGCGGTCGGTGATCTGCATATAGCCGTCGGCATCGATGGTGGCCACGTCCCCGGTGGGGAACCAGCCGTCACGCAGCGGTGAGCTCGGGTGCTTGAAATATTCGCTGATCACCCAGGGTCCGCGCACCATCAGCTCGCCGAAGGCCTTGCCATCCCAGGGCAGCTCGGCGCCAGCCTCGTCGACAATTTTCATGTCGATGCCAAAAATCGCATGGCCCTGCTTTTCAAGCACCTTGCGCTGGACGTCCTTGTGCAACCCGAGGTGCTTGGACTTAAGGCGGCCGACCGCACCCAGCGGCGACAGCTCGGTCATGCCCCAGGCATGAATCAGCTCGACACCGTACTGCTCGTCGAAGGCGCGGATCATTGCCGGCGGGCAGGCCGATCCACCCACCACCGTGCGGCGCAAGCTGGCAAAGCGTGCCCCCTCGGTGTTCATGTAATGCAGCAAGCCTTGCCAGATGGTCGGAACGCCTGCCGAGAAGGTGACGCATTCCTGCTCCATCAGTGTATGCAATGACTTGCCATCAAGTGCGGGCCCAGGCAACACCAGCTTAGCGCCCGCCAGTGCGGCTGAATAAGGAAGGCCCCAGGCATTGACGTGGAACATGGGCACGACGGGCATCACCACATCGCGCGAGGATATGCACAGCGCGTCGGGCAAAGCCGATGCATAGGCATGCAGCACCGTGGAACGCTGGCTGTACAGCGCGCCCTTGGGGTTGCCCGTGGTGCCGGAGGTGTAGCACAGGCCGCAGGGGGCGTTCTCGTCGAGCTCGGGCCAGTCGAATTGCGTGGAAGCGGTGTCCATCATCTCCTCGTAGCATGCCAGGGTTGGCAGTTTGGACGAAGACGGCATGTGGGTGCGATCCGTCATCACCACGAGGTGGTCCAGCCGCTCGCAATGCGGGGCAACGACTTCCACCAGGGGCAGAAAGTTGGCGTCGAAAAACAGCACCCGCGCATCGGAATGGTTCAGCATCCACGCGATCTGCTCTGGCAGCAAGCGGGGGTTGATGGTGTGAACTACTTTTCCGCAACCTCCCACGGCGTAGTAAAGCTCCAGGTGGCGGTGCGTGTTCCAGGCCAGCGTCGCGACGCGTTCACCCGGCTCAAGCCCCAGCGTCGTCAACGCATTGGCTAGCTGGCGCGTGCGGGTGTGCAGCTCGCGCCAGGTAGTGCGGTGAACGTCGCCTTCCACGCGGCGTGAGACGATCTCGGTGTTGCCGTGGTGGCGATCTGCATGCTGAATCAACGCCGAAACATTGAGCGGCATTTGCATCATCGATTTATGCATGGAGCTCCTCCGTTCATATGGTCGATCCGCCATTGGGACTGACTACCTGACCCACCATGTAGTGCTCACCGGACAGGTGCAGCACTGTGCTGGCGTACTCCTCGACCGTTCCGAAGCGTCCTGTGGGACAGCCTTGCCAAAGCCGATTGCGCGCCTCTTCGCCAATGTTCTCCAGGTAGGCATTGAAGGCCGGCGTGGCCACGCCGCCAGGAGCCATCGCGTTGACCAGGATGTTGGCTCCGGCCACCTCATATGCCACCGAGCGTGTAAAGGCGACCACCGCGCCCTTGGTCGCGCTGTAGTGCGGGCTATGCGCGCTCTTGGAGGAAATACCGGCAATGGAAGCGATGTTGACAATGCGACCGTAGCGCTGCGGCTGCATGACTTTCAGCGCCTCGCGTGTGCAGTAAAAGACGCCATGTACGTTCACACCCCAGCAGCGATGCCATTCCTCGTCGCTGATCTCACTGGTAAAGCCCAGCGTGTCGCGCGGCACCGGTGTGCTGTTGTAGCTATAGAGCTTGTTGCGGCGCTCGGTGTCTATCGCCCGATTGGGTGTGAGCGCAGCGTTGTTGACCAGGATGTGCAAGGTGCCAAAGCGCGCCATCATCGCATCGAACATCTCGCGCACTTGCAAGCTGTCCGAAACGTCGCAGCGCAGTGCCAGGCAGGCCGAGCCTTCAGCTTCGACGGCCTTTTGAGTGGCCGCCAAGGCTTCTTCATTGACATCGCACACCACCACGCTCGCGCCCTCACGGGCAAAAGCGAGCGCCACCCCCTGGCCCAGGCCAGGCCCTACGCCGGTGACCAGCGCCACCTTGTCTGCAAAGGTCTTGCCCATGATCAACCCCGGCCCGGAACGGTGAAGCCGGTTTGGCCGGGCTTGCGGTTGGGTGCCAAGCCAAGCTGGGCGATGGTCTCGTCAGCGCTGTCATACCATTCACCGATCTTGTAGATTTGCTTGGCCTGCTTGCCGGTGGCGACTTCGCGGCCAAGCTCGCGTGCTTGGCGCACCGCCTGCTCGATCTGCTGCACCGAGCTCATGCGCTCGCCTTTTCTTCCCCACAGGTTGTCTTCGATGCCGACACGCACATGCAAGCCCAGAGCAATGGCGATGGCATTCATCGGCGCCACGGCGCGCATTGCACTCTCTATCGTCAGCACTGAACCGGGGGGCGTGCGGCGTACGAACTCGATCAGGTCGCTGGGATGGAAACCCGCAGCGCCGCCGCCGATGGCGACGTAGTTCAAGACCAGCGGGCCGGTGTACAGGCCCTTGCGGATCAGACGCTCCACCGTCTCCAGTTGGTGTACATGGCCCAGCATGAAATGCGGCTGGATTCTTTTTTCCGACAGACGCTTAAGGTGTTCAACATGGAACTCCGGCGTCGCGTCCACCACCATATTGGTGTATGCCTTGAAGTACTCGGGCTTTTCCAGCAGCGTGCCCTGGATGTCATCGGCCGTGAGCATCTCGGTGATGTTCATCTGGCTCGAGTTGATCGCAATGGTTACCTGGTCGGGCTTGGGATTCAGATCGGCCAGCATGTGACGGGTATCGTGATCCAGCCATTGAGCGGCGGCCCCCTCGTCTTCAGGTGCGAAGGAAATAGAGCCGCCAACCTGCAAGACCATGTCGGGCACGGCGTCACGCAGACGCGCCAGCATCTCGTTGAATTTGGACATGCGCTTGCTGCCTTTGCCATCTTCTTCGCGCACATGCACATGCAACACGGTGGCGCCGGCATTCCAGCAATCCACGGCTTTCTGCACCTGCTCCTTCATGCTGACGGGAATGTCGCTCGAGCAGGAAGGCGTGTACTGCGGACCATAGGGAGCAACCTGGATCACCAGTGGTTGCTGGTTTTCGGGGTAGAGGCTGTCGTCGAGGAATTCCATCAATGTCTCCTAGTGAGGTTGGATGGATGAATCGTCGGTTTTTTGCCCTCTTGTCGTTTATCTTTGTGTGGCATTGATTTATCATTTCGCAGCACATCACTCAGGGTCTCCCCTTGGCTTCTCCTGGCACCCCCGATTCGCTACCTGTCGGCCCTCTGTCCGGCATCGCGTCCATGCTCAACACACTGGGCCACGATGGGCACGCGCTGCTGCGTCAGTTCGGCATCGACAAGCGTGCTCTGCGCGACCCCCTGGTGCCTTCGTCAATCCACCTGCACGGGCGTATTCTTCTCGCCGCCATCGAGCTCAGCGGCCATGAGGACCTACCGTTGTTAGTGGGCGGAGGATCGCAGCTCGAAAACGTGGGGCCGGTGCGTGCCCTTGCGCTCAATGCGGCAACAGCACGCGCAGCGCTTGAGGACTTGCGGCATTACGCAAGCATGTGGTATCGCGGCCTTAACATGACACTAGAGGAAGATCAGGGTTATGCGGTACTGGGCTACACCGCCAAGGTGGAGTTTCCCGGTCGGGAAGCTCTGCTGAGCGCCTACCTAGCCGGTGGTATGACGAGCCTGCGCCTAGTCTTGGGCGCGGAGTGGAAACCTGCTCTGGTACGTGTCGCCCATCGTCGGCCGGCCAACCTGGAGGCTTGGGCCAAGCTTTTTCGTGCGCCGATACTGTTCGACCAGCCGCGACATGAGTTGCTGTTTCCGGCCGCAGAGCTCGATAAGCCGCGCGGACGCACCGATGCGCAGCTCGATGCTTTCCTCAAGCGGCAGCTTGATGCTCTGGAGGTCAGCGAGCCCTCGGATTTTGCTGGTCAGGTGAAACGCGCGATCGAGAGTCAGTTGCTGCGCGGCGACTGCAGCAACGAGCGTATCGCCAGCATGTTCGGGGTGCACCGGCATACGCTTTACCGGCGGCTTGCAGGAATGGACGCCGACTACACCAGCTTGCTGGAGCAGTCGCGTTGTCGTCTGGCGACGCAACTTCTGTCAGACACGGACATGCCGCTAGGCGAGATCGCCGCAATGCTCGGCTACAGCACCCAGGGCAACTTCACGCGCGCGTTCTGCCGCTGGTTCAAGGCCACGCCTAGCGAATGGCGGCGTGCGAATACTGCGCAGGTTGGATTCATGCACTCTAGGATAAAGTGACCAGGCCGAGTGGGCTTGCGGCTTAAAACTAGTCAAATTTTTTAGCCGCATGCCCCTTTGGGGTCCATTTTTGAGTGGGCGCTGTCGCATAAATCCAATTTTGGTCGAATTGCCCCTGACCCAGGATGAAGCTATGCCATGGCAACCGTCTGCGGACGGCCGAGTTCAGTGAACCAGTTGAGAATGGCGGCACGGATATGCAGCTCTTTGGCCTGGCGCTCGAAGGTTCTGGGCATGACCCGCTCGTCCAATTGTTTAAAGCAGTTCATCTTTGTCTCCACTAGACAAGGCCGGTGGTAGCCACTCCACACTTCCCAGATTCCCCGACCCAAATGTCGGTCGGCATCTGGCGACGACCGCATTTCGGCATGCAAAGGTTTTGCCTTTACGTAGCCAGACATTTTTTCGTGGAGAAGTGATAGTGGCGGCGCCCCCTTGAATCTCCGCCTCATACACCGGCTGGGTGCCATAGGCCCCATCACCGATAAATGCGGCGAACCTACCAACTCACCCAACCCTTAGGCGCTCAAGCTAGCAAGTAACGTTTTAAACACCGCCCTTCATGATGTCCTCAAAATCGGGTCGTTCTCAGCCTCTATTCTTATGCACAAAAGTCAGCGCTGTTTTCACCAAGACACGTAGAAATGACCAGCAGCCCTGTTTTTTTTCAGCGGCCGTCACCGGCCTTGACTAAGCCGCAGGCACGGGCGCGGCGTGATCAAGCTTGAGCCTCTGCCACAGCCTGAGCATCTCCTGCAGCAGCGAGGGCGCACGGTCTATGCGATACACGGCCCCCAGCGGCGGCAAGCCGCCGGCTATGCGCACATCCAGCACGCGCACGCGGCCCTGGGTTCGCAGGCCCGGCAAAATGCTGCGTGGCACCAGGGATACCGCTCCGGGCTGGGTCAGCAGCCCCTCAAGCACCGGCAGGGACACGGTAGAGGCAGGAAACCATGACGCATCCTCGAGCACCGGCAGGATCTCGTTTTCCACGATGCTGCGCACTGCGATACCGAAGCTGGGCAACACCCAGCGTGCGCCTCTCAGAGACTGCAGCGCCACATCGCGGCGCCCCACCAGAGCATGTTCCACATCGGCAATCACCACGGCCGCATCCAGCAGCAAAGGCTCGAAGGCGAAAGCGGCCGGCAGCATCTGGGGCTGGCGACAGAACACCACGTCCAGGCGGGAGGCCATGAGTTGCGACAGCAAAGGCGTGCTGGCGTCCTCGTGCACATCCACATGTACCTGCGGATGCGCCTCATAAAAGCGCGGCAGCAGCTGCGACAGGATGGACATGGCCGCCGCAGGAATAGAGCCCATGCGCAGCGCAGCGGCCGCCCCACGGCGTATGGAGGCCAGCGACTCTGAAACCTCCTGCAGCCCGGCCAGCATGCCGTGCGCAGCATCAATCAAGGTCTGGCCCGCCACCGTGGGCCGCATGCCCCGCGCATGGCGCTCGAACAGCTTCATGTCCAGCACCCGCTCCAGCTCTGCCAAGGCCTGGGTGGCAGCCGACTGGCTCATGTTCAGGTGCACGGCAGCCTGCAGGACCGAGCCGCACTGCTGCAGCGCCACCAGCAGCTGTAGCTGGCGCAAGCGCCCCTGTTTGGTCAAACGGGAGAACAGCTGCTTGCCTTCTGGCGTCGCGACATCGTCGCTGCGCTGCAACTCGGAAAAAGGATATGGGCTGGGCATGGAGAACCTAGGGTTTGCACTTATCACGCTACAAGCCTCACAGGGAGAAGCCTCATAGCTATCGACATAGCTTATAGCTTGCGGCAAATATCGTGCACTGCAAAGCCGTTGAAATTTCTATATTTCACTTCAATGACGGCGCAAACAGCATGACCTGCACCATGCCTATGGACGCGCTGTCGCCGATATCTTTCTGGAGTCGCTCATGTCCACACCCTCATGCCAACACCGCCGCTTTCGCCGCCTCAGCCTGATCTCCCTGGCCGCCGCCAGCACCCTCTGGGCATTGCCGGCAGCGCAGGCGCTGGCCGCCGATGTCTACCCCAGCAAGCCCGTCAAGCTCATCGTTCCCTTTGCGGCAGGCGGCTCCACCGATATCGTGGCGCGGGTGATTGCTGAAGGCATGCGCTCCACCCTGGGCCAACCGGTGATCGTGGACAACAAGGGCGGCGCCGGCGGCCTGATAGGCAGCGAAGCCATTGCCCAGGCCGCCGCCGATGGCTACACCATTGGCATGGCCACCGTGAGCACGGCCACCATCAACCCCCTGCTCTACAAGCGCGCAATCAAGCTGGAAGGCAAGCTGCTGCCCGTAGCCAATCTAGTGACCATGCCCTCGGTCTATATGGCACACCCCAAGATGGGCGTGAACAACTTCAACGACTTTCTGGCCAAGATCAAGGCCCAGCCAGGTAGCTACAGCGCCGGCGTGCCGGGTCTCGGAACGCTGGGCCATCTGATGGTGGCTTCGTTCAACGAGACCATGAAGACCCAGATCCAGATCGTGCCCTATCGCGGCAACGGCCCGGCGCTCAATGACGCTCTGGCCGGCATGGTGCAGATCATGACCGACCAGCTGCCTTCGGCCATGCCCCAGATCAAGGGCGGCAAGCTGGTGCCGGTGGTGGTCGCCTCCCACGGCCGCTCGCCCGACCTGCCCAATGTGCCCACCTTCAAAGAACTGGGCTATGAAGAACTCAACGAGCTGGGCATCAGCTGGTTCGGTCTGGTCGTTCCATCCGGCACACCAGCAGCCATCGTCAAGCAGCTGCAGGAAGCCGCCGTCAAGGCTGCCCATCTGCCCGAGGTGCAAAAGCATCTGAAAAATCTGGGCGCCACCTCGACCGAAACGCCTCCAGCGCAGTTCCCGGCCCAGATCGCCGCCGAACTCAAGCGCAACAAGGCGCTGCTGGACAAGGCCGGCGTCAAGCCCGAATAAGCCGCTGTGCCTGACTCCCCGCCCGCCCATCTTTCTTCAAGCACCCGGCAAAGGATTTTCCCCATGCAAGCGATGAACGCCCTGCAGGATTTCTTTCAGCGTGAAACCCCGCGCATGACGGCTTTGGCCGATCAGATCTGGTCGCTGGCCGAGCTGCGCTATGCCGAGAATGCCTCGGCCCAACTGCACACGGCAGCGCTGGAACAGGCCGGCTTTCGCATCACCCAGAACGTGGCCGGCATTCCCACGGCCTTCATGGCCGAATGGGGTCACGAAGGCCCGGTGATTGCCCTGCTCGGCGAGTACGATGCGCTGTCGGGTCTGAACCAGCAAAGCGGCGCCCTGGTCTGCACGCCATCCACCGACAGTCCGGGCCTGGCCGGCCATGGCTGCGGCCACCACCTGCTGGGCACATCGGCCCACTTTGCGGCCATTGCGCTGCAACAGCATCTGAGCCGCACGGGCCAGAGCGGCCGCGTGCGCTACTACGGCTGCCCGGCCGAGGAAGGCGGCTCCGGCAAGACCTTTATGGCGCGCGCCGGTGTGTTCGACGATGTCGATGCCGCGCTGACCTGGCACCCGGCCAGCTACACCGGCCTGTTCAGTCAGAGTACTTTGGCCAATATCCAGGCCAAGTTCATCTTCCACGGCAAGGCTTCGCACGCCGCACATTCGCCGCACCTGGGCCGCAGCGCGCTGGATGCGGTGGAGTTGATGAACGTGGGCGTGAACTATCTGCGCGAACACATGCCTTCGGATGCGCGCGTGCACTATGCCGTGACCGATAGCGGCGGCCTGTCGCCCAATGTGGTGCAAGCCCGCGCCGAAGCGCTGTATCTGATACGCGCAGCGCGCAACCACGAAGCAGCCGAACTCTACGAGCGCGTGCAGAACGTGGCCCGTGGTGCGGCGCTGATGACCGATTGCAAGCTGGAGATCGTGTTCGACAAGGCCTGCTCCAATCTGCTGCAAAACAGCACCTTGAACGAGGTGATGTATGCGCAGATGCTGGCTCTGGGCCAGTTGCAGGTGGATGCGCAGACCCAGTCCGTGGCCGGCCAGTTTCAGGCCACGCTGGATCAGAACGACGTGGACGCCGTCAGCCGCCCGCTGGCCAGCGTGTTGCGCGGCAAGGTTCCGGCCATCTTCGAAGGCCTGTCGCCCTACGACCCCAAGGTCAACGACATCATGTTCGGCTCCACCGACGTGGCCGATGTGAGCTGGATCACGCCCACGGTCCAGGCCTGGGTGGCCTGCTACGCTTTCGGCACGCCGCTGCATTCATGGCAGATGGTCTCGCAAGGCCAATCCACCCTGGCCCATGCAGGCATGGTGCGTGCGGCCAAGATTCTGACGGCCACCGCCATCGAACTGCTGGCCCATCCCGAGCAGCTAAGCCTGGCCAAGCAGGAGCTGCTGCAGCGCCGCGGTGGCAAGCCTTATATCTGCCCCATACCGCCAGAGGTGCCGCTGCCGTTTTTGCGCAAGTAAACCGTCCGTATTTCAGCCTCAGGCCCTGCAAGCGATTGCAGGGCTTTTTTGCGGGCTGCTTCATGCGCGGCTGCGGTTACGGCCTGAGTCCTCGCCTCGCTTCTTGCGCACACGCAAAGCAGCGACCGTCAAAGCTTGACACAGCACAAGCCCTGGACGCCGGCTTCGGGCAATAGTCGGCCTATGACCGCATGCTGGCGGCTCAGCACAAGGAGGCCCCATGAAATTGATGATCGATCTTTTTTCCACCGACTACGGGCTGATGAGCCTGATCGTCATCGTCTTGATTCTGGTGATGGCGGTGTTCTTCACCTGCTTGTTCATGGGCAAGATGAAACACATTGCGGCCGAGGCCCCCAAGGAATGATTTTCATAGCTGCTAGCGCAATACGGATATAGGCTGCAGGCATAAAACACTCCAAAGCAGAGACAAAAAAGGCCAGAGATTGCTCCGGCCTTTTGTGTCTCTGCGATCACCGTCCTCAATAGTGCGGCGGCAGTTCGTCACGCAAATTGCGCTGCCCGGCACCCCCACCCTCGGGCACCTGGCGCTTGAGTTCGCGCAACTCGTTGATGAGCATGTCGATTTGCTGCTGCTGGCGGTAAATCGTCATATTGAGCTGCTCCAGCAGATCGTCGGTATAGCTGGCCTTGATCTCCAGCTCCATCACCCTGGTCTGCAGAGACTCCATGTCCTCGCTCATGCTCACCCTTTCAGCGCCTTGGCCAGACGCGCAATGCCATCGCGAATCTTCTCTTCGTCGGCCGTCGCAAACGAGAGGCGGAAGGTGGCGCTGTCGGCGTTCTGTGCATAGAAAGGCGTGCCCGGTACAAAGGCCACGCTTTCCTCAATGGCCTTTTTTGCCAGGACACCGGCATCGGCCAGCTGACCGCGAGCACCCGTCAGCCGCACCCACAGGAACAAGCCGCCTTGGGGCTGGACAAATTCCACGGCATCGCCGAGCTGCTCACGCAGCGCATCGCCCATGGCCTTGGCGCGCTTGGCATAGACCTCGCGCACATGAGCCAAAGTCTTGGGCATGGCGCCGGACTTCAGGTATTGCGCTGCCGTGGCCTGGGCAAAAGTGCTGGTGTGGGCATCGCTGAACTGCTTGCACATCACGGCGCGGGACAGCAGCTCGGGCGGAGCAATCAGCCAGCCTATGCGCAGACCGGGGCTGAGCACCTTGGACAGCGAGCCGCAGTGCGCCAGCCAGGCTCGGCTGCCAGGCACTTCGCGCGAGAGCGACAGCAGGCTGGCGGGCGGCGCTGCATCGAAGTACAGATCGCCGTAGGGATCGTCCTCCACCACCAGCGTCTGGTACTTGACGGCCAGCTCCAGCACTTTCTTGCGGCGTTCCAGGCTCAGCGTGGCTCCGCTGGGGTTGCCAAAAGTGGGAATCAGATAGACCAGCTTGGGCTGGTGCTCGGCAATCAGCGCCTCCAGCGCATCGGTGTTGACGCCGTGCTCGTCCACGGGAGCGGAGATGACTTCAGCGCCATAAAGGCGGAAACACTGGATGGTGGCCAGGAAAGTCGGGCCTTCCACGATAACCTTGTCACCTTCGCCCAGCATGGTCTTGCCAAGCAAATCCAGCGCCTGCTGGCTGCCCGTGGTCACGATGAGCTGCTCGGGCGCCACATCGGGCGCGCCCTTGCTGACCATGAAGGTCGAGAGCTGCTCGCGCAGCGGCTGATAGCCCTCGGTGGCGCCATATTGCAATGCCGCACCGGCCTCTTGCTGCAGGGCGGCTGCCGATGCGGCACTGATGCCTGCCACATCAAACATGGCGCTGTCCGGAAAGCCGCCTGCAAAGCTGATGATGCCGGGCTTGCCCAGCAGCTTGAACAGTTCACGGATCGCAGAGGTCTCTACGTTATCGAGTCGTTTGGCAAATTGCATACGTTTTTTCGTTAAAGCGCGACGGAGATGGGAATTGCAGGCAGTAGCACCTGCCCGCAAGCGCTCTATTGTGGCGCGCCCGGCGGGCCGTCGGGAAACACTCTTGTATTTGTAGGTACAAATGCCAGAGAAGCGTAAGACGATACCTAGCAATATGTCACTTTCGATAGGATTTATTAATTAAGTGTAACTTCGTTTCTGGAGATATGAATTGGACAGTTTCGGACGTGAAACAGGAATATGCACACACCGCCGCAGCAGGCGGCATGGACTCCGATTTCTTTTGGTGCACATCTTTAAGACGAGGGTTTTATGCGTACTTCTGATTTGACACAGAGCTTGCTGTCCGCGGACATGAACAGCAAAACCGGTCTGGGCCTGCGCAGTCTTTGCGCCGTGGCCCTCGCGGCCAGCCTGGCGGCCTGCGGTTCCAGCGGCTCGCTTCGCAGCGATACCGGCGCGGGAAGCGGCGGCAGCGGTGGTGGCGATGTGGTCGCCGGCGGCGGTGGCACGGGCGGCGGCACAGGCGGCGGCACAGGCGGTGGCACAGGCGGTGGCACAGGCGGTGGCACAGGCGGTGGCACGGGCGGCGGGACCGGTGGGGGCAACAACGGCGGCAACCCTGCGGCGGATTCTCTGACCGTGGTTCGCAACACCGTCAACAACACCAGCGATGCCCTGGGTGGCGTCAACGGCGTGATCACCGATGCCAATACGCTGGTCACCAGCGTGCTGGGCAAGGCGACAGATAACACCCCGCTGAGCGGCATCGCACAGCCGGCCAGCGGCATTCTGGGCAACACCAACTCTGCCGTCGCGTCTCTGACCAACGGAGTCAGCTCGGGGCTGGGTCAAATCGGCAAGACCGCCGACCCCATAGGCACCACGGTACAAAGCGTGGCCCCTGCCGTGGGCTATCTGGGTCAAGCTGTCGGCAGCGTGGGTAAGACCGTCAGCGCACTGGACAAGCCAGAGTTGGGCGCCGTGGGCGATGTGGCGGGTCTGGCAGGCGGTCTCGTCCAGACAGTGGGAGGCGGCGTCACCCGCCTGGAAGGAACGGTCAAGCAAGTGACGCAAAGCCCTCTGGTCAGCGGACTGACCAGCAATCTCAGCAGCACCGCCACACCCATTCTGGGCAGCGTGGTCGGCACGGTACAAAACCTGGGTCAGACCACCGGCATTGGTCAGCCGGTCAACAATCTGCTGACCACCGTGGGAGGTTTGGTCAGCCATGTAGGCACCGGTATTGCCGCTACCGACGCCCCCATCGTCGCACCGCTGGGCCAGGTGGTTGACGGAGTGGGCGAGACCGTTGCCGGCCTGGGCGGTCTGGCCAAAACACCAGGTTCCACTCCCCATGCCGGCTTGCTCAGCCCCGTCACCGGCCTGCTTGGCGGCGTGACCGGCGGCAGCAGTGCCGGCCTGCTCTCGCCGGTTACCGGTTTGCTGGGTGGAATCAATGGCGGTAGCAACGGAGGTCCTCTGTCTCCAGTCACCAGCCTGGTCGGCGGTCTGACCGGGGGTTTGACAGGCGGTTCCGGTGGAGGCGGCGTTCTGGCGCCCGTCACCCAACTTGTCGGCGGACTCACCGGCGGTGTGACCGGCGGCTCTGGTGGCGCAGCTGGCATAGGGGGCATTCTCACTCCCGTCACTCACCTTGTCGGCGGACTGACAGGTGGTGTGGCCAGCGGCTCCACGGCTCCCGTGGGCGGCATCCTGGCGCCTGTCACCCATCTGGTCTCTGGCGTGACCGGCGGGCTGACCGTGGCCGCCAATGCCACCACCAATGTGACTGCGGGCACGGAAGCCCAGGCCGGCCCACTGGGTGGTCTGCTGGGCGGAGTTCTCGGAAGCGTGGGAGCGCTGACGGCAGGTCTGGGCGCCACTGCCAAGTAAAGCATGGGCGATGTCATCCGGCATCGCCTGCTTTACAAGCCCGCTGCGTGCGGGCTTTTTTGCGACAGACCCCTATACCCAAAACAAGGTAAGCCACTAAAAATGCAGCAGAGAAAGAAAAGACAGGAGGGCGTTTTGGAGATGAAGCAAACAAGAACTTTTCGCCGCTCGCGTTGGGCACGCGCTTTGCCGCTGAGCCTGCCGCTGCTTTTCGGCACGGCTCTGACATGGGCCCAGTCGGGCAATCCGCTGCAAACCCTGCCCCGCGTGCCGCCAGCCAGCCGCCCTCAGGTGCCGATACAGATACAGACGCCCCAGGTCGGCAACCAGGATATTGCCAGCGTGCAAGTCGCTGTCAGGGGCGTGAATGTCCAAGGCAGCTCGGCCATTGCCTTCGATGAAGTCAGCGCCCTGTTCACGCCCTTCATCAACGGCACCCATACCGTGGGCGCTCTGGCCCAGGCGGCGCAGAAAGTGGGAGAGCTGTACCAGCAACGCGGATTTGCGCTCTCTTTTGCTTTTTTGCCGCCACAGAACTTTGCCGATGGCGTGGTCCTGGTCACCGTGGTTGAAGGCTATGTGGCCAATCTTCAGCTGGAGGGCGATTTCGGGCGTTCCGAATCCGGGATTCGCGAACTGGCCCAGCCCCTGCTTCATGAAAAACCGTTGACCACCCAGACCTTTCAACGACAGACCCAGCTGATGGCCCGTCTGCCGGGCGTGCAGATTGTCGCCTCTGCCAGCCTGCCCACCACCACGGATGGCGCCACCGCACTTGTCATCAAGTCCAAGCACAAGCCTGTGGTGGTGGCTTTTGGCGGCGAATTGCGCAAGCCCACACCGCGCGTGATTGCGTCGCTCACGCTCAACGACCCCTTGTGGGCAGGCAGCCAGTTGCAGCTGTCCACCATGCTGCAAAAACCCAGCAAGGAGCGTTTCAGCTCACTGGGCTTTACCCAGCTGCTCAATGCCGAAGGCACGCTGGCTCGGGCCAGCTTTTCTGACTACCGCAGCTTCAACAACCCCGCCACGCACATACCCGGCATTGACGACCTGACGCGCCAGCGCAAGCTTGATTTCAACATCAGCCACCCCTTGATACTGAGCAACCGCACGCAGCTGACAGGTACGGCCGGTCTGTACGCCATCAACTACAACAAGGAGCTGCAAACCAGCAACCAGTACCTTGCCAATGATGAGCGGGTGCGCACGCTGTACGCCCAGCTGGCATGGTCATCGTTCAGCCCGCAGGCCACACGCTCGGCCAATGTGTTGCTGGCGCGGGGCCTGAACTCCATGGGCGCCCAGGCAGGTCTGCTCTATCAGGACCCCAACCAGACGCTGCTTCTACCCTCCTCCGTGAAGCTCGACTTCACACGCCTGCTGATGGAATACAGCCAGCGCCACCGCTTTGCCAGCAAATTCGGCGCCGGCTTTGCCGTGGGCGGGCAGTACAGCCGCGACATTCTGCCCACGCCTGAAAAGATCTCCTTCGGCTCCAACCGCTTTGGGCGCGGCTATCAGGCGGGAGAGTTTTCCGGCGACTCGGGCCTGGGCGCCAGCGTGGAAGGCAACTACCAGTTTGTCATGGCCCATCAGTGGCTCAAATCCGTCGAGCCCTATGTGCTTTATGAATGGGCACGCACCCATCAGCGAACCAGCGGGCTGGCGGGCAATACCTTGCGCTCGGCCAGCCTCGGCCTGCGCTTGTCCGACAGCCGCCACTACTCCCTGGACCTTGCGGCCAGCAAGCCCATGGGTGACCGCACGGCCAACAACCCCGAGCGCGAACTGCGCTACAGCCTGCTTCTCAGCTACAACCTCGATCTCTGAGGTCGCACCCGTCTTGCGTCCAAGCCGCGGCCCGCAAAGCCCGCGGCTTTTTTAACGGCAGCAGGCAAGCGACAATAGCGCGATGAAAAAAAGCGAGATCGAGCCTTTTTTTGCCGCGCTCAAGGCCGCCAACCCCACGCCGCAAACCGAGCTGGAATACACCACCGTCTTTGAGCTGCTGACCGCCGTGCTGCTGTCGGCCCAGGCCACCGACGTGGGCGTGAACAAGGCCACGCGCAAGCTGTTTCCGGTAGCCAATACGCCGCAGGCAATTCTGGATCTGGGTCTGGAGGGGCTTGAGAGCTATATCAAGACCATAGGTCTGTACCGCAGCAAAGCCAAGCATCTGATGCAGACCTGCGCCATGCTGGTGAATCTGCATGGCGGCCAGGTGCCCAGCACCCGCGAAGAACTGGAAGCCTTGCCCGGCGTGGGCCGCAAGACCGCCAATGTGGTGCTCAACGTGGCCTTTGGCCAACCTACCATGGCGGTGGACACGCATATCTTTCGCGTAAGCAACCGCACCGGGCTGGCCCCCGGCAAGAATCCGTTGGAAGTGGAGAAACAGCTGCTCAAACGCGTGCCCGAGGAGTACGCCGTGGATTCTCACCACTGGCTGATCCTGCTGGGCCGCTATGTCTGCCAGGCCCGCAAGCCCCGCTGCTGGGAGTGCGTGGTGTCCCAATACTGCGATTTCACGCCCAAGACGGCCGCGCCCACGGCAGGAAAAAAGAGCTGAAACAGCCGCTAGCGTACATCACAAAAGCGTCAACAGCTATCAATACAGAAGCGGTCTTCAGCCCTTGGTGCTGACGCCTGCCGACTCGAAGCTGGCCATCTCGTTGAGCATGGTGCAGGCCGACAGCAGCAGCGGCCAGGCCAGTGCCGCGCCCGAGCCCTCTCCCAGGCGCAGTTGCCAATCCAACAGCGGCTGGGCCTGCAGCTGGGCCAGCATGCGGGTGTGGCCCGGTTCGCCCGAGCGATGGGCATAGACACAGCGCTGCAGCACATGGGGCTGCAGACGGCTGGCCACCAGAACCGCGGCCGTGGTGATGAAGCCATCCACCACAATCAGGCGGCGTTCGGCCGCAGCCTGCAGCACGGCACCGGTCATGGTCGCAATCTCCAGCCCGCCCATGGCGGCCAGCACGGCCAAAGGTTCCGTCACTGCCACATGCAGCTGCAACACCTGTTTGAGCACCGCCAGCTTGTGCTGCAGGCCCTGGGCATCGAGACCGGTGCCCACGCCGGTGACGGCTTCAATCGGTTCGCCGCACAGCCGCGCCAGCAGCAGCGACGCGGCCGAGGTGTTGCCAATACCCATCTCGCCCAGCAGCAAGGCATTGCCGGGCAGTTTCTTGACCAGCTCCGCCCCATTGCGCAAGGCCACGGCACATTGCTCGGCCGTCATGGCCGGCCCTTCGCTGCTATCGGCCGTGCCATAAGCCACCTTGCGGCGCCACAGGCGCGGCTCATAGGCCTTGGGCTGCTTGTGTTCAGGGTCTTGCTCGCGCACGGCAAAGTCCTTGGCCACACCGCAATCGACCACATTCAGGGCAATCCCGTTCTGCCGCGAGAGCACGCTGACCGCAGCCCCGCCGGCCAGAAAGTTCTCCACCATCTGCCAGGTCACATCCACCGGATAGGCCGACACGCCTTTGGCGGCCAGGCCGTGGTCTGCAGCAAACACCAGCATCTGCGGCGCCTGCAGCTGCGGCTGCTCGCTGCCCAGCACCGAGGCCAGCTTCAGCGCCAGCGCCTCCAGCACACCCAGCGAGCCCTGGGGCTTGGTCTTGAAGTCCAGCTTGTGCTGCACGCGTGCCAGCAGTTGCTCGTCGCTGATATCGGCCACTTCGGGGCAGGACCAGATGCTGGACAGGGCTAAATCGGAACGGATAACGGAATTCATCAAGGCTGCAATCCCCGGCACATCGAATACAGGTGCGACCATTGACCGGAAACGGCCTGCACCTTCACTTTGCTGGCAACGCCCTGCCAGCCGGATGCCGAGTATCGCGCGTTCTGGAGTGCATACAGCGCCGACAGGAAAGCCCGGCCACGAAAAAAGGCTCCGCAGAGCCTTTGGTGCAAAGGAAATGAGTGCTTACTGGCCTACCGGCACTTCAATGGTCGACTCGCGCAAAATGCCGCCGTCCTGCACCGAGCCGCTGATAGCACCCTGCTTGACGCGGTCGGAACATGCCTGGCGGTCGATGTCGGTCTTGAAAACCTGGCAGCGCGCATACGCATTGCGTTCGAACTGATTGGCGCTCTGGCCGTCATCGAGCTTGCCGCGCTTGGCTTCGGCCTTGGCGGCGGCCGCTTCGCGGCTTGCGGGATTGGCATCGCGCTTGTGCATGGGCTTATGCATCTGCTTGTGCATTGGTTTGTGAGACTTCATCTCCGCCGATTTGGCCGCCGGTTTGGCCATCTCCATCGCCGGTGCCGCTTCGGTGGTCTGAGCGCAGGCCATGCCAGCAACTGCCAGGGCTAGCGCGCCCAGCGTCAACTGAATGCTGCGAATTCCAAGATTTGCCATGAGCAGACTCCATCACAGGTGAGTAAGTAATCCGCCGAGCTTGCGCGCATTCCCTGATTACCCTTATCGGTGCAGCCCACAAGCCCCTGCAAGCCAGGGCCTACAGCCCAGCCTCAAGACGGCATCTCGGCAAACCACTGTTCAACGCCCTGGGCCAGGCGCTCAAACACCTGCTCCAGCCCCAGGGCCGCATTGCCAAACAGGGCATGGACGACGGCAGAATTCTCGAACAGCCCGTGCAGATAAGTGCCGATAACCACCGGGTTGCCGGCCTGCCACAGCAGACCGGGCAGCAACTCCTGCGCCTGCGGGCCGGCTGCGGCCTGCATGTCCTGGCGCAGCTGCGTCTGGCCATGGTGAATTTCATAGCCCGTCACTTCCACGCCGCTCAGTGCCTGCCAGGGCGCCTGCAGCGCTGGCAGGTCAAAACGCGTGGGTTTGACGGTTTTTTCCTGCGCAAACAAAGTCGCTGCCGGCAGCAAGCCCAGGCCGGCGGCATTGCCATCCACGCCATACAGATCGATCAGTGCCTCGCCCAGCATCTGCAAGCCGCCGCAAATACCCAGCACCCGCTTGCCGGCGTTGGCATGAGCTACCACGGCGGCATCCAGCCCCTGTGTGCGCATCCAGGCCAGATCGGCCGCCGTGGCCTTGCTGCCGGGCAAGATGACCCAGTCGGCCGCCGCAATCTGCGCTGGCGAGCGGGCCCAGACCACGCGCACGCCGGGCACCTGCAGCAGAGGCTGAAATTCATCGAGATTGCTGATGCGCGGGTAGGCCACGATGGCGATGGTGGTGTGCACCGCCTGGCCGGCGCCGTTGCTGCCGCGGTCGTCAAACACGCCGTCTTCCTCGGGCAGGCCATGGGCAAACTGCATGGGAATGCAGGCCACGGTGGGCACGCCGGTTTTCTCTTCCAGCATCTGCGGCGCGGGCGCCAGCAAGCTGGCATCGCCCCGGAATTTGTTGAGCACAAAACCTTTGATCAGTTTTTGCTCGTCCTCTGGCAACAGCGCCCAGGTGCCGTACAGATGGGCAAACGCCCCGCCCCGGTCGATATCGGAGACCAGCAGGCAGTGCGCGTTGCAGTGGCGCGCCACGCGCATATTCACCACGTCGCTGGCATGCAGGTTGATCTCGGCCGGCGAGCCTGCGCCTTCGATCACGATCACATCGTTTTCGGCACGCAAGTCATCGAGCGCCTGCGCAATCTGCGGCCAGACCTTGAGGCTGCGGCCGCGCCAGGGCATGGCGCTGAGTTCGTCATGGACCTGGCCGAACAGCACCACCTGGCTGCGCGTATCGGCCTCGGGCTTGAGCAGCAGCGGGTTCATGCGCACATCGGGCACGCAGCCGGCGGCCAGGGCCTGCAGATACTGGGCGGTGCCGATCTCGCCCCACTTTCCGTCGGGTGTCGCCACCACGCGGGCGTTGTTGCTCATGTTCTGCGCCTTGAATGGCGCCACCTTGTAGCCCTGGGCCCGGTACCAGGCGCACAGGGCCGTGGTCACCCAGCTTTTGCCGGCGCCGCTGCTGGTGCCCAGCACCATCACACACAAGGCAGGCCGCTGGCCTGGAGTGGGTCGCGGCAAATGAATCAATTGGCTCATGTTCCAGTTCTCAAATGAATTCCAGGCTTGTTCCAAGCTCGCTCCAGGCAGCGCGCAACGCAGCCTGGGATAAGGGTGGCAGCACGCCCAGGCGCACATGGCCGGGCAAGCCGAAGCTGGCACAGTCGCGCAGCTTGATGCCCTGGTTGCGCAAGACCTGCAGCCTTGCCGCCATGGCTTGATCCGCCAAGGGAAGACGGGCCACAAAATAATTGGCCTGATGGCCGGCAATCACCTGCCAGCCCAGCTGCTCGCAAAGGGCCAGTTGCTGCCGCTTCCAGTCGCGCAGCCGATGCAGGCTGGCGCTCAGCCACTGCTGCACATCGGCTCTGACCCAGGCTTGCAGCATGGCCACGCCGTGGCCTCCCACCATCCAGGACGGAGCCAGCGCGCGCAGCGCGCTCATCTCGGCCGCTGCCACCCGCAGGGGCGCAATTGCATAAGCGGCGCGCACGCCCGTCATGCCCAAGGCCTTGTTCGGCGTCCACAGCTGCCAGACGAGATCAAGATCACGCTCGGGTGCCTCGCCTTCCAGCCACAAGGGGCGGTAGGCACAGTCAAGCACACGCCATTCGCGCAACGACTCCTGGCCGGTACTCAGCACAGGTGGTTGACTCCAGGCAGCCCAGATCTCCTCGCAGCAACCCAGCGGGCTCGATGGCTCGCAGGCCCAATGCAAAACAGGCTGATCGCTAGCAGGCGCGCTGCGGGCGTTCTGTGCCAGCCCCCAGACATCGGCGGCCTGGGCATAGTCACCATAGTGGCGGCTGGGCAAGCGGATGCTTTGCGCTCCGCTACGCAGCGCATGCTGGGTCAGGCGGTGAATCAGCTCGCTGCTGCTGCCGCCAATCAGGATGCGCTCTCGCTCCACGCCATGAAACGCCGCCAGCTGCGCACGCAAATCGCTGTACAGAGGATCGGGGTACTGCGCCACATGGGCGGCCTGCAAAGCCTCTACCGCTATCGGACAGGGCCCGCAGGCATTGCGGTTGGTGGAAAAATCATGGGCCGGCACGCCTAAAGCGTCGGTACCGCCATGGGTGAATTCAGCCATGGAGACCCGCTTTCCACATCCACAAAGCAACAAAAATCATAGCTAGCAGCGCAAGTACCACCTGCGCTATCACCACTTTGGAGGCCAGAATCACGGAGCGTTGCAAGTCTGCCGCCTGCGGCGCCCGGCCGCCGGAGTTGAGTTGATAGACGCCTGGCTTGGACAGCTGCACGCCCAGGGCCAGCGCCATGGTACCCATGGGCCAGCCGCCATTGGGCGATGGGGTGACGGCCGCATCTCGCTTCAAGGCCGACCACGCCACACCGCCGACCAGCAGCGCCAGCCAGGCGGCCGTGAGGCGGGCCGGAATCCAGTTGAGCACATCGTCGGCCCGCGCCGCCCATTTGCCGGCCCACTGCCAGTGGCGGCACTGCTCGCCATGGCCGCGCCAGCCCGGGTAGCCCCACATGGCATCGGCGGTATTGGCCAGACGATAGACAGCGGCGCCGGGCAGGCCGGCCACGGCAAACCAGAACAGGGGTGCGATCACCGAGTCGTTGAGATTTTCCGCCAGGGTTTCGATGGCGCTTTCGCGCACCGTGGCGGCGCTCAGCTGCGTGGTGTCGCGGCTTACCAGCCAAGTCAGGCGCTCACGGCCCGCAGGCAGCGACTGCTGCAGCGCGGCTTCCACCGCCAGCACCTCGTCCTTGAGCATGCGCCAGGACAGCAAGGGCTTGAGCAGCACGCCGATCAGCAGGCCAGACAGCCACCAAAGCGCATCCGGCAGCAAAAACTGCAGCAGGCCATAGACAATGAAAACAATAGCTGCCAGCGCACACCAGGCAAGCGCTGCGAGCATAAAACGCGCGTAGTCTCGGCCCACTTCGGTACGCGGCGCAATCCACTGGCCCAGCAGGCCCAGCGCCTTGCCCATATAGACCACCGGGTGCAGCCACACAGGCGGCTCGCCCCAGAGCTTGTCCAGCAGCAAGGCCACCAGCACGGCCATCAGGGCGCACATCAGCTTCTGCGACCAGAACAGCGCCAGCGCAGGCTCGGCGGTCATGGCTTTGAACAACCAGCCCAGGGGGCTGAAGAACCCGATGAGCAAATCCACCCAGGAAACAACCGTCATGTGCGGGGCGTGGTCGGAGGCGGGGTGCGCGTGCTATCCCAGACATCGTCCATCAGCATGTCGGTCAGCGGCGCACGGCTGGCCCATTTTTCCTGCTGCAGCATGGGCTGGGCGTAATACGCATCCACCGGACCCAGGCACAGCACGCCCAGCGGATGTGCGCCCTGGGGCATTTGCAGCAAAGCGGCCAGAGCCTGGGGATCGAAAATCGACACCCAGCCCATGCCCAGCCCTTCGGCACGCGCGGCCAGCCACAGGTTTTGAATGGCGCAGGCCGTGCTGGCAATGTCCATCTCGGGCAGGGTGCGGCGACCGAAAATATGCGCCTCGCGCCCCGGCGGCATGGCCACCACCAGCACCTCAGCGGCATCCAGCACGCCCTGCACCTTGAGCTTCATGAAATCTTCTTCGCGCTCGCCCAGGGCTCGGGCGGTGAGCACGCGCTCCTGCTCCACCAGCGCATGAATGGAGCGGCGCAGCTCCAGGCTTTTCACGCGAATAAAGCGCCATGGTTGCATAAACCCCACGCTGGGCGCGTGGTGGGCGGCGCGCAACAGCCGCAGCAAGACCTCTTCCTCCACCACACCTCCCGCAAAGTGGCGCATATCGCGGCGCTCGTAAATGGCGCGATAGACGGCGGCACGCTCGGCCTCGGTGAAGGGCGTGGCGGGAATGGTGGCTTGGGGATCAGTCATAAGCTTATTGTCGCGCCGATGCAGGCGGCGAATCACTCAATCTTCGATGCCGCGCTGCGCGGGAATACCCGCTTGAAACGCGTGCTTGATCAGCTTCATCTCGGTCACCGTATCGGCAATTTCTATGACTTCCTGGGGGCAGCGGCGGCCGGTCAGGCAGACATGCACATGCTTGGGGCGGGCCTGCAAAGTCTCCAGCACCTCGGCCAGCGGCAGCCAGCCGTAGATCAGCGGATAGGTGATCTCGTCTAGCACCACCAGAAAATGCTCTCCGCCCAAAATCACGGCCTTGGCTTTTTCCCAGCCTTCGCGGGCCAGCTCGGCCGAGTGGTCCAGATCGCGGCTCTTCCAGCTGAAGCCGTCACCCAGACCTTCGATGGGCATGCCCACCTGCTCGGCCAGACGGTGTTCGCCAAAGCGGGCCGTGGGCACTTTCATGAACTGAAAGACTTTGACGGCCTTGCCCCGGCCCGTGGCGCGGAAAGCCAGGCCGAACGCGGCCGTGCTCTTGCCCTTGCCGTCGCCGGTGTTGACGATGATCAGACCGCGGCGCTCGCCCTCGGGCTTTTCATAGGGCTTTTCGGTAGGAGGTGCTTCAATTTGCATGGTGTCTTGTACCCGTCCAGCTTGCGCTGCAGGTTTAATGAATGGGGTTAATCGAAGGGGCGGAAAAAGCAGGGTTCGCTGGCGGGATATGGGGCAGAGCCAGCCACATGCCGTCCAGCTGGCGCACGCGAATACGCTGATCAAACACTTGCTCCAGCGCCGTATGGGTGGCAGGGTCGGTGCAAGCGCCGTGGTGGCTGACCAGGCCCTCGCTCATGATCACCAGATCGTCGGCCTGCAGCGCGAATGAAAGTTCGTGCAGCACACTGATCACGGTCTTGCCCTGGCCGACCAGATCGCGCACGGTCAGCATCCAGTCCGTCTGATGCGGCGGATCAAGATTGGCCAGCGGCTCGTCCATCAGCAGCACCTGAGCTTCGACCGCCAACGCCCGCGCCAGCAGCACGCGCTGGCGCTCGCCGCCCGAAAGATTGCCCACGCTGCGCGTGCGCCAATCCCAGGCGTGGGTCTGGCGCAAGGCCTGCTCCACGGCCGCCTTGTCGGCAGCGTCCGGCGCGGCCAGCCAGCCTTGGTGCGGCAAGCGCCCCAGCATGACCACGTCATACACCGCCATGTCTGCCGCCACGGGTTGGTTCTGGCCCAGCCATGAAAGCAGCTGCGCCCTTTGGCGCGCCGGCCATTGCTGCAGCCGGCGATTGAGCAGATCGATCTCGCCGGACTGCCGGTGGTTGCTGCCGCCCATATCGGCCAGAGCCCGCAGCAGCGTGGATTTGCCGGCACCGTTGGGGCCCACAATCGCCGTCCAGCGGCCGGCCGGGATCTGCAGGTCCACGCCGCGCAGCACCGCTCTGTCACCCAAGGTGACGCACAGTTGGCGGGTAGTCAGCGCAGCAGCGGCTCCAGTCATATCGGTACGGTAATCGGCGCTCATACCCCCTCCCCGCTTTGCAAGGCCGAACGGCGATGCATCAACCACAGCAGATAGCTGCCGCCCAGCACGGCCGTGAGCACGCCCACAGGCAGCTCCTGAGGTGCAATCAGCCAGCGCGCCAGCAAATCGGCGGCCAGCAGCAGCACGGCGCCCATCAGGCTGCTGAGTACCAGCAGCCAGCGGTGCAGTGCGCGCACCATGGAGCGCACCAGATGCGGCGACGCCAGCCCCACAAAGGCGATCAGCCCGGTCTGGGCCACGGCCGTGCCGGTGGCCAGCGCCAGCAGCACGATCAGCAACGCGCGCAGCGGCGCCAGCGGCAAGCCCAAGCTGTGCGCCGTGGCCTCACCCAGCGCCAAGCCATCGAGCACCCGGCTCAGGCACCAGGCCAGCAACAACGCCAGCGCCAGCACGCAAAACATGAGCGCGCAGGCATTCCAGCCCACAAAAGCGGTGCTGCCCAGCATGAAAGATTGCATGGCCTGCATGATGTCGGGGTTCATCAGCAGCACCAGCGAAGCCACGGCGCCCAGCACCACACCCACCACCACACCGGCCAGCAGCAGGCGCATGGTGTTGTGCACGCCCTTGGCCAGCACCAGGGTCAGCATGACGGCCGCCGTCGCGCCCATGAAGGCCGCACCCGTCACGCCCCAGCGTGCCAGCCCGGCCAGAGCAAAAGGCGAGACACCCAAGGCCGCCATGGCCAGCGCCACACCCAGCGAAGCCCCGGACGCGCTACCCAGCAGATAGGGATCGGCCAGCGGATTGCGAAACACGCCTTGCGCAATCGAGCCGGCCAGGCCCAGCAAAGCGCCGGCCAGCAAGGCACCGGCGGTGCGCGGCAAGCGGATATCGGTGACGATCTTCCAGGCCAGCGGGTCTTCATAGGCCTTCCACAGACTCTCCCAGCCCGTGCTGCCAATGCCTGCACCCAGCGCACCCAGCACGGCGCAAAGCAGCAGCAGGCACAAGGCCAGCCCGGGTGCCGCCATGCCGCGCTGAGGCGAACGCCCCAGTGAACAGCCTGGTCCACGCAAGGCAGACTTCATTTCTGCGAGCCCGCAGATGCAGCCGGTGGCACCGTCTTGGCCACCGTCTGCAGGCATTGGGCCAGCAACTGCGCGGCTTCGGCAATGCGCGGGCCGGGGCGCACCAGCACATCGGCCTGCGCGGCCGTAAAGCGGCAGACGCTGCCCTGTTGGACGGCACGCATCTGGGCCCAGCCCGGATACTCGGGCACATTGCTCTTCCAGCTGCGCTCGCTGGCCATCAGCACGTCAGGGTCGGCGCGCACCACAAACTCGGGGTTGATGCGCGGAAACGGGCCCAGTTTGGCATCGACGATATTGCGCATATGCAGCCGGGTCAGCGTCTCGCCGATAAACGATGTCTCACCGGCCGCAAACGGGCCACGGCTGGCTTCGAAATACACACGCTTGCCGCGCATGGATTCAGGCACGCTGGCGGCAGCGCGGGCCACCTCGGCCTCAGTCTTGGCCCATAGCCGCTCGGCGCCCAGCGCTGGATCGATCTGCAGCAGGGCCCCGATTTTTTGCAGTACCAGATGCGCCTCGGCATAGGTGCGGGGCTCCAGCGCCACGACTTTGAGGCCTAGCGCCTCCAGACGCGTCGCGGAGCGCGAAGCCATGGAGATCAGCACCAGATCGGGCTTGAGCGCAAAAATGCTTTCGATATTCGGGTCCAGCCCGCCGCCGACCACGGGCACGGTCTTCACATGTGCAGGCCAGTTGGAATAGCGATCCACGCCCACCAGACGCTGGCAGCCATCGAGGGCGCACAGGGTTTCGGTCAGCGAGGGCAGCAGACTCACAATGCGCTGCGGCGATTTGGGCAGCCGCACGGTCACGCCGCGCGCATCGGTCACCTGCAAGGCGGTATCTGCAGCGCTTGCCGATGGGGCTGCGCCCGCACCCAGCACGCAGGCAAGCAGAGCTGGCATCAGCCGTGCTGCAAGCCAGCCGCTGTTTGGCTTTCTCGGCAAGCTCATGGCTGAGGGCCTTTCACGGCCATGGGCAGGCCGGCGCACATAAAGGTCACGGTTTCACAATGCGCTGCCACCTGCTGGTTAAGCACGCCCAGCGCATCCACAAAGGCCCGCACCTCGGCGCCCATGGGAATCACGCCCAGGCCGATCTCGTTGCCGACCAGAATCACCGGGCCTTTGGCCGCTTCAAGCTCTATCAAAAAGTGAGCTATCTGCGCATTCCAGTCCTGGGCCTGAGCCTTGCTTGACTGAGATTCCTCAGCTTCGGCAGGCATCAGCCAGTTGGTCAGCCACAGCGTCAGGCAGTCGATGACCAGCATGCGCTGCGGTGCGCTGTGCTCGGCCAGCACGCGGGCCAGTTCGCGAGGTTCCTCCAGTGTGGTCATGCCCGGCACCCGTTCGGCGCGGTCGCGCTGGTGACGGGCAATGCGTTCGCGCATTTCCGCATCCCAGGGCTGGCCAGTGGCCACCAGCACGGCCTCACGCCCGCTGGCGCCCGCCAACCACTGACGCGCCAGCAGCTCGGCGCGGCGGGATTTGCCACTTTTCTGGCCGCCCATCAGCAGCTGGCTGCGGGGCATGGCAATGGTGCAGGACTGACTCATGATTTCAATACTCAAACTTTGGCGCCCAGCCACTCGGCAATCAGCCGGGGAGCCGAAGCAAACCAGGCGTGGAAATAGCTGGCATGCACGCTGCCATGGCGGTACACGGCCTCACCGCGATCGGCCTGCACGGCCGTGCGCGGGCGACTGGTACGCGCCACCTGCTGCATGGCGGTCTCCAGCCGGCTGTAGTGAAACGTGTGGCCGCGCATGACGGTTTCATCGATTTGCAGCTGCTGCATGCCCAGGCCGGCCAGGCGCTTTTGCATGATGACCTTGCCAGGCAGCAAGTTCCACAGCTCCTGCTCGGCACCATCATGGCCGACCACCGACTGGCACAGGGCAAGCATACCGCCGCATTCTGCCCAGACGGGCTTGGCCGCCGCCAGGTGCTGCGCAAGACTTTGGCGCAGGCCGGTGTTGCCGGCCAGGGTTTTGGCATGCAGCTCGGGATAGCCGCCGGGCAGCCACAGCGCATCGCAGGCGGGCAAATCATCACCGGCCAGCGGAGAGAAAAATACCAGCTGCGCCCCCATGGCGCGCAGACAGTCCAGGTTGGCCGGGTAGATAAAGGCAAAGGCGGCATCGCGCGCCACGGCAATCGTGCGGCCTTGCAACCAGGGTTGCAAAGCCGGCGCAGCAGCGTCAGCAGGTTCGGGAGCCGAAAACTCCACTGCCCAGTCTTGCCAGCTGCCGCTCACAGAATCGCCGGTTTCGTCCGCATGCCATGGTCGTTGACCCAGAGGAATTTGCGCCAGGGCATCGGCCGCCGCATCCAGGCGCTGCAGCGCATCCTGAAGCTCGTGCGCAGCCACCAGGCCCAGATGCCGCTCGGGCAACAGCGCCGCGCCTTTGACATGGCCTGTGGCGCCCAGGCTGATGGCAGCCAACGCGCCCTGCCACAGCTCGGGCTCGCGCAGGCCCTGGCGCAGCAAATCGGCATGGTGGCTGGTCGCCACGCGGTTGGCCATGAAACCCGCCCAGCGCAAGCCGCTTTGATAGTGTTGCAATCCATAGGCCAGCGCGCCGAACGTGCCGGCCATGGCTGACGCATCGACCACTGCCAGCATGGGCAGACCCAGCAGTCGCGCCAGATCTGCCGCGCTGGGGCTGCCGTCAAACAAGCCCATCACGCCTTCGATGAGGATGAGATCGGCCTCCTGCGCCGCAGCGTGCAGTCGTGCCCGCACATCGGCCTCACCCGTCATCCACAAATCCAGTGAGTGCACGGGCGCACCCGTGGCCAGTTCATGCCAGTACGGGTCCAGAAAATCCGGCCCGCATTTGAACACCCTGACCTTGCGGCCCTGGCGCGCATGCAAACGTGCCAGGGCCGCAGTCAGCGTGGTCTTGCCCTGGCCGGAGGCCGGGGCAGTGATCAGCAAGGCAGGACAGCGCACAGGCTGGCCTGCCGCATCAGACGAGGAGGTGGTGCTCAGCATATGAAAGCGATAAGGGCTGCAAGCCCGCTCAATTGGCCGTCCACTTCACGCCCACATAGCCGCTGCGGCCCTCTGTGGCGTAGGTGCGGGCCAGCTCATAGCGCTTGTCGGTCAAATTGTTGATGCGTGCCACCAGGCTCCAGTTGCGTGTCAGCTCTTTTTGAGCCGTCAGATGCCACAAGGTGTAGCCGCCAAGCTCGAACTTGTTGGCAGCATCGTCAAAGCGCTTGCCCGATGTCTGCATCTGCGCACCCAGTCTCCAGCCTGCCACCAGGGTGTCGGCCGAAAGACTGGCATGGCGCTTGGAGCGACGTGCCAGCTGCAAGTCCTTGTCCGTATCGCGCGGATTCTGGAAGTCCACCGAGCCCTGCAGATTCACCACACCCACGCGGGTGGTGGCGGCCAGGGTAATGCCTTCATAGCGGGCATTGGCCACGTTGGCATAGCAGCCGCCGAAGGGACCGTTATTGCCCGGGCATGCACCGGTATTGCTCACATAGTTGATGAGGTTCGAGAGATTGTTGCGATAGACCGTGGCCGAGAAACTATTGCTTCCCTTGCCCCATTTCAGGCCCAGCTCCACATTGCGCCCCTTCTCAGGCTGCAGCGAGGAATCCCCATACATGCTGAAGCGCTGGTACAGCGTGGGTGCGCGGAAAGCCGTGCCCGCCGATGCCGTGGCTCGCCAGTGGGGCATGAACTCATAGCCATAGGCGGCACTGCCCGTGGTGTTGCCGCCAAACTCGCTGTCGCGGTCATGGCGGGCATTGAGCTGCAGCGTGTGCTTGCCGGCACGCAGACCGTAGCCCAGAGCCAGGGCGTTTTGCGAACGCGTGCGGTCGATATTGCCGTTGACCAAGCTGTCCTCACGACGCTCCAACGCTGCAGTCAGGGTGGAGACGCCCAGCTTCCATTCGTTCTGGAACAGATAGTTATGCAAGCGCGTGTCGGTTTCATAGACCGAGGGCTTGGTGGCGTAGTAATCGCGCGACTGCGTGTATTGCAAACGGGTGCTGTAAACATCGCTCCACTTGGCTTGCCAGTTCAGACCCAGGGTTTGCATCTTGTTGATGCTGCGATCATCGGCAATAGGAGCACTCTTTGATATGGTCGCGTCATAACCGGAATTGACGTAACTTTCCAGCGCCGTGGCCTCCACGCGCTGGTTGGGCGAGATCTGGTAGCCAATGCGGGCATTGAAGGCATTGTTGCGGTAGCCGTCCGCATCGGGATTGAAGCCCGCCGATGTCTTGGCGTTAAAGCCGTTGCTGCTGGCATGAGATGCACCCAGGCTGTAATCCCAGCCATTGAGGCCGCCGCTGATGCCGGTCTGCGCCGTCACCGTGCCGCGGCTGCCCCAGCCCAGGCCGATATAGGGCTTGGGCTTGCCCTCGCCCCGCTTGGTGAAAATCTGCACCACGCCGCCAATCGCATCCGAACCATAGACGGCAGCCGCCGGGCCGCGCAGCACTTCAATGCGCTCAATGGAGTCGAGTGGAATGTTCTGCCAGGAAGCTCCGCCGGTCGATTGGGAATCGACGCGCACGCCGTCGATATAGACCGCCGTAAAACGGGTCTCGGCTCCGCGCAAATAAACGCTGGTGGAGGCACCAGGGCCGCCATTGCGCACCATCTCGATGCCGGGTAGACGCGACAGTACATCGGCCACGCCAGCCGCACCACTGGTTTCAATGGTCTCGCGGTCCACGATGGACATATCCGCCACCAGATCGGACAGCGGCTGCTCGATACGGTTGGCCGTCACCACCGTCTCGGCCATGGCAGCGGTATCGGCCAAGGCGATTTGCTGAGCCAGCACAGGTGCAGACAACATGCAGCTGATGGCCGCAGCCACCAGGGAAGGACGGTGAAAAATGGAAGCCGTGCTGGCGTGCACGTGCGAGGCCACGGATGCAGTCTTGCATCGGGGTTGGTGTTGCGAACTCATGGGAAGCGACAAAACAATAGATACCCGGCGCCAACCTCCCCGTTGGCAATTGGGAAAAAGACGTGCCCACAGCTGAAGGCAGACAATCCACATCGTTGGCCGGTATCCGGGCTAAGCGAAACGTCCTTTTGCGAGCCTTCCCAGCACGCGCAGCGCCAGTGGCAAAGATGAAAAGGAGATGCCATGCATCTATTCGCTGACCGTTGCGGGGGCAGCGCAGGCACGGATCGCACCGCTTTGCGGCTTCACCTCCCTGCTTCCCGTTGAACTGGGGTCGCAGAAAGCAACTCCGAGCACCAACAGCGGCGCATTCTAATTAGTTTTGGCCGCAAGACCTCCTTCAATCAGAGTACCCCGTTGACGATTATTTACTATATAAATGAGCTTGGCGCTTTATGTGCCTGAGTTGCACGCTACGATTTTGGTAGAGGAAAATCTCCAACCGAGAAAGCATGCGCGCGTGTTTCCGGGTGCACTTAGCTTGCATCCGCCTTTCATGCACAAAGTCTCTCGGATTTCTGCACTTATTTACGGACTGCAAGACCTACAATGTCCGAGTCTATGACCCCCCAGACTTCTCTTGACCTCATTGCCGAGCGGGTAGAACGTTTAATGGTGCGCCACGAAGAACTTCAGCGCACCAACACCCTGCTGACCGAGCAAGTTGCCGCCCTGACCCAAGAGCGCGACTCTCTGCGCCTGCGCCTGCAAGCTGCACGCGCACGTGTGGACGCGCTGATCGAACGCCTGCCCGCCAACCAGGGCGAGTGATTCCCCAGACATTGCCACCAGACGCCCGCCCATGAAGCAGATCGAAGTGCAAATTTTGCAGCAAAGCTACATGCTGACCTGCCCCGAAGGTCAGCAAGAGCGCGTGCTGGAAGCCGTGCGTCGCGTGGATGAGGCCATGACCGGCATCCGCGACAGCGGCAAGGTACGTTCTCGCGAGCGTGTCGCAGTACTGGCTGCGCTCAATATGGCTTTCGATGTGCTGGACCGTGATGCCCAACAGACGTCCCAGCAAGCACAAGTGAACAGTGCCCAGGCTGAAATGCAGGCTGTGGCTCAGACTGAACCACTCAATCAGGAACAGCTGGCCGAGCAACAGCGCCAACTGGAATTGGCCGAACAGCTGGTGCTCAAACTCGATAAAGCGTTGGAAGACGATGCAAGGCTTTTGTGAAAGCCCGCAATCCTTGCGACAAATGCATCGCGGCGTGGCAAACGCCGTATCAATCGAAGTAAAATAACTCCTGTCTGCAGACCTGCCGGACTTTATATTTCCTTGAACCAATGCTCAATGAGCTCGGGCTTGGTAAATTTCCTGATGAGCGTGATCGTCTCGCGTCAGATGAACCCAACGTCAGGCTGCCCTCGCCCCCCTGAACCCCCGGTTCAGGATGACGGTCCGGTGGAGTTTGCAGACACCTTATACCTGTGCCGCCTGCTATTTCAGGGTGCACTTTCTGGGGCAGCAACACGCTGCCTCTCCTGAACCAAAAAAGCCGTTGAAGCTTGAAGCATCAACGGCTTTTTCGTTTATGGGCAATGCCAGTGATCAGGCGATGCCGGATGGAATCTTTGCCTGTGCATCTGCCATGACCTGGCCCAAACGTACCGGGCCCGCCGGCTGCCATGCGGGGTTGAACTGCAGCCCCGCACTTTGCGGCCACAGCAAGACCACGGTGGAGCCCAGCAGAAAGCGCCCCATCTCCTCGCCTTGCGCCAAATGAATGGCTTGCTCGCCGGTGTAATCCCAGCTCTTGAGATGACCCGTACGTGGCGGGTTGACCACGCCATGCCAGACCGTGGCCATGCTGCCCACAATGGTCGCCCCCACCAGCACCAGCACCATGGGGCCGTGCGCGGTATCGAACACACAGACCACGCGCTCATTGCGCGCAAACAGTCCGGGCACGCCGCGCGCCGTAGCGGGGTTGACCGAGAACAGCTCGCCGGGTACGTAAATCATGCGCTTGAGCTGGCCGGCGCAAGGCATGTGGATGCGGTGGTAATCCTTGGGGCTGAGGTAGATCGTGGCAAAGCTGCCGTTGTCGAACTGACGCGCCAGCGCAGCATCACCACCCACCAGCGCCGTGGCACTGTATTGATGACCTTTGGCCTGAAAAATCTGCTCGCCCTCGATAAGGCCGAACTGGCTGATGGCGCCGTCTACAGGGCAAATCCAGTCAGCCTGAGCCAGAGGCCGTGCACCAACCTTAAGCTCGCGCGTGAAAAATTCGTTGAAGGTGGCATAGGCCGCAGGGTCGGGATTGGCAGCTTCGCCCATGTCCACACCGTAACGGGCAATAAAGCGGCGAATGACGGATGTGGTCAAGCCACCGGCCTGCGCCTGGGCCAAACGGCCCATGAGAGCGGTCAGCGCCTGCTTGGGCAACAGATATTGGGAAAGTACGGCGAGTCGTTCAGACACAGTGGATTTTTGCTATCAAAGTTATAGAGATCGAAGCAGGATTCTAGCCAAGCCACGACCTGCTGTATTCGGTGTACTCCCCCATCACCTCAAACAGCGGATCGTGAGCCGCTGCCAAATCCCCAGACCAGCCGACTGCCACTACCAGGCGCACAATGAGCCGCTGATGCCATCAACATGCACGCCTGCCCATGCCTGATTCATCGCAGCAGCCCACCCGCTTCGCACCTGCAACCCCGGAGGTTCCGCCCTCCATAACCGACACGCCCTCGCTAAAACCGGCCTCTCCGGCAGACCGAGCCCCTGCACCCGCCGAGCCTCTGCTGACCGAACACATGGCACCGGTGCTGCTGTGGCTGCGCAATTTCCTGCCCTCACCTGTGGGCACCAATGCGGCAGAAGGTCTGCGCATGGCCGTGGGCGTGGCCCTCGGCCTGCTGATCACGGCATTGATCAGCCGCTGGTGGGACGGCCATGACAATGCGGTGTGGATTGTCTCTTCCATGGGTGCGACTGCCGTACTCGTCTTCGGCATGCCTGCCAGCCCGCTGGCCCAGCCCTGGCCCGTGTTGGCGGGATCGCTGCTTTGCATGCTGGTAGGCACGCTGAGCGAGCACTTTGTTCCCGACGAAGCTCTGGCTCTGGCCCTGGCCGTAGGCCTTTCCGTCACCTTGATGGTGCCTCTGCGCTGCCTGCATCCACCGGCCGTGGGCCTGGCCTCCTTTGTGGTCTTGGAGCATGCACCGGGCATGGGAATGCTGTTGTTTCCCACCCTGTTCAACATCGTGGTGCTGCTGGCTTGCGCCGTGGCCTATGCCCTGGTCACGGGCAAGCGCTACCCTCATCCCCAGCACAGCCACCGCAAACAGCCCGGTGGCAGCCATTTCACCGATGCAGACCTTAATGCAGCACTGGCGCACTACAACCAGGTGCTGGACATCAGCCGTGCCGACCTGGAAGGACTGCTGCACCTGGCCGGCCGCGCTGCATTCCAGCGCACCTTGGGAGATTTGCGCTGCGCAGACATCATGAGCCAGCCCGTGTTTGCGGTGCAAGCCGGTGCCACGCTCAAGGAGGCCTGGGCGCTGATGCACGAGCACCGCATCAAGGCACTGCCGGTGGTCAATGAGCAACAGCAGGTCATAGGCATCATCTCCAACGCCGATTTTGTGCGCAATGCCAGCCAAGAAGTGCCTGATGCCCAAAGCCTGGGCCAGCGCCTCAAATCGCTGGTCATGGGCAAGTCCAGACATCAGGATGCCAAGAGCGTGCAAGACCTCATGGCGCACACGGTACAGACGGCCTATGCCACGCAGCGGGTCATGGAACTGGTGCCTCTGTTTTCATCGGCGGGCCACCACCATCTGCCGGTGGTCGATACAAAGGACATGCTTGTGGGCATCATCACCCAGACCGATTTGATCCGTGTCCTGGCCGCTACGGTCAGCCCTGGCGAATCGCAGGAGCAATCCTGAGAAGCTACAATCAGCAGGTTTAGGTGTACGCTAAGTCTGCGTCCCTGTATTGAGAAATAACGGCTTTTTGTTCAGTCTGCGCGTGGCGCGCAGCACATCCACCACGCGCCTTGTGGGCTTGGCATCTTGCGAGCCAGACCTTTGACCGTGGCCCTAACGAACAAGTGCCTCAACCGATTTATCCAAGAGATTGAAATCATGGCCAAAGAAGAATTGATTGAAATGCAAGGTTCCGTGACGGAAGTCTTGCCCGACTCCCGCTTTCGCGTGACCCTGGAAAATGGTCATCAGCTGATCGCCTACACCGGCGGCAAGATGCGCAAGCACCACATCCGCATTCTGGCGGGCGACAAAGTGTCGCTGGAGATGTCGCCCTACGATCTGACCAAGGGCCGTATCACTTTCCGTCATTTGGCCAACCGCGGCCCAGGTCCTTCGGGCGGCTCACGCTAAGCCCTTTCATGAAAAAGTCGGCGATTTCAAAATCGAGTCGTTTTTTACGATTACAATAGAGGCTACGGAGCGTAGCGCAGCCTGGTAGCGCATCTGCTTTGGGAGCAGAGGGTCGCGAGTTCGAATCCCGCCGCTCCGACCATATGATTCAAGGACTTAGCTGAGAAATCGGCTAAGTCCTTTAGTCTTTCTGGGGCCAAGGGGTAAACAAGAAATTGGCTAACCCAGTCTTCGCACCCCAATGTGAGTGCCCATCAGTCCTCAAGCTCACAGCCATGTGTGCGAAGGGTTGTTTCAGGCTGGTTGCCGTCATCCCGTTTGGGTAGACCGATGACCGCTATGTAGTTGTGACCAATAGGTCACGATGTTGCCATGAGCAGCAGTAACCGCTGCAAAGCCGAAGTTGATGCCTGGAGGCTGCTTCAGGCTGATGATTACAGTCGTTTAACTTGGAAATGCCAATGACTGCTTATGTTCACAGAGCAGTCACTAAACTGATACACCTTCAGAAGTTTGGACATGGCCTGCAAGCTGTCTAGAAAACTCTGGTCGATTCACAGTGAGCCGAAATGATCCACTCGCCAGCTTTGACAGCGTGAACAAGATGGCCAGTGATTGGGGCGCACGCGTAGTCGACCTTGGGAATGTCGGACACCTCAACCCTGCATCAGGTTATGGCGCCTGGCCAAAAGCTCACGAGCTAATTGCTCAATTAAAAGAGGATTGCATGTCGCAGGCGCTGGGTACATGACTAGCGATTTCGCCAAAAAGCACTGTAACCCGTGACGCCGATATCTGAAATTGACGCTCTTAAGCATGCTCCATGCCTAGAGCGTTGCCCAAAGCAGAGCGTCACTTTCTGCAACTATATTCTGCTCTGAGTCGGCATCGCCAGCTCGCAATCCGTGAGAGCTGTATCTGATCTGCGTGAAGCTATGACTTTTATCGCTCTGTGCGAGAGATCTGCTTAATGACCGGACTTGGCAGCGCAGCGGTCACTCGGGCTGAGAAAATCCCAATGACCGGTAAAGTTGGTTCCGGTCATCGGCCCAGCAAAACGGGATGACGGCATTCAGCCTGAAGCAGCCCCCAAGAACCTGCTTCGACTTTGCATCGGTAACTGCTGGTTGCACGTCGACCTATCGGTCACGGTAGTCATCGACTTAGTCCGTCAACAACTTAGCTCACAATGAAGCGGCCAACGCGTGACATGGCGCTAAAAACACTGCGCCACGGGCTTGCTGCAACTCACCAAACTCACCCTTCTGTGTCTAGACATTGTGGCTGCTGCAAGCGCCGTTGGTGATGGTCTCATGGCGTTCATGACCCATGATGGGCAGAGTGTTCGCCCTGTAAGGATTTCTCAACCACGGCCTTGTCAATTGCTTGAGCAGGCCGTTCTTACAGATGAGGTCTTCGGGCTTTATGTAATCAGCCAGCAAGGCGCTGAGCAACTCTTCGGGAATATCGTGTTTTACGGATGCCACGGTGCTTACGGTTTTGTATACCGAAGTCTGCGGGCTATGAGCCGTTTGCGCAAAATTCTGAACACCCTCTCGCTCCCCCAGGTACGCTTCATTCCCCAAAATCCACATAAAACAGCACATTAGCCTGCTTATGAGCCAGAAATGCAGAAATTTGTGCTTGCGCTCCACCTTCGTGATTTTTTTGAAGAAATCTACGAATAATGCTTTCTCAAGGCAGCAAAAAGTTGCTGATTCAGCCAAGCCTAAGTGGTTCGGCAAGAAGAAATTTCCTTGATAAGGTGCTCTATGAATAACAACGACTCTCTGGTGAATGACCGTTTGCTCAAAGTGAAAGACGTCCAAGAAATTTTGCAGCTCAGCCGCTCTGCAGTCTATGCAGCCATCCGTGCAGGCCTCTTGCCCAAGCCCATCAAAATCGGAAAATCTGCCCGCTGGAAAGCTTCGGTGATCGCCGGCATGGTCGAAAAGCTCGGCATGTAGTCGAGGAACCTCACAATCGCAGCCTGCCATCGGCAGGCTGCTTTTTTATGGGCTAAAAATGATCTCAGGATTCGCTGAGCCGTGCTGGCGAATTCTGGGACAACTCGGCAATGGAAAGCTTCTTCAGTAGCCTGAAAACGGAGCGCACGGCTCGCAAGATCTACCGCTCGCGCAAGCAAGCGAGGTCAGATGTGTTCGATTACATCGAGCGGTTCTACAACCCGACGCGTCGGCACTCGACGCTTGGGTACATCAGTCCGATAGAGTTCGAGGAAGCTCGAGAAGCTTAGGCTGGTGTCGACGAAACCGGCAGCAGCCCAGCAGAGTGTTTTTTTGATGGCTGCTCATTTACCAGTGGCCAGAATATCTTCAATTCTTGTCCCCAGCTTGAGCCAGGCTTCAGCCTTCTCTTCCGTGTACTCGTGATGCAGGTAATGGCGGCGCACCTTGGAGCCCTCCAATACATGGTTTTGGCAACGATCGATGGTGTCTAACTTGATGCCCATACCCTGCATCATCGTTGCACCTGTACGACGTAAGTCGTGAAATGTCCAGTTGCCACTGCGTCCTTTGGAAAGCACAAGCGTGTTGTCATGCCGTCGACCTTTCAAGGGCTTGCGATCCATAAACATGGATTGGCGATCACCAATTTGTTTTGAAAAGGACTTGATGCAAACATGTCCACGCTGACTCGCTGCAGAACTGTTCAAAGCAGGAAAACACCACTCTGTGTGTCCTGTGCGCTGATAAAGTAGCTGGAACTGTTTGGTAACAAAGGGCGAAAGGTGGACAAGCTGAGCTTGTCTCTTTTTTCTCTGTCCCTTCACGTTCTCCGCAAGAATCAACCAGGTGTTGGCCTCTAAATCGACATCCTCCCAGCGTGTCATCAAAAGCTCCCCAATTCGGCATAGAGTGCCAAGCGCAATCCAAATAGCAATCTGCGTTTCCTGCTTTAGGGGGCGCGGATGATTGAGCTTTTCACCCTCCTTAGCTGACTCATAAGACTGCGTACCATGTTGCAGCAGTTGGCTTAATTCGAAAATTTCTTCGGCACTCAATACTCGGCTGCGCTCGTCTCGATGATCGGGCGGGGTGATGCTATCTTCAGAGACGAGATCTGCGGGGTTTCCTTCCAGCAATAGCGCTCGCCAAGGTTTGCGTTTCTCACCCCATTTCAAAGATTGCTTGATGCACTGGAGCATGACTTGTGCCTTGCGCACAGTTCCAGCGGCAACCACAGGCTGTAATAGCTCTCTAATATGAGCTTCTGTAAGGCCGCGAAGTTCAAGAGTTCCTAGACTTGGTTTGATGTATTCGGTGTAGTTGCGAGCTAGCTCTTTATTCCCATCGGCGCGGTTGACTCCTTGCTTCAGCCAAGTCTCAAATAGATCATCGACGGTATAGCGTTCGCTGCGCTCCTGTTCGGCCTGGGCCAGCGATTGCGCTATGAGCCTTTGCTTCTCCAGCTTTTCGGACTCCTTGACTGCAGTTGGATTCAAGCCTTCTGCGACTTGCTGTTTAGCGATGTCTCGGTTGCGGCGAACCTCGGCAAGATCATTGGCGGGCCATGTTCCGCATTGGTGCCAACAGACCTTGCCTTGAGAGCGATACGCATATTTGAAGCGTACAGAGGCCTTCCCCTCTTTGCTGATGCGAACCTCACCAGACAGTCCGCCGCCATCGCTCAAGGTATCACCTTTCCATGTCTCTGGGATAGCTAGCAACTCCCGAATTGTCCAGCGCTGGCCTTCGCCTGCTCTAGGGTATCTCGTCATGCGTTAGCCCTGAGGGGTAAACAAAGGGGTAAACAAAATTTTGGCACCACGCAGACAATTGTGGACTATTGCGCACAAACACGGAAATTTAAGATGTTGTATTTAAACAAGTTATTTGTATTTTATCGTCCCCACCAAAACATCTGAGTGCTAGTTAATTTTAATAATAACTGCTTTGGGAGCAGAGGGTAATGAGTTCGAATCCCGCCGCTCCGAGCAAACGACAAGGCCTTGGATTGAAAAATCCAAGGCCTTTTGTCCGTCTGAACATCACATCAAACCCAGATGTATCGATGCAATTCAATGCAGCATCTCCTGTTGATCACGATCCAGACAGTTGCGAGCACCGGCCACTTTCATAACGCTCTTCACAATGCTCAGCTTGCCGTTTTCGCCTATCCGTGCGTGCAGCTTTGCCACCAAACGACATTCTTCACCTCTTTAGCTTACCGGCTGTGCAGGCTCCGGCGGCAGCTTGATTGGCGGCGTGCTCAGCGGCGGATCAATAGGAATAGGCCTCGTTGGCTTGGCTGGAGTGTCAGGCTGATCAGGACTGGGAACTGGTGGGATATTCGGCGCATCAGGTGATGCAGGGAAATCAAGACGCATACACGACCTCCTTTGAACACCATGTTCGCAGCACGCGAACAGAATGAGGTAAGCAAGCGCGTTATTGAACAAGTGCTGGTAACCGTGCCGCAAGAAAATAGCCAGCCCGCAATCAGAAAACAAGCTTCGATACTCGGCCAGAGTCTGCATTGCCATTGCAACAACACAAGGTCATGCCATATTGCCTTGCAAGCGCAAGCCTACAGGCCATGACCATTCTGCCCCACATTGTTTTTCCAGCACCTAAGCTGGCACTGAAGATCAACGTCGGATTGCAGCAATGGCTGCATTGCATGAATCAAGAATCCAATCGACAAATCTGAATCAAAAACAAAAAAGCCTGACTTCGCTAAAAGTCAGGCTTTTTATAAAACTGGGGTGGCTGATGGGGCTCGAACCCACGACAACAGGAATCACAATCCTGGACTCTACCAACTGAGCTACAGCCACCGTAGAAGCGTCTATTCTACTTCAGAAAATTTACCTTCTTGAAAAGCAAGGAACAATTTTCGTCATTCTCTACATTTTTCAAATCAACGCTTGAAGCACCAACTTGAAAAATAAAAGCGCCTCATTTTCATGGGGCACTTTAAATTTGGGGTGGCTGATGGGGCTCGAACCCACGACAACAGGAATCACAATCCTGGACTCTACCAACTGAGCTACAGCCACCGTAGAAGCATCTATTGTACTTCAGAAAAAAGGCCGGAAATCAAAAACTGGCCTTATTTTCTCTTCACGCAATCAAGGGCGAGGCGCCTTGATCTGCACCTTGAATTCCTTCTTCAGGAATTCGTAGTAGGCCATTACCTCCGCCATGGAAGACCACTGCGAGAACTGCGCTTTCTGCTGCTCCAGCAGCTGAGGCTCGGCCGTCGGGCGTTCGACAATACGATTGACCTTGACTACCGCATAACCATCACTACCCAGGTCAACACCTTCCCATGCAGGCAAGGCATTGGTGGGTGCACGCAGTGCGGCATCCAGCACTTCACGCGGCAGATTCTGAGGCTGATCGCGACCCACAACCACAGCGGCTGCCAGCTGGGCCGACTCGGGCTTTGTCCTCCATTCAGCCAGCTTGGCCTTGCCCTCTTCCTTGGCCAGCTCGGCAGCCTTTTGCGCCACAAACAATTGCTTGAGCTTGTCGGTCACTTCAGCCATGGGCAAAGTGCGTGCAGCCGAGTACTTGACCACGCGGCCAGCCACCAAGGAGTTGGAACCCAGCTCCACTGCATCCGTGTTGCGCTTGTTTTCCAGCGAGTCTGTAGAGAACAAAGCCTCCAGGAAACGCGCATTGCTCAGCGGGCCTTGAGCACCGACGGCAGGCTTGCGCGTCACATGGTCAGCCTTTTGAATCGTCAGCTTGAACTTGTCAGCCACTGGCTGCAGGCTATCGGATTGCTCGTACACCGCATTGGAGAAAGCGTCGGCGATTTCAGCAAACTTGCGCTGCGCCTGCTGCTGCTTGAGTTCAGCTTCCAGCTTGGGACGCATTTCCTCGAACGAAGCGACCTTGGGTGCCTTGATGCCGGTCAGCTCGATGATGTGGTAGCCGAAATCCGACTCGATCACATCGCTGATCTCACCTTGCTTCATGCCGTAGACGGCCTCTTCAAAAGGCTTGACCATGGCACCTCGGCCAAAGTAACCGAGGTCACCGCCGTTGGCAGCAGAGCCTGGATCTTGCGAGTTGGCCTTGGCCAACTCGGCAAAGCTCTTTGGATTGGCACGCAGCTTGGCCAGCAACTCTTCGGCCTTGGCCTTGGCTTTTTCGCGCTCTCCAGCAGGGGCATCCTTGGCAGCATTGATCAAGATATGGCTGGCACGGCGCTCTTCAGGCCCGGCCATGCGCTGCGCATTTTCCTTGTAATAGGTGCGCAGATCGTCTTCGCTCAAAGTGATGCCAGCTTGCACGGAGGCCAAATCCAGCTGCACATATTCAACCGAAGCCTCTTCGGCTTGCTGAAACTGGCTGGTATGGGCATCGTAGTAAGCCTTGAGATCAGCCTCGCTGACCTGAACCTTGCTCGCAAATGCCGCGGCATCAAAACGCGCCACCTGAACATCACGGCGCTGATATAGCGCATCCATGGCTTGCTTGAGTTGGGAATCGGTGGCAAACGCAGTACCCGAGACACCGCCAAGCACTCGATTGAGTGCCAGCTCCTGGCGCAGATTGGCTTCAAAGCCTTCGGGCGTCATGCCTTGCGCGCCAAGCAAAGCCTTGTAGGCTTCTGCATCCAGCGTGCCATCCGGTTTCTTGAGTCCAGCGATGGCAGGAATTTCCTGCAAGGTGCGCACAAGCTCGGCATCTGTCGTCGCCAGATGCTGCTTGGTCACCGCCGCTTGCAACACACGATCACGCACCAACTTTTCCAATGTGGCGTAGCGCGCTTCGGGCGAATCAAGCAGCTTGGCATCCATGGAAGGATTTTGCGCGCGCAGTCGATCGCTTTCGATTCGGTGTGCGTTATCCCAATCTTGCTGGGTAATCTCATGGCCATCCACCCGTGCCACAGCCTGGCTCGATTCGGTGAAATAGCTCTGGTCGACCCCGACAAAAATGAAAGAGGGAATGATCAGCAAGAACAACAAGATCATTACGAACTTGGAATGCTTGCGGATGGATTCGAACATGGTCTATCTTTCTGCGGCAGCAAAAACAAAGGCGAACTTTCGTTCGCCTTGAATTCAGTGGTGAAGCCAGTGGAACAACCCGGAAAACGCCACAGACCGGGTCTCTACAGATGGCACTAGACATCACATCAGGGCACTACAGAAAACACCATCCAACCTCCACCACAGGGTTAGGCTAAGCTGGGCATTCTACCTGCGCGCTCTTCAAATGCTGCCAGGAGATAGCACATGCCCGCAGAAAATGTGGCTGGCAGGGTCAGCAGATTTTCTGCGGAGCCTCATTGCCGGCGCCTTGCGTGAAAGCAAGGACTTGCTCGATGAAGCAAAAATAAAAAAAGCACTTGAAATCATTCAAGTGCTTTTTTTATTTTCTTTGGTGGGTCCTGACGGTCTCGAACCGCCGACCTACTCCGTGTAAAGGAGCCGCTCTACCAACTGAGCTAAGGACCCAACCTGAAACTTTGTGTCAGTTCAAAGCGTCTTTCAATGCCTTGCCCGGACGGAATTTTGGTACTTTCGCAGCCTTGATCTTGATGCTCTCGCCAGTGCGGGGATTGCGACCGGTACGAGCTGCACGCTTGCCAACAGCAAATGTGCCAAAACCAACGAGTGATACTGTACCACCTTTTTTCAGTGTTTTCTTCACTGCGTCGATTGTGGAATCCAATGCACGCGCTGCGGCAGCCTTGGAAATATCGGCGTTGTTAGCGATGTGTTCAATCAATTCGGTTTTATTCACAAGATGCCTCTCGAGAAATACGTGAATGAAATGCCTCTGTGGCGGCAAGTTCTTCGTCGAACATTTCAGTTCAAACGGCGGATGAGAAATCTAGCGTATTTGCTGCGACTTCGCACCTAGAAATTGCTCTGCTTTGGGTGACCCGAAATTGACATCTTCATGCCTATCCGCGCTGCGCTTCACAGTGACTGAGCTAGATTCTATGCGGTTTTCCGGGCGATTTTGCCTTGCGCGCAGGTTTTTTCTGATTTCACTTCGGCGACATCCTGGATTGACAAGGCCTGGCAGGCAGACAACGGATCTTTCAGCTGGGCAAAGCACCCGCATCGTGCAGGCATGCGCGAGACGCAATCAGGCATCGACATGGCAAAAAAAGCGCTTGATGTACAAGCGCTTTGAGCATTTCGACCCCAGACCGCATCACTGCGAGATACGCGCCCGAATTTCAGGCAGCGCTTTTTGCAGGTAGTAGATCATGGACCAGACCGTGAGCACGGCGGAAACCCAGATCAGCACCTGACCCCAGACACCGGTATCCACGCGACCGAACAGCACGCCGTCATAAAGCAAAAACGGGATGGCCACCATCTGCGACATGGTCTTGAGCTTGCCAAGCATGTGCACGGCCACGCTCTTGCCGGCACCGATGTGGGCCATCCATTCACGCAAGGCCGAGATAGCGATCTCGCGGCCGATGATGATGAGGGCCACAAAAACGTCTGTGCGCTGCAGATGCACCAGCACCAGCAGCGCGGCGCAAACCAGAAACTTGTCGGCAACCGGGTCCAGAAAGGCGCCGAAGGCCGAAGTCTGATTGAGCTTACGGGCCAGATAGCCGTCCAGCCAATCGGTGGCGGCAAACACCATGAACATCACGGTGGCGATGAGGTTGCGAGTGCCCTGTTCCAGCGGCAAATAAAACACCCCGACGATGAGCGGAATCGCCACAATCCGCGTGCAAGTCATCAAGGTAGGGATGGTCATCAACATGGGCGTCATTGTGGCATGACGCACTGCAGCCTGGCTGATTTAAAAATGACGTCGCGCCTGCGCATTCATAAAACACTCAGTGCAAAGCACGATAGATATCGTCGGCCAGCGCCGCCGAAATACCTTCCACCGTCATCAGCTCATCCACGCTGGCCTCCGCCACACCGCGCACGCCGCCAAAGCGCTGCAGCAAGCGGGCTCGCTTCTTGGGACCGACGCCAGGAATCTCTTCCAGTTGCCCGCCACCCACCCGCACCTTGGCACGCGCTGCGCGCATGCCGGTAATGGCAAAGCGGTGGGCCTCATCGCGAATCTGGGCCACCAGCATCAGCGCTGCGGAGTCGTGACCCAGGTAGACCTTCTCGCGCCCATCGGCAAACACCAGCTCTTCCAGCCCCACCTTGCGGCCCTCACCTTTTTCCACACCCACGATGCGAGACAGATCCAGCCCCAGTTCGGTAAACACCTCGCGCGCCATGCTGACCTGGCCTTTGCCGCCATCGACCAGCACAAGATCGGGCAGATGCGGCTGTTTGCCGGTCAGCTCCACACCGCCGGCTTCACGCTGGGCATCGGCCACGGGCTTGTAGCGCCGCGTCAGCACCTGGCGCATGGCCGCATAGTCGTCGCCGCCGGTAATGCCCTCGATATTGAAGCGACGGTACTCGCTGCTTTGCATTTTGTGGTGATGGAACACCACGCAGGAGGCCTTGGTGTTCTCGCCACTGGTGTGGGAGATATCGAAACACTCAATGGTCAGCTCATCGAGATTGTCCACCGGCAGATCCAGCGCCTGAGCCAGTGCACGCGTGCGCGCCTGCTGCGAGCCTTCCTCGGCCAGCAGACGGGCCATCTGAATATCTGCATTGGTTTGCGCCATTTCCAGCCAGATGCGGCGCTGCTCGCGCGGCTGCTGCACCACGGTGATACGCACGCCGGTTTGTTCAATCAGCAGCTCGATGAGTTTTTTATCCACCGGATGGCTGACGACCAGCGTGGGCGGCACGACCACATCCACATAGTGCTGGGCAATAAAGGCATCGAGCACCAGCTCTTCCATCGGCCGGGCCTGGGCTGCGGCATCAATCTCCTGCTCGCTGAAATAGACGGCCGCAGCCTCACCCAGATTGGCCGGAAAATACGGTCTGTCGCCCAGGTGGCGACCGCCGCGCACCATGGCCAGGTTCACACAGGCGCGACCGCCCTGCACCTTGACGGCCAGAATGTCCACGTCCTTGTCATCGACCGTCTCTATCGCCTGCTGGTGCAAGACGCGCGACAGCGCAGTGATCTGGTTGCGCACTTCGGCCGCCAGCTCGTACTCCATTTTTTCGGCATGTTCCATCATGCGTGCTTCGAGCTGCTGCATCAGCTCCTTGGTTTCGCCGCGCAGCATGGCTTCGGCATTGCGCACATCCAGCGCATAGGCCTCGGGCGAAATCAGATCGACGCAAGGCCCGGTACAGCGCTTGATCTGATAGAGCAGACAGGGGCGTGATCGGTTGGCAAACACCGTGTCTTCGCAGGTGCGCAGGCGAAACACTTTTTGCAGCAGCTGCATGCTTTCCTTGACGGCCCAGGCGCTGGGGTAAGGACCAAAGTAGCGGTGCTTCTTATCCACGGCACCGCGGTAATAGGCCATGCGCGGAAATTCCTGGAACGCCGCCTCGCCCTGCTTGCCGTCGCGCTGGGCCACGCCGGTGATCTTGAGGTAGGGATAGCTTTTATCGTCCCGAAACAAGATGTTGTACTTGGGGTGCAGCGTCTTGATGAGGTTGTTTTCCAGCAGCAAGGCCTCGGCCTCGGAGCGCACCACCGTGGTTTCCAACCGAACGATCTTGCTGACCATATGGCCTATGCGGGTGCCGCCATGGTCTTTCTGAAAATAGCTGGAGACACGGCGCTTGAGATTGATGGCCTTGCCCACATAGAGCAGCACATCGGCCGCATCGAAATAGCGGTACACGCCCGGTAGCGGTGGCAGCGCTGCCACCAGGGCCAGCAGTTCATCGGAATGCGTTGAAGACATAGCAGCTATTTTCATGCGCTTTGACGCGAGAGCCGAGCACAGGCCTCCTGCGTGCAGCACACAGACCGTCAATCACTATGTATTTAGTAGCTGCATGCGCCTACACCCAAAGGGCTACAAGTAGTTTTGATACAAAAAAGGCCTGGAACGGGTCCAGACCTTGGCTTGCAGCGCTTGTTTGGCGCAGAGATAGCCTTACTCGGCTTCAATCTTGGAGGACTTCACCACCTGCGCCCAGCTTGCGTACTCGGTCTTGACCATGCTGCCCAGCTGCTGCGGGTTCAGATAATCGGCCGTCGCGCCCTGCTCTTCAGCTTTTTTCTTGAAGGCAGGATCTTCCACCACCTTCTTCAAATCGGCTGTCAGCTTGTCAAGCACCGGCTGGGGCGTGGCCTTGGGGGCAAACACGGCAAACCAGGAAGTGGCATTCACACCGGCATAGCCGGCTTCGGCCGTGGTGGGCACGGTGGGCAGACTGGGCAGGCGTTGCTTGCCCGTCACCGCCAGCACGCGCAATCTGCCGTTTTGCACATGGGGCATGAAGGGCGGCGCCGTGCCAAAGGTCAGATCCACCTGACCGCCCAGCAAATCCTGCAGCGCAGGCCCCGTGCCCTTGTAGGGAACGTGCACCATCTTCACACCGGCCTGCTGCTCCAGCATGGCGCCCGTCACATGCTGCAGCGAGCCATTGCCGGATGAAGCGTAATTGAGCTTGCCCGGATGCGCCTTGGCATAGGCGATCAGCTCGGCCAGATTCTTGACCGGCAGCTCGGCGCGCACCACGATGATTTGCGGTGCGCTGAGCACATTGCCCACCGGCGCAAAGTCCGACTGCTCCCAGCTCTTGGTCTTGGCCAGGTGGGGAGAAATCACATGAAAGCCCGAGTACTGCATCAGCAAGGTGTAGCCATCGGCATCGGCCCGCTTGGCCAGATTGGCGGCAATCGCGCCGTTGCCGCCACCTTTGTTGTCCACCACCACGGATTGACCCAGCACCGGCGCCAGAGCCTGGGCCGCCATGCGGCCGGCCAGATCCGTCGTGCCGCCCGCCGCCGCGGGAACAATCATGGTGATGGTCTTGTTGGGATAACTGCCTTGAGCCATGGCCTGGCCGCCGGTCAGACCGAAAGCGGCCGCGCTTGCGGCCAGCAGCAGATGCATGCGTTGACGTTGAATGTTCATTTTGTCTCCTGGTTGTGGTGGGGCAGATGACTGCACTCCTCCCCCGAGGAACGCAGTCATGGGTTTTCTTAAAAGCGTGCCTCAGGCTTTGGCCAGGGCTCTTTGCTTAATCTCGGCAAAGTCGGCGGGCGGTTGGTGCAGATCCCAGCACGTACCGGCCTTGACGATCTGGCTGGGCGTCTCATGCCCGATCAAGGCCGGCAAGGCGCGCGCTGCGCTCAGCACCCGGGCCAGGTCCACGCCGCTGTCATAGCCCATGAGCTGCAGGGCATGCACGATTTCCTCCGTGCAGGCATTGCCAGACGCACCGGGCGCATAAGGGCAGCCGCCCAGCCCGCCCATCGAGGCATCAAAACGATCCGCTCCTGCATCAATGGACGCCAGCACATTGGCCAGCGCCATGCCGCGGGTATTGTGAAAGTGCAGCGTGAGGCCCAGCGCCGACCAGCGCGACTTGAAGGCCTTGACCATCTCATGCACCTGGCTTGGGTAGGCCATGCCCGTGGTGTCGCACAGGGTGATGCCCTGCACGCCCAGATCGGCAAAGCGCTGCACCCAGGCCAGCACCTCGACCTGCGGCACATCGCCCTCCATGGGGCAGCCAAAGCAGCAGGACAGCGACACATTGACGGGCGTGGTCGCCTGCTGCGCCGTGGCAATGACTTGCTTGAGCGCCTCAAACGACTGGCTGCGCTGCATGCGCAGATTGCACAAATTGTGGGTCTCGCTAACCGACATCACCAGGTTCAGCTCATCGGTGTGGGCCTCAATCGCCCGCTCGGCGCCGCGCACATTGGGCACCAGCGCCGTATAGACGGTGCCAGGGCGGCGCGCTATCTCGCGCATCACAATTTCCCCATCGCGCAGCGCAGGAATGGCTTTGGGCGAGACAAAAGCCGTGACTTCGATCTTGGACAAGCCTGCTTGAGACAGGGCATTGACCAGGGCGATCTTGTCCTCGGTGGGCACAAACGCCTGCTCCATCTGCAAGCCATCGCGCATGCCGACTTCGTTCATGAAGATGCGGCGGCCCGCGCCATGCCATACATTGGGGCCGTTCATTGGATGATTCCCCTGGCACGCAGCTGGGCGATCTGCTCGGCCGTCAGGCCCACTTCGGCCAGCACGGCATCGGTATCGTCACCCACATGCGGAGCGCTGCTGCGCACGGTACCGGGCGTGAGCGAGAGCTTGGGCACGATGCCCGGCACCTCCACCTCAAAACCATCGCGGGTGCGCTGATTCAAAATCATGTCGCGGGCACGGTAGTGCGGGTCTTCAGCAATGTCCTTGGCCGTGTACACCTTGCCTGCGGGCACGCGGGCCCGGCCCAGCTCATCCATCACGGCCTGCACGCTGCGCACCTTGGCCCAGTCGCCAATGGCGGCATCGATCTCGACCACGCGCTTGACGCGGCCTGCGTTATCAGCCAGATCGGGGGCCTCCGCCAGATCCTGGCGACCAATCGCCGTCATCAGCCGCTTGAAGATGGAATCGCCATTGCCGGCCACCAGCACCCAGCCGTCCTGGCAGGCGTAGGCGTTCGACGGCGCAATGCCCGGCAGCGCGCTGCCGGCGGCTTCGCGCACCGCACCAAAAGCGCTGTACTCGGGCAGCAGGCTTTCCATCACGTTGAAGACGGCTTCATGCAAAGCCACATCAATCACCTGGCCAGCTCCGCCCTGCACCTTTCGGTGGTACAAGGCCATCATCACGCCGATGACGCCATGCAACGCCGCCAACGTGTCGCCGATCGACACTCCGACCCGCACGGGCACGCGGCCGGGCTCGGCCGTCAAGTGGCGCAAGCCGCCCATGGCCTCGCCGATCACGCCAAAGCCGGGCAGATCGCGGTAAGGGCCGGTCTGGCCGTAACCGGAGATGCGCAGAATCACCAAGCCGGGGTTGATGGCATGCAGTTCCTGGGGCGACATGCCCCAGCCTTCCAGCGTACCGGGGCGAAAGTTCTCCACCAGCACATCGGCTTCGGCAATCAGGCGCCGGGCCACGTCCTGCGCTTCCTTCTGACGCAGATCCAGTGCTACGGAGCGCTTGTTGCGCGACTGCACCTGCCACCAGACGGAAGTGCCTTCCTTGATCAGACGCCAGTTGCGCAGCGGGTCGCCCGCGCCAGGGGCTTCGATCTTGACCACGTCGGCGCCGAACTCCCCCAGTGTCTTGCCGCAAAACGGGCCAGCAATCAGCTGTCCCATTTCCACCACTTTCACGCCCTCCAGGGCGCGCGCCGTGGCCGTCTGCGTGGCGGGATCCTTGATGTAGCTTGCGTTCATCCTTGTCTCTCTGTATTTGGTCTGCGCTTGATTGCCGGCGGAAGTCCGGAAACCGTTTTGCCGCATGGTGCACGGGGCTAAAGAATCGGCAAAGCGCTGATACGCGAAGCTGCCATCGCATTTGGGCATAGCTGGGATAATGACGGGCACATGAAACTGGACCCGATCAGCCTGCGCCTGTTTGTCGCCGTGATGGAAGAAAACGCCATCGCCCGCGCCGCCGCACGCGAACACATTGCCCCATCGGCGGCCAGCCGCCGCCTGGCCGAGCTGGAGGCCCAGTTGCAGGTGGAGCTGTTCACCCGCAGCAACCGGGGCAGCAGCCCCACGGCCGCGGCTTTTGCACTCTTGAACATGGCGCGCGGCGTGCTCAACGAGATGGATGGAATTGCGCTGCAGATGAAGGACTATGCGCAGGACGGCGGCAAAGGCCTGCGCGGCCATGTGCGGGTGATGGCCAATATCTCCAGCATCACCCAGTTTCTGCCCGCTCAGCTGCAAAGTTTTTTGAGCCAGTACCCGCTGGTCGATGTACGCCTGCAAGAGCGCGTGAGCACCGACATTGCCCGCGCCGTGGAAGACAACGAGGCCGATATCGGCCTGCTCAACAACGGCAGCTACGGCAGCAAAATCCGCCTCAGGCCGTATCGACGCGACCGGCTGACCGTGGTGGTGCCGCTGGCTCATGCACTGGCGCGCAAGCGCCGTTTGCGCCTGGCCCAGGTGATAGAACATGACCTGATAGGCATGCACGCAGACAGCGCCCTCAACCATTTGATCACCCGCGCGGCCGCAGATCAGGGCCTGCAGCCACGCCTTCGCATGAAAGTGACGGGCTATGACGCGCTGTGCCTGATGGTCGCCTCCGGCCTGGGCATAGGCATCCTGCCCGAAGGCAGTGCCCGCCTCTATACCGGCACGCTGCCGCTGCGCTGCATCGTGCTCGATGAGCCCTGGGCCGAGCGCCAACTCATGCTGTGCCTGCGCTCGCAAGATGCGCTCTCGCCCGTGGCCCAATTGCTGGTAGAGCATCTGTGCCTGCCACAAGACGCACCAACTCTTTGAATCTATGCTGGACTTTTTACCTCTCACCGCCACCACGGCGACGCATCAACATCCGCGCCTGACCTGGGATATTTTTTGCCAGGTGATAGACAACTTCGGCGACGTGGGCGTGTGCTGGCGCACGGCCGCCGAACTGGTGCAGCGCGGCCAGAGCGTGCGCCTGTGGATGGACGATGCCTCGGCCCTGCAATGGATGGCGCCCCAGCCCTACCCCCAGGGCTTGAGCGTGCATGGCTGGCCCACGCTGCGCGAACAGATTCCCGCGGACATCGGCGATGTGGTGATCGAGGCCTTTGGCTGCGAAATACCGCCGGTGATGCTTGAGGCCATCGCACAAAGCCATGCCAAGCCCCGCACCGGCAGCAAGCCCCCCGTCTGGATCAATCTGGAATACCTGTCGGCCGAAGACTATGTGAAGCGCTGCCATTGCCTGCCCTCGCGCATCATGTCCGGCCCCGCTGCGGGCCTGACGCGCTGGTTCTTCTACCCGGGCTTCACGCCCGCCACCGGCTCCGTAGTGCGCGAGCAAAACCTGGGTACGCGCCAGAAAGACTTTGCCGCCCGGCGCAGCCAGTGGCGCGCAGCCCATGGTGTTCAAGGCCATGACTGCGCTGTTTCGCTGTTTTGCTATGAACCGGCGGCCCTGCCCCAGTTGCTGGATCAGCTTGGCTCCGCCTCGGCGCTCAGCCCTCAATTGCTGGTCACTCCGGGCCGCGCTGCGGCTGCCGTGCAGGCTTTGCCGCAGGCCGAGCCACTCAAGCCCCGCTATCTGCAGCCCTGCCCGCAGCCGCAGTTTGATGAGATGCTCTGGGCCTGCGATCTGAACCTGGTGCGCGGCGAGGATTCGCTGGTACGCGCGCTGTGGGCGGGCCAGCCCATGATCTGGCACATCTACCCCCAGCACGACAACGCCCATCACGACAAGCTCGATGCCTTCCTCGACTGGCTGAAGGCTCCGCCCAGCCTGCGGGCGTTTCATCACGCCTGGAACGATATGACCTCGCCGCAAACATTGCCTTTGCTCACGCCCGAAATGCTGCGTGAATGGCAAGCCTGCGTGCAGGCAGCTAGAGAAAGTTTGGCCACACAAAGCGACTTGATTGCACAGATTCAAGCCTTTAGTGCCGAAAAAAGATAAAATCTACGTTTTGCCTCTTTGAGAGTTTCGCCAGCAGGCGATCCAGCTCTTGGGAGCGCACCCCGCCGCGGACCACGCGGCAGGCCCCGCCGCCGCATCTTTGACCGTTGCTCCTTGCAACCATTGCGAACAGCTTGCCTGCCGTGTAGAGCGGCTCCAACCTGTCATAAGCAAGCCATGAAAATCGCTCAAGAAATCCGCGCCGGCAACGTGATCATGTTCGACAAGAACCCCATGATCGTTCTGAAGACCGAATACGCCCGTGGCGGCCGTGGCGCTGCCACCGTGCGCATGAAGCTCAAGAGCCTGATCGGCAACTTCGGCACAGAAAACGTGTTCAAGGCCGACGACAAGATCGACAACGTGATTCTGGAAAAGAAGGAGTGCACCTACTCCTACTTCGCCGACCCCATGTATGTGTGGATGGATGAAGAGTTCAACCAGTACGAAGTCGAAGCCGAAAACATGGCTGACGCTCTGAACTACCTGGAAGACGGCATGACTGCTGAAGTCGTGTTCTATGACGGCAAGGCCATCTCCTGCGAACTGCCCACCACCATCGTGCGCGAAATCACCTGGACCGAGCCAGCTGTGAAGGGCGACACTTCCGGCAAGGTGCTCAAGCCCGCCAAGATCGCTACCGGTTTTGAAGTCGCTGTGCCCCTGTTCGTGGCCCAGGAAGACAAGATCGAAATCGACACCCGCACCGGCGAATACCGCAAGCGCGTGTAATGCGGCTGCAGTCCTCGTGACTGCTTCGCATGCAAAAAAGCTTCCTGTCATCAGGAAGCTTTTTTTATGGGCGCTCAGCAAAGAGCGGCAGTTCGCCAAGGTTTGCAAGTCACGCCGACTGCTGCATCTGCAAATAAAAAATGAGCTACTAGCGCTTGATTTGTATGAAGTTCAAAGGCAAAACCCTCTGAAATTCAAACACATCCAGCGCAAGCAGCTCACTTTATACCGGCCGTCTTGCCATCAAAAGCAACAGGCGGCAAGCCGCCTGCAAGATCAGATGGGTTGACCCACCAGATCGTGGCCTTGCGTACGCACGATGCGCACGGTGATCAGATCACCGACCTTGTAGGTCTTGCTGGCTTTTTCTGGCGGCAGCAGGTGTACCACGCCATCGATCTCAGGCGCATCGGCATAGGTGCGGGCGATACCGCCTTTTTTGCCCATGCTGATGGACTTGTCGACCAACACCTTCATGACCTGGCCCACGCGGCGCTGCAGGCGCTGGGTGGAAACTTCCTCGGCCACTTGCATGAAGCGGGCGCGGCGGGCCTCACGCACTTCTTCGGGCAGCATGCCGGGCAGCTCATTGGCGGTGGCGCCTTCCACGGGGCTATAGGCAAAGCAGCCGGCGCGGTCGATTTCGGCTTCACGGATGAAGTTCAGCAGATGCTCGAATTCTTCTTCGGTCTCGCCGGGGAAACCGGCGATGAAGGTGGAACGAATCACCAGCTCGGGGCAGACCTTGCGCCATTCGCGGATGCGATCCAGGTTCTTCTCGCCGGATGCGGGACGCTTCATGCGCTTGAGGACATCAGGATGGCTGTGCTGCAGCGGCACGTCCAGATACGGCAGGATTTTGCCCTCGGCCATCAGCGGCAGGATGTTGTCCACCGTGGGATAGGGGTAGACATAGTGCAGACGCACCCAGGCGCCGTGTTGCGCAGCCAGCTTGCCCAGCTCTTCGGTCAGCTCCAGCATGCGGGTCTTGACGGGCTTGCCATCCCAGAAACCGGTGCGGTACTTCACGTCCACGCCATAGGCAGAAGTATCCTGGCTGATGACCAGCAGCTCCTTGACGCCGCCTTCAAACAGCGCCTTGGCTTCCTTGATCACATCGCCAATCGGGCGCGAGACCAGATCGCCGCGCATGGAAGGGATGATGCAGAAGGTGCAGCGGTGGTTGCAACCTTCCGAAATTTTCAGATACGCATAGTGCTTGGGCGTGAGCTTGATGCCGGCCTCGCCAAAGGCGCCGGGGATCAGGTCTACAAACGGGTCATGTGGCTTGGGCAGGTGGGCATGCACGGCATCCATCACCTCTTGCGTGGCATGAGGGCCGGTCACGGCCAGCACGCTGGGGTGCACTTCGGCAACCATATTGCCGCCATCCTTGCCGGCCTTGGCGCCCAGGCAACCGGTCACGATCACCTTGCCATTGGCTGCCAGTGCCTCGCCAATGGTGTCCAGGCTTTCCCTGACGGCATCGTCGATGAAGCCACAGGTGTTGACGATGACCAGATCCGCACCTTCAAAGGTCTTGGAGGTCTGGTAACCCTCGGCGCTGAGCTGGGTCAGGATCAACTCGGAATCGGTCAAGGCCTTGGGGCAACCCAGGGACACAAAGCCGACCTTGGGGGCCGCTTGTGCAGAAATGTTTTGTTCGCTGGTCATCGGGGTATTCATTCAGAGTGAGGCTCAGTCCGCACCATCCACATGAGACCCATATGAATTCGCGTACCGGCCCATCCATGGCCAGCGAGCCGACATTAACCCTATATTTTACTGCCGCCCATGCAAACCATGTGCCAACGCGGCTTTGTACCCTCGACAGCACCTGCTCCGAGCGCTTACCTCAGGCCAAAGACAAGGCTGAAAAAAGCCCCACCGGCTTGACCGATGGGGCTTGTGGCTTGCCAAGGCGTGACGACAGCCGTTAAAGACCCATGCCCAAAATGGAATTGTCTGCACGCAGCTCGCTGCCGCTGATCACGCTGGATTCATCCGATGCCAGAAACAGCACCAGCTGGGCAAGGCGCTCTGGCATATAGGCCCGGCCGCCGCGGTTGTGCGCCGCATCGTGCAATACCATCTCCTTGCTCACGCCCTTGGGCAAAGAGGCTTGCATCATGGGGGTGTAGATGCCATCGGGGTGAATGGAGTTCACACGGATGGCATAGCCTTGCTTGCGGCAGTTGAGCGCTGCGGCGCGCGTGAGCGCTGCCACCGCCGCCTTGCTGGCGCTATAGCCTGCGTATTGCTCCACCGGCAGCCAGGATGACACCGAAGCCATGTTAATAATGGAGCCGCCTTTTTCCTTCATAGCCGCCATGCCTTGCTGGCAGCCTATGAACACGGATTCGGTGTTGATCTGCAGCAGCCGGCGGAAATCGGCCAGGCGACCGCTTTCCATGTCGCCTGCCAGCAAGATGCCAGCGTTATTCACCAGCACATTGAGCACACCAAAGCGCTGCTGCACGGCGGCGATCACGCCAGTCCAGTCCTCTTCGCTGCTCACGTCATGGCGCACAAACATGGCGCGCTCGCCCAGTTCGGCGGCCAGTTGCTGGCCTGCTGCCTCGTTGATATCGCTAAATGCCACTTTGGCACCTTCGGCCAGCAGCAGCTTGACCACTTCCAGACCCACGCCACTGGCACCGCCCGTCACCAACGCCACCTTGTTCTGAACCCGTCCTGTCATCTGTCTCCTCCTTGTTATGTCGCCATTTCAAAACCACCAGATCCAGGTTTCTCCCAGACCCTGCCTCGCCCGCCGTCACCCGCCATCGGGTGATGCGTGCCGGACGGCAGAAGTGCGAAACCATTGTTGGATTCGGTAAAACTGTTTGCATCGTCAAACAGGACTAAGGGCAGACGAGGCACAGCCATAAAAAAAGCGGACCCGAAAGTCCGCCTGATTGAAACAAAAACTGCTCTCAACGTTTGAGACCCAGCACACCCAGCATTTGCTCGGTCTGCTTTTGCATTTGCTCCTGCATCTGGGAGAGCATGCTTTGCGACTGCTCCATATAGCTGCTCATCATGTTCTGCATCATGGGCGGCTGCATGCCCATGAACTGCTTCCAGGCCTCGGGCGAGGCACTGTGAGACTGCTCGGACAGCTTGTTCTGAAAATCCGTAAAAAGCTGCACGTTCTTTTCGATATACGTGCCCATATAGCCCTGCATGGTATGGCCGTAGAAGCGAATGATGTTGGCCAGCATGGCTTCGGAGAACATGGGCGTTCCGCCGGCCTCTTCCTCGAGAATGATCTGCAGCAGGATGGAGCGGGTCAGATCCTCGCCCGTTTTGGCATCTTTGATCACCACCTGCTCGCGATCCATGACCAGTTGCTTGACTTCGGCCAGGGTAATGTAAGACGAGGTGTCCGTGTCATACAGACGGCGATTGGGATATTTCTTGATAACGCGTTGTGCGCTTTGTGGGGCTGCGCCCTGGTGTTGCTCTTGCATCGCAAGCTCCTCCTCTGTTGTGGGCATGGTCCATCTCTTTTGCACTGCAACAGATTTTAGGCAGACCCTGCCCCACCGCGCCAAGCGCTAACCCTGACTTGAGTGCGGCGCAGGTGCATTCCACGAAGCCAGACATCTTGCATATGGCAACACAAACAAAAGCGAGTCTTGCAAAAATGTCAGCTTCAGCGTTTAAAGTGGTTCCGTTGTTTGACGAAAGGTTCAACAGATGAACATGCAAAAGACAGGCTCGGCACTTCTGACCACCGCTTTGATGGTGGCCGCAGGCTTTACCGCGACCGCTCATGCACAAGAAGGCGCAGCCACTCCAGCCCCTGCCGCTGCTGCGGCACAGGAGCCAGCAGCGCCCGCCCCTTCCAACGTGGATGCAGCCGCAGCCAGCGCCGCACTGCTCAAGCGCTTGCAAGCGATTGTTGCGGCCGCCGACGGCAAGAGCAAACTGGCAGCCAACAATTTCACCGAGGAATTCCTCAAGCAATCGCCCATGGACGCCGTGCAAAAAGCACTGGCATCTCTGCACACCGGCATGGGCAGCTGCAAGACCGTGGCCCGCATGCAAAGCGGCAACCCGCTGGCCACAGGCGTTCTGCTGGACTGCGCCAAGGGCTACGCGCCGCTGGAGTTGGCCGTGGAAGCCAAAGCACCCTACCGCGTCACCGCCATGATGCTGCGCCCGCCTTTCTGGAAATAAGCGCCATCCTTTACCCAAAAAGGGCCGGGAGCATTCGCTTCCGGCCCTTTTTCCCATATCAGATCACTACCGGTTCCGGCTCCAGGCGGATACCAAAGCGTTCATACACACTGGTTTGAATCGCACCGGCCAGCGTCATCACCTCGCCGCCGGTCACGCTGGCATCGACACTGTGGCGATCACCCCGATTGACCAGCACCAGGGCTTGCCGGTCGTAAACGCCGGCGCGCCCCAGGGTCTTGCCCTTCCAGCCGCAGGCGTCGATCAGCCAACCAGCCGCGAGCTTGATGGAGCCATCATCCATGGGGTAGTGGACGATCTTGGGCTCGCGCGCAATGATGTCCGCACACTGCTCGGGCGTCACCGTGGGGTTCTTGAAGAAGCTGCCGGCATTGCCTATCACCTCGGGATCGGGCAGCTTGGCGCGGCGGATTTCGCAGACCCAGTCAAAAATCTGCTGCGCCGTGGGGTTCTCTATGCCTTTTTCAGCCTGCTTGCGCTGCAGATCAAGATAGCCCAGATCGGCTTGCCAGTCCTTGGGCAAGACCAGGCGCACACGGGTGATGACGGCGCGCCCCTTGAGACCGAGGCCCCGCGGAATGGCGCTGGCACTGGCCACCGGCCAGTACTTGGGCTGGGCAGGCGCATGCTTGAACACCGAGTCACGATAACCAAATGCACATTGGGCTGCATTGAGGCTGAAGCTCTCGCCCGTAGCCAGATCCACCGCATCCAGGGAATCGAAACGATCCTGCAGCTCCATGCCATAGGCACCGATGTTCTGCACCGGCGCCGCACCCACGGTGCCGGGAATCAGCGCCATGTTCTCCAGCCCCGTATAGCCCTGAGCCAGCGTCCAGGCCACCATGTTGTGCCAGCTCTCGCCGGCACCAATCTCCACCACCCAGTGTCTGTCGGTCTCACGCAGCAAGCGCATGCCCATGATTTCCATCTTGAGCACCACGGGAGCCACGTCGCCCGTCAACACCACGTTGCTGCCGCCGCCCAGCACGAACACGGGCTGGCGACCCCAGAGCGGATCGACCAGGAACTGGCGCACATCCTCTTCGCTTCGGATGCGCACCAGCGTTTCAGCACGCGCAGCAATGCCAAAGGTGTTGCAATGCTGCAGGGGAACATTTTTCTCGACTAACATCCATGCAATTGTCGCACTGCGCCTGTGCTGCTGCTGGGAACACTCCCCCATCCCCGCCGAGCGCACTGCGGCTTGTCTCTGAACTGATAGATAGGAAAAGTCTCATGCCTTCTTTTGACACCGTGTGCGAAGCCGATTTCGTCGAAGTCAAGAACGCCGTCGATAACGCCACCAAGGAAATTGGCACCCGTTTTGACTTCAAGGGCACTTCGGCTGCTGTGGAACTCAAGGACAAGGAAATCACCATGTATGGCGATGCCGAGTTCCAGCTGCAGCAAGTGGAAGAACTGCTGCGCAACAAGCTGACCAAGCGCAATGTGGACGTGCGCTTCCTGGACATCCAGAAGGCCCAGAAGATTGGCGGCGACAAGGTCAAGCAAGTCATCAAGGTCAAGAACGGCATTGAATCCGATCTGGCCAAGCAGCTGCAAAAGCTGATGAAGGAAAGCAAGCTCAAGGTGCAGGCCGCCATTCAGGAAGACAAGGTGCGCATTACCGGCGCCAAGCGCGACGACCTGCAGGCGGCCATGGCGCTGATCCGCAAGGACTTGGCCGACCACCCTCTGTCGTTCAACAACTTCCGCGACTAAGCCTCAGGCCCTCACCCCATGCACGCCTTCGCCCGCAAGCTCGGTATTTGGGCTGTTTCGGCCCTATCCCTGACCGCCGCCGGCGCGGGCTGGGCCCAGTCCGTGGCCCTGACAGGCGTGCTGGGCAGCAAGGCCTTGCTGGTCATTGATGGCGGCGTACCCAAGGCCGTGGCCAGCAATGACAGTCACCAGGGCGTGCGCGTGCTGCAGGTGGGGGCAGACTCGGTCGTGGTCGAGATCAAAGGCCAGCGCCAGACCATACGCCTGGGCGAGGCCCCCGTCAGCGTGGGCAGCCGCGGCAATGGCGTCTCTGGCTCTCGTATCGTGCTCATGGCCGATGCCAGAGGTCACTTCATCGATCGCGGCCAGATCAACGGCAAGAGCATGCAATATATGGTGGACACCGGTGCCAGCACCGTGGCCATAGGCCGGGCCGATGCCGAGCGCATGGGCCTGCCCTATCTGCAAGGCACACCGGTCATGATGCGCACCGCCAACGGCACGGCCCAGGGCTGGAAGCTGATATTGGACAGCGTGCGTGTGGGTGATGTGGAGGTGCGCGGGCTGGAAGCCATCGTCGCCTCCCAGTCCATGCCCTATGTGCTGCTGGGCAACAACCTGCTGGCGCATTTTCAGATGACCCGGCAAGGCACGGAAATGATTCTGGTCAAGCGCTAAGCCGTGAGCCACTCCAGCACTCCCATTCAAGACAACGATCCTTACGAGGACCTGCTGGGTCTGTGGTCCGACCTGGAAGCCGCCCTGTCGGTGCTGCTGTCCGGGCCGCTGCAGATCAGCGATTTCCCGGGCAAGCTGCATCAACTCGATCTGTGGCTGCAGGATCTGATCACCCAAAATTCGGACGCAGCCCTGTATCTGATGTTCCAGCGCGCCGCCTCATCCACCGTGGGCTATAGCGCCTCGCACGCTCTGGTGTGTGCCAGCCTGTGCGATGTGCTGGCGCGCGAGCTGCGGCTGGAAGAATCCGAGCGCAGAGTGCTGGTGCGGGCCGCACTGACCATGAATATCGGCATGAATGCGCTGCAAGACCAGTTGGCCGAGCAGCGCGAACCGCTGAGCAGCCATCAGAGCGAGGCCGTCAAACGCCATGCGCAGGACAGCCGCGAGCTGCTGCAGCGCCTGATGATCGACGATGCGCTATGGCTGGAGGTGGTGGAGCAGCACCACGCGGCCAAGTCGCCCATGCCGCTGGCCATGCTGTCGCCGGCACAGCGATTGGTGCGCATCCTGGGCGCCGTGGACCGCTATGCCGCAATGATCAGCCCGCGCAAGACCCGCGCCGGACGCTCGGCCACCGAATCGCTGCAGATGCTGCAGCAAAACCAGCAGTACGCCGACGAAGTCAAGGCCGCGCTGGTGCGCGTGGTCGGTCTTTACCCGCCAGGCACCTATGTGCAGCTGGCCAATGGCGAAATTGCCGTGGTGCTGCGCCGCGGCACGGCACCGGAACAGCCCGAAGTCGCCAGCGTCATCGACCAGAGCGGCCACAGCCTCTTCCCCCCCGTGCTGCACCAGCCGGGCCGCAGCCCGCTGCTGGTATCAGCCCTGGCACGCTCGGCCCTGAGCCTGGAGCTGGACCCGCGCGCCATGGCCCAGCTGGGCATGCACTGCGCCATGCACAACCAGGCGCTTTACCGCATGGTGCAGGTTCCGGGCACGCAGCGCCTTGCCTGACTGAGATATCAAAAACCTATGCTGCCCACAAGCCGGCATGGTGGCCCCGGGTGAAAGCCTCTTCCAGCACCGAGTAACCGGCCCAGTCCGCATGGGCAAAGGCCAGACGCGCCGTGGCCGGCGTGGGCAGCGACTGGACACGCTCACCATTTGATAGCTTCTTGCGCTTATCCTGATTGGACTGCAAAGCGATTTGACTCAAAATCTGCTGATCTCCCGGCCGTGGAATCGCCATGGCATGGCCATAGCGTGTGATCTCCATGCGCGTGGCTCGCAACAGCAAATCGGGGTGAGGTTCGCTGAGGCTTTGCACAATACGGTTGCGCCAGAACTCAAACGGCTGGCTCAGCAGCTGCTGGCGGCCGTCGACCCAGTCGCCCAGCGCCTGGTAATAGCTGAGCACCGTAGGCCGCTTGCTGATGCGATCCAGCCGCTGATTGCCGGCATCCACATAACCCAGGCCGCCGGCATTGGGGTCTTCGAACATCACGTTGTCCCAGGCCGGCTCCGCACCCGGCCTGTCGGTCAGGGCGCTGCCGATATGGATATTGGCCACCAGCCACGGGGCCCAGTCCAGCCGCTGGGCCACGGTGCGCAAAAAATCGGGGGCATTGCGCACCACGCGCGCGGCCACAAACGTCGGCAAGGCCACCACGCAGCGCTGGGCAAGCCAGCGCTCATGCTGCTGGCGACCATGGTGATAGGCATCGATCTGCACGCCATGCCGGCCTTCGGTGATGGCAAGCACGCTGCAATCCGTCACCTGCTGTGTGCTCACCAGCCGCGCCGCCAGTTGCTGAGACAGCCAGCCATTGCCCTGGGGCCAGGTCAGCACCTGATCGCCGCCATCATCTTGCACCTCCTCGGCGCCATGGCCCGACGCCGGTCGCGGCGCATGAAAGCCATGACGGCTGGCAAAGTAGTGAATGCCGGCCCAGGCCGAGACGCGGGAAATGCCGGCCCCGAAATCATCACGACAACAGTAGTTCAGATACCACAGCAGTTGCGGATCGGCGATGCCTTGCGCAGCCAGCCAGGCATCAAACCGCTGCGCATCCAGCGCCGCATGGGCTAAGGGCAAGCCGCCTTCACGCTGCCAAACGCGTACAGAGGGCATGGCAAAGCGCGCCTCGGCCATCAATTGCTTGATCAGTTGCTCAAACTCTGCGTACTGATCCAGCGTGCGTTGGGCAACGCCCTGCACAGGCAGCAAGCCCTCATGCCAGGCGCCCTGCCAGTACAGGCGCTCCTGCGGGCTATGGCATAGATAGCGTTCGTCGTAGCTCCAGCGGCCGGCCACGCGCTGACGCAGGCCCAGCTCTTCCAGCCAGTCCTGCACCTCTGGCGCATCGTCGCCGGGCACGGGCAAATAATGCGCCCCCAGCGGGCAGGCCATACCGCCCAGCATCCCGCCCTGGCTGTTGCCGCCCATGGCGCTCTGGGTATCGAGCAAGGCAGCGCCTTCCACACCACCAGCCTCCAGCGCCCGGGCAGCCGCCAGCCCGGCTATGCCGCCGCCGGCAATCACCACCGGTGCGCGGTGCACCACGGCAGGAGCCGGCAAATCCAGGCCCTGCGCCAGGCGTTGCCACTGCGCACGCATCGCATGGCCGCGCTCCAGCGCCACGCCGGTAAAGCCGCCGGGCAGATCGTCCGCCACGGGAATGCGCGGCGAGCAGCCCGTCAGCGCAAACGGGGCTACGGCGCCCCATGCGCCCAGCGCTGCGGTCTTGAGCCACTGACGGCGATCAATGCTCAAGCTTGCCCCATTCGCGCTCATAGGTGTTGACCAGCACCTGGTTGGACAGACGGTTCACCTCGGCGGGCACACGCGCCATATCCAGCGGAAAGTCGAACATCAGCCGCAGCGTGGGCAGCGTGAGAAAACGCATGCCTTCGGGCAGGCTGGCGGGCTCGCGCCAGGGGCGATGGCTGGCGATCACAAAGCCCCATTCGCCAAAACTGGGCACATGGGCGTGATAAGGCTTGACCGTCAGGCCCACGGATTCCATGGTCTGCACCACGGTCCAAAAGCTCTGACGGGCAATCAGCGGCGATGTGGTCTGCACCACGGCATAGCCGCTGGCGGACAGTCGCTTGTCCAGCTGCGCATAGAAACTGGCGGTGAACAGCTTGCCGATGGCGAAGTTGGTGGGATCGGGAAAGTCCACCACGATCACATCAAACACCTCATCGGTTTGCTGCAGCCACTGAAACGCATCGGTATTGACGATCTTGACCCGCGCATCATTGAGCGCCTGACCGTTGAGCGCGCTCATCATGGCATTGCTTTTGAACAGCGCGGTCATGGCCGGGTCCAGCTCCACCAGCGTGACAGCCTCCACGCTGGGGTACTTAAGCACCTCGCGCACGGCCATGCCATCGCCGCCGCCCAGAACCGCTACTTTTTTCGGCGCACCTTGCGCCGCCATGACGGGGTGTACCAAAGCCTCGTGATAGCGGTACTCGTCACTCTGGGCAAACTGCAGATTGCCGTTCAGATACAGACGCGCGCCCTGGCGGCCCTGGGTGACCACGATGCGCTGGTAGGGCGTGGCACTGCTGAGTACGATGCGATCCTGGTAGAAATGGTCATCGGCCAACTTGGTTAAATGATCCGCACCAAAAATACCGGCCCCCAGCACCCCCATGACGGCCGCACAGGCCCAGGCATGGGCGCGCAGATTGCGCAACTCGTTCTTGAACAGCAGCAGCGCCCACACGGCAATCGCGGCATTCATAAAGCCGAACAGCAGGCCCGTACGCACCAGTCCCAGCTTGGGCACCAGCAAGATGGGAAAGGCCAGCGACACGGCCAGCGCGCCCAGATAATCAAAGGTCAGCACCTGCGAGACCAGATCCTTGAGCGTGGCGTTGCGCTTCAAGATCCGCATGACAAGCGGAATCTCCAGCCCCACCAGCGTGCCCACCAGCAACACCATGCCGTAGAGCAGAAAACGGAAGGCTCCGGGCACATAGGCATTGGCCAGAAACAGCACGGCCGGCAAGGCTCCGCCAATCAAGGCCACCAGCAGCTCTATGCGCAGAAAATGCGCCGGCAGATGGGTCTCGAAATAGCGCGACAGCCATGAGCCAATCCCCATGGCAAACAAATAGGTGCCGATGATGGTGGAGAACTGCAGCACCGAATCGCCCAGCAGATAGGACGCCAGCGCGCCCGCCGCCAGCTCGTACAACAGGCCGCAGGCCGCAATCACGAACACGCTGGTCAGCAGTGCCACATCGATGGGCCGTGGCCCCGCCGCCTTCACATTCGTCAAACCACCCTCAACTTTCAAAAAAACCATCGCCCGAAACCGGCGCGCGCCAAGCCAGAGACATCGCGCCAGGGCCTAAGCCGGTCGCCCGCCCCGCAACGAGGATGTCGTCAATGAATCGCCGCCGCCACGATGATGCTGATGCCCAGACACATGGCGGCCACCACCATGGCCAAGGCCTTGTTGTGCTTTTCCACAATTTCGGCCCACATGTCCACGGGCGTGATCTTGTCGATGATGAAAAAACAGCCCCAAAACACCACCACACCCACCAGGGCATAGAGGATGGAGCCGAAGAAATTTTGGGCGCTGAACCAGTCAAAAGTCATGGTCGATTCTCCTTGTCTCAAAAAATACGCGCTTGCAGACACAGGTCTGCCAAGCCACGCTTATTTATGGCTGCCACCCGAGGTGTAGCCGCCGTAGGAGCCGCTGCTGGAGCGGCTGTAGCTGCAATTGGGGTCGGTGCGCGGATCGCAGCTGGGGCTGGAGACGCAGGCTCTCAAAAAAGGCAGGGTGAACAACAGCACAAACAGCCAGAACAAGATGCTGCCAATGCTGAAGCGGCTGCCCGACAGAGGGCTGACCTGGGATCGGTCCTTGAGCTTGTCCACGCCAAAGGACTGGGCCAGGGTCTGCGCGCTCACGTGCTGGCCGTGGGTCCAGGTGCTCTCGTTGTTGGCCGTCTCCAGGGCCAGAGACGCCTGCTTGCCGCCATAGACATAGTCCACATTGCTGGTGACCTGGCCCTTGGAAACCGGCCAGTAAAACTCGCCTTCGGCATACAGCGTGGTCGCCAGATAGGCCGACTCCTTGCTGTATTTGCGCTGCATATAGGTGGCGGTGTTGCCGTTTTTGGAGAGCTTGGCCGCGCCGCTGATGACGCGCGCCGTGCTCCAGCCATCGAGCGAATCGACGATGAAGGAGAAACCGGCTTTTTGGTTGTAGAGCAGGTACTCATCCCACTCAAAGGTCTCGTCGTCGTCTTCCTCGCCCAGCTCGCGCCCCGACCGCCTTTGAAAACCCACCACCTGCCATTCCAGGCCGTCGAGTCTGCCGTTCTTGCCCAGCGGTATCTGGGGCTTGATCTTCTTGCGCTGCTCGGCGTAGCTGAGCTCGCCGCCGATGCCGGCGCTCATGTCAACCAGGCTGCCGCAGCTGGGGCAGCTCATGGCCTTGGTGGTGTCAAAGCGCACCGGCACCACGGCGGCACATTTGGGGCAGTTGAAGTGGCGGCCCTGCTCCTTCTTGGTCGCAGCCTTGTCGCGCAGGCCTTGCATCTGCAAGGCTTCAAGCTTGACGGGTGCGCCCAGGGTATAGACAGGCGCCTTGCCGCTGAAGTCCGCCGACAGGATCTGGTCCTTGTCATTGCGCAACTCCACCAGCTTGAAGCTCCTGCCCAGCGCAGGCAGTTGCGTCAGCTCGCCCTGGGCCGACAAAAGCTGCGCATTTTGCACACTGGTGACGGTAAAGGACAGATCGCCCGCCTTGAGCTCCCGCCCCATGCGCCATTCACGCGGGTTGAAATCGCTCACATTCCAGCCGGGCGGGGCCCAGGCAAAGGAGAAAGCAAAGCTGCCGTTGTCCTCGCTCAGATAGGCAATCTCCCCATCGCTGAGGGCGGCCATCCATTCGGACCAGTTGCCGGCATCGCTTTTGTATTGCGCCCGCCCCACCAGGGTGAAAGGCTGGGGCTTGCCATTGCGCCCCACCATGCCCGAAGCGCCCAATTTCAGCGGGCTGTAGTCCTCGAACACCTCGGCCATGGAGCCCACGCGCTTGAGCACCTCGCCTTCTCGCACCACCGTGCTTCGGCAAAACTCGCAGACGGCAAAGCTCGATTGCGCGCTGGCAAAGTGAACCGGAGCGCTACAACCAGGACAAGGAGCGCTGTAATCACGCTGCGATGGGCCGGATGCCATAAATAGGGAGTTCTCGTTGATGTCTTGCGATGAGGTCTTGCTACGCTATCAGGAGCTTCTTGCGCTTGCCCTGAAATACTCTCAACACTGTTTATTCTGCAAAACCAAGTACACCGTACACAGCCTGCTTTTGATTGAGGAGTCTATCCGCTTTCATCCCGGCGCTTGACTGGGCGCTTGAAGCCTGCGCTTCAGCACCCTCGCCAAGCAACGCCGGTGCAGCACTGGATCAGCGGCGCTTGCTCTTGCTGCCGTTCTTGGCAGCTGCAGCAGCCGCAGCACCGGCTGCCGCATCCTGCTTTTTCTTGCCCAGTTTGGACTCCTTGCCGGCCATCAGACGCTGGATGTTCTCGCGATGGCGCCAGACCAGCAGAGCCGCCATGGCCACAATCGCCACCGTGACGGGTGTCTCCGCATACCAGACCACGCCGCTGCACAGCACGTAGTAGACCGGCGCAAAAATCGCGGCCACCAGCGAAGCCAGCGAGGAATAGCGAAAAAACACCGCCATGATCAACCAGGTCAGCGCAGTCGCCAGGCCCAGCCAGCCGCTGATGCCCAGCAGCACGCCCAGCGCCGTGGCCACGCCCTTGCCGCCCTGAAAGCCAAAGAACACCGGGTACAGATGACCCAGAAACGCGGCCAGGCCCGCCATGGCCATCGTGCCTTCGGCCAGACCGAAATCGGCACCAAACCATTTGATCAACATCACCGGCAACCAGCCCTTAACGGCATCCAGCAGCAGCGTGACGGCGGCGGCCGCCTTGCTGCCCGAGCGCAGCACATTGGTCGCACCCGGATTGCCGCTGCCATAAGTGCGCGGATCATTGAGCCCCATGGTGCGGCTGACGATGACCGCAAACGACAGGGAGCCGATCAAATAGGCCGCAATCACGGCGATCAGGGAATACAGGGCGGTCAATTGAAATCCTTGTGCCAGAAACTGGCGCTTGTTCTGTTATCTGATTTGGGGCTCTGGCCGGCTGCAGACAATGCAGCCAGGCAGATAATGCCCGGCGCCTATTTTGCCAGCGCACGACCCATGACTTGCGCTTCAGCACAGGTTCGCACAGAGCAACAACCCATGCCATACGCCAGAGTGCGAATTTACCCGCATCCATTTCACTTTGAGTGCTCGGCAGGCAATTTCGTCGCCAGCCAGGCCGGATACCATGAAACCCGGCCCAGATCCAGCGCAGCTTTCACCTTGGCAGCTCAGGCATTCACGGGCCTTCAATTGGCGCTCAAGGCCGGGAAAGTCGTGAAAATGGCATGATCGAATCAATCACCGGGCCACTTCATGACGCGCGCTTGAAGCAGCTTGAGCTCATGAATCCTAGGTAATGCAATGAAGCCGACGAACGCACCCGAAACCCCTGCGACCCAATTTTTGCAACAGCACGGCGCAGATTATTCCAGCCATCTTTACGCTTATGAGGAACACGGCGGCACCAAGGTTTCCTCTAGAGAACTCCAAGTAGACGAGCACTCGGTGATCAAAACCCTGGTCATGGAAAATGAATCGGCCAAACCCCTGATCGTGCTGATGCACGGTGATTGCAAGGTCTCGACCAAGGAACTGGCACGCCAGGCCGGATACAAGAAGATCGAGCCCTGCAAACCCGAAGTCGCCAATCGGCATACGGGATTTCTGGTGGGCGGCACCAGCCCGTTCGGCACCAGAAAGAAGATGCCAGTGTTTGTAGAAAAAAGTATTCTCGAATTGCCCAGGATCTACATCAACGGCGGCCGCCGCGGCTATCTGGTGGGAATCGCGCCAACAGAGCTGCTGCGCTTGCTCGAGCCGCAAATCGTTGAAGTGGCGCTCAAGGGCTGATGCCCCAGCCTGCTGCCGCCTGAAACGACAATGGGGCACAAAGCCCCGTTGCAAGTGCTTGAATATGCAAGCACCCAATAGCGTCTCGAAACCCGGGCCGGCACCCGGGCTCTGGGGCCCGGGGATTTCAGCCGCGCAAGGAATTAGCGCACTTTGGACAGAATGCAGTCTGCCGTGATTTCCTGCGACGAGCGGGCACCGAGCATGGCCATGTTGCGATCCACTTCGTCGCGCAGCAAGGTGATGGCGTGATCGACTCCGACCTGGCCTCCCACGGCAGCGGCATACATGAAGGGGCGACCCAGAAACACCATGCGGGCACCCAGTGCCATGGCCTTGATCACGTCTGCGCCGCGGCGCACGCCGCTGTCCATCATCACCACGGTTTGATGGCCCACCTTGTCGACGATACCCGGCAACACCTCTAGCGGAGCCGCAGCGCCATCGAGCTGGCGACCGCCGTGGTTGGACACGATGATGCCGTCGGCACCGGCCTCCACGGCTCGCAGCGCGTCGTGTTCGCTGAGCACGCCCTTGATGACCAGATTGCCCGACCAGCGGCGGCGAATTTCCTGCACATGCTGCCAGGTCAGGTGATCGCGTCCTGTCGTATCGCGGATGGCGGAATTCGACAGCATGGGCGCACCGCGCGTGGCAAAGGAATTCTCGAAGTGCGGCATGCCGTGAGACAGCAGCGTGCGCATGAAAGTGCCCACCAGCCAGCGCGGACGGATCATGCCGTCCCAGGCCAGGCGCAGCGAGGGCCGCAGCGGCATGGAAAAGCCGGTACGCACATTGTTTTCACGATTGGCCCAGACAGGGATGTCCACGGTGAGAACCAGGGTCTTGAAGCCAGCCGCCTCGACCCGGTCGATCAGGCCGGCAATGCGGGAGGTATCGCCGGGCAGATAGGCCTGAAACCAGGTACCTGGTGCCGCCTGGTGCACGTCTTCCATCTTGATCAGCGAAGTGCCGCTCATGATGGCCGGAATGCCGGCCGATGCGGCCGCCTGCGCCAGCACGATGTCGCCGCGATAGGCCGAAATGGCGCTGATGCCGACGGGAGCCACGCCAAACGGCGAGGCATAGGTCTCACCAAAAATGGTGGTCTGCTGGTTGCGCTTGGCCACATCCACCATCACCCGGGTGCTGAAGCTGTAGTCCTGAAAGGACTGGCGATTGGCCTTGAGCGAGATATTGTCTTCGGCCGCACCGGCGATGTAGCCAAAGAGAGGACGCGGCAGATGCTTGCGGGCAGCCGTCTCGAAATCGTCCAGCGACAAAATGTTCTGCAGTCTGCGTGGCAGGTCTGGCCGCTTGCCGTAAGCGGCCTGTGCAGCCACCCGCGCAGGTTGAGACAGGGGCGAGAGGGTGGAGTCAGAGCTCATCGGAAGTAGCCAAGCAAAAAGGACAGACGAAAAGACCCGGTCTGGCAATCACACCACACCGGGTATCACACAAACGAGTACTGAAGCTTAGCGGGCGAAAGTACCGCGCTGGCGCATCAGTTCACGATGCAGATTTTCATTTTTTTCAAAGGGTGCGCGACCATGAACGTAAAAATAATTGTTCAGCACCACCAGATCGCCGATGGGCAGGCGCACGGTCTTGGTACCGCTGGACGACTCCATGGATTCCGACAGCGCCTGCAGATAGCCGGCTTCGGCATCGTTGGCAGGCTGGACGAACTGGTCGATGAAGGACATGGACAGGCCGAATTCGCCGTGGAAGAACACGGGACGCTCCACGCGCTCGTTGACGTTCTTGGAACCCGGAGCTTTGTAAAGCAGCGGCTTGGAGCCCAGAGGATCCATGGCAAAGCGCTGGCATTCGGACCAGTCATCCAGGTGCAGAAAGCGTGATTCGCCGCCCACGGCATTTTTCTCGTCGAACTTCATCATCAGCAACCAGTCCGTGGCTTCGGTCACGAAAGTGCCGTCGGTATGCATGGTGAACAATCGGTAGGCCTGGCGCAGATAGGAATCGCTGGCGTCCGTGTGCTTGACCAGAAAGCGTGCATAGAAAGTGCCCGACATGGAGTCGTGGTTGCCCGGGCCCAGGATGTGGCCGATAGCGGTACCGAACTTCACGTATTCAGCGCTGTCAGTGGTCAGACCTTGCAAGCCCAAAGTGAAGCCGCCATGGTTGCGGTCTTTGACGATGGCGTTGAGCTTCTCGGCAAAATCGGCGCCCATGTGCTTGACCAACGTGCGCGCCATATGAAAGCGCATGAAGGGCACGTATTCCAGATTCTGGACATCGATGTCACTCACATCATCCAGAAAGCCCTGCACCGCTTCTGGATTCAGCTTCAGATGCAGCAGACGAGGATGGTCGGGATGCTCGGACATCTCGTAGGCATTGAGACTCTTGGAGGCGAGGGCTTGGGATGGGATTGGCGCGTTCATGGCAGTCATTCGGTAGCAAGGCCTCTATTGCATCGCATCTCATTGATATGATCTATATCGTGAGCATTAATTTTTAATCTGCTTTTCTTATCAAATGCTGACCCACCGACAGTTGCAGTACTTTGTCGCCGTTGCCGAAGAGCTGCATTTCTCGCGCGCCGCAGATCGCCTTGGCGTGGCTCAATCGGCCATCAGCGTGCAGGTGCAGCAACTGGAGCGCGACCTCAATGTGCGCCTCTTGCTACGCAACAAGCGCCAGCCCATCACGCTCACGGACGCGGGAGCCCTGCTGTATGCCGAAGCCGTGGGTGCGCTGCGCCATATGGAGCGCGCCGAGCAGGTTGGCCTGCTGGCGGCCAGCGGCCTCAGCGGCAGCGTGCGCATGGGCTATGTGGCGTCAGCAGTAACCTCGGGCCTGCTGTCGCGCCTGCTGGGCAGTTTTCGCCTCACCCATGAGCGGGTGCGCATGCAGGTCGTGGCCATGGAAACGCCCAAGCAGTTGCATGCCATCGAGACCGGAGAGATTGATGTAGGCCTGGTGCGCCCTCGCCGCCACTACCCCGATGGAGTGGAGGCCATGCTGCTTCATAGCGAGCCGCTGCTGGTGGCCATGTCTGAAAGCCATGCGCTGGCCAGGCAACCCTCGGTCAAGGCCGCAGAGCTCAGAGGCCAGACTTTTATTGCACCGCAGTTCAACGAGTCCGAAGGCTTTTCCGAAGTGCTGTCACGCCTGGCGGCAGTGGCGGGCTTCAGCGCCGGCTCGGAATATCACGTCAACGACTTCATTACCGCAACCAGCCTGGCCGCTGCGGGCTATGGCGTGGTGATCGTGCCGGAATCGATACGTTTGTTCGGCCAGCCCGGCGTTACCTTCAGGCCCATCAGCGATTTTCACGAACTGGTACATCTGGTGCTGGCCTATAGAAAGCGGGAGCACTCACCGGCCATCCGCTTTTTTGTGGCCTCCGCCCAGGCCCAGCAGCCCAAGCAGTCCAGCGCTTACGGCGCATGAGCAGGCCAAGGCACGCCTCAAACCGTTAGTGCATCAATTTCGATAGCACACAGCGCTTTATCCGAATGGGCTAAAGCCTGTTCAGCCACCAATTACAAGGCCGGATCGCGGATTTCCCAGCGAATCTGGTCAATGGCGGCCAGCACTTCGGGCGAGAGTTGCGTGCCCCAGGCGTTCAGGTCTTCATCGAGCTGCGCCACCGAGGTCACGCCGATGATGGTGCTGGCCACCTGCCACTTGGTATAGCAAAACGCCAGAGCCATCTGCACTTCCGTCATGCCATGTTCGCGGGCCAGAGCGTTGTAGCGGCGCGCAGCGGCCAGCGCATCAGGACGGCCCCAACGCTGCTTTTGCACCGATTCATATTTCGCAATCCGCGCATCCTGCGGCGCACCGGCCTCATGGGGTGCGAACTGGTCGAACTTTCCCGTCAGCAGACCAAAGCCCAGCGGCGAATAGGCCAGCAGCGACACGCCCAGGCGGTGGCAGCTTTCGTCGAGTCCGTTTTCATAGGTGCGGTTGACCAGGCAATACGGGTTTTGCGTGCTCACCACGCGCGGCAGGCCGTGCTGCTCGGCCAGGCGCACAAACTCATGCACGCCATAAGGCGTCTCGTTGGACAGGCCGATGTGGCGAATCTTGCCCTCTTTCATCAGCCGTCCCAGCACCTGCAGCTGCTCGTGAATCGAGGTCTCAGATTTTTCGTTTTGCGGGTTGTAGTAAAGCGTGCCGAAAGCCGGCACATGGCGCTCGGGCCAATGAATCTGGTAGAGGTCGATCACCTCGGTCTGCAGGCGCTTCAAGCTGGCTTCGCAGGAGTTTTGGATGTCCTGCCCCGTCAAACCCATGCCTTCACGTACCCAGGGCATGCCGCGCGCGGGGCCGGCCACCTTGCTGGCCAGCGTGAGCTTTTGGCGCATGCCTGGGCGGGCCTGCAACCAGCGGCCGATGATGGTTTCCGTCGCCCCGCAAGTGGCGGCACGCGCGGGCACAGCATACATCTCGGCGGTATCGAAGAAGTCCACCCCCCGCTCCACGGCGCGATCCATGATGCGAAAGGCCTGGGCTTCATCCACCTGCTCGCCAAAAGTCATGGTGCCCAGGCAGATCGGGCTGACGCGCAGATCGCTGTGACCCAGGGTAACGGGATGCATGGAAAGACGGGAGGAGCCGGCAGAGGAATTCATGCGCTCTAGTGTATGCCGCCACAGGGCAAGACCCTGGCGAAACCGAGGGTGTTTACCAATGGCCCACTGTCCCGTGGCGGACGGCTGATGGCGGCACAACCGCAATAATTGAAGCCAAGCACCAACCCACAAGCCAGCAGACCATGAGCACAGACCAAGACACCGCCCCCTACCAACCCCAGCGCCTCTGGCAATCGCAGATGCTGCCCGTGCGCAATATGCACTACCACCTGCGCAGCTGGACGCCCGAGAACCACAATCCCGAGCTGCCCCTGCTGGTGCTGGCCCATGGCTGGATGGATGTGGCCGCCTCCTACCAGTTTGTGGTCGATGCCTTCAGCGACGCTTTTGTTGAGGGCCGCCGTATCGTGGCCGCCGACTGGCGCGGTTTTGGCCTGAGCCGCCCGCCCGTGGCCTGCGACAGTTATTACTTCACCGACTATCTGGCCGATCTCGATGTGCTGCTCGACCAGCTCTCGCCCGACAAGCCCATCGATCTGGTCGGCCACAGCATGGGCGGCAATATCTCCTGCTTTTATGCCGGTGCGCGCGCCGAGCGCATACGCCGCTTTGTCAGCCTGGAAGGCTTTGGCATGCCCGAGACCTCGGCCAGCCAGGCACCCAAGCGCCTGGCGCAATGGATGGACGAGCTGCGTGCGCAACGCGAGGGCGGTATGGAGCTGGCGCCCTACGACAGCGTGGAGGCCGTGGCCAACCGCCTGCAAAAAACCAATCGCCGCCTGCCGCGTGACAAGGCCTTGTGGCTGGCCCACCACTGGGCCGCACCCGATGCGAACGGCCAGTGGCGCATTCTGGGCGATGCCTCGCACAAGATCACCAACCCCTATCTGTACCGCGTGGAAGAAGCCCTGGCCTGCCTGGCCCAGATCAGCGCCCCCATGCTGTCCATCGAAGCCTCGGACGACAGCCTGGGCCAGTGGCACAAGGGCCGCTATTCGCTGGAGCAATACCACGCGCGCCTGCAGCAGGTGAAAAACTGCGAAATCGCCGTGGTCCAAGATGCCGGCCATATGCTGCACCACGACCAGCCCCAGGCCGTGGCCCGGTTGATAGAGAACTTCCTGCGCTGAAATTAGCTCTCAAATCAATAGCTTCATGCGCTTGATTTCAATTGAGATCAGATACCTTCATATTTGAAATCAATACATATCAAGCGCAAGAAGCTACCAAATTCATAGGCATCAAGGCGCAGCTTTTGGCCGCAGCTGCAGGCTGTGCGCCCAGTGCTGCGGCTGCATCTGCAGGGCGCGGTAACGCCCATCGGCCCATTGCTGGCGCATATCGGCATAGCGGCCGGACAAAGGCAGGCCGTTCTGTCCCGTCTGGTAGATAAAGCGCGACGCTTCCAGATCCGACAGGTCGTAGATCGCCCTCAACGAAGCCGCATGGCGGTTGGCAAAACGGTTGCCCAGCGGGCCTTTGGCATCGGCGGGCACCGGATTGGCGTTGAACTGACCCACGTTGACGGTATAGCCGTCGCCACTGGAGGGCTGGCTGACATTGAACAAGGCCGATAGGCCCGCGACACCGCCAAACGGCCGGTGTGCGCTCAAGGCCGCATGGGCATCGCCCCAGCGCCAGCGGCCGGGATCGGCTCCGTAAGCCGATTGCAACGTGTCCAAGGTTCGGGTCAGCGCCGCCCCGGCTTGTTCGGCGCAGCTTTGCGGCGCGCACCACCAAGCGTCATTGCGCTCCAGAATGCCTTCCAGCCCCGCGCGCAGATCGCGTTTGCCGTAGATTGCCTTGAAGCTGGCCTCGCCAATGCGGGGCATCACCATGCCGCGCACCAGCTCATCCGACCAGAGCGAGAAGATCAGCGGCTCGGCGCTATCCCTGTCCATGCGGCCGTCGAAATCGCGCAGCATCTGTTGCACGCGGGCCGCCAGGGGGTGGGCCGATGGCGCCGCCCGCAGCACGGGCAGCAATTTGACGGTGGCAGGCGACAACACATCGTTTTGAATCGCGGCCATGCTGTCCGCCGTGTGCTTGGGCGTGGCCTCAATCAGCTGGGCAATGCGCTGGTAGCGATAGGGCAGGCTCCAGTCCTGGGTCAGAAAATGCGCATAGCCTTCGGCCGTGACGCGCTGGTTGGCCGTGGCCACATAGCCGCGCGCGGCGCCATCGTCTTGCGGCGTCTGCGCATGGCTGAGCCAGCCCTGCCAGTCATAGCGGGCCAGCCAGCCCGGAGCCGGTGCCACGCCGCGCAAATCGTTATCCGCTGCACGCACCGGCACCTTGCCTGCGGCCTTGAAGCCAATATGGCCCTGCACATCGGCGGCCACAATGCTTTGCATGGGCGAGTGGTAGCCGGCAAAAGCTGCGAACAGCTGCTCCACCGTGTGCGCGCCATTGGCCTTGAGCCCGGCCTCTATGGTGCCGTTGTCGGTGTCGAGCGCGGCCCAGCGCAAGGCCACGGCATATTGGCGGCGCTCCAGAAACTGGCTGTAGACGGCCTGCACATCGCTGAGCACCGGACCGTGGCGCGTGCTGCGCAGCGGCAGTTGAAGATCAGGCTGGCCCTTGATCTTGAACACCTCGTTGCGCACCTCGAATGACTCCCAGCCCGTGGGCGTTCTATAGCGGCCGGGATCGTCGGGGTCGATCAGCTCCAGATACAGATCCTGCACATCGGGATTGGTGTTGGTAAAGCCCCAGGCCACCTCACGCGTGCGGCCCAGCACCACAAACGGCAGGCCAGGCAAGCTGGCGCCCACCACATCCAGGGCCGCCAGCTCGGCACCATCGGCCGCCTTGCCTGCCGGTGCCTGCAAATGCGTGAAGTACCAGATGGCCGGCGCCGACAGGGCCAGATGCGGATCATTGGCCAGCAGCGGCTTGCCGCTTTGCGTGCGGCTGCCCGCCAGCACCCAGTTGTTGCTGCCCTTGCCGTCGTTGCTGCCCATGTCCTGCACGGTTTGCGCTGCCCATTGCTGCAGCGCGCTGGCAGCCAGATCGGCGACCCGCGTATCGGCCTGTGGAGCCTGCGGTGCATGGGCCTGTATTGCCTGCGGCTTGTACACGCCCAGCTCACGGTACAGGCCGGCCAGATCCACAGACGTGGCCGGAGCCTCGCCCGGGTAGGCAGGCATGAGTTGCCATAGCTGTTCGGTGCTCAGGGTTTGCAGCAGATTGAGGCGCGCGGCCTCATTGCCCCAGTTGCCGCCCAGATCCAGCGCCATCATCAAAGCCCAGCCCACGCTGTCCAGCGCCGACCAGGGCACGCTATCGCCACCACTGGTGCCACCACCGGCCTGGGTGCCCAGCAGCAGAAATTCGGGGGCCTTGGCCTGACTTTGGCCGGCGTAAAACGCGGCAATGCCTTCGCTGTACACCGTTAGCGCCTCGCGCACCGAGGCCGGCATGGCCGCGTACTGGCGCCGGGCCGCTCCGTGGATATCCAGCAAGCGCATCAGCTTGTCCAGCTCCAGTGTGGCAGGGCCCAGGATTTCAGACAAGCGGCCTTGCATCAGGCGGCGGTTGAACTCCAGCTGCCAGCCGCGTTCCTGTGCATGGACAAAGCCCAGGGCACGCCAGGCATCCTGCGGCGACTGTGCCTGAATATGGGTGATATCTGCGGCATCGCGCCGCAGCTGAACATTGCCGGCAAGCCCGGCAACAGCCAGCGTGCCATCCAGCCGGGGCTGGGCCTTGACGCCATAGATCGCCGCCACACTGCCGGCCAGCAAGGCCACCCCCACGGCCACGGCACCGGCGTTCAAACCCAGCCGAACCCAGCGCTGTGATGCTGTCTTGTCTCCCATGCTGCTGCCTCGCTTTGTCGTTGTCTACAAGCACTGCCGCATCGCGGAAGCTGACGGCTTTTGTAGCACAGCGGTTGGCATTCGACACTGCTGGACGAACCGGATTGCCTGCGCGGCAAGACCCCGGCTTGCGCGACAATCACCACCTCGCGCCAGGAAGCCATCCATGCGCTGTCACCCGTGAAGGATTTTGCCCATGTGGCCGTTCAGCTTGCTCAAGAAACTCAGCCAGGACCCGCCCGTGGGCCAGACCCGCGGCGACTATATAGGCTGCTATCTGCTGGGCACGCACACCGCCGGCCGCGATGACGATGTGAGCTATATCTCCCTGGCCACCACCCGCGAAGCCCTGGAGCAGGACGCTTTGCAATACTTGCACGGCTTTTTGCAAAGCCACCCGCAACTCAATCCCGAAGAGCGCAGCACTATCGAGAGCCTGATTGAGCACTGGAAGGAACGCGCCGACGCCCACCTGGCCGCCGCCAGCGGCAAGCCTTTGGCGCTGCAAGGCGGCGCCGTGCTGTTTTTGCGCACCGGCATGCGGGCCCGCAAAAAAGAAAAAGGCGTCTACCTGGAGTGACGCCTAGGAGCAGGGAAGGTGTGCCAAAACTGTGGCTTCACTGCGCGAAGTCCAGCGCAAAGCCTTCTTCCGTCAGCTGGATTTCGCCCTCAGCCCCGGTTTGCAGCCAGCCTTGGCTGATCGCCTGTGCCAGCGCCGCCTGCTGGTCGCCATGGCTTATGCCGTGTCTATCCAGGTCTTGGGCCAGAAACTGCGGCGCCATGCCCTCGCCGGCGCGCAAGCCCTGCTCTACGACCAGGATGTAGAGCAGCTTGTGGGCCGCAGTCTGCTGGGTGGGATCTGTCATGCTCGAAACTCCTTGGATTGGTGCCCGCTACCAGGCCTCATAGCTGGCCGCTCAACACCACTTAGGTTCACCTGATCGCTGGTATCAAGGGCCGGGAAAAACCGCGTGTTCGATGTGTTCAGACTGTCTGCAACCACTGCAGCGCCAGCTCGTCGTCGGCAAACGGAAAGTGCCGGACCTGGGCCCCCGTGAAATGTTTGCCGAAAAATTCGGCCACGCCCGCCAGCTGGCTGTCGGTCACCAGGGCAATACGCTCCACCTGCTTGTGGTGGTCGCGGACAAAGCCCAGGTGGGCGCTCAGCCCGGCCCAGTTTTCCCAGCCAGGAAAGTCTTTGGCCTGGATCATCACGCCATGCAGCTTGGCGTGCTCCGCCAGATAGGCGTTCACATCCAGGTTCATGCGTTCAAAGTCCTGCTGCGTCAAAGGCCCCCGGGGTTGCAGCAGCAAAAGACCTTCGGGCTTCATCAAAGAGTAGTTCAACATGTGCAACTCCTGCAGTCAGACCCCCACTGTACGGCGTTAGGGGCTCAATAGCAGCCTTTTAAAAATGCCCGCGAGACCGGCCTTGGAACTGTAAAAAAGCCCGCCCTGTGGATGCTCAAGGCGGGAAGGCTGGCTACTCCTGATCGCAGCGAATCACCACCGTGCCGACTTTGGCCTTGGCTTCCACCGCCTGATGGGCCAGGCCGGTTTGCAGCAGAGAAAACACGCTGTCCACCGCATGGCGCGCGTGCTGCACTTCCTGCAGCCAGCGCGCAATGCCTTGCTGGGCCTCGCGGCGCCTGGATGCTTGCAAGCCCGAGAGATACAGGCCTTGCAGCCTCAAATTCTTGCGAATGATGCTGGCCATGGGCAAGGCCGCCGTTGCCTGCGAGCCGATGGCATAGCTGACCCAGACGGCATTGTCATGGGCGGCACCCAGCACCAGCTGGCTGTTGGCAACCACATCCACATCGACAATGCGCTGCACGCCATCCACGGCCGCCTGTTGCAACTGATCTCCGGCCGAGGCTTGGGTGTAATCAATCACCACATCGGCACCGGCATCCAGCGCATGCTCGGCCTTGGCGCTGGAGCTCACCGTGGCGACCACACGCGCACCGCCCCATTTCGCCAGCTGAATCGCGTAATGCCCCACGGCACCGGCACCGCCCGTGACCAGCACCGTCCGGCCCTTGATGGGTTCCGAATCAAAAAGCGCGCAATAGGCCGTCACACAGGGAATGCCCAGGCAGGCGCCTTGCTCCGCGCTCATCTGCGCAGGAAGCTCGGACGCCAACTCCTCGGGCAGGCAGACATATTCAGCCGCCGTGCCAAACGCGCGGCCTCTCTGGGCGAAATACACCCACACGCGGGTGCCGACCCGGGCGGCGCTGACACCTTCGCCCACCGCATCGATGACACCTGCGCCATCGCTATTGGGAATGATGCGGGGAAAGTCCATGGCATGCAGACGCCCGGCTCGCCGGTTGACATCGGCCGGGTTCACGGCCGAGGCCAGCAGCCGCACGCGAACTTCTCCGCGCGCGGGCACCGGGGTTGGCATCTCGCCATACTGCAAGACTTCTTGCGCCAGACCTTGTCGTTCATACCAAACAGCCCGCATTGCCTCATTCCTTCCGAATTGGTGGTCCCAAGCACGCTGCCTGCATCTTGGTGGCGGCAGTCGCGGCCCGCGATTATGGTGCAACCAGAAGATTTGGCCGCACTGGTTTTGGCAGCGCTGGTGCGCCGGTCGGCCATGCCTTATTCGCAGCCCAGCGCCTGGCTCATGCTGTCCAGCTGCGCGCCCAGAGCGGCCTGCAGATCTGCACGCATGGCGTCGCGCGTGAGCAGCTCCTCGGCATACAGCGCCGCCCAGTCCACGCCCACGCCGATCACGGCACCGGCCAGCGCGCCCACCACAGCCCCGGCCACCGTGCCCACGCCGGGCACGACCGAGCCCAGCGCCGCACCGGCCGCGGCAGCTCCGGCCTTGCCAATGCCCTGCTTGGCCGCCGCCTTGGCCAGAACCTTGCTGGCCGCCTTCATGGAGGTTTTGGCCATGGCCTTGGCCGCTACCACCGCCGCCAGGGCTCCGGCTCCCGTGCCGGCCACGGCACTGGCAGCCAGCCGCTGGCGTGCCTCGCCCAGCAAATCCAGCGCCGGTAGCTGGGGCACTTGCACCCGCACAATGCATTGGCTGGCATCCAGCGCCAGATGGTGGCGAGCCAGGGTTTCGTTGATGCGCTGCTGCCCCTCTTGCAGCGCTGCGCCGCTGCGTGCGCCCTGCTGCTGCACGGCTTGCATCCAGGCGTCCAGCCCCTTGGCCTGGCCCAGGGTGGAAGTCAGCTTGTCCTGCAGGAACACGCCCACATCGCCCGTCAACAGGCTGAAAATGCGCCCCCACTCGGCTCCCAGGCTGAAGTACCAGTCCAGATAGCGTTCAATGGCGGCGTCCATCTCCTTGCGCACCTCGCCCGCGCCGGTGCACAACGCCTGGCCCAGCTGTGCCTGCTTGATTTGCCCCAAGGCCTGCAGCGCCTGCTGGCGTGTGGCCTCCAGCGTGCCCAGACGGTAGAGCTGCTGACCTATGCGTTCGCACTCGGGCAGGCGCTGCAGGGCCAGCGGGCTTTCATGGGTGCGCAGCAAGCCATCGACGCTGGCGCCGGTCTGCACCAGAAGGCCGGCCAGCAACACACCCACCAGGCCCAGCAACACCGCCGTGCCGCGCCTGTCTTGTGCCGGCGGTCTGGCCTGAAGCCAGATGGCACGCCCGCCTGCCGCCCCTTGCAGGGCGCAGCCCAGACACAGCAGCACGCCCACGGGGCCGAACAGCGCCAGCAGCAGCAAACGCAAGGCCGGCAGCTGGGGCAGTTCTGTCACTGCGCCGCCAGCCACTTGCAGTGCCAGCAAGCTATCCAGCCCCCAGCGGACCCAGCCCGACGGCGCCTGACGGATGCTGGCAATGGCCGCATCCAGCGCCTGGGCGCTCATGCCCGTGGCCAGAGCCCGGCCATAGTCCACGCTGCGCGCCATGCTCCACAGCCACAGTCCGCCCTGCACGGCCACCAGCAGCCAGCGGGCCAGACGCTGGCACCAGGCCCAGGTAAAAGCAGGCTGTGAAAATTCGGAATCCAGACGGGTTTGCAGCCAGCCGAACAGCAGGCCATGCAGCAGGGGCGCGGCGGCCAACAGTGCCCATTCCCAGGGCGCAAGAAACCAGGCTTGCAGCAAGCTGCTGCCGCTGAGCAGCAGCGCCAGCACCAAGGCTTTGATGGCAGGCCACCAGCCCCCTGACAAGCACCGACGAATGCGGCCTTGCGGCGCAAACTGGTGGTGTAGCACGCGCTTGCGCAGCATGAAGGCCAGCCACAGCCCCCAGGCGGGCAGTGCCCCCAGCGTCGCCACGGCCAGCAACCAGGCCCAGGGCGGCAAAAACACCAGCCAGTGGCTGGCGCCCCCGAGCAGGGCCAGCCACAACCAGCCCAGCATGGCCGCCGTCATGCCCTGTCTGGCCATGGCGGGCAGGCGCCTCATGGACCCTCGGTTAAAGCCGCTCCCGCCGAATCGCCCTTGCCTGCGCTGCCACGCGCAGCGGCGGCAATGCCTCTGGACACGCGGGCGTTGTAGACGCTCAGGCGGCTCAAGCCCAGTTGCTCGGCCACTCGGGCATCCGACGCCGTGCCCAGCAAGGCCACGGCCGCTGCGTCCCACTCAAATGCGGCATGACTGCTGCCGCTGACGGGTGCAATGCCCAGCTCGCCGCGCTTGGCCACCACACTGGCCTTGCTGATGCCCAGCTGGCCGGCCACCTGCGCATCGGAGTGCCGGCCCAGCAGGGCCAGCGCCTCATCCGTCCATTGGAAATGCCCGAAGGCAGGAACACCCAGTGCGTTGCGCTTGAGGTTGACGGTCTTGGCCGAGGTGCCCCAGCGCTGGGCCAGCACGGCATCTTTTTCCTGGCCCAGCTGAGCCAGCATCTCATCGGTCCATTGCAACGCCGCTTTGCCCATTTCCAACCTCTATAAATAAAACATGCGCCCAGCCCATATGAAGAATGCGCCAGGCGCTATGAATCAGTGAGTATGACCCCAGTAAATCAGAGCCTCGCGGCCTTCAACCGACAGCGATACCTGCGCGCCCACGGGCAGCAGCACCTTGGTGGGCACATGGCCAAACGGCAGGCCTTGCAGCACCGGGCGTTTGACTTGCATGCGCAGCCAGTCGATCACGGTCTGCAGCTTGAAGCCCTTGTCATGCGCGCCCAGCTTGAATTCAGTGAACTGGCCGAAGACAATGGCTTTTTGCTTGGCCAGCACGCCGGCCAGCAGCAGTTGGGTGAGCATGCGCTCGATTTTGTAGGGATGCTCGCCCACGTCTTCGATGAACAGGATGCCGCCTTCAATCTGCGGCATATACGGCGTGCCCAGCAGGGACACCAGCACCGCCAGATTGCCGCCCCACAGCGTGGCAACGCCGGGCACATAGAAATCCTTGAGCTGGGGCTTGCCATTGGGCAGCTCGCCCAGCTTGGGCATTTGCCAGCCTGCGCCCTCGCCCTGGCCGCTGAGCAGATCGGCAAAGCAGTCGAGCATGATGTCGTCCACTTCACCGCCATGCTTGGTGTCCACGCCGAAGTCGGCGTTCAGCGCCGGGCCGGCCCAGGTGGTCGCTCCCGTCTGGGCCAGCATGGCCAGCTGAAAAGCGGTGAAATCACTCAGGCCCACAAACTGCGTGCCCTTGGCAATCGCCTTGGCCACGGTCTTGTATTTGATGCCCGGCAAGATGCGCGTGAGGCCGTAGCCGCCGCGCGAGATCAGCGCCACATCGGCACCGCTGGCGGCCGCGCGGTGAATGGCGGCCAGACGGGTTTCATCATCGCCGGCAAAACGCAGATGGCTGCTCAGCGCATCGGCATCCACTTCCACTTCATGGCCAAGGGCCTCAAGGCGCTTGATGCCGCGCTTGAAAGCAGCCTTGTCGCGCACCGCTCCCGAAGGTGAGTAAATATAAATGTGCCTGGGGCCGTGGCTGTGATCATGGCCGCAGCAGCTGCCGTCAGCGGCATGCACATGGTCTGCATGATCGTGATGGTGGTGATCATGGCTATGTCCATGGTCGGCAGGCTTGCCGTGATCATGGTTGCAGCCTTCCGTGCCGCAGTCATGCCCGGCAAGATGTTCGTGATCGTGCTGCGCTGCAAGAACTGCCTTGCCTGGGGTCTTGCTAGAAGCTTTGCTCGACAATTTACGCGTGGTGGCCAAAACCTGTTCATGCAGGCTATGGCCTGCATGCTCCGAAAAAAGGGGGTGAACTGTGCTGCTCGGCGCACAACGCCGGCCGAGCGAAGATCGTATTTACGAACTAAAGCGCAAAGTATTCCACAGCCGCTCGCGCCATGTCCGCTGACAGCCAAGGAACCAGCGGCCTCTGCCGGGTTAGTTTCCAGGCGCTTGCATGGCCGTCCAAAGCCGGCAATGCCTGCATCCAGGCCGCTTGCCAGTCCTGAGCCGACACCTGCTGCTCCGTTGCAGGAGCTTGCAGCCACAGCTTATTGCGCTGCGCCCACTGCTGCAGCAATGCGGCCGGCAGCGGCGGCATTTCGGTCTGCACGCGAGACCAGGCCTTGAGCGCAGCCCTGTGGCCGGCATCCGGAAAAGGTGTATTCCATGCCATATCCTTTGCCGCCAGGCCTTCCACCTCCTGCATGGCCTGCGCCACATCCCAGGAGGGTTTGCGCGCGGCCTGTTCAAACCATTGCTGGCGCTTGGCAGGCTGTGCGGCCCCAGGCCAGACATCGGCCAGCCAGGCACCCACAAAGTTTTGCGGCCTGCGCTCGGCCAGCGCCAGACCCAGGCGGCCGCCATCGCCCTGGCCCAACAGCACCAGATGGCGCAAATCCATGGCCGCCAGCAGCTGCTCCAGCTGCTGGACATAGCCCTCGGCCGTGATGGCCTTGTCTTTCTTAGGCTGATCGCTGCGGCCAAAGCCCGGCAGATCGGGCACGACCACACGGTGGCCTTGGGCGGTCAGCGCAGGCAGCACGTGGCGAAACACATAAGCCCAGGCCGGACTGCCATGCAGGCAAAGCCAGGTCAGCGGCGCATCTGCCGGACCTTCATCCACCACGGCCAGGCGCAGGCCGTCCAGCGCCGGCAAATCGCTGCGCCATTGCGGCTGCCAGGGCCAGTCGGCCAGACCGGCAACAGCTTCAAAAGCGCTATCGGGGTTGCGCAAGGCCACGTCCTTGAGCGGATGCGGCTGCAGCGCCTTGTTCTGGGCCTTGTTCTGTGCGCGCCGCTGCTGGAAAAAGTCGGCCATCAGCGCCGCGCATTCCTCGGCCAGAACACCGCGCAGCACCTGGGTCTGGTGGTTGATCTGCGCATAGCCGAACACGTTGAGCACCGAACCTGCGGCCCCCGTCTTGGGCTCGGCCGCGCCATAGACCACGCGATCCACCCGCGCATGCAACATGGCGCCGCTGCACATGGTGCAAGGCTCCAGCGTGACATACAGGGTGCAGCCTTCCAGGCGGTAATTGCCCATCGCCTGCGCCGCCTCGCGCAAGGCCATGACCTCGGCATGTGCCGTGGGGTCCTGGCTGGCCAGAGGACTGTTGCGGCCACGGCCTATGACGCGTCCCTGATGCACGACCACGGCCCCCACCGGCACCTCGCCCGCCAAGGCGGCCTCGCGCGCCTGCTGCAAGGCCTCGCGCATAAAGTGTTCGTGCGTTGAACTATCAAAAACCATAGCTATCAGCGCTTATCTATATTGGGTAACAGCGTTGCTTCGTTCAAATTACTTGCCCGCTGGACGCAGTTGCTGGCGCTCGCCGCTGGCATAGCTGTAGATGGTGACCTGCGGCTCCTCCAGCTCGCCTTGCGAGGTGAAGCTGATGGTGGAGGTCACGCCCTGGTGATGGGTCTGGCGCAGCTGGGGCAAATAGGCTTCGGGCTGGCTGGAATCGGCACGCAACATGGCCTGGGCCAGCACCATGGTGGCGTCATAGGCATAAGGGCTGAAAACCTGGAACTGGCCGGGGAAGCGCTTGTCATAGCTTTGCTTCCAGGCCGTGCCGCCCGGCATGCTGGCCAAGGAGCTGCCGCCCACCACGCAGGTCACGTTTTTCAGTGCCGCCACCTTGCCTGCCATGGTGGGCAGGCGCTCGCTGCACTGGGCATCGCCGCCCAGAAACTTCAGATCGTTCATGGCCAGCTGCGACATCTGGCGCAAGAGGGGCCCGGCCTGGGCATCCACGCCGCCAAAGAAGATGGCATCGGGCTTTTTGCCCTTGATGGCCGTGAGAATCGGGGCGAACTCCGTGGCCTTGTCGCTGGTGTACTGCTTGTCCACGATCTGCACGTCGCGCTCGCGCGCTGCTGCTTCGAACAGTTTGACTATGCCCTGGCCATAGGCCGTGCGGTCGTCAATGATGGCCACGCGCTTGATGCCCTGGCGCTTGACAGCGTCGTCGAGCAAGGCGTTGACCATGGCCTCATCGCTGGCGATCACGCGAAAAGTATCGTCATAGCCGGCATCGGTGATGGCCGGATTCGTCGCTGCCGGCGTGATGTTGGGAATGCCGCACTCGTTATAGATCCTGGCCGCAGGCAAGGTGGTGCCCGACTGCAGATGGCCGACCACGGCTGCCACTTTCTTGTCGCAAAACAGGCGCGCCAGCGAGGCAGCCTGACCGGGGTCGCCGCCATCATCGCCAGCTTCCAGCTTCCACTGCACGGCCCGGCCGCCGATCTGCAGATTTTTGGCGTTCAGCTCTTCTATGGCCATGCGCACGCCGTTCTCCTCGTCCTTGCCCAGGGGAGCAATCGGGCCGGAAACCGGGCCGCCATGGGCGATGCGCACCACCAGCGGCTTGCCTTGCTCGCTGCTCCCGGCCGTGGCGCAAGCGCAGGCCAGGGCGGCGGCAGAGCCCAGAAATGCGTAACGAAAGGCAATGGAGCGGGGAACTGCACAACGCATGAAGATTCCTTTAATTAATCGATGGGCCGCCGGCGCAGGAAACATGCCGTGCACCGGGGCTGAAAAAGACGCCGCGCCGCAGCGCGATAAAGAAAATTGCCCGAGTATCTCGCCCAGGAACAGGGCAGGCAATCAGAAGATGAAGACAGAGGCGCAAATGCTGGCATGCGCTCTGAACTAAGAACGTGTTTGCGCTCTCTACGCAGCCGCGTTGAGGCGCAATCGGGATGAGTTCGAAGCGGTGTGGAGCAGCTTGCACCGGGGTGCAAGCAAGCCGCAGCGCGAAGAAATCGCCCGATTTCGCCTCAACCCTTCGGGCCAATGCCTTTGCGGGCGGCTTGCGGCGTTGCGGTCACTTGCAAGGCAACAGCCTTGCTGCGCACCCGCGCCTAGCATTCCATCCCGCAAAGACACTGGCGCGGCGCCGAGGAGATCGTAAACACGTTCTAAGCATTGTGGACCAATTGTCTATGTCAATATGTACAGCTGCGGCAAGCCCGTAAGCGATGGCTTACCCCAGGCGCCAGAAATCCCGCCACAGGCAGCAATTGCAAGGGGCGGCGATAATCCTGCCCCTATGTCTCTCCTGCCCCACCAGCTCGAACTCCTGTCCCCGGCCCGCGATGCCGATATCGGCATTGAAGCCATCAACCATGGAGCGGACGCCGTCTACATCGGCGGCCCGGCCTTTGGTGCGCGCGCCACGGCGGGCAACGACATCCGCGATCTGGAGCGGCTGATCAAGCATGCCCATCGCTTTGGCAGCCGTATCTTCATCACGCTCAACACCATCTTGCGCGACGATGAACTTGAAGGCGCACGCCAGATGGCCTGGCAAATCTACAACGCCGGAGCAGACGCGCTGATCGTCCAGGACATGGGTCTGCTGGAGCTGGACCTGCCGCCGATTCAGCTGCATGCCTCCACCCAAACCGACATCCGCACGCCCGAAAAAGCGCGCTTTCTGCAGGATGCTGGTCTGTCGCAAATCGTGGTGGCCCGCGAGCTGGATCTGCAGCAGATCGCCGCCATACGTGCCGCCACCGACCCGGCCCGCACCACGATTGAATTTTTCGTGCACGGCGCGCTGTGCGTGGCCTACTCCGGCCAGTGCTACATCACCCACGCCCATACCGGCCGCAGCGCCAACCGCGGCGACTGCAACCAGGCCTGCCGTCTGCCTTACGAGGTGACGGATGCCAGCGGCCGCATCATTGCCCATGAAAAGCATGTGCTGTCCATGAAGGACAACAACCAGAGCGACAATCTGCGCGCCCTGATCGATGCCGGCGTGCGCAGCTTCAAGATCGAGGGCCGCTACAAGGACATGGGCTATGTGAAGAACATCACCGCTCATTACCGCAAACTGCTCGATGAAATCATCGAAGAGCGCGAATTCTCCGAGCAGCCGCTGGCGCGCTCCTCCTCGGGTACCACCAGCTTCAGCTTCGAGCCCGATCCCGACCAGAACTTCAACCGCGAGTTCACCGACTATTTTGTCAACGGCCGCAAAGACGATATCGGCGCCTTCGACACGCCCAAGACTCCCGGCCGCTCTATTGGCTGGGTCACGCAAGTGGGCGACAAATGGTTCGAGATCGAAGCCAGCGACAAGGCCACCGAGCTGCACAACGGCGACGGCCTGTGCTACTACGATCTGCAAAAAGAACTGGTGGGCGTGCACATCAACCGCGTCGAATGCATGCATGCCAAGAAAGGCATCTGGCGCCTGTTCCCCAAGAACGAAATTGCCGAGTTCAAGGACTTGCGCAAAGGCCTGGAAATCAACCGCAACCGCGACATGGACTGGGTGCGTATGCTGGAGAAGAAATCCAGCGAACGCCGCATCGGCCTGTGGGCCGAGTTCAAGGAAGCCGTGAATGGCACGACGCAGGGCTTTGCGCTGACGCTGACCGATGAAGACGGTTTTACCGCCACCGCGTCCATCGAGCACGAGCATCAGAGCGCCACCGACGCTGCCAAGGCCGAAGCCACGCTGCGCGAGCAGCTGGGCCGCTTCGGTGCCAGCATCTTCTCGGTCAACGACATCAGCCTGCAGCTGTCCCAACCCTGGTTTGTGCCGGCCTCGGCCCTGAACCAGCTGCGCCGCGATGCACTGGCCGCGCTGGAAGCCGCCCGCGCCAATGGCTTTATCCGCCTGCCGCGCGCCAAGCCTGTGGAGCCGCCTGCACCCTTCCCCGAAGACACGCTGACTTACCTGTCCAATGTCTTCAACCAGAAGGCCCACGACTTCTACGTCAAGCACGGCGTGAAGGTGATCGACGCGGCCTACGAGAGCAAGGAAGAAGAAGGCGAAGTCTCGCTGATGATCACCAAGCACTGCGTGCGCTTTTCCATGAGCCTGTGCCCCAAGCAGGCCAAGGGCGTGATCGGCGTCAAGGGCACGATCAAGGCCGAGCCGCTGCAGCTGATCAACGGCAAGGAAAAGCTCACCCTGCGCTTTGACTGCAAGCCCTGCGAAATGCATGTGGTGGGCAAGATGAAGAAATCGGTGATGAACCAGCATGCCAAGGAAATGCAGGAGCACCCCATGCAGTTCTTCCGCACCCGACCTGCTCCCAACGCCAAGCCGTAATCCAGGCCAGCCAGTAGAAAAAAAGCCCGCGCATCGATTTCGATGAGCGGGCTTTTTGCTGACAGGGAGAACAGAACTTACCCTGGTGCTAACCCTTGGATTTTGCGTAGCAATGGAATCGATTATTTTTTAAGCATTCCGTGGAAAGCACCATCTGGCGCGGGTTTCGAGACTTTCAAGCGAGCTTTTCCACAAGAGCGTCCACATGAAGCGGGGATAAGAATTTAGGCCTCCACGCCTCTTCAGCTGTATGAAGCAACAGTTGAAGATTTCCATCTCACGCCGTGCTGGCTGTCTGAGCCGATGGCAGGGCAGCGCAGGCTTGCTCCAGCAGCTGGGCGATATGCGGCAGCATGGTGCTGAAGTTGGCAAAACCGTGCAGCATGCCTTGGGCGCGCATCAGCGAAACCGCTACGCCCGCATCCTGCAAACGCTGGGCAAAAGCCTCGCCGTCATCGCGCAACACATCCAGCTCCGCCGTCACCATCACCGCCGGCGGCAGGCCGCTGAGGTCGGCGTATTGCATCACGGAGGCCAGCGGGTGCATGGGCGTTCGGGGATGGTAGTGGCGCCACATCATGGCCATGTCATCGCGGCTGAGCATGGGCATCTGACCGAACTGGGCATAGGACGCGGTTTGCATGCGTGCATCGCAGACCGGATACAGCAACAGCTGCTGCGCTATGCCGCCCCATTTGTCTTCCTTGGCATGCAAGCAGGTGGCAATGGCCAGATTGCCGCCGGCGCTGTCGCCCGCCACCGTCAGTTGCCCGGCATCGCAGCTCAGCTCGGCGGCATGCGCGGCCACCCAGCGCGTGGCGGCATAGGCGTCATCCAGAGCGGCAGGAAACACATGCTCGGGCGCCAGGCGATAGTCCACCGAAACTACATTCATGCCGGTGATCTGCGCCAGATGGCGGCACAGATTGTCGTGGGTGTACAGCGTGCCCACACACCAGCCGCCGCCATGAAAAAATACCATCACCGGCGCTGCTGCATGGTCGCTGGCGCGGTACAGGCGGGCAGCCATGCTGCGCTGCCCTGCAGCAATCCGCAGCTCGCGCACCTCATGCAAAGGAATATCGGCGGGAGCAAAGCCCATGTGATCCAGCACCTGGCGAATCTCGGTCACCGCCATGGTGGTGAAGTTCAGCGGCGGCGCGTCCTTGAAAGCCTCAAGTGCTGCCGCCAGCTCCGGGTGAATTTGCATGATTCGTCCTTGTCCGTTGAAAGTGAAGCCGCAGGCCTGTGGCCCGTGGGTCTTGAAAGCGTGGAAGTTATGCGGCGACGTTTTCCAGCGCGTGCACGGTGTAGTCCTGCCATTGCGGCGTCTGCATTTCCTGCCTGAAGCGCGACTGCGACCAGGGCCAGGTATTTGGTACGCCGTTCTTGTCCAGATACCAGCTGTTGCAGCCCGAACCGAAGACCGAGGTTTTGGCAGCCGACAGCCGCTCTGCGTCATAGCGGGCCAGAGCCTGGGCCTTGGCCGAAAGCCCGGCAATCCCTTGCTGTTGCACCCGCTCGATGAGCTGCCAGATATAGCCCCATTGCATCTCCGAGGTATCGATCAGCGAGAAATTTCCCACGGGCGACGTCGGCCCGTTCATGAAATAGAAGTTGGGAAAATCCGGCACCGAAATCGACTTGTATGCCGTGGGCACATCGCTCCAGGCCTGCTCCAGCGTCTTGCCATACAAGCCTGTCACCTGCATGGGACGCACATAGCGGTCGGTTTTGAATCCCGTGGCCAGCACGATCACATCCATTTCGTGCAGCGCTCCATCGCTGGTGCGAATGCCGTTTTTCTCGACCTGGGATATGCCCTCGCTGATCAGCTGGGCGTCGGGATGTTGAATGGCCCGGTAGTAATCGGGCGAGTAGATGAGGCGTTTGCAGCCCGCGCGGTAATTGGGCTGCAGCTTCTGGCGCAGCGCCGGGTCGGTGACGGTGTTGTCCAGATTGGACTGGCACAGGATCTGGATCTCCTGAATCTGCTCGGAGTCCGGGTCCAGCACGCCCTCGGTAAAGCGCTCCACATTGGCCAGATAGGTCGGTTCGCGCTGCAGATAGACAAGCAAATCACGGTTGCTGCGAAATTCGGCCCGTTGCTCTTCGCTGAACAGCGGATTCTCGACCGGGAAAATCCATTGCGGTGTGCGCTGAAAATGCCGGACCTTGCTGCGCGCGGCCAGGGCCGACACGATTTGCACGCCCGTGGAGCCATTGCCGACAACGGCTACCCGCTTGCCGTCCAGCGGCACGGAGTGATCAAATCGCGCACTGTGAATGGTCTGCCCTTCAAACTCTTGCAGCCCCTTGATCTGGGGGTAGTTGGGGTGGTGCAGCACGCCGGTGGCGGCCACCACGCTGACTCCCTCATAGCATTTGCCCTGCTGATCCGTGAGCTGCCAGGCCTCGCCCAGCCATTGGGCGCTGCTGATCTCGCTGTTGAAGCGCACAGATTCGGCCAGGCCGTATTTTTCAAATACCGCTTCAAAATACTGCTGAATCTCGGCACCGGGTGGCAATACCCGCGACCATTCAGGATTGGGCTCAAATGAATAGGTATAGGCATGCGATGGCACATCGCAAGTCAAACCCGGATAAGTGTTATCTCTCCAGGTTCCACCCAGGGTTTCTGCCTTTTCCAGAATAATGAATTTCTTTCCGGCATTTTTCAGATGAATACCGGCCAGTATTCCCGACATGCCGCAACCAATAACAATGACATCGTACTTCATATAAAACCTTTAGGCCATTTCAATAACTTTGGCTGCAGAAAATCCGCCATCCACGGGCAAATTAATACCGGTCACAAAAGAGGACAAATCCGACAATAAAAAGGCCGCCGCATGGGCCACCTCTTGTGCCAGACCCACGCGGCCCAGCAAATGCTGTTTGACGAAGGCCGCCAGTGCAGGGCTTTGATCCAGCATGGCCGTCATCGGCGTGTGAATCAGACCGGGGCTGATGGCATTGACGCGCACGCCGCTGCGGCTCAGATCCGCGGCTAGGCTGCGCACCATCTGGATTACCGCCCCCTTGGAGGTGCAATAGGCCAGATTGCCGGCATTGCCCAGCATGCCGTTGATGCTGGCAAGCGCCACGATGGAGCCCTGCTTGCGCCGGCACATATGGGGCGCCACGGCTTTTGCCGAATACATGCTGCCCGTGAGATTGACTTGCAGCACCTGATCCCAGTCTTGCAGCGTCATCTCCTGCACATCGCCCACCCGTGAAACACCGGCCGAAGTGAGCAGACCATCAATCCGGCCATGACGCGCCACCAGATCGTCCACCAGCGCCTCGGTGGCTTTCCAGTCCGTGACATCCAGCGCCCTGAACTCGCAACCCTCGGGCAGCTTCTGCGCCGGTTGCAAGTCGGCGCAAACCACGATGGCGCCGTTGGCCGCAGCGACTGCCGCGCTGGCCAATCCGATCCCCGACGTACCGCCGGTGACCAGCACGACCTTGTCTTTCAACCCACCCATCAACTGATTCATTCTCACCTCAACAGATATTCAAATCGCCGCCTATTGACCGGGTGCCCATTCTTCTCATTCTGGCGATTCAAACCACTATGAATTTTCCTCTTTACAAAACCGCAAGCTGTTTACAGTCTCCGGCATAAACCCTTATAAAAATCGACCGTACTGTGGACCTACTCAAAATATGTCAATACGGGGTTTGTATTTAATCCATTCAGACACACTGTAAATACCGGATAAAACTGTCAAGCGTATTTTTATGCTTGATATTGCAGACTCAAGGCGGTTCAAATCAATTCCATGAATCACACAAAGGAAAGCAATATGACAGTGGCAGTCATCACAGGCGCAGCCAGCGGCATAGGGGCCGGTCTGGCCAGGCTGGCAGCGGCAAAAGGCATGCAGGTGGTGCTGGCCGATCGCGACCTCGCCGGTCTGGAACAAGTGGCACAAGCCATCAAGGCCTGCGGTGGAACGGCTTTGGCCGTCCCTACCGACGTGACCGAGCAGGCATCGCTCAACGCCTTGGCCGAGCACGCCTATACCGCTTTCGGTCAGGTGGATTTGCTGTTCAACAATGCGGGCGTGCTGTCCACCGGCAATTGCTGGGAGATCAGCGAGGCCCAATGGCAGCAGTCCTGGCAGGTCAATGTGAACGGCATCGTCAATGGGCTGCGCGCTTTTGTACCCCGGCTGCTGAAGGCTGATCGCCCCGCACGCATCATCAACACGGCGTCGGTGGGCGGCTTTATGCCCAGCCCCTATATGGCGCCCTACACGGCCACCAAGTTCGCCGTCGTGGCGCTGACCGAAAGCCTGGCCAGCGAACTGGCGGCCGTCAATCCGCAGATCAAGGTGTCCTTGCTGGCCCCCGGCCCGGTCAAGACGGCCATCTTCCGCGAAACACCGACGCAGGCGTCCACACAGTTTCACGGCATGATGACCAGCTTGCTGGAGCAAAACGGACTGAGCAGCGACGAATTCGCCCAGCGCGTGTTTGCCGCCATAGCGCGCGGCGACTACTGGATCGTGCCCCAGCCGGAAATGTTGGACCCGCTGCTGCAGACACGCAGCAAGATGATCGAATCGCGCTCCGACCCCGTGTTTGCCTGGGCGCCCGAAGCCGCGCATTGAGCCCCGAGCACATGAGGGCCTCAAGGCCGCTGGATTTTCAACTACCGGCACTGCCGGCTTTTTGCTCTGCGCCCCATGATTGACTCAATTTGAGGCACAGACCGCAAAGCCAGCACTGGCGCCGCTTTCCGGACTTACCCCATGACTTGCCCACAGGCCCATCCACATTGCATGGGGATAAGAACGGGTTTGCAATCTCTACGCAGCCGCGTTGAGGCGCAATCGGGATGAGTTTGAAGCGATGTGGAGCAGCTTGCACCGAGGTGCAAGCCAGCCGCAGCGCGAAGAAATCGCCCGATTTCGCCTCAACCCTTCAGGCCAGTGCCTTTGCGGGCGCCCGGCTAGGGGCGCCCTGCGGTGTTGCCTCGCCGGCCGCGCGAATCCCATCCCGCAAAGGTACTGGCGCGGCGCCGAGGAGATCGTAAACACGTTCTAAGGCCTGCCGGCGGCAGCTGCAGCGTGTACGCTTGCGCTCTGCATCCATTACGCCTTGCCATGCCCAGACTCCAAGCCCCCAGCAAAGAAGCCAGCGCCCTGCTGCCGCCTTACCCCGCCCTGCCCGATCAGGCCATCTTCACTCCGCAGACCGAGCAGCAGTTCGAGCAAGCGCGCCAAGCCTTGCTGGCCGCCAGCGTGCTGGGTTTTGATACCGAGAGCAAGCCGCTGTTCAGCGTGAACCAGACGGACACCGGCCCGCACCTGGTGCAATTGGCCACGCCTCAGGCGGCCTGGCTTTTGCAGCTGCACCATCCGCAGGCCATGGCATTGGCACGCGAAGTGCTGGCCAGCACGACGATCTGCAAGGTGGGCTTTGGCCTGGATAACGACAAGCATGCCCTGCCGCGCAAGCTGGGCGTGGAGCTGGCGCATATCGTGGATCTGGACCGCCGCTTCAAGCAACATGGCTACGGCTCCTCGATTGGCGTGCGGGCAGCGGTGGCCCTGGTGCTGGGGCAGTACTTTCGAAAGTCCAAGAAAACCACCACCTCCAACTGGGCGGCGCGCGAGCTCAGTGATGCGCAACGCCGCTATGCCGCCAACGACGCCCATGCGCCGGCCTTGCTGTATGCCGCCTTGCCCGCCTGGGAAGCAACTCAGCCCCAGCCTGCCCCGCGCAAAAAGCCCAGGCCGCAAGCTGAAAAAACGGCTTCCAGCGGCAGAATTCTCACTTAAAACAGGTCAATCCCGTTTATTTACAAGCGTCAGAAGCTATTTATTTAATAGCATTCATCAGATTCTGATTTCCTCGTCCTGCGACTGCAAACGCATGTCCTGCACATGAATGCAGTCGCGCCCGGCCTGCTTGGCGCCATAAAGCAAGAGATCCGCGCGGTGCAATGCATTCGCCAAATCCGGCAAGTCCAGCACTTCGGTGATGCCAAAGCTCACCGTCACCCGCATCCGGGCATCGGGCACGGCAATCGGATTGGCGTGCAGATCGGAGCGGATGCGCTGCACGATGGTCTGCGCTTCCTGCAGGTTGACGCAGGCCAGCAGCAAAACGAACTCCTCGCCGCCAAACCGTGCGACCAGATCGCCTTCACGCACCTGCGTGACCAGCACATGCGCTATGTTCTGCAGGACCCGGTCACCGCAGGCATGACCCCAGCTGTCATTGACGCGCTTGAAGTGATCTATGTCGCCCACCACCACCGCCCAGGGCGCAGACAAGCGGTCTGCCATCAGCACCTGGGCCGACTCCATGAAAGCGCGGCGATTGAGCAGCGCCGTCAGCGAATCCCGGTTGCGCTCCTCGCGCAGCGTGACAAGCATGTCGCGCACCGAGCAGGCCAACAGCACCAGCGAGAACCACATGCTGAACAGCAGCGCGCCAGCCAGTGTGATCAACCAGTAGCCCGAGCGCGTCAGTGTCTCTATATCCTGGCGCGAGGCAATCACCAGCACCACCAGCGCCCTGAGCAAGGCATAGACGGCAAAGGCCACATAAGTCCAGCGCAACATGGATTCGAGCCGGTCGCGCGCGGGCACGGCGCACAGCACGCTGCGTAGCGTCAGCAGCTGCATCAAACCCAGGCTGATGCAAAGCAGCTGCACACGCATCCACAGTTGCTCATCAATGCGCGAGTAGTAGTAGAGACTGACCAGACAGAACAGGCCCACCGAGGCACCTACCCACCAGGGCTGAGGCATTCCCGTGGTGCGCAGCGTCATGCCCTGGGCGATGCCCCAGGCTCCACCCAGATACAGCACGCCGGTATGCAAGGCCCACTGGGCCAGTTGCGCATTGTTCATCAGACTCTGCAAGGCCACGGCCGTGGCGGGCAAGACATAGCCTGCCGCCATCCACAGCAGATATTGCGCCTTGCCCTGGCGCCGCTGCAGCCACCAGCAGGCGAACAACACCATGCCCAACAAGAAGACGCAGGCCGGTGCGAGCAACGCAAAATAAGGATCGGCAGGCAGATTCACAAAAGATGAGGTCTGAGGATGGACCGGAATAGGGCAAGGAGCAAGCAGCAGCAAAAGCGTTGCTGAGTGTATCTTTCCATAAGATGGCAGCGAAATGTCGGGGCTCGACCAGGGACGGGCTCCATGGAAGACGCCTGCATCGTCTCGGCATGCGAGCAGGCTGGGTCTGCGCATAAGCACATAGCCAATACGTGGTTGAGCATTGCAGAACCGCCTTCCATAATGGCTGCGGCCTGGGCCTGCCCAGTTCTGTCAGTCATCACAGGAAAGAGCATCTGCATGCGTATCGAGACATTGGCGGTTCACGCCGGCTACTCCCCCGACCCCACCACCAAGGCCGTGGCCGTGCCCATCTACCAGACGGTGGCCTATGCCTTTGACAGCGCCCAGCATGGCGCCGACCTGTTCGATCTGAAGGTGCCCGGCAACATCTACACCCGCATCATGAATCCCACAACCGACGTGCTGGAAAAGCGCGTGGCAGCACTGGAAGGCGGTATCGCCGGGCTGGCCGTGGCCTCGGGCATGGCGGCGATCACGGCGGCCATCCAGACCCTGGCCGAAGCCGGTGACAACATCGTGTCTGCCAGCACGCTCTACGGCGGCACCTACAACCTGTTTGCCCATACCTTTCCGCAGCAAGGCATAGAAGTGCGCTTTGCCGATCCGCGCGATCCGGCCAGCTTTGGCAAATTGATCGATGCCAAGACCAAGGCCGTGTTCATCGAGTCCATCGGCAACCCGCTGGGCAATGTGACCGATATCCGCGCCCTGGCCGACGTGGCCCACCAGCATGGCGTACCGCTGATCGTGGACAACACCGTGCCCTCGCCCTATTTGCTGCGCCCCATCGAGTATGGCGCCGACATCGTCGTGCATTCGCTGACCAAATACCTGGGCGGTCACGGCACCAGCGTGGGCGGGGCGATTGTGGACAGCGGCAAGTTCCCGTGGGCCGAGCACAAAGCCCGCTTCAAGCGTCTGAACGAGCCTGATGTCAGCTATCACGGCGTGGTCTACACCGAGGCTCTGGGCCCGGCCGCCTTCATAGGCCGCGCCCGCGTGGTGCCGCTGCGCAATATGGGCGCTGCCATCTCGCCGCAAAACGCGTTCCAGATCCTGCAAGGCATAGAAACTCTGGCCTTGCGCATGGACCGCATCTGCGAGAACACGCAAAAGATTGCCGAGACGCTGCAAAACCACCCCAAGGTTCAATGGGTGCGCTATGCCGGTCTCAAGGATCATCCCGATCACGCCATCGTGCAAAAGCAGTCCGGCGGCCGTGCCTCGGGAATTTTGTCGTTCAGCCTCAAGGGCGATGAAGGCCGCGCCGCTGGTGCGCGCTTCCTCGATGCGCTGCAACTGTTCCCCCGTCTGGTGAATATTGGCGATGCCAAGTCGCTGGCCACCCACCCCGCCTCCACCACCCACCGCCAGCTCGACGCCGCCGAACTGGCCAAGGCCGGCGTGACCGAGGGCATGGTGCGCCTGTCCGTGGGCATAGAGCACATCGACGACTTGCTGGCCGATCTGCACCAGGCGCTGGAACAGGTCTGAACACGGCCTGCTTCAGGGCATGACGGCTGCGCCGGCGCAAGACGTTCAAGCGTCGCGCGCCAGACGCAGCCCGCTCATCTGCCAGCGGGCAGTCGCCGGAAAAAAGTTGCGGTAGCTCAGGCGTGAATGGCCAGTGGGCGTCAGGCAAGAGCTGCCGCGCAGCACATACTGGTTGACCATAAATTTGCCGTTGTACTCACCTACCGCCCCTTCGGCGACGCGAAAGCCCGGATAGGCGGCATAAGACGATTGCGTCCACTCCCAGACCTGGCCGGTTGCCGGTGCGGCATCGCCGGCCATGGGCTGCGGGTGCAGGTGCAAGTTCGGCTGGGTGCGATGCGCATCGCTTGCCCCGGCTTGCCAGCCATGCTCGGCATGCGCGGCCATGGCCACCTCCCACTCCATCTCCGTGGGCAAACGCGCGCCGGCCCAGCGGGCATAGGCATCGGCTTCGTAGTAGGAAAGATGGCAGACCGGTCGCTGCCCATGCAGCGCAAGCGCACCGTAAAGGCTGAACTCCTGCCAGTCCTCCAGGCGGCTGCCGCCCTGTGGTGCACGCCAGTACCAGGGGTGGCTCAGCTGCTGGGCCTGGCACCAGTCCCAGCCCTCGGCCAGCCACCACTGGGGCTGGCTATAGCCGCCGTCCAGTACAAAGCGCAAAAACTCACCATTGCTGACCGGCCGCAAGGCAATCTGCGCTGCCTGCACATAAACGCCATGGCGGGGGCTTTCATTGTCAAAAGCAAAACCCTTTCCCGAGTGACCAATGCTGTAGAGGCCCTCTGCCACCGATTGCCAGGCAGTTTCGGCAATGCCGGCAATCGTCAGTTCAACCTTCTGCGGCTCTTCCATATAGGCAGGCCATAAGGGATGGCAGGACAGCAGATGTTTGAGATCGGTGAGCAGCAGCTCCTGATGCTGCTGCTCATGCTGCAAGCCCAAATTAATCAGCTGCGCCACCGTCTGCTGCAGCGCCACAGGCTTGGCTTCCATGGTGCGGAGTAGCGCCAGCATCCGCCCATCCACCTGCGTGCGGTAAGCCATGACCTGCGCCAAAGGCGGCCGCGTCAGCAAACCACGCTGGGCCCTTGGATGGCGCGCCCCCACCTGCTGGTAGTAGGAGTTGAACAGCATGCGAAAACTGGCATCAAAAGGCCGGTGATCCGGCTCGTGGAGCGCAAGCACAAAGGTTTCGAAAAACCAGCTGCTGTGCGCCAGATGCCATTTGGCCGGGCTGGCATCGGGCATGGATTGCACGCAGGCATCTTCGGCCGACAGTGGTGCTGCCAGGCTTTGCGTGGTTGCGCGCACCGCCGCAAACTGCGCCGTCAGCGCAGACCAGTCGATGGGAGCGGCATGCGCGGCGACCGCAGAAGGCAGCTCTTGATACACGGCTTCAAGCCTGGGCATGAATGACGGCAAACCACTGCTGCTCATCGGTCCAGACCTGACTGCGGCCAAAGCCGGCACTGGCCAGCATGGAGAGAAATTCAGGCAAGGGATATTTGTAGCTGTTTTCCGTATGAATGCTCTCGCCTTGCGCAAAGCAGCGCAGGCCCTGTGGCCAGCGCACCATGACGGGATGGCGGGCGCGCAAATGCATTTCAATGCGGGAATGCTGCACATCGAAGCGCGCCTCATGCACCCAGTCCGTTGCCCTGAAATCGCTGCCCAGCAAGCTGTTCACATGGCTGAGTACATTGAGATTGAACTCGGCTGTAACGCCCTGCGCATCGTCGTAGGCAGCTATCAAAACAGGAAGTGATTTGGGCAGATCTATGCCTATCAGCAGTCCGCCATCGCCGTTCAAAAGCGAGCGCATATGCTGCAGCATATGCAGGGCCTGCAAGGTATCAAAGTTGCCTATGGATGAGCCGGGATAGAACAACTCGCGCCGGGCCAGCGGTACATCGGGCGGCAGTTGCCAATCGGCGGTGAAATCGGCGGCCACGGCGCTTGCCTTCAGCTGCGGAAAATCCTGGCCCAGGCGCGCCACCGCCGCCTGCAGAAAATCCCCAGCAATGTCCACGCCCACAAACTGCTGCGGCGCCAGACTGCGGCACAGACGCCGAACTTTTTCGCAGTTGCCCGCGCCCATCTCGATCAACACCTGACAGCCGCTCATGGCCTGCGCCATGGCGCTCTCATACCGGGCCATGATCGCGGCCTCGGTACGCGTGGGGTAATACTCGGGCAGCTGCGTGATCTGCTCAAACAAGGCGCAGCCGCGTGCGTCGTACAGAAATTTGGGTGAGATCTGCGCCTGCTGCTGCATCAGGCCTTGCGCCAGCTCATGGCGCAGCAGGCATGACGCATCGTCCTGATGTCCGGCGCCGTTGGCGGCGACAACTGGCGGCGAGGAAGACGCCAGAGGCAGGGGAATACGCCCGGCACGGGAAAAAAACTCTATGGATGTTGCCTGCCTATCCGATACCAAACGTGATGCCAAACGCATGCTGCCTCTCCTGATGAGTTGATCGCACAAGGCGGCTGTCTGCCAAACCTGGGCCATCACTGCCAAGCCATGATTGCGACCCCGGCACCAAGCCCAAGCCAGCAAAGCACCAGCCTATCGCCGCCAGCGCTGGACAGAAGTAGGACTGAGCCCAGCGATATTTTTCACATCATGAGATATCGGACGTTTGAATGAAGCCGGCATTTGTTGCTAGCCATCTCCAGAGCAAAAAAAATCGGTAGCCGCCAAAGCGGATACCGATCAAATACATACACCCAAGCCAGAGAAATGGCTGCCGCGCAAACAGCAGCCACCCCTTTAGAACGTATTGACGATTTCTACGCAGCCGCGTTGAGGAGATCGTCAACACGTTCTTACACCGCAACCACTTGCGGTGCGTGTTTCAAGGCAGAAAACGCTTCACCTCATCTGCCCTGAAAAACACGGTTTGCCGCTATCAGAAGCGATAGCCCACGCCCACGCCCACCAGCCATGGATCGACCTTGAACTTACCGATTCCGCCGCTGACCTGGGTGTCGATATACACCTTCTTGACGTCGAAGTTCAGCGACCAGTTCTTGTCCAGAGCGTAGTCAAAGCCCAGTTGCAACGCACCGCCAAAGCTGTTTTTCTTGACGCTCAGGGCACCGTCCAGAATGTCCACGTTCGAGAAGCGCGTGTAGTTGATACCGGCACCCACATAAGGCTTGAAAGCGCCGAAGTTGGTGAAGTGGTATTGGGCCAGCAAGGTGGGCGGCAGATGCTTGAGCGAACCGATCTTGCCGCCGTTGAGGCGCACATCATGCTTTTGCGGATAGGTCAGAACCAGCTCGGCAGCGATATTGGGCGTGAAGAAGTAGGACACATCCAGTTCGGGCATCCACTTGTTGTTGATGCTCACGCCCGCAGCACCGGCGGCACCGCCGTTGTCGCTGTCCAGATTCACTGCACGCATACGCACCAGCCAGGGGCTGCTGCCGTCAAAGGATTGGGCAAAAGCAGTACCGGCAGTCAGGGCGCTGGCAGCGGCAGCAATCGCGATCAGAGTCTTTTTCATTGGCTTTTTTCCTTGAAGAAAATCCGGGGAGCGCTGTGCTCCTTCCTTGACATTGATTGAAACAAAGCCCTGCACACTCGGGTTTGTCCCAGGTCAATCCAGCCGGGCTCGCCGCAAAGAAAAAAGCGGGCGTTGCCCTTTGGCTACGCCCGCTTTAGCTGCTGATACAACGCAAAGCGCTGCCAATACTTCGGTGTTAGATATACATTTTTAATGCCCGGTCTTGGCCGGGCGCAGCTTGTGCCAGAGCTCCACGCACACCACTACGGCCGCGCCGATGACGGCGCCCACCAGCACATGCACCAGCACCGCGCCCAGTGCGGCGGCAATTCCGCCCACGGGAGCGATCACGGCCTGCACCCAATGCTCTATCGGTGCCATGCCATGCACCAGCAAGCTGCCGCCCACCATGAACATGGCCGCCGTGCCCACAACGGACAGCCCGCGCATCAACCAGGGAGTGAACGCAATCGTGCCGCGGCCAATCGCTTGCAGGGCCGCGCTTTTCTTGGCCATCAGCCAGCCGCCCACATCATCCATGCGCACAATGCCGGCCACCAGGCCGTAGACAAACACGGTGATGGCCAGCGCCACGGCCACCAGCACGGTGAACTGTTCCCACAGCGGCTTGCTCGCCACCGTGCCCAGGGCAATGGCCATGATTTCGGCCGACAAGATGAAGTCGGTGCGCACCGCACCTGCGATTTTTTCTTTTTCGTACTGCGCCGGGTCCAACTGCTTTTCATGCGCAGCCCGCACCGAAGACGGCGCCACGCCGATCTGCGCCGCCTCGACAGATTCGGCCACTACCTGCTTGGCACCATGCTGTTGCCGTTTGCGAAACAGCTCCAGAATTTTTTCCACGCCTTCAAAGCACAGAAAAGCACCGCCGACCATCAGCAGCGGGATGATCAACCAGGGCGCAAAAGCGCTGATCAGCATGGCCGCCGGCACCAGATAGGCCTTGTTCTTGAGCGAGCCCTTGGCCACCGCCCAGACCACGGGCAGCTCCCGGTTGGCGCTCACGCCCGTGACCTTCTCGGCATTGAGCGCCAGATCGTCGCCCAGCACGCCGGCGGTTTTTTGCATGGCAACCTTGGTCTGGGCCGCCACATCATCCAGGATGGCCGTGCTCTTGCCGGCGGCCGTCTTGGTCATCAAGGCCACGTCGTCGAGCAAGGCTGCAATGTCGTCGAGCAGCATTAAAAGGCCAGCAACTGCCATGCACATTTCTCCGGAGTTGAATCAGCAGCCATCATGAAGGCAAGCCCGGCCCGCAGCTGTTGGATTTTGGGGAAGGTCTTGCACGGCCCCCGCGCTTTGGGCCTGGCACGACCTCGACTGCAACTTGGAAGGTGACTATTTGCTGGTCTTGAAGCCCTGGGTCGCCGCCCAGGCCGCCACATCGTCGCGGCGAATGGCGGCCGCCATCAGTTGGGGAAACGCATCGGGCGTGCAGGCAAACGAAGGCACGCCCAGGGCGGCCAGCTTGGCGGCCAGTTCGGCGTCATAGGCCGGAGCACCCTCGTCGCTCAGCGCCAGCAAGGTGATGAACTGCACGCCGGACTCGACCAGCTCGTTGGCACGGCGCAGCAGGCCAGATTCGACGCCGCCCTCGTACAGGTCCGAGATCAGCACCAGAATGCTGTTGCGCGGCTCGCTGATCAGGCTCTGGCAATAGCCGACGGCGCCGTTGATATCGGTGCCGCCGCCCAGTTGCACGCCAAACAGCACATCGACCGGATCGTCAAGCTTGTCGGTCAGATCCACCACCGCCGTATCGAACACCACCAGCTTGGTGGCCACGGCCGGCAAGCTGGCCATCACCGCACCAAAAATGCTGGAATACACCACCGAGTTGGCCATGGAGCCGCTTTGGTCTATGCACAAAATCACTTCGCGCTGTGGGCGTCTGGCCTTGCGGCCGTAGCCAATCAAAGTCTCGGGGACTATGGTCTGGTACTCAGGCTGCCAGTGGCGCAGATTGGCACGTATGGTGCGATTCCAGTCAATCTCGGCATGGCGCGGGCGGCGGTTGCGCTGGCTGCGGTCCAGCGCCCCGCTGACGGCGCTGCGCATGGGTTCCTCCAGCTTTTTCATCAGCTCATCGACCACCTTGCGCACCACCAGACGGGCCGTGGCCTTGGTGTTTTGCGGGATCACCGAGCCCAGCGAGATCAGATCGGCCACCAGATGCACATCGGGCTGCACGTTCTCCAGCATCTCGGGCTGCAGCAGCAGCTCGCGCAGATTCAGGCGCTCCATGGCATCGCGCTGCATGACCTGCACCACCTGGCTGGGAAAGTACTTGCGGATATCGCCCAGCCAGCGCGACACCGAGGGCGAGGAATTGCCGCGTCCGCCCTTGCGCGACGAGAGCTTGCTGTCTTCCTCATACAGTGCGGCCAGCGCCTGATCCATTTCCTGCAGGCGGCCGCCAACGCCACCGCAGCTGGCATCAGCCGGGCTGCCCAGCACCATGCGCCAGCGTTGCAAGCGGGTGGTGGGCTCCAGCGACTCCTGCGCCGGCTCTTCGTCTTCTTGCGGCATGGCAGCCAAAGCATTGCTTGTTTGATTCATGGTCAGGCCCTGGCAGCAAAAACATCAAAATCAGGAGCATCTTGCGCTGCGTCCACAAGCGCCTGCGGCAGATTCAGCCCCAGCAATTGGCCCAACACGGGCAGAGCCAGCAAGGCACGCTGCTCATCCCAGGGCGGCGGCTCACCGGCCGCCCCCGCAGGCCGCAGCGCCACCACGGCCGCGCCACCGCCTACGGGCGTGCGCTTGGCCTTGTCACCCAGGCTTTGGCGGTCGTGCTTGCTGAAGTTGGCAAAGCTGCGGCGCACCAGGGGCAGGATTTGCGCAAACTGCAGCTCGCCCAGATCGCTGAGCCAGGCATCGATAGCGCCCCAGATGGCTTCGTCGTGCAGCAGCACCAGGGCCTGCTGGTTGAGGAAACCGTCCAGCCAGGCCGCCACATCCATGGGAGCAGCACCCAGCGAAAGATTGCGGTTGAACTGCTGCACCACCTCGGCACTTTCCAGCAAATGCTCGTCCAGCAGCAAGCGGCAGGCCATACCGCGCAGCAAGGCAGCGGCCGCATCGCCCATGGCCAGGCTTTTGAGGGCAGCACGCCAGGCCTGGCGCGTCTCGTCGGCATCGGCCCCGCCTTCACCACCGCGCAGGCGCAGCGCATCGTGGGCGGCCAGCACCTTGGTCTTCATGGCTGCGGCGGCATCCTCGTCCATGGCCATGCAGGCCACAGGCAGGCCGATGGCCGCGCGCAGTACCAGCGAATCAATCACCGTGGCCAGCAGCGCGGTATCAGTCTGGCGCACGCTGCCGTAGCGGTACACATTGGCCAGCGGTGGCAAGGCCTGCAGCAGCTGGGCCACATCGTCGGTGGTCGCCGCGCGCTCAGCCAGGGTTTCAATCAGGGCCTGCACCAAGACCGGTAAATTGGCCAGCAGCGCATCGTCGATGGCCTGGGCAATTTCGGGCAAATCCGTCTCGGGCGTGAGGCTGGCGCGCAGCTTGGTCGTGGCGGCCTGGGCCACGGTGGCTCCGTGCACGCTGGCTTCGATGATGCGCACCGCCAGCTCGGGCTCCCACTGCAGTTGCCAGCTTTCGCGGAAGGTGCCGCGGTTGCGCTGCGCATCCTGGCTGGGCACGCCCCAGTCAATGCCCAGCAGGCGCAGCCGGTGCAGAAAGTGGCTGCGTGCCAGATCAATGTCCTTGCGCAAATCCAGGGCCAGCAATTTGCTGGCCGCCTCGGGCTTCATGCGCAAGGATTTTTGCTGCTGCTCGATATCGCGCTGCAGCGGCACCTGGGGCACATCGGCGGGCACGCTGCCCAGCACGTCGCCCACGATCAGCTCACGCTCAATCAGCCTGAGCGGCGCGCTCTCGCCCATGCAGATGACGGTGGCAATGGCTTCGTTGAGTTCCACCAGCCCCGGCGTGGGCTGACCACGCAAGGCGGCCAGCCCCTCGGCCAGGCGCGTGGCCTCAATGATGTGGGCGCTGGAGCAATCGAGATCCTTGGAACGCAGCAGATGCGCCACGCGCGTCAGCCAGCCCGCCGTGCGCAGCGTGGCGGCCGACACTATGGTTTTAGTAGCTTGCTGCGCAATACCATCCTGGGCTGGTGCCTGATTTTTCTCAAAACACTGCCAGAGATGCTCATACCAGCCCGGCGAGGTGACGCCCGCACCATAGCCGCTGCTGCTGGCCAGATTGCGATAGGTCCACGGCGCCCAGGTGGCTTGCACCTTGGCCTTGGGCAAGCCCTTGAGCACAGCCGCATCGGCCTTGGCCGTGACGTTTTGCTGCAGCGCCGGCACATGCCAGGCCCCGCAGACCACGGCAATACGCTGGTAGCCGGCCTTGAGCGCTTCGCGCATGCACTGGCGCATCCAGGCTTCGCGCAGCGCTTCCCGCCGGGCGTAGTCTTCGCCGCGCCAATGCTGCTCGTCCTTGTCGACTTCAGCACGAACGGCCGTCATGGCTTCGTTGATGCCCTCGAACAGCGCCTCGCTGTCGCCGCGCTCCTCCACCATGCGGTTCCACCAGCTTTCGCCATCTTCAAAGCCGGCGGCCAGCGCCAGCCAGTCCAGCGGATCGCCGGGCATGGGGTTGGCCGGTTCCTGCGCTGGCTCAGCTTCTGGCGCATCATCGACCACGGCAATGGCATCGCCGGCCGCAGCTTCCGCCTCCTCTGCGGCTTCTGGTTCTTCCAAAGCTTCAGGCGCACCGTCCTCCTGCTCTGCCAGGGCCTGCTTCAAAGCCGCGCGCCGCGACGCCTCCAAGGCCATGGCATGGGTCTGGGGCAGGTCAAAAAACCGCACCGGCACCTGGTTGCGCCCCGCCCACTGCAGCGCCTGCCACTCGGGCGAAAACTCGGCAAACGGATAGAAAGCCGCATGGCTGGGCTCGTCCTGCATATAGACCAGCATGGCCACGGGCGGCCGCAGATCGGGGCTTTGCAGCATGGGCAGCAGGGCTTCGCCCTCGGGCGGGCCCTCGACCAGAATGCAGTCGGGCTGCAAAGCGCCCAGCGCCTGCAGCAAGCTGCGCGCGCAGCCCGGCCCGTGGTGGCGTATGCCAAAAAAATGAATCGAATCAGCGGAAGTGGCCATGGGCTAGGTCAATCAGAAATTCTTGGTGAACGGCTGCGTTCCAGGCGGTTGGCACAGCCCAGCGAATCAAAGATTCGCGTTTGAGACGAGGCGTCTTTGTCGAAGACAGTAGCAGCGCTACGGCGAGACAAAGCAACGAAGTATCAAGGGCTGTGGCAGCCGCTCGCCAAATCAGAGCTGCTCTCTGCAAGCGCGGTACAGATCCTTCCATTCCGCCCGTTCTTTCACCACGGTCTCCAGATATTCCTTCCAGACCACCGTGTCCTGCACCGGGTCCTTGATCACCGCACCCAGCAGGCCCGATGCCACATCGCCGGCGCGCAGCACGCCGTCGCCAAAGTGGCCGGCCAGTGCCATGCCGCTGTTGATCACCGAAATCGCTTCGGCCGTCGACAAGGTGGAACTGGGCGACTTCACGCGTACCGTCTTGCCGTCCTCGGTCTGGCCGTTGCGCAGCTCGCGGAAGATCTGCACCACGCGGCGCACCTCTTGCAGCGCGGGCGGCTCGGCCGGCAGGGCCAGCGCCCGCCCTTGTTCGGCCACGCGCTTGGTGACGATCTGCACCTCTTCCTCCTGCGAGGCGGGCACGGGCAGGATGACGGTGTTGAAGCGACGCTTCAAGGCACTGGACAACTCGTTGACGCCCTTGTCGCGGTTATTGGCCGTGGCAATCACCGAGAAACCCTGCACGGCCTGGAATTCGCTGGACAGCTCGGGCACGGGCAGCGTTTTTTCAGACAGCACGGTGATCAGTGTGTCCTGCACATCGGCAGGAATACGGGTCAGCTCTTCGATGCGGGCGATCTTGCCCAGCTTCATGGCATGTACCAGAGGGCTGGGAATCAGTGCCTTCTCGGACGGGCCGTGGGCCAGCAGCTGGGCGTAATTCCAGCCATAGCGCAGCTGCTCTTCGCTGGTGCCGGCGGTGCCCTGGATCAGCATGGTCGAATCGCCGCTGACGGCGGCCGACAAATGCTCGGACACCCAGGATTTGGCCGTGCCCGGCACGCCGTACAGCAGCAGGGCGCGGTCGGTGGCCAGAGTGGAGACGGCAATCTCCATCAGACGCGGGCTGCCGATATATTTGGCGCTGACCTCAAAACCGTTGCTGAGCTTGCCGCCCATCAAATACTGCAACACCGCCCAGGGCGAGAGCTTCCAGTTGGGCGGGCGCGGACGGTCATCCACTTTCTGCAAGGCATCCAGTTCCTCGGCAAATTGCTGTTCGGCGTGCTGACGTAGTACTTGGCTCATGGTGTGCTTCCGGTTTGAATTCAGAAATAAGGGATCAGCTGCGCAGCTCGGCATGCAAGGCCAGGCGCAGATCGACAATGCGGTTCAGCCGCGCCAGCACCTGCTCGTCATCCCAGGGGCGCAGACGGGCGCGATCGAGCTTGGCTTGCTGCTCTGGCGTCAGGGTGCTGCCGGCTGCATCAATGGCTGCGGCCTCTGGCTCCACGGCATCGGTCTTGGAGACCAGCTTGCGCCAAAGCTGGGTCAGCCTTGGGATGACAGCGGCTTCGGAGGCCAAAGCGGCTTCGGATTGCGCTTCTACCGGCGGCTCAGCAGCGGGCTCAGGCAGACGCCACAGGCGCACAAAACGCGGCAACACGGCCGCATGCAGTCTGCGGGCGCAAGCCAGCACCGCCTGATCGGCCTGCCAGCTATGCCAGCTGCCCGTGACCTGCTTGCCGCCCAGCGCCTTGTCCAGCTCGTCCATCAGGCGCTCGGACATGGACAGTGAAAACTCACCCACCACCGGCATGCCGTTTTCAACGGTGTTGATTCGCTCGACCAGCGTGCCCTTGGCCTGCTGCAGCTGCCGCAGCCAATGCGCCTCGCGCTGCTGCGGGTCAAGCTGATCCAGCAAGGCGGGCAACAAAGACTCGGCTCTGGCATCGCGGTCCATGGTCTGCAACAGATCGATCCAGCGCACATCATGCTGACTACGCAAGGCCGCCAGCCAGCCCTGGCGCAGCGCCGTCTTCCAGTCGCTGCGGCGGCTCCATTCCCATAGCTGCTCAGGCGTCATGCCCAGTTGCTGCAGCCAGAAGTCCAGCGGCGCCAGCTCCACCATCTGCTGCAGCCACCAGGCTTTCACACCTTTGATATAGGCCGGTGGCTGCAGCGCAATGCCGTCGCGCTCCCATTCCTTGAGGCCTTCCTCGGGCGGCTCGATCTGCCACTGCCCCTTGGCATCCTGGCTGAGCATGGACTGCAGCCAGGCGCTGATGCGCTGGCTGTGCGCGCTTTGCGGCAGGCTCGACAGCAGCCGTGCCGCCGTCTCGCGCACTTCCTTGCTGCGGTCGGCCAGCAGTTTTTCCAACAGCGGCTCGTCCGCCATGGTCAAGCCGGTCTCCAGCGCCTGCACCATGGGCAGGCGCTCCTTGGCATTGAGCTCCTTCAAACTGGCTTCCAGCCGCTGGCGCGCCTTGGCCGGATCGCTCTCGCGCTCGGCAGTCAGCAAATCCACACGCTGGTTGATGGAGCCTTCCTGCCAGATCAGCTCCGGATCGGCGGTTTCCTGTACCCCGCTGGCAAAACCCCATTGCGCATTGATGCCGGCCAGCCAGCGGCCGCGCTCACCCAGCACCGGCGTGAGCCACTGGCGCATGTCTATGGATTGGCGGCCCTGCTCCAAAGCGGCCACCAGCAAGCCATGCGGCAAACGCTGACCGGCCTGATCCAGGGCATGGAACATGGGAGCCAGCAAATCCTGCGGGCCATCGTGAAGCACCTCGCCCATCAGCTGTTGCAAGCGTGGACTGGTGGGCGCGGCGCGCGATTCCGCGGGAGCGGCGCTCAGCACGGGCAAGACCGCAGCAGCCCTGGCCTGCAGGCCGGGAACCCAGCCTGCGCGCTCCATGACCGCAGCCACGGCACTGGCGCGCAAGACTTGCTCGGCCGTGGAATTCGCGGGAGCCACCAGGGCCGACTGCAGCAGCTGCTGCGAGACAGGCGCCGAGGCATCGACCGCCGAAGTGAAGACCGCCGGCACAGCCAAGCGCTGTGCGCCCACCATGGCCGATTGCTGCAACGCAGCCCAGATTTGTGCATGGCTCATGCGGCCTCTCCCTGGTTTTGCCAGACGCATTGCAGATCGGCCGCGTTCGCGGCAGGGGCCTCTTGCCAGGCACTGAGCAAGCGCCAGCGCCCTTCCTCCCATTCGCCAAAAAACTGCAGCGGCTCACCGCCTGTCAGCGCCAGCAGGCGCCAGGCCTCGTCGTCGGCAATCGCCACGGGCACCGGTGCCCAGGCCTGATTTCCCTCTTCTTGCGTGCTGCTCTCGCGCGGCCAGGCCAGCTGCCACTGGCCGTCCACCGGCAGCAAACGTGAGTTGGCGCACCACAGCGGCTGCACCGCCTGCAAAGGATTGGCTGCCACGCGCTGGGCCAGCCGCATCAAAGGCTGGGCCGCCACTGCGGCGCTCAAAGGCAAGCCGTCCTGCTCCACCAAGGTCGCCGCATTGCTGCCGGCCAGCAGCGCACGCTGCGCCGCCTGGCCCGGATAGAAATGCAGGCCGCAGCGGTAGCTGCGCCCTGCCAGCCAGGCCGTCTCGAAGCCGCGCCCGCCTTGCGCATAGTCCAGCACCAGCGCCATGCGCCCGGTTTGCAGACCCTGCAGCCACACGCGCCGCTCCATCAAGCGGCCTTCGCGCTCCATCAGGCGCAAGCCCACCACCAGCCATTCATCGGCTACCGCCTGGCCTTGCGCCAGCACCTCGGTCTTGTCCACAGGCCAGCCCAAAGCAGCCATGACATCGGCTTTCACCTCGGCCGTCAGGGATTCGCGGCGCTGCACGGCATCGACCAGCAACTGCCAATGCGCCAGCTGCACCAACACATCTCTAGGCCAGCCGGGGTGACTATCCACCAGTTGCCAAGCCTCCTTGATACGGGTCGACATGGCCGGCACCTGGGCATCCACCATGCGGGCGGCCATATTGCTCCACTGGGCCCTGGCTTGAGCGTCGCCTGCCAGATTGGCCAGACCGCTACTGACCATGTCCTGCATCCACAGCGACAGCTCCTGCATGCCTGCCGCCATCTTGTCCCAGCGCTTGTCTTCCCGCTTGGCCTGCTGCTTGGCCGCGACTTCGGGGTCCGGCGGCGGCGCGGCAGCAATGGCGGCCGCCTTGGCCTCTTTTTTCTCCGCCTTGTCCTGGCGTCCGCCCAGCCAGTTGCTGACCCACTCGGGCTGCGCTGCGCCGCCCTCTGGCACTTGACCGGCAGCACGCAGCAGCATCAGCGCCAGTCCATGCTTGCAGGGAAATTTGCGGCTGGGGCAGGAGCATTTGAAGGCCGGCCCGCTCAGATCGACCTGGGTTTGATACGGCTTGCTGCCGCTGCCCTGGCATTCGCCCCAGACCGCGACTTCATCGCTGCCGACGCTAGGCCATTTGCTGATGGATTGCAGCCCCTTGGCTGCCTTGGACGAAGCAGCATCGGGCGACATGGCCAGAACCTCTGCTTCCGTTGCTAGTACACGCGACACCCATGCCTCCCGTCCGAAACCGTTGCTGCATTTATTTTGATAGCTGGATGCGCTTATACACCATGGGCTTGAGGCAGTTTTCTCTCAAAAATCCATGATTGCGCTTGTGTTTCCAGCCCGCTGGCGAACCCCGCCATGGATGGCCAATGACGGGCTGCTTTGCGACCTTCACCAGCCTATCATCTGGATGCGGCACGCAGACGAAAAAATACCAGAATCCCGGGCATGAAAAAAGCCGGTTGACTTGCGTCAACCGGCTTTGGGCTGCTATTGAAAGTTTTTAACTTTTCAAGGCCGCTGAAACATCAGGTCGGCCCTGGGCCCAGCCCTTAACCCAACCACTTGCGCGCGTTGCGCCACACGCGCAGCCATGGGCTGAATTCGGACTTGTCACCCGAAGTCCAGCTCATCTGCACGTTGCGGAATACGCGCTCGGGGTGGGGCATCATGGCCGTGAAGCGGCCGTCGGCCGTGGTCACAGCGGTCAAGCCACCGGCAGAGCCGTTGGGGTTGAACGGGTACTGTTCGGTAGGCTGACCAAAGTTGTCTACATAGCGCATGGCGCCAATCACCTGATCCGGGTTGCCACGGAACTTGAAGTTGGCATAGCCCTCGCCGTGAGCTACGGCGATGGGCAGACGCGAACCGGCCATGCCTTGCAGGAACAGGCTGGGCGATTCCAGCACTTCCACCATGGACAGACGCGCTTCAAAGCGGTTGCTCTGGTTTTGCGTAAAGCGCGGCCAGTCCTGTGCACCGGGAATGATGTCGGCCAGTTCGGCAAACATCTGGCAGCCGTTGCACACGCCCAGACCGAAGGTGTCCTGGCGGCCGAAGAAGGCCTGGAACTGCTCGGACAGGCGATCGTTGAAGGTGATGGAGCGCGCCCAGCCAATGCCGGCACCCAGAGTGTCGCCATAGCTGAAACCGCCGCAGGCCACGACACCGGCAAAGTCCTTGAGCTGCGCACGGCCCGACTGCAGATCGGTCATGTGCACGTCCACCGCGTCAAAGCCGGCCTCGGTGAAGGCATAGGCCATTTCCACGTGGGAGTTCACGCCCTGCTCACGCAGCACGGCCACGCGGGGTCGTGCTGCATTCAGCGACGGCACGGCCACGCCAGGCTTGGCGGCCACGTTGATAAAGGGCGCGGCCACATTCTCTTGCGGATCGAAGGTCAGCTGCACATGCATGCCCGGGTCGTTCGCCACGCCAGCGGCGGCGTGCTCGCTATCGGCACAGACCGGGTTGTCGCGCTGCTGAGCAATCTTCCAGCTCACGGCATCCCAGACCTGATGCAGATCGCTCAATGTGGCGCCAAACACCTTCTTGGCATCGCGCCAGACCTGCAGCTCGCCCTTGCCCATTTCCACGGGCGAGGATGCGGGGCGTGTCTTGCCCACGATGTGGCTGCATGTGGCCAGGCCATGCTCACGCAGGGTCTGCAGCACTTCGGCGCGGTCGGCCGTCTTGATCTGCAGCACGGCGCCCAGTTCTTCGTTGAACAGTGCGCGCAGCGTCAGATCTTCGCGGCGGCCGGAGACCTGGTTGCCCCAGTTCTTGCCTTCGCCGCTGTCCATGCGGCTGTCGGAGATGCCGTCGCCTTCGGTGATCAGCATGTCCACATTCAGCGCCACGCCCACATGACCGGCAAAAGCCATTTCGGCCACGGTGGCCAGCAGGCCGCCGTCACCCTTGTCGTGGTAGGCCAGGATCTGGCCCTTGGCGCGCAGTGCATTCACTGCGTCCACCATGGCGATCAAGTCCTTGGGCTGGTCCAGATCCGGCGTTTCGTTGCCGGACTGATTGAGCACCTGACCGATGATGGAGCCGCCCATGCGCATCTTGCCGTGCGACAGGTCGATCAGCACCAGGGTGGTGTCTTCTTCGGTGGCGTTCAACTGAGGTGTCAGCGTGGTACGCACATCGTCGATGCTGGCAAAGCCGGTGATGATCAGGCTGACGGGCGAAGTCACCTTCTTGGTCACGCCGTTCTCGTTCCACTGCGTGCGCATGGACAGGCTGTCCTTGCCTACGGGAATCGAGATGTTCAGCGCCGGGCACAGCTCCATGCCCACGGCCTTGACGGTGGCGTACAGGTCGGCGTCTTCACCGGCTTCGCCGCAAGCAGCCATCCAGTTGGCCGACATCTTGACCTTGCTCAGCTCGATGGGCGCAGCCAGCATATTGGTGATGGCTTCGGCCACGGCCATGCGGCCCGAGGCAGGAGCGTTGATGGCCGCCAGCGGCGTGCGCTCGCCCATGGCCATGGCTTCGCCCTTGAAGCCCTGGTAGTCAGCCAGCGTCACGGCCACGTCGGCCACAGGCACTTGCCAGGGGCCGACCATCTGGTCGCGGTGGGTCAAACCACCCACGGCGCGGTCGCCGATGGTAATCAGGAAGCGCTTGGAAGCCACGGTGGGGTGCGCCAGGACGTCAATGACTGCCTTTTCCAACGGCACGCCGGTCAGGTCGATAGCGGGCAGCTCGCGCACCACCGTCGTCACGTCCTTGACCATCTTGGGCGGCTTGCCCAACAGCACGTTCATGGGCATGTCGACCGGGAACTTCTGGTCGCCCGACTCCACAGCCGTGTCTTCCAGCACCAGCTGACGCTCTTCGGTGGCCGTGCCGATCACGGCAAACGGGCAGCGCTCGCGCTCGCAGAAAGCGGTGAACTGGGCCAGCGATTCGGGCGCAATCGCCATCACATAGCGCTCTTGCGATTCGTTGGACCAGATTTCCTTGGGTGCCAGGCCGGACTCTTCCAGGTTGACCTTGCGCAGATCGAAGCGTGCGCCACGGCCGGCATCGTTGGTCAGCTCGGGGAAGGCATTGGACAGGCCGCCCGCGCCCACATCGTGGATCGCCAGGATGGGGTTGGCCGCGCCCTGCTGCCAGCAGTGGTTGATGACCTCCTGCGCACGGCGTTCAATTTCGGGGTTACCGCGCTGCACCGAGTCGAAGTCCAGTTCGGTGGCATTGGTGCCGCTGGCCATGGAGCTGGCCGCACCGCCGCCCATGCCGATGCGCATGCCGGGGCCGCCCAGCTGGATCAGCAGCGTGCCGGCAGGGAACAGAATCTTTTGGGTCTGTTCGGAGTCGATCACGCCCAGACCGCCGGCGATCATGATGGGCTTGTGGTAGCCGCGGGTGATATCGCCGACTTGCTGCTCGTATTCGCGGAAATAGCCGGTCAGGCTGGGACGGCCGAATTCGTTGTTGAAAGCCGCGCCACCCAGCGGGCCTTCGATCATGATCTGCAGCGGGCTGGCAATGTGCTCGGGCTTGCCGACTTCGCTGCCCCAGAGCTTAGAGACCGTAAAGCCGGTCAGGCCGGCCTTGGGCTTGGAGCCGCGGCCAGTGGCGCCTTCGTCACGGATTTCACCGCCGTTGCCGGTGGAAGCACCGGGGAAGGGCGAGATGGCCGTGGGGTGGTTATGTGTTTCCACCTTCATCAGCACATGGTTGATGGCGCTTTGCTTTTGATAGCTGGGAGCGTTTGTACCTTCTGCGCCTGCGGCCGATACGCCTTCAAACGGGGCGATGAAACGCTCCACCTGATGGCCTTCCATGATGGAGGCATTGTCCGAGTACGCCACCACCGTGTGCTGGGGCGAGACGGCTTCGGTGTTGCGGATCATGCCGAACAGCGATTTTTCCTGGGCCACACCATCAATGGTGAAGTTGGCATTGAAGATCTTGTGGCGGCAGTGCTCGGAGTTCGCCTGAGCGAACATCATCAGCTCCACGTCGGTGGGGTTGCGCTTCAAGCCCTTGAAAGCATTTTCCAGGTACTCGATCTCGTCTTGCGCCAGCGCCAGACCCCACTGCTTGTTGGCTTTCTCCAAAGCAGCAGCGCCACCGCCCAGCACATCCACAAACTCCATGGGCGCGGCTTGCAGGGCAGAGAACAGCTTTTCCGCTTCGGCGCGGGTGGCGAAGACCGATTCCGTCATGCGGTCGTGCAGCAAGGCGGCGATCTGGGCCGTTTGCTCGGCCGACAGCTCGGGCGAGTGACCCAGAACATTGCCCAGCAGGCCGCTCTTGAGGCTGACGCGGTATTCGGTGATGCGCTCCACGCGAAACACGTTCAAGCCGCAGTTGCGGGCAATGTCGGTGGCCTTGGAAGCCCAGGGCGAGATCGTGCCCAGGCGGGGGGTGACCACAAAGGCCGCGCCCTCGCTGCCACCTTCAAAGGGGTCGCCATAGGTCAAGAGCGCCGAAAGGCGCTCTTGCAGCTCAGGCGCAGGAGCAGCGGCTGAAGCGCCTCCCTCTGTAGCCACCAGATGCACAAAGCGCGCGCAAACGCCTGTGATCTTGGGGTGGATGGCGACCAGGTCGGTCAAAAGCTGTTGGGCGCGGAACGAGCTCAGGGCGTTTCCACCCTCAAACTGTGTCAGATGCAAGGTCACTTGGCGGCCTGTTTATGTGAAGGCTGGTGAAGAGCGCCACGGCCGGCCTCTGCGTGAGAGGGCCAGACCAAGGCGCTGAATCGGTGAACCTCGGATTTTAACTTGCCTAGCACTAACCCTGGGTCTCACGTCCACAAGCCCTGCATGTTCACGCCCGCAATGGGATAATTCCGGCCATGAGCATCACACTGAAGACTCCCGAAGACATCGAGCGCATGCGCGTGGCAGGCCGTTTTGCTTCGGATGTGCTGGACTACATCACCCCCCACATCAAAGCCGGCATCACCACGCAGCAGATCGACGATTTGTGCGCCGAACGCATGGCCCAGCAAGGCACCAAGACCGCCTGCCTGGGTTACCAGCCGCCGGGCATGACGCCCTTCCCGGCCTATGTCTGCACCTCGGTCAACCATGTGGTCTGCCACGGCATTCCCAATGACAAGCCTTTGAAGAAGGGCGATATCGTCAATGTGGACGTGACCATCATCACCGACGACGGCTGGTTTGGCGACAACAGCCGCATGTTCATCATCGGCGAGGGCACGATTGCTGCCAAACGCCTGTGCCAGCTCACGTTTGAAGCCATGTGGAAGGGCGTGCAGCAGGTCAAGGCCGGTGCCACCCTGGGCGATGTGGGCCATGCCATCCAGACGTTTGCCGAAGGCCACAACCTGTCCGTGGTGCGCGAGTACTGCGGCCACGGCATCGGCCAGGTGTTCCACGACGAGCCCCAGGTGCTGCATTACGGCCGCCCCGGCGAAGGCGTGCGACTGGAAGAAGGCATGGTCTTCACCATCGAGCCCATGCTCAATCTGGGCAAGCGCGACATCAAGGCCATGCCCGACGGCTGGACCGTGGTCACCAAGGACCGCAGCCTGACCGCCCAATGGGAGCTGATGCTGGCCGTCACCAAGACCGGTTATGACGTGCTGACCTGGTCGGACGGCTCGCCCACGCCGCCGGACTTCATCACCGCCATCCGCACCTGAAGCCCGACCTGCACTGAACACCACATGCCGCACCTCCCCCCAAGGGAGTGCGGCATGTTTTTTGCATGTCTTTGGTGAATTCACCGGCACGGTTTCTAATGGGCGAGCACTGCATCGCTGGCCTGCACAATAGGAGCTGCCTGCCTATGCCTTGTTGAACCGAATCCCCTGCTGCGCATGACCTCCCCTGCTTCCCACCCGACTCCCTCCCCTGACGAGCCTTCGCTGGAGCAGCTGCGCGAGCGCTATCGTGAAGACAAGGCCAGGCAGATTGCACTGCTCAAGAACTCCGCGCTGGGTCGGCGCAGCGTGCGCGGGGTCTTGCACCATTTCAGTGAATTGGCCGACGGCCTGCTGCGCAAGCTTTGGCAGCGGGCCGATATTCCGGCGCAGGCCGCGCTGGTGGCGGTAGGTGGTTTTGGCCGCGCCCAGCTGTTTCCCTATTCGGATATCGATGTGCTGGTGCTGTTGCCCACCGAGCTGCAGCAGAGCGCAAACGAAGCGCTGACGCAGCGCATGGAGCAATTCATCAGCAGTTGCTGGGATGCGGGACTGGAGATCGGCTCCAGCGTGCGCAGCATAGAAGAGTGCTTGCAGGACGCCGCCGAGGATTTGACGCTGCAGACCGCCATGCTGGAATCGCGCCGTATCTGCGGCAATGCAGCGCTGTTTGAGGACTACCAGAGCCGGTACCGGGCCCAGCTGGACCCTCAGGCTTTTGTGGAGAGCAAGCTGCTGGAGATGCGCCAGCGCCATGCCAAGCATGATTTCACGCCCTACGCGCTGGAGCCCAACTGCAAGGAATCGCCCGGCGGTCTGCGCGATCTGCACACCATGCTGTGGCTGGCCAAGGGCGCGGGCTTTGGCAACAGCTGGCGCGAACTGGCGGAAAAAGGCCTGATCACTCCGTTCGAGGAGCAGCAGCTTGACGCCAACGAAGCCCTGCTCAGCCTGATCCGCGCCCGCCTGCACGCCGTAGCGGGCCGTCATGAGGACCGGCTGGTGTTTGACTTGCAGACCACCGTGGCCGAGGCTTTTGGCTATAGCTCCACCACGCCCGAAGGCAAAAAGCTGGCCATGCGCGCCAGCGAGACGCTGATGCGCCATTACTACTGGGCGGCCAAGGCCGTGACCCAGCTGTGCCAGATCGTGCGCATGAGCATAGAGGAGCGGCTCAACCCCAGCTCCTATGAGCCGATTGCCCTGAACGAGCGCTTTTACGAGAAGGCCGGCACCATCGAAGTCGCCAGCGACGATCTGTATGAACGCGAGCCACATGCCATTCTTGAGACTTTTCTCATGTATGAGCACAACGAGGGCTTCACCGGACTGTCCTCGCGCACGCTGCGGGCGCTGTATGGCACGCGCGATCTGATGGATGCGGCCTTCAGGCGCGATCCGGTCAACCGCGCCACCTTCATGAAGATCCTGCAGCAGCCGCGCGGCATCACCCATGCCATGCGGTTGATGAACCAGACTTCGGTGCTGGGCCGCTATCTCTGGCCGTTTCGCCGCATCGTGGGCCAGATGCAGCACGACCTGTTTCACGTCTACACGGTGGATCAGCACATTCTCATGGTGCTGCGCAATGTGAGGCGCTTTTTCATGGCCGAACATGCGCACGAGTATCCGTTTTGCTCCCAGCTGGCCGGCGGCTGGGACAAGCCCTGGATTTTGTATGTAGCCGCCCTGTTTCACGATATCGGCAAGGGCCGTGGCGGCGACCATTCCGTCATCGGTGCCGTCGAAGTCAAGCGTTTTTGCCGCGCCCATGGCATTGCCAAGCCCGATGCCGAGCTGATCGAATTTCTGGTGCGCGAGCATCTGACCATGAGCCAGGTGGCGCAAAAACAGGACTTGTCCGATCCCGAGGTCATCAAGGCCTTTGCCCAGCGCGTGGGCAATGAACGCCATCTCACGGCCCTGTATCTGCTGACCGTGGCCGATATCCGCGGCACCAGCCCCAAGGTCTGGAGCGCCTGGAAGGGCAAGCTGCTGGAAGACACCTACCGCCTGACGCTGCGCGTGCTGGGCGGCCGCGCACCCGATGCGGCTGCTGAAATCGAAGCCCGCAAGCGCGAGGCCCTGGTGCAGCTGGCGCTGTCGGCCCAGCCTTTCGAGTCGCACAAAAAACTCTGGGAAACGCTGGACGTGAGCTACTTCATGCGCCACGAAGCAGCCGATATTGCCTGGCACACCCGCCATATCTCGCGCCATGTGGGTTCGGACAAGCCTGTGGTGCGTGCCCGCCGCTCGCTGGCCGGCGAAGGCCTGCAGGTGCTGGTCTATGCGCCAGACCAGGCCGATCTGTTTGCCCGCATCTGCGGCTATTTCGACCGCGCGGGCTTTTCCATTCTCGATGCCCGCGTGCACACGGCCCACAACGGCTACGCCCTAGACACCTTCCAGGTGATTGCCCCGGCCATGCAGGAGCAGTACCGCGAGCTGATGCACATGATAGAGAGCGACCTCGCGCAAACGCTGGTACGCGGCGGGCCGCTGCCCGAGCCTTCGCGCCGGCGCATTTCGCGCCGGGTCAAGAGCTTTCCTTTCGCGCCACGCGTGCTGCTGCGCCCCGATGAAAAAGCCCAGCACTGGCTGCTGGCCATCTCGGCATCGGACCGTGCGGGCTTGCTCTACATCATCGCCCGCATCCTGGCCCAGCACGGACTGAGCGTGCAGCTGGCCAAGATCAGCACTCTGGGCGAGCGCGTGGAAGATACCTTTCTGATCGAAGGCGCCGAGCTGCAGGACAACCAGCAGCAGCTGCGCATAGAAACCGAGCTGCTCAAAGCGCTGTCCCTCAACGCCTGAGCATTTTTCATAGCAGCAAGCGCTTTATCAATAAGATCTGCGCCTTGATTTGAGCCAAAAAAAAGCCGCTACCCCATCAAGGATAGCGGCCCAATACACGGCAGGGCCTGCACCCTGCCGCGCGCACTTTCTCGTCAACTCAGTGTCCGTGTGCAGCCACGGGAAGAATCGGCACTTCCTTGCCATCCTTGTCATAGACCTTGCCGCCCTCCACGCGGTCGCCATCGGCCAGCGCATCCAGCACCGTCTTGCTCAAGGCGCGGCCGTAGCCGGCTTCAAACACGGAGGGCTGATCGGAATTACCCCGCTTGAAGTGGTTAAAGACCAGGTTCAAGGTCACGGCCACCAGCGCTGTGGCACTGATACCGGAGTGGAAAATCGTGGCAAACCATTCGGGGAACTGGTCATAGAACTTGGGTGCAACCACCGGCAGCAGGCCTGCGCCTACCGAGGTAGCCACAATGATCAGGTTCATGTTGTTGGTGTATTCCACCTTGGCCAGGGTACGGATGCCGCTGGCAGCCACGGTGCCGAACAGCACCAGGCCTGCACCGCCAAGCACCGAGGGCGGCACACAGGCCACGATGCGACCCATGATGGGCAGCACGCCAAACACGATCAGGATCAGGCCGCTGAATGCCACGACATAGCGGCTCTTGATGCCCGTCACCGCCACCAGACCCACGTTCTGGGCAAAAGCGCTCTGGGTGAAACCGCCAAAGATCGGGGCAACAATGCTGGAGAGCATGTCGGCACGCAGACCGTCACCGAGGCGGCGACCGTCCACAGGGCTGCCCACAATCTCGCCCACCGCGAGGACGTCGGCCGAGGTCTCGACCAGGATGACCAAAATCACGATGAACATGGAAATGGTGGCCGCCATGTTGAAAGTGGGCCAGCCGAAATGCAGGGGCGCTGGCATGGCCATGACCGGGCCGTTGAACACCTGCGAAAAATCGGCCTTGCCCATGATGACTGCCGCCGCCGTGCCCACCAGGATCGCCACCAGAATCGAGAGGCGCGACAGCGTGGCACTGCCCAGTTTGCTGAACAGCAGCACCATGAACAGCGACAGACCTGCCAGGCCCACATTGCCCATGCTGCCGTAATCGGGCGAGGAAGCATTGCCCCCCATGGCCCAATGCGCCGCCACAGGCATCAGAGACATGCCGATCACGGTGATCACGCAGCCATTGACCAGTGGTGGAAAGTATTTGGTGATGCGCGAAAACACGGGGGCGATGACCAGTCCCAGAACCGAGGCATACATCACCGCGCCCAGGACGCCGCTGATACCGCCACCGGTATGCAAAATGCTCACCATGGTGGCCACACCGGCAAAGGACACGCCTTGCACCAGGGGCAGGCGGCAGCCAAAAAACGGCAGGCCCAGAGTTTGCAGCAAGGTGGCCACGCCGCCCATGAACAGACAGGCTGTTACCAGCAAACCAGCATCGGCGGCCGACATGCCCGCAGCCTCGGCCACGATCAGCGGCACGGCGACGATGCCGCCGTACATGGTCAGAACATGCTGCAAGCCATACATCAGGTTGGCTGCAACACCCAGGTTTTCGTCCTCTGGCCTTGACACGCTTTGGCCTTGCGACGATCCGGTGTGATCGCTCATCGTTGTCTCCTTGTCCTTCTAACGCTCTGAAGGGCTCTTAAGGCCCTCTATTCCACTTCCCGCAGTGCACACTGCGCGCATCACGGCCACCTGGAACGATTTCAAGAAATCGCGCGGATGCCACCGCCATACCGATGACCTCAATGCTGCCTAGCAATGTACGTGCATTGCGCGTCAAAATTGTCTACAGTTTTGTATACAAAGAGCTGACCGGAACGGAGAATCAAGGGAAAATACCTAGCCAAATCAAGGATTTCGCTGCGCGCTCAGGCTATTGAGGCGATGTGGATGGTGTTAGATGCGCGGACAGCAATGAAGCGCGCAAGACGGCGCCCCTCCAGGAAGCAAACCGTGCGCTGGAGCCGCGTTGCACGACGCCAGGAAACGATCTCTATATATAGAGCAGCCTGCACCCGCTGCTGTCCGGTCGCGGCAATGGAGCTCAATCTTCCTCGGCAGCATTGATCCCGGGAAAAAGCACCTCGGTAAATCCGAACTGGCTGAAATCCCTCATCCGCATGGGATACAGCTGGCCCCAGAGGTGATCGCACTCATGCTGCACCACGCGCGCATGAAAGCCGTCCACCATCCGGTCTATGGGGTCGCCATACACATCAAAGCCGGTATAGCGGATCCGGTTCCAGCGCGGCACCATGCCGCGCATGCCGGGCACCGACAGGCAGCCTTCCCAATCGAGTTGCTCCTCGTCGCCCTGCGGCGTAATGACGGGATTGATCAGCACCGTGCGCGGCACGACCGGAGCATCGGGATAGCGGGGGTTGGCCTGCCCCGAGCCGAAAACCACCATTTGCAGATCCACGCCAATCTGGGGCGCCGCCAGCCCTGCTCCGTTGGCGGCATGCATGGTGTCCAGCAAATCCGTGAGCAGCAGATGCAAGGCATCGCTATCAAATTCGGTAACCGGCTTGGCGATGCGCAGCAAACGTGCATCGCCCATTTTCAAGATGGCTCTAACAGTCATGTTCTTTATTTCTTCAGGAAGCAAATTGCCTGGTGCTGATCGTCCCAGGCAAGCAGATCTCATATATAAAGCATAGCGCGCTACGCATGCTGCAGGCGGGCTGCCCAAAAATGCATCACCCGGGCCCGAGTCACAAAAAATTCACGATTTCCGCAGGAAATTCTCACGAACTTCTTTAGGGCCTCATTTTCCAGCCTATAATCGAGGTCTTCATTCCTCAATAGCTCAGTTGGTAGAGCGCCGGACTGTTAATCCGTAGGTCCCTGGTTCGAGCCCAGGTTGAGGAGCCAAGAATTCCATTGCTCTGCAATCGTTCAGAGCAATCAAAACCAAATTTTCCTCAATAGCTCAGTTGGTAGAGCGCCGGACTGTTAATCCGTAGGTCCCTGGTTCGAGCCCAGGTTGAGGAGCCAAAATTTAACGCCTTGCAATCGTTCAAGGTATTGTCAAAAGACATCTTCCTCAATAGCTCAGTTGGTAGAGCGCCGGACTGTTAATCCGTAGGTCCCTGGTTCGAGCCCAGGTTGAGGAGCCAAAATTTAACGCCTTGCAATCGTTCAAGGTACTGTCGAAAAGACATTTTCCTCAATAGCTCAGTTGGTAGAGCGCCGGACTGTTAATCCGTAGGTCCCTGGTTCGAGCCCAGGTTGAGGAGCCAAACTAAAAAGCCTGTATGCATGCATACAGGCTTTTTTCTTTTGGATCTCCATATCCATCAAAGATCAGGCTGCCCGCACCATGCCAACCGAGCCACCCGAAGGACTGGGCGCCGGCTCCATAGCCACCGGCTTGGGTGCAACGGCTCCATGCACCGCTCGGCGGTGCATGAATTCAGGGACATGCTGCTCCCCTCGCTCCCAGGCCATCAGCTCATCTTCCAGACGGGCAGCACGCTCGGCGTACATTTCTGCCGACGACTGGTAGTACTCTGCGGCAATCGAATGCTCGAGCATGGCCATGCGCGCCTCCTGCAGGTAGGCACGCATGCGACGGATGTAACGCGGCTCGGCAAGGCTTCGACCAAAGATCCTGCTGAAAAACATCGTTCATCCTCCTTAGCCAGAGGGCGAAGCGCACGGATTGCCTTCGTCCCGTCCGTCACGGCTCGAGATTAAACGAGCAGCCCCTAAAGCTCTGTCCCATGAAAAGAGTTCAACGCGTAGGAGCCCGACCTACTCTGATCAGCCGCACAATGGCTCAAAGCTCAAATTGACTTCGTATCGACCGATTGGCACATTTCCGTACATGTCGCACTCACTTCCCTGGCTGCAGCCGGAACAAGATTTCCCCCCAGTCGAAAGCACCTGGGGCGAGCAAGACCCCATTCCCGGCCTGCTGGCTGCGGGCGGCACGCTGGATGCCTCAAGGCTGCGTGCAGCTTATGGCCAAGGCATATTTCCCTGGTTCAGCGATGGGCAGCCCGTGCTGTGGTGGTCACCCAATCCGCGAATGGTTCTGACAACTGCGCAATTTCGCCTACACCGCAGCCTGCGCAAGACCTTGCAGAACTTCCGCCACTCAGCGCACTGCGAAATCCGCATAGACAGCGCTTTTTCCACGGTGATGCAGCACTGCGCCCAAACGCCGCGCACAGGACAAAACGGCACCTGGATTGTGCAAAGCATTGTGGATGCCTACACAGAGCTGCACCAACAAGGTGCCGCCCACAGTGTGGAAACCTGGGTCGACGGAGAACTGGTCGGCGGCCTGTATTGCGTGGCCCTGGGCCGAGCCGTCTTTGGCGAATCCATGTTTGCTCTGGCCTCGGATGCTTCAAAAATCGCCTTGTCGGCACTGGTTGCGCTGTGCCGGGCCCAGGGCGCACCGCAAATCGATTGCCAGCAGGCCACCGCCCACCTGTCATTCATGGGCGCCAGAGAAATTCCCCGCGCCCAATTTCTGAAGACGGTGAGCGAGCAGCGCGCGCAACCCGATATGCAGTGGAAATTCGCCCCCGTATACTGGGATCAACTACTTTCGGACAGCCCCTGACCAGGGATAGCCTCTGGCCGCCGCCTGACCATGACGCATCCAAACGATCTGCCCCTGCACGCCCTGCAGTTCTACGCCACTGCAGCCTACCCCTGCAGCTATCTGCCGGGGCGGCTGGCCCGCTCTCAAGTGGCAACGCCCAGCCATCTGATTCAGAACACGGCCTATTCCGAGCTGGTGAGCCTGGGCTTCAGGCGCAGCGGCATGTTCACCTATAGACCCTATTGCGATGGCTGCCAGGCCTGCGTCCCCCTGCGCATACGCGTGCAGGAGTTTGTGCCCAGCCGCAGCCAGCGACGGGCAGCCAAACTGCATGGAAACCTGATCACCTCCATTCAGCGCCTGCACTACTCGGACGAGCATTACCAGCTTTATCTGCGCTATCAGCAGCACCGCCATAGCGGTGGCGGCATGGACCATGACAGCGTGGATCAATACACCCAGTTTCTGCTGCAAAGCCGCGTCAACTCACGACTGCTGGAATTTCGCGAACCGACCAGCGATGGCAGCACTGGCGCACTGAAGATGATCTCGATTCTGGATGTACTGGAAGACGGCCTGTCTGCCGTCTATACCTTTTACGACCCGGACGATCACGCCAGCTACGGCACTTTCAATGTGCTGTGGCAAATCGATCAGGCCCGCGCCATGAACCTGCCCTATGTGTATCTGGGCTACTGGATTGGAGACAGCCCCAAGATGAATTACAAGGCCAAGTTTCTGCCGCACGAGGTGCGCATTCACGAAAAATGGGAGCGCGTGGACCGCTGAACTTGCCGCCCACAGCGCTCAAAGGCGAAACAACGCTGCTTTGAGCTCGCATCTATACGGAGATAGCATGGTCTCGCGCGGTTTGCACCGCTAGAATGCCTCATCCCGAAATGCACCCCCACGGTATGAAAAAAGAAGATCTGTCGACTTCCGCAAAGCCCAGCGTTCAGGTTCTGGAACGCATGTTCACGTTGATCGACGTGTTGGCCTCGCGTGAGGAAGCGGTATCTCTGAAGGAGATCAGCGAGCGCACAGGCCTGCACCCCTCCACCACGCACCGCATTCTCAATGATCTGGCCATGGGCCGGTTTGTGGACCGCCCCGAGTCGGGCAGTTACCGCCTGGGCATGCGTTTTCTGGAACTGGGTAATCTGGTCAAGGCCCGCCTGAACGTGCGCGAAGTGGCCCTGACACCCATGCGCCAGCTGTACAAGCAGATCCAGCAGCCCATCAGCCTCTCGGTACGCCAGGGCGATGAAATTGTGTATGTGGAGCGCGCCTACAGCGAACGCTCCGGCATGCAGGTGGTGCGCGCCATTGGCGGCCATGCGCCGCTGCACCTGACCTCCAACGGCAAGCTGTTCCTGGCTGCCGATGATTCCCAGCAAGTGCGCGCCTACGCCACACGCACCGGCCTGCCCGGCAAAACCCATTTCAGCATCACCCAGCTCAACAGCCTCGAACATGAACTGGAAAAAGTGCGCCAATACGGCATTGCCCGCGATAACGAAGAGCTGGAGCTGGGCGTGCGCTGCATGGCTGCAGGCATTTATGACGACCAAAGCAAGCTGATTGCCGGCCTATCCATTTCCGCGCCGGCAGACCGCCTGGATGAAGCCTGGGCTCCCAGACTGCAAGCCACCGTACAGGAAATTTCCCTGTCACTGGGCTTTAGCGGCACCCACCCCGCCGCACAGACCGGCGGCGCTTACGCACGCCACCCCTGATCAAAGCACTCATAGCAACAAAAAAGAGCAGCCCGATGGCTGCTCTTTTTTTTTAACCAATTTACCTGCTGCACATTCCGATTGAGCCTCGCACCTACGGCGATGAAGACTGAATAGACGGCTGGCCGGCAGGACCACAATGCATTCAATGCGGGGGCGCTCCAGATGCGCGGCATTCCGGTGAATCATTGGCGTGCTTGAGGTAGGCAATCAGGTCGCTGCGCTCCTTGGAATCCGGGATTCCGTCGTAAGTCATCGTTGTGCCTGGAAGCACCTTCATGGGCTGGGCCAGAAAGCGGTCCAGTGTTTTTTCATCCCAGGTAAGACCGGAGTTTTTCATGGCAGCTGAGTAAGCAAAGCCGGGCACCGTACCCGCGCGCCTACCCAACAGGCCACAATGGTGTGGACCCACCCGGTCGTAAGCCAGCGCATGGCAGGCTGCGCAACGGGCGTAGACCTGCTCGCCCGACAGCTTATCTTGGGCTGCATGCGCTATCACGGCGAAGGACAGCACACCTAACAAGCACCACGGTGTGACGCTCATGATACGAACGCCACAGGGACCGGCACTTCGCCCACCGCTTGGCGCAGCACGGCCCAGTGCATGGCCTCATCACCCAGAATACTGGCGGCAGCCTTGGACAGCTCTCGATTGCCGAATAAAGGGATAGCTCCCAGATAAGCACTGACAGCCCCCTGCTCCAGACGCGCGGCAAAGCGCAGCACATCCTCCTGCGATTTCAGCTGGTTCACCGGGAAGTTGTAAGCAGTTTTCGGGAGGACCGGTTTCCCACCCAATTTTTCAATCGTCTTTGCCAACAACTTGGCATGCGCTTTGTGATGGCCTTGAAAAGTCACAGCCAGATCCAGCACCGGTGCTTGCAGCAGCTTGCTCTCAGCTCCCAGCTGATAAGCAGCGATGGCCTCCAGTTCAGCGCCCAGAGCAGTATTCAGGATTTGCGTGTCCTGTGTTTTCCCATCGCCGGACTTGGCCGCCAGAGCCTCACGGCCAGCCAATAGTGCAACAGCCGCCCCGGAAAGCAGCAGCCCAGACTGGCCAAGAAAGAGGCGACGCGCCTCTTGTGGGTGAGTGATATGTAAGAACGACATGAGGCACTCCTTCGTGGGTGACGAGGCCTGCGTTGGCCACCCGGAAATTCGGCGCCCAAGGCAAGCACTCATCCATTGGATGGATGGCCGCATCGCCATGTTCCGCCCCTGCCGGCAACAGGGGCGGCTATCAGATCATCACGGGAACGCTTGGCGTGAGTACACCATCCAATGGTCATAGGAGGCGTACATGCCGCACACCCCACCTTCGAGCCACCGCCCTGCGACTGCCGATGCGTCAGATTTGGAGCTGACTTTTCGGGCGATCAGTGGTGACGAGGTGGCCTTCGAGGCCATCATGCGGCGCCACAATCGCCTGCTGTTTCGCACTGCGCGAGCCATTTTGAAAAGTGATATGGATGCCGAAGATGCAGTGCAGCAGGCGTATTTGCAGGCTTGGCAGGCTTTAGGTGATTTCAGGGCAGATGCCAAGTTGTCGACATGGCTGGTGCGCATTGTGGTCAACGAAGCGTTAGGACAGCTGAGACGCCGTCAGCTGAAGATCGTGCCGCTGGAGTCCGCACTGGCATCGACGGAAGCCATGGATTCCGACTGGCAGCAAGACGATATGGAGCGCAGCCCCGACCGCGCAGCCATGCGTTCGGAGTTGCGTCAGATCATGGAAGCACGCATTGACATGCTGCCCACCGACTTCCGCCGGGTTTTCATGTTGCGCGGCGTGGAAGAGATGAGCGTGGAGGAGGTATCGCAGATACTGGAAATCCCAGAAGCCACAGTGCGCACACGCTTTTTTCGCGCTCGCAGCATGCTCCGTGAAGGACTCTCACAAGACCTGGACATGGCCCTCAGTGATGCATTCACCTTCGATGGAGAGCGCTGCAATCGCATCGTGTCACTGGTTCTGGCGCACCTATCGCCGCGCTAGGCATGCCCGCTTGCAATGTCTTCGCAAAAGGCAATCAAGACGGCCTGCACCGGCACCCATCACTCGCCATTTTTTGGATTATTTTTGCCTATAGCCCTTATCAGAGAAGCGCAGAAAGCTACAAAATCAATAGTATTTAAGCGAAAAAACGCCACCCGAAGGTGGCGTTTGGGTATTTGGAAGATGTGTCAATCAACCTTTGACACGCCCCAGCATGGCGGTGCTGGTGCTGCCGCCATTGCTCTCGACCCAATGGCGCACCCGCTCGGCATCGGCCAGACGGCTGAATTTTCCGGCTGAATCCAGGAACACCATGATGAGCTTGCGGCCGGCCACATGCGCTTGCATGACCAGGCAACGACCGGCCTCGGAGATATAACCCGTTTTTTGCAGACCGATATCCCAGTGATCGCTCTTGACCAGACGGTTGGTATTGTTGAACTGCAGCGTGCGGCGACCCACAGCCACTTCATAGCCGGGCGAGGTGCTGTATTCGCGCACCAGAGGATCGCCGTGGGCCACGCCTACCAGCATTGCCAGATCGCGCGCACTGGACTGATTGCTGCTGGACAAGCCTGTGGGCTCCACATAGCGGGTGTCCTTCATGCCCAGTTGGCGGGCTTTGCTGTTCATCAGCTGCACAAACTGCGACAAGCCGCCAGGATAGGTGCGACCCAGGGCATGGGCGGCGCGGTTTTCGCTGGACATCAAGGCCAGATGCAGCATCTCGCCGCGCGTCAGCGTGGTACCCACACGCAGGCGCGAGCTGCTGTTTTTCTCGGTGTCCACATCATCTTGGGTGATGGTGATCATCTCATCCATGGGCAAACGTGCCTGAGAGATCAGCAGACCCGTCATCAGCTTGGTCAGCGAAGCAATGGGCAGCACTGCCTGATCGTTTTTGCTGAGCAGGACTTCATGGGTATCCTGATCCACCACATAGGCCACGCTGCTTTGCAGATCCAGCGGGTCGTTGACGGAATGCAGACCGGCCATCTGGCCATAAGAGAGTCGAGCCGGCTCGTAAGCTGCCGCGGCTGCAGCAGCCACTACAGCAGCACGTGCGGGCGCCGCAATGCCTCTGGCGACACGGGTCTTGCCAGCGGATTTTTCAGCCTTGGCCAGTTCACGCCGCTCGGCCTTGCTGAGATTCTTGCCTGCCTTGGCCGTTTTGGTATCTGCCTTATCGCTCTTGCCCCGGGCAGCCTTGTCCGATTTTTCCGCCTTGGCGCTTTTGCCAGACTTGATTTCGGCCACTACGCGGGTTTTGCCCGCGGGTGCTTTGGCACCTTTTTTGGTAGACACCTCGGCAGCAGGCTTTTTGACCTCTTTTTTGGAGCTTGCCGCATGCGAAAGCGGTGCCGCCAACGCGCAGCTGAGCAAGGCCAGCGACATCACCTGGGTGAGTCTTGCAAGGCGGAAAGGGCGAAGCAGCGGCATGCGATACTCCAGACAACAAGATGTTAGGATTTATTTCAATCAAAAAAGTTGTGCAGCGACAAGCACTTACACAACTTTTCCGATAATCTGAGTGAAATTATAAATCCAGTGTTCAACCTTGTGCTGCTACAACCTCTTTATTGCTATGCAATTTGTTCAAAGCACTGAGGTAAGCCTTCGCTGAAGCCACCACGATATCGGGGTCTGCACCCACTCCGTTGACCACCCGGCCGTTGCGCTGCAGGCGCACCGTCACCTCGCCCTGGCTCTCGGTCGAGCCGCTGATGGCATTGACGGAATACAGCACCATTTCCGCACCGCTTTGCACCTGGGTTTCGATGGCTTTGAAAGAAGCATCCACCGGGCCGTTGCCGTCCGATTCGGCCTTGACTTCCTTGCCTTCCTTGCTGAATACCACGACCGCATGTGGGCGCTCACCGGTTTCACTTTGCTGCGCCAGAGAAACAAACTGGAACGGATCTTCCTGGTGCGAGCTTCCCTGCACGCTCACCAGCGCCAGAATGTCCTCGTCAAAGATTTCACTCTTGCGGTCGGCCAGCTCCTTGAAGCTGGTGAAAGCCTGGTTGATGGCGGCCTCGCTATCGAGCTCCACTCCCAGCTCCTGCAGGCGCTGCTTGAAGGCATTGCGGCCGCTGAGCTTACCCAGCACGATCTTGTTGGCAGCCCAGCCCACATCTTCGGCGCGCATGATTTCATAGGTATCGCGGGCCTTCAATACGCCATCCTGGTGAATGCCGGACGCGTGAGCGAAGGCATTGGCACCCACTACCGCCTTGTTGGGCTGCACCACAAAGCCGGTGGTCTGGCTGACCAGGCGGCTGGCGGCCACGATGTGCTGGGTATCAATGTTGACATCCAGGCCGAAATAATCCTTGCGGGTCTTGATGGCCATCACCACCTCTTCCAGCGAGCAGTTGCCAGCGCGCTCGCCAAGGCCGTTGATGGTGCACTCGATCTGGCGCGCACCGCCGATCTTCACGCCGGCCAGCGAGTTGGCCACCGCCATGCCCAGATCGTTGTGGCAGTGCACCGACCACACGGCCTTGTCGCTATTGGGCACGCGCTCACGCAGATTCTTGATGAAGTTGCCATACAGCTCTGGAATGGCATAGCCCACGGTGTCTGGCACATTGATGGTGGTAGCACCTTCGGCAATCACGGCTTCAATCACACGGGCCAGAAAATCGGGCTCGCTGCGGTAGCCGTCTTCGGCGCTGAATTCGATGTCATCAATCAGATTGCGCCCAAAGCGCACCGCCTGCTTGGCCGGCTCCAGCACCTGCTCGGGCGTCATGCGCAGCTTTTTCTCCATATGCAGTGGGCTGGTGGCGATAAAGGTGTGAATACGACCGCGATTGGCCTCCTTGAGCGCCTCGGCCGAGCGCGCGATGTCACGATCATTGGCACGCGAAAGCGAGCAGATGGTCGAATCCTTGATCGCCCGCGCAATGGCCTGAATCGACTCAAACTCCCCGTTGGACGCCGCAGCAAAGCCCGCCTCGATCACATCCACCCTCAGCCGCTCCAGCTGGCGCGCAATGCGCAGCTTTTCATCACGCGTCATGGAGGCGCCAGGCGACTGTTCGCCATCGCGCAAAGTGGTGTCAAAAATGATGAGTTGATCGGACATGGTGGGGTCTCTTTGGATTGATGGCGCGGGTCAGCGCCGGTTGTAATGAAGAATCGCCGATAAAAAAGCCGGTGCGCTTTTGACGACACCGGCTTGCATGGAAAACTTAGGCAGCTACCGCCTCTTGAACGGCCGGGACACGTTGCAATCCCGAGATGATGGCCCGGAGCGAGGCCGAGACGATATTGGCATCCACCCCGACACCGTAGTAAACCTGGGACTCGTCCACACGCAGTTCCACATAGGCGATGGCCTTGGCATTCGCGCCCTCACCAATCGCGTGTTCGGCATAGTTGAGCACGCGCACATTGCGACCAATCTCTTGTGACAAGGCCTGGACAAAGGCATCAATGGGACCCGTACCTTCTCCGCCCAAAAAATATTTCTCGCCTTCCACCTCGATTTCGGCCGTCATGCTGACCACGCCATCGGCCTCGCTCAAGCGGTAATGCGGGGCCTTGACCGTGTTCACGCCATATTCACGCTGGAACAGCTCCCACAAATCAGCGGCGGCCAATTCCTTGCCGCTGGCATCCATCTCGCGCTGCACCACCTGGCTGAACTCGATCTGCAGGCGACGTGGAAGTTGCAAGCCGTATTCGCTCTCGAGCAGATACGAGATACCGCCCTTGCCCGACTGGCTGTTCACGCGAATCACGGCTTCGTAGCTGCGTCCCAGGTCCTTGGGGTCAATGGGCAGGTAAGGCATATCCCAGATATCGCCTTCCTTGTGGGCCGAGAATGCCTTTTTGATGGCGTCCTGGTGCGAGCCCGAGAACGAGGTGTAGACCAGCTCACCCACATAGGGGTGACGTGGGTGCACGGGCAACTGGTTGCAATACTCCACCGTGGCGCGAATGCCGTCGATATCGGAGAAATCCAGGCCGGGATTCACACCCTGGATATACATATTCAACGCCACGTTGACCACATCCAGGTTGCCGGTGCGCTCGCCATTGCCGAACAAGCAGCCTTCCAGGCGATCAGCCCCGGCCATCAAGGCCAGTTCAGCCGTAGCCGTACCGGTACCGCGGTCATTGTGGGGATGTACACACAGCACAATGCTGTCGCGGCGCTCGATGTTGCGGTGCGTCCACTCCACCATATCGGCAAACACATTGGGTGTGGAATGCTCCACCGTGGTGGGCAGGTTGATGATGCACTTGTTCTCGGGTGTGGGCTGCCACACGGCGGTCACGGCATCGATCACGCGCTTGGAAAACTCCAGCTCGGTGTCCGAATACATTTCGGGCGAGTACTGGAAAGTCCATTGGGTTTGGGGATAGGTGGCCGCGATGTCGGAGAACATCTGGGCATTGGTGGTGGCGAGCTCGACGATTTCGTCTTCGCTCATGTTCAGCACCACACGGCGCATCACCGGTGCGGTGGCGTTGTAGAGATGAACAATGGCGCGGGGCACGCCTTCCAGCGCTTCGAAAGTGCGACGCACCAGATGCTCGCGCGCCTGGGTCAGCACCTGCACGGTCACATCATCGGGAATGCGGTTTTCCTCGATGAGCTTGCGCATGAAGTCAAATTCGATTTGCGAAGCCGAGGGAAAACCGACTTCGATTTCCTTGAAGCCAATCTTGACCAACTGCTCGAACATGCGCACCTTGCGCTCGATGTCCATGGGCTCGATCAAGGCCTGATTGCCGTCACGCAGATCCACGCTGCACCAGACCGGAGGCTTGGAAATCACCGCATCGGGCCAGGTGCGATCGGTCAGGCGCACAGGAGCGAAAGGACGGTATTTGGTCGAAGGGTTTTGCAACATGGTGAGTCTCTGTAGTCGAAATTGCAGGAAATTGAGCCCATTTCCAGCGACACCCAAAAACAAAACGGCCCGTCGCTGGTGCTACGGGCCGTGAAGTAGGGTGTGTTTGTACGCGCGCGCTACTTGATCTGCCCGTTGGACATTAGTAGTAGAGCTAGCGACAGGTTTTGCATGCGGATCACTTTAACACAAGAAGTTTGATACGGTCCGATTTTTTCCGAGCCGCTCAATCGTCGTGCAGGCCGCGCTCATCGGGCTCATCCTTGGAGGTCGCCACGATGCTGACATGCTCGCCCTTGGAACGGCGCCAGGCATAGATGACATAGCCCGAGACCGAGTAGCCCACAAAGATCAGGAACAGCATGGTGGCCGGCTCCACGCTCACAATGGCCATCAGCAAGGCCACTACCACCAGGCTCACGAAGGGCATGCTCTTGGCGCCGCCAATATCCTTGAAGCTGTAATAGGGAATGTTGGTGACCATGGTCAGGCCAGCAAACAGCGTGATGGCGAACATGATCCACGACAGATCGGCTCTGTCCGTGGGATAGCCGCCAAACCAGGAGATCACATCACCAAAGATGGGGACATCGCGGTGCGAGACCATGAGCGCGCTGGTCAGCCAGATGAAGCCTGCCACCAAGGCAGCGGCAGCTGGCGAGGGCATGCCCTGGAAGTAGCGCTTGTCCACCACGCCGGTGTTCACATTAAAGCGCGCCAGGCGCAGCGCGGCACAGGCGCAGTACACAAAGGCGGCAATCCAGCCCCAGCGTCCCAGCGGGCGCAGCGCCCATTCATAGGCAATCAGTGCCGGAGCAGCGCCAAAGGACACCATGTCGGACAGCGAATCCATCTGCTCGCCAAACGCACTTTGGGTGTGCGTCATGCGAGCCACGCGACCGTCCAGGCTGTCGAGCACCATGGCGCAGAACACGCCGACGGCGGCCAGCTCGAACTTGTTGTTCATGGCCATGACGATGGAGTAGAAACCACCAAAAAGTGCAGCCAGGGTGAACAGATTGGGCAGTACATAAATGCCCTTGCGCAGCTTGCGCGGCACGCCGCTGATCTCGCCAGACTCATTGCTGTTTTGCATTAAACAGACCTCCAGTGCTTGCATGTCAATCGCATGCAGCTATTAAAACCATAGTATGTCAAGCTTTACCCGCAAGGCAAAGCCCATGGCGCCAGTGTACCCGGCTGCTTGCTGCGTTCGGCATGAAAAAAGCCACCCCAAGGGGTGGCCTCTTGCCGACATGATCTCATCCGGCTTGCACCGGATGAAAACCGGTCTTAGTTGCGGCTCTGGTCAACCAGCTTGTTCTTGGAGATCCAGGGCATCATGGCGCGCAGCTGACCGCCCACTTGCTCGATGGCGTGTTCGGCGTTTTGACGACGACGGGCAGTCATCGAAGGATAGTTCAAACGACCTTCGCTGATGAACATCTTGGCGTATTCGCCGCTTTGAATGCGCTTCAAAGCATTGCGCATGGCCTTGCGCGATTCTTCGTTGATGACTTCGGGGCCGGTCACGTACTCACCATACTCGGCGTTGTTCGAGATGGAGTAGTTCATGTTGGCGATGCCGCCTTCGTACATCAGGTCAACGATGAGCTTGAGCTCATGCAGGCACTCGAAGTACGCCATTTCGGGAGCGTAACCAGCTTCGGTCAGGGTTTCGAAGCCCATCTTCACCAGCTCCACCGCGCCGCCGCACAGAACGGCTTGCTCGCCGAACAGGTCGGTCTCGGTTTCTTCCTTGAAGTTGGTTTCGATGATGCCGCCCTTGCCGCCGCCATTGGCCATGGCATAGGACAGAGCCACGTCACGGGCCTTGCCGGACTTGTCTTGGTAGATGGCGATCAGGGAAGGAACGCCGCCGCCCTTCAGGTATTCGGAGCGCACGGTGTGGCCAGGGCCCTTGGGAGCAACCATGATCACGTCCAGGTCAGCGCGGGGCACGACCTGGTTGTAATGCACGTTGAATCCGTGAGCGAAAGCCAGGGTTGCACCTTGCTTGATGTTAGGGGCGATGTTGTTGTAGTAGACCTCGGGGATGTTCTCGTCGGGCAACAAGATCATGACCACATCGGCAGCCTTGACTGCATCGTCCACTTCCATCACGGTCAGGCCAGCCTTGCCAACCTTGTCCCAGGAAGCGCCACCCTTGCGCAGACCGACCACGACCTTCACGCCGGATTCGTTCAGGTTTTGAGCGTGTGCATGGCCTTGGCTGCCGTAGCCGATGATGGCAACGGTCTTGCCCTTGATCAGGCTCAGGTCACAGTCTTTGTCGTAGAAAACTTTCATGATGGCTCCAGGTCTCTTGTCTCTAGGGGGTTAAAAAGTAAAAACAGGTCAGAGGATGGGATTAAACACGCAGAATGCGTTCACCGCGGCCAATACCCGAGGCGCCCGTGCGCACGGTCTCCAAAATGGCCGTGCGATCAATGGCTTGCAGAAAGGCGTCATTCTTGGACTGATCGCCCGTGAGCTCCACGGTATAGCTTTTTTCCGTCACATCGATGATGCGGCCGCGGAAGATATCGGCCATGCGCTTCATTTCCTCGCGCTCCTTGCCCACGGCACGCACCTTGACCATCATCAGCTCGCGTTCGGTGTACGAGCCTTCGGTCAGATCTACCACCTTTACCACTTCAATCAGGCGGTTCAAGTGCTTGGTGATCTGCTCGATGACATCGTCAGAACCCGTGGTCTGAATGGTCATGCGCGACAGCGACGGATCTTCCGTCGGCGCCACAGTCAGGGACTCGATGTTGTAGCCACGGGCCGAGAACAGGCCCACGACGCGTGACAGTGCTCCGGGCTCGTTTTCGAGCAGCACAGCGATGATGTGTTTCATGAGATGAGATTCCTCTTTTCGCTGCCCTCCCCCGACGTCGGTAAACGTCGGGCTCGGCAGGCAATAGATTCGTCAGAAAACGCTATAGAAAATAGAGCTGTCTGCGCTTGATATATATGGGCTTGATGCCAATTTCATTCAAAATCAGCATCTCTACCATCACAAATCGTCAGCGCCGAGCAGCATTTCCGTGATGCCACGGCCCGCCTGGACCATGGGGAACACGTTCTCGGTGGGGTCGGTACGGAAGTCCATGAACACCGTACGATCCTTGAGCTTGCGCGCCTCGCGCAGAGCAGGCTCCACATCCTCGGGGCGCTCGATGAGCATGCCCACATGGCCGTAGGCCTCGGCCAGCTTCACGAAGTTGGGCAGGGAATCCATGTAGCTGCTGGAGTAGCGGCCGGAGTATTCAATTTCCTGCCACTGGCGCACCATACCCAGATAGCGGTTGTTGAGCGCGCAGATCTTGACCGGCGTGTTGTACTGCAGGCAGGTTGCCAGCTCCTGGATGTTCATCTGGATCGAGCCTTCGCCCGTCACGCAGAACACTTCGGATTCGGGCTTGGCCAGCTTGATGCCCATGGCGTAAGGCAAGCCCACACCCATAGTACCCAGACCGCCGGAGTTGATCCAGCGACGGGGCTCGTCAAAGCGGTAGTACTGGGCGGCCCACATCTGGTGCTGACCCACGTCGGATGTGACATAGGCGTCGGCATCCTTGGTCATGTTCCACAGTGTCTCCACCACGTACTGGGGCTTGATCACCGAGCCATCGCCACGGCTGTAGCTCAGGCAGTCGCGGCTGCGCCAGCCTTCGATGGAGTCCCACCACTGGGCCAGGGCACCGCCATCTGGGCGTTGCGTGGTCTCGCGCAGCATGGCAATCAGCTCGGTCAGCACATCCTTGACGTCGCCAACGATAGGCACGTCCACCTTCACGCGCTTGGAGATGGAGGAAGGATCCACGTCCACGTGGATGATCTTGCGCTCCACCGACATGAAGTGTTTGGGATTGCCGATCACACGGTCGTCAAAACGCGCACCCACGGCCAGCAGCACATCGCAGTTCTGCATGGCATTGTTGGCTTCGATGGTGCCGTGCATGCCCAGCATGCCCAGGAATTTCTTGTCGCTCGCGGGGTAGGCGCCCAGACCCATCAACGTGTGGGTGACGGGGTAACCCAGCATGTCCACCAGCGTGCGCAGCTCGTTGCAGGCATTGCCCAGCAACACGCCACCGCCGGTGTAGATATAAGGGCGCTTGGCGGCCAGCAGCAGCTGCAGCGCCTTGCGAATCTGACCCGCATGACCCTTTTTGACGGGGTTGTACGAGCGCATTTCCACTTTTTCGGGATAGCCGGTGTACAGCGCCTTCTTGAAGGACACATCCTTGGGAATATCCACCACCACAGGGCCGGGACGGCCGGTGCGGGCAATGTGAAATGCTTTTTTCATGGTCTCGGCCACATCACGCACGTCCTTGACTAGGAAGTTGTGCTTGACGATGGGGCGAGTGATACCGACGGTGTCGCATTCCTGGAACGCGTCGGTACCGATGTAATTGGTCGAGGTCTGGCCCGCGATAACCACCAAGGGGATGGAGTCGGTATAGGCCGTGGCGATGCCAGTGACCGCATTAGTCAGGCCGGGGCCGGAAGTCACCAGAGCGACGCCTACTTCGCCCGTGGCACGCGCAAAACCGTCGGCAGCGTGCACGGCAGCTTGCTCATGGCGCACCAGAACGTGCTGGATGCTGTCTTGCTTGTAGAGCGCGTCGTAAATATAGAGAACCGCGCCGCCTGGGTAACCCCAGAGGTGCTTGACGCCTTCAGCCTGAAGCGACTTGATAAGGATCTCGGAGCCCATCAATTCCTGGGCGCCCGATGAGGACGTTGCTGTGGCTGCGCAAGCCATTTCAGCTTTGGAAATTTCCATGATCAACCTTTGCGAATTTCTCTAACGAAAAACCTTGGGTGCCTCTGGCCTTGAGCCCTTGTGGGGCCGGTTTGAGACTTAGGGCCACAAGACATGGGCGATTGTGTATACGCCGGACCGTGACCCGTTTGCTTTTTTGAGTTCAAAACCATTATCGCACTGCAACAAGACCTTGCACGGCAGTACGCTAAAAAACGTCAGGCAATGCCATAATTGCCTACTTTACTTGGTCTCCCCTCCTGCCCGCCCTGACACGGGCCCATCTCTTTTGGCTACTGAACAAGAACTCTCCGATTTTCTCAAAGGCGTAGAAAAGCGCGCGTTCAAGCGCAGCTTTTTCCACGTCCGCGACGAGGATGCGGCATTGGACATTGTTCAGGACAGCATGCTCAAGCTGGCCCAGCACTATGGCGACAAGCCCATCAACGAGCTGCCCATGCTGTTTCAGCGCATCCTCTCCAACAGCACGCTGGATTGGTTCAGGCGCCAGAAAACCCAGAGAGCCGTTTTCGTTCATTTCAGCGAGATCGAGGCTTCGGCAGGCGATGATGCGGATTTCGACTGGCTGGAAACCTATGCCAGCGACAGCGGCAAGGAGACGGCCAGCAGCGCCGAAGAGCTGACGCAACGCAAGCAGACACTGCTGAGCATAGAAAAAGAAATACAAGAGCTGCCTACGCGTCAACGCGAAGCCTTCCTCATGCGTTACTGGGAAGAGATGGATGTTGCCGAGACGGCTGCAGCGATGGGCTGCTCGGAAGGCAGTGTTAAAACGCATTGTTTCCGCGCCATCCAAACATTGAGCAAGGCACTCAAGGCCAAAGGAATCGAGTTATGAAATCCGTGCCCACACTCCGCCAAGAAATGGCCGCCGATCACATCGCCCGCAGCATCACCTCCAGGCTGAGCGAGGGCGAGGGCTTTCTCCCTTACGAGATCACGGAACGCCTGCGCGCCTCGCGCGAGCGTGCGGTCTCCGAGCGCCGCCGCGAGGTGAGCGTTCTGCACACCCAGGCAGCCTCCTCCGCTTCGGTTCAAGGCCATACCGTGGTCTTGAATGGCCCTGGCTCCGAAGGCGGCGGCTGGTGGCGCGCGATCATCTCGGCCATTCCGGTCTTGGCCCTGGTTGCAGGCCTGGTGGTATATAACTCGCAGATGGATCAAAACGGTCTCAACGAAGTGACCGAAGTCGATACAGCCTTGCTCACCGACGATCTGCCCCCTGCCGCTTATTCCGACCCCGGCTTCATTCAATACCTCAAGACCTCCGCCGCTGCGGCAGAAAACTAAGACGCCCTAGACGCCAACCGCCTGAATGCCGACTGAAAAGCGCTCCCGATTGACTCCCACCAACACCGCCGCCGTCACAGCGGCGGTGCTGTTGATGGCGCTGGGTTGGACGGGCTGGAATGTAGTCCAACAAGTCAGACTGGCCCCCAGCACCGTGCCGCCAGCCACCGTGGCCGCCACCATGGCTCCGCATGGCGATGCCGCGGCACGCCAGCGTGTCACCTCCATGGCTGCCGGGCCTCGCTGGGCCGAGCTGACCCCAACGCAACGGCGCGTGCTGGAACCGCTGGAAGAGCGCTGGCCCATGGTGGGCGCTTTGCAAAAGCGCCGCTGGATGGCTCTGGCCGACGGCTTTGACAAGCTCAGCGAAAAAGAACAGGAAAAGCTGCGCAGCCGCATGGAATCCTGGGCCAGCCTGAGCGCCGTGCAGCGCAGCCAGGCCCGCTTGAACTTTGCCATCACCAACAAGCTGGCAACCGACAAACAGGCCCAATGGGAGGCCTATCAGGCCCTGAGCGACGAAGAAAAGCGCCTGCTCGCTGCCCGCGCAGCCCCCAAGGTCATCACTGTCGCACCTGCCGTCAAGCCGGTGCCGCAGAAAAAGCTGGCCCGCATTCCGGCAGCCACCGGCACGCCCAATACCCTGCCCAATCTGCCCAAGATTCCGCCGGCAACCATTCACCACCCGCCGCCGCCCGTGCCATCCACGCCGGCCATGGTGGAAACCCATCCCGTGCGCCCCATAGGCACGATTGTGGAAACCGCACCGGTGGATATTCCGCGCGCCACGCCCATTAACCTGCCCCCACTCGATGCCGCACCCGGCAGCTCCGGAGCGGCAGGCAGCAGCCACGAGAGCAGCAGCGAAGGCGCTGCACAGTAAGGTGTAGCCTCCGGCGGGCTCGGTGATCTGAATCAAGAAGCAAGCCGAGTCCAAAAGCAAGGGAGCTGCCTGCATGAATTCGGCACCCCAGCCCTCTAGAATGGCTTCATGAGCAAAGACACGCTGCTTGGCGCGCAACACGACTCCCCAACATCCTCGCTTTTGATAGCACCCAGCCTGCGCCGCCGCATGGCTTGCTGGCTTTATGAGGGTATGTTGCTGTTCGGGGTGGTATTTATTGCCGGCTATTTGTTTAGCACGCTGTCTCAAACCCGTAACGCGTTGGACAACCGCCATGTGCTGCAAGCCTTCATGCTGGTCGTATTGGGCATTTACTTTGTCTGGTTCTGGAGCAAAGGCCAGACCCTAGCCATGAAGACCTGGCACATCCGTGTGGTGGACGCCCAGGGCCGGCCGCTGACCCAGACCCGCGCCCTGTTGCGCTATGCCTTGAGCTGGATGTGGTTTCTACCACCGCTGGCGGTGCTGGCACCCATGAACCTCCCCGTGCTGGAAGTCTTGGTTCTGATGACAGGCTGGGTACTCGTATGGGCGCTGGTCAGCCGTTTTCATCCCGCCCGGCAGTTCTGGCACGATGCTTGGGCCGGTACACGCCTGGTGCATCAGGCCCCGGCACCGAAGAAAATTCGCTAAGCAGATTCGTTACTTTCTTTGCCCCATGAGCACAACCGATCCCGTCAATCCGCAAAAAAGCCGCACCGGCCTGTCGCGCGTGCTGCATGCAGGCAAATATTCGCTCAACGGCCTGCAGGCCGGCTGGAACGAAAAAGCCTTTCAGCAGGAATCCATCTGCGCCATGGTCATGGTGCCAGCCGCCTTCTGGCTGGGCCAGAGCTGGGAGCAGGTCGCCTTGCTGGCGGGCACCGTCGTACTGGTGCTGATCGTGGAGTTGCTCAACTCCGGCATCGAAGCGGCCATAGACCGCATCGGGCTGGAATGGCACGATTTATCCAAGAAGGCCAAGGACATGGGCAGCGCTGCCGTGTTTCTGTCGCTTTGGCTCTGCGGCGCCGTCTGGGCTGCTGCCATCTACTACCGGTTCATTGCATGACAACACCTGCTTTTTCTGTTTGCGTCTATTGCGGCTCGCGCCCAGGCAACAACCCCGTGTTCACCGAAATCGCCAAGGCCGTGGGCCAATGGATTGGCGAGCGCGGCGGCCAACTGGTCTATGGCGGTGGGCGCAGCGGCCTGATGGGCACCGTGGCCGAAGCCACACGCATGGCGGGCGGCCGGGTGGTGGGCGTCATACCCCAGGCCCTGGTCGACAAGGAGCTGGCCAACCACGCCTGCGATGAGTTGCACATCGTGGCCAATATGCACGAACGCAAAGCCATGATGGCCGAGCGCAGCGACACCTTTGTGGCCCTGCCCGGCGGCATTGGCACGTTTGAAGAGCTGTTCGAGGTCTGGACCTGGCGCCAGCTCGGCTACCACGACAAGCCCATAGGCTTGATCAATGTCGATGGCTACTACGACCACATGCTGCAGTTTCTGCAGTCCTGCGTGGGCCATGGCTTCATGGGCGAGTGGCAAATGGGCCTCATCGAAAGCAGCAGCGACGCCAGCGCCCTGCTGCAAAGCCTGGTGCAAGCCTCAGGCACCCGCATGGAAACGCCCTCGCTGCGCTCGGTGATCTAAAAGCAAAAAGCCAGACCGAAGTCTGGCTTTTTTACTTGAGGGCTTTACCGCGTACCAGGCCAAAGCCCGGGCTACCGCATCAACCAGTCGTGAGAAGTCGCCCCTGACTTCAAAGGACGCGTTCAGATCGCTCCATCATCGAGTTCGCCGGTGCGAATACGCACCACGCGCTCGACCGGACTGACAAAAATCTTGCCGTCACCGATCTTGCCGGTGCGGGCCACGTTGACGATGGCGTCCACGCAGCGGTCCACATCTTCGGTCTTGACCACGACTTCGATCTTCACCTTGGGCAGAAAGTCCACCACGTATTCGGCACCGCGGTACAACTCGGTGTGGCCTTTCTGGCGACCGAAGCCCTTGACCTCGGTCACGGTCAAACCGTTCACCCCACATTCGGCCAGCGCCTCGCGCACCTCTTCCAGCTTGAACGGCTTGATGACGGCGGTAATCAGTTTCATGGGGCTAACTCCTAAGGGATTGAAAAGGGCAACATGGCTGAGACAAGGTCTCAGGCACGGAATTTATTGGTCATGGGGTAGCGCCAGTCCTTGCCAAAACTGCGCACGGTCAACCGGGGTCCCACGGGAGCCTGGCGACGCTTGTACTCATTGATTTGTATCAGACGCGTGACGCGCTCCACATCGGCAGCGGCAAAGCCCTGAGAGACGATGGATGCAATGCTCTCGTTATTTTCCATGTATTTGGAAACAATGGCGTCCAGCACCTCATAGGCGGGCAAGCTGTCCTGGTCTTTCTGATCCGGGCGCAGCTCGGCGCTGGGCGGACGGGTGATGATGCGCTCGGGGATGGGATCGAGACCGGTGCCAAACGGATCATGGGCATTGCGCCAGCGGGCCAGGGCAAAGACTTCGGTCTTGAGCACATCCTTGATGACGGCAAAACCACCAGCCATATCGCCATACAGCGTGCAGTAACCAGTCGACATTTCGCTCTTGTTGCCCGTGGTCAGCACGATGTGGCCGAACTTGTTGCTCATGCCCATCAGCAGCGTGCCGCGAATGCGGGCCTGCAGATTCTCTTCAGTCGTGTCCTCGGCCCGGCCCTGGAACGTGGCGGCCAATGCCGCCTTGAAGGCCTCGAACTGGGGTGCAATGGCAATTTCTTCGTGCTGCACACCCACGCGCTCGGACATCTCGCGTGCATCCAGCCAGCTGATATCGGCCGTATAAGGCGAAGGCATCATCACCGTGCGCACCTTGTCGGCGCCCAGCGCATCTACGGCAATCGAGAGCACCAAGGCCGAATCCATGCCGCCCGACAGCCCGATCAGTGCGCCGGGGAAGCGGTTCTTGCCCACATAGTCACGCACGGCCAACACCAGGGCCGACCACAAAGCGTGGTGGTGACCCAGCGCAGGCCTGGCTTCACCTGCGAGCTTGACGCGGCCGTCCACCAGATGCGCAGCAACCACGGGCAAATCCTCCTCAAAAGCTGCAGCCCGGGCCGCAATCTGGCCGCTGGCGTCCACCGCAAAGGAATTGCCGTCAAACACGATCTCATCTTGCCCGCCCACCAGATGGGCGTAGACCAGCGGCACCTCATTTTCAGTAGCACGCAGCGCAATGACTGTCTCACGCTCTGCCTGTTTTCCACTATGAAACGGCGAAGCATTGATCACCGCCAGCAACTGCGCACCGGCGGCCACGGCAGCCTGAGCGGGCTGGGCATGCCAGGCGTCTTCGCAAATCAGCAGACCGATGCGGATGCCGTCAATCTCTACCACGCAAGGCTGGGTTCCGGCGGCGAAGTAGCGCTGCTCATCGAACACGCCAAAATTGGGCAGCAACTGCTTGGCGTATTGCGCCATCAGCTGGCCGTCTCGCAGCACGCTGGCCATGTTGAACAGTGCGCCACCTTCGCTAGATTGCGGGTGCCCCACCACAATGGCCAGGCCCGGCCACTGGGCCGTGGCGGTTTGCAGCTGCTGCAGGGATTGTTCGCAGGCTTCAAGAAAAGCGGGGCGCAGATACAAGTCTTCTGCCGCATAGCCGCAAAGGGACAATTCAGGCGTCAGTAACAGACGAGCGCCGCTCGCATAAGCTTCAGAGGCGGCAGCAATGATTTTCTGAACATTGCCGGACAGGTCACCCACGACAAAATTGCGTTGGGCACAGCAGATGGAAAGCGTCATGAAAAGCGAGCAAGGCAGTGAGGCCATGCCCCGCGTGTGCCTGCGCACGACCCGTATGACAGCTGGCCGCCACAACATTTGAGACATGGCTGAAAACACGATTATCACTCGCACATTCCAAAGCGTGCAGGAGCTGCCCGAGCAAACCTGGAACGCACTGCTCTCTGCGCAGACCCAGGACACGCCTTTCATGCGCCATGAATACCTGGCCGCCATGGAGCAAAGCGGCAGCGCCACGCCCCAAACCGGCTGGATCTGCCGCGTGATCACGCTGTGGCATGGCGAAGAGCTGCTGGCCGCCTGCCCTGTTTACGTCAAAACACATTCCTATGGCGAATATGTTTTTGACTGGTCCTGGGCCCGCGCCTATGAGCAGCACGGCCTGCCCTACTACCCCAAGGGCACGCTGGCCGTGCCCTTCACGCCCGTGCCCGGCACCCGCCTGCTGGTCAAAGCGCCGCAGTGGCGGCTGCCCCTGGTGCACGCCGTGCAGCACTGGGCGCAGCAGGCAGGGCTGTCATCCCTGCACCTGCTGTTTGGCGATGCACAGGATCTGGCCGCTTGCGAGCAAGCCGGCTGGATGCTGCGCAGCACGGTGCAGTTTCATTGGAGGAATGTGGCCCCCACGCCTGCCGCACAAAGCTGGCGCGACTTCGATGATTTTCTGGCATCACTCAACCAGGAAAAGCGCAAAAAAATCCGCCAGGAACGGCGCAAGGTGCGCGAGGCAGGCGTGCACTTCAAAACCCTGCGCGGGGCGCAAATCACGTCTGCCGACTGGGCCTTTTTTTACCGCTGCTATGAACGCACCTATCTGGAGCACGGCAACCCACCCTATCTGACGCCCGAATTCTTCAATGCCATGCAAGAGCATATGACCGAGAACTGGGTGCTCTTCATTGCCGAGCGTGACGGTCTACCGATTGCAAGTAGTTTGATAGCAGTCAGCGACGACTATTCATTGATTTCAGATGAAAAATCGCCTGGAATGCAGACAAATAAGTCGGTAGCAGCTATCAAAGAAAGAGTGGCCTATGGCCGCTACTGGGGCGCATTGGAACGTGTGGACTGCCTGCACTTCGAAGCTTGCTACTACCAACCCATTGAATGGTGTATTGCCAATGGCATTGCGCGCTTTGAAGGCGGCGCCCAGGGTGAGCACAAGATGGCCAGAGCGCTGCTGCCCATCGTCACGCCCAGCGCCCACTGGATTGCCCATCCGGCATTTGCCGACGCCATTGGCCGATTCCTCGAACGCGAAAGCGAAGGCATGGCCGGCTATGTGCAGGAGCTTCAGGCCCACAGCCCCTTGCGGCAATCGGAGCCGCATGAAAAAGGCCGCATTGCGGCGGCCTTTGAGAGATAGGCACTGTACAGCGCCCCAAGATCCGCTCAAAAAGCTTCCCACTCACCATCGGCTGCCGGTTTGGAAGCTTTGCGAGCCGCCGCATCCGCTCCGGAGCGAACCGACAAGGCAGGTGCGGCCGCAGCGGCCTGGAGCAGGGAGCGCGTGCCGCGCGCGGAAGAGGTGCTGGCATGCCCATACTGGCGCGTAGCCGCGGCCGCCGCGCTGTCTTGCATGGCGCTGGCGGGTAGCTGAAACACGGCCACGGCCTGCACCAGATCTTGTGCCTGCTTGCGCAAGGCACCGGCGGCGGCGGCACTCTCCTCCACCAGAGCCGCATTTTGCTGTGTGCTTTGATCCATCTGCGTCACGGCTTCACCCACCTGGGCTACACCCTGGCTTTGCTCACTGCTGGCAGCGCTGATCTCGCCCATGATGTCCGTCACGCGGCGAATCGCCGAAACGATTTCAGCCATGGTGGTGCCGGCTTTGTCCACCAGCTGCGTGCCCTGCTCCACCCGCTCCACACTGGTGGAGATCAAGCCCTTGATGGCCTTGGCCGCTTCCGCACTGCGCTGGGCCAGCGTGCGCACCTCGCCAGCGACCACGGCAAAGCCACGGCCTTGCTCGCCCGCGCGGGCGGCTTCCACAGCAGCATTCAAAGCCAGAATATTGGTCTGGAAAGCAATCGAGTCGATGACGGAAATGATGTCGGCAATCTGGTGGCTGCTGTTGTTGATGCCCTTCATGGTGTCCACCACCTGAGCTACCACGGCACCGCCCTGAGCTGCGACCTGGGAGGCGTTGACCGCCAGCTGATTGGCGGCCCGCGCATTGTCGGCATTCTGGCTGACCGTCGTGCCCAGTTGCTCCATGGAGGCCGCTGTCTCTTCCAACGCCGAAGCTTGCTCTTCGGTGCGGCTGGAGAGATCGGCATTGCCCGAGGCAATCTGCGCGCTGGCCGAGGCCACGCCTTCGGCGTTCTGGCGCACGCTGCGCACGGTCTGCACCAGGCTGGTCTGCATGCGCTCCAGCGCATTGAGCAATTGCCCGGTTTCATCGTGACGCTCAACATGGATCATGCCGCTCAGATCGCCATTGGCCACGCGGTCAGCCGCCTTGACGGCCTGATCCAGCGGCACGCGAATGGAGCGCACCAGCATCAGTCCTGCAACCACGGCCACCAGCACGGCCACCAGCGCCGCCGCGATCAACAGTATCACGGCGCGCTTGTACACCGTGACCGAAGCCTGACTTTCCTGCCGGGCTACATCGCTGTTGTATCTGACCAGCTTTTGCAGCGTGGCCGAGGAATCATTGAAGAGCTTGAGCGACTGCCCTTCCAGAAGCTCCTTGGCCTTGTCCTGCTCGCCTGCTCGCGAGAGCGCAAAAAGCTGCTTGTTCACCTGCGCATAGAGTTCGCGCTCGCGAATGAACTGGTCGTAATAATCGCGCTCTTGCTGCGAGATGATCAGCGGCTCATAGTTTTTCTTGTCGTCAGTCATGCGCTGCTGCAACTGGGAATACTGTGATTCCACTTCGGACAAGTAGGCCGGATCGCTACCGATCACATGACGCAATTCCACCAGCCGCGACCGCTCCAATTCGGTATTCATGGCGTTGATGATTTCCACGCTGGGCAACACGGTGCGCGTAATGACCTCGGCATTGTCACGCATGGTCTTGAACTGCAGCAAAGCTGTAGCCACCACGGCCAGCAGCAGCACGACCAATATGCCAAAGGCACCCAGAATACGGGTCGATATCTTGATGCTTTTCATATTGCCCACCCCCTCTATGGCTGTTGAATTGCTTGCATTCCATGGCCAAGCAGATAAATACCGCCCCGAAACCAGCTGGCGCAGTCACTGCAATTCAATCAATGCACTTAACAGCTGCTTCATAAATAAAGAGCAAGCCTATTTCGCTTTCAGACTCAATTTGAGACATTTTTTCCATGCTTGCACCCGATGCAATGGAGCTGCTTTTTCTGCAAATTGCATTAATCACTTGGGCCTCATGTGATCGCCATGATAAGCGTCGTCCTCTGAAATCTCATTTACTCCCAATTGTGATAAATCTTCAAAACTCATATTCCTACAGATCAATATGAAGGATTTATCTGACACAAGCAACGATTTCTTGTTCCTTCATCCCGAAACCATAAAAAAAGCCGCTGAAATCAGCGGCTTTAAAATGTGTGCTCAATTTGAATGCTTGCCAGCCCAACTAGCTGCAGACTGGGTGCCCTCGTCGGAGCTTAAAACTGCTCCCATTGCTCATCTTCTGCGGCGCTGGCTGCCGCCGTCTTGGGCGCCACTTTCCCGCGGCCCGATGCGGCAGAAGAGTTCAACGCGCTCGCCGGTGCAAGCACCTGTGCCGGCCGCGATGCACGTTGGGGTGCGACCACGGCCACAGGGGCCATTGCCGGCACGGCCTTGCCCGTGCCCTGCTCCACTTCGAAGATGGCGACCGACGCCACCATGGCCTGGGCCTGACGTTGCAGCGAATCGGCTGCCGCCGCGCTTTGCTCCACCAGGGCCGCATTTTGCTGGGTGTTCTGGTCCATTTGTGTGATGGCCTCACCCACCTGGGCCACACCCTGGCTTTGCTCGCGGCTGGCCAAGCTGATCTCACCCATGATGGAGGCCACACGGCCAATCGCGCTCACGATCTCGGCCATGGTCTCTCCAGCCTTGTCCACCAGCTGCGTGCCTTGGTCCACTCTATCCACGCTGGCGCTGATCAAGCCCTTGATTTCCTTGGCCGCTTCCGCGCTGCGCTGGGCCAGCGTGCGCACCTCGCCGGCCACCACGGCAAAGCCACGGCCTTGCTCACCGGCACGGGCCGCTTCCACTGCGGCATTCAGCGCCAGGATATTGGTCTGGAAGGCAATGGAGTCGATGACGGAGATGATGTCGGCAATCTGGCGGCTGCTCTGGTTGATGCCCTTCATGGTATCGACCACCTGGGCCACCACGGAGCCGCCCCTGGCCGCCACATCCGACGCGGTCTGTGCCATCTGATTGGCGGTCTGGGCGTTGTCGGCGTTCAGTCGCACGGTAGAGCCCAGCTGCTCCATGGATGCGGCCGTCTCCTCCAGCGCGCTGGCCTGGCTTTCGGTACGTGAAGACAGATCGGCATTGCCCTGGGCAATTTCGCGCGAGGCCAGGGCCACGCCATGGGCATTGCTGCGAACTTCCTGCACCACCGAGGCCAGTTGACGGCGCATATCCTCCAGCGCATTGAGCAACAGGCCCAATTCATCGCGGCGCTGGTTGAGCACCGGGCGCTGCAAACGGCCGGCCGCCACGTCCTGCGCTACCTGCACGGCACGCTCTACAGGCCTGGTCACTGCCCGCGTCATGGCCACACCCACAGCGCCAGCCACGGCAATCACCAGCACCAGCGTGCCCAGCAGCCAGTAGCGCGCCAATGCATAGCTGGCTTTTTCATCCTCCTGGGCCGCAGCTGCTGCATCGAGCTGCAACTGCATGAACTTGCCTGTGCTCTCGGCCAGCTTGCTGAAGGCGTTTTCAAACTCTCCGGCAAAGAACAGCCCCATTTCGTCGGCCATGGCGGCCTGCGACTCCACGGTGTTGAAGTCGCCATCGCGTGCAATGGACAGCATGCGCTGGTGCAGCTTCAGGTATTCGGCCTTGTAGCCCAGGTAGTTGTCGAAGGCGGCACGCAGTTGCTGACCGTCGATCAGGCCGTCCAGCACTTTTTCCTGCTCGGCGATCGTCTTCAGCCGCTGCTGAATCTGCGCTTCAAAGCCTTCCACCTCCTGCAAGGTGCGGGCCGTGGAGATGCCGGCCTCATGGCGGCGCAGGCGGTTGTAGTCGGATCGCATGGAGGCAGCGTTGTAAATGCTGGGCAGCATCACCTCGGAGACCACCGTCCCCGTAGCATGAATCCGGCTGAGCTGCGTCCAGGCCACCAAGCCCAGGATGGCCGAGAACACCACCATGACAAGAAAGCTGACGCCCAGCTTGGTGCCTACCCGCCAATCCGAAATCTTCCAGTTCATTGCTATCTCCTCAAGCCCGGGACTTGAACCTGCACCGGGGGCAACCGTCAGAGCGCCACTGCGCTCCATGGCAGCTTCTGGCCATAAAAAAACGCACCGGACAGATCGCCCGGTGCGTTTCAAATTGTATTTCTCTTGTTTGCCCTGCAATGCGCAAAAAGCGCTTACAAGAGTGTTGACCGAAGGGGATAAACCCGTGGATCAGCCCTTGTAGTTGGCGATGCCGTCGGTGATTTCCTTGTGCGCCACATCCAGACCCTTCCAGCCCAGCACCTTGACCCACTTGCCCTTTTCCAGGTCCTTGTAGTGCTCGAAGAAGTGGGAAATCTGTTGCAGCACCAGATCGTGGATGTCGCCGAGAGTGTTGATCTTGTCGTAGGCAGGCAGCAGCTTCTGGGTAGGCACGGCCAGCACTTTGCCGTCCACGCCGGATTCGTCTTCCATCTGCAAAATGCCCAGTGCACGGCAGGGAACCACCACGCCGCTGGGCAGGGGGAAGGGAGTCATCACCAGCACATCCACGGGGTCGCCGTCGCCCGACAGGGTCTGGGGCACATAGCCGTAGTTCACGGGGTAATGCATGGCAGTGCCCAGGAAACGATCCACGAACACGCAGCCGGTTTCCTTGTCCACTTCGTACTTCACGGGAGCGGAGTTGGCCGAGATTTCGATCACGACGTTGAAGACTTCAGGTGCCTTGGAGCCGGGGGTCACATTGTTCAGAGACATGATGGTTGAAGTAGTAAACAAAAAAAGCCCCCATCAGGGGACGACCCGGTGATTTTAGGCGCAGGACCCTAACGCCGGCATTACATGCACCCGATTGCGGTGGGGCTTGCAGAACCCGGCAGCTTGAAAATCAAGCAAAAAATGCCTAGAACCTTTTAACAACAATCGTTATAAGCTATCAATTAAGTAGCAAAACAAACTGCAAATTCAGGCACCAGCCAGGCTGCGACGGCGAACGGGGCCGCTGCGCTGCTCCACGGCGGCCTGCACCTCCTTGCGCAAGCCCATGGCAAAGCCAAGCTCTGCCGCTACAAACAGCGGGCCGATGATCAGCCCCATGATGTCGTCCATGAAAGCGGGCTTGCGGCCTTCGTAGAAATGACCCACGAACTGGATCACCCAGCCCAGGGCAAACAGACCCAGACCCCAGGCCAGCCATAGCGCGGTGCTCTGCCCGGCAATCGGCACGGCCAGCGCCAGCATGGCGGCCAGCACCAGACCCATGGTCATGCCATAACGCCTATCCAGTCGCCAGTAATACACGGCCGCCACCACCGCCGCCAACAAGGCCAGAGTGATGGGAAAGCCCGCCACACGGCCCCATCCCAGGCGCGCCAGCAGGATGACCACGGCCAACATGATCATGGGCACACCGACGTAATGCGTCAGTATGTTGCGCGGGTCGCGGTGGTAATCGGCATACTTGGACAGCTGATCGACTAGGGTTTTCATTGTCTGCATCTCCTTGTGGCCGGGGTGGCGTCTGCAGAAAATGAAGCGCAGATGACAAGGTTTCTGCAGACATGTCCATGGTCGTGCAGCGGCATCGGCAGCGTCTGTCAAACAATCGACACAAGAATCCACATGCCTGAATCCACGCCAGCCCATCCACCTCTCGCCTCCGGCAGCCGACGCGCCGCCAGCTCCGTGGTGCAAAGCGATCTCTGGGCCATTCTTCAGGCCGGGCGCTGGTTCAGCGCGCTGCCGCCCGCTCTGGCCGAACAGCTGCGCGCCCTGGCCAAGCCACGTCTGCTGGCCGCTGGTGAATGGCTGTTTCGCCGGGGCGATGCACCCTGCGGTCTGTATGCCGTGGCGCGCGGCGCGCTCACCATCGCGGGTACGGCGGCCATGGGCGAGCAAACCCGCACCGCCTTGCTGACTCTGGTGGAGCCGCCCATGTGGCTGGGCGAGATTGCGCTGTTTGACCAGGCCCCGCGCTCCCACGACGCCTATGCCGCCACGCATTGCACGCTGCTGCACATAGCGCATCAGCCCTTGCGCCAGTGGCTGGAAGCCAATCCGCAGTACTGGCGCGACATGGCTTTGCTGCTGACCGACAAGCTGCGCAACTGCCTGATTGCCCTGGAAGAACAGACCGTGCTGCCCGCCCCGCAGCGCCTGGCCCACCGCCTGGTGCAAATGGCGCAAAGCTATGACCAGTGGAATGACAGCCTGCGTACCCGCCGCGAACTGGCCGTATCGCAAGAGCAGCTGGCGCGCATGCTCGGCCTCTCGCGCCAGACGGCCAACCAGGTGCTGCAGGAGCTGCAGCAGGCCGGCCTCCTGCAGCTGCGCCGGGGCAAGCTGGAGGTACTGGATTTGAACGGCCTCAAGACAGCTGCCTGCTACGGGCTGCCGGCAAGCGGCCAGGCCTCGAGCTGAATCTCAATCAAGGCCCGTGCACCGTAGTCATTGATAATGAATTTTCTGCGTGCCGACTCTGTCCCGCGCCTGTCATGCAGGTGCTGGACAGCGGCCATGCCGCTTTGACAATGCCATCAGCTTCGCCCGGTCTTGAAGCCAGCCCCTAGCTGGCGGCAAAGATCGGCCGATTTCCCCACGCCAAGCGGCCGCCCTCGCCAGCCCAAAGAGCCGCACTCACATATCCCCCCATGCCCCTGATCCATCCCCCTGCCAACCGCAAGCTTGTCAACATGCGCGACGTACGCTTTCGCTGCTACGCACGCGAAGACGATCTATGGGACGTGGAAGCCGAGCTGATCGATCTGAAAACCTACGACATCACCCTGCACGGCAAGCGCCATGTGCCTGCGGGCACGCCGATCCACCATATGTGGATACGGTTGACGGTGAACTCCAGCCTGGTGGTGCAGGCCGTGGAGGCGGCCATGGACGACCACCCACTGGCCCACTGCCCCGAAGCCACACGCGCCATGCAGCGCATGGTGGGCTGCAGCATGACCCGCGGCTGGCGCAAGGCCATCAATGAAAACCTGGGCGGCGTCGAAGGCTGCACCCATATGCGCGAGCTGATCTTCAACATGGCCACGCCCGCATTTCACTCCGTGCTCAACCAGTTCTCCACCGGCGACGACGGCCTGCCGCCACGCCATCTGGGCCAGTGCCATGGCTGGGACTTCAACGGCCCCGGCGTGGCCGAGCATTACCCCGAGTTTGCCGGCTGGCAACCGCTGGTCAAACTGGACAAGGCAGAAGCCAAAAACTGAGTGCTTTGAACAAAATTGCGCCTCAGCCTATATCGATGAATAGCTTGCAGCTATCAAAAATAAAGCAGCTGCGGATGATTGACCTCAATTCCCCCTCCAACCCATTGGCAGCCCGGACATAGGGCTTGCGGCACAATTGCTCACATGGCTGAACGTGTGATTCCTCTGGTCGATGAACGTGCTGCAACACGCACGGCCTTCGCCCCCTCCGTCCTGACAGCGCCCACCGGCCTGCTGCAAGACCATTGGGGGCGGCCGCTGCATGACTTGCGCATCAGCGTGACCGACCGCTGCAACTTCCGCTGCAGATACTGCATGCCCAAGGAAGTTTTCGACAAAGACTATGCCTACCTGCCTCACAGCTCGCTGCTGAGCTTTGAGGAAATCACCCGCCTGGCCCGCGTGTTTGCCGCACATGGGGTACGCAAGATTCGTCTGACCGGCGGCGAGCCGCTGCTGCGCAAAAACCTCGAAACCCTGATCGCCCAGCTGGCCAAGCTACGCACCTTTGACGGCCAGCCGCTGGAGCTGACGCTGACCACCAATGCCACGCTGCTGGCGCGCAAGGCTCAGGCCTTGAAGGATGCGGGCCTGAACCGCGTCACTGTCAGCCTGGACGGCCTGGACGACGAGGTGTTTCGCCGCATGAATGATGTGGACTTTCCCGTCTCTGACGTGCTGCACGGCATAGAGACGGCGCAGGCCGTGGGCCTGTCCAACATCAAGGTGAACATGGTGGTCAAGCGCGGCAGCAATGACGACCAGATCCTGCCCATGGCCCGCCACTTTCGCGGCACGGGCGTGACGCTGCGTTTTATCGAATACATGGACGTGGGCGCTACCAACGGCTGGTGCATGGATGAAGTCCTGCCCTCGGCCCAGGTGCTGGAACGTCTGCAGGCCGAACTGCCCCTGGTACCGCTGGCACCCAGCGTGCGCGGCGAAACCGCCGAGCGCTGGGGCTATGCCAATGCCCAGGGCCTGCACGATCCGGCGCTGGGCGAAGTCGGCTTCATCAGCAGCGTGACCCATGCGTTTTGCGGCGACTGCAACCGCGCCCGCCTCTCCACCGAAGGCAAGCTCTACCTATGCCTGTTTGCCAGCCAAGGCTGGGACTTGCGCACTCTGTTGCGCAGCAGCGCCAGCGATGAGGAGCTGGCTGCGGCCATCGCCCCTATCTGGCAGCAGCGCGACGACCGCTACTCACAGCTGCGCAGCGAAATGCCCGCCGACGCCCCGGCCCCCGCCACCGGCGGCCGCCGCATCGAGATGAGTTATATCGGCGGCTGATGGCTGGGGATGGTGCCGACAGATGCCACCATCTCTTCATCCAGGCACCGCCCGGGCTTGCCGCCTGCTCTTGCTTGTTCCCGAATTGACCTGGGTCACTGCACAAGCAGCGTAGGATCGGCATTGCAGCCCCTGCCGCCACTTCGCGACAGGCCGCTTTGACTTTTTGAGCCATGACTGCCATCTTCCAACCTGCCGCCTCCTCTTTGTCCCAAAGCCTCACCACGGAGCAGGTGCTGCAACAGCTGGCCTCCCTGCTCGAGCCCCTGGGCGCCGTGGCCGAGGTCGAAACCCTGCCCCTGATCGAAGCCCTGGACCGGGTGCTGGCCGCCGATGTGCTGTGCCCGGTCAACGTGCCGCCGCATGACAACAGCGCCATGGACGGCTATGCCTTCCACAGCTCGGCCCTGCAAGCACAGACTGTGCAGCTGCGCGTGGTGGGCACGGCGCTGGCAGGCGCACCGTGGACCAACCCGGTAAAGCCCGGCGAATGCGTGAAGATCATGACTGGCGCCGTCATGCCCGCCGGGCTGGATACCGTCATTGCCCATGAACTGGCCAGCGTCGCAGCAGATGCCCGCGATGACGATCACATCCGCTTTGATGCGGCCAGCGTGTGCGCCGGTGCCAATCTGCGCCTGTGCGGCGAAGACCTGCAGCGCGGCGCTGTGGCACTGGCTGCGGGCCAGCGCCTCAAGCCTGCGGCCCTGGGCCTGCTGGCCAGCCTGGGCCTGGCCCAGGTCAGCGTGCGCCGACGCCTGCGCGTGGCCTACTTTTCCACCGGCGATGAAATCCTCAACCCCGGCGCAGCGCCGCGCGAAGGCGCAATCTACGACAGCAACCGCTTCAGCCTGCAAGGACTGCTGCGCCGCCTGGGCGTCCAGGTGCTGGACCTGGGCGTGGTGCCCGACGAGCCCATGGCACTGGAAGAAAAGCTGCGCGAAGCCGCGGCCCTGGCCGATGTGGTGCTGACCAGTGGCGGCATCAGCGCAGGCGAGGCCGACCACACCCGCGCCATGCTGCAGCGCCTGGGGCCGGTGCAGTTCTGGCGCGTGGACATGCGCCCCGGTCGCCCCTTGGCCGTGGGCCTGCTGCGCCCGGCAGCCCATGCCTCGCTGGCAGAGGCTTTTGGAGAGAAATCGGCCTTCAGCCCAATCAAGGAAATCGCTGACAGCTCTCAAAACAAGAGCAACAGCTTTGCCGCCAAACGCCCGGCCGTGCTGCTGGGCCTGCCCGGCAATCCCGTGGCGGCCATGGTCAGCTTTCTGATGTTTGTACGCCCGGCCCTGCTCAGCCTCATGGGCTGCAGCGATGGCGACGTACCCGTGATGCAAGCGCTCAGCGCCGAGAAACTTCGCAAGCGCCCGGGCCGTACCGAATATCTGCGCGGCGTGGTGGCGCTCAACGCCCTTGGCCAGGCCACCGTGCGCAGCACCGGCCCCCAGGGCTCGGGCGTGCTCAGCTCCATGGTGGCAGCCAACTGCCTGATGGTGCTCGAGCATGAACGCTCAGACGTACAACCGGGCGAAGCCGTGTCCATACTCCTTCTGGACGGCCTGATCTGACACCTGACTGCATCGCAGAGACCGAAAACGCGGTGAGGCATCATCGCATTTGCCAAGAACCATTCTTCCATCGAGACAGGACCCGCTGACATGCCGTACCAAGCCACCCACGAGGCCACAGAACCCAGCCGACAAGCCATGGACGCGCTGCAAGGTGCAACACTGCTGGAGTTTGGTACGCCGTGGTGCGGGCACTGCCAAAGAGCCCAAGCCCTGATTGAAGCCGCGTTGGCACCCTTGCCCGCGCTGCCGCATATCAAGGTGGAAGACGGCCCCGGCCGCCCCCTGGGCCGCAGCTACAAGGTCAAGCTCTGGCCGACCCTGGTTTTTCTGCGTGACGGCCAGGAAGTGGCGCGCCTGGTGCGCCCCGCTGATGCGCAGGCCATCACCGACGCGTTGAAGCAGATCGGCAGCTAAGAGCAACTGGCACTTATTTGCCTGGCGCTTGCTTGGAGCGTTTAAAGACGCCCCAGCGCCTTGTCCACGCCCTTGTTGGCCAGCGCATCGGCGCGTTCATTGCCGGGGTCGCCCGCATGGCCCTTGACCCAGCGCCAGTCGATGCGGTGACCGGCACCGCTGACCAGGGCATCCAGCTGCTGCCACTGCTCGGCATTTTTCACCGGCTCCTTGCTGGCCGTGCGCCAGCCCTTGGCCTTCCAGCCATGAATCCACTCGGTAATGCCTTTGCGCACGTACTGGCTGTCCAGGTAGAGCACCACATCGCAGGGGCGCTTCAATGCTTTCAGCGCCTCGATCACCGCCTGCAGCTCCATGCGGTTGTTGGTGGTATCGAGCTCTCCGCCGAACAATTCTTTTACGGCCGTACCGGCCTGCAATACCACGCCCCAGCCGCCAGGGCCGGGATTGCCTTTGCAGGCGCCGTCGGTATAGATCACTACTTGATTCAATTTCTTTCCTTGGAGTCGCGAACACAGGCTGGTCTTCGCGTCTTTTTATGGAGGGAACTCATCGCTGCACCAGGCCGCATCGCCGGGCCGTTTGTTGGCCACGGGCATCTGCACGCCCGAGGGCGCACTCTTGCTGCGCCATGAGGGGCTGATCAAGCGCATGCCCTGCACCCGCTTGACGGCCACAATGCAATACACCCCACCGAAGGCCGGCCAGCAGCGATGGCCCAGTTTTTCCATGAATTGCCAGCGCGCCAGCCAGCGCGCGTTTTGTGTGGCTGGACGATAACAGCCAAATTGCACGGCTTCGATCTCGAAGCCCAGTAATTGCAACCAATCGCGCAAGCGCCAGTAACCCAGGCCCAGACTCAGATCGGGCAAATGCGCCGCGCTGCGCTCCACGCGCCGCTGCAGCCCCAGAAGGCTCAAGGTATTGAGACCGCAGACCACCAGCCGCCCCTCGGGCACCAGCACCCGGGCAGCCTCGCGCAGGGCAGCATGCGGATCGTGCGACGTCTCCAGCGTATGCGGCATCAGCACCAGATCCAGGCTGGCCTCGGAAAACGGCAGCGCTGTCGCATCCGCGACCAGAGCCGGCGGGACATGTTTTGATGCAGACTCATCGGTCGCTTGCGCTACATTGGCAGCTTGCGCCGCTGCAGACTCCCCGACCTTATCCAGCGCCAGCCAGCGCTGGGGCATGCGGTTAGCCCGCAAGCCCTGCAAGGCAGGCATGCCCAGCTGAACGGCGTGATAGCCGAAGATATCGGCCACCGCTTCGTCACAGCGCTGCTGCTCCCAATCCAGGAGGTAGTGCCCCAAGGCAGTATCTGTCCAGTGATGCATCTCTATAATTTTGCAGCCCATGAACCTTTTGCCCATCCCCGCCTTTTCCGACAACTACATCTGGATGCTCCACGATGGCAAGCACGCCATCGTGGTAGACCCCGGTGAAGCCGAGCCGGCGCTGGCCGTGCTGCAAAGACTGGGATTGAAGCTGCAAGGCATTCTAGTCACCCACCACCATGCCGACCATGTGGGCGGCGTGGCCGCACTGCGCGCAGCCACCGGCGCCCCGGTCTGGGGGCCTGCCTACGAGCAGTTGCCCGAGCCACAGTTCGTGACCCGCGTGCAAGGCGGCGACCAGGTCGATGTGCTGGGCGGGCCCTGGCAGGTGATTGACGTGCCCGGCCATACCAGCGGTCATATTGCGTTTTTCAGCTCCCATGCGCAAGGCGCCAACCACCAACCATTGCTGTTTTGCGGCGACACTCTGTTCTCTGGCGGCTGCGGCCGCCTATTTGAAGGCACGCCAGAGCAAATGCAGACCTCGCTGGATGCACTGGCCGCCTTGCCCGGCAACACCCTGGTGTGCTGTGCACATGAGTACACAATTTCCAACCTGCGATTTGCGCAGGCCGTGGAACCAAACAATGCCGATCTGGCTCAGTACCTGCAGCATTGTCAGGATTTGCGTGCCGCCCACCAGCCCACGCTGCCTTCCACTTTGAAGACCGAGCAGGCCATCAACCCTTTCATGCGCAGCCGCCAGCCCGATGTCATCGCGGCGGCCGTGCAGTTCGACTCCCAAGTCAATCCGCAAGAGCCCGCCAGCGTGCTGGCCGCCTTGCGCCAATGGAAAAACGTTTTTTGATGAAGCTGCTACATACCTTGCTGCTGACCGGAGTGCTTGTACTCACCGGCTGCGCATCCACCACCAGTTACGACAATTCCAGCACCTCCTCACAGTACCCTGACGGTCCGTTGTCACCGCTGAGCCGGGGCAAGGTGTCCAGCTCGGACGTGGCGTCGCTGGAAGCCACGGGCGACCTCTGGGTACGCATACGCCAGGGCTTTGCCATGCCCGATCTGGAGCACGAGCTGGTGGCCGACCGCGAGCAGTGGTATGCCAGCCGCCCCGACTACATCCAGCGCATGACGGAGCGCTCGAGCAAATACCTGTTCCACATCGTCGAGGAGCTCGAGCGCCGCGGCATGCCCACCGAGCTGGCGCTGCTGCCCTATATCGAGAGCGCGTTCAACCCTCAGGCCGTCTCCAGCGCCAAGGCTGCCGGCATGTGGCAATTCATGCCCGCCACGGGCAGTTATTTCGATCTCAAGCAGAACATCTTCCGCGATGACCGCCGCGACGTGCTGGCCTCCACCCGCGCCGCGCTGGACTATCTGCAAAAACTCTACAACATGTTTGGCGACTGGCATCTGGCCCTGGCCGCCTACAACTGGGGCGAAGGCAGCGTGAGCCGCGCCATCAAGCGCAACGAAAAGCTGGGCCTGCCCACCAAGTACACCGATCTGCAGATGCCGGCCGAGACCCGCATGTACGTGCCCAAGCTGCAGGCGGTCAAGAACATTGTGGCCAACCCGGAAAAGTACAACGCCGATCTGCCCGTGATCGAAAACCACCCCTACTTCCAGGCCGTGGACATCACGCATGACATCGACGTGGAACTGGTGGCCAAGCTGGCCAATGTCAGCGTCAAAGACTTCAAGGCCCTGAATCCCAGCTTTCACAAGCCGGTGATTTTTGTGGCGGCCACGCCCAAGGTCTTGCTGCCCTGGGACAACGCCAAGATCTTCCGCCGCAATCTGCAAGCCTATAACGACGGCCAGTTTGCCAGCTGGACGGTGTGGACCGTGCCCTCCACCATCACCGTGGCCGAAGCGGCCCAGCGCGTGGGCCTGGGCGAATCCGATCTGCGCGCCATGAACAATATTCCGCCGCGCATGCTGATCAAGGCCGGCTCGGCCCTGATGGTGCCCCGCGGCGCCCATGTCCATGCCGACGTGGCCGGCCATGTGGCCGACAACGGCCAGATCTCCTTCGCCCCTGAAATCGTCACCGTGCGCTCCACCGTGAAGGCCCGCAAGCGCGACACGCTGATCAGCGTGGCCAACCGCTACGGCGTCAGCGTCTCCAATCTTGCGGACTGGAACGATCTCAAGTCCACGGCCTCGCTGCATGCCGGCCAGTCGCTGGTGGCCTATCTGCCCGTGCGGGCGACGCGCACGGCCCACGCCAGCACCCGCTCCAGTGCCAGCAGCAAAGCGGTGGCAGCGCAGCCACGCGGCGGCAAGAGCGAGCCCAAGGCCCGTGGCGGCACGCCTTCCAAAAAGCGCCGTTAACACGATTTGAAAAAATGGAAAAGCCCGTCTGACAGCTATCGCCAGGCGGGCTTTGTGTTTTGGCAGCAGGCAAAAAGCGAGCACCAAGCGCTTGCCTTCGAATCAATTCAGGCCGATTTCATGCTGAAATCCTTCATGAGCCAACGCTACAAGCTCTTGAAAAAATAGCAACTAGCGCCTGTCCACCAGGGCATGCGCAATGGTTCCCAGGTCCACATATTCCAGCTCGCTGCCAATGGGCACGCCCCGCGCCAGCCGCGTCACCAAGATGCCGCGCGACTTGAGCGCCTCGCTGATGGCATGCGCCGTGGCCTCGCCCTCGGCCGTGAAGCTGGTGGCCAGGATCACTTCCTGCACCTGACCGTCGCAGGCCCGCTGCAGCAGCTGCCCCATGCCGATGTCCTTGGGGCCCACGCCATCGAGCGGCGACAAGCGCCCCATCAGCACGTAGTAATAGCCTTGGTAGGCGCCAGTGCGCTCCATGGCTGCCATATCGGCCGGTGCCTCCACCACGCACAGCCGCGCGGCATCGCGCCCCGCATCGTCGCAAATCGAGCAGATCTCGGCTTCGGTGAACGTGTGGCAGCGCTGGCAGTGCCGCACCGAATTCACGGCCGACTCCAGCGCCTTGGCCAGATTCAAGGCCCCGGCATGATCGCGCTGCAGCAAATGAAACGCCATGCGCTGCGCCGACTTGATACCCACGCCCGGCAGGCGGCGCAGCGCCTCCATCAAGGTATCCAGAGATTGCACATCAGACACGGCTTGTCCTTTCATTGACCAGAAAAAAAGCGATCTGCTGGGTGCCAGATCGCCATTCATTTTTGACACCACCCGCACCGCTTGAAACCGGCGCGATCCAGGTGCGAGACGCCCAGCAAGGGCCGCCCCGCAGCAAAGGGTGTCGTCCCCCTTAGGGGGAAGCGGCATAGCCGCTCAGGGGGTGCAGTTAGAAGGGGAACTTCATGCCGCCGGGCAGGCCTGGCATGCCAGCAGTGATCTTGCCCATCTTCTCGCTGGAAGTCTCTTCGGCCTTGCGCACGGCAGCATTGAAGGCAGCAGCCACCAGATCTTCCAGCATGTCCTTGTCTTCGGCCAGCAGGCTGGGGTCGATGGTGATGCGCTTGACATCGTGCTTGCAAGTCATCACGACCTTGACCAGACCCGCGCCGGACTCACCTTCCACTTCCACATTGCCCAGTTCGTCCTGAGCCTTCTTGAGGTTGTCCTGCATGGCCTGGGCTTGCTTCATCAGGCCGGCGAGTTGTCCTTTGTTGAACATGTGAATTCCTTCTTCTTTCGGGGAAAAAACGTAAGACCTTATTCAGGCCGAATAGCTACGGGCTTGATGCTGCCGGGCACGATTTTCGCGCCATGCTCACGCACCAAGGTTTGCACCATGGAGTGGTTCGTCACAATTTCTTCGGCAATGCGCTGACGGGCCTGGGTGATCACCGCCATACGGCGGGCCGGGGTGTCCGTCACCGCGCCTTGCTCCACCTGCAATTGTCGCGCATGACCGGCGGCCTCCAGCGCAGCACGCAAACGCTCGCGCGAACCGGCCTGGTTCAGCGAGTTGGTTTCCACACGCAGCGTCCACAGATCGCCTTCGCGCGCCATCAGCTGCGATTGCAGCGCCAGCTGCCTTGCCAGCGCCACAATGGCTTCGCCATCTACCAACTGCTGCACCACACCTTGCCAGAAATCGCCTTCCGGCGTGCACACCAGCTCCTGCACATCCACCACCGTGCTGGCATACACCTGGGGTGATTCCTGCTCGGCGGGCTGCTCACGCAGGGGCTCGGCATTCACCGGCAGACCGACATCCACCTCGGCATCGTCGCCCCAGCGGCCTTCGTCGGCCCAACCTTCCTCGGGCATGCCAGCCCAGGCACCCTCATCGGGGCCGGACTCATCGATGGTTTCGGCAGTGGCAGCAAGTTCATCGGAAGCATAGCTCTCGTCCACCACCGCAGCGACTTCCGCCACTTCGGCGGCAGCCTCTGCGAGTTCATCGACAATGCCATTGGGCTGATGGGGCTGCTGCTGCACAGAATCTGCAGGCTTGGGCTCTTCAACCGGGGCCCGTTGGATCGCCGCAGCAGGCTCCGTAGGCTGCAGCGGCGGCACGACATCAGCCGCGGCTTGCACCTGAGTTGTAGCGCTTGGCATCTCGGAAACCATAGCGCGATGCGCTGGATTTAGCTGTGCATCCGACTGTTTTGGCTCTGATTTTTCGGCTAAAGGCGCCACAACTGCCGCAGGCAGGTTCTGTGGCGTACTTTCCGCCACCTCACGCACAGCTGGAGTGGCGAGAGCCGCAATCGCCGGGCTAGGTCTGGGCGAGGTCCGCGCTAGAGTTTTTTTTTCAGCCGCGCCGGTTTCGGCATTGTCCGGTTTGAAGGCCAGCAGCCGCAGCAGCGCCATGGTCAGCGCCGCATATTCGTCCGGTGCCAGACCCAGCTCGGCACGACCGTGCAAGCAGATGCTGTAGAGCAGCTGGGTCTCGTCGCGGGGCATCAGATCTGCCAGACGCGCCACTTCGGCAGCTTCCGGGTCGCTGGCATCCACGGGCATATCGGGCACGGCCTGCAGCACGGCCATGCGTTGCAGCACGGCACACATCTCTTCCAGAGTGGAGGCTGCAGACAGGCCGTTGTGGCGCAGCTGCTCCGAGGTCTCGACCACCACACGGCCATCACCCTGGGCCAGCGCATCAATCAGTCTGAACACATGGCTGCGATCCACGCTGCCCAGCATCTGGCGCACGGTGGCTTCCTGCAACTGGCCGCTACCAAAGGCAATGGCCTGATCGGTCAGCGAGAGCGCATCGCGCATGGAACCACGGGCTGCACGCGAGAGCAGGCGCAGCGCCTGAGGCTCGGCAGGCACGTTCTCCTGGCCCAGCACATGGCTCAGATGCTCAAGCACCGTCTCGGGGGCCATGGGCCGCAGATTGAACTGCAGGCAGCGCGAGAGCACGGTGACCGGCACTTTTTGCGGATCGGTGGTGGCCAGCACAAACTTGAGATATTCAGGCGGCTCTTCCAGCGTCTTCAACATGGCGTTGAAAGCCGTGTTGGTCAGCATGTGCACCTCGTCGATCATGAAGACCTTGAAGCGCCCTTGCACCGGCTTGTACACCGCCTGCTCCAGCAGGCTTTGCACCTCGTCCACGCCACGGTTGGAAGCGGCATCGAGCTCGGTGTAATCGGGAAAACGTCCGCTATCAATTTCAGTGCAGGCTGCGCAAACACCGCATGGGGTGGCGGTGATTCCGCCTTGGCCGTCCACGCCTTGGCAATTGAGCGACTTGGCCAGAATGCGCGACACCGTGGTCTTGCCCACCCCGCGCGTGCCGGTAAACAAATAGGCGTGATGCAGGCGCTGCTGAGTCAGCGCATTGGTCAGGGCCTGAACCACGTGCTCCTGCCCCACCATTTCGGAGAAGGTACGGGGCCGGTATTTGCGAGCGAGCACTAAATAAGACATAAGCCGTGATTCTACGAGTACGCCGCATGCCATCCCACATCTGCAGTGCATTCCTGCCGCGAGATCCCGGGGACCATGCATTTGCACCTATAATCAGCGGTGACGGGCCTCCTCGCATGGGGAAGCGGCCAACCGGGTCAGGTGGGGAACCAAGCAGCCCTAACTGTGGAACCAGTGCCGAGGTAAGGTTCGTCACCTTTCGATGGAAAACCTCTTTGTAGACAAGAGGTCGCCTTCCAGAGAAAACTCTCTTCAAGTCTTTGCATCATCTTGGTCTGGCGCCTTGCCAACCACACAAGACCTGGGCGACCTCTCAAAGGTTGCTATCAAGAGCGAAAATCCACCAGATTTGCGGCATTCCGGCTGACCTTCAGACAAGGCTTGGACATGACCGTGTCTCAACGCATCTGGGAACTTCTGACAAGTCAGGGGTAGATCTGCGTCAATCGCCACTCGACGCCATGCTGGCGATATTGACTCTGCCAAGCGCGAATCTCCTGCGCAGGCTTTGACTGCCGCCGCGAGAGTTGCTTTTTTCGCCTTATCTGACTCCAAAAGCATGCGCGCCTTCACGGCTGACTCGGGGATTTTGTCCTTTCAAGGACGAGCGCCAGCAGCTAGGATGGCAGGCATCCTGCTCTCGCAAAAAACCTATGCCTGAAACCGGGACTCCGAGGACAGCTTTCAAATTGGCCGAGTGGCTGAGACAGCTTCACCCCGCACTATTCGTCCTGGTCATTGCAGGGCTGACATTCACCGCAACCGTCGTCGGCAATATTTTCCTGTCTTCATTGATAAGCACACCATCCACAGAGGGGCCGCTCAAATCGACCTCTGTGGGCACCCGAATCGTCATGGGGTCGCTTGTCGGTCCGCTGATTGAAACAGCTCTATTCCAAGCACTCCCATTTTGGCTGCTGGTCCAGAAGCTGCGACTACCAAGCTATGTTGCCGTCTTTGCATCCGCCGCCCTCTTTGGCCTGGCTCACAACTACTCCATTGAGTATGTGGTCCTAGGCTTCATTACAGGCCTTATTCTGTCTTTCGCCTATGCCTCGGTGCGCCCATCAACTGGCCGCGCGTTTGTCTTGGTGGCACTGAGCCACGCACTGCACAACACCATCAGCACCGCCATCATGTATTGGGCGTGATTGCCCCCTCACTTGGGCCAATACTTCACGATGGCGACTAAAGCCAGCAAAACCACTAACACGCCAAAGTACGAGACAGCTTGCACGTCCCCATAGTCATTGATATCTCTACCCGGTTTGGTCAGCTTCGGAAATTTCCCAAGCGTCAGCACCTTCAGCGCCAGCCAACCAGGCCAAAAGAACAGCAGCTCGAACGCCACTTGCTTGAAGATACTTCCCACAAAACTCAGAACAGCATCCATCTATGCGCCTCTGCAAGAATTTGAGGATCCGCCAGGATTAAAGCCACCGAGTGGCCGCCAGCTCAGGCGATAGGCTGGACGGCGCGCGACTCGCCATCAACGCAGCAGCCAAGTAAAAGCCTATGCCCGGCACCAGGCCACAAGCGATCTGCCAGGGCAAGGCCAAGGACTCAAAAGGCAGTTGTGCCAGCGCAAAAGACACAAGCCCAAGAACCAAGCCAAGCAGCATGCACTGCCTGTAGCAAGTCAGCATCTGCCCATGACTGGGAATCTGTAGAAATGGCTCACCTCTCAAACGGCGCAGCAACAAGGACATCGGAAGAACTCCCTTCAGCGAGACTTCATTCTTGGTACTGCCGGCTAGCAGGTCAAGCATTGAAAAAGCCAGACCCACTCACCGCACAAGCCCGCTTGCTAGCAAGCGATGGCTTATGCGGCAACGCGCTCAAGCGCCTTGCAGGAATCCGGCCACCCCGTCAGCCACCCGAACACTGCTGGACATGCAGGCCGTCAGAAGGTAGCCACCGGTCGGAGCCTCCCAGTCCAGCATCTCCCCCACACAGAACACGCCGGGCAAAGCCTGGCACATACCGCGTTCGTCCAGGGCTTCAAGCCGCACGCCACCTGCCGTGCTGATGGCTTCGTCCACAGGGCGTGCAGCCACCACCGTCACAGGCAAGGCCTTGATGGCGGCAGCCAGACGACGCGCATCCGCCATGCCGTCCTTGCCAAGCACCTCATACAGCAAGCCCGCCTTGATGCCGTCAATACCCAAGCGACCTTTCAAATGGCTGCTCAAGCTGCGCGAGCCCCGGGGATGCTGCACCTCGCTCAAAACACGCTCGGCACTGAACTGAGGCAGCAAGTCCAGCTCAAAAGTCGCCTTGCCCTGGCTTGCCACAGCATCCCGCAACAGGGCCGAAGCGGCATAGATCAGGCTGCCCTCGACGCCGGTTTCCGTAGCGACAAACTCCCCCTGCTTGGCAAAGCTGCGGCCTTCGTCGTCCGTGAAACGCAGCGCCACGGACTTGAATGGCTGGCCTGCAAAGCGCTGTTTGAACACCGCGCTCCAACCCTGGTCAGCAGTGGCCAGGCCACCCACATCAAAACCACAATTGGCCGCTTGCAGCGGGGCAATATCCACGCCCTTTTCTTGCAGCAGAGGCAACCAGGCGGCATCCGAGCCCAAGCGCGCCCAGCTTCCGCCGCCGGTGGCCAGCACCAGGGCACGGCAATGGACGCTCACCTCGCCTTTTTCGGTCTGGAAAACCGGATGATTGGCGGTATTCCACCCCGTCCAGCGGTGACGCGTGTGAAAGCACACCCCCTGAGACTTGAGACGTACCAGCCAGGCACGCAGCAGCGGCGCAGCTTTCATATCGCTGGGAAAGACCCGCCCGGAAGTACCCACAAAGGTGTCAAAGCCCAGCTCCTTCACCCACTGGCGCAACTCGGCCGAGCCCCATTGCTCAAGCCAGGGCTTCAGTTGCTCGCTGCGCTTGCCATAGCGCGTCACAAAGCTCTCGAACGCTTCAGAATGGGTGAGATTCAGGCCGCCTTTGCCCGCCAGGAGAAACTTGCGCGCCGCCGACGCCTTGGTTTCAAAAACGCGCACCTTCAAACCCTGGGCGGCCAGCCGCTCCGCCACCATCAATCCCGAGGGCCCTGCGCCCACCACGGCCACATCACAGTTCATTGCAGCCGATTCCGATTCACTCATATCCCACCCGATTAACCGCTCAAGCGGCATTCAAATTGCGCTGCAATATAGACCACCCCAACGGGCCGCCTGCAGCAAGGCTGCGCAGAATACCACCGGGGACAATTGCAACCAGGCTCGCAGGAAATCCCGCGCAAGCCCTGTCAACCCCGGCTTTCGCTATCAGCGCCATAGCAGCAAACAACCGTCCACACCAAGCATCGGGAGATGAGTTTCTGTCACAATAAACCGATAGAGGCGAATTAGCCGCCACTTTTCTTTGACTGAGAAAATCCAGGACTCACAATGGCCAGCGAATTGATCAAGCACATCACTGATGCGAGCTTTGAATCTGACGTACTGCAACCCGGCACCACCGTTCTCGTGGACTACTGGGCTGAATGGTGCGGCCCCTGCAAGATGATTGCCCCCATTTTGGACGATGCAGCAGAAAGCTATAAAGGCAAACTGCAGGTCACCAAGATGAACGTGGACGAAAACCGCGAAATCCCGGCCAAGTTCGGCATCCGCGGCATTCCCACGCTGATGCTGTTCAAGGATGGTCAGCTGGCCGCCACCAAGGTGGGCGCGCTGAACAAGACCCAGCTGTCGGCATTCCTGGATCAGCATCTGGCCTGATCTGCCACCAGCTAAAACAGCGGCCAAGACCTTTGCTCTTGGCCGTTTTTGTTTTCTCCTATACCCTTCAGACTTCTTCACCGCGCAGATCCTGATATCTGCACTGAAAAATCCTTGCCGGTCATCTGATTTTTCCTGTCATAATGTTTGAATCGCCGGTCTCCGCACGGGGCCGCGCTGAGATGTCTTCAGGCAAGCCTGCCCACTTTTCACGGTGTTTCTTAGGCTCCCGCCTCCCCCCTTTTTCTGGTTACTCCACTCCACCTTTGGAGTCATTTCATGCACCTTAATGAACTCAAGGCACTGCACGTGTCTGAAGTCTTGAAGCAGGCCGAAGCCCTCGAAATCGAAAACGTCGGCCGTATGCGCAAACAAGAATTGATGTTTGCCATCATCAAGAAACGCGCCAAAGCGGGTGAACAAGTTTTTGCCGACGGTGTTCTGGAAATCCTGCCCGATGGCTTTGGCTTTCTGCGCAGCCCCGACACCAGCTACACGGCCAGCACGGACGATATCTATATCTCCCCCAGCCAGGTCCGTCGCTTCAATCTGCACACCGGTGACATGATTGAAGGTGAAGTGCGCATCCCCAAGGATGGCGAGCGCTACTTTGCCCTGACCAAGCTGGACAAGGTCAACGGCGGCTCACCAGAGGCCAACAAGCACAAGATGATGTTCGAGAACCTGACGCCCCTGTTCCCCAAGGAACAGATGCGCCTGGAACGCGACATGAAGGGTGAAGAGAACATCACCGGCCGCATCATCGACATCATTGCCCCCATCGGCCGCGGTCAACGCGCCCTGATCGTGGCACCGCCCAAGAGCGGCAAGACCATGATGATGCAAAGCATTGCCCACGCCATCACGGCCAACCACCCCGACGTGCACATGATGGTGCTGCTGGTGGACGAGCGCCCTGAAGAAGTGACGGAAATGCAGCGCTCCGTCAAGGGCGAAATCATTGCCTCCACCTTCGATGAGCCAGCTACCCGCCACGTTCACGTGGCCGAGATGGTGATCGAACGCGCCAAGCGTCTGGTGGAGCTGGGCAAGGACGTGGTCATTTTGCTGGACTCCATTACCCGCCTGGCCCGCGCCTACAACAACGTCGTGCCCAGCTCCGGCAAGGTGCTGTCCGGCGGTGTGGACTCCAACGCCCTGCAACGCCCCAAGCGTTTCTTTGGTGCAGCACGCAATGTGGAAGAAGGCGGCTCGCTGACCATCATCGCCACCGCGCTGGTCGATACCGGCAGCCGCATGGACGAAGTGATCTTTGAAGAGTTCAAGGGCACGGGCAACAGCGAACTGCACCTGAACCGCCGCCTGTATGAAAAGCGCGTGTTCCCGGCCATCGAGCTCAACAAGAGCGGCACCCGCCGTGAAGAGCTGCTGCTGGCGCCCGAGATTCTGCAAAAGACGCGCATCCTGCGTCAGTTCATGTTCAATATGGACGAGATCGAGTCCATGGAACTGATGATCAAGAACATGAAGGCCACGAAGAACAATATCGAGTTCTTCGACATGATGCGCCGCGGCGGTTGATTCGCCACTGCAGCTCGTCTGCAGCCATGACAAAGGCCCCGCTTGCGGGGCCTTTTCATTTTCGGACTCAAATGACTGCGATCATCAGGCGGTCCAATCTACCCGGGCAATCAAGCTCATTGAAGCCCATATGCCTGCACCGCGAAGGAAAACTATCAGCCCATTTCCGTTCTGTGCAATAATGGAGGGCTTTTTCTATTGCGGAAAGTACGTCAAATTTCTGACTGCTACATGGGTTGTAGCGGGTTTGGCACGGCTACCGCACTTGACCAAAGGAAGATCATGAAAGAAGGCATTCACCCTAACTACCGCGAAGTTCTGTTCTCGGACCTGTCCAACGGCTTCAAGTTCGTGACACGTTCTTGCGTGAACACCAAGGAAACCGAAACCTTCGAAGGCAAGGAATACCCGCTGTTCAAGCTGGATACCTCCTCTGAATCGCACCCCTTCTACACCGGCACACAAAAGTCGGTGGACAACATGGGCGGCCGCGTGGAGAAGTTCCGCAACCGCTTCGGCAAGAAGTAATCTTTCTTCTTTGCAAGCAAGGGCAGCCCGGGCAACCGTGCTGCCTTTTCTTTTTGAGCGACCTGCCTTGCTGCATGCAACTAGGGCACACTCGCTGGCGGCACGCCAAGAGGCGCCAGGCCTCAAATCCGCTCTTGATACAAGAGCATCAATCGAACGATATACATGGGCATAGCGTCATTTCTGTTTGAAATGTCGGATGCTCTGCAGCTCACCAGGATTTTCGTGTGAATCAACCCACACCCGCCATCGTTGCCCAAAGTGCCGTGCGCCGCCTTCCGCGCTGGTCCCTGCTCCTGCTGTGCCTGGCCTATGTGGTGCCAGGCTTTGTCATGCGCGGGCCCTGGCGCTCGGCAGACATGGAGGCTTTCGGCTATATGCGGGAACTGGCCCTGGGCCACACCAGTTGGCTGGCGCCCCGCATTGCCGAACTCGCCCCCGGCGCCGATGGCTTGCTGCCCTACTGGCTGGGCGCTCTCTCCATGCAGCTGTTTCAGGGCCTGCTCGGACCCGAGATGGCTGCGCGCTTGCCGTTCGCCGGCCTTTTGGTGCTGGTTCTGGCCGCCACCTGGTGGGGCGCTTATTACCTGGCCCGTTCGCCCGGCGCCCAGCCCGTGGCCTTTGCTTTCGGTGGCGAGGCACAGCCGGTGGACTATGCCCGAGCCATGGCCGATGCCGCCCTGCTGGCTCTGGTCGCCAGCCTGGGCCTGGCCCAGCCCTCACACGAAACCACGGCCTATGTCACCCAATTGGCCTTCACGGCCATGCTGTTTTTCGCGGCAGCAGCCCACCCCTATCACCCCCTCAAGGCCGGTATCGCACTGCTGCTGGGCATGACAGGTCTGGCGCTGAGCGGCGCCCCCACCATGGCCGTGCTGTTCGGCCTGGGCGGTAGCCTGATTGCCCTGACTCAGCGCAGCTGGGGCGATGCTGCCGAAGCCAATCCCCGCCAGTCCATCATCTGGGCCTTGATCTGGGCTGCAGCCACCGCTGTGGCGGTGGCGCTGACCACGGCCCTGGATCTCTGGATCTGGAATCTGGTGAACACCAGCACGGCCAAGGACTGGAGCAGCTTGCTGCAGCTGCTGCTGTGGTTTTGCTGGCCGGCCTGGCCGCTGGCCTTGTGGACGCTCTGGGTCTGGCGCCGCCAGATCGCCCAGCCGCGCAACAACCCCCATTTGAGTACGGCACTGTGGTTCTCCATCGTGCCTTTGATTGCCTGCTTTGCCAGCTACCCCGCAGACCGCGCCCTGCTGCTGGGCCTGCCCGCCATTGCCACGCTGGCGGCTTTTGCCCTGCCCACCTTCCGGCGCAGCATCAGCGCGCTGATCGACTGGTTCACGCTGCTGTTCTTCAGCATCTCGGCCATCGCCATCTGGGTGATCTGGCTTGCATTCCAGACGGGCTATCCACCCAAAATCGCCAGCAATATCTCGCGCCTGGCCCCGCAATTCGAAGCCAGCATTGACTGGCTGACCGTGCTGATCGCCTTGCTGGCCAGTGCCGGTTGGGTGGTACTGGTGATCTGGCGCACTTCGCGCAATCGCGCAGCTATCTGGAAAAGTCTGGTGCTGCCAGCTGGCGGCACCACTTTGGCCTGGCTGCTGATATGTACTTTGTGGATGCCGCTGCTGGACCATGCACGCAGCTACGAGGCACAGATGAAGCTGCTTGCCGTCCCCATGCAGGCCAACCAGCAACAAGGCTGCATGCTGACCTATGGACTGGGCCGCGCCCAGATTTCGGCCCTGCGCTATTACCTGCATGTGGATACCGCCTTGCTGCGCCGTGCCAAGCCAGGCCAATGCGAATGGCTGGTGGTCGATGAGGACCGCTGGGCCGGCGATCACAATCAAAAATTGCGGGAAGGCTGGAATCAGGTAGCCCGCGTCAAGCGGCCTACCGACCGCAAGGAAACACTGCTCTTGCTGCGCCATGGCAGCAAGCCATGAGCACCAGCACCGAGATAAAGCACATAGGCCGCCATGCACTCACGGTGCTGGCCGGCCAGCTGGCCGTGATGGCGTTTGGCACGACCGACACCATTGTTGCCGGCCGCTACTCCGATAGCGCCGTGGCCGCCCTGTCTGTGGGGGCGGCCATTTTCATCAGCGTCTACGCCTCGTTGATGGGCATCTTCCAGGCGCTTTTGCCCTTGTGGGCCGAGCAGCGCGGCGCCCAGCAGCCTCTGGCCATTGGCAGGTCGCTGCGCCAGTCCATGTATCTGTGCGTGATTGCATGCATAGCGGGCATGGCCGTACTCCTCATGCCGGATCCGCTGCTGCGCTGGACCCATGTACCCGAGGCGCTTCAGCACGAAGTCAAGCTTTACTTGGCCGTACTGGCCTTTGGTCTGCCGCCGGCGCTGCTGTTTCGCATCTTCAGCGCACTCAATCAGGCACTAGGCCACCCACAGCTGGTCACCTGGCTGCAGCTGCTCTCGCTGATCGTCAAAGTGCCGCTGTCCATCTGGTTCACCTTTGGCGGCGCAGGCCTGCCAGCCATGGGCGCCGTGGGCTGCGCCTGGGCCACGCTGACGGTCAACTACCTCATGTTTTTCGTGGCACTGCAGCTGCTGCGGCTGCAGCCGATTTACGCCCCCTTGGCCTTGTGGCACAAGCCAGAGCGCCCGGACTGGACGATGCTGGGCCACTTTGTGCGCCTGGGCATTCCTGCGGGCCTGGCCATCCTGGTGGAGGTGACCTCATTCACGCTGATGGCCTTGTTCGTGGCGCGCCAGGGCACACTGGCTTCGGCCGGCCATCAGATTGCGGCCAATCTGGCAGCTATTTGCTATATGGTGCCGCTGTCTCTGGCGATCGCCACCAGCGCCCGCGTAGGCTACTGGCGCGGCGCAGGCAACGAAGCCCTGGCCCGCAGCCTGATTTCAAGGTGTTTTTGGCTTGCAGCGCTTACAGGTATTACGCTATCAGCTCTGGTATTCATAGCAAAACACTGGATTGCAAGCATCTACACCAGCAGCCCTGAAGTCATTGCCCTGGCCTCGCTACTGCTGAGCTGGGTGGCTATTTATCACTGCGCCGACGCCGTGCAGACCTTTTGCATTTTTGTGCTGCGCTGCTACCGCATCACCGTCGCTCCGCTCATCATCTATTGCCTGCTGCTCTGGGGCGGCGGCCTGGGCCTGGGATACTGGCTGGCCTATGAATGGCAAGCAGGAGCGCGCTGGACCGATCTCCAGCACACCCCCTTGCCCTTCTGGCTGGCCAGCGCAGCCGCCTTGCTGGTGACCGCCCTGGCCTTCAGCTCCATCTTGCACCGCGCCATACACCAGCCTCAGCCCAGACTTGAAGCCTAGTCGGCTGCGGCCACCTGGGGCCGTGGCAACACGGTTTGCCCCTGGCGAATGCGCAGCGGCGGAAATGTCACCGCAAATTCCGAGCCCTGGCCCACGGTGCTGCTGATGCTCAGCGTGGCGCCATGTCGCTGCAGCACATGCTTGACGATGGCCAGACCCAGGCCCGTGCCGCCGGTGTCCCGCGAGCGGCTGCGATCCACGCGGTAAAAACGCTCCGTCAGCCGCGTGATGTGCTTGGGGTCGATGCCGGCGCCGGAATCCTTGACGGCAAAACGGGCCGAGCCATCGGGCAGGCTTTCCCAGCGCACCTCGATCTTGCCGCCGGCCGGCGTGTAACGCATGGCATTGCCCAGCAGATTGGAAAATGCGCTGTGCAGCTCCGCACTGGCACCGGCCACTTCACCGGCCTGCGCCAGCACCTCATCGGCGGGAAACTCCAATACATGCGGTCTGGCCTGCTTGCGCGTGAGCGCGGTAGACAGACCGCGCGCCTCGTTCTCGCAACGCTGCAGCAGCTGGCTCACCGACACCCAGTCGTTGCTGCTGGGCAAAGGACTGCCTTCCAGACGCGAGAGGGTCAGCAAATCTTCCACCAGATGCTGCATGCGCTCAGCCTGCTGGGCCATCAGTTCCAGGTAGCGGTTGCGCTCCGCCTCTTCCAACGGCAGGTTCTGCAAGGTTTCCACAAAGCCGGCGAGCACCGTCAGCGGCGTGCGGATTTCATGCGAGACATTGGCCACAAAATCGCGGCGCATGGCCTCGGCCTGCTCCAGCGCCGTCACATCGCGTGCCAGCAGCAGCCTGCGCCCTTCTCCGTAGCCATAGAGCTGTACCGAGAGTTTGACGGGACGCGAAGGCGTGCTTTCACGCCCCTGCATGATCAGATCGTGCGTGAAATCCTGCGCCGCAAAATAGGCACTGAACTGCGGATCACGCACCAGATTGCCAATGCTTTGCATCACATCCCGGTCCGCATCGAAGCCGAACTGGCGGGCAGCAATCTGGTTGCACCATTCAATACGCCCCTGGGCATCGAGCAAGACCACGCCGTTGGGACTGGCCTGCAAGGCCGACAAGATATCGTTCAGGCGCTGATCACCTTGCTGCACCTGCTGCACGCTTTGGCGAATCCAGCGGCGCATGCGCACGCCGGCCTCGCCCCAGATGCCCGAGAGATTGGGCACGGCACCCAGCTCGGATTGACGCAGCCAGCGCAGCAGCTGCGCACCATTCCAGCTGTCCACCAGCCACCAGATCCAGCCGCCTATCAATGCCCCGGCCAGCACGGCAACGGATTGCTGCGCCAGCTTGGCTTCGGGATGAATGAGATAGACCCAGACCAGCCAGGCCACCAGGGCGGCGGCAATCTGAGAGGCCAATAATCGAAAACCACGCCACCCCATAATTGCTTTCTGTTGTGATTTTTGGCGGCCCAGCCAGGCCGGGCCGAGGTTTGGCGAAACGAAATCAGGCCATGGCCTGGGCACTGAAGCGGTAACCCGCACCGCGCACGGTTTCAATCAGCACGCCGGCCACGCCCAGCGACTCGCGCAGGCGTTTGACGTGCACGTCCACCGTGCGTTCTTCGATGAACACATGATCGCCCCAGACCTTGTCCAGCAACTGGGCTCGGCTGTGCACGCGCTCGGGGTGCTTCATCAGATAGTTGAGCAGCTTGAACTCGGTGGGCCCCACCTTGAGCAAGTCGCCCTGCCAGCTCACGCGATGGGCGGCGGCATCCAGCACCAGCTCACCCACGCTGACCTTGTCCTGCACCTGCTCGGGAGCACGGCGCCTGAGCACGGCGCGAATCCGGGCCAGCAGCTCCTGCGTGGAGAAAGGCTTGGTGATGTAGTCATCCGCCCCCGCATCCAGGCCGGCCACCTTGTCGGGCTCGTCGCCACGCGCGGTCAGCATCAGAATCGGCACGCTCTTGGTACGCGCATCCGCACGCCATTTGCGCGCCAGCATCAGCCCGCTGGAGCCTGGCAACATCCAGTCCAGCAAGATGACATCGGGCAGCACGGCATCGAGCTCACGCTGTGCCGATACACCGTCCTCGGCCCAGACGGGCTGAAAACCGTTGTGACGCAGGTTGACCGCAATCAGCTCCGCAATGGCCGGTTCGTCCTCTACGATGAGGACCATGGGCATCTTCTTCATCCCTGGCTTGCCTCCTGCTTAACGCAACGCAGATTCGATATCTGCCATCGTCTGATGGCGTACATCCTTGCCTTCGACAAGGTAGATGATCAGCTCGGCCACATTCTTGGAATGGTCTCCGATGCGTTCGATCGCCTTGGCCAGGAACAGCAGGTCCAGGCTGGCAGAAATCGTGCGCGGATCTTCCATCATGTAGGTGATGAGCTTGCGCACAAAGCCGTCGAATTCTTCGTCGATCAGATCGTCTTCCTTGAGGATGACCACTGCCGCCTTGGTGTCCAGGCGCGCAAAAGCATCCAGCGTCTTGCGCAGCAACTCGGAGGCCATTTCGGCCGCCACCCGCAGATCGCCCGTGGGCAAAGAGCGCGAAGCACCGCCATCAATGATGGACTTGACCATGCGGGCCATCTTGCAGGCCTCGTCACCCATGCGCTCCAGATTGGCCGTGGCCTTGGAAAACGCGATCAGCAAGCGCAGATCACGGGCCGTAGGCTGGCGGCGGGCAATGATGGAAGAAAGCTCATGGTCAATTTCCACTTCCATGGCATTGACGCGCTTTTCGGTGCTGATGACCTGTTCCACAGCATCGGTGTTGAAGCTGGTCAGGGCATAAACGGCCTGGCGAATCTGCGACTCCACCAAACCGCCGAGCTCCATCACGCGGGCGGAGACACGGTTGAGTTCGGTATCAAACTGACTGGAGAGATGTTTTTCTGTCATTGTTGGCTCCTCAACCAAAACGGCCGGTAATGTAGTCTTCGGTTTCCTTGCGCTGGGGCTTGAAGAACATCTGTTCGGTTTCACCGAACTCCATCAGGTCGCCCAAATACATATAGGCCGTGTAATCGCTGCAGCGCGCGGCCTGTTGCATGTTGTGGGTCACGATGACCACGGTGTAGTCGTTCTTGAGTTCCGCAATCAGCTCTTCGATCTTGGCGGTGGAAATCGGATCCAGCGCCGAGCAGGGCTCATCGAGCAGCAGCACCTCGGGCTTGATGGCAATGCCGCGCGCAATGCACAGGCGTTGCTGCTGACCGCCCGACAGACCCGAGCCGCTTTGCTGCAGCTTGTCCTTGACTTCGTTCCACAGCGCAGCCTTGCGCAGCGCCCATTCCACGCGATCGTCCATATCGGAAGCGTTGAGGTTTTCAAACAGCTTCACGCCAAAAGCGATGTTGTCGTAGATGGACATGGGAAACGGCGTGGGCTTCTGAAACACCATACCGACCTTGGCACGGATCAGGGCCACATCCTGCTTGCTGGTCAGCAGGTTCTCGCCATCCAGCAAGATCTGGCCTTCGGCACGCTGTTCGGGATACAGCTCGAACATGCGATTGAAGGTACGCAGCAGCGTGGATTTGCCACAACCCGAGGGGCCGATGAAGGCAGTGACTTTTTTCTCGGGAATGTCGAGGTTGATGTTCTTCAGGGCGTGGAACTTGCCGTAATAGAAGTTCAGATCGCGCACGGTCAGCTTGGAGCTGCCAGGTGTGGTGGAGGTGGTTGCAGTCATGTTCATACCATTGATGAATTACTTTTGACGGGTAATGAAACGCGCCAGGATATTCAGTCCCAGCACGGCCACGGTGATCAGGAACACACCGGCCCAGGCCAGTTGTTGCCAGTTCTCATACGGGCTCATTGCAAATTTGAAGATGGTCACAGGCAAGCTGGCCATGGGTTTGGACAGGTCTGCATTCCAGAACTGGTTGTTGAGCGCCGTGAACAGCAGCGGCGCGGTTTCGCCGGCAATCCGTGCCACGGCCAGCAGCACGCCGGTGATCACGCCCGCACGGGCTGCACGCAGCGTCACCATCATGATGACCTTCCACTTGGGCGTACCCAAAGCGTAAGCGGCTTCGCGCAGGCTGGAAGGCACCAGCACCAGCATGTTTTCCGTGGTACGAATGACCACCGGAATCACGATCAGCGCCAGCGCCACCACACCGGCATAGCCCGAGAAGCTCTTGAAGCGGGTGACCACCACGGTGTAGACAAACAGGCCGATCACGATGGAAGGAGCCGACAGCAGAATGTCATTCACAAAGCGCGTGGTGGATGCCAGCCAGCTTTTCTTGTCGTACTCGGCCAGATACACCCCGGCCATCACGCCTATGGGCGTGCCCACGAAAGTGGCCAGAGCCACCATGATGAACGAGCCGAAGATGGCGTTGGCGATACCGCCGGCTTCATTGGGCGGCGGCGTCATCTGCGAGAACAGGGCGACGCTCAGGCCACCCATACCCTGGCGAATGGTTTCCCAGAGAATCCAGACCAGCCAGAACACGCCGAAAGCCATGGCGGCCAGCGACAAGGCCAGGGCCAGCTGATTGAGGCGCTTGCGCTGGTTGTACTTGGCCTGCCGCACGGCGGCCAGTTCCGACGCAGAGATCATCTTTGCGGACGTCGAGTTCATGAGCGCGCTCCCTCATTCTTTTGCAGGCGGCTGAGCAAGACCTTGGACAGTGCCAGCACCACAAAGGTGATGAAGAACAGCACCAGACCCAGATAGATCAGCGAAGCCTGATGCAGACCCTCACCGGCTTCGGCAAACTCGTTGGCCAGAGCCGAAGTGATGCTATTGGCAGCCTCAAACACCGACAGCGAGTTCAGCTGATTCATATTGCCGATCACAAAGGTCACGGCCATAGTCTCACCCAGAGCGCGGCCCAGGCCCAGCATCACGCCGCCCAGCACACCGGTCTTGGTATAGGGCAGTACCACCTTCCAGACCACCTCCCAGGTGGTGGAACCCAGACCGTAGGCAGACTCCTTGAGCAGAGCCGGCGTCACTTCGAACACATCGCGCATCACCGAAGCAATGAAGGGGATGATCATGATGGCCAGGATGATGCCGGCCGACAAAATGCCGATACCTACGGGCGGACCGGAGACAAAGGCCCCCAGATAAGGCACGCCGTCAAACAGCTTTTGCAGCGGCTGCTGCACATAGGTGGCCAGCACGGGGCCGAATACCATCAGGCCCCACATGCCGTAAACAATCGAGGGCACGGCAGCCAGCAGCTCGATGGCGGTGCCCAGCGGGCGCTTGAGCCAGGCGGGCGACAGCTCGGTCAGAAACAAGGCAATGCCAAAGCTCACGGGCACGGCGATCAGCAGCGCAATCAGCGAGGTGGCCAAGGTGCCGTAGATCATGACCAGGCCGCCGTACTCGCCCTTGACAGGATCCCATACGCTGCGCGTCAGAAAGCTCAGGCCATATTCGCTGATGGCAGGCCAGGCGCCTATCAGCAGAGAAATCATGATGGCCATCAACAGGGCCAGCGTCAGCAAGGCCGCTGCACGTGCCATGCCGCCAAACAAACGATCCGCCAGACGCCCTGAAATCAGGGGCGCGCGTGGCGGAGGAGGAGTGTGCCGCTGGGCAGAGTCTTGAGAGGTCATGGCAGCCAGCGAGCCGGAGGGCGACGTAGTGGACACGTTCAGCGCCTTTATTCGCGTAAGTTGTGAAAAGCCTGATAGCGGGTGCAGCACTGCAGTGCTGCACTCACCTCAGAGATTACTGCAGTGGCAAAGCCTTGCCGGAGCTGTCCTTGATCTGAGCCCAGGACTTGTAGATCACATTCTTGACAGCGTCGGGCATGGGCACGTAGTCCAGATCGGCGGCAGTCTTGTCGCTCGATTTGTAAGCCCATTCAAAGAACTTCAACGAAGCGACGGCCTGAGCGGGCTTTTCCTGGGTCTTGTGCATCAGGATGAAGGTGGCGCTGGTGATGGGCCATGCATCCTTGCCGGGCTGGTTGGTCAGGATCTGGTAGAAGCTTTTGGCCCAGTCGGCACCGGCAGCGGCCGCCTTGAATGTCGCGTCATCGGGAGAGACATAGGTACCGTCAGCCGACTTGAGCTGGGTATAGGTCAGCTTGTTTTGCTTGACATAGGCGTACTCCACATAACCGATGGAGTTGGGCAGACGGCCCACAAAAGCGGCCACGCCTTCGTTGCCCTTGCCACCTGCACCCGTGGGCCAGTTCACCGCCTTGCCCTCACCCACTTTTTCCTTCCACTCGGCATTGACCTTGGACAGGTAGTTGGTGAAGCCGAAAGTCGTGCCCGAACCATCGGCGCGGCGTACGGGAGCAATGGTGGCGTCAGGCAGAGGTGCGCCGGGGTTCAGGGCCACGATGGCTGCATCGTTCCACTTGGTGATCTTGCCCAGGTAGATATCGCCCAGCACCTGGCCGGAGAGCTTGAGTTGACCGGGAGCGATGCCCTTGATGTTGACCACGGGCACGATGCCGCCAATCACCGTGGGAAACTGCACCAGACCCTTTTTGGCCAGCTCGTCGTCCTTCAGAGGCTCATCCGAAGCACCGAAATCCACCGTCTTGGCTTCAATCTGCTTGATACCCGCGCTGGAGCCCACGGATTGGTAGTTGATCTTGACGCCAGTAGCCTTGTGATAGTCCGCGGCCCACTTGGAGTACAAAGGAGCCGGGAAGCTCGCACCGGCACCGGTAGCTTCCTGCTGGGCAAACGCTTGGCCCAGGCCACCAGCAGACAAAGCACCAGCCACCAGAACGTGAATCAGGGACAACTTCATGAAACGACCTCTTAGGGTTGAAAGATTCGATGGCTGAACTGTAAAAACCATTTATGACAACGTCGTGACATCTACATTTTCATCGTCATAAATAAAATGACAGCGTTTTCATCGTCATGCTGCTGTCATATTGCCTTCTCAGACTGGCTTACCCTCGCCCGAGCAGGCTCTTGCCAACGCCCGGCACGCTGGCACGAATACCTGAGCAAAACCAGGTCACACCCGAGAACGGCAACCCGGATGCAGCCTACTCAGGCATATTTCGGTGCTGGCTGCACCAGCGTCAGGCCACGCCGTCAAGCCGCCGGTGGTTTGGAGCGGGTGCCTGACCTCATTTTCCACCTTGACCCGCTTAGACATGGCCCCCGAATCTTTGCTTGCCGCCGTTGATCTTGGCTCCAACAGTTTTCGCCTTGAAATTGGGCGCGTAGGCTCGCACCAGCGCATAGAGCGCGTGGAGTACCTCAAGGAAACCGTGCGCCAGGGCAACGGCCTCAACTCCAGACACGAACTGTCCGCTCAAGCCATGCAGCGCGGCTGGGAGTGCCTGGCCCGCTTTGGCGAGAGGCTGACAGGTTTTGCCCCCGGGCGCGTGCGCGCCGTGGCCACGCAGACCTTGCGCGAGGCCATCAATGCAGAGGAATTTGTCTCCCGCGGCAGCGAACTGCTGGGTTTTCCCATCGAAGTCATCTCCGGCGAAGAAGAAGCCAGACTGATTTACCGCGGCGTCTCCAGCTCACTGCCGCCCAGTCAGCAGCGGCGCTTGGTGATCGATATCGGCGGACGCTCCACCGAAATCATCATCGGCCAGCACAGCCAGGCTTTGCAGCTGGCATCGTTTCCTCTGGGCAGCGTGTCCTGGAGCTCGAAATTCTTTGCCGACGGCGCACTGAGCAAATCCAATTTCGCCGCCGCCATCGCCGCCGCCAAGGAATGCCTGGCCGCTGCCCGCTTGGCCTACCCCGGCACGGCCTGGGATTGTGCCTACGCGTCCTCAGGCACGGCCAATGCCGTGGCCGATGCGCTGACGGCCCAGGGTCTTGACGGAAAAATCATCACCCGCAGCAAGCTGCGCCAGCTCTATCAGCAGTTGCTGGACATAGGCCATGTGGACAGACTGCGCATTCCAGGCCTCAAGGAAGACCGCCGCCCCGTGGTGGCCGGCGGCATCAGCGTGATGCTGGCCGTGGTGGAGCTGCTGGACATTGCCGAGCTGGAAGTCGCCCAGGGAGCTCTGCGCCAAGGCGCGCTGCACGATCTGCTGGACCATGAACCTCCGGCCGACAAGGAAGCTGCCGAAGTGCTGGCCCTGCAGCAGGACTTTGGCGTCGATACCGTACAGGCACAGCGCGTATCCCGTATTGCCAGCGATCTGTGGCAACGCATTCAAGGCGATGCCGCCAAGCCCATGAGCCAGCAGGCCCTGCTCACGGCCGCACAGCTGCATGAGGTGGGCATGCGCATCTCGCTGAACGACTACCACCGCCACGGCGCCTATATTTGCGAGCACTGCGGCTTTGCGACCTGGGAAAGTGGTCTGCGCGAAAGAATCACTCAACTGGTGCTGGGCCACCAGGGCAAGCTGCGCAAGCTCGAACATGTGATTGACGACCCCGATCTGGCCTTGCCGCTGATGGCCTTGCGCATTGCCACCCAGCTCAGCCACGCACGCCGCGACCCACAGACCCAGGGCCTGGATTTGCAGCGCGACGGCAGCGAATGCAAGCTGAGCACCCCTGCCGGCTGGGCCGCCGCCTATCCACAGTCGGCTCGCCTGCTGGAGCTGGAAGCCGCCGCCTGGAGCAAGACGCCTTGGAGTCTCAAGCTGCTGCTGCGTTAGAGCCGATCACCACAAAAAAAGGGACTGTAAAAACAGTCCCTTTTTTATTTCGACTATCAAAACATGAGTATCCAGCGCTTTTCAATGCTTGGATTTCAGCCTAAACAAGCCTGAAATCCTTACCAATAAAGCGCTGGAAGCTACTGATTTCGATAGCACTATCCACTCAGTATCAAATTGCAGGCCCGTAGCGCAACATCAGTGCATGCTGAGCCCCCTGACCTGACGCAGGATGCAAGGGCTTGCTGTAAGTGCCGTCGGCATTGAGCAGCCAGGCATCGCGGTCGTCGCACAGATAGGCCACCAGGCATTCATCAATCACGCGCTGGCGCAGCTTTTTATCGAGCACCGGCCAGGCCAGCTCCACCCGTCGCAGCATGTTGCGGTTCATCCAGTCTGCGCTGGAAAGAAACAACTCCTCTTGCTTGCCCCAGGAGAAATAGAACACCCGCGAATGCTCCAGAAACCGCCCGATGATGGAGCGCACGCGGATGTTGGGCTGCACCGGCAGCATGCAGGCACCGCGCACAATCAGGTCGATCTGTGCGCCCTTGCGTCCGGCATCCACCAGAGCGCTCATCAGCGCCTCGTCCGTCAAGGCATTCATCTTGAGCACGATGCGGGCATGCTCGCCCTTGGCTGCAGCTGCACCCACCTGGGCAATCAGCTCCAGCATGCGGCTTTGCAGATGAAACGGCGCCATCACCAGTTTTTGCAACGTGGGCAAGGTGTTGTGGCTGGAGAGGTGGCGGAACACCGCATCCATGTCCTCGGTGATCTGCGGATCGCAGGTCAGCTGGCTGATATCGGTATACAGCCTGGCGCTGCGCACGTTGTAGTTGCCCGTGGACAGGTGCGCGTAACGCTTGAGCTGGCCGCTGCGCTTCTCGCGCCGCGTGACGAGCAGCATCTTGGCGTGGGTCTTGAGCCCTACCACGCCATACACCACTTGCACGCCCAGGGACTCCAGCTTCTCCGCCCAGTTGATATTGGCCTCTTCATCAAAGCGGGCCTTGAGCTCCAGCACGGCCAGCACTTCCTTGCCACGACTGACGGCTTCGGCCAGCAAACTCATGATCTCGGAGTCAGAACCCGTGCGGTAAATCGTTTGCTTGATGGCCAGCACCTGCGGATCGTTCACAGCCTCGCGAAGCATCTCCAGCACCGAGTCAAAACTCTCGAAAGGCTGATGGATGATGATGTCGCTCTTGCGCATCTGGGCCAAGATGGGACGACCGGGAACCAGTTGCAGAGGCCAGGCCGGCTTCCACTTGGGAAACAGCAGCGAAGGGTCGTCCACCAGGTCGATGAGCTGCATCTGGCGCACCAGATTGACAGGGCCTTTGACGCGAAACAGGGCCTGCTCGGGCAAGCCGTATTGCTCCAGCAGCAGGTCCGACAGGATCGGTGAGCAAGACGATGACACTTCCAGGCGCACGGCCTGACCATAGTGACGGTGATGCAGACCCTGGCGCAAAGCCATGCGCAAATCCACCACATCGTCCTCATCCACGGCCAGATCGGAATGGCGTGTGACACGGAACTGGGAGAATTCGGCCACTTCGCGCCCGGGGAACAGTTCGGCCAGATGCGCGCGCACCACGCTGGAGATGCTCACATACAAGCGCTGCTTGCCTGAAATCCTGGCGGGCAGCGGAATCAAGCGCGGCAAAGCGCGCGGCACCTTGACGATAGCCACCTCGTTGGCGCGCCCAAAAGCATCCACACCGTTGAGGCGAACGATGAAATTCAGCGCCTTGTTGGCGACCTGCGGAAAAGGATGGGAAGGGTCCAGCCCCACCGGCATGAGCAGGGGCTGAACCTCGCGCAGAAAATACTCGCGCACCCACTTGCGCTGAGCCACACTGCGATCACCGTGCGAAATCAGACGGATATGGTGTTTGGCAAAGGCGGGAATGATGGACTGGTTGTAGAGCAGGTATTGCCGTGCGACCAGCTCGTGCGCCGTGTCCATCAGCGCGGCAAAGCTGCTGCGGGTGTACAACCCGGCTTCATCGCCCGTTTTGGCGGCCGACACATGAGGAGCGCTGCGCACCTCGAACCACTCATCGAGGTTGGAGGAAACAATGCACAGATAGCGCAGGCGCTCCAGCAAAGGAACGTCTTCGCGCTCGGCCCAGTTGAGCACCCGCTCATTGAAGGAAAGAATGCTGTGATCTCGGTCCAGCAACTCCACCGACGGCACAAGCTCTGCGTCTAAAGGCTTGGCTTTCACGTTCGATACCTCCTGCACCGCCTCGGTGTACGCAGGCGGCATCTTGGGGGAAGAAGGAAATGCCAGCACTGCCGCCACTGCTGACGCGCTGTCTGGCCCTGACCTCATGCTAACGTCTGCGCCGAGGCCTGGGTGAGCCGCAGCAGGGGCTGCGGCAACTATCTCTGTGGCGGAAGATGAAGAAATGGCGGGCTGCGCATCGGCGTCAACGGCCAAGACTGCAGCGGAAGAACCCGAAATGGACTGAGACATGTCACAACGGAGCCTGTGCGGCCCGAGAGCGCTCGAATGAGCTTTGTAACAGTCTGCCTCAGCTTCGTGACAGTCATATGACCGATTGATGACATCTTCTGATCTACAGCATCACGCAGGCTGTGCCGTCGGCCGACAGCACAGTCACGGCTTAGCAGATCAGGCCGCTCTGGCGGCTTCGGCCAGGCGCTGCGCACAGCGGTTGGCGAGCTCAGCCTCGCGGGTTTCGACCATGACCCGCAGCAAAGGCTCGGTGCCGCTGGCGCGGATCAGCACCCGGCCGGTATCGCCCAATTCCTGCTCGACCAGGACCTGCTCCTGGGCCAGCTTGGTATTGCTCTTCCAGTCCTGTCCCGGCTGCAGGCGCACGTTGATCATGACCTGGGGGAAAAGCTGCACCTTCTCCAACCACTGCGCCAGGCTCTTGCCGGAACGCACACAGGCCTGCAGAACCTGCAGCGCGCTGATCAGACCATCGCCCGTGGTGTGCTTATCCAACGCCAGCAGGTGACCTGAGCTCTCACCGCCCAGCTGCCAGCCATTGCGGCGCAAGGCTTCCAGCACATAGCGATCGCCCACTTTGGCGCGCTCAAAACCCACACCCTGCGCCTTGAGCGCCAACTCCACCGCCATATTGGTCATCAGCGTGCCTGCCACGCCCGGCACGGGTTCGCCACGTACCAGGCGGTCTGCAGCCATCAGATACACCAGCTCATCGCCGTTATACAAGCGCCCTTGTCCATCGACCAGTTGCAGGCGGTCGGCATCGCCATCCAGCGCCACGCCGAAATGGGCCTTGTTGGCGCGCACGGCTGTCACCAAGGCCTCGGGATGGGTAGCACCTACGCCTTCGTTGATATTGAGCCCATCGGGCGCGCAGCCGATGGCTACCACATCGGCACCCAGCTCGTGAAAAACCTTGGGCGCGATCTGGTAGGCCGCTCCGTGGGCCGCATCCACCACAATTTTCACGCCGCGCAAGGAGAGGCTCTGATCAAACGAGCTTTTGCAAAATTCGATATAGCGGCCCGCTGCATCATCCAGACGGCGCGCCTTGCCCAGGCTGGCGGAATCCACCCAGACCGGCTCCTCCTTCAAGGCCTGCTCTACCGCTTCTTCCCATGCATCGGAAAGCTTGGTGCCTTCGGCGCTGAAGAACTTGATGCCGTTGTCATAAAACGGGTTGTGGCTGGCACTGATCACCACACCCAGGCTCGCGCGCTGCGCGCGGGTGAGATAGGCCACGCCAGGCGTGGGCAGCGGGCCCAGCAGCATGACATCCACGCCTGCCGAATTGAAGCCGGACTCCAGCGCGCTTTCCAGCATGTAACCGGAGATACGGGTGTCCTTGCCAATCAGCACCAGCGGGCGCTCTTGCGTGCGACGCAGAACGCGCCCTACCGCATGCGCCAGGCGCAACACAAAGTCTGGCGTGATGGGCGACTTGCCCACCAGTCCGCGAATGCCATCGGTGCCGAAATACTGACGCGCCATAGTTTCCTCGTTCTTTTTTAGCGATTATTCGATACCTGAATTCAAGCCTGAGCAGCGCCCGAAGCCTGCATGGCTTGCCAGACAGCCAAAGCGGCTACGGTTTGCTCCACATCATGAACCCGCACCACCCGTGCTCCACGCTCAACCGCCAGCAAAGCAGCGGCGACACTGGGCACCATGCGCTGGTCCACCGGCAAGCCCGTCACCTGCCCCAAAGAGCCTTTGCGCGACCAGCCGGCCAGGAGCGGAAAGTCTAGGCCCAGCAATTCCTGCTGATGTGCAAGCAAGGCAAAATTTTGTGCCACGCTTTTGCCAAAACCGATGCCGTAATCCCAGACGATGCGCTCACGCGCGACTCCGGCGTCCAGCAAAGGCTGCGTGGTTTGCAGCAAAAAGTCACGCACCTGCACCACCACATCGCCTTGCATATGCTCCAGATGCATCTCCTGGGGCGTCTTGTGCATATGCATCAGGCACACGCCGCAGCTGGGATGCTGAACCACCACCTGCTGCGCACCTGGCTGACGCAAGGCCCAGATGTCATTGATGATGTCGGCCCCTAGATCCAGCGCGGCTTGCATGACTTCAGGCTTGTAGGTATCGATGGACAGAGGAACGTTCAGCTTGACCGCTTCCTTGATCACGGGAAGCACGCGGTTCAACTCTTCATCCAGAGGGACTGCCGGAGACCCGGGACGAGTGGATTCGCCACCGATATCCAGAATATGCGCTCCTTGTGTGAGCAGCAACTGCGCATGCGCCATGGCACCCGATACGCCGCTGTGCGCACCGCCATCCGAAAACGAATCGGGCGTGACGTTGACAATGCCCATGACCAGAGGCTTGCTCAGATCCAGCACAAAGCGCGAGGTTTGCCATTGCTGCGACATAGATGATTTTTCCGAAAAAAGTGACAAAAAACAAAAGGTCCCGAAGGACCTTTTGTGGGTGCAATGCGCTCAGGCCGCTGTCGGTGAAGGCTCGGAGCTAGACTCCGGCGTACCACCCGACGAATTGCCACCATCCGAAGACGGAGGGTTGCGAGGCGTCCAGTCCTTGGGCGGACGCGGCGCCTTGCCAGCCATGATGTCATCCAGCTGCTCGGCGTCAATGGTTTCCCAGTCCAGCATGGCCTTGGCCATGGCGTGCATCTTGTCCGAATTGTCTTCGATCAACTTGCGTGCCAGGTGGTACTGCTCGTCAATGATGCGACGCACTTCAGCATCGACCTTTTGCATGGTCTCTTCGCTGATGTTGCTGGGCTTGCTCATGGAGCGGCCCAGGAAAGGCTCGCCTTCCTGTTCGGCATACACCATGGGGCCCAGAGCATCGGTCATGCCATAGCGCGTCACCATGTCGCGTGCGATCTGCGTGGCACGTTCAAAGTCGTTCGAGGCACCAGTCGTCATCTGGTTCATGAAAACTTCTTCGGCAATACGGCCACCAAACAGCATCGCGATCTGGTTGAGCATGAACTCCTTGTCATAGGAGTAACGGTCTTTTTCGGGCAGGCTCATTGTCACGCCCAAAGCACGGCCGCGCGGAATGATGGTGACCTTGTGCACCGGATCGCACTTGGGCAACAACTTGCCTATCAGTGCGTGACCCGCTTCGTGGTAGGCCGTGTTGCGGCGTTCTTCTTCAGGCATGACCATGGACTTGCGCTCGGGGCCCATGATGATCTTGTCCTTGGCCTTTTCGAAGTCCTGCATCTCCACCGTGCGTGCATTGCGGCGCGCAGCCATCAGAGCGGCTTCATTGCACAGGTTGGCCAGATCGGCACCCGACATGCCGGGTGTGCCACGCGCGATGATGGCGGGGTTCACATCCTGTCCGACGGGAATCTTGCGCATGTGCACATTGAGGATCTGCTCGCGGCCACGAATGTCGGGCAAAGTCACATAGACTTGGCGGTCAAAACGTCCGGGGCGCAGCAAGGCGGCATCCAGAATGTCGGGGCGGTTGGTGGCAGCCACAACGATCACGCCGAGGTTGGTTTCAAAACCGTCCATCTCGACCAGCATCTGGTTCAGAGTCTGCTCGCGCTCGTCATTGCCTCCGCCCATGCCGGCGCCACGCTGGCGACCCACGGCATCGATTTCATCAATGAAGATGATGCAAGGAGCGTTCTTCTTGGCGTTCTCGAACATGTCGCGCACGCGGGCTGCGCCCACACCGACGAACATTTCGACAAAGTCAGAGCCGGAGATCGAGAAAAACGGCACCTTGGCTTCGCCGGCAATCGACTTGGCCAGCAAGGTCTTGCCGGTACCGGGAGGGCCGACCAGCAGCAGACCGCGGGGAATGCGTCCACCCAGCTTCTGGAACTTGTTGGGGTCCTTCAGAAAGTCCACGACTTCCTTGACTTCTTCCTTGGCTTCGTCGCAACCGGCCACATCGGCAAAAGTGACCGTGTTGTTGTTTTCGTCGAGCATGCGCGCCTTGGACTTGCCAAAGCTGAAGGCTCCGCCCTTGCCGCCACCCTGCATCTGGCGCATGAAGTACACCCATACGCCGATCAGCAACAGCATGGGGCCCCAGCTGACCAGCAGAGTCATCAGCAAGGAGCCTTCCTCGCGGGGCTTGACATCAAACTTGACGTTGTTGTTGATCAGATCGCCCACCAAGCCGCGGTCCAGATAAGTGGCCGTGGTGCGGACCTTGCGGTCGTCGGTGGTCGTGGCAACGATCTCGGTGCCGCCAGCGCCTTCCTGGATGGTGGCGCTGCGGATGCGATTGCTGCGCACTTGATCCAGAAATTCGGAATAGCCAACATGCGATGCACTGCCAGCGCCTCGGGTGTCAAACTGTTTGAACACCGTAAAAAGCACCATGGCAATGACGAGCCAGACGGCAACTTTTGAAAACCACTGATTGTTCAAGCGGGGCTCCAAAGAAATACAGATGAAAGGGCCGAAAGGGCTTCCGAACCTATTTGAGGTTCATTTTAGGTGTTTCAAGCACCCGGGAGACTTAATCCCCTCTATAGCGGCCATAGACAGAACACGGGTTTGGGCACATTACTGCGCCAAGCCCATGTCCCGATTGGTTTTCCTGCTACCGAAGGCGATGGCTTAAGCGCAGTATGCCGAAGGGTCAAAACCTTGCCCATGGGGCAAACAAGAGGCACTCGTGAGGAAACTGCCCCTCCAGCAAGGCCATCAAGCTGGCGACTTCAAGCCCATGCCGACCAGGAAAATTTCCGAGGATTTGTCTCGCGACGCTTTGGGCTTGATGGGCTTGACCACCTTGAAGGTCTGTTTGAACAGATCCACCAGCTCGTTGTAGCCGCTGCCGTGGAACAGCTTGACCACCAAAGCCCCTTCAGCTTTCATGTTATGGATCGCAAAATCCACGGCCATTTCGATCAGCACGGCCACGCGCGCAGCATCGGTCGACGAGTTGCCCGACAGATTCGGCGCCATATCCGAGACCACCACATCGGCCTTGCCGCCATTCATGGCCTCTTGCAGCTGGGTCAGCACGGACTCCTCGCGGAAATCGCCCTGGATGTACTGCACGCCCTCGATAGGCTCCATGGGCAGCAGGTCCAGAGAGATGATGCGGCCATTGAGCTGCCCTGCAGCCGCCCCCGTAGGCGACAGACGGCGGCGCACATACTGGCTCCAGGCACCTGGAGCACAGCCCAAATCCACCACGGTATGGCCAGGCTGAATGAGCTTCAGACCCTCATCGATCTCCTTGAGTTTGTAGGCGGCACGCGCCCGATAGCCATCTTTTTGAGCCGCTTTAACATACGGATCGTTGATGTGGTCGTAAAGCCAATTCTTATTGACCTTCTTACTTTTAGTTTTGGTTTTCATAACTGCTTATGGGGAAGGCTTTGAGCATGGCAAGTAGCCCTGCCTTTGCCTGAGCTTCGTGCTCGAGGTCGTCTCGCAATGAGTCGGCCATGCCTTGAATGAGGATATGGCGGGCTTCTTCTTCCATGCCCGCTGCTGCCGCGATTTCAGCATGTTTCTGATAGCTGCACGGGCGGCCCTTCTTAAAGCCGCTGATGTTCGACTCAGGAATCTGAAGAAGCTCTGCAAGTCGTCTCTGACTCCCGACGATCTTCACTGCGGTGTCGATTGTTTGTGCGATGTCCATAAAACATATCTTTACAAGAGTTGACCACTACTGGTACATTTCGCCCTGCACTTACCACTGATGGATAACTAACCATCAAAGGTAATTTTTACACAGGAGCGGCCATGTCTCAAAACCCTTACCCGAATAACGTCCCTGACGCCACCAAAGGCGCATCCGATAGCGTGGCCGCTCCCGGCTGCGTCGGCGTCAGGGGCACCACATTCAAAGCACGTCTAAAGGAAGCCTGGGATTGGGTTCCGCCAGACGTGCGTTACGCCCTTTGGCAGCTACTGGGGCTTCTTGTCTATTCAGTGGTTGTGTCTGTATCGGTTGCGTTTTGCGTCTGTGCCACGTTGGCGATCATTTTTCAGGCTGCAAAAATTTTCACGGGTGCGTTATGAGCAAGAACTGCGCCCAATGGATGTCTATCGCTGACTTCCTCACTCATGAAAACCTTCGAATCGTGCTGCGAGCGAGAGCGCGTAGCAGTGAAGCGGCTGGCGCGGTGGGTGCGCCGCGAGGCGCAAGCGCCGCGCAGGCCGCCCAGGCCTTAACCCTCCCCGTTGGTAATCACGGGGAGATCGTTCTACAGGGCGCACGTCATGACTAAACCCGTACTTGTCATGGACGGAAACGAGGTCAAGCTGCGTTTGCAGGCTGATCGCACAAAGAATTCTGGTGCCATCCATATCGATTGGCTGCGCTTCACCTGTGAACTGCGCCATGCACCTGTCCCGGTGATGGAAGTCCTGTTCCCGACTCCGGTGCAAGAGACGTTGGAACGCCCGCGCAGCATTGCTGAATTGGATTTGGAGTCATACCGCCGCGCCAAGATGTTGCGCATCCTGCGCGATATGCCCGACGCTGAATTTGCCGCCAGTGCCCAGGCCCACGCCCTGGCACAAAAGGTCTGCAAAGCCCTGGGCCCGGATTTCCGCATTGAGCCCGAAGTCAAAAAAGGCCATGACTTCTACCGCTTCCGTTGGTCCATCGTGCGCAACGACGTGGAGTGCGCTTGGGTGGGCTTCCTGGCATCGGGCGAAAGCCCGAGACAGCAAGCACAGGCCAAAACCATCCACGCCAATGTGTACGGCTCAGCCTGCACCTTCGCTCGGGGTGACTGGCGCCATCGCATGGCAAACCTGATTGAACAGGTTGAAGGAAAAATCACCCGTATCGACTACGCCCTGGACTTCTTCGACGGCATCCGCGGCGGTGTGGAGCGCATCCGTGACGAATGGCACGCCGGCCTGATGGACGTGAACGGACGCAGGCCCAAACCCAACACCGTTGGCCCCTGGGTAGAGGGTGGCCGGGGTCGCTCCTTCTACTTCGGTAGCAAGGAAGCGGGCAAGCAAACCAACGTCTATGAAAAGGGTGTCCAGCTGTTTGGCGAACTGGATGCAACCTGCTGGGAGCGTGTAGAGCTGCGCTACGGCAACAAGCTGCGCGATTTGCCGGTGGACATGCTGCGCCGCGCTGATGACTTCTTTGCTGGTGCCTCTGACTGGCATCAGCAGATGCTGGCCGAGCACGGCAAATGCGCAGAAGCCCAAGGCATCAAGGTGCGCTCTAAACAAGCCATTGAAAGCGTCAAGGCCGAGGTCACTCGCGCCATCCGCTGGCTCACCAATACAGCCGGTGCATCCGTTGCTCTGGCCTTTGAACACCTGGGCCAAGACGCCTTTCTGGAAATCCTGACCGGTAGAAAGCTGCCCGGTCGTCTTGCCAAGTTCTCCCCCCAAGAAATCAGCGCGGCCTGTGCCTCGCTGGATACCCAAGTTTTTCAACCCAAAGTCCGGTCCGTAGGACTGGCAATTTAAAGGAGCGGCTCCCATGAAGATGCAATCCCAAGTCCTGCTGTTTGGCATCGAATCCAGCAAAGGCGATTTCGAAGGCACGGCCTACGACTCCACCAAGTTCCACCTGTCCGTGGATCTGGGAAAAAAAGGCAATGGCAAGACCATCGGTCTGGTGACTCGCCCTTTCAAGTTCGGTGACTCCACCGAAATTGATAAGTGGATGCACCTGTCGGCCCACTTTGCCGCTGGTAAGCCCGTGCTCTGCAACTGCGAATTCGACGTGGTTGCCGGTTCAGGCAATGACAGCAAGCTCGCGCTGCTGTCCATCCAGCCCGTTCCTACAGCCAAAGCCGCAGCGGCCTCCTGACCATGGCGCGCTACGTCATCCAGTCCGGCGCTACCGGTCGTTTCTTGACAGCTGACCCCCAGGGAGGGGAGCCCATGTGGGTTTCCCTGCTGAAGCAAGCGGGCGGCGGTGTCACGGATGACATGGAGCGCATCACCCAGCTCGTAGCTGACTGCTGCGAGCTTGAAGACTTCCCCCAGGTGATCGACCTAGACCGCCTGGGCACCGCAAACGACTACTAGGAGGCGTGATGACTGTTTCTAAAGAGCGCATCGCTGAAATTCGCGCTGCGTGGGCTGCTGACAGGCAGACAGCGAGGCAGGAATTCAAGCGTGATTGGCTTATGCACCTAGTGCAGATTTCTGCGCAGGTAGGGCTCGGTGTGATCTTGGGTCTATCCGCTGTTCTCTACATCGTCCAGCGCTATTCCTGAGACTCGTCCTTGAGCATCGCGTGCGGTGTTCAAGGGCTCCGGTTTTGGGGTCGTTTCATCAATCAACAGGAGAATTTATGTTCCAGAAAACTCGCTCTGTCGCCGTCAAGTACGGCGCCCGTATTGCAGCCGTGCCGGTGGTATTTCTGGCATCTGCTGCTGCCCATGCTGCTGATGAAGGTACTGGTGCCAGCGTCGTGCAGAAAGTCACCGAAGGCATGACACAAGGTGAATTGATCACCACAACAGTCGTGCTCGGCATTTTTGCCATGTGGTGCATCAAGCTGCTGCTGAAGGCCAAGTAAAGGTTGGCCATGTGGCAAGTAGGCGGCACGTGTTACGACACGAAAACCCAGGCACTGCAGGCGAAAGCCTCTGAACAATCGGGGAGCGTTGTTCAGCAGAGTGGTGCCGCCTACGTTGTCACTGTCACGGCGGTTGCTGAAGATGGTGTGCAGTACTCGCTACATCCCTTGGCAGGCGGTGTTGCCACGGTTGTGCAGGTTCAGCAAGAACCCATGCCCTGCAATTTACTCACGATGCAAGACGGGCAAGCTATTGCTTGGGCGATCGCTACAGGATGGATTTCTATGTATCTGATTAAGTCTCTCCTTTACGCGAGGCCAGACGAATGACGCCCGGATTTTGGATATCAATCATTGCAATATTGGGGGCCGCGTGGATTATCGTGCAGCGCTAATTCTTGCGGCCTCTGCTCTTTGTGGGGCTGCTCATGCAGGCTATGCCCAGTTAGCGCCTCCTGCTGGTTATAGCCCTGGCGGTGGCCCTGGTGGCTCTATGAATGTGCCCACGGCTGTTGCTGCAAATGGCTCAAGCTATTTGAATGGGACTGTCCGCACAAACGCTGCGCTGAATGTGGGTGGCCGTGCGGTCGCCGTTCCGGCTGCTGCTCGTATGGCGTCGAATGCCGGTCGTGTGGCAGCGGCTGCGGTGATGCTGCATCCGGCGTTGCGTACTGCTGCTTCGGTTGCGGCTTGGCTTGGTGCTGGCGCGTTTCTTTATGACGCTGCATCTGGTCTTTGGAAATCGCCTGACCCTAATGCTCAGCCATCAGACGGCTATATTTATTCTTATTCCGCTGCATTTTCTCCAGTGGCTTATTCTTATTCCGAGGCATGCCGGAAATTTCAGGACTATCAAAATTCTGCTTCTTCGGGTCTTTTTATAGGTAGTAGCGTCTCGGGTACGAACTGTGTTTTAACTGGCAATCCCGAGAAAAATAACAACCAGCCTTGGACGTATTCCGCGCCTTTGTACAAGAGGGCTGATGGTTCTTGCCCTACTGGTTGGTATGTGACCCCAGCTGGCTGTGTACAGACCCCTCCAATGAAGTCGGTGACGGAGCAGGAATTTGTGGATGGCGTTTCGGCCAATCCCATGCCCGCGAATGTCCCTTTGGAGATCCCTCATCCGCTACCGATAGAGATTCCGGAAATCGTGCCGCTGTTCATTCCTACCGGTGATCCGGTGCCGAATCCGAACTACAACCCCAGTGCACCGCCTTCGCCAGAAAATCAGCCTTTTGTGCAGCCTGGGATCAACGTCCAGCCCGCCCCGTCTCCATCTTCCCCGTGGCAGGTAGATCTTCAGCCTGTCAATCGTCCTGTTGCGAATCCGAAACCTGGCTCCGATCCTGTACCGAATACGAATCCAGACGGTACGCCCAAGCCAAATCCCGGCGATAAACCGCGTGAAGAGCAGGAGCAAGATAAGCAGGACTTTTGCGACAAACACCCCGACGTGATCGCATGTCAGAAGCTGGATGCACCCGAGGATCCCGGCAAGTTACCGACTAAGGCTGTGGAGCTCGATTTTCAGGTGGAAAGTGGCTATGGCGGCGCAGCTGCATGCCCGCCTCCGATGGTTGCCGTGATTGGTGGTCGCACCCTATCGATTAGCTGGCAACCATTCTGCAATTCATTGGAAATGGCAAAGAATTTGTTGCTTGCCTTCGCGTGGCTTTCAGCTGCCTTCATTCTCTTGGGAGCCAAAAAAGAATGAGCCAAATCATCTCCTTGATCATCAAGTTTGCGCTGATCCGCTTCTTGATCAGCATCGGCGTTGGTGTTGTCACGTATACCGCCGTGATCGTGGCTATCAATAACTTTTTGAGTTATGCCAAGGCTGCCTACAACTCCATGCCAGTGCAGGTATTGAACTTCCTTGCAATTGCGGGCGTTCCTGAGGTTCTGGGCATTCTCACAGGTGCGGTGATCGCTCGCGTGTCACTGCAGTTCGTCAAGAGACTGGCTTTCATCGGGGGCTGACATGCTGACTATTTTCACGGGCAACCCTGGCGCGGGAAAAACGGCGTCCATGATCGACCTAGTGATGCGCGAATTGAAGGATCGCCCCTTGTTCGTGCATTTCGATGAAGCTGAACGTATGAGGCCAGAGCAAAAGCTCTTGGCTGAAACGCTTCAACTCCCGCATACGCGCTGCAATGCCCGAAACTGGTTTGATGAAGTGCCGGACGGGGCTGTCCTGCTGATTGATGAGGCCCAGGGGTGCTTTAGACCCCGTGGCTCGGGCTCAGCGGTTCCCAAAGCTATTCAAGCATTTGAGACCCACAGGCATGCGGGTATTGACGTGTTCTTTACCACTCAAGGCCCGCGGCTGGTTGATTCGAATCTGCGTTCCTTGATAGGTCGGCACGTTCATATCAGAGATACCGGTTGGCTTGGCCGCTGGTGGTACGAATGGCCTGAGTGCAATGCAGAACTGCGTTGGCAAAAGTGCGAAAACAAGCGGCGCTATAAGCTCCCAAAGAGAGTTTTTGAGTTCTATAAATCTGCAAACGAGCACACAAAAGTACCGCGTAAGGTGCCGCCTTTGGTGTTCATGTGTGCTGCCGCCATCGTGTCTTGTGTAGGCTTGCTGGCCTGGAATTTTTACAAGCCCAAGTCTGAGCCCCAGAAGCTTCAGGCCCTGGAACAGTCCCAGACTGTTGCGGGGTCTGCGCCAATTCAAACGCCCAAGATCTACGATTTTGCAGAGTTCACGCCGCGCGTGAGTTACAGACCTGAGACTGCGCCGGCCTATGACCAAGTAAGGCAGATTGTTGTGATGCCGCTGGTGATCGGCGGCGTGTGTAATGAGCGCAAATGCGTCTGCACCACCCAGCAAGGGACTGATGCAGGGCTTACTCGCAAAGAGTGCGAGGACTGGCTAGAAAAACGCCCATTTGATCCCTACACCGTGCCCCTGCCTCCACAGCAGGTCCAGCAGAAGCCCGTGCAACAGGTGAAGGAGGATGAAGGGGTGCGCAGCGTTCCTATGCCTACAGCTCCTGTTAAACAGGTCGGAGAGGTCACTATTCATGAGGTCAATAAAGCAGCGCGCACTGGGCGGCTTTCTGAACTCGGAACTCTCTAACGTCGCTTGCGGCGGTACTGCTTAGCGTTGTAGGTCGTGGACAGGGGGTTAAATGCCTGCTGTTCTTTTTTGGAGCGCAACTCCAAAAACGGCTTTTGCTTCCTGGCTTTGCGTCGCGCGAAAAGCCAGAAAACGAGGGCTAGTGCAACTAGGCTCAGGATGATGGTTTTTTGCTCGAGCATGGCCTAAGTGTATCTGGGGGTATCGGGGGCTTGCCCCTGATGATCACTCGTCCTCGCGTAAATGGCCCGTCGCCAAGATAGTTGCACCAGGTCGCGCGCCTGTTGCCTGCAAAGTTAGTTTGACCTGGTCAAAGCATGGTGCTTCCGCATACCTCGCATGGGCGGGTGCTGGACGGAACGCAATTAGGCTGCAAACCGATGCGACTGAATCACTCGCTTGAAAAACCGGTATTGGCGCGATAGCGCTTCCAATATCTAAAGACCAAGTGATTATTCTTTTTTACGAACAATGCATTATTGCTATAAAACACATAGCAATTTAGTTAATTAAAGGATCGAAAAACAACTAAATAAATAGCATTACCGCATTACTACAGCACGGAGAATTTAGAAAAATGTTGGTCGGTTATGCACGAGTTTCTACAAAAGATCAGGAGACCTATCTCCAGCAAGATGCACTCAAAAATGCTGGGGTCGAGAAGATTTATCAGGAGAAGGCAAGTGCCGTCAGTTCCAGGCCTGAGTTGCAGGCCTGCTTGGCATCGCTGAGTGAAGGAGATGTGCTGGTCGTCTACAAGATGGATCGGGTAGCACGATCACTGAAGGATCTGCTTGTGATCCTTGACCGGATCTCAGCCGCCGGTGCATCCATCAGATCGCTTACCGAACCGCTGGATACGCGCGGTCCTATTGGCATGTTCATGGTTCAGGTGCTTGGCGCTGTCGCTCAGCTTGAGCGGTCCATCATTCGGGAACGCACGGTTGCAGGCCAGGTGGCTGCTTGGAAGAGAGGTCAGGTCTTTGGAAGGCCTAAAAGACTCACGCCGGAGCAAGAGATCGCGATGCTGGCTCGCTACGACGAAAAAATTGACAAGGACACAGGGAAGCGACTGAGCCAACCGAAAGTTGCCAAGGAGTTCGGTGTCTCCCTGATCGTACTGCGCAGGCTGCTAGACGAGCGCAACGGGAAGATCAATACAGGACGTTACCCTGTGCTCAGCAAATACGTTGCAAAACGACCTCAAGGCACGGAAGAATAGGCGCTTTATCTGTTCGTTTTCATGCTGGATTCTCTCAGCCTCGATAATACGGGTATGCCCCAAATTCAATTAACTCCCGCCGAGCGCCGGGAACAACGCGCCGAAGCACACCATTTGGACCCCGTGGTCCTGATTGGCGGTGACGGTTTGACACCTGCCGTCCAGAAGGAAGTGGATGCAGCCCTCAACGCACACGGCCTGATCAAGGTCCGCGTTTTTGGTGACGACCGCGCAGCCCGCGAACAGATGTATCAGACTCTGTGCGACGAGCTGGGCGCCGCCCCCATCCAACACATCGGCAAGCTGCTCGTGCTGTGGCGTCCCATGCCAGAGAAAGAGCGCCGTCATGACGAAGACCGCATGCCCGGCCCACGCGACATCAAGGTGCTCAAGTTCGGCCGTACCGGAACCAAGCCTGAAGTCAAGCAGATCCGCGTGCTTGGCAATCAACGCCTGACAGCCGGCGGCACGATCAAACGTTCCAAGCCCAAGCAAAAGTCGGTCAAGAAAGGCCGCTTGGACTAATTTTCCTCCAAGCATCCAGCCTTCCAGGCGCTTTGCGCCTTCTTTCCTACTGCTGAGACATCTCACCAATGGTCCAGACCACACCGCTGCCAACGCAGCAACGCCATATCCTTTGCATGAAATGGGGTACCAAGTACGGCCCGGAGTACGTCAACCGTCTCTACGCCATGGTGCGCCGCCATCTCAAGGGAGATTTTCGCTTTGTTTGCCTGACCGACAATACGGAAGGGATTCGTGAAGAGGTGGAGTGCTTCCCCATTCCTGACCTCAACATCCATCTGGCACCGGGCCAGCGCGATGGCGCCTGGAAAAAGCTCACCACTTTTGAAGGCGACCTGTACGGCTTGAAAGGCGTGGCTCTGTTCCTGGATCTGGATGTGGTGGTGGTCGGCAGCCTTGATGATTTCTTCACCCAAAGCGGTGAATTCCTCATCATCCACGATTACCCGCGTTTCTGGCGCTTCGGCGAACGGATTGTGGGTAATTCTTCGGTCTATCGCTTTCAGCTCGGAGCACATGCCGATGTGCTGGAAAATTTTCGCTCCCATACCGAGCAATTGCGCGCCCAGTATCGCAACGAGCAGGAATACCTGTCGCACTTTTTGCACAAGCAAGGCAAGCTGGCCTACTGGCCGGCCTCCTGGTGCCCTAGCTTCAAGTACTACTGCATTCCTGCCTGGCCGACCAATTACTGGAAAGAGCCCGTGCCGCCGAAAGATGCGCGCATTGTGATCTTCCACGGAGAAGTCAACCCGCCGGATGCCCTGGAAGGCCGTCGCAACAAACGTTTTCGCCATATCCAGCCGGCACGATGGATTGCCAAGGCCTGGGGTTGATCTGCTGATCGGCCCTCAACCCTAAAAACAAAAGGCGTTGCCACTGCGGCAACGCCTTTTTGCTAGGCGCGTCATGCGTGCTCAGCGTGCATCCACCAAGGGGTGACCCTTGAGTCGCGTCAAGATGGCCAGCGGACTGGCCTCTTTGTCGTACTCGCTGCCGGGCGGCAGAAACAAGGTCTGCTCCAGCATGTATTGGCCGGCCATCACGGCGTGTACGGCCTGATCGGAAAAGCACACCCAGGTAGATCCTGCGGCAAAAGGCACGGTCTCCTGCGGCGCGTTTTGCTGATAGTCCAGATCACCCTTCATGCCGTCGTGCAGTTGCAGCATGAGATGGTCGTATTCGCTGCGAAACGATTTGGTCACATGCAGCATTTCAAGTGCCTTGGCCTGCCAGCGCACATAGGGCTTGGCACGCGGCAAGAACTTCCTGGCCACCGCTTCAAAGGGCTCACCCACACGCCATACACGCGGCTGCCCGTGAGGATTGACATTGGTGAAGACACGTAGAATCCGCTCCCCATAGTTGGGGCGCGATGGGAAGGCGTCCACATGCATGCGCTTGTCGTCGGCACGCCAGGACTGGGCACGCGTTTCCACCTGCGAAGGCCTATAGCTGGTGGGCGCCATGCGCACCACCGGTATGTAGTCGGGGAACAGGCCGGCAATCAGCGCCGTCGCCTGATCGCGGAAACGGCCCACCATGGCAGCCACCTGCTGCTGTGCCTCCTCATCGCCCGCCACCCCTTTGATGGAGCCATCCACATTGAGGCTGATATTGCGTGCTTTGGGGTCGCGCACATCCGGGCGCAGCAGGCTTTTCTCCTGCTCGGTGAGATCAAAGGCCAACGAGGGGAAGTACAGCAGCTTTCCAGCCTCAACGGCGGCCGTCCATTCGGGACGGTTGGGGACGTTGCGCCAGTCGGTGGCGTCGATTTTTACGATTTGAGATTCCATGGCCGTGCCAGTTTAACCCTCAGCGCCAGCCATGGCTTGGCATGGATCAAGCCAGACGAGAACGTACGCCGATCAAGCGCCACAGCACCACGGCCGCGCAAAGCCATTGCAGCGCATACATGGCCGTGCCCACGCCATGCCACAGCTTGAGATTCTCACGCGCCACGATTTTGGGCGAGACACCGTACTGCACCAACAAGGCCAGCAGCATGCCGGCAATAACAAAACCGATAGCAGCTTGCGCCCATTCTTCAATCTTTTCAGCTTTTCTTTGCTTTGAAAACACCAGCAGCAAAGCGCAGCATGCTATGGAAATCCATGTCTGTGCGGCAAACAGCTTGGCCGCCATAAAGCCCGCCATGGCCGGAGATGGCAGATTGGCGAACAGCATGGGCACGGCCATAAAGCCTATGGCGGACAAACTGCCCCACCACAATGCGGCCAGAAAGAAAGGCAGACGCAAGTACATCAGAAATCCCGTCAAGCGATAAAACACCGACGGGCCTGGCATGCAACAGATTGCACGGCAAGCCCGTATTCAAACCACGATCAACCCGTTCACGAGTTGAGCCCAAATAGCTTAGAGGTAGCGCACGCCCACTACTTCGTAGCGGCGCTCGCCGCCCGGGGCCTGCACCACGGCGGTATCGCCCTCTTCCTTGCCGATCAGGGCGCGGGCAATGGGGCTGGAGATGTTGATCAGGCCGTGCTTCAAATCGGCTTCGTCTTCGCCGACGATCTGGTAGGTCACGGCAGCGCCGCTGTCTTCATCTTCCAGGTCCACGGTGGCGCCAAACACCACGCGGCCACCGGCATCAACGCTGGCAGGATCGATGATCTGGGCAGCCGACAGCTTGCCTTCGATCTCCTTGATACGGCCTTCCACAAAGCCTTGATGCTCTTTGGCGGATTCGTATTCGGCGTTTTCGCTCAGATCGCCCTGGGCGCGCGCTTCGGCAATCGCCTGAATCACGGCAGGACGCTCAACCGTCTTGAGACGTTGCAACTCAGTCTTGAGCTTTTCCGCTCCGAGCTTGGTGATTGGGATGGTGGCCATGGTCAAGTCTCCAAATTCAGCAAACGCCGCGCATGGCGCGGCACCGCAGGCACAGTGCTGCTCGACAAAGTCAAGCAGGGGCCCGTGCCCCAAAAGCAAACCGCCGCACGTTGCCGCGCGGCGGTTGAAGTTCATTGCCGTTCATTATGCCGTGTTTGCCACGGCACAAATCCGGTAAAACCCGGCGCCCCTGTCGGACTGCGCCGGATTGCCCAGGCTTTTAAGCCTGTTGCAACTGCGCGTGCATTTCCTGCACCGAGATCACACCCAGATCGTTCATGGACTTCATACCTTCCACAGCCGCTTCCGCGCCGAAGATGGTGGTGAAAGTGGTCACACGGGCCAGCAGAGCGCTGGTACGGATCTGACGCGAATCGGCGATGGCATTGCGACGCTCTTCCACCGTGTTGATGACCAGAGCGATTTCCTCGTTCTTGATCATGTCCACGATGTGGGGACGGCCTTCGGTAACCTTGTTCACGGTCTGCACTTCGATACCGGCTTCGGCAATCGCAGCGGCCGTGCCACGCGTGGCGCACAGCGTAAAGCCCATGGCCACCAGATCCTTGGCAATCGCCACGGCGCGGGCCTTGTCGTTGTTCTTCACGGTCAGGAAGACCTTGCCTTCGGTGGGCAGGCTCACGCCGGCGCCCAGCTGGCTCTTGACGAAGGCTTCGCCAAAGGTCTTGCCCACACCCATGACTTCACCGGTGGACTTCATCTCGGGGCCGAGGATGGTGTCCACACCCGGGAACTTCACGAACGGGAACACGGCTTCCTTGACGCTGAAGTAAGGCGGTGTGACCTCCTTGGTCACGCCCTGCTCGGCCAGCGTCTGGCCGGCCATGCAGCGTGCAGCCACCTTGGCCAGTTGCACGCCGGTCGCCTTGGAGACGAAAGGTACGGTACGCGAAGCGCGGGGATTAACTTCCAGCACATAGATCACGTCCTGGCCGTCCACTTCCTTGATGGCGAACTGCACGTTCATCAGGCCCACCACATGCAGGCCTTCGGCCATGGCAGCGGTCTGGCGCTTGATTTCAGCGACGGTTTCGGCCTTCAGGTAGTAGGGCGGCAGCGAGCAAGCCGAGTCACCGGAGTGCACGCCAGCCTGTTCGATGTGCTCCATCACGCCGCCGATATACACGGCACCGGTCTTGTCACGCACGCAGTCCACATCGCACTCGATGGCGTTGGACAGGAAGTGGTCCAGCAGCACGGGCGAGTCGTTGGAGACCTTGACAGCTTCGCGCATATAGCGCTCCAGATCGCGCTGTTCGTGCACGATTTCCATCGCACGGCCGCCCAGCACGTAGGAAGGACGCACCACCAGGGGGTAACCCAGGCCGGCAGCCTTTTCCAGCGCTTCGGTTTCGGTACGTGCCGTGGCGTTGGGCGGCTGACGCAGACCCAGTTCGTTGAGCAGTTGCTGGAAGCGCTCGCGGTCTTCGGCCGCATCGATCATGTCGGGCGTGGTGCCGATGATCTTCACGCCTTCGCGCTCCAGACCCAGGGCCAGCTTCAAAGGCGTCTGACCGCCGTATTGCACGATCACGCCTTCGGGCTGCTCCACATCCACGATTTCCAGCACGTCTTCCAGCGTCAGCGGCTCGAAGTACAGGCGGTCGGAGGTGTCGTAGTCGGTGGACACGGTCTCGGGGTTGCAGTTGACCATGATGGTTTCGTAACCATCTTCGCGCATGGCCATGGCGGCGTGCACGCAGCAGTAGTCAAACTCGATACCCTGGCCGATACGGTTGGGGCCACCGCCCAGCACCATGATCTTCTTCTTGTCGGTGGGCGCAGCTTCGCACTCATCGTCGTACGTGGAGTACATGTACGCGGTGTTGGAAGCGAACTCGGCAGCGCAGGTGTCCACGCGCTTGAACACGGGACGCACCTTCAGCGCCTTGCGCGCTTCACGCACGGCCTTGTCGGTGGTGTGCAGCAGCTTGGCCAGGCGACGATCCGAGAAGCCCTTTTGCTTCAGAGCGCGCAGAGTGCCCGCATCCAGCGAGGCCAGAGCAGCGTCGCCCTTGGCGGCAGCGACTTGATCCAGTTCGAGTTCGATCTTGATGATCTCTTCGATCTGCACCAGGAACCACTTGTCGATCTTGGTGATGTTGTGGACTTCGTCCAGCGTCCAGCCGGCAGCGAAAGCATCACCCACATACCAGATGCGGTCGGGACCGGGCTCGCCCAGTTCCTTTTCCAGAATCTCGCGATCCTGGGTTTTTTCGTTCATGCCGTCCACGCCCACTTCCAGACCGCGCAAGGCCTTCTGGAAGGATTCCTGGAAGGTACGGCCAATGGCCATCACTTCACCCACAGACTTCATCTGCGTGGTCAGGCGATTGTCGGCAGCGGGGAACTTCTCGAAGGCAAAACGTGGGATCTTGGTGACCACATAGTCGATCGAAGGCTCGAACGACGCGGGAGTCTTGCCACCGGTGATGTCGTTCTTGAGTTCGTCCAGCGTAAAGCCCACAGCCAGCTTGGCTGCGATCTTGGCGATGGGGAAGCCCGTGGCCTTGGAAGCCAGCGCCGAAGAACGCGAGACGCGGGGATTCATCTCAATGACGATCATGCGACCGTCCTTGGGGTTCACCGAGAACTGCACGTTGGAGCCGCCGGTGTCCACACCGATTTCACGCAGCACTGCCAGCGAGGCATTGCGCATGATCTGGTATTCCTTGTCGGTCAGGGTCTGAGCGGGGGCCACGGTGATGGAGTCACCGGTGTGCACGCCCATGGGGTCCAGATTTTCGATAGAGCAGACGATGATGCAGTTGTCCGCTGTGTCGCGAACCACTTCCATCTCGTACTCTTTCCAACCCAGCAACGATTCTTCGATCAGCAGCTCGTTGGTGGGCGAAGCTTCTAGGCCGCGCTTGCAGATGATCTCGAATTCTTCCGAGTTGTAGGCAATGCCGCCACCCGTGCCGCCCAGCGTGAAGCTGGGGCGAATGACGGTGGGGAAGCCCATTTCCTTTTGCACAGCCCAGGCTTCGTCCATGGTGTGGGCGATGCCGGAACGTGCGGAGCCCAGACCAATCTTGGTCATGGCATCCTTGAACTTCAGACGGTCTTCGGCCTTGTCGATGGCTTCGGGCTTGGCACCGATCAGCTCGACCTGGTACTTCTCGAGCACGCCGTGCTTCCACAGGTCCAGTGCGCAGTTCAGCGCGGTCTGGCCACCCATGGTGGGCAAGATGGCATCGGGACGTTCCTTGGCGATGATCTTCTCGACCGTCTGCCAAGTGATGGGCTCGATGTAGGTGACGTCCGCGGTCGCGGGGTCGGTCATGATCGTCGCAGGGTTGCTGTTGATCAGGATGACCTTGTAACCCTCTTCGCGCAGGGCCTTGCAGGCCTGCACGCCGGAGTAGTCAAACTCGCAGGCCTGACCGATCACGATGGGACCGGCGCCAATGATCAGAATGCTTTTGAGGTCGTTGCGCTTAGGCATTGTTGTGTTTCTCCATCAGCGCTGTGAAGCGGTCAAACAGATAGCCGATATCGTTGGGGCCAGGCGATGCTTCGGGGTGACCCTGGAAGCAGAAGGCGGGCACATCGGTGCGCTCCAGACCTTGCAGCGTGCCGTCAAACAGGCTGATGTGCGTAGCGCGCACATTGGCGGGCAGCGAGTCCAGTTCCACCGCAAAACCGTGGTTCTGGCTGGTGATGCTCACCCGGCCGGAATCCAGGTCCTTCACAGGGTGGTTGGCACCGTGGTGGCTGTTTTGCATCTTGAAGGTCTTGGCGCCGGAGGCCAGCGCCATGATCTGGTGACCCAGGCAGATGCCGAACACCGGCATGTCGGCAGCCATGATCTCTTGCACGGCCGCAATCGCGTAATCGCAAGGTGCGGGATCGCCAGGGCCGTTGGACAGGAACACGCCGTCGGGGTTGAGCGCCAGCACGTCCTTGGCAGGCGTCTGGGCAGGCACCACGGTCACGTCGCAGCCACGCTCGGCCAGCATGCGCAGAATGTTCTTCTTCACGCCAAAGTCGTAGGCCACGACCTTGAACTTGGGCGATTCCAGCTTGCCGTAGCCTTGACCCAGCGTCCACTCGGTCTCAGCCCAGGGATAGGACTTGTCGGTGGACACCACCTTGGCCAAGTCCAGACCCTTCATATTGGGTGCGGCCTTGGCTGCGGCAATGGCTTCGTCGATCTTGGCCTGCGTGGCTTCTTCGCCCGCAGCCAGACCCACGATGGCGCCGTTTTGTGCGCCCTTGTCACGCAGCAGACGCGTGAGCTTGCGGGTATCGATGTTGGCGATGGCGACGGTCTGGCCTTCGACCAGGTACTCGGACAGGGTCTGAGTGCAACGGAAGTTGCTGGCCAGCAAAGGCAGGTTCTTGATGATCAGACCTGCGGCATGGATCTTGTCAGCCTCGACATCTTCAGGATTGACACCATAGTTGCCGATGTGCGGATACGTGAGTGTCACGATCTGCTGGCAATAGCTGGGGTCGGTGAGGATTTCCTGATAGCCAGTCAGCGAAGTGTTGAAAACGACTTCGCCAACGGTGGTGCCTTGCGCACCAATCGAGTTGCCAATAAAGACCGTGCCGTCTGCGAGCGCCAGAATGGCGGATGGGAAATTTCCCTTGAGAGACAAAAGCACTGGGTTCTCCGGTTTTTTAATTACGGTTACGCCCAACGAGGCCCCGGCATGTGTGCTGGGACATTTTGTCTGCAGGGAAATGGCGAGGTAGCGTCGCTAGGCGTAGAAAGATGCTTGAAAGCCGCCCATTATAAGCCTGCTCGGCTTCAGCCCTTTGACTTGCTGCGGGATTACCCGTGAGCACGCAACATGCTCACGCTGCTGGCATGCAGGCAGATCGCCGCCGCCGCCGCCACATTGAGCGATTCCTCACCGCCGGGCTGCGCAATGCTGATGCGGTGCTCGGCCATCTGCATCAGCGCCTCGCCCACGCCCTGCCCTTCATGGCCCATGGCCCAGGCACAGGGCCAGGGCAAGCTGGCCTCATGAATCAAAGTCCCCTGATGGGAGCTGGTCACGACCAAGGGTATCTGCAAAGTCTGCACATCTTCCACAGCAGCGGCTTCGACCATGTGCAGGCCGAAATGTGCCCCCATGCCGGCGCGCAGAACTTTCTGGCTCCAGATCGCTGCCGTGCCTTTGAGGGCCACGATCTGGCCAAAACCAAAAGCGGCGGCGCTTCGCAAGATGGAGCCCACATTGCCGGCATCCTGCACGCGATCCAGCACCACCGTCGCCACACCGGGCTTGACCTGCGCTATCGCATCCCAACCCATCACATAGCCCATGCGGGCCGGCGATTCCAGGCTGCTGATTTCGGCAAACAGACCGTCTGCCAGAACGATGATTTTGCTAGCTGCTTGCGCCCATTCAGCGGGAGCTTGCGGCCAAAAAGACTCTGAAAACACCGCAATCTTGGGAACCAGACCGCGCGCCAGGGCCGCGCGGCACAGGTGATCGCCTTCCAGCCAGATATGACCTTGCTTGCGGTAGGCCGTGCTGTCTTGCGAGAGTCGGCGCAGCTCCTTGACGAAAGCGTTGTCGCGCGAATGAATTTCTGTGACCTGAGGGCGTGGAGCCATGTCTACCTCTTGAATGAAAACAGGAGCCGGATCTCCCTGCCCGACAGCTATCGGACGGCGAAACCCCGGCCCCTGCAGAGCACCTGGCTCAGGAATATAGCGATGCCTGCGACAGGATAAGCGAGCCCGAGGCGCCACTTTCACAAAGCACGGGCGCGGTAAAGCCGCCTTCGCAAATCTGCCCGGCCTGCAACACCTTAGTGACGGGGGCAAACGTGCGGCGATGTTCGCCCGTGGCACCGTGGGCGCGCAAGGCCTCCAGGTGCGCGGCCGTGCCATAGCCTTTGTGGGTGGCAAAACCGTATTGCGGATACTGTATGTCCAGTCGCTCACACCAGCGATCACGCGTGACCTTGGCCAAGATTGAGGCGGCCGAAATGGCTTTAACCAAGGAGTCGCCCTTGACGATGGCCTCGGCCTGCACGTCGATCTGAGGCAGCTGATTGCCATCGACCAGCACCAGCACGGGCTTGAGGCGCAAGCCCATCACCGCACGGCGCATGGCCAGCAAGGTGGCCTGCAGGATGTTGAGCTCGTCAATCTCCTGTACCGACGCCTGCGCAATGCAAAAGCACAGAGCTTTGGCACGAATTTCGTCGTACAGCACTTCGCGGCGATTGGCGGTGAGCTTCTTGGAGTCGTTCAGGCCTGCAATCGGCTTCATGTCATCCAGGATGACGGCAGCAGCCACCACCGGTCCGGCCAGCGGGCCGCGCCCTGCCTCATCCACCCCGGCAACCAAGCCGGGCGGATGCCACGGCAGGCAATCCTGCTCAAGCAGCGGAGGAGGCAATGATTTTTTCGATCGCATGGGCAGCCAATTGGGCAGTATCTCGGCGCAGTTCGTGGTGCAGCGCGGTGAAGCGCTCAACCAGCGCTTCAATGGTGACAGGAGAATCCTGGCTGGCACGCAGCCAGCCCAAGGCGGCTTTCGCCAGCGCCTCGGGAGTTGCGGCATCCTGCAGCAACTCGGGCACGACGAAATCGCCGCACAAAATATTGGGCAGCCCTACCCAGGGTTGAAGCTGCTTGCGTTGCATCAGACGCCAGCTCCAGGGGTGCATGCTGTAGCTGATGACCATGGGGCGCTTGAACAAGGCCGCTTCCAGCGTGGCCGTGCCGCTGGCAATCAGCGTGCAATCACAGGCCGCCAGCACATCGTGGGACTGGCCTTTCACGATGAGAACCTTGTCCGCCATGCCGGCTTCAGCGGCAATACGCTGCACTTCCTCCCACAAGGAAGGAACGGCAGGCACTACGATTTTGGTAGCCGGAAGCGCTTTAAGTACCAAGGCTGCAGCCTTGAAAAAGCCCGAAGCGATATAACGCACTTCCGAGCGACGACTACCAGGCAGCAAGGCCAGCACCAGCCCCTCTTCAGGCAGACCCAACTTCGCCCGGGCCGCAGCGCGGTCCGGATGCAAAGGAATGACCTGGGCCAGAGGATGACCCACATAGGTCGCCTCTATGCCGTGCTGGGCCAAGAGCTCGGGCTCGAAGGGAAAAATGCACAGCACATGATCGGCCGCACGGCGGATCTTCTCAATCCGGTCGGCACGCCAGGCCCAGATGGAGGGGCAGACAAAGTGCACTGTCTTGACGCCAGCTTCGCGCAGCTTTTCTTCCAGGCCCAGATTGAAGTCAGGCGCATCCACGCCGACAAAGACCGATGGCGGATGGGCAATCAGGCGCTGACGCAGTTTTTTGCGAATGCCCAGCAACTCGGCCACGCGCATCAGCACTTCCCAGCTGTAGCCGTGCACGGCCAGACGCTCGGACTGCCACCAGGCATCAAAGCCCCGCGACTGCATTTGCGCGCCGCCTATGCCCATGGAGCGGGCATCGGGCCAACGCTGGCGCAGACCATCGAGCAGCAAGGAGGCCAGCAAATCGCCGGAAGCCTCTCCGGCCACCATGGCGATATCAGGTGCCATGCCTGCGGTCTTTTTCGCAGGCATGGAGGTTTTAGCCAGATCTGTCACAGCCCGTCGTATTCCTTAGCAGTGCTCGGCACGTCTTAGCGCGCAATGCCACGTGTGGATGCAGCCAGAAAGGCCAGCATATGCTCCACATCCTGCAGTGCCTCAGGCATGTCGGCCTTCAGGCCTTCAATGGCCTGGGTTGCGGCATCCAGCGTCAAACCCTGGCGGTACAGCAGCTTGTGCATTTGCTTGACGACGGCCAGACGCTCGGGCGTGAAGCCGCGACGGCGCAGACCTTCGGCGTTGAAGCCGCGCACGGACAGAGGATTGCCGTCCACCATCATGAAAGGCGGCACATCCTGCGAGACATGACTGGCAAAACCGGCCATCGCATGGGCACCGATATGGGTGAACTGGTGCACGCCCGTGAGGCCACCCAGGATGACCCAGTCGTCCACATGCACATGGCCTGCCAGCGTGGCGTTATTGGCCAGGATGGTGTTGTTGCCCACGATGCAGTCGTGTGCAATGTGCACATAGGCCATGATCCAGTTGTCCGAGCCGATACTGGTCACGCCACGGTCTTGCGAAGTGCCGGTATTGAAGGTACAGAACTCGCGCACCGTGTTGCGATCACCGATCTCCAGACGCGTGGGCTCGCCCGCGTACTTCTTGTCCTGCGGCTGTGCGCCCAGGGAAGCGAACTGGAAAATATGGTTGTCGCAGCCAATGGTGGTGTCGCCCTCGATCACGCAATGCGCACCCACCGTGGTGTTCGCGGCAATGCGCACCTTGGGACCGATCACGGCATACGGCCCCACAGCCACCGACGAGTCGAGCTGGGCCGCCGGGTCGACGACTGCCGTGGGGTGAATCAGACTGACAGCAGCCATCAACGCTTAACCCACTTGGCGCATGGTGCACATCAGCTGTGCTTCTGCCGCCACTTCGCCATCCACGCTGGCCACGGCATTGAACTTCCAGATACCGCCGCGAACGCGGTCGATGGTGATTTCCAGAGCCAGTTGATCTCCCGGCACCACAGGTCGCTTGAAGCGCGCCGAGTCAATACCCACGAAGTAGTAGATATTGTTTTCATCAGGCACCTGACCCATGGCATCGAAAGCCAGCAGACCCGCAGCCTGGGCCAGGGCTTCCAGAATCAGCACGCCAGGCATGACGGGACGACCAGGGAAGTGACCGGTGAAGAACGGCTCGTTGAAAGTGACGTTCTTGATGGCCTTGATACGGGTGTTGCGCTCAAGCTCCAGCACCCGATCCACCAGAAGAAAGGGGTAGCGGTGCGGCAGTTGCTTGAGAATTGCTTGAATATCCATCATCAGTTTCCGTTGTTGCTTCGCTGGTCATTGGCCAGCGTTTGCTCAAGCTTTTTGATGCGCTCACGGAGCACATACAGCTGCTTGAATGTTGCAGCGTTCTTTTCCCATTGCTCGTTTTCTTGCAACGGAAAGATGCCTGTATAAAAACCCGGTTTGGGCAATGAGCGGGTGACCATGGATGTCGGCGAAATCACCGTGCCATCCGCAATGGTCAAATGACCCAGGATATTGGCTGCGCCGCCAATCTGGCAATGTGCACCAATACGGGCGCTGCCCGCAATACCGGTATTGCCCGCGATCACCGTATGCGCACCAATGTGCACATTGTGGGCAATCTGCACCAGATTATCGATCTTGACGCCGTCTTCGATCACCGTGTCGTCGAGTGCACCCCGATCAACACAGGTATTGGCGCCAATTTCCACATCGTTGCCAATGCGCACCCGTCCCAACTGCTCGATCTTGATCCACGCGCCCTTGGATGGGGCAAAGCCAAAACCGTCCGCGCCAATGACCACGCCCGGGTGCAAGATGCAACGCTCACCCACTTCGCAGGCTTCGCCTAGCGTCACGCGAGACTTGAGCACGGTGCCGGCACCGATACGCGCATTCGCCTCCACCACGCACAACGGGCCCACATAGGCCGATTCATGCACCACGGCAGACTCATGCACCACGGCGCTGGCGTGGATGCCTCGCATGGCAGCGCCTGCATGCTGCACCTTCCACCACTGGGTGGCACGGGCGAAATAGGCATAGGGATCGTCGGTGACGATACAGGCGCCACGCGCCTGCGCCTCTTCACGCATTGCAGGCGCCACAATGACGCAGGCCGCCTGAGAGGCGGCCAGCTGCTGGCGATAGCGCGGGTTGCTTAGAAAGCTCAGATCACCATGGCCCGAGGAGTCCAGAGGGGCGATGCGCAAGATTTGCAACTCGCGCCCGCCACCCAGCAGTTCTCCGCCGAGCGCATCGAGAATCTGTCCCAATAAAACGCTCACAGATTCAACCTGAATGGTTTACTTGCCGTTCAAGGCCTTGATCACCTTGTCTGTGATATCGAACTTGGGGTTGATATACACAGCTTCCTGCAGGATCACATCGTACTTTTCAGCTTCGGCCACTTGCTTGACCACCTTGTTGGCGCGGTCAAGCACTTGAGACAGCTCTTCATTCTTGCGGGAATTCAGGTCTTCCTGGAACTCGCGGCGCTTGGTCTGGAAGTCACGGTCCTGATCCACCAGCTGACGCTGACGGGCCATGCGCTGGCTCTCGGCCATGGTCGGCGCTTCACGCTCGAATTTTTCCGAAGCGCTCTTCAAGGCATTGCCCTTGTCGACCAAATCCTTTTCACGCTTAGAAAACTCCTGCTCAAGCTTGGCCTGGGCAGCCTTGGCGGTAGAAGCTTCACGGAAGATGCGATCCGTGTTCACAAAACCGGCCTTGAATTCTTGTGCATGCGCAGAGACGGCCACGGCGCCAAGCAGCACAGCCAGAGAAAGGTGGCTAGAGAGAGATTTCATTAGAAAGATGTTCCGATTTGGAATTGCAGTTTTTGGATTCTATCCCCGGTTTCCTTGCGGATAGGCTGAGCATAAGCCAAACGCAGCGGGCCCAAAGGCGAAATCCAGCTAATACCGATACCTGTGGAAGCGCGCAGGGAGTTCAACTCCATGCTCTCCCCTTCTGCCCACACATTGCCAACGTCCAGGAAAGTAAACAAACGCAAGGTTCGGTCATTGCCTGCGCCAGGGAACGGCACCATGAACTCGGCATTCAAGGTCATCTTGCGCGTGCCGCCAAGGGCCAGATTCGTGTAGGTGGTGTCATGCCTACCCAGCGAGCCCTGCTCGAAACCGCGAACCGAACCCAAACCGCCCGAATAGAAGTTCTTGAAAATCGGGAACGGACGGCCGTTGAGGCCCTTGCCCCAGCCCAGTTCGCCGTTCAAGGCAATCGTGTATTTCTTGTTCAGCGGGATATATTGCTGAATCTGGTAATTGGCCTTGACATAGCGCATATCGCTCAGGAAGGACAATTCGGTATTCAAGCGCTGATAACGACCCGCATTAGGCGCCAGGGCGCTGTCGCGATTATCGCGAGACCAGCCAATGGTCATGGGAATGCCGGTCTGCTTGCAACCCCAGTTGTTGCAGTAATCCTGATAGACCTGGGGCATGTAAGTGCCCGGCTTGATCTCGTTGCCTTCGACACCACCACCGAAGAAAATCGTGTCCACCTCGCTGAACGGCACACCAAAGCGCACGGAAGCACCCTGGGTCACGATCTTGTAGGCCGCGTCGTCGTAGTACGGACGCATGGTGCGGTAGTACAGATCGTAGGTGCGCGAAATGCCCGTATCTGTGAAATACGGATTGGTGGTGGACATCACGATGGTTCGGTTGAACTTGCTGGTATTTACGTCCACACCCAGGTAGTTACCGGAACCGAACACGTTTTCCTGCTTGATACCGAAGGACAGCGAGACCTTTTCAGCACTGGAGAAACCGGCACCCAGCTGAATCGAGCCCGTGGGCTTTTCAGCCACGTTGATCAACAGATCCACCTGATCGGGAGAACCAGGCACTTCCTGGGTTTCCACATTCACTTCGGTAAAGAAGCCAAGGCGGTCCACGCGGTCGCGCGACAGCTTGATCTTGTCGCCGTCGTACCAAGAGGCTTCAAACTGACGGAACTCCCGGCGAATCACTTCGTCACGGGTCTTGTTGTTGCCGCTCACATTGATGCGGCGCACATAGGCGCGGCGCGAAGGCTGGGCCTGCAGCACCAGTTCCACGCGGTTGTTGGCCCGATCGATTTCAGGCACGGCTTCCACCTTGGCAAAGGCGAAGCCGAAGTTGCTGTAATAGTCGGTGAATGCCTTGATGGTCTGGCTCACCTGATCGGCGTTATAGGGCTCACCAGGCTTGATCTTGATCAGGGACTTGAATTCGTCATCACGATCCAGGAAATTGCCTACCAGCTTCACGCCGGACACCACATATTGCTCGCCTTCGTGAACATTCACGGTCAGCGCAATGTTTTGCTTGTCTGGCGAAATGGCCACCTGGGTGGAGTCCACGCGGAACTCCAGGTAGCCGCGCTGCAGATAGTAGGAGCGCAGCGATTCCAGATCGGCATTGAGCTTGTTGCGGGCGTAGCGATCCGACTTGGTGTACCAGCTCATCCAGTTGCCGGTGTCCTGGTCGAACAAGTCCTTGAGTGTGGACTCCTTGAACGCCTTGTTGCCGACGATATGGATCTCATTGATCTTGGCAGGCTCGCCTTCGGACACCGTGAAGGTCAGGTTCACGCGATTGCGCTCAATCGGCGTGACGGTCGTCACCACCTCGGAGCCATACAGGCTGCGGTTGATGTACTGACGCTTGAGCTCCTGCTCGGCACGATCTGCCAGTGCCTTGTCGAAGGGGCGACCATCGGCCAGACCCACATCGCGCATGGCCTTGAGCAAGGTGTCCTTGTCGAACTCCTTGGTACCCGCGAAATTCACTTCAGCAATCGTGGGGCGCTCTTCCACCACCACCACCAGCACATTGCCATTGGCTTCAAGGCGCACATCCTTGAACAAGCCCAGCGCGAACAGCGAGCGAATGGCTGCGGCGCCCTTTTCATCGTCGTATTGCTCGCCCACGCGCAACGGCATGGATGCGAAAACCGTACCAGCTTCTACGCGCTGCAGGCCTTCAACACGAATATCCTGCACTTTGAAAGGTTCAAGTGCCCATGCCGCGTTTGCAGCCAAAACCATGGCAGCCAAGGCCGTTGCTCTGCGCACGCCAAAGCGAGTGAAATGTTTTTTCATGAGTGGAATTTGCCGCAATTGCAGCTACCGAAATCGGCGAAAAATTAGCCCCAAAGCCGGTTGAAATCATTGAAAAAGGCGACCGACATCATCATCAGGATGACTGCCACACCTGCCTTTTGCAATCTCTCGGCCCAAAGATCAGAAACACTGCGGCCTGTGACGGCTTCCCAAAGATAATACATCAGGTGCCCGCCATCCAAAACTGGCAATGGTAGCAAGTTGAGAACGCCCAGGCTGATGCTGATGAGCGCAAGAAACGAAAGATACTGCACCAGCCCCATGCTGGCGGACTTGCCGGCGTAGTCGGCAATGGTCAGCGGGCCGCTGATGTTCTTGAGCGAAGCCTCGCCGATCAGCATGCGCCCCATCATGCGCAAGGTCATGGCAGACAGCTCCCAGGTCCGCGTCACACCGGCCCAGAGACCGTCCACAAAGCCGCGGCGCACCACCACCATCTCGATTTCACCGCCGATGAAGGCGTTGATCCGGCCCGTGCTGGGCTGCTCGGCCGTCGCGGCCACCAGTTCCGGCTGCACCGTCAAGACCATGGTCTTCCCATCGCGCTGAATCTGCCAGCTTTGGGGCGCGACCTGGCCGGAGGCACCCGATTGGCGTATCCAGCTGCGCAGCTGCGCGCCGTCTTGCACCGGCTTGCCGTCCACGCTCAGCACCAAATCGCCTTTGCGCAGACCGGATACCTGTGCCGGTCCGCCTTCAACCACCTCTTGCAGCACCGGGCTGGACCAGGGACCGGCCAAACCCACTTTTTCAAAAAAGGCCGCATCGGGCTCTTTTTGCTCCAGGGAGGCGAGATTGAGATTCAGCACGCGGGCCGCTGCGTCAGGTGCGGCCGCCACTTCCAGCTGCAGGGCGTCGCCCTCGATTGCCGCCGTGGTGATGGACCAGCGCAAATCGCCCAGAGAGCGCACCGGCTCCCAGGCCTGATTGCCAACGGCAACGCGCTGTACCCGGTCTCCGCCCTGCACTCCTGCGGTTTGCAGCAAAGAGCCCACAGGCGGCGCGGCCAGTCTGGCGGCAGGCTCGGTCACGCCCATCCAGTTGACGACGGACAGCAAGGCAATGGCTAAAACCAGATTGGCCACCGGGCCGGCCGCAACGATGGCGGCTCTGGAACGCAGAGGCTGGTTGTTGAAGGCCAGGTGCTTTTCCTCGGGTGCCACCTCGGCTTCACGCTCGTCAAGCATGCGCACATAGCCGCCCAGCGGCAGCGCAGCGACCACGTACTCGGTGCCTGTCTTTTTGCTGGTCCAGCGCAGCAGCGGCTTGCCAAAGCCCACGGAGTAGCGCAGCACCTTCACCCCGCAGGCCACGGCCACGCGGTAGTGCCCCCACTCGTGCACAGCGATCAACACACCCAGCGCCACAATGAACGCAACAACCGTCAGCAACACCAGCAGCTCCTTTGACTCAATGGCGCTTTGACAGCGCGCCGGCGCACAAGTTCAATCACAGGGCCGCACCGCTTTGCACAAAGCCGGCTTACAGAGCCCACTGATTTGCAATGGCACGCGCTTGCTCACGTGCTCTGGCATCCAGCGCCATCAGGTCTTCCAGGCTGGCGACAGCTCCAGGCTGCACGGCCTCCAGGGTTTGCAGATTGACGGCATGGATACGATCAAAGCCCAGGCGACGCTCCAGGAAAGCGGCCACAGCCACCTCATTGGCCGCATTGAGCACAGTCGTCGTGCCCTCAGGCGCGCTCAGCGCTTGCCAAGACAGGTGCAGCCCCGGAAAACGATGGGCATCCGCCTCCTCGAACGTCAGCGCTGCCAGCTTGGAAAAGTCCAGCAGCGGCGCGCCGCTGGCAATGCGCTCGGGCCAAGCCAGACCGCAGGCAATGGGCACGCGCATATCCGGCGTACCCAGCTGAGCCAGCACCGACGAGTCCGTGAACTGAACCATGGAATGCACGATTTGCTGCGGGTGAATCACCACCTTGATGTTCTCGGGCGCCATGTCGAACAGCCAGCGGGCCTCGATCACTTCCAGCGCCTTGTTCATCATGGTGGCCGAATCCACCGAGATCTTGCGACCCATGGAGAAATTGGGGTGGGAACAAGCCTGCTCGGGCGTGATCTCGGCCAAAGTGGCGGGATCGCGCTGACGGAAAGGCCCGCCCGAGGCGGTCAGCAGCAGCGAGTCCACACGCGCAGCCCAGGTGCTGCGGTCTTCGGGCAGACACTGGAAGATGGCGGAATGCTCGCTATCGATGGGCAGCAGCGTGGCGCCGTGGCGCTTGACAGTGTCCATGAACAAGGCCCCGCCAACCACCAAAGCTTCCTTGTTGGCCAGCAGCAAACGTTTGCCGGCCTTGGCTGCAGCCAGACAGGGGGCCAGACCCGCAGCACCGACGATGGCCGCCATGACGGCATCCACCTCGGGATGAGACGCTATTGATTCAAGAGCATTTTGCGATTGCAACACCTGGGTTCCAAGCCCATTTTGCTTTAACTTTTCAGCCAGCAGCTGCGCATGAGAAGCGCTGGCCATGACGGCAAAGCGGGGCTTGAATTGAGCGCACTGCTTGAGCATCAAGTCCACCTGGGTGGCCGCGCTCAAGGCAAACACTTGGTACTGATCAGGGTGGCGCGCCACCACATCCAGGGTGTTGGTTCCGATCGAACCGGTAGAACCCAGAACCGTGATTTTTTGCTTCATGGATGCACAAAGGATGAGAGCATCATTGCCAACGGCAGCGTGGGCAAGAGGGCATCAATGCGATCCAGAACACCACCATGGCCGGGCAGCAAACCGCTGCTGTCCTTGACACCAACGCTGCGCTTGATCAGGGATTCGACCAGGTCGCCCACCACGCTCATCGCAGCCATAAACACCACTGCCAGCAGCAGGAACCAGGTTCCGCGCGACTGCAGCACCGAATAAAAACTAGGTACGCCAGCACCATAGTGCCGATCCGCCCAAACCCAAAGCAGGGCCAGGGCGATCACGCCCAGCATGCCGCCCCAGACGCCTTCCCAGCTCTTGCCAGGACTCACGGTCGGAGCCAGCTTGTTCTTGGTGAATTTGAGGCCAAAGGTTCGGCCCGCGAAGTAGGCAAAAACGTCGGCGACCCATACCAGCACCAGCATGGAAAGCAGGAAATTGATTCCCACATTGCGCGCCTGCACAACGGCCATCCAGGCCACCCACAAGGCCAGCACGCCGCCTACCAAGCGCACAGCAGCAGGAATGTGCGGCCAGCCAGCCACGCCAGCGCGCAGCAGCAAGCCACCACCCAGCACCCACATGCCGCCGGCAATCACCCACAGCATGCCAAACGCCCCCAGAGGTTGCTGCAGCCAGCCCGCCCACCAGGAGGCGGCACACAGCACGGTGCAGACACCGCCCACGACCAGGGAGCCCATCTGACCAAAGCCATTGAGTCGCCCCCATTCCCAGGCACCTGCAGCCATGAAAATCAGCATGAGCACGGCAAATGGCGTGCTGCTGCCGGTGTAGAACAATGCGGGCAGCAGGATGGCCAGCAAAATCAAGGCAGTGATAACGCGCTGCTTGAGCATGGCACCTCTTTTGTTTATGCCGTCACAGTCGGTGTGGACGGCTGTTGAATCTGTTCGGATGTCTGACCAAAGCGCCGCTCGCGGCCATTGAAAGCACCAATGGCCAGATCGAGTTCAGCCTCATCGAAGTCAGGCCACAGGCTGGCGCTGAAATACATCTCGGAATAAGCAGCCTGCCAAAGCAGGAAGTTGCTGATGCGCATCTCGCCACCGGTACGGATCAACAAATCCGGATCGGGCACATGGGCCAGTGCCATGGCCTTGTCCAGGCTCTCGGGGGTGATGGCCACACCTTGAGCCGCCAGCTTCTCAGCGGCCTGAGCAATATCCCAGCGACCACCGTAGTTGAAGCAGATATTGAGAATCAGGCGGGTGTTGTGCGCGGTCTGCTGCTCGGCCTGCGCCAGGCCATGGCGCACTTTTTCAGACAGACTGGAGCGATCGCCCACAAAGTACAGGCGAACACCATCTCGGCTCAGCTGGCTCACTTCCTTGGCAAGTGCGGTCGCCAGCAGACTCATGAGGCCGGAGACCTCTTCCTGCGGGCGATTCCAGTTCTCCGAGGAGAAGGCAAACACCGTGAGCACCTGCACGCCGCGCTCCACGCAGGCGCGGGCGCAGCGGCGCAGCGATTCCACACCTTGCTTGTGCCCGGCAAGGCGGGGCAGCAGGCGACGCTTGGCCCAGCGCCCGTTGCCATCCATGATGACGGCAATATGGCGCGGAACCGCGCCGGTTTTTTTGGAAGTCAAAAGTGCAGGTCCTCGGGCTGTTTGCCTCAGACTGCCAGGATGTCTTGCTCTTTGGCAGCCACCAGCACGTCGATCTCGGAGATGTGCTTGTCGGTGATCTTCTGGATGTCGGCTTCGGAGCGTTTTTGATCGTCTTCGGAAGCTTCCTTGTCCTTGACCAGCTTCTTGACGCCTTCGTTGGCATCACGGCGCAGATTGCGGATGGCAATCTTGGAGTTTTCGCCTTCGTTGCGAGCCAGCTTGGTCATTTCCTTGCGGCGCTCTTCGCTCATGGGAGGCATGGGCACGCGGATCAGATCGCCCAGCGATGCGGGGTTCAGACCCAGATCGCTTTCGCGAATCGCCTTTTCCACCTTGGCAGCCATGTTCTTTTCCCAGGGCTGCACGCTGATGGTGCGCGAGTCCAGCAAGGACACGTTGGCCACTTGCGACAAAGGCACCATGGAGCCGTAGTACTCCACATGGATGGAGTCGAGCAAAGCAGGATTGGCACGACCGGTACGGATGCGCGAGAGGTTGTTCTTCAGTGCCTCGATGGACTGGCCCATCTTGGTTTCGGTATTTTTCTTGATTTCGGCAATCGTCATGTTCTTTTCCTTGGAGGGACTCAGCAGCCAAGAGTTTGCATCAAAAGCGAGCGAACTCTTAAGCGTACACCAGAGTGCCTTCGTTTTCACCCATCACCACGCGCTTGAGTGCGCCGGGCTTGACGATGGAGAAAACACGAATGGGCAGCTTCTGATCGCGGCACAGCGCAAAGGCAGTGGCATCCATGATGCCCAGATTGCGCGAAATAGCTTCGTCGAACGTCAGCTTGTCATAGCGGGTCGCCGAAGCGTCCTTGTGTGGATCGGCGGTATACACACCGTCCACCTTGGTGGCCTTGAGCACCACTTCGGCACCGATTTCAGCACCGCGCAAAGCTGCAGCGGTGTCGGTGGTGAAGAAAGGGTTGCCGGTACCGGCGGCAAAGACCACGACCTTGCCTTCTTCCAGATACTGCAACGCCTTGGGGCGCACATAGGGCTCCACCACTTGCTCGATGGCAATGGCCGACATCACGCGGGCTGTCAGGCCTTGCTTGTCCATGGCGTCTGCCAGGGCCAGGGCATTCATCACCGTGGCCAGCATGCCCATATAGTCAGCCGTGGCGCGATCCATGCCGACGGAGCCACCTGCGACGCCGCGGAAGATATTGCCACCGCCAATCACCACAGCCACCTGCACACCGACCTTGGTTACTTCCACGATCTCGGAGACCATGCGCTCAATGGTTGCACGGTTGATGCCGAATTGGTCATCCCCCATTAACGCCTCACCCGACAGCTTGAGCAAAATGCGCTTGTGGGCTGGAATGGCGTTGGACATGATGATTCTCCGGTGGAAATTAAAGTGATTGTGAAAAACGGGAGGGAGATAAATCAATCGCGGCTCCAGGCCGCGATTGTTGCTCAGGCTTGAGGCTTACGCACCAGCCTTGGCTGCTGCCACCTGGGCAGCCACTTCAGCGGCGAAGTCGTCAGTCTTCTTCTCAATGCCTTCACCCACCACGTACATGGTGAACGCCTTCACGGTGGTGTTGGCGGCCTTGAGCATCTGGCCCACGGTTTGCTTGCCGTCAGCAGCCTTCACGAAGACCTGGTCAGCCAGGGACACTTCCTTCAGGTACTTCTGCACCGAACCTTCAACCATCTTGGCAGCGATGTCAGCGGGCTTGCCGGACTCGGCAGCCTTGCCTTCGGCCACAGCACGTTCCTTGGCGATCAGATCGGCAGGCACGTCAGCGGAAGTCAGAGCCACGGGCTTCATGGCGGCCACGTGCATTGCCACGTCCTTGGCGGCAGTTGCGTCGCCTTCGAACTCGACAACCACGCCAATGCGTGTGCCGTGCACGTAGGCAGCCAGGCCGGCGCCGTCAAAAGCCTTGAAGCGGCGGAAAGACATGTTTTCGCCGATCTTGCCGATCAGGCCCTTGCGCACGTCTTCCAGAGTGGGGCCGAAACCGTCTTGCTCGTAGGCGATAGCACCCAGAGCTTCCAGGTCGGCAGGCTTGTGCTCGGCTACCAGCTTGGCAGCGGCGTTGGCCATGGCGATGAAGCTGTCGTTCTTGGACACGAAGTCGGTTTCGCTATTGACTTCGATCATGCCGCCCTTGCCGCCTTCGATGAAAGCAGTCACGACGCCTTCGGCAGTCACGCGGGAAGCGGCCTTGCCAGCCTTGGTACCCAGCTTGACGCGCAGCAGCTCTTCAGCCTTGGCCATATCGCCATCAGCTTCGGTCAGAGCCTTCTTGCATTCCATCATGGGGGCGTCGGTCTTGGCGCGCAGTTCAGCGACCATGCTTGCAGTAATTGCCATCGTATTTCTCCAGTATCTGTTCGATTCGTTACAGGAATTCGGCTTAAAAAAAGGGGGCTACTTAGAGCCCCGCTTTTTCTCGCGATGCGGTCGCGCAGCCGGACTTCGCTTAGGCGGCGGACTCTTCCACTTCCACGAACTCGTCGCCGTCTTCACCGGCGGCAGCCTTGACCACGTCGTTCAGACGGGCTTCACGGCCTTCCAGGATGGCGTCAGCCATGCCTTGAGCGTACAGCTGCACAGCCTTGGCGGAGTCATCGTTACCGGGGATCACGTAGTCGATGCCTTCGGGGTTGTGGTTGGTATCCACCACACCGATCAGGGGGATGCCCAGCTTCTTGGCTTCGGCCACGGCGATCTTGTGGAAGCCCACGTCGATCACGAAGATGGCGTCAGGCAGAGCGTTCATGTCTTGAATGCCGCCGATGTCCTTTTCCAGCTTTTCCAGTTCGCGAACGAACATCAGCTGTTCTTTCTTGGACATGGATTCCAGGCCAGTTTCTTGCTGAGCCTTCATGTCCTTCAGACGCTTGATCGAAGTCTTGACGGTCTTGAAGTTTGTCAGCATGCCGCCCAACCAGCGTTGGTCGACGTAAGGCACGCCGGCGCGCTGAGCTTCAGCAGCCACCATTTCGCGGGCTTGACGCTTGGTACCCACCATCAGCACGGTGCCACCGTTGGCCACCAATTGCTTGGCGAACTTCTGGGCGTCCTGGAACATCGGCAGCGACTTTTCCAGGTTGATGATGTGAATCTTGTTGCGGTGACCGAAGATGAACGGGGCCATCTTGGGGTTCCAGAAGCGAGTTTGGTGACCGAAGTGGACGCCAGCTTCCAGCATCTCGCGCATTGTTACTGCCATGTTAATTACCTCAAAGGTTAGGTCTAAAATCCAGCCCAACGATTGCACTCAGCGAATGAGCGCAACACCTTGAAGGGACTGGTTTGCTATTTGCCTTGCAGCTGCCGGACAAACTGCACGCCTTGCGCACAAAAATCGTCCGAGATCAGCATGAATCAGATCAGCCCATAGAGACTGAATCAACGCGTCGGCAAGCATTTAGCAGCCAAGCATTTCATCAATTCCAGGGCAAACCCTCAGCAAAGCCGGAAAATTTTAGCACATCGCCATGCAACACGACCTCTTTGACGCTGTACAAGACATACGCCAAGGCAAAACCAGTGCTTCCCAGCTGATGGAATTGAGCATCGCCGCCGCGCAAAGTCCGTTGTGCGGCAACGTTTTTTCTCAGACTTTTCTCGTAGAAGCGCGCCGCGAGGCCGCGGCTGCTGCGCCCGATACCCCGCTGGCCGGACTGGCCATTTCCGTCAAGAATCTGTTTGACACCCAGTGCTCGCCCACCACCGCCAGCTCCATGCTGCTGCAATCGTCCGCAGCCGCCGCAAGCGATGCCCCGGCCGTTGCGCGTTTGCGCGCCGCCGGGGCCGCCATTATCGGCCGCACCCATATGTCGGAGTTTGCTTTCTCCGGCGTGGGCACCAATCCGCACTTTGGCACGCCGGCCGCGCTCGATGCCCGCCACCCCGGCAATCCCTTGCTGGCGCCCTCGCGTCCGGCACGCATTCCCGGCGGCTCTTCATCGGGGGCCGCCGTTTCGGTAGCCAGCGGTGCAGCCTGGGCCGCCCTGGGCTCCGACACCGGCGGCTCCATCCGCATTCCTGCCGCCCTCTAATGGCCTGGTAGGCTTCAAAAGCACGGCAGCACTGGTGCCTGCAGGCGGCACCATCCCCTTGTCTCCCACGCTGGATACCGCCTGCGCCATCACCCGCAGCGTGCGCGATGCCGTCTTTCTGCACGAAATTCTGGCCGATCGCAAAGTCTCGGCCGGCGAGAAGAATCTGCAGCAGCGCCGGCTGGCCGTGCCGCGACAGGTATTTTTTGAGCAGATCGAACCGGCCGTCCAGCAGGCCTTCGAGCGCAGCATTGCCCAGTTGCAGGCCGCCGGGGCCAGCATCGAATGGATCGACCTGCCCGAGCTGCTTGCGCTGAACGCCGTCAACGCAATTGGCGGTTTTTCGCCTACCGAAAGCTATGCCTGGCACCGCAAATACCTGAAGGACCCGACCCAGGCCGCACTCTACGATCCCCGCGTGCGCTCGCGCATAGAACGCGGCGCCTCCATGAGCGCGGCAGACTATCTGGATTTGCAGGCCGCGCGTCAGCAGTGGATTGAATCCATGCAGACCGCCATCGCACCCTATGACGCCCTGCTCTCGCCTACCGTACCGATCACGGCGCCCACCATCGCCTCGGTGGCGCCCGCCGACGGCGTGAACGCAGAGCTGGACGCGCAACGCGACGCCGAGTTTTTCCGCGTCAACGGTTTGCTGCTGCGCAATACCGCCGTGATCAATATGCTGGACGGCTGCGCGCTCTCCCTGTCCTGCCATGCAGCCAATGAGCTGCCCACGGGCTTGATGGTCTGGCATGCCGCCCTGCATGACGACGCCGTGTTGCAGATCAGCGCAGCAATCGAACAGATTCTGCAGCCAACCCGATCGGTATAAAGCTGCATTTTCAATAGCTACTTGCGCTTGACTGATAAAGGCTGGCAGCTGTTTTTGCCTATTATTTCTGCGCTGCATGGAGCTATGCTCTGGTCATGCAGCGCATACTCCCGCCCTCATCAATCTCGACCTTTCCCCAAGGTCTGCCGCTTTTCAGCACGGCCAGCACCCGCAGACTGGAGCAAACGCTGGCCGCCGCCCTGCCGCCGCACACGCTGATGCAAAGAGCGGGCGAGGCCGTCGCACGCCTGGCCATGGCCCTGGCGCCGCATGCCCAGACCATCTGGATTGCCTGCGGCCCGGGCAATAACGGCGGCGACGGATATGAGGCCGCCGCCTGCCTCAGGCACAAGCTGCCCCATGCCCGCATTCTGATCAGCGATGTGCGAGCCCGCGAGGCCCTGCCCACCGATGCCCAGGCCTCATGGGACAAGGCTCGACAAGCCGGTGCGATCTGGGTGGACGCACAACCCGACGCACTGACAGCACAAGACCTGTGCATCGATGCCTTGCTGGGCATAGGCCTGAAGGCAGACAGCAGCCACCAGTCAGACGAAAGATTGCGGCAACTGCTCACCCAGGTGCAGCACAGCCCCTGCACCCTGCTGTGCGTGGACATTGCCTCTGGCCTGGATGCGCAAACCGGGCAATATGTGCCGGGATTAGCACCGGGATTCGGGCCAGAGCGCGCACCTGCCCCTGCGCCGCAAGCACTCACCCGCGAGCGTCACACTCTGGCCTTGCTGACGCTACAACCCGGTCTTTTTACCGGCGCCGGGCGTGATGCATGCGGGCAAATTTGGTGGGATGAATTGGGCGCAGACATCAGCGCACATCAACATACCGATCAGCCGCCTCTGGCCCTGCTCGGCGCGCCCCAAGCCAGCCCGGCACGCCAGCATGCCAGCCACAAGGGCGTGTTTGGCGATGTCGCCATTCTGGGCGGCGAGGGCTTGGCGGAGCGAGGGCTGTCCATGGTCGGCGCAGCCTGGCTGGCGGCTCTTGCCGCCATGCACGGCGGCGCGGGGCGCGTGATGCTGGCCTTGCTCGATGCGGAGCAGCATGCCAATCAAGCCAGCTCCGCCTGGCCCGAGATCATGCTGCGCAAACCCAGTGCGCAAGACTGGAGCAGCGCCACCGTGGTCTGCGGCTGCGGCGGAGGACTGGCGATTGCCCCCTGGCTGCCCACGCTGCTGGCACAAGCCCCGCGCCTGGTGCTGGATGCCGATGCACTCAACATCGTGGCGACATCCACAGACTTGATCCAGCAGCTGACAGCCCGCGCCGCACGCGGCCAGGCCACGGTGCTGACACCGCACCCGCTGGAAGCCGCTCGCCTGCTGCAAACCGACACCGCCCGCATTCAGGCCGACAGACTGCAGGCGGCCAGCGAACTGGCGCAAAAGTTCGCCTGTACCGTGGTGCTCAAAGGATCGGGCTCGGTGATCGCCTGCAATACATTGAATAGCAAGCAACGCACGCCCAGTCTATGGATCAACCCCACAGGCAATGCACTTTTAGCCACAGGAGGCACAGGCGACGTGCTGGCAGGATTGATTGCTTCGCTCTGGGCACAGGGGCTCAGTGCGCAGCAGGCCGCCACTCAAGGCGCTTATCGCCATGGCCAAGTCGCCGACCAGTGGCCTGCAGAGCGGCCCTTTAGCGCCAGCGCTTTGGCCCAGCATCTACGCACCCGCTGACAAACCAAACAACAAAGGCCTTGCCGGATGAATTCCGGCAAGGCCTTTCAGCGAGACACTCAGCTGCGCGTTGCCGCACAGCCAAACAAACTCAAGTCTGACTTCAAACCGCGCGGGGTTTGCGCTTTGTAACCTTGGCAGGCTTTGCGGACTTGGCCTCGGTCTGAGCTTCAGCCTTTTCCACGACCGTCTCCATCTCCGTCACCTTGTCCGCTGTCTTAGCCACTGTCTTGGCTGCGACCTTTTTCGTCACCTTGGCCGCCGTCTTGGGCGCAGTCTTGGCTTCGGGCTTGGTCACGGGCTTGGTGGACTCGGCCACCGCCTTGCTGCGCTTGGCAGCAGCCGGCTTTGCTGGCGCAGGTGCAGGCTCCGCTGCCGGTGCGGCCTTGGCCACGGGAGCCGCCACTACCGGCTGAGGCTCGACAGGCGGCAGCAACAAGGCCGGCACCGCACTCTTGCGACCGCTTTTCCGCGCCTTCTTGCCAGGCGCCACAGCTTGCTCCACAACCACAGGGGCTGGAGCAGGCGCGGGAACTGCCGGGGTGCTGGCAAGCTTTTTCGCGTATTCCGCTTCCAAAGCGGCCAGATTGACGCTCTTGAGCATGGCTTTTTTAGCTGCCTTGCGGCTTTGCTTGCCATGGCGCTGCTCTGGCGCAGCGTTATTCATATATGCGCCTGCGTTGGCTCCCGCATTGGCGGATGCCCCGCCCGCAGTGTTGGCAGCAGTATTGCCAGCGGCATTGCGCTGGGCACGGTTGGCCTTGGCATCGCGGCGATTCCATTTATCGGAGTGCGCAGGCTCGGCCCGCACCTCACGGCTCTCACGACCGTCGCGTCCATCACGCCCTTCTCGTCGCGAGCGCGAATCGTCACGTCCGCTCTTGCGCGCATCGCCACGGCCTTCGTTTTTGCCACGGTTTTGCGAAGGCAAACCGTCCTCGCCATCGCGCACCAGACGAAAATCGATACGGCGACCGTCCAGATCCACGCGACTGACCTGCACCTGAACACGTGCACCGATGCCGTAGCGAATGCCGGAGCGCTCGCCACGCAATTCCTGGCGCGTTTCATCAAAGCGGAAGTAGTCGCCTCCCAGCTCGGTGATGTGCACCAAGCCTTCCACATACATGGCGTCCAGTGTCACAAAAATACCGAAGGTGGTGACCGAAGACACCGTGCCCGCAAACTCCTCGCCCAGATGCTCTCGCATGTATTTGCACTTGAGCCAGGCCTCCACATCACGGCTGGCCTCATCGGCGCGGCGCTCGTTGGCACTGCAGTGCAGACCGGCTGCTTCCCAAGCCTGCACTTCCTTGGCGGCGGCGCGCTTGCGCGGCTTCTGGCTGGGTGCCACCACCCGCGACGCCAGGCGCTTGGCCATCTTGGCCTCGGCTTCGCCGGGCTCCGGCAAGGCGGGCAGCTTGTAATGGGTGCCGTTGAGCTCGGCCTTGATGACGCGGTGCACCAGCAAGTCCGGGTAGCGGCGAATGGGGCTGGTGAAGTGGGTATAGGCCTCAAACGCCAGACCGAAGTGACCGGAATTCTCAGGCGTATAGAAGGCCTGCATCATGGAGCGCAGCAGCATGGTGTGAATCTGCTGTGCATCGGGCCGATCCTTGGTCGCGGCGGCGATCAGCTGGAACTCCTTGGTCGTGGGGTTGTCGCTGATCGACATGCCCACGGCCATGGCCTTAAGGTAGCCGCGCAGAATGTCCTGCTTTTCCGGCGAGGGCTTGTCGTGCACACGGAACAATCCCAGCTGCCCGCTTTGCTCGATGAAATCGGCACTGCAGACGTTGGCCGCCAGCATGGCTTCCTCGATCAGCTTGTGGGCTTCGTTGCGGGTGCGCGGCACGATCTTCTCTATGCGGCCGTTGTCATCGCAGACAATTTGCGTTTCCGTGGTCTCGAAATCCACCGCACCACGCTCTTCACGCGATTTCAAAAGCGCCTGATAGACACCGTGCAGATTGAGCAAGTCCTGCACGCGATCCTTGCGCTTGGCCGCCTCCGGCCCACGGGTATTGGCCAGAATGGCCGCAACCTCGGTGTAGGTAAAACGCGCGTGGCTGTGCATCACGGCCGGGTAGAACTGATAGGCGTGAATTTCGCCCTTGGCCGTGATCAGCATGTCGCAGACCATGCACAGACGATCCACATCCGGATTCAGCGAGCACAGGCCGTTGCTGAGCTTCTCGGGCAGCATGGGAATCACGCGGCGCGGAAAGTACACGCTGGTGGCGCGATCGTAGGCATCAATATCGATATCGCTGCCCGTGGTCACATAGTGGCTCACATCAGCAATCGCCACCAGCAAACGCCAGCCCTTGCCGCGCCCCACCTTGGCAGGCTCGCAATACACGGCATCGTCAAAGTCACGGGCGTCCTCGCCATCGATGGTGACCAGAGGAATATCGGTCAGATCAATGCGGTTCTTGCAGTCGACGGCGCGCACGGTCTCCGGCAGTGCCTTGGCCTGCTCCAGACAGGCTTGCGAGAAGATATGCGGCACGCCATATTTGCGCACGGCAATCTCGATCTCCATGCCGGGATCATCCACTTCGCCCAGCACCTCGACGATGCGCCCCACAGGCTGACCAAACAAGGCCGGGGCCTCGGTCAACTCCACGACGACCACCTGCCCCACCGTGGCCGAGCCTGTGGCATTGGCTGGAATCAATATGTCCTGGCCGTAGCGCTTGTCTTCTGGGGCCACCAGCCACACGCCGCTTTCCTGCAGAAAGCGACCAATGATGGGCTGCTCCGGACGCTCCACAATCTCCGCCACGCGCCCTTCGGGGCGGCCACGGTGGTCGTAGCGGGCAATGCGCACCTGGACTCTGTCCTTGTGCAGCACGGCACGCATTTCATTGGGAGGAAGGTAGATATCGCGCTCGCCGTCGTCGCGAATCACAAAGCCATGTCCGTCTCGGTGGCCCTGCACTGTGCCCAAAATTTCTTCGTTCATATCAGCGGCATTTGCGCGAGGGTTCATTTTTTTGATATACAATCTAAATCTTTCCTGAGATGCCCAGGTGGCGGAATTGGTAGACGCACTAGTTTCAGGTACTAGCGGGTAACTCCGTGGAGGTTCGAGTCCTCTCCTGGGCACCAAGTTTAACGACAACCAACCAAGGTTTAGATAAACTTGAAAAACATTCTGACATTCAGATGGTTTTTACAGCTCTACGGCATCTCAAGAAAATTTGAAGATTCGGATTGAACGCAAGAAATTGCGCTACAATACGAGCTTCCCTGAAAGCCCAGGTGGCGGAATTGGTAGACGCACTAGTTTCAGGTACTAGCGGGTAACTCCGTGGAGGTTCGAGTCCTCTTCTGGGCACCAAATACGACAAGCCGTTGCACTGCAAATGCAACGGCTTTTTCGTTTCTTGCGCCTCTCTTTCTCTTTTGTACATTTTTTTGAAAAAATCGCGCCAATCGGCCTGAGCGCTGGTTTTCCCGCTATATAATTCAATCACTCTGAAAGCCCAGGTGGCGGAATTGGTAGACGCACTAGTTTCAGGTACTAGCGGGTAACTCCGTGGAGGTTCGAGTCCTCTTCTGGGCACCAAATACGACAAGCCGTTGCATGCAAATGCAACGGCTTTTTCGTTCCCTGTGCCTCTCTTTCTCTTTTGTACATTTCTTTGAAAAAATCGCGCCAATCGGCCTGAGCGCTGCTTTTCCCGCTATATAATTCAATCACTCTGAAATGCCCAGGTGGCGGAATTGGTAGACGCACTAGTTTCAGGTACTAGCGGGTAACTCCGTGGAGGTTCGAGTCCTCTTCTGGGCACCAAATACAAAAAGGCTGTTGCGCAAGCAACAGCCTTTTTCGTTTCTGCAGCCTTTGCTGCAACAGCTCGCCATCTCAGAGAACCATAAAAAAAGGGAGTCCGCAGACTCCCTTTTTCGTTAGCGCCGGAATGTATCCGACACAGACCTTACTTGCGCAGCAAGTGCTTGAGCGCGTTCTGCAGGCGGCGGGCCGTAGCCTCTTCACGCGTGCTGGCCAGCACCTGCGCGGCATCCTGACCCCAGGTTTCCTGAGGCGAAGGATCGTTGCGGCGGGTCAGCAGCTGCAGTTGCAGGGCACGACGGGCTTGCAGCTGGTCGGCAGGCGTAGGCACGTCGGCAGCCATTTCAAGGCGCAGCAGCGCTTGAGCCGCATCACCCTTGGGCGTGGCAGCAATGGCGCTGGACCAGGCGGCACGCACGGGCACAGTCACTCGGCCACCCAGTTGCTGGGCCGATGGCAGTTGCTCGGCATCACGCTTTTCCCAAGCTGTCATCAGCTGGCTCAGGGCTTCACCATGGGCCTGTGCCGCCAGCTTGCGCAAAGCTTCCTGGGCATGTTCCATGGCTTCGCGCTGCGCACGGAATGCGGGATCTGCCAGACGCGGACCACGATCTTCACGCACAAACCGGCCGCCACGTGCGCCATCACGGTCACCATCGCGAGGAGCTCCGCGATCGCCACGAGCACCGTCACGACCACGGCCAGCATCCTTGCGGTCGCCTGGGCGGCCAGCGGGAGCAGCAGCTTCCTTCTTCATACCAGGGCGGTCATCGCCACGCACGGCCACAATCGGACGAGCAGACTTGGCCACCACGGCTTCTGGCGCTTCGGTTTCTGTAGCTTCAGACGCTTGATCTGCCTGGGCTTGAGCTTTGATTTCCTCAGCCTTGGCAGCTGCCTGGCCCTTGAGCACGGATTCCAGCTCGGCCATGGCCGTGCGAATCTGCTGGGCATCACCGCTGGCATTGGCCGCTTCCACAGCCTTGGAGGCTTCCAGCACACGGCGGTCGTGCTCGGACAGCTCGACGGCAGGTGCGCGCGCGCCGCGCTCGGCACCCTTGCGGTTGAAGGCTTCGTCCAGTGGCTTGCGGAAAGCATCCCACAGCTTTTGCTCGTGCTTGCGATCCAGAGGCACGCCCTGGGCTTCGGCCTGCCAGCGCTGCTGCAATTCCTTGACGGCATCGATGCGCAGGCTGGGTGCGGAACCCAGTGCTGCGGCTTCGTCAATCATGGCGTTGCGACGTTGCAGGCTGGCTTTTTGCGCAGTATGCAAAGGTGCTTCAGCGGCCGACATGGCTTGCTTGAACAGCGGCTGCAGCTCGGCAAACAGTTTCTCGCCGATGTGACCGCTTTCGCGCCAGCGTTCGGCAAACTGGCGCAGAGCGCGACCCATGCCCTTCCAGTCTTTGCTGGAAGCATGCTCGGCAGCCCAAGCCTTGATCTCTTCGACCAAAGCCAGACGCTGGCTCTTGGACTGCGTGGTGTCCTGGCGCAGCTTGTCGTGCCAGGCTTCGACCACCTTGTAGGCGGCGTTACAGGCCTCGTCAAACTTCTTCCACAGCGCGTGGTTGGCGGCAGCACCTTGATCAGCCTGCTTCCACTGCTCGCGCAGGGCACGCAGGGTTTCCTGAATCTTGCGGCCGCCCAGAGCCTGACCGTCGGGACGGTTGAGCAAGGCTTCGGCCTTGGCCACCAGCTCTTCACGCAGCTTGTCTGCGTTCTGGCGCTGCCAGCCATCAGCTTCGCCAGCCGCCACCAGCGCTTCGTGCACCTCGGTCACCAAGGCGCCATCCACAAAACGGCCGTGCGACTTGATGGCCGCGCGCATGGCTTGCACAGCTGCCGAGCCGGCCTTGCTGTTACCGGCCGCAGTTTCCGCCTTCAGCGCTTCCAGCGCCTGGCTCAAAGCAGCCTTGGCTGCATCGACCTGCTCTTGCGAAGGCTTGTTGCTCTTGGGTGCAGCCGCGCGGGCCTGGGCAGGCCTTGCAGCATCTGCCTGAGCGGTTTCTGGCGGCAGGCCACGACCCACACGGATTTCGTCGGCCCACACGGGCACGGTGGGCAAAGGAGCGCTTTCGTCGGCCGCTGCGGCTTCGGTCTGAGTCAATGCAGACTGGAAAGCATCCCAAACCAGCGCCAGCTGTGCGGATGCTGCTTCCAATTGAGGAGGGAAACGGCTATCCACGCTACCCCAGGCCGCGTCGCTTGTCAGCTCCTTGGCCTGTTCTTGCCAGCGGCCCACGTCGCTGCCCAGTGCTTCGAGCACAGCCTTGGCATCGCGCCAGGACTTGGTGGACAGCACTTCAATGCGCTGAGCCAGCAGCAAAGCCACTTCGCGCTGCACCTGCGTGCGGTGCTGCAGATCTTCCACAGCCTTCACGCGCTCGGCAAACTGGGCCTTGAACTGGGACAGAGGCTCGCGCGAGAGCGCAGCGCCAGCCTTGGCAGCGTCGCGCTGCCAGGCCACTGCGGCAGCAGCATCAAAAGGCGTGGCGGCCAGCAGGGCCTGGGCTTTTTCGGCCCATTCCACGGAAATTTTTTCCTGATTTTCGGTGCGACGGATTTCGTCCAGACGCTCGCGCACGGCGCGCGCAGCGCTCTTGTCGCGCGCGCTCAGTTCCTTGTGCACTTCCTGGAGCTGCTCCACCGAAGGTTGCGTGGTGAGCCAGTCACGGATACGCGCGGCGCGGTCGCCCGAGGTTTCGGCGGAAAAAGCACCACCCGTCAATGCATCCAGCGGATGTTGCTCGGAATTCTTGGCAGAGGCCGGGTTCACTTCAGGTGCATCAGACATGGTGCTGCTAGGAGAAATAGATGACATGTATCAGTTAGAGAATGCTTGGCACCGCCCGGTGGCGAGACCATTGCCGCCCATATGGGGGTGGACATTGCAAGCGCAAGTCCAGGCGCCAGCAGGTGCATCGATGATGCCTGCAAGCGCTTGGACAAACCCGTATTTTCGCCTTTATTTGAAGACGAGCCAAAAAACGCTGAATAGCCTTGGCTTTCAGCGTTTGACATATCACTGTGCGGACAGGCTGAGCTGGGCGCGCGGCGTCCAGTCCTGCTCCTGTCCCTCGGTCTTTGGAGCCCCCAGAAACAGGCGCTCCAGAGGCAGATTCTGGCTGGCCAGATAGTCACGCACTGCCACGCCACGGGCCAGAGCCAGCTCGCGCATAGCGTCATCGGGCACGGCAATGCTATCGATCAGCAAGGTCTTCATCTGCTCGGCGGGCAAATCCTTGGCAATACCGATCATGTTACGGGGCTTTTTCACATCGGCGCGGCTGTAGACAGCTTTGAGCAGCGGCGAGCGCTCGGCATCCGTCACGCTGCGCACCTCGTCGCCGTTCTTGCCATCACGAATCGCTTCACGGCGCTTTTGCGCCAGCAGCAAACGGTCGAGCTGCGCCAACTTCCAGCCCTGTCTGTCCTCCGCCTCGCGGGACTCTCCCACCACCGTCATCTTGAGCGCCGGCCTGTCGGTCAGCGATTTGACGATCTTGCTCAGATTTTCCTTGGCCTTGGCATCGAGCTCGGCGCTACCGGGAGCAAAAGTGACGGCACCAGATTCGTCGCCGCCCGAGAACGCTCCCGATAGCAGGGCAAACGGTGCCGTCACGGCCTTCATGATGAGATTGCCAATCACCTTGAAGATGATGGGCGCCAGGCGGAATTGCGGATCGTTGAGCGAGCCGCTAATGGGCAGATCCAGGTCAATCACGCCATTGCGGTCGGCCAGCAAGGCCACGGCCAGACGCACCGGCAGCGACGCCGGTGCGCCCTGCACCGCATCGCCAAAGGTCAGTTGGTGCAGCACCAACTTGTTGGAAGCCGTGAGCTGTCCATCGGGCTGCACCTTGTAGCTCACATCCATATGCAGCTTGCCGCGCTCAATGCCGTGACCTGCGTACTTGATGGAATAAGGCGACAAAGGCGAGAGTTCCAGATCCCGCATTTGCGCACGCACGTCCAGCGCCAGAGGCTTGGCCAGCGGGTTGATCTTGCCGGTGATCTCCAGCGAAGCCGTGCCCTGAGCCCTGCCCTTGATCTCCAGATCAGCCATTTGCGGCTCCGTCTGGCCTGGCGGCAACTGGGAAGAGAAAGCACTGAGGCGGCCCGCCAGATCACTCAGATCGGCCGAGTAATTGGGCTGGATGAAATAGTCGGAAAACTGCACCTTGCCGCCCGTCAGCACAATCGGACCCACCGTGATGATGGGTGCGGGGCCACTGCCCTCGGCCTTGACAGGCTCGGCAGGCTTGGCGGCATCGGGCTTGGCGCCGGCTGCGACCTGGGCATTGGCCAGCTCGTTCTGCGCCACGGATTGCTCGGACGTCTCGGTCTTCACAATATCCTGCAAATTGATCCGGCCGTTGCGCTGCACGATGACGCGGGCAAAGAAGTCGCTCAGCGCCGTCTCTCGCACGCTGACGCGCAGCGGCTGTGCGGGCTGCAGATTCAAATCCAGTCCGCGCACGGCTAGTGTTTTCCAGGCCAGCAAGTCATCGCCCAAACCCAGGCCGGTTTTGCTCGCCAAATCCTTGGCGCGATCTGCCGTGGAGTCATTGAGCACGGCCGTCAGCGCGCCCTTGGCGGTGCTGGGCGTGCCGCTCTCCGGCCTGACGGGCTCCGCCAGGGTGGAGCGCATGCGCATATCAAGCAGCGCCACATCCCCTTGCACGCTGAGCTTGGGACCCTTGGCCAATGCCTCAAAACTGAGTTTGCCTTTGAAATTTCCGTCGGCGCGCACCAAATTCACATTGAGCTTGTGGCCAAAATAAGGCTCGAACGCATGCAAGGGCAAGGCGCTGGCCTGCAACTGCCCCTGGGCAGAGGCTGGCGTCAGGCCAAACCGGCCTTTGAATTGAATGCTGCCTGCCTGCACGCGACGGCCTGAGGCAATTTTGGCAGACAGCTCAAGCGGCGTGGGAGCGGCCTTTTGGGCCAGCGGCTCGAAAGTCCCCAGGCGCACGCGCAGCGCGCTCAGCTCCAGTTGCACCGCCTGGCTGGCCTGATCCGGTACAGGCGCCAGATCCTTGAATTGAATGGCACCACCATCTACCGCCAGTGCCGCCAGCTTGACGGCCCAGGGCTTGGCTTCGCTCTTGCCATCCGCCCTGCCCTGCTGCTTGACCGCAGTCTTGCCGGGCGCAGGCAACCACTGCTGGTACATCCAGCGACCTTGGGCATCACGCACCACAGCCAGCTGGGGTTTTTGTACTGCAATCGATTCCACCACCACCTGCTGCATCTTCAGATCGACCTGGACCCCCGTCAGCTTGACTTGCTCCACCGTCACCGGCGTCTGCTTGTCATGCAGCTGCAGCTTGTCGGCCGTGAATTCACTGACCTGCGCCACTACACCGGCCTCGCCCCAGGAGACTTCAGCCTGGCTGGCCAGCATGGCGCTCAACTCAGGTTTGAAATGTGCAGCCAGATAGGGCTGCACCCATTGCAAAGGCAGCTGCTGCAGCTGAATGCTGAGTTTGCCCTCCTTGGGGGTGACCAGACCTTGCAGCTCCAGCTTGGCTGCAGCACCGGCCTCTGGGGCGCCAGCACCCGCTTGGCGCAGTTCACTGCTGGCCGTCAGATTCAGTGGCTGGCTCATGGGCCAAGCCACGCTGGTCACTTCCAGCGACAGAGGCGAGAGCGTCAGCGCCGCAGGCGCAGCGCCTGTGGCGGCATCGCGCCAATGCACCGTGCCGGCATCCAGATTGAATTGCTGCACCGCAATCTGCAGTGGGGAAGCCGATGTGGTCGGTTTAGCCGGCTCAACAGCCTTGCTTGCAGCCACCGTTTGCTCGTCGGTCTGCGGCTTGGCCTCGGCGTCCTTGACGACCTGGGCGTTGCCAGCAGACAGACCCAGCCAGTTGATCACGCCTTGTGTATTGCGACTGGCGTGAATTTCGGGCTTGACCCAGCGCACCGACTCCAGCGTGATCTGGTTTTGCAGCGGCTGCGTATTCTTGAGTTGCACCTGAAGCGACTCAAAGCTCAAGAGCGGCGCACTTTGACGGTCCTGCAACTCCACCCCGGAGAGCGTCAGCTTGCCATTGAGGCGCACCACAGCTTGCTCCTGCTGCTCGAACGCGATCTGCAAATCCGTATCCAGCACGCCGGACAAAGGCTTGACCGGCACAGACTCGGGCACATAGCCCAGATAAGGCTTCAGGTCTATATGCGCCCATTGGAGATTGAGCGCCGTCTGGCGATTGTCGGCAAAAGGCGTGCTCTCGCCTGTAGAAGCGAACTGGCTGCCATTGAGTTCAAACGCCAGATGCGGCAGCACCTTGATTTCACGCTTGGAGGCCAGATTGCTGATGAAGGGAATGCTCAGCTGCAGCGCCTTGAGCTCGTGCTTGCGCTGCACGGCTTCGTCGTTGAGTTCGATACGGCCATCGCGCAGCGCAATGTTGTAGAGCGCAAATTCCATAGACTTGGAGGCCTCGTCCTTGGGCTCGGACAGCTTGGCGATCACATCGTCAATATCGAGCTTGCCCACGGAGTGCTGGGTAAGACGCAGCACGGGCGAGTCCACCTCCACCGCATCCAGCACCGGTGCCAGGCGAAACAGGGACTGGATGCTGGCATTCACAAAAATGCGCTTGATCTCCAGTTGTGGCTCTGCAGTTTTTTCAAGGACTTTTGAGCCTTCAGCGCTTTGTATATCTGCGCCATCAGCTACATTTTTTGTAGCTTTATCGATCACCAAATCATGCAAGCTAATGGCCATGGACCAGGGCGAGAACTCGATCTTGCCCACATGAACCTGGCGACCCAGCTTGGCCGAGGCTTGCTTTTCCAGCTGGCTCTTGGCCACGATAGGCAGCAGCGCCCACAAAAGCAGCCACAGCAGCAAAATTCCCAGAACAAGCCAGAGCAGGCGGCGTAGCAAACGATGCGTTGAAAGCAGCGGCATGAGTGTTTTTTTGAAAGACATGAACAAGGGGCTGCCCTCCAACCCCAGCAGCGCAAACAACGATAGCAAACATGGCAGTCAGCACATGCGATGGCGCAAATGTACTCTTGCCGCAGCGCAGCTTTCACGCCTCCATGAAAAACGCAAAACACTCTATATATAGAGAGCTGCATTTTTTCCATGGAAGTTCTATGGAAAGTCGGTACGCCGAGCCAGATTTTTCACACCATTCTTACCCACTCCGCAGTCGGCAATCAATGGCTTCAGCGGCCATGTCGAAGCGGGAATTTGGTGGGATGGGATGCTGTAAAAACAAGAAAGCCCGGAAGTGGCGAAACCAACTTCCGGGCCCTACGGCAAGTACCAGACTGTGCCGCTTTTCGCAGACAAGGAGGATAAAGTCCTTGCTGCTGGAAGCAAGAGATTGCTCCCGTGAGTGCCTCAGCGAAGATTACAAGCAACGTGACCAGAGCTCTCTGAAAGTGCCTTGGCTAGGTTTGCCTTTCCCTTTCTTTGGCGAACACCTGCAGTTTGCAGGCAGATTCACTATATCCGTGCAGGCAAAGGGTTACCAGCGTTTTTTCATTTTATTTCTCTTTTTTGATGCAAATAACGATGTGAGCGCATGCACCGCTTGCAGTGGTGATTTCCCGAAGACCCTCTTGTAAATTACTGTGCTTCCATACAGTTTTAATATTACTTTAAAATATTAAAACTATTTTTGTTAGTGTTGACTGATTATTAAGAGGACTCCTAGAATCCGCCAGCGCTCGAAAAGAGCGTTTTTTGTTTCCGCTGCCTCACGACTGAGCAGACCGACATACGCCTTCCGGACACTCCGGTCCAGGCGCTTTTAGTCGGCCCGCAGCAAAACCTCATTGAGGTCGTTGCCAACGGTAATTCGCCAACCCTCCAGGTTGCATAGCGATGCTCCGGGGCAGCCCTCCAGAAAGGACAAGCTATGCCAGCGTCAGAAAAATTGGTCGCCTCCGCGCGAACGTTGGGTCACAAAGTGGCCCATGGTTTTCTTGCTCTCACCCACAACGGTTTCGCCCTCCTGGGCTTGGCCGTGGCCATCTCGGCCTTGATTTTGATCTCCCGCCCCGATCTGCGGCTCGCTGGTGAAAGCCAGCTGCGCCAATGGTTGGATGCCCGCCAGCCCGTGATGGCCGAAGCTGAAGTTGCCGTCGAAGATGTGGGCACCACCATGGTCGCAGCCAGCGACCGGGCCACGGCCGCCAATCCCAAGAGCCTGCCCAAAGAGCAGGCTGCCGTAGCCTACTGGCTGAGCAAGAAGTACCGCGTGGCTCCCGAGCCGCTAGCGGCTCTGGTCAGCGAAGCCTACGCCCAGGGCAAGGCCAACAAGCTGGACCCCATGCTGATCCTGGCCATTATGGCCATTGAATCTAGCTTCAACCCCTTCGCCCAAAGCTCGGTCGGTGCCCAGGGCCTGATGCAGGTCATGACTTCGGTGCACACCGACAAGTACGAGAGCTTTGGCGGCCAGCATGCCGCTTTTGATCCCGTGACCAACCTCAAGGTCGGCGTCAAGGTCCTCAAGGACTGCATCGCCCGTGCCGGCTCCATCGAAGGCGGATTGCGTTACTACGTGGGCGCCGCCAATCTGCCCAGCGACGGCGGCTATGCAGCCAAGGTGCTGGCCGAACACCAGCGCATGCGCGCGGCCGTCGGCCTGCGCGGTGATTCTCTGCTGACAGCCAAGGCCGATGCACCCGCGCAAAAGGCCAAGGCCAATCCTTCGACACATGCCAAGGACACCATCACCTCTTCGGCCATCGATAGCCTGAGCCAGCCTTCAGCAGCGCTCGACAAGAACGTCGTCAAGCTGGCCCAAGCCAACGTAGGGCAAATGTAAGGCGTCTGCCTCTGCACCTGGGAGCTGGCCATGGCCAGCTCTTTTCATTGGTGCTACTCCAGTGCAGGCGGCTTTTGTGCAAATGCACAAAACGCAACAAAGCCCATGGACTTGCAGCGGGAGCTTGGGGAAAGCCCGGCCCGGCTCAGCTACACTAGCGGGTGTACGCAACTGGCGATAGGCGCAGAAATTTCTCTGCCGCTGACGTGGAAACCAGCAGACTGCAAGGTCTGTGAACCACCGGGGAGCGTACCGCCCAAGGTCGCAGCGATTGCAACCCGCAAGCGTTTCAGCCGTTCGCCTGGGCAGCCCTTGGCCTCAAGGGAATTTCAAGTTCACAGGACTGCCATGTTTCAACGCACCGATACCGTCGAGAAAGTCGACCCCGAACTGTTTGCCGCCATCCAGGCTGAAAACCATCGCCAGCAAGAGCACATCGAGCTGATCGCCAGCGAGAACTACTGCTCGCCCGCCGTGATGGAAGCCCAGGGCTCCCAGCTGACCAACAAGTACGCCGAAGGCTATCCAGGCAAGCGTTACTACGGTGGCTGCGAGCATGTGGACGTGGTCGAGCAACTGGCCATCGACCGCATCAAGCAAATCTTTGGCGCTGAAGCCGCCAACGTGCAACCCAATTCCGGCTCGCAAGCCAACCAGGCCGTGCTGATGGCGTTTGCCAAGCCCGGCGACACCATTCTGGGCATGAGCCTGGCCGAAGGCGGTCACCTGACCCACGGCATGGCGCTGAACATGTCCGGCAAGTGGTTCAAGGCCGTTTCCTACGGTCTGGACGCCAACGAAGCCATCGACTACGACAAGATGGAAGAGCTGGCGCGCGAGCACAAGCCCCGCATCATCGTGGCCGGTGCCTCTGCCTACGCTCTGCACATCGATTTCGAGCGCTTCGCCAAAATCGCCAAGGAAGTCGGCGCCATCCTGTGGGTGGACATGGCTCACTACGCAGGTCTGATTGCTGCTGGCGTCTACCCCAACCCCGTGCCCCACGCCGACGTGGTCACCACCACCACCCACAAGAGCCTGCGCGGCCCCCGTGGCGGCGTGATCCTGATGAAGGCCGAGCACGAGAAGGCGCTGAACAGCGCCATCTTCCCCGGCCTGCAAGGCGGCCCGCTGATGCACGTGATCGCCGGCAAGGCCGTGGCGTTCAAGGAAGCCCTGACTCCCGAGTTCAAGGCCTACCAGGAACAAGTGGTCAAGAACGCCAAGGTCATGGCCGATACGCTGACCGAACGCGGTCTGCGCATCGTTTCCGGCCGTACCGAAAGCCATGTGATGCTGGTGGACCTGCGCGCCAAGGGCATTACCGGCAAGGCTGCTGAAGCCGCTCTGGGTCTGGCTCACATCACTGTGAACAAGAACGCCATCCCCAACGACCCCGAGAAGCCATTCGTGACCAGCGGCATCCGCGTCGGCACTCCCGCCATGACCACCCGTGGTTTCGGCGAGGAAGAAACCCGCATCACCGCCAATCTGGTGGCCGATGTGCTGGACAACCCCAGCGACGAAGCCACTCTGGCTGCCGTACGTGAGAAGGTGGCTGCACTGACCGCCCGCTTGCCCGTTTACAGCAAGTAATCAAGGCCCTGCCGTTCTGTCATGAAGTGTCCCTTCTGCAATCACCCGGACACGCAAGTCGTTGAGACACGCGAGTCCGAAGACGGGGCCTTCATACGCCGTCGCCGCCGCTGCGGCGGCTGTGACAAGCGCTTTACCACCTACGAGCGACCCGAGGTCAGCTTTCCCACGGTGGTAAAAAAGGACGGCCGGCGCATTGAGTACGAGCGCGGCAAATTGCAGGGTTCTTTTCAGATTGCCTTGCGCAAACGCCCGGTGAGCACCGAACTCATCGATGCCGCCATTGAGCGCATCGAAGACAAGCTACTGAATCTGGGCACGCGTGAAGTGGTCTCCAGCCGCCTGGGCGAGCTGGTGATGGAAGAACTCAAGGGCATGGACAAGGTGGGCTATATCCGCTTTGCCAGCGTGTACCGCAGCTTCAAAGATGTGGACGATTTCACCAGCATCATGGATGAGGTGCGCAGTCCCAAGAATCCCAAGCCGCCCAAGAAATAAGCGCTCTGCCATACTCCGCCAAAGCCACCCTCGGGTGGCTTTGTTGTTTTTGCAATCGCAGCAAAAACAGAAGCGGGATGCGCTTGTCAGTCATGCAATTCAGTTTGAAACACACCTGAAGTGCAATGCAATCAAGCTCCATTAGCTTTTGATTCAATAGCAAATTCAATGAATGCGAGCTAAGACCCCGCTCCGTGCCCCACAAAGCACAACGCCAGCCCTGGCGATAGATGCCGGGGCTGGCGTGGATCCAAACTATCGAATTTTCAAGCATAGCGCAGGACCGGCTTGCAGCGCGCCATGCGGCGATTTACAGCTCAGGGCGCTGCAGCAGGAATCGGCTTCAGGCCCGAATCCACATCACCGCACTGGGCGCGGTGACGCAGCGCGTGATCCATCACCACCAGGGCCAGCAGCGCCTCGGCAATCGGCGCGGCGCGAATGCCCACGCAAGGGTCGTGGCGGCCCTTGGTGATGACCTCGGCGCTTTGGCCGTGCACGTCAATCGACTCGCGCGGCGTGATGATGGAGCTGGTGGGTTTGATGCCGATGCGTACTTCCAGATCCTGGCCGGTGCTGATGCCGCCCACAATGCCGCCCGCGTTATTGCTGCGAAAGCCCTCGGGGCTCAGCGAATCGCCATGGGTGGTGCCGCGCTGGGCCACGCTGTCGAAGCCCGCACCGATTTCCACGGCCTTGACGGCGTTCAGTCCCATCATGGCGTAGGCAATATCGGCATCCAGTCGGTCATACAGGGGCTGGCCCAGGCCCACGGGCATGTTGCTGGCGTTCACGCGCAGAGCCGCACCGCAGGAGTCGCCGGACTTGCGCAGCTGCTCCATGTATTCCTCGTACTGGCTCACATCGGCCACGGGCGCGAAGAAAGGGTTGTGGGGCACATGCTCCCAGCTTTCAAAGCCTATGGGCAGCTCGCCGATCTGCGTCATGCAGGCTTTGAACTCGGTGCCGAATTTTTCCTTCAGCCACTTCTTGGCCACGGCACCGGCTGCCACCGTGGGCGCCGTCAGCCGTGCCGAGGAGCGACCGCCACCGCGTGGATCGCGGATGCCGTACTTCTGAAAATAGGCATAGTCGGCATGGCCGGGCCTGAAGCTTTGCGCGATATTGGAGTAATCCTTGCTGCGCTGATCCGTGTTGCGGATCAGCAGCGCAATCGGCGTGCCCGTGGTCTTGCCCTCGTACACGCCCGAGAGAATCTCGACCGCATCGGGTTCGTTGCGCTGGGTCACGAACTTGCTGGTTCCGGGACGGCGGCGATCCAGATCCCACTGGATATCTGCCTCGCTCAGCGCCATGCCCGGAGGGCAGCCGTCAATCACACAGCCAATGGCCGGACCGTGAGATTCACCAAAATTCGTAACCGTGAAAATTGTGCCAAAGGTATTGCCGCTCATAGACTGCGGATTATCGTTGATGTGGCGGCCCGGGTGCCGCAGCCGCCTTCTTGCTTCGGCATTGCTGGCTTGTCCTGCCCTCGCTCCAAGGCAAAAACCCGTCCCCCTATCACCCGCGCTTGCCGCGCCGCTTACCAGCGCGCCTCATCCGTGCCCGGCGGCACCGATGGCCTGTCCCAGGCCGCAGGCGTGCGCAAAAACTGCGCGCAATGGCGCACGGCCTGCAGTTGGCCGAAGCCGCTGTCCAGCGTTTCCAGATACGGCGTGATATCGGGCTTTTCCTCTTTCCATTGCGGCTGCTCCACACGCCCCAGGCTGCGCAACCAGTGCGCCACACCTGCCAGAGTGACGCGCACCCGCCAGCTGCCGCCCTCCCGGGCCTGGCGCAGCAAGGCCGCCTGTACGCCAAAAGCCAGCAGAAAGCCCGCCCCATAGTCCAGCGCCTGCATGGGCAGGACTTGCGGCTTGGCCAGACCACGGGTCGCCGCTTCATCGGCGTTGATGCCGGTGGCCGTCTGCACCAGCGAATCAAAACCACGCCGCCCGGCCCACGGGCCTTGCCAGCCGTAGGCGCACAACTCACCCACCACGATGCCGGGGCGCAGCTGCGCCAGCTGCTCCGCACCAAAGCCCTTGGCCGCCAGCGCACCGGGGCGGTAGGCCTGCATGAAGACCTGGGCCTGGCCTAGCAAAGCCGTCAACACCTCCCGGCCTTGCGCAGTCTCCAGATCCACATGGGCCGAGCGCTTGCCGCGGCTGGTGTCGGCAATGGCATCGATATTGGGCAGATTCGGGCTGTTGATCAGCATCACCTGTGCGCCATAGGCTGCCAGCGTGCGCCCGGCCACGGGGCCGGCCAGAATGCGCGTCAAATCCAGCACCTTGAGACCTGCCAGAGGCCGCTGCTCGGCACCCAGCGCTGGCCAAGCCATGGGCGGTGCGTCGCCCACGCGCTCAATCGCCACCAGGGGCTGGGCGGCGATGACGGCCGCATGACCCAGAGCCTGCCATGCCTCGTGGCTGCGCGATGCGGCAATCGGCAGGCCTTGCTGCGCCGCCGCCGCTTCAAAACGCTCTGCACTCCACTGCTGCAGCGCCTGCTCCACGGCGGCCCTGGGCGTGTCCGGCCCAGGCGCCAGGCCCAGCAGCGCCAGCGCGCCATCGCGGTGATGCTCGAAATTGGCATGAATACGCACCCAGCCTGGTGCCCCCACCGCCGCGCCGCAGGCATAGAGACCGGAGATGGGCGACCAGAGGTCGGGTTGCAGGCCATCAAGCAAAAAATAGCCGCTGCTTTCAAACGCCGCGTGCTGGGCGCTGATAGCCACGGTTTGCGCAGGCTGGCTGCCGTCGCGCCAGCCGCCGATCTCGGTCGCCATCAAGGCCGCAGCGCCCACGCTGGCCTGCACCAGATCGGCCGCCGCAAAGCTGGCGGCAAAGCCCTGGGCCTGGCCCGTCAGCTGCGCGCGCTGCAAAGCCTGGGGATCAAGCCCGCACTGCGCCCACAGTCCGTGCAAGGCCGAGATGGCATTCGCACTGACAGCGGTATCAAAATCACAAGCGTTTTCAATATTTTTCATAGCAGACAGTGCTTGACAGCTAAGCGCTTCACGGCAATTACATTGAGAAAACAAAAAACCCGCACAGCCTGGCTTGCGGGTTTGAGGTTGGATGGCGTAGCAGACGCTGGGTAGGTGTGTTCTACAGCTGCGCTTACTCGGCGCCCTGACGCTCGCCTTCGGGCCAGTCGCGGATATAGGCCTTGAGCATGCGGTTCTCGAAGTTCTGGCTGTCCACCACGGCCTTGGCCACGTCATAGAGGCTGATCACGCCCATGAGCATGCGCTTGTCCATCACCGGCATATAGCGGGCGTGGCGGTCCAGCATCATGCGGCGCACCTCGTCCATATCGGTTTCCATGGTGCAAGTCATGGGAGCGTCGTCCATGGCGGAGCGCACCGTCATGCTGCCGATGCCGCCGCCTTTGACAAAGCCCTGAATCACTTCGCGGAAGGTCAGCATGCCCACCACATCGCCATGATCCATTACGACCAGGGAGCCGATGTCCTTGTCCGACATCACCTGCACCGCCTCGGCCAGGCTCTCATCGGGCGACACCGTGTACAAGGTATTGCCTTTGACGCGCAGGATGTCACTTACTTTCATTGCCGTTCTCCAAATCTGAATTGAGCACCTTGTCCCCCACGTGTCACCACGGCGGCCGGACAGTTCGCAAGGCACTTTAGTGCGTACACAAATATAGCCCACAATGCCTGCAGCATCAGGCAACTGAAGCGACTGCACCCCCGTAAATTCCCCATTCTGGTGCATCGATTCACGATGTCTGAACCTCTCTCGCCAAAACACCAAAATGGAGACAAGACATGCCCGGCTACTCAGACCCCGGCTTTGACACCCTGAGCCTGCACGCAGGCGCACAGCCCGACCCGGCCACCGGCGCGCGCGCCGTGCCCATCCATCTGACGACCTCCTTCGTCTTCGAGTCCAGCGACCACGCGGCCAGCCTGTTCAATCTGGAACGCCCAGGCCATGTCTACAGCCGCATCTCCAACCCCACCAATGCGGTGCTGGAGCAGCGCGTCTCGGCGCTGGAAGGCGGCGTGGGCGCGATTGCCGTGGCCAGCGGCCAGGCCGCCCTGCACCTGTCGATTGCCACGCTGATGGGCGCGGGCAGCCATATCGTGGCCAGCACCGCCCTGTATGGTGGCAGCCAGAACCTGCTGCACTACACGCTGGCGCGCTTCGGCATAGAAACCACGTTTGTCAAACCCGGCGACATAGATGGCTGGAAAGCCGCTGTGCGCCCCAACACCAAGCTATTCTTTGGCGAAACCGTGGGTAACCCCGGCCTGGATGTGCTGAACATTCCCACCGTCAGCGCCATCGCCCACGAAGCCGGCGTGCCGCTGCTGGTGGACTCCACCCTGACCTCCCCCTGGCTGATCAAGCCTTTCGAGCATGGCGCGGACATCGTCTACCACTCGGCCACCAAGTTCCTCTCGGGCCACGGCACGGTGATAGGCGGCATCGTGGTCGACGGCGGCAGCTTTGACTGGGAAAAGTCGGGCCGTTTCCCCGAGCTGACCCAGCCCTACGACGGCTTTCACAACATGGTGTTCAGCGAAGAGAGCACCACTGGCGCCTTTTTGCTGCGTGCGCGCCGCGAAGGCCTGCGCGACTTTGGCGCCTGCATGAGCCCGCACAGCGCCTGGCTGATCCTCCAAGGCATAGAGACCCTGCCGCTGCGCATGGAACGCCATATGAAGAACACCGAAAAAGTGGTGCAGTTCCTGGCCAGCCACCCCCTGGTCAGCCGCGTGGGTCACCCCATGCTGGAGACGCACTCCTCGCATGCGCTGGCCCAAAAACTGCTGCCGCGCGGCGCAGGCTCGGTATTCAGCTTTGACATTGCCGGCAACCGCAACCAGGGCAAGAAGTTCATAGAAACGCTCAAGGTCTTCAGCCATCTGGCCAATGTGGGCGACTGCCGCTCCCTGGTGATTCACCCGGCCAGCACCACGCACTTCCGCATGACGGACGAAGCCCTGTCCCAAGCCGGCATCAGCCAGGGCACGATCCGTTTGTCCATCGGCCTGGAAGATGCCGATGATCTGATCGACGACTTGAAGCGCGCCTTGAAGGCTGCAGAGAAAGCGGCTTGAGGCCGTTTGGCCTCAATACAGCAATAAAAACAGCCTCTAGCGCTCATCATCATTGCGGGAATAGCTATGTTTTTTGAAGTCAACAACGCGAAAATCTACGCCTATACCGGCGGCAAGGCCTTCGATGCCGCCAAACCCACCGCCATCTTTATCCACGGCGTGCTCTGCGACCATAGCGTCTGGGCACTGCAAAGCCGCTATATGGCCAACCACGGCTGGAATGTGCTGGCCATAGACCTGCCCGGCCATTGCAAAAGCGGCGGCGCGGCACCCCAGACCGTGGAAGAGGCGGCCGCCTTTATCGGCCAGCTGATGGATGTGACTGGCATCGCAAAAGCCGCGCTGATCGGCCATAGCTGGGGCAGCCTGATTGCCATGGAAGCGGCGGCCCAACTGAAGGAGCGCATCAGCCATCTGGTGCTGGTGGGCACGGCCTTTCCCATGAAGGTCTCGCCCGCGTTGCTGGATTCGGCGCTGAACACGCCCGAAAAAGCCATTGCCATGGTCAACACCTTCTCGCGCGCCACGCTGGCACCACCCAATGGCGCCGGCAGCTGGGTGTTTGGCGCAGGCATGGCCCTGGGCCGCAGGGTACTGGCCAGCAATACTGACACCAACCTGTTGCACACCGGCTTTAGCGCCTGCGACCGCTATGCCGGCGGCGAAGCGGCCATGGCCCAGATCAGCGCCCCGGCGCTGTTTGTGCTGGGCGAGCAAGACCAGATGACGCCGCCCAAGGCCGCCAAAGGCCTGATCGAAGCCGCCAAGGCGGCGGGCAAGTCGGTCAAGGTGCAGCTGATTGCCAATGGCCACAACCAGATGACAGAGTCACCCGACGCCACGCTGTTTGCGATTCGGGATTTTCTGGCGGCCTAAAACCGGCCTATCTGCCACTAAGCTTGGGGGATGACCGCCGCTTTCATTCCCCGAGCTTTCATTCCCTATAGCCAGCTTGCAGCCGCCTGCGCCAGTTGGAAGCAGATCCCCCTGGCCGGATGCACCTCGCGCCGCCCGCTCCGTCTGGCGGACAAAAAAGCCGACTGGAAAGCGGCCTTGGCCACGCTGCAGCGCTTTGCCGACAGCCCCGGCTACAAGGCTCCGCTGCAGCTGCAAGCCCAGGCCGCGCTGGAAAACTCCTGGGACTGGCAGGCCGCCGCGCAAGAGGCCTGCCATTTGCTGATCTACGGCGTGGATCTGGGCCTGAGCGGCCATGTGCTGCGCCCCGTCTATCTGGAAACCGTGGCGCTGTGGAAAGACGCAGCTGCCGTGGCCGGCCATGCCCGCGCCAGCATGGGCCAGGCCACAGGCGCAGACTACGGCGTGCCCGCGCCCATCAACACCCGCAGTGCGCAGTACAAATACGCCGTCATCCTCATGGCGCTGGCCGTGTTGCTGGATGCGCCCGAAGAAATCCCTGCCATCGTGGAGCAGATGCTGGTGTTTGATACCGACCGCCTGCTGGACTATCTGAGCGCGGGAGCCCTGGAGCTGGACGAGGTCAACGAGACCCTGTTCCACCCCCGGCCTTATGGCGCGCTGCTGCCGTTTTTCGAGCAGCTTGGCGAGGCCGAGCCCGAGCTGCTGCTGCCCTATCTTCAAACCCAGTACGCGCAATTTCACCGCCTCTCGCCCAAGCAGCAGAAAAAAGGCGGACCGTGGCAGGGCACGTTTTACTGGGCGCTGGAGGTGTCGGCACTTTCCGTGCTCTATGGCTGGGACGATGGCGACTTACGCACTTCGCCTCACTATCTGGCCGATCTGGTGGACTTTGCGCGGCAGCGCGGGCAGGCAGGCCTAGCCGACGAAGCCGGCTGAATCAGGCAACCTCAAGCAATTTCAGACAATCGGCTGCAAGAACGTGGCAATGCGGCCCACGATGCGCTCAGGCAGCTCGCGGTGGGGCACATGGCCGCCACCGGCCACGATCTCGGCTTGCGCCGGGCCTTGCGACCATTCGCAGATGTTCTCCGGGTGCACCAGAGAGCCGAACTCGTCCAGCTCGCCATGGATGGCCAGCACCGGGCAGTGCACGCGCCTGAGCGTGGCATCCAGCCGGTAATGGGAAAAGGCCTCGGTCAGCCAGGTATCGACCCAGGCCGAAAGCACCCAGGCCGCTTTGTCGCCGTGATAGCGCGAAAGGCGATCCAGCTGCCCGGGCTTGGCGAAATTGTCGCGTGCGGCACGTATGCCTTCCAGCGTGCGGTCTTCCACAAAAGTCTGGGCAGATTCGGTAATCAAGGCCTTGCACTGCACGGGATAGGCCGCTGCCACCATGGCCGCCATGCCGCCGCCCACGCTATGGCCCAGCATCACAAAATTCCTCAACCCCAGGGCCTGATGCACAGGTGCAAAGCCTGCGGCCACCTCCTGCGCGACAAAGTCGGGCGTCAGCTTGCGCGGGTGTGCATCGGACTGACCAAAACCCAGCCTGTCATAGGCAATCACATCGCGGCCGGTGGCGGCGGCCAGTTGCTCGGGAAACTCGCGCCACAGCGCCACGCTGCCCAGCGAGTCATGCATCAGCACCAGCGGGGCCTTGACCGGCCCATCAACACCCGGCCAGCGCTTCACAAACAACTGTCCGTCCGGCGTGGCAATACGGGTGGTGATGACAAGAGCAGGCGTGGCGAGGTCAGACATGGTGCAAAGCCTTGAGAGAAAGCCGGCCCGGCCAGCAATGCCGACGCACCGACCCGGTGATACAGAAAAAACAAGCCTAAAGGCGGCCCACCATGGACGACAGCGCCTAACCCTCAGACAGCCGCTTTCGCCGGCTGTTTGGCGGCATTTGCAACTCAAACGTCGTATTTTGCGCTGAGCCGGCAGCTGCGCTCTATCCTCAAGAAGACCGGCCGTCGGCTTCCCTGCTGCATGCTTTCCCGCTGGCGGTGCACAGATGCCGGGTCTATAACCGTAATAGCTGCGGCCAAACCGTTGCATCAGCTGCCGCTCATGCATTTTGCAGCTGCGGCGGGCGCAGCGCCTTTACCCAGCAGAAAGGTTTGCCATGTCCCAGACCTCCAGCCCTCACCTCGATCCGCGCCAGTTCAAGAGCTTTGCCGAGTTCTATCCCTTCTACCTGGGCGAGCACCGCAATCCCATCTGCCGCCGCCTGCACTTCATAGGCACCAGCTTGTCCTTGCTGTTCTTGCTGGTGCTGGTGGTCACCGGCAGCTGGTGGTATCTGCTGGCCGGCCTGGTTTGCGGCTATGCCTTTGCCTGGGTGGGGCATTTCGGCTTCGAGAAAAACCGGCCCGCCAGCTTCAAACGCCCCATCTACAGCTTTTTGGGCGACTGGATGATGTGGCGCGATATCTTGCTGGGCCGTATTTCGCTGCGCTGACTTGCTTTGAATTTGCTAGCTGTCAGCACTTGCCATTCATAGAGTTGCTTTCAATTTTCATCAAACTCTATGCATATTGGTCAGTGGCGCGGCAATCAGCTGGGCCACGGTCAGTTCCGACAGCTGGGCGCGCTGCCATAGCGGCTCAACCGCCTGCGAGGGCTGCAGCAGCAGCGCTTCCACCAGTGGTTCCACACGCGTGGCCTGCGGATCGATCAGCAGCACATAGCGCGGTTCGGTGCTCTCCAGCGATGCCAGGGCATGGGCCGGCTGCACGGCCCCCACCCAGTCCAGCTTGGCCAGCGCCTGCAGCACGGGCAGGATTTGCGAGGCCTCGATGCGCAAACGCTTGGAAAGCTGGCGCAGATACAAGCCCTTGTGCGGCAGTTCGCGCTCCTTGGCCAGGCATTGCAGCACTTCCACCGCCAGCTCGAACTCCCAGCCTCGGTGGCCGGTGAGCCGTTCCACACCCGAGAGCACGGTAGGCAGATAAGCCGTCACCAAGGCCCCCAGCAGCACAATGCACCAGGCCACATACATCCAGATCAGCAAGATGGGTAGCGTGGCAAAAGTGCCGTAGATCACCGAATACGTGGGTACGGATGAGAGGTAAATGCCCAGCGCTTTTTTCGCCACCTCCATGAACACGGCCACAAACAGGCCGCCCACCCAGGCATCGCGCCAGCGCACCGGCGTGTTGGGCACATAGTGGTAGAGCCCGGCCATGCCCGAGGCCAGCACCACAAACTCGATGGAATCAAAGATGAAGCGCACGCTCTCGGGCAAGGTGTTGACCAGGCCCTTGGAAGCCGACATCACATAGGACGAAAGCACCAGGCTCAGGCCCAGCACCAGGGGACCCAGCGTGATGGCGGCCCAGTAAATCAGCACCCGCTGGCCCAGCGGCCGCAGCTGTGGCACACGCCAGATATTGTTGAGCGTGCGGTCAATCGTGAGAATCAGCGCCACGGCCGTGACGATCAGAATCGAAAAACCCACCAGCCCCAGCTGGCTGGCCTTGGAGGCGAACTGGGTGAGATAGCCCAGCACCTGACGGGCAATGGTCTCGGGGATGAGGCTATCCATCAGCCAGCGCTCCAGCACCAGTTGCGCCTTGCCGAAAATCGGGAAGGCCGTGAACAGCGCCAACGCCACGGTGAAAAACGGCACCAGCGCCAGCAGCGAGGTAAAGGTCAGGCTGCTGGCCGTCACCCCCAGGCGATCTTCCTTGAAGCGCGCCGCCAGCACCTGCCAGGTATTGCCCCAGGGAAAAGTACGCAGACGCTGTTGAACCCGGCGGCGCTTGCGCTGAAAACCGCTCTTGAGCTCCTCCCGGCTGGGCAGGGGCTGCAGCTTGCTCTTCAATACATAGCGCGCCATGGTGGCAAGACCCGGCCCACCTGATGGCTTGCGTACATCGGCATCTTTTGGGCCTGCAGCCAATGTGGTATCTGCAGGTGCGGCTACAAAAGGTGTAGCAGATGGAGGAACTGGCTCAGGCGCGCTATCGCCCACCACAGGCTGGGGCGGCGGATTGTCCAGCCAGGGCTCTTTGCCTTGTGCGCCCGCATGCGCCGAGCCCGGTGTCGAGCCATGACCCTGGCCATGCAACTGAGCGTGTACCTGAGCCGGAATTTGAGACTCAGGCCCCGGCTGACCATGGGCCGCGCCCTGCCCCGGCAGATGCTGTGGATTTGGCGCGGGTACGGGGTTGGGCGATTTGCCGCGCTCCAAAGCGGCCCAAAAGCCTGCACGGTCGTTTTTCATGGTTTGGCTCCCATCCACACATTGCGCTGCATCAACAACTCACGCACCACAAAGTCATCGGCCAAGCCGATACATATCAGATCTGATTCAAAAGGGGCTGCCATGGTCGATATGATGCCATCCCAATGACTGACGCAACCCCATCCACCATCACCGAACAGGCCCTGCCGGCCATGCAACCGGGCGCCGATGTGGCGGCCACCCGCTGGCTGGCCGCTGGCAGCCTGCTGGGCCTGATCGTGCTGAGCGTGGCCTGGGAGCTGTGGCTGGCGCCGCTGCGTCCCGGCGGCACGCTGTTATTCCTCAAAGCCTTGCCGCTGGCCTTTGCCTTGGTAGGCCTGCTCAAGCGACGCATGTATACCTACCGCTGGGTGAGCCTGCTGGTGTGGCTGTACTTCACCGAAGGCGTGGTGCGCGCCTGGGGCGATGCGGCCCCCAGCCGCTGGCTGGCCATGGGCGAGATTGCACTGTGCGTGCTGCTGTTCATGGCCTGCGCCGCCCATGTGCGCTGGCGGCAAAAAGCCGTGAAGGCCGCCAGGGCTGCAGCGTCGGCGGCGGCCTGATTCAGTCGAGAAAAATACCTTCGTAACGCGATAGCGCCCGCACGCGCTGTTGCACGGCCTCAAACAAAAGCTGGGCTGCCGGAGACAGGGCGCGCCTGGGCCGCTGGATCATCAGGCTGCTGCGCAAGAGATGCGGCGCATCCAGCGCCCTGAAACGCAGATCGCGCGATGCCGGATGCCTGGCCGTCAGCGCTGGAATCAGGGACACGCCCAGACCCAGCCGCACGGCCTCGAACAGCAGCGGCGGATCCGAGACGCGCAGCGAGGTATTGAGCACATTGGCCGGCATGCCCGGCGCGCGGGCCAGCAACTGGCTGATGGCGGTGTCCGTGGTCAACCCCACAAAAGGCAGATGCGCCAGCTGCGCGACCTCCAGCCTGGGCGCTTTTAGCAAGGGCTCATCGGCGCGGGCAATCAGGCCCATCTGGTCGCTGACCAGCGGCTGGGTCAGCAGCTCCGCCCCCGCCGGGTGGGCGGCACCCACGCCAAAATCCACGGCACCGTCGCGCACGCGCAAGGCAATGCCCTCGGCGCTTTCCTCCAGCAAATCCACGGCAATCCCCGGGTACAGCTTGCGCATCTGGGGCAGCAGCGGCAAGACGATCACCGCCAGCATGGATGGCGCCGCCGCAATGCGCACCTTGCCCTGGCGCAGGGCGGCCAGGTCTTCGAGGTTTTTGACCCCCTGATCCAGCACTTCGAAAGCCTGACGCACATCGAGCAGAAAGGACTGGCCCGCGCTGGTCAGCCCCACGGTGCGCGTGGTGCGGTCGAACAGGCGCATGCCCACGGCGTCCTCCAACTGGCGGATGGACTCCGACAGGGCCGACTGGGTGATGCACAACTCCTTGGCTGCAGGCGCAAACGCGCCCTGGCGGGCGACTTCATCGAAGGCGCGCAGCTGGCGTAGGCTGAGATTATTCGGAAAAACTGGCATAACTTAGCAATTTATTTCGATTGTCCAACAAAGCGCCATGCCCTAGGCTTGCGCTTGTTCAGGCAAGGCCCGCCCTGCCAGCGCTAGACTTCCCCTTATTCGCAAGAAAGCCCTTGTTTTGCGGCCCTTGCAAGCTACGAAATTATTTATGCCCGCCACTGCATTTCTAGATCAACTGCGCCAGATCGTTGGTGCTTCCCATGTACTCGCCGAGGGCGATCTGACCGCCTACGAACAAGACTGGCGCAAGCGCGTGCACGGCAAGGCGCTGGCGGTGGTGCGCCCCGGCAACACGGCCGAGGTGGCCGCCGTGGTCAAGGCCTGCGCGGCAGCCCAGGTGCAGATCGTGCCCCAGGGCGGCAATACCGGCCTGTCGGTAGGCTCCACCCCCGATGACAGCGGCACCCAGGTGGTGCTCAGCCTCACCCGCATGAACCAGGTACGCCATATAGACCGCGACAACCTCAGCTTCACCATGGATGCGGGCTGCATTTTGCAAAACCTGCAGGATGTGGCGGACAAGGAAGGCCTGCTGTTTCCGCTGTCGCTGGCCGCCGAAGGCAGCTGCACCATTGGCGGCAATCTGGGCACCAATGCCGGCGGCACGCAGGTGGTGCGCTATGGCAACACCCGCGATCTGTGCCTGGGTCTGGAGGTGGTCACGCCCCAAGGCGAGATCTGGGATGGCTTGAAGGGCCTGCGCAAGGACAACACCGGTTACGACCTGCGCAATCTCTTCATAGGCAGCGAAGGCACGCTGGGCATCATCACCGGCGCGACCATGAAGCTCTTTCCCCAGCCCGCCGCGCAGCTGACCGCCTGGGCTGCCGTGCCCAGCATGGAAGCGGCCGTGCGCCTGCTGGGCCTGTCGCACCAGCATCTGGGTGCGGGCCTGACGGGCTTTGAGGTCATGGGCCAGTTCGCGCTGAGCCTGGTGATCAAGCACATGCCTCAGCTGCGCGTGCCGTTTGCCGGCATGGCCGATGCACCGCCCTACTATGTACTGCTGGAGAACGCCGACAGCGAATCCGAACAACACGCTCGCGAACGCTTTGAACACTTGCTGGAACTGGCTTTTGAAGACGGTTGCGTGCTGGATGCCGTGGTGGCCGAGAGCATCGCCCAAGCCCATGAGCTGTGGCATATCCGCGAGAGCATTCCGCTGGCCCAGGCAGAGGAAGGGCTGAATATCAAGCACGACATCTCGATTGCCGCCTCGCGCATTCCCGCCTTTGTGGAACATGCCGACGCCGTGCTGCAGCGCGAGATTCCCGGCGTGCGCCTGGTCAATTTCGGCCACCTGGGCGACGGCAATCTGCACTACAACGTGCAAGTGCCCGAAGGCGAGGACGGCAAGCAGTTTCTGCGCGACAAGGAAGCTCTGGTCAACCACCTGGTGTATGAAGCCGTGGCGGCGTTTGACGGCTCCTTCTCGGCCGAGCACGGCGTGGGCGCCCTCAAGGTCGACAAGCTGGAGAAATACCAGTCGCCGGTTGCGCTGCAAATGATGCACGCCATCAAAAATGCACTGGATCCCCAAGGCATCATGAACCCCGGCGTGGTGCTGGCGAAGAGCTGATCGCTGCAAAACCAAGCCCTCCGGCCCGCAATGGACCGGAGGGCTTTTTTATGCAGCACCAGCCTATTTGCCCATGGCATTGCCCATGAAGACCTGAACCGGCTCGGGCCAGGCAATCGCATCGCCTTCCACATCGGTGAACACGGTTTGCTGCCCCTGGTGCTGCAGCCAGACGCGCAAGCCATTGCGCGCGGGGTCAATCACGATGGCGGCACTCTCGTCGCCGCCCTGATGCGGCCGGTTGCCCGTGAGCGACAGCAACTGGCCGTGCTGCTCCAGCGGGCCCGAAGTGCCCAGATTCTCCAGCAGCGTGGCGTATTGCTCGCCCAGCAAGGCCTTGAGGCGCTTGGCCAACACCCCTTCTTTCAGATAATCCAGGCCTTCCGAGTGGTATTTGCCCACCTGCATGGCCATGCTTGCCAGGCCTGGCTCCGTATCCGGACCTTTGTAGGGAAGCAGTACCTCTTGGGGCCCCGGCTTGGCCGGGTCGGCCTGCGGTTTTTCCGCAGGAGCGGGTTGCACCGAGTTCACCGCCGAGCCAGCGGGTGCATTGGCTGGAGCCTTGCTGGCAGGCTTGTCGCAAGCGGCCAGCAGCACAGCCGCGCTCAAAGCGCAAGCGGCCTTGAAAACCGTCCATGGCATGGGATTCATCTCCATCAGTGGCAGGCAGACCATTGTGCGGGCGCAGGCATGACGGAGACAACTGCAGGTATTTCAAGTTGTCGCGGACTGCCGCCGCCTCGGCGCCGGATTGACCAGCCGCCGTGAGCGTCAGTTCATCCCGTGGCACACTGCCCGCATAGCGGGCCGGATAGGCCCACCTCCTGATTTGCTATGGCCGATGGGCACTGGCAACCAAGCTCCCGCCTCATCGCCCCCAACACATTTGCGCCATGACCTCTACGACCGCCACTTTGCGCCCCGTGCGCTCGCAGTACGAAAACTTCATGCGCCACGTCTTTGAAAACGGCGTGGCCAAGACCGACCGCACCGGCACCGGAACGCGCAGCGTGTTCGGCCACCAGATGCGTTTTGACTTGTCCGAAGGTTTCCCTCTGGTCACCACCAAAAAGGTGCACCTCAAGTCCATCATCAATGAGCTGCTCTGGTTTCTGCGCGGCGACAGCAACGTCAAGTGGCTGCAAGAGCGCGGCTGCACCATCTGGGACGAGTGGGCCGATAAGGAAACCGGCGACCTGGGCCCGGTGTACGGCGTGCAGTGGCGCAGCTGGCCCAAGGCCGACGGCACGCACATCGACCAGATTGCCGAGGTGGTCAAACAGCTCAAGCACAACCCGGACAGCCGCCGCATCATCGTCAGCGCCTGGAATGTGGCCGATCTGGATCAGATGGCCCTCATGCCCTGCCATGCCTTCTTCCAGTTCTATGTGGCCGACGGCAAGCTCTCCTGCCAGCTCTACCAGCGCAGCGCCGACATCTTTCTGGGCGTGCCCTTCAATATTGCGTCATACGCGCTGCTGACCCATATGCTGGCCCAGCAATGCGATCTGGCCGTGGGCGACTTCATCTGGACCGGCGGCGACTGCCATATCTACAACAACCATTTCGATCAGGTCGCCACCCAGCTGACCCGCCAGCCCTTCCCCTATCCGCTGCTGAACATCAAGCGCAAGCCCGATTCCATCTTCGACTACACGTACGAGGATTTCGAAGTGCTGGAATACCAGCACCACGCTGCCATCAAGGCACCCGTGGCCGTCTGATCCAGCGAGCGAACAAAGTAAAACGCTATCCAATCAAAAGCTGCTTGCGCTTATCCGGATGGGGTTTCAGGTTGAAAAGAGACTGAAATCCACCCCGATCAAGCGCAGACAGCTTCTTTATTCATAGTTATGGCTATTCATCTCATCTATGCCCGCGCGGCCAACGGCGTCATCGGCAAGGACAACGCCATGCCCTGGCACCTGCCCGAAGACATGGCGCATTTCAAGCAACTGACCCACGGCTGCGCCGTCATCATGGGTCGCAAGACCTGGGACTCGCTGCCGCCGCGCTTTCGTCCTCTGCCCGGACGCACCAATATCGTCGTCACCCGCCAGGCCGGCTGGCAAGCCGATCCGGTCTCGGAAAGCGTGCGGCCTGCAGCCAGCCTGGAAGAAGCGCTGCAACTAGGGCGGCAAATCTCCAGCGATGTCTGGGTCATAGGCGGCGCGCAAATCTACGCCCAGGCCCTGCCCCTGGCCGACAGCGTGGAAGTGACCGAAATCGGCCGCGACTACGAAGGCGATGCCTATGCCCCGGTGCTGGGCGCAGAGTGGAAAGCCAGACAGCGCAGCGACCATGTGGCCGCCAACGGACTGCCCTACAGCTTTGTGCGCTACAGCCGCGATTGAGCGTCAGAGCAGCCCACGTTCACAGGCCATGCATGCATGGCCTTTTTTGCTCGATCTTTTGATTGGGCGGACGGCGACGCTTTGCTGACCTGAGGCCAAAGTCCTTCCCGTGACAGCAGACATCTGGCGTGCGCCGTTGCAACATCACGATAATAAGCAGCACGTCCAGGTCAAAAACCTTAACCACAGTTCCTGGCCCAGGCCTCTGGCTTGTGCTCGTCAGGTGAATTTTCTGCATTCGGCGCCACAGCGCCTGCATCACTTCCTCCCCTTTCATGAGCCTTGTCCAGCCCCTGCCCCCCGGTCCCGTCGATATCGTTGGCGATATCCACGGCGAAATTGCGGCACTGGAGCAGTTGCTGGCGCATCTGGGCTACGACAGGGAAGGCAATCACCCCCAAGGCCGGCGCCTGGTCTTTGTGGGCGACTTCTGTGACCGTGGCCCCGACAGCCCGGCCGTGCTGGGCCGCATCCTGCCCATGCTGGCATCGGGCAAAGCCCATGCCGTGCTGGGCAATCACGAAATCAATCTGCTGCGCGAAGACGCCAAGGATGGCTCCGGCTGGTTTTTCGACAGCCGCGTGGCGGCCGACCAGCCCAAATACGCCCCTTTTGCCCGCCTGGAAGAGAAGGCCGCACCGGCCTTGCTCGATCAGCTGGCCTATCTGCCCATTGCGCTGGAGCGTGAGGACCTGCGCATTGTTCACGCAGCCTGGCGCCCCGCGCAGATAGCCATGGTTCGCGAACTGCCTTTGGGTAGCGCCCGCAGCGCCTACGATCACTTTGAAGAGCTGGCTGCCGACCAGGCCCAGGCCAGCTGTGTGGCCGAGCGCATGCGGCTGGAAGAGCAATCGTGGCCGCACAGCCTGGAAGACTACCGCTATGCGCCCCCGTTCCTAGCCGCTCATAGTGAAAACGAGCTGGGCAAGGCCATGGTCAACCCGCTGAAGGTGCTGACGGCCGGCGTAGAACGCGAATGCCGCAACCCTTTTTACGCAGGCGGAAAATGGCGCTTTGTGGAACGTGTGGGCTGGTGGAACGAATATGACGAGGAGCCGGCCGTCGTCGTGGGGCATTACTGGCGCCGCATGCTGCCCGGCGATGCGCCGGCGCACGGCGCCCAGTTTGAGAATCTGTTCGGCAACACCACGCCGCTGTCCTGGCACGGCCTGCGCGGGAATGTGTTTTGCGTGGATTACTCGGTAGGCGCGCGCTGGCTGGCCCGCCTGCGCGGCGAAGACCCCACGCAGCGCTTCAAGCTCGCCGCCCTGCGCTGGCCCGAGCGCACCCTGGTGTTTGATGATGGCGCCCAGGCAGACTCCGAAGGCTTTGGCAAGACGACTTACCCCGTTCAGGATTGATACCATGGCTGCATCGCCGCCTCGCGCAACCGCAGCGGGGCGGGTTGAACATGCCAAAGTCTGCGGCCCTCGTCGATGGCCGTGCACATCAAGGATTCATAGCCCATGAAGATAGCCACCTGGAACGTCAACTCCCTCACCGTTCGCCTGCCGCAAGTGCTGGCCTGGCTGGAGGCCAACCCGGTCGATGCCCTGGGTCTGCAGGAACTCAAGCTCACCGACGACAAATTTCCCCACATGGCGTTTGAAGAAGCCGGCTACCAGGCCGTCAGCCACGGACAGAAGACCTATAACGGCGTGGCCTGGATCACCCGCAGTACGGCCAGCGAGGTGGTGCGCAATATTCCGGGACTCGATGACGAACAGGCGCGCATCATTGCGGCCACCGTGGATGCATCGGGTGGACCGATTCGCTTGATCAACGGCTATTTCGTCAACGGCCAGGCTCCGGGTTCGGACAAATTTGCCTACAAGATGCGCTGGCTGGAAGCTCTGCACCACTGGGTGCAAAGCGAGATGGCAAAACACCCCCGCCTGGTGCTGGTGGGCGACTTCAACGTCGCCCCGGAAGACAGGGATTCCTTCGACCCCGTGGGCCTGAAAGACACGATTCACCACACGGTGGAGGAACGCCAGCATTTTCAGAACCTGCTGCAGCTGGGGCTCACGGATGCGTTTCGCATGTTCGAGCAGCCTGAGAAAAGCTATTCCTGGTGGGATTACCGCATGCTGGGCTTTCAGAAAAACCGTGGCCTGCGTATCGACCACATACTGGTCAGCGAGGCACTCAAGAGCAGCGTCAGTGCCTGCACCGTGGATCGCGCGCCGCGCAAGAATCAGCAACCCAGCGACCATGCGCCCGTGGTTCTGACTTTGGGCTAAGCGCCAATCAAATCAGGGCTGGGTCCGTAAAAGACCTGGCCCTGAAAGAGTAGCTGCAATCTATGCTGATCAGGCTGCACCACTATCCATCCACTGAATCGCCGTGATGTGTCCGCGCAGGGTGAGCATATGGCGCTTGAGCTGGTGCGCCAGCTTCAAAGATACAGCATCCAGAGAAATCGCAAGATAGCTATTGAACCATGTCTGAAGGCTGCGCTGGATATCGCTGACGGATTCATCCTGCAAAAAGAGGGCGTCACGCCAGACATCCTGCAGCATCTCCAGGCTGGCAGGCCGCTTTTTTTCACTGTGCACATGCTGCTGCAATGCTTGCGCTGGCAGGATCTGCTTGAGCTCCTCCAGCAGACCCTGCATTTCCAGCTGAATGCGTTGCAAGGTCTGGCCCATGGCCTTGTTGTGCTTGGCACCTCGATAGCTGATCACGGCCTCAAGCGTTTGGCGGCCCGCCATGTAAACCGCCAGCAACAAGGCCAGGACCTGAGGCTGCAAATCCGAGTCCTTTCTGCTGGGCATCGTTTTCGGGCACAAAGCCTGCATCCAAGCGGCCCTGGCCGCATCGCGCGCCTGGCCCCAGGTCAAAAAGCTGGCGCTCACCCGCTGGTTCCATTGCACACTCAGCTGGGCATCTTGCGCAGCAAAGGCCAGGGAGGCCATGGTGGGGGTGTTCAATATGGAGCGGTCAAGCTGCTGAGCGGCATGCCAGCCCAAAGCATAGGCCGGCTGATATTGGTCATAGCCACGGCCGGCCACAAAATAAGGCTCAGAGAGATAGCGCTCGCGCCAGAACAGCTCTTGCGCTGCAGGAAGCTGGGCTTGCTCCCAGCCGCCATCATCCCCCCCCCGTCCGGACCGGGCCGAGGGCGCATCGAATGGCAGGAAAGAAAACATGCGACGAGCCAGCAAATCACAACCCCCCATCAAAGACCGGTTGATGGCAGATTATTGTGCGGTCGGCAAAAAGTGGAAGTCGGCGCGGCCAACGGCTTTCTGTAGGAAAGCAGGCCGTATGTTTCAAATCTAACAATCAGAAACATTCGGCCTTGGCAGCACTCACAAAGAGCAGAATTCAGGGCCTATCACCTCTGAGCCCAAGTCGATTGCAGCCCGAAATCAATCGAAACTCTCGTCGTCCAGTCCCAGTTCCTGCAATTTTCGGGTGATGGTGTTTCGGCCTATTCCCAGTCGGCTGGCGGCTTCTACCCTGCGGCCATGTGTGGCCACCAGAGCAGTTCGCAGCAACTGGGCTTCAAACTGCTGGGAAAGCTGATCCCAGACATCGTTATGGCCCTGGGCGAGCAATTGCTGGGCGTGCTTGCCCAGATCCTGCAACCAGCCTGCGTCTGCGGTGCTGCTTTGCACAGCACTCATTGCGCTGGTTTCAGCCAAGGCTGCCACCGGCTGAGCGGCTTGCGCGACCGGGCTTTCAGGCAAGGCCACCAGCACCGTGCTCACGGCTCCCATGGCAGGCAAAGGCTGGCCTCCCAGCACCTCGGGCGGCAAATCCTTGAGGGCGATTTGCTGCGCGGGAGCCATGACGGTGAGCCAGTGGCAGATATTCTCGAGCTGGCGCACATTACCCGGGAAGTCGAAAGCCTGCAGGCGGTGCAAGGCCATGGTGCCCATGCGCTTGGGTTCCACCCCCAGTTGCTTGGCACTTTGCTGCAGAAAATGCTGGGTGAGCATGGGAACATCCTCGCGGCGTTCACGCAAAGCCGGCAGGCGCAGGCGGATCACGTTCAGACGGTGGAACAAGTCCTCACGAAACACGCCATCCTTGACGCGCAGCTCCAGATCCTGGTGGGTGGCCGCAATCACCCGCACATGGGCTTTGACGGCCTGGTGCCCGCCCACGCGATAGAAATGCCCGTCGGAGAGCACACGCAGCAAGCGGGTTTGCAACTCGAACGGCATGTCGCCGATTTCATCAAGAAACAGCGTGCCGCCTTCCGCTTGTTCGAAGCGGCCGCGGCGCTGGGTCTGCGCGCCGGTAAAAGCGCCACGCTCATGGCCGAAGAGCTCGGACTCCAGCAAATCCTTGGGGATTGCAGCCGTATTGATAGCTACAAACGGGCCACCCGAGACGGGAGAATGCTTGTGCAGTGCTCGGGCCACCAGCTCCTTGCCTGAACCCGATTCACCGGTGATCAGCACCGTGACCTGGCTTTGACTCAGGCGCCCGATAGCGCGAAACACATCCTGCATGGCCGGAGCCTGACCCAGCATCTCCGCCTGCAGCGGCGCCTGGACTTCCGCTTCTTCCTCGCGCTGGCTTTCCTCCACCGCACGACGGATCAGCTCCACCGCCTTGGGCACATCAAAAGGCTTGGGCAGGTACTCAAACGCACCACGCTGAAAGGCCGAGACGGCGCTGTCCAGATCGGAGTAGGCCGTCATGATGATCATGGGCAATCCCGGCTGCTGCGCCCTCACCTGCTCCAACAACTCAAGACCAGAGCCGCCGGGCATGCGGATATCGCTGACCAGCACCTGGGGGGGCTGGCGTGCGGGGTCACTGCTGTCGGTATCGGCCAGGGCCTTGAGCACATCCCGCGTCTGGGTGAAGCTGCGAATGGGCCAGCCTTCGCGGCCCAGCGCTTTTTCAAGCACAAAGCGGATGGAAGGGTCGTCGTCCACAATCCAGATCGGCTTCATTGCTGCTTATCCCTTCCCGTTTTTTGCTATGTTGGCAGATGCCTGAACCCGGAGCTCAGGGCAGCGGAATCAGTATTCTGAAATCCGTGCGTCCAGGCTGGCTTTCGCATTCGATCAGACCATGGTGACGCTGAACAAAGGTTTGAGCCAGTGTCAAACCCAGGCCGGAGCCGCCATCGCGGCCCGATACCAAGGGGTAGAAAATCCGCTCCTTGATGGCATCGGGCACACCTGATCCGTTGTCGATCACATGCAATTCCAATGCCAGTCTGTAACGCTGACGCCCCAAGGTCACCTGCCTGGCCACCCGTGTTCTCAGAATAATCTCGCCATCGCCTTGTGCGATGCGCAAACTCAGCGCCTGGGCCGCATTCTGGACAATGTTGAGCACCGCCTGAATGAGCTGGGCGCTGTCGCCCCGGAATTCAGGAATGGAGATGTCGTAATCGCGGGTGATCTTGAGGCCTTGCGGAAACTCCACCAGCACCAGAGAGCGCACGCGCTCGCACACCTCGTGGATGTTGACATCACCCACATCGTGCGGATGGCGGTGCGGGGCCAAAAGCCTGTCCACCAAGGCCTGCAGGCGATCGGCTTCGTGCACGATGACCGTGGTGTATTCACGCAGCTCGGGCGAGGCCAGGTCCATCTGCAGCAGCTGGGCCGCGCCACGTATGCCGCCCAGCGGATTCTTGATCTCATGGGCCAGATTGCGGATCAGCTCTTTGTTGGCCTGGGCCTGCTCACGCAGCCGCTCCTCGCGGTCCTGGCGGGCCTGTTGCTCCAGCGGCCACATCTCCACCATGACATGACCGGTTTGCTCCGCTATGGAGACCGTGGCGTGCACCGGCAAGGGCTCCTGGCCCAGGCGCTGCAGACTGGCTTCAAAGCGCAGCGCTGCGAAGTCGTTGCTGCGGGCTCCGCTCAGGGCTTTGTCCAGCAGGGCGGGCTCGGTAAAGCTCAGCGCAAACTCTCCGCCTTCCATGGTGCGGCGCGATTGCCCCAGGGCATTTTCCAGCGCTGCATTGGCAAAGCAGATGGCGCCATTCATGTCCAGCACGGCAATCAGCGTGCACAGCAAATCCAGGGCCTGGTAGTTTTTGACGCCAGCAGAGGACTGCTGCGCCAAGGAGGGAACAAAAGTGGTGCTCATGCGAAACCCTGACGGGGGTGGCTGCATCTGCCGCCCCGCATAAATCGTTCACAGCTTGACCTGCCAAGCTGCGGTAGGAGCCATAACTTGCACGTGAACTGGCCAGCGCTAGTTAGCCGGAGGCAGACGCTCCAGCTCGCGCCGGATACCGGCAATATCGCTTTCCTGGCGGGCAATATCCGCCTTGAGTTTGGCCACGCGCTCTGGGTAGCCCTGAGGGTTGCGCAACTCCAGCGCCGTGCGCACGGGATTGCCGTCGTTGTATTCCGCCTTGAGTTCAGCCAAACGAGCCTGGGCCTTGCTCAGTTCGGACTGCAGGATGGCGCGGGCATCCGAATCCCGGGCTTTTTGCGCTGCGCTGTTCTCAGCCGGGCGGGCAGGGGCAGAGCTGCCAGATGATGCGTTGCCGCTCTGCACTTTTGGTGCCGCAGGCTGGGCTGCACGCGTGCCATGGATCACTGTGACGCCGCTGCCATCCACCGGCTTGCAGCCTTTGGCTTTGGCCTGGGAAACGTTGTTCGTATATTCGTTCCCACAGCGGTAGATCACATCCTGCGCCCAGCTCCCAGCGCATATAGCCAGCAACAGCGACGACACAAACAGTTTTTTCATTCAGCTCCCTCGGGCTATCCACTTGGGACAGCACAGCCATTTCAATATTGCAAGTATCGCTCCAAGCTTGCGTCTTGATGCGATTGATTGACTTGCTTACCGCTGTTTGGTTCCTGCTGAATACAGAGCCGCAGCAATGAAAAAGGCGACTTGCGTCGCCTTTTCTGAACTGCCTGCTGCGATTACAGCGAGAAGTACATATCGTATTCGACAGGGTGCACGGCCTGGCGGAAGCGGGTCACTTCACCCATCTTCAGTTCAATGTAGGCATCCAGCATGCTGTCTGTGAACACACCACCCTTGGTCAGGAAGGCGCGGTCGGCGTCCAGTGCTTCCAGAGCCTGATCCAGGCTGTGGCAGACGGTGGGCACCAGCTTGTCTTCCTCGGGAGGCAGATGGTACAGATCCTTGGTCGCAGCTTCGCCGGGATGGATCTTGTTTTCCACGCCGTCCAGACCCGCCATCAGCAGAGCCGAGAAGCCCAGGTAGGGGTTCATCAATGGATCGGGGAAGCGAGCTTCCACGCGGCGGCCCTTGGGGTTGCTCACGTAAGGAATACGGATGGAAGCGGAGCGGTTCTTGGCCGAGTAAGCCAGCTTCACAGGCGCTTCAAAACCGGGAACCAGACGCTTGTAGCTGTTGGTACCTGGGTTGGTGATGGCGTTCAGGGCACGGGCGTGCTTGATGATGCCGCCAATGTAGTACAGGGCGAAGTCGGACAGACCGGCATAGCCGTCACCGGCGAACAGGTTCTTGCCATCCTTCCACACGGACTGGTGCACGTGCATGCCGGAACCGTTGTCGCCAGCATAGGGCTTGGGCATGAAGGTTGCCGTCTTGCCGTAGGTGTTGGCCACGTTCCAGATCACGTACTTTTGCAGCTGTGTCCAGTCGGCGCGCTCAACCAGAGTGGAGAAGCGGGTGCCAATTTCGTTTTGGCCAGCGCCTGCCACTTCGTGGTGGAACACTTCGACGGGAATGCCCACGGATTCCAGAATCAGGGACATCTCGGCGCGCATGTCTTGCGTGCTGTCGACGGGAGGCACGGGGAAGTAGCCACCTTTGGTGCGAGGACGGTGACCGCGGTTGCCGCCTTCGAACTTGGTGCCGGTATTCCAGGGAGCTTCGTATTCTTCAATTTCGAAGAAGGGGTTGTGAGGTTCGGTACCCCAGCGCACGCCGTCGAAGATGAAGAATTCGGGTTCCGGTCCGAAGTAGGCGGTATCGCCCAGGCCGGAAGACTTCAGATAGGCTTCAGCGCGCTTGGCGATGGAGCGGGGATCGCGGTCATAGGCCTTGCCATCACCGGGTTCGATCACATCACACTGCAAGATCAGTGTGGTTTCTTCAAAGAAAGGATCGATGTTGGCGGTGTTGGGGTCGGGCATGAGCTGCATGTCCGAAGCTTCGATACCCTTCCAGCCAGCAACGGACGAACCGTCAAAAGCATGGCCCGAGGTGAACTTGTCATCATCGAAGTGCGACACAGGCACGGTCACGTGCTGTTCCTTGCCGCGGGTATCTGTAAAGCGCAGGTCGACGAATTTGACTTCGTTCTCCTCCACCATCTTCATCACGTCTGCAACGGTCTTTGCCATCAGATCACTCCTGCCAACTTGGCTGATCAAATTAACGATAAAAGAAATAAAGCAGCTTCCGTGCCAACTTCTTGTCATGCTGCAAAGTCAGCATTTGGCAAGTAAGTCCTGCACTTGCCTTGAATAAGCATATTCCACTGCCATCACCAACTCGGTGCAAATTGTCTCACCTTAGTGCGATGTTCAAAATTTGCACCAAATCAGTGAATTTAATTGCACCAAGAAGGTGCATTCAAGAGAGTGTGGCGATCTCATGCCCAAAAGAATGCACCGCAATTTGACTAGGGTGCCGAGGAGGCCTGCGTCCCTGGCGCAAACGGCACCTGGGGCTCCTGAGCACCACGGCTGGGCTCCTTGCGCATCTGCTCCAGGGCGGCCAGACAGAAATGCGCAAACCACAGGGATGAGAAAGCGAACACCATGGCGTAAATCCAGATGGCGATGGGAATCAGCACCCAGAAGGCCGCAATAAAGACCAGGCCGGAGATCCAGATCACGCCCGGTGCCGCACCCAGATAGCCGCAGACCAGGCCCATGAAGATCAACGCAGCCCGATAGCGCACAAACAGGCTGCGACGCTCAGGCTTGCTGGCATGCTCGGCCAGTGCATCAAAAGCCATGACGCGGTAAGTGAGCCAGCCCCAGATCATGGGCGTCACCAGCAGCATCAGCGGGGGCATGACCCACAGCGGCAAGGTGACCACCAGGGCAATCAGTGCAATGCCGGTGGAGCCTGCAGACCAGCTGAGGCTGGCCAGGGTGGAGCCGCCCTGCTTTTTCTCCAGGACCGGAAAGCGCTTTTGTGCCACCAGCTCGGTAAGAGCCGGCGTCATGAACATGGCCACCAGCAGCAAGGAGACGACCACGATGATGGGGCCGGTGCCCAGCACCACCAGCATGGAGGCCACCACTTCCGAGGCGTAGCCCACACCGTGCTCCTGCATCCAGACCCACAGCCTGTGCAACCAGCCTACGCCGTCAAGCAAAGCCTGTACCTTCTGCACGGCATCGGCCCAGAAGAAATACCCCAGGCCCCAGACCATCAGCGTCATGAGCAGCAGAGGAAACAGTGACCAGGCAATCACCCGCTTGTGTACGCAATACGCCAGGGCACGCCAGAAGGAGTCCAGTAGCAAGTTCATGCCAGCAAGCATACCCAAGCCCGGCCTTAAGCGCGACCCATCAACCGTAAGATTGCACGCCATTGTTGCGACCAGAAGCCTTGGCCGTAGTCGCGCAACTGGCCCGCCGCATCGGGGCGCACCTGATCGCGTATGCCTGTGGGGTCATAACGCAGCTCGAAATTGGCCGTGCCAAACAACATATCCCACCAGGGCAGGAGCACGCCAAAATTATTGCCATGGGCTTTTTTGTTACGCACCGGTGCCATGGGTTCATGACCTATGCCAACCGCATGGTGACGACGGTGAAAGCGCGGGCTGATCCACAGCCGCTCACCGATCCAGCCAAACCACATGCGCACATTGGCGTGCTGCAGGCTCTGGCTGAGCTGGGTAAGCGCCACAATCGCCACAAACTGGCCCGGCGCCACTCCAATCAGCTGAGCCACCAAGACGATGATGGTGTCGTGAATCACATCGTCCAGCAGGTGGTTGCGATCATCGCTCCAGACCGTCATCTGGCGCTGCGAATGGTGCACGGCATGCAGCTTCCACCACCAGGTGTAGCCATGCTGACCACGGTGTATCCAGTACTCCACCAGATCGAAGACCAGCAGATACATGAGCAGGCTGATCCAGGCGTTGTCCGTGATGCCGGGCCAGATATCGTCCAGGTGAAAAGCCGGCATACCCCAGACATGGAGTCGGCCCATGATGGCATCCCACAAGGGGTCCAGCGTGAAAAACAGCGCCAGGCGAAACAGGCCCAGGCGGTGAATCAGGGTGTAGATGATGTCCACGCGAATCGCTTTTCTATCGGTCACCGCCTCCACTGGCCGCCAAAGCTGCAGCGGAGCGATAACGCAGACCATGATGACGATCTGCAGCAGGCCCACCAGCAACCAGCCTGTTGCTGCATAGCCGTCCTCCAGCAAATTGGCCATGCCGGCGTAGAACAGCAAAGGCTGGACCGCGCTTTCAAAAAGCCACTGCTGGGCATCACCAAACCAACCGACCAACCAATTCACAATGCACTCCTCAGCTGCTTACTTCTTGACCGAGGCATGGTCTCGGGCCTGGGCAATCCACGGCATATAGGCGGGATGCTCTGCCAGCGTCCGAAAACAAAAACCCCGCTCCAGCAATCCCGTGATCAGCGGCTCCAACACCGCCGGTGCCCAGGGGTCCTGGCGCGACCAGATGCCCAGATGGGCCAGCAAAATATCGCCGCTGCGAATATTCTGGAGCGCCTGGGCCAGCAGGCGGTCATTGGGGTATTTTTCGCTGGGCAGCTCATCGCCCAGAAAGCCGGCGCTGGCCCAGCCCACCTGCTTGTAGCCGCCTTGCTCTGCCGCAGCAATCAGGGCGGGAGAGGTTTTTCCGCCTGGCGCGCGATACAGAGGAAGCGTCTTGTGCCCGGTCATGGCTTCCAGACGGCTGGCCGCCCGGCCGATTTCCTCACAGTACTCGGCCGCAGACACCACAAAGCTTTTATTGGCCTTGTCGCCCGCCGAGGGCCTGACCTTGAAGTGCGTAACCTGCCCGCTTGCCTTATCGCGAATATCCGCCACCCAGTACATGTGGTCATAGGTATGCGATGCCAGCATGTGGCCCTCATCGGCCCTGGCCTTCCACCAAGGTGCCCAGAAATCGCTGAGGCTGGAGCCCCCCTCTTTGGTGCGCTCATTGGCGGCAAAGAAGGTGACGGCCACCTTGTGCTTTCGCAGCACCTGGGCCACCAAGTGTGCAATCCCCATATGACCGGTATCAAAAGTCAGGTAAACGGGCTTGCTGCATGCGCTGGCAGCTATGTTTTTTGCTGCAGCAGCCGCAGGCAATCCCGTCTGGGCACCCGCCAACAGCGGCCATTGAGCAGCCCATGCACCGACACCGGCGGCAACCATGAAATTTCGTCTTTGCATCCACCCTCCTAGGGGAGGCCGGACTCAGGCCAGCATCAGTACGCTGGTGGCCCCGTCTACGGCCTGAGATTCATGATGAAGAAGATCAGCGCGCGGCGTGGGACAGTGTCCAGACACCGTGGGGCGACTTGCCCACATTGACCTGATTGACCACTTTCTTCTCCACCGTGTCGATCACGGAGAGTTTGCGCGCCCAACGCGAGGCCACAAAGATGTAGCGGCCATCGGCAGACACATCCATGCAGTCAGGGCCGCCGGGAGCCGGGTAATTGGCCACAACCTGATCGGTCACCATATCGATCTTGCTGATGGTATTGGCCACACGATTGCTTACGTAGAGATGGCGGTTGTCTCCGGCAGCGCGGAAGGCATGCGCACCGGCAGCCGTCTTGATCAGGCCCACACTGCGCGGCTCGGCACCGGTGATGTCAAACACTTCAACGGCATCGCTGCCGGTCAGGCCGATGAACAGCTTCTTGCCGTCGGGGCTGCCGTACAAATCTGCCGGCATGGCGCCTGTGGGCACGCGGGACTTGATGGTCTGGGTCGCGATGTCGATGGCCACCAGCGCATCGCTATCTTGCATGGTGGAGTACAGCGTCTTGCTTTGCGCATCGATGAACAGATGGCTGGGCGTCTTGCCCGTAGACACGCGCTTGACCAGGGTCGGCGTCTGCGTGGCCGCATCCCAGCGGTAGAAGTCGATATGGTTCAAGCGGTTAGCTGCGGTGATGAACCACTTCATGTCTGGCGAAAAGCGCAGGTGATAGGGGTCGACGATGTCGCGGATCACGCGCTGCACGGCGCCTGTACGCGGATCCACCAAGGTCAGCGTATCGCCCAGCGCATTGGCCACGACCAGCGATTTTTCGTCAGGCGTCAGATACAGATGGTGCGGCTCCTTGCCGGTGGGAATGCGCGATTGCTCCTTCCACGTCACCGGGTCGATCACGCTGATGGTGGCATCCAGCGAATTGAGCACGAAGATGGGCGTTGGTCCTTGAACCGACTGGGCCGCTGCTGCGGCCACCACGCCAGTGGTTGGCTGCGGGGCAGAAGTCGCAGGCAAGGATGCCCGCGCATTGCCCGCTGCAGCCGACGGTGTCTGGCTTGCAGCCTGGGGTGCAGCGACCTCCACCGATTTGAGTCCTGACCCGGAAGATGCGCTCCACCACATGGCGGCACCACCGATGACAACCAGCGCCAAAGCGGCGCCAGTGCGCCCAAAAGAGAGACGTCCCACAAACCACCACCTTCTCAAAGTCCACGCAGTGTAGCCTCAGCCCGCAGCAGCCGAGGCCAGCGATTCAAGGCGCAACACAAAATAAAAGTCACTCCGACCGATCTCGATCGGCTGCACGACCGTCACCCCTTGGGATCAACGGCTGCGTGCTATTAATAGTGTGAGCACACAGCCCCTGATTTTCCTAGCTTCCAGGCAGAAATCGGCAGCAACTTCATGAAAATAACGCATAAGTTCCTCCTGGATTGAAGAAGACCGGATGCTCGGCCCCACTTGTTGTGAGTCCTCAATAAAAAAGGAGCCTTGACGGCTCCTTTTTTATAATCCGAAGGCCTGGCTTCAGACCTTCCACTTTTCCATCAGCTTTTCAGGACGCAGAGAGTCGTAACCTTCGAAAGGCTGGTGAATCCAGGGGTTGGTACCCAGATAGTCCACCGAGTAGTCGGGCTCGAAAGTCGACACGCCCTTGGTCCAGATCACTGCGCTACGCAGCTCGGTGATAGGCGCGTAGTTGGTCTTGAGCATGGCGATCACGGCCTTGAGCGTGGCGCCCGAATCCGCCAGATCATCGACCAGCAGCACGCGGCCAGCGATCTCGCCCTTGGGCGTGGCGATGAAACGACCGATGTCCAGGTGACCCTGCACCGTACCGGCTTCGGCGCGGTAGGAGCTGGTCGACATGATGGCCAAAGGCTTGTCGAAAATGCGGCTCAGGATGTCGCCGGGGCGCAGACCACCACGTGCCAGGCACAAGATGGTATCGAATTCCCAACCGGACTGGTGAATCTTGATAGCGAGCTTTTCGATGAGACCGTGGTACTCGTCGTAGCTCACATACAGGTGCTTACCGTCTTCCGTCAGCATGGGCAAAGTTCCTTTGAATAACGTTGAAACCCAAGCCCGATTACTCGGCACTGTACGGGTTGTGCATCAGGATGGTGTGATCACGGTCTGGGCTGGTAGACACCATGGCGATTGGCACACCAGTGACTTCCTGGATGCGATCCAGATAGCGGCGCGCGTTGACGGGCAACTTATCGTACTCGGTCACGCCCACGGTGGAATCAGTCCAGCCGGGGATGGATTCATAGATAGGCTTGCAGCGTTCGATGTCGTCGGCGCCCAGAGGCAGCAGATCGATGGTTTCGCCGTCCAGCTCGTAGCCCACGCACAGTTGCAGCTCTTCGATGCCGTCCAGCACGTCCAGCTTGGTGATGCACAGACCCGACAGACCGTTGATCTGCGCCGAACGCTTGAGCAGCGCAGCGTCAAACCAGCCGCAGCGGCGCGAACGACCGGTGGTCACGCCCTTCTCGGCACCCACGGTGCTCATCACGTAGCCAGGCGTACCTTCTTTTTCCCATTCCAGCTCGGTAGGGAAAGGACCGCCGCCCACGCGAGTGCAGTACGCCTTGGTGATGCCCAGCACGTAGTGCAGCAGGCCTGGACCCACGCCAGCACCGGCGGCAGCATTGCCGGCCACACAGTTCGACGATGTGACGTAAGGATAGGTGCCGTGGTCCACGTCCAGCAGCGTGCCTTGGGCGCCTTCAAACAGCAGATTGCCGCCGGCGGCGTGCGCTGCATTGAGTTCGCTGGACACATCCGCAATCATGGGCTTGAGCAGCTCGGCGTGGCGCATGGCTTCTTCGTACACGGCGTCGAATTGAATCTCGCCGTCCTTCATGTAGGCTGCCAGACCGGCGCCGAAGTCGAAGTTCTTGGAGCCCAGCACGTTGACCAGAATGTGGTTGTGCAGGTTCAGCAGCTCGCGCAGCTTGGTAGCGAAGCGCTCGGGGTGCTTCAGATCCTGCACGCGCAGTGCGCGGCGAGCGATCTTGTCTTCGTAGGAAGGACCAATGCCCTTGCCTGTGGTGCCGATCTTTTGCACGCCGCCTTGTTCGCGAGCGGCTTCACGGCCGATATCGAGCGCCACGTGGAAAGGCAGGATCAGCGGGCAGGCTTCGGACACGCGCAGACGGTCACGCACTTGCACGCCGGCCTTTTCCAGGCCTTCGATCTCTTCAAACAGCTTGCCCACGGACAGCACCACACCGTTGCCGATGTAGCACTTCACGCCGGGACGCATGATGCCGCTGGGAATCAGGTGCAGCGCGGTCTTCACGCCGTTGATGACCAGAGTGTGACCTGCGTTGTGGCCGCCTTGGAAGCGCACCACGCCATTGGCACTCTCGGTCAGCCAGTCAACCAGCTTGCCCTTGCCTTCGTCACCCCATTGGGTACCGACCACGACGACGTTGCGACCTTTGGATGTATTCATATTCCAATCCGATAAATCGAAAAATTAGTCAAAAGCCTTAAATGGCTTGCACGACCCATTGCCCACCGATGTTGGCGAGCTCACGGTCGCAGTGGAACTCGTCCACTTCGCTTTCATGCCCAGGCAGTACGCAGACTACCGTCTCGCCATGCTGGCGCAACGCGGCAATGGCCGCAGCCACTTGCACGTCATCACCCCAGGGGGCGCGGATGGCAGCCTTGAGCGGACGCTCGGGCACGACAGCCACCAGTTGTTTGATATCCAGGCTGAAGCCTGCAGCGGGACGGGTGCGACCATAGACGGCGCCCACCTCGTCATAGCGGCCACCGCGCACCAGCGCATCGCTGCCGCCGGGCACATAGATCGCAAAGCGCGTGCCGCTGTAATAGGAGTAGCCGCGCAGATCAGCCAGATCGAAGCTGATCTTCACGCCCTGCAGACGCTGCGTCAGCCAACGCAAATGCGATAGCACCTCACGTACACCAGCAATGGACTGCAGCTGTTTTTCAGCCTTGTCCAGCACATCCATGCCGCCGTACAGCTGCAGCAAGGCCATCAAGCCTTCGCGCGAGGCCTGCGGGAAATCCGCAGTCAGGCGTGCCAGCTCGGTGGCATCCTTGGAGGCTAGGGCTCCGTGCACGGCACGCAGCTGCTGCTCATCGGCCATCACGCCAGCCAGCAGGCTGCGCACAATGCGCACATCGGCCAAGTCGACAATGATGTCTTTGACGCCAGCGCCCTTCAGACAATCGAGTGCCAGGTGCAGCGCTTCCAGATCGGCCTCCAGGCCTGCATGACCGTAGATTTCAGCGCCAAACTGGAAAGGCTCACGCGTGGCCCGCGGCCTATCGGGGCGCGCATGCACCACAGGGCCGCAATAGCACAGGCGTGTCACGCCCTGGCGGTTGAGCAGATGAGCGTCGATACGAGCAACCTGCTGCGTCATATCGGCGCGCAAGCCCATGGTGCGACCAGAGAGCTGATCGACCAGTTTGCTGGTTTGGATTGCAAGCGCTTCGCCAGTACCCGTGAGCAAGGAGTCCAGGTACTCCAGCATGGGCGGCATGACAAGCTCATAGCCGTAGCTGCGCGCAGTATCGAGCAGTCCTCGACGCAATTCTTCGATGTGCCGGGCCTCAGAGGGCAGTACATCGGCAATGTGATCCGGCAGGACCCAAGCGGACATGGAGAAAGGGGGAGGCTGTTAAAAATGTGATTCTACCGACTTTGGCTAGCCCTCCAAATTAAGCCGACATCGCCGGGCCGCTATCGACGGTATTTACAGCAGGACAAGCGCAACAATGCCCGCTGCGATACACAGCAGTCCGCAAAAGCGCAGCTGCCCGTCGCGCAGCTGCATCAGCTGGGTGAACATCTGCCGCCACTGGCGCGGCGCCAGCAAAGGCAGCAGCCCTTCCAAAATCAGCACCAGCGCCAAGGCCAGCCACAAGGTTTCAGCCCACTCCATTTGCTACGCCTCCATCATCCATTAACGAAAAATGGCCCACGAGGGGCCATTGTTCTTTGCTTCAAGCAGCTTGCTCAAGTGGTGTTTACTTGGCAGCAGCGCCACCGCTGCGATAAGCCTTGAAGAAGTCGGTTTGCGAGGGGTCCAGCACCAGCACATCGCTCTTCTTGGAGAAGCTCTCCTTGTAGGCTTCCAGGCTGCGATAGAACTGAGCGAATTGCGGATCCTTGCCAAAGGATTCGGCATACACGCGCGCCGCTTCGGCATCGCCCTCACCCTTGATCTTTTGGGCATCACGGTAGGCATTGGCGATCGTGATGTCACGCTGGCGATCGGCTTCGGCACGAATCTTTTCACCTTCGGCAGCGCCGGTGGAGCGCAGCTCATTGGCAACGCGCTTGCGCTCGGCTTCCATGCGTCGGTAAACAGACTCGGTAATGGTCTCGGCGTAATCGACGCGGGTGATGCGCACATCGACCACGTCCACACCCCAGGGCTTGGCACCGCGAACGGTTTCCAGCACTTCGCGCTTGACGTCAGCCATCAACGCTTCACGCTTGGAGGAAAGCAGCTCGCGCACAGTGCGACGGTTGATTTCTTCCTGGAAGGCATTGCGCACCACGCGGTTGAGCTGCATGGCACCGGCCGACTCATCCAGGCCCACGTTACGGATGTATTCCGAAGGCTCGGAGATGCGCCAGCGCACATACCAGTCGATGACCACGCGCTGCTTTTCAGCCGTCAGCATGGGCTCGGTATCGGTGCTGTCCAGCGTCAGCAGGCGCTTGTCGATGTAACGCACATTCTGAAACGGAGGAGGCATCTTCCAGTTCAGGCCCGGCTCGGTGATCACTTCCTTGATCTGACCCAGGGCATAGACCACGCCAAACTGGCGCTGATCCACCACAAACAGGGTGGAGCTCAACAAAGCCAGCAAAACCAGAATGCTGGTGACAAAAAATCCAATTCGATTCACTGCATTCTCCTAGCGCGATTCGCGTTCACGGCTGCGGGCATCACGGGCCCGGCTGTCTGCAGCCGGGCTGGGTGTTGTACGCGTTGCCGCAGGGGCTGCCGTACCGCCGGCAGCGGCCGGAGCCTCAGCCGCAGCGGCTGCATTGCCGCCAACGCCTTGCATGATTTTGTCCAGCGGCAAATACAGCAGGTTGGAGCCCTGACGGGATTCCACCAAGACCTTGGTCACATTGCTGTAGATCTGCTGCATGGATTCCAGATACAGGCGATCGCGTGTGACCTGGGGCGCCTTCTGATACTCGGCAACCAGCGAGCTGAAACGCGAGGCATCACCTTGCGCCTGAGCCACAATGCGGCCCTTGTAAGCAGCAGCTTCCTCCGTCAGACGCGAAGCAGAGCCCGTGGCACGAGGAACAACGTCGTTGGCATAGGCCTGGGCTTCGTTCTTGGCGCGCTCGCGCTCTTGTCCAGCCTTGAGCACATCATCGAACGAGGCTTGCACCTGCTCAGGCGGACGCACGCCGCCTTGCTGCATGTTGATGCCCACGATTTCCACACCCACCTTGTAGCGGTCCAGAATGGTTTGCATCAGCTCGCGCACACGCGGCGCAATCTGGTCGCGCTCATCGGCCAGCGCGGTATCCATTCGCATCTTGCCCACGACTTCGCGCACGGCAGACTCCGCCACCTGAATCACAGCCTCGGAGGGACTGCGACTTTCAAACAACCAGGCACGCGCATCGCTCAGACGGTACTGCACGGCAAACTTGATCTCGACGATGTTCTCGTCTTCGGTCAGCATGGCCGATTCACGCAAGCCGGTGCTGCGCACGATGTTGTCGCTACCCACATCCGCCGAGCGAATCTGGGACACGTACACCAACTCCTGCTTTTGCACGGGGTAAGGCAGACGCCAGTTGAAGCCCGCACCCACCGTGCTCTTGTACTTGCCGAACTGGGTAATGACGGCCTGCTGGCCTTCCTGCACGATGAAAAAGCCGGTTCCCAGCCAGATCAGCACGGCAACGCCGGCGATCAGGAAGACACCTTTTCCGGCATTGAAAGGCTCGGCAGGCTGGCCGCCATTGCGACTGGGTGGCAGACCAGGACCACCCGGCTTGCCGCCGAACAGACCTGAGAGCTTGCGATTGAGATCACGCCACACTTCTTCCAGATCCGGCGGCTGGCCTTGCTGGGACGAAGGAGGACGGGGACGTTGCTGATCGGGAGCAGCGGGTGGCGGCTCCGGACGTTCATTGTCCGCAGGACGGGGACTCTCTTCGTTGTTGTTATCGCCACGACCCCAGCGTGGATCGTTCAGATTGAACATCCCGCGAATACGTTGTGGCAGCACCGCCCAGCGATGGACGCGTTGTGAAAAATTCATGCGAGAAGTCTCTGTATTTTCAAAAAGACATGGACCATGGCTGGCATTGTGCCCACAAGAGGCACAAGTCCCTAGTATGGTTCGTCGGACTCAGGGGGCATCCAGGACTCATCGCCCCGCGCCTCCTGCTCTGCACGACCAGCCTCCTCTCGTGCCTGCAAAACCCGCTCTGCCAGCAACTGGCGCAGCTGCGCAAGCCCCTGCCCCGAGCGAGCACTGACAAACACACGCGGCACCTGTACACCATCGAGCTCGTAGACATCCTGCAGCGCGGCAGGCTGACGCTCGGGATCGATGGCATCCAATTTGTTGAAGACCAGGATTTGCGGCACATCGTCCGCTCCGATTTCACCCAGAACTTTTTGAACTTGTTGGATTTGTTCTGGGAATCCGGGATTGGACGCATCGATGACATGCAGCAGCAAGTCAGCATCAATCGCTTCCTGCAAGGTGGCCTGGAATGCATCCACCAGTCCGTGAGGCAGGTCGCGAATAAAACCCACCGTATCGGACAGGGACACTGATACTTCAGCCTCCGTCAGATACATCTGGCGTGTTGTCGTATCCAGCGTGGCAAACAGCTGATCTGCCGCATAGGCACGCGCCTTGACCATGGCATTGAACAGCGTGGACTTGCCCGCATTGGTGTAGCCCACCAGCGAGATGTTGAACACATCGCGGCGTGCACGCTGGCGGCGCTGGGTGGAGCGCTGCTTTTTGACTTTCTTCAAACGCTCCTTGGTGCGCTTGATGGACTCGTCAATCATGCGGCGGTCCAGCTCCATCTGCTTTTCACCGGGGCCGCCACGGCCACCGATACCGCCAGCCTGGCGCTCCAAGTGGCTCCAGCGGCGCACCAGGCGCGTGCTGATGTACTGCAGACGGGCAAGCTCCACCTGCAGCTTGCCTTCGTGGCTGCGCGCACGCTGGGCAAAGATCTCCAGAATCAGCATGGTGCGGTCGTTGACCGGCATCTGGATATGACGCTCCAGATTGCGCTGCTGTGCCGGACTCAGGGACTGGTCGAACCAGACCTCCTTGGCGCCGTGCATATCAGCCAGCATGCGGATTTCATCGGCCTTGCCACTGCCTACGAACAGCGCCGCATCCGGCGCCTTTCGCTTGCAGGTCAGACGGGCGACGGGCAACAGGCCGGCGGTCTGGGCCAACAGGCCCAGCTCCTCCAGCTCGTCATCGAAATGGGGAACGCCAAAATCCACGCCGACCAGCAGTACTGGCGCAGACGCGGCTCGTTCAAAAGATTCAGAACTCAAATACCTCTCCCGTGGGGTGAGGAGCCTCGCCGGCGGCGCCGGGAGGCATCAGCGCAGCGCAGCTCAAGCAGCAGGCGCTTCGTTTTCAGCTGTAGCTGCAGCAGAGAAATTCACGGCGCGGCCGGGAACGATGGTGGAGATGGCGTGCTTGTAGACCATCTGGGTCACGGTGTTGCGCAGCAGCACCACATATTGGTCAAAGGATTCGATTTGGCCTTGCAGCTTGATGCCGTTCACCAGATAGATGGAAACCGGCACGTGTTCACGACGCAGTGCGTTCAGGAACGGGTCTTGGAGGAGTTGGCCTTTGTTGCTCACGATATTCTCCGTGTTCGAAGAGTGTTGTTGTAAACCGACACGTTACCACAGCCCCGGTGACTCCCTGCACACAGGGTTTTCACCGAATCCGTGGTATCTGTTTAATCCTTGTCGGCGTAAGGATTATGAGAGGTTTTCATCTCGATGCGCAACGGCGTGCCCACGAGATTGAATTCCTTGCGGAAGCGCCCTTCCAGGAACCGCTTGTAGGCTTCGGTCACATGTTCCAGCGAGTTGCCGTGAACCACGATGACGGGCGGATTCATGCCGCCCTGGTGGGCATAACGCATCTTGGGACGGTAAGCCCCCACCTTCTTGGGCGTCTGGAACTGCACGGCTTCCATGAGCAAGCGGGTGAGCACGGGCGTAGGCATCTTGCAGGTCGCCGCACGGTGCGCCTGAATAATGGACTTCCACAGCGGCTCGATCCCCTGGCGCTTCTGGGCAGAGATGAAGTGCAGCGGCGCAAATTTCAAAAAGGACAGGCGGGACTCGATGGAGCGCTCCAGCAACTGGCGCTGGTAGTCATCCACGGCATCCCATTTGTTGATACCCAGCACCACGGCCCGGCCGCTTTCCAGAATGTAGCCGGCAATGTGCGCATCCTGATCCGTCACGCCTTGCGTGGCATCGATCAGCAGCAGCACCACATTGGCTTCTTCAATCGCTTGCAGAGTCTTGACCACCGAGAACTTCTCGATGGCTTCAAACACCTTGCCCTTGCGGCGCAATCCGGCCGTATCGATCAGCTCGAACTTCTGGCCGTTGCGCTCGAACGGCACGGAAATCGCATCACGCGTGGTGCCCGGCATGTCGAACGCCACCAGACGCTCTTCACCCAGCCAGGTGTTGATCAGCGTGGACTTGCCGGCATTGGGGCGACCAGCCACCGCCAGACGCACAGGCTTTTGGTCTTCCTCGCCCAGCTCATCTTCCTCGGGCTCGGGAAGATTGAGCAGACCCAGGGCCAGATCCACCAGGTCGCGTGTGCCCTGGCCGTGGGCCGCAGAAACGGCCATCACCTCACCCAGACCCAGTTCATAGAACTCGCTGAGCTTGACGCCGTCCTTCATGCCTTCGGCCTTGTTGGCCACCAGCACCGTGGGCTTACCCAGGCGGCGCAGGTATTTGCCAATCTCGTGATCCTGGCCGGACAGGCCGGCACGCGCATCCAGCACAAACACCACGACATCGGCTTCAGCCACAGCCTGCTGCGTCTGCTTGGCCATCTCCTTGAAGATGCCCTTGGACGCATCGGGCTCGAAACCGCCGGTATCGATGACGATGTACTCGTGCGAGCCCTGACGGCCTTGACCATAGTGGCGATCGCGTGTCAGCCCTGCAAAGTCAGCGACGATGGCATCCCTCGACTTCGTGAGCCGATTGAACAATGTCGACTTGCCCACATTGGGGCGCCCTACCAGGGCAATAACTGGCTTCATTCCGAAAAATACCTATCAATCCGGCTTAAAGCCGTAAACAGTACCGCTGCGGCTTACCACCACCAGCGTGTTGCCAGCCACCACGGGAGCGGTGGCAACGCCTGCCTTATCTGTTTCCAAACGAGTCAGGGCCGAGCCGTCTTCACGCGACAGCAAGTGCACCGTACCCAAATCATCTGCCAGCACCACCGAGCGGCCCAGCACCAGCGGTGCGGTCAGCTTGCGGTACTGCAGCTTGTCAATCGACCACAAGCGCGAGCCGTCTTCACGGCGCCACGCTTGCACAGTCCCGTTGCTTTCAGCGCCAAAAACGCTTTGCTCATCGCCACCGATGCCGTCGCTGCCCTTGGACGTCTGGGTCCAGCGAACCGTACCGTTGCTGGTGTCCACACAACCCACCGCAGCCTGGAAGGCACGCGCACACACGCTGGCGCCCACACGGCTGACCGAGCCCACCAGATCCACCAGTCGCTCCACATCATTGGTGCCACGCGGGCTGGCCAGCGGGGCTTGCCAACGCACGGAACCCGTATCGGGGTCCACACCGGCCAAGCGACCCGACACACCCGCCACCAGCGTATTGCCCACGGCCATCAGCACGCCGGGCTGGCGCAGGATCAGCGGCTCGTTGCTCGGGCCTTCTGCAGACCACAGCTCACGACCGGTACGAGCATCGAATGCTGACAGAGAACGGTCGGCAGCCATCAGGAACACGCGACCACCCGCTACCAACGGAGGGGTATAGGTCGCAGCCGAGAGCTCGCGCTTCCAAATCTGCTTGTCACCTTCAAAAGCCACCAACTGGTTGCTGCGCGTCACCACCACGGCACGCTGACCATCACTGCCCACGCCCGTAGTCAGGGGCTCGCCGGCACTGAACTTGGCCGTCTGTGCGCCGGTCACGGCGTCGAGCACGGTGACCGTGCCGTCCTTTGCCACCACGGCCACGGTATTGCCTTGCACGGCGACAGGCATGGCCAGAGGCACTTCGCCGCCGACCTTGGCCGTCCAGGCCTGATGCACGGCAATCTTGCCGGGGTTGGGGCCCAGGTCTGCAGGCTTGGGCTTATCCTTGCCAAACATGGAGCAGGCGCTCAAAGCCGTCGCCAACACCGTCAGCGCCAGAACACGCGGAGCCGCGGGCAGGACAGATTTCACTTGATGGGCAAAGGTCTTCAAGATTATTTCTCCGAGGGCGTTGTCTTGACCAGGGCTACGACTTCAGGAGCGGCACCCAGCGCATTGAGCTTGAATTCCACCAGGTGGCGGTAGTCCAGATTCTTGTCCAGCGCCTTGTAGGCGTTCTGGTACTGGGCCACCGCTTCCTGCGCCTTGCCCTGGGCGGCCAGCAGATCACCACGGCGATCGGCTTGCAGACCGGCAAAAGACTCGGGCATGCCGGCTTCCAGCGCCTTCAGGCCTTCGTCGTATTTCTTTTGCTGCTCAAGCACTGCCGACAGGCGCAGCTTGGCCAGAGCCTTATAGCCCTCGTCAGCACCCTTCTCAGCCACCCACAGCAGAGCGACTTGCGCATCATCGAGCTTGCCGGCATCCACAGCGGTCTTGGCCACCAGCAAGGCCGACTGGGCTGCCTGCGTGGTGCCCGCATACTTGTCCTTGAGCTCGCCGAAAGCCAGATCCAGACGCGTCTGATCCTTGGCGGTCAAGGCGGCCGTCACGGCAAATTCCAGCGCAGAAGCCTGCACAGCCTGGCGCTTTTGCCAGAACTGGTAGCCATTCCAACCGGCCAGCGCAGCAAACACCACCAGCAGCACACTGGTGATCAGCGTGCCCCAGGTGTTCCAGAAATGCTTGAGCTGATCAATCTGCTCTTGTTCTTCAAGGTCTAAATGAGTTGCCATGACTTCGTTTTAATGGTTGGAACACGTGTGGAGGCTGCAAGCAGCCCTGCCCTCAGAGCGCCGATTTTAGGCTGTGGGCCCATTGGGCGACTTCGGCCAGGGATTGCTGCACTTGCTGGCCTTCGCCATCGCGCAGCGATTTGACGGTCACCTTGCCCTCGGCCAGCTCGTCGGCGCCAAAGATCAGCGCAAAGCGTGCACCCGATCCATCGGCTTTCTTGAACTGGGATTTCATCGAACCCATGCCCTCGGCCGAGCCGCCGGCAGCCGCATGCATTTGCACGGCCACACCACGGCTGCGCAGCTGGTGCGCGGTCTTGAAGACCTGGGGCAGGGCCGATGCGTCGGGGATGATGGCGTAGACATCGGCCGCAGGCTGCGGGATCTCGGCGCCGATTTCCTTGAGCACTTCCAGCACGCGCTCCACGCCCATGCCCCAGCCCACGGCGGAAGCCGGCTTGCCGCCGATTTGCTCGATCAGATAGTCGTAACGGCCGCCGCCGCAGATGGTGCCTTGCGAGCCCAGCTTGTCGGTAATGAACTCGAACACCGTGAGGTTGTAGTAATCCATGCCGCGCACCAGACGCGGATTCAGAGTCCATGCCACGTCGTTGGCATCCAGAATGTCCTGCACGGCCTTCAGGTGGGCCTTGGAGGCATCGCCCAGATAGTCCATCAGCTTGGGCGCGGCGTTGACCATTTCCTGCATGGCAGGGTTTTTGGTGTCCAGCACGCGCAGCGGGTTGGAATACATGCGGCGCTTGGCCTCTTCGTCCATCACGGCGGTGTGCTGTTCGAAGTAGGCAATCAGGGCCTCGCGGTGGGCCTTGCGCTCATCGGGCTGGCCCAGGCTGTTGAGTTCCAGGCGCACGTCGGTGATGCCCAGTTCCGCCCACAGCTGCGCGGCCAGCAAAATCACTTCGGCATCCAGCTCGGGACCGGCAAAGCCCATGGCCTCCACGCCGACCTGATGGAACTGGCGATAGCGACCGCGCTGCGGGCGCTCGTGGCGGAACATCTGGCCGATGTAGAACAGGCGCTTGCCGCCTTCATACAGCAGATTGTTTTCGACGATGGCACGCACCACGCCGGCCGTGCCTTCGGGGCGCAGGGTCAGATGTTCGCCATTGAGTTTGTCTTCAAAGGAGTACATCTCCTTTTCGACAATATCGGTCACCTCACCCAGGCCACGCACAAACAAAGCGGTGGGCTCGACGATGGGGGTGCGGATATTGCGGTAGGCAAAGCGGCTCATCAGATCGCGCACCTTGCCCTCAAACCACTCCCAGCGCGCGGAATCGGGCGGGAGGATGTCGTTCATGCCTTTGACGGCGGTCAGTTTTTCGTTTTTAGCCACGGAAACTCTCAAACTCGGGTACTAGCAAAACAAGAGCTGGCAGCGCCTGCTACTCTTGGTTTTAAAAGCAAAACAATACTCAAAACCAAATGAATAGCGCGCTAGGCGCTATCAATTCTTTTGCGAAATCTGCATTCATTGTGCCAGCAGCACAAAAAGCCAGGGCGGGCACAGCTTTCGCACCGAAACAGCTATGCCGGATGCCCGCCGTACTTGCGCTGCACATAGTCCAGCACCAGGGCCTGGAACTCTTCGGCAATACGCTCGCCACGCAGGGTCACGGTTTTTTCGCCATCCACGTACACCGGAGCAGCCGGCGCTTCGCCATTGCCGGGCAGGCTGATGCCTATGCTGGCATGCTTGCTCTCGCCGGGGCCGTTGACGATACAGCCCATTACCGCCACTTTCATGGCTTCCACGCCCGGGTACTGGGCACGCCACACCGGCATTTCGCCGCGCAGATAGTCATCGATGCGCTTGGCCAGTTCCTGGAAGGTGGTGCTGGTGGTGCGACCGCAACCCGGGCAGGCCGTGACGCTGGGCACAAAAATGCGCAAACCCAGGGACTGCAGAATCTCGGAAGCCACCACCACCTCTTGCGTACGCGCTTCGCCCGGCAGGGGCGTGAGCGAGACGCGAACGGTATCGCCAATGCCTTCCTGCAGCAGCACGGACAGCGCTGCGGTGGAGGCCACCGTGCCCTTGGTAGCCATGCCGGCCTCGGTCAAACCCAGGTGCAAAGCGTAATCGGTGCGGCGCGACAGTTCGCGGTACACCGAAATCAGATCCTGCACGCCGCTGACCTTGCACGACAGGATGATGTTGTCGCCGTTCATGCCTATCTCTTCGGCACGCTGGGCCGAGGAAATGGCCGAAGTGATCAGCGCCTCGTACATGACCTGGCGCGTATCCCAGGGCCTGGAGCGCTTGGAGTTCTGGTCCATCAGCTCGGCCATGATTTCCTGATCGAGCGAGCCCCAGTTGACGCCGATGCGCACCGCCTTGTCGTACTTGGCGGCAATCTCGATCATCTGGCTGAACTGCTTGTCCTTTTTGTCGCCCTTGCCCACGTTGCCGGGGTTGATGCGGTATTTGGACAAGGCTTCGGCGCAGGCCGGATAGTCCGTCAGCAGACGGTGGCCGTTGTAGTGAAAGTCGCCCACCAGCGGCACGTACTCGCCCATGCGGTCGAGCTGCTCGCGGATATAGGGTACGGCGGCAGCGGCTTCCGGCGTGTTGACGGTGATACGCACCATCTCGGAGCCGGCCTGTGCCAGCTGACGCACCTGAATGGCGGTCTCCACCGCATCCACGGTGTCGGTATTGGTCATGGACTGCACGCGCACCGGCGCGTCGCCACCCACAGTTACCACATTGTTGCGCCACACCACACGGGCCTGACGCGACTTGCGCGGCAGCGGGCTGGCGATGGCAATCGCTTGGCTGGGCTGCTGCAAATTGGGGGAATCTTGCACTTTTGCTTACCTCGAACGCTTACTTGACCACGAAGCGAGCCACGTTGTCACGTGTGTTCGCAATATCGAGAGGCTCGCCACGCACGGTCACCTTGGTGCCCTTGGCATTGCCCACGATCACGGACAGGGGCAGCGTGCCGTCGGCCGTCACGGACTCATCCTTGGCCAAAGTTTTCTCGAGCACCACCTTGCCGTTGGCATCCTTGACCTTGACCCAGGACTGGACTGTGGCCGTCAACTTCAACACGGCTGCCGATGCATCGGCCGCGGGGGCTTCCGCCGCTGTCGTTGCCGGTGCAGCTGGCGCAGCCACCGGTGCCACCGCCGCAGATGCTCCCGCATCGCCAGCCGGCGCCTCGCCGCTGATGGAAGCAGCGCCCAGCACCACGCCGGAACCGGCGTCGGCAGCACCTGCAGCAGCCGCCGAGTCCGTGCCCTGTGTCACGGTAGACGCTTCATCGGCACTCTGGCGCATGGGCACAAAATACACGGCAGCCGCTGCTACCAGCAGCACTACCACACCGACCACCACCTTGCGCGTGCCATTTTCACCGCCGCCCAATGGCGTGCCAGCGCCCTTGAAGCTGCGACGCTCTCTCACGGTCTCATTGATGCCCGGGCCGCCATTGGACAGGCTTTTGAGCTGGGTGCGTGGTAACAAGGCCAGCACAGGAGCCGGATCCAGCTGCAAGCTGCGGCACATGCCCATGGCCAGTGCGCGCATGAAGACATGATCGGAAAACGCCGCGTAATCGTCATCTTCCAGGGCCTGCAGCTTTTGCTGGGGCACTTTCAGCGTGGCAGCCATACTGGGCAGCTGCATACGGGCGGCTTCACGCGCCTGGCGCAACATGGCACCGGCGGTCACCGGAGCGGACTCTTTTTCTTCGCTTTGCATATTCACCTCATCCACCACACCGTCACTCATTGAAGGCTCCCCGCTCATACGCCAGCCACTGGCGCGACTGAGGGAAACGGCGCTGCAATTGCTCAGCACCCAGACGCACTCCAATGTCGTCGTGCAATGCCCTGTCGATCTTGATTCCCAGCCACAGACTGTCTGCGCTTGCCTGATTGTTATTGGTATTTGCGCGGCGCAGATAAAACTGTGCTTTCTGAGGCTCGCCTTTTTGCCACAGCACCTGGGCTAGGTTGTAAGCCGTGACCGGATTGCCCGCATCCATCTCATAGGACTGAAACATGGATTGGTATGCGGCATCGAGCTGGCCGGCCTGCTGATAGCAAATGCCTTTGGCCAGCAAGGTCTTGGAGCGCTCCTGATAGCGAGGCTGCTGCAAGGCCTTGTCAAACCATTGCTGAGCGCTATCGAATTTCTTTTGCTGACACAGCAGCCAGCCGTAGTTGTGGATCTGGTTGCCATCGTCGGGATGGAATTCCAAGGCTTTCTTCATGGCCACATCGGCCTTGGACCAGTCTTGCTGCTGCATGAAGATCAGGCCCAGCAAAGCGTAGGCGTCTGCGTAATTGGGGTTGGCCGACAGCGCCTGGCCTACCTCTTCCAGAGCCACATCCAGGCGACCGGCCTGAAAATAGCTGGCTGCCAGCTCAAGGCGAATCTGGGCGCGCTTGTGCGCATCTGCAGCCACCGGGAAAGCCGAGGAGTTGCTGGCCGCCGCAGGCTGCGGCGCAACCGGCGACTGAGGCTGATTGGAGCAACCCATCAAGGCAGCGGTCACAACCGGAATTCCCCACCGGGCCCAAAAGTCCCAATGTTGCCAACGCGGTTGCCGCTCCACTGCCTTCATTTACTTCCCTTTGTTTTAGCCCTCAAGACACCTGCTTGAGGGTGATGATGCGCTGCTTGGCCATGCGCTCTGCAGCGCGTGTCCTGTCCTTCACATCCCCGGCCAGCTGACCGCAGGCGGCATCGATATCGTCACCGCGCGTCTTGCGCACCGTGGTCACAATGCCGGCATTGCTCAGCAGGCTGGCGAACTCGGTCACCCGAGCATTGGGCGAACGCAGCAGCCCCGAAGCCGGGAACGGATTGAACGGAATCAGATTGAACTTGCACCAGTTCTTGCCATCGCCGCGCGCGCGCACCAACTCTATCAGCTGACGCGCATGCTCAGGCTGATCATTGACGCCATCGAGCATGCAATATTCAAAGGTGATGAAGTCACGCGGCGCAAAGTCCAGATAGCGCACGCAGGCATCGAGCAGCTCGACAATCGGGTACTTCTTGTTCAGCGGCACCAGGTTGTCGCGCAATGGATCGTTGGGCGCATGCAGGGACACGGCCAGAGCCACAGGAGCATCCTGTGCCAGACGGTCCATCATGGGCACCACGCCCGAGGTGGAGACCGTGACGCGGCGGCGCGACAGGCCATAGCCGTGGTCGTCGAGCATGGCACGCAAGGCGGGCACCAGAGCCGTGTAGTTCTGCATGGGCTCGCCCATGCCCATCATCACCACGTTGGAGATGATGCGTTCGTCGGTGCCAAAGCGCTTGCGCAGCGAGTGCTCTGCAAACCACAGCTGGGCCAAAATCTCGCCGGTGGTCAGATTGCGGCTGAAGCCCTGATGCCCCGTGGAGCAAAAGCGGCAGCCCACGGCGCAGCCAGCCTGGGACGAGATGCACAGCGTGCCGCGATCGTCCTCAGGAATAAATACGGATTCAACGGCATTGCCGTCGCCCACATCGAACAACCACTTGACGGTGCCGTCAGTGGAGACATGTTCCGTCACCACGGGCAAAGCGGTAACGTGGGCCCGGCTTTTGAGCTTTTCGCGCAGGGACTTGGCCAGATCGGTCATCTGGTCGAAATCGCTGGCGCCACGCTGGTGAATCCAGCGAAACAGCTGCGTTGCACGGAAACGCTTCTCCCCGAGCTGCTCGCAGTATGCGGTCAGGCCTTCGAGGTCAAAATCAAGCAAATTGGTAGTCATATCGGCAGGTGGCGAGGCATCAAACAACCTTGTAGAACCACGCCGTGGTGAGCATTTTCGGCGCTGACACCGGTTTCGCCCAGGCGAAACCCTGGCGTCAGCGAGAGCATGCTGTGAAGCTTGCGTGGATTAACGCGAGTAAACGTTCATGCCGGGGAAGAAGAAGGCAACTTCCACAGCAGCGGTTTCAGCAGCGTCAGAGCCGTGCACGGCGTTGGCGTCGATGCTGTCGGCGAAGTCGGCGCGGATCGTGCCCTTTTCAGCCTTCTTGGGATCGGTAGCGCCCATCAGTTCACGGTTCTTCAGGATGGCGTTTTCGCCTTCCAGAGCCTGGATCATCACGGGGCCGGAGATCATGAAGTCCACCAGGTCCTTGAAGAAAGGACGGGCAGCGTGCACAGCGTAGAACTGTTCGGCTTCCACGCGCGACAGGTGCACCAGCTTGGCAGCCACAACCTTCAGGCCAGCAGCTTCAAAGCGTGCGTAGATTTGACCGATCACGTTCTTGGCAACTGCGTCGGGCTTGATGATGGAGAGAGTGCGTTCGATAGCCATGGTGTTAATTCCTAATCAGGGTTACTGTGGATTTTTGCCGGAAAAGCAAAACCGTCGATTTTAGCGGTGCCGTTATAGACCTTGGCAATACGGCACCACTCAAAATTTCACTCCCCAGAAGAATCTGGGGAATAACGCATCAGCGGCGGCGCTTGGCGGTCTGACGGGCTCGCGAGAGGCTGTCGCCACCGATATAGCCCACTGAGGTGCGCATGGGATCGGGCTGGCTGCTCTGACCTTGCTGGCGGCCACCGCCGCCGCCCTTGCCCGAGCGGTTGTTGGCATTGGCCGAGGGCTTGGCGGGCTGGCGCTCGTCGAACAGACCCACGGGGGCCGGACGGTTGCCATCCCACTCGCTGCGGCGCTGACCACCACCTTCACGGCGACCTGTCTGGGGACGGTCGGCATTGAAGCCACGCCCCGAATTGCCGCGACCATTACCCCGGCCGTTGCGATCACCACCGCGGCCATTGCCAACCGCGCGATCAACCGGAGCACGCTCCTTGACACCGGCCACAGCCATCAGCGCCTTGATATCGGCCTGATCCAGCTCCACCCAGGCACCGCGCTTCAAGCCGCGGGGCAGCATCATGGCGCCGTAACGGATACGGATCAGGCGGCTCACGGCGTGGCCTACAGACTCGAACATGCGGCGCACTTCGCGGTTGCGACCTTCGGAGATGGTCACGCGGTACCAGTGATTGGCACCTTCACCGCCGCCGTCTTCGATGGAGCCGAAGCTGGCGATGCCATCTTCCAGCTGCACGCCGTCCGTCAGCAGCTTTTTCTCGTCCTTGCTCAGTGCACCCAGCACGCGGGCCGCGTATTCACGCTCCAGGCCAAATCGGGGGTGCATCAGGCTGTTGGCCAGCTCGCCGGAGCTGGTGAACAGCAGCAGACCTTCGGTATTCAAATCCAGACGGCCAACAGACTGCCACTTGCCGTGCTGCAGCCTGGGCAGCTTGCGAAACACGGTGGGGCGGTTTTGTGGATCGTCATGCGTCACCACTTCACCCACGGGCTTGTGATAGGCAATCACACGGGCTGGCGGTGGATCGATACGGAAACGGATAGGTTCACCATTGACCTTAACCACGTCGCCGAACTGCACGCGCTGGCCCACGTGGGCTGGCTCGTTGTTGACGGAGATACGGCCCTCCAGAATCAGCTGCTCCATCTCCAGGCGCGAGCCCATGCCGGCCTGAGCCAGCACCTTGTGCAGCTTGGGCGAATCGACCTGGGGCGCCAGCACGCGCTTGGCGGGCATGGCGTTGTCGTTTTCCTCGTCGGCATCGAACTCGCCGGAGATCACATCGTCAAAGTCATAGCCTTGCGATGCGTTCTTGGCGGATTTGTTGGAATTTTGGCCTTCAGCCTGCTCCACATCAGCGCCATCAGCTTCTGTTTCGATAGCATCATCCAACACTTCAGGCAACTCTTGCTCCGTGGCGGCCACTGGGGCGCTGGTACGGGGCTTGGCAGACTCACGCTTGCGCGCTGGCTTTGCCGCAGCAGCCTTGGCTTTGGCCTTGGGCTTGGGCTTGGGCTTGACCACGCGAGGCTTGCGGGGCTTTTTTTCGACGGCAGGAGTTGCTTGCGGCTCGTCTTGCATCTGGGTCGATGTCTCGTTGTTCATTGAGGGTTCCCCTCGGCGGCGCTTTTCTCGCCGTCATCCAAATTCTGTTCATCGTCAGCACCGCCTTCAGCGTCGGTGCCGTAGTCATCTTCCAAAAAGGCGCGCAAGCCCAGCCATTCCCGGCGTGCCGGCTTTTCACCGGCGCCTGCACCCGCCATCGCCTCCGGCTGCGCCTTTTGCGGCTTCGCCTGCTTTTGCGCTACTTTTGACGCCACCGGCCCGGGCACTGCTGCCTGGGGCGCGATCGGCACAAATTCCTGAATCTCCGGCTCAGGTTCTGGCGCAATCCCTGTCTCGGATTGCGGCGCTGCCTGCAACTGCAACTCAGGCACTGCATATGCAGGCTCGGGCTTCGCCACAGACTCCAATTCATCGTCCAGCGCCACGGTCGCCATCTGCGCCGCAGCCGCCTCCTCACTGTCGCCATCCGGGGCCGATTCGGCCTCATCCACTGCAGCAGCCAGATTCACGGCCTCCACAGCGTTCAAAGCCTCCGGCAACTCCAGCACCGGCCCGTCGTCGGCCTGCTCGACCTCGGCGTCCTGCTGACCTTCTTCCAGCGCCTTGAAAAGGCTTTGCTGGCTTTGGGTTTCCTCCAGCATGGGCAACTGGTCCAGCGATTGCAGGCCCAGATCGTCCAGAAACTGGCGGGTGGTGGCAAACAGCGAAGGACGGCCCACGGTTTCCCGGTGACCGATCACCTCGATCCAGCCGCGATCTTCCAGCTGCTTGATCAGCAGACTGTTGACCGTCACACCCCGAATATCTTCAATGTCTCCGCGCGTGACCGGCTGACGGTAGGCAATGATGGCCAGCGTCTCCAGCGTGGCGCGCGTGTACTTGGGCGGTTTTTCGGGATGCAGCCGATCCAGGTAAATACGCATCTCGGGACGGCTTTGAAACCGCCAGCCCGATGCCACCTGCACCAGCTCCACCCCTTTTTGTGACCAATCTTTTTGCAGATCGAGCAACAAATCCTTGAGGGTATCCGAACCCAGCACGTCATCAAAAAGTGAGCGCATCTCGCGCAGTGTCACTGGCTGTAGAGCACAAATCAATGCTGTTTCAAGAACCCGCTTGGCATCTACCGTATTCATAGGCGCAGCGTTTCGGGAGAGGCTGTCGCAACCGCAAGCCGGTGGGACGCCAATTTCAATGTAGAGAGGAAGCGCCCCATCAATGCCATCATGTGTCGATGGTCAGAGGCTTTCCGGGGGATTGTAACGCAGGCCCCAATTATCCAGTGCCGCCGTCATGTCTTGCGGCAGCGGAGCATGCAGAACCAGGGGTTTGTGCGAGACCGGATGCTCGAAGGCCAGCCTGAAGGCATGCAGCGCCTGGCGCGTCAGACCGCCTTGGGGCTGTCCGCCATACACGCTGTCGGCCACCAGCGGATGACCCAGTGAAGCCATGTGCACCCGGATCTGGTGGGTGCGTCCGGTATGCAAGGTGCAGCGCACCAGGCAGCGCTGATCATCACCCGCCAGCCAGTCAAAGTCGGTGCGTGCGGTTTTGCCGGCATTCACCGCCAGATCGACCACGGCCATGCGCAGACGGTTGCGCGGATCGCGGCCAATAGGCGCGTTCACCTCGCGGTGCTTGCGCGGCCCCCAGTCCTTGTGAGCAATGGCCAGATACTGGCGGCTGACATCGCGCGCCGCAATCATCTTGACCAGCGCATCCATGGTGGCGCGGTTGCGTGCCACCACCATCAGGCCGCTGGTGTCCTTGTCCAGACGGTGAACAATGCCGGCTCGCGGCACCTGACGGGCTTTCTCGTCACGGGCCAGCAGGCCGTTGAGCAGCGTACCCGTCCAGTTACCGGGAGCCGGATGCACCACCAGGCCCGCAGGCTTGTTGACCACCAGCAGATCGTCGTCCTCATAGACCACGTTCAGCTCCATCGCCTCGGGCTGGAAAGCCATGGATTGCTGGGTAGGCCGCATTTCCACGCGCAGCCGGTCGCCCACATTGACCTTGGCCGAAGGCTTGGCCAGCGGCTTGCCGTTGAGCGTGACTGCGCCATCGGCCAGCAGCTGCTGCAGATAGTTGCGCGAGAACTCGGAAACCCCTTGAGCCAGCACCTTGTCCGCACGCTGGCCGTGATACTCGGCCGTGACCAGCAGGTCGCGGATTTCTGTTTCGCCGTCCGATGCTGCCTCATCGGCGCCTTCATCCCACAGTGCCTGAGCCAGCGCCTGGGCGTGGGCCGCCACCTCGTCAAAGGTCGAATCCCCGCCAGAAGACACAAGCCCCTGCGAGGCAGGGGCTTGTGATGCGGGCTTGCTTTTCTTTGCTTGAGCCATGCTTGAAGCAGATTTAGCGCGCAGGCAGATAGCGCGAAGGATCGACCGGCTTGCCCTGGCGGCGCACTTCAAAGTGCAGCTTCACGCGGTCGGCATCGGTGCTGCCCATCTCGGCAATCTTCTGGCCTTTTCTGACCGACTGGTCTTCCTTGACCAGCAGGGACTGATTGTGGGCGTAGGCCGTCAGATAGGTGTTGTTGTGCTTGAGGATGATCAGGTTGCCGTAGCCGCGCAGACCGGCACCGGCATAGACCACACGACCGTCAGCAGCAGCCACCACCGAGTCGCCGGCCTTGCCGCCGATGTCGTAACCCTTGTTGCGGGCTTCGTCAAAACCGGACAGCAGGCTGCCGCTGGCAGGCCAGATGAAGTTCACATCATCCGCACCCTTGGCTGCAGGCACGGTGGCTGCAGGCGTGGGCGCAGGTGTTGCGGCGGGGGTTGCCGCCGGCGTGGCGGAGGACGCAGCACCGTTGCTGCCGACCACCACGGGAGCAACACCGCGACCGGATGAAGCCGACGATGCAGCCGTGGCCACAGGTGCGGGCGGAACCACGCGCACCACTTGACCGACTTCAATCACATTGGGATTGTCCAGATTGCTCCAGCGAGCGATGTCTTTCCAGCTCTGACCGTGCTCCAGGCCGACCTTGATCAGCGTGTCACCCGGTTTGATGGTGTAGTAACCAGGTTTGCCAGCGTTTTCGGCGCCCGGCAAAGGCTTTTCCGACGCTGCAGATGAGGAGGCCGACTGTCCGCGATCCTCCACAGGAGCCCTGTTTGCCTGAGTCGAGCAACCGGCAAGAATCACACCTGCCAGCACAACCGTACCCCATGCACCAAGACTGCGCGATACCAACATAAGCTATTTCCTTCTAGGCGATTCCCGATTTTAGAGGGACAAAGTTCACCGCTTCCAAAACCGACTGTTTAAACCCGTGTGAACTCTTGTCAATCACCAGCAGCGCCTGCTTGCCAGCAGACACGACCACCGGAGCCACAAGACGTCCGCCCACGGCCAGCTGATCACACCATGCATCGGGGACAGCAGCGCCGCCGGCGGCGCAAATAATGCCCGCATAGGGCGCGCCGCTGGCAAAGCCCTGCATGCCGTCGCCCAGGATCAGATGCGCATTGGCCAGGCGCCACGGTCGCAAATTGTTACGCGCTTTTTCGTGCAAACCACGCAAGCGCTCTATCGAATACACCTCTTTGGCCACCATGGCCAGCACGGCAGCCTGATAGCCGCAGCCCGTACCGATCTCCAGCACCCTCCCCAGCCCGGCCTTGCCGGCTTCGGAATTGAGCAGCAACTCGATCATGCGGGCCACCACACTGGGCTTAGAAATGGTCTGTCCCAGACCTATGGGCAGGCTGGTGTCCTCATAGGCCTGATTGACCAGAGCGCTATCGACGAAACGATGACGTTCCACCGTCGCCATGGCATGCAGCACGCTTGGATGAGCAATGCCTGCAGCCTCCAGGCGCTGGGCCATGCGGGTACGCACGGCCGCCGAGTCCAGACCCAGGCCTACTGCAGGTGCGGGCGCGCGCATAGCCGCTGCCATGGCGGGAGCACGGCTCACCGTCGCACGGCCGGCCGGCGCCGGCTGGGCCGAGCGCGCAATCCATCCCGGCACCGGCCTGGGAGGACGCTCGCTCACAGCGGCTCCTTGGTCTGGACGGCAGACTGCAACTTGGCTGCGGTTTGCGCCCAGTAGCCAAGATTGTCGTGGTCCGTCAGATCGACCTTGAGCGGCGTCATGGACACATGACCGTGCGCCGTGGCGTGGAAATCCGTGCCTTCGGAATCATCCTTGGCCGCACCGGCGCTGCCGATCCAGTACATGGTCTCGCCGCGCGGGCTTTGCTGCTGAATCGCCTGCTCTGCCGCATGGCGGCGGCCCAGACGGCACAGCTTGGCGGGCTTCAAGGCCGACAGCGGCATATTCGGGATGTTGACGTTGAGCAGCCAGGGCATGTCGCCAATCAGCTGCTGGGCCTGCATGTCCTGCACCATCTGGCGGGCGGTGGCCGCGGCGGCCTCCAGCTCGGCCCAGCCCTTGTCCACCTGCGAGAAGGCGATGGCGGGAATGCCGAACAGAAAACCCTCCATGGCCGCGCCCACCGTGCCCGAGTAAATCGTGTCGTCGCCCATGTTGGCGCCGTTGTTGATGCCCGAGACCACCAGGTCCGGTCGGTAGCCCAGCAGCCCCGTCAGCGCGATGTGCACGCAGTCGGCCGGCGTGCCGTTCACATAGCGAAAGCCGTTATAGGCCTTGTGCACATACAGCGGCGCATTCAGCGTCAGAGCGTTGGATTTGGCGCTGTTGTTGTGCTCAGGCGCCACCACTTCCACGTCGGCCACAGTGCGTAAAGCATCGTGCAAAGCCACGATGCCAGGAGCCTGAAAGCCGTCGTCATTACAAATAAGAATCTTCATGGATACAGCAAGGATTGCCGGGGCATTGTAGGCGGGGGATTCGTCACGGGAGAGACACGCGGCATTCGCACCACACTTCTATCATCTGCGGCGACATCCTGGCATCCGCTTTACATCGAATTGCCGCCTCACTGCGCCCTCCCCTCACACTTTCTGGAGACATCATGCACGCTTGGCTTTGCACCACCCCCACTGGCGTCGAAACCCTGCGCTGGACGGAGCTGCCCGTACCCACGCCCGGTCCCGGTCAGGTCTTGCTGGAGCTCAAGGCCGCCAGCCTGAATTTTCCCGATCTGCTGATCGTGCAAAACAAATACCAGATCAAGCCGCCCCTGCCTTTCGTGCCAGGCTCCGAGTACGCAGGCGTGGTGCAGGCCGTGGGCGAAGGAGTCAAACACCTCAAGATCGGCCAGCGCGTGGCCTGCCTGTCAGGCACGGGAGGTTTTGGCACGCATACGCTGGCGCCTGCCGCCATGTGCATGCCACTGCCCGATGCGTTCAGCTTTGTGGATGCCGCCGCCTTCATCATGACCTATGCCACCTCGCACCACGCACTGATAGACCGCGGCCAGCTCAAGGCCGGCGAAACGGTGCTGGTGCTGGGCGCGGCCGGCGGCGTGGGCACGGCCGCCATCCAGATTGCCAAGGCCGCCGGAGCCCGCGTGATTGCCGCCGCCTCGACCGATGAAAAATGCGCACTGTGCAAGGCCCAGGGAGCGGACGCCACCATCAACTACAGCCAGGGCGATCTGCGCCAAGCCATCAAGGCCGCCACCGACGGCAAGGGCCCGGATGTGATTTACGACCCCGTGGGCGGCGACTTTGCCGAACCGGCTTTCCGCTCCATCGCCTGGCGCGGCCGTTATCTGATCGTGGGTTTTGCCTCCGGCCCCATTCCCTCCCTGCCGCTGAACCTGGCCCTGCTCAAAGGCGCCTCGCTGGTAGGCGTGTTCTGGGGCGATTTTGCCAAGCGCGAGCCGCAGAACAACGCGGCCATGATGCAGGAGCTGGCCCTGTGGTACGGCCAGGGCAAGATCAAGCCCGTGATCGACCGCACCATGGCCATGAGCGAGCTGTTTGCCGCCTATGAGCGCATGGGCTCGCGCCAGGTGCAGGGCAAGCTGGTGCTGGTCAACGAGTAGCGTCAGCCGGCTTCGGCTCTGCCACACTAAGGCCCTTGCCCCACCACAAGGACTTGTCTGTTCATGGCCGAGCGCACTCCTGCTGACCTTGCCCGCGAAACCCTGAAACTGCTGGCCTTGCGGCGCCTGGCGCCCACGCCGCAAAACTACACGGCGGTGTATGAGGAAGTCTGCGGCCAACCCACGGCCGCCAGCTTTCCCCAGGGGCCGCTGAGGCATATCCTGGCCCTGCTGCCGGCGCAGACGCCGCGCCAGAAGCGGCTCAATCAGCAACTGGCCCAGAGCATAGAAGAGCGCAGCTGGCCTGCGCTGCAGCAGGTGCTGGCGGCTTTTGCCAATACCGAGCTGGAGCTGCATGCGCACAGCCATCCCACGCTCCAAACGCCGGAGCTTGCTCCGCCCGAGCCCGACGCGCTGCTGCCGGTGCCGCTGGGCCAGGAAATCCTGCGCTATCTGCAGGCCCTGCTCGGCCTCTTGCCTATCGCACAAGCGCAGCCTCTGGAGCAGGCACTGGCCGAGCTGCTGCATGCGCCTGAGATATCCAGCAAAAAACTGCTGCAGACGTTTAAACAACAGCGCAACAAGCTACTTTTTTTGATAGCTGATCAACAGCAGCTGCAGCAGCAGATGGATGGCTTTGTACAGCTCAGCGGCCGGCACTGGCAGCAAGAGGCCGTCTCCAGCCCCTGGCTGGCGCCCGCCGCCCAGGCCTTGCAACAGGCACTGACCCCCCCTTGCTCGCCCAGCCAGCTGAGCACCGCCTTGCAGCAGCTGCGCGAGCTGATGCTGCTGCGCCTGCAGACCCAGGACCACTGGGAGCAGGCCGAGCACCACTTCAGGCAATTGCTGACGGCCTTGAGCGAGCAGCTGGCGGGCACGCAGCAAAAGCAAGGCGCCGCAGGCCAGCAACTGGAGCAGGCTGCAGCGCAGCTGGCCGACTCCAGCCGCCCCGAACAGGCCAGCGCCGCCTTGCAGCAGGCGCTTGCCGCCACGCAGTTGCTGGCCCGCAGCCAGCAGGTGGCGCAAACCCAGTTACAGGATTTGCAGCAGCGCGCCGATCAGAGCGAGGCCCAGATCGAACAACTGCGCCAGCAACTGCAAACCGCGGCCCAAAGCAGCCGCATCGACGAGTTGACCGGTCTGCCCAACCGCCTGGGCATCGCCGAGATGCTGGAGCGCGAAGTGGCCCGCGCGCGCCGCCATGGCAAGCCGCTGTCCGTGGCGCTGCTGGACATGGACGGCATGCGCGCCCTCAACCAGGAACATGGCCAGGCCACGGGAGATGCAGCGCTGCAGCATCTCGCCTATATCGCCCGCAGCCAGTTGCGCCCCGAAGATGTGCTGGGCCGCCACGACGGTCAGCGTTTTTTGCTGCTGCTGCCGGAAGCCGCCGAAGCCCATGCCGTGCCCGCCGTGCAACGACTGCAGCAACAGCTGCAAACCCATGCCTTGCTGCAAGCGGACTCGCGGCTTTTGCTGAGCTTTGGGGCCGGAGTTGCCCAGTTGCAGCCGCATGAGCAGTCCATGGACCTGCTGCGCCGCGCCGATGCCGCCATGCTGGCCGCCAAACAGCGCGGCCCGCGCAGCATTGCCGGAGCACAGGAACTGCAGACGCCCACGGCCGCTGAATAATTTCATAGCATGTACCGCACACCCACATTGGATAGACGCCGATTTTTGATCACATCCAGCCTGACCAGCGCCCTGGGCAGCCTGCCGGCCTGGGCGCGCCAGGGCGAAGCTCTGCGCCACAACCCTTTCACGCTGGGTGTGGCCAGCGGCGATGCCCAGGCCGACAACGTGCTGATCTGGACCCGGTTGACGGCAGCGCTGGACTATCTGGGCACGGACGCCGTGCCCGATCTGCCGCCCATGGAGGTGCACTGGGAGCTGGCGCATGACGCCCAGTTTCGCCAGCCTGTGCGCCGAGGCAGCAGCGTGGCCAGACCGGAGTCCGGCCATGCGCTCCATGTGCAGATCGACGGCCTGGACGCCGACCGCTGGTACTTTTACCGCTTCCGCTGCGGCGAGGCTTTGAGCAGCACGGGCCGCTGCCGCACGGCTCCGGCAGCGGGTGCGGCCGTGAAAAAGCTGCGCCTGGCCTTTGCGTCCTGCCAGCGCTGGGAGCATGGCTTCTACAGCGCCTGGGCCGATGCCGCCAGGCAGTCGCCGGACATGGTGCTGTTCCTGGGCGACTACATCTATGAATACGCCAAGCCCGCCAAGCCCGACGGCCTGGCCCGCCCCCAGCCGCTGCGCACGGCCCAGACCTTGCAGGACTACCGCGACCGCTATGCCTTGCACAAAAGCGACACCCATCTGCAAGCCGCCCATGCCGCGTGCAACTGGTCGGTGATCTGGGACGACCACGAAGTGGAGAACGACTATGTCTCCGAATATGGGCGCGGGAACAGCGCTCAGTTTCTGGCCAGGCGCATGGCCGCCTGGCAGGCGTTTTATGAAAACATGCCGCTGCGCGCAAAGTCCTTGCAGCCCGGCTTTCAAGGCCTGAGCCTGTACCGCACGCTGAACTGGGGGCAACTGGCCCGCATCCATCTGCTGGATGGGCGTCAATACCGCGATCTCCAGGCCTGCCGTCCGCCCTGGCAGGCCAGCACCGGCACCGTCAACCCCGAGCAATGCAGCGCCCTGCATGAGCCGGCCCGCAGCTTTCTGGGCTGGGATCAGGAGCAATGGCTGTACCGGCAGCTGCAGACCGACTCACGCCAGCACGCCGCCGCAGCGCGCTGGAGCCTGCTGGCGCAGACCACGCTGTTCTCGGCCCGCCACCTGCCCAGCGGCAGGCAATCGACCGACACCTGGGATGGCTACCCCGCCGCACGCCAGCGCTTGGTGCAGCAGATCAGCCAGAGCGCGCCGCACAACAGCGTGCTTCTGGGCGGCGACATTCACCAGAACTATGTCTGCGCCCTGCCCGCCCAGGCCGAGCGGGCTCCGGACAAGACCAACCCCATTTTGGCTAGCGAGTTCTGCGCCACCTCCATCAGCTCGCACAGCGGCACTACCCAGGCGCGGGTCGATGCCATCGTGGACCACAACCCGCAAGTGCTGTATGCCCGCTGCGACGAGCGCGGCTACAGTCTGGTGGAGATCACCCCTCGCGGCATGACTACCGAGCTGCGCGCCGTAAGCAATCCTCTGCAGGCCGACAGCAACGTCTACACCCTGGCCCGCTTTGCGGTGGAAGACGGCAGGCCCGGGCCGCTCAAGATCTGAAGCCACCCGGGCGCACCTGAAGCCAGATCAATGAGCGCTGCGGCATACTGCCGGACATGCCCAGCCTCAGCCCTCGCCCCGCTTCTGCCGCCGCCCTTGTTGCGGCCTTGCTGCTCAGCGCCAGCCTGGCGGGCTGCGGCCTGCCGCCCATGCCGCCACGTGCAGCAAGCCAGGCCCTGGATACGCAGCAGGCCCTGCAAACCCGGCTGGGCCAGGCCTTGCAGCCGCTGCAGCAGGCCCACCCCGATCTCTCGGGCATTCATGCGCTCAGCGATGCCTATGCAGCCTACGCGGCGCGCGCCCTGCTGGCCCGCGCGGCAGAGCGCACGCTGGATGTGCAGTACTACATCTGGCGCAACGACATCACCGGCCATCTGCTGCTCGACGAGTTGCTGCGCGCCGCAGACCGTGGCGTGCGCGTGCGCCTGCTGCTCGATGATGGCGGCACCTCGGGCATGGACGCCACGCTGGCTGCCCTCGACCAGCATCCGGCCATCGAGGTGCGGCTCTTCAACCCGTTTGCCCTGCGCACACCCAAATACCTGGGCTATCTGACCGAGTTCTCGCGCACCCAGCGGCGCATGCACAACAAGAGCTTTACGGCCGACAGCCAGGCCTCCATCGTGGGCGGGCGCAATATTGGCGACGAGTACTTTGCCGCCACCGACGGCGTGCTGTTTGCCGACCTGGATGTGATGGCCATAGGCGCCGTGGTGCCGTCCATCAGCCGCGAGTTTGATCGCTACTGGGCCAGTGCCTCGGCCTATCCGGTGGCCAGTCTGCTGCCCGTCATGCCCGACTATGCCGTGCAGCATGCTTATGAAGGCCTGCACGCAGATGCCAGCCGCCCCGAAGCCCAGGCCTATGTGCACGCCGTGGCACAAAGCCGCTTCAGCCAGGATTTGGTGGCCGGCAGCCTGCCCCTGCAATGGGCGCCCGCCACTCTGGTCAGCGACGATCCGGCCAAGGTGCTGAGCCAGGCCCAGCCCCAGCATCTGCTGCTGCCCCAGCTGCTGCCGGTGATTGGCGAGCCGCAAAAGCAGCTGGATCTGATCTCGCCCTACTTTGTGCCCACCGAGGCCGGCGTCAACGCCTTTGCCCAGTTGCAACGCCAAGGCGTGCGCGTGCGCATTCTGACCAACAGCCTGGAGGCCACGGACGTGGCCGCCGTACACGCTGGCTACGAGAAATACCGCAAGCCGCTGCTGCAAAGCGGGGTGCAGCTGTATGAGATGCGCCGTCAGCTGGATCTGCGCCCGCAGACTGCGGCCGCGCAAGCAGCGGCGGCAGCCGCAGCCAAGGGCGAGAAGCGCGCCGCGCCTTCTCCTGCCGCTGTCGGCAGCGGTGCCGGCAGCTCCACCGGCAGCTCGGGTGCCAGCCTACATGCCAAGACCTTTGCCATTGACGGACAGCGCCTGTTTGTGGGCTCGTTCAACTTCGATCCGCGCTCGGCCCTGCTCAACACCGAGCTGGGCCTGGTCATAGAAGACGCCGCCATGGCGGGCGAGATCACGCAGTCCCTGGATCAATACCTGCCGCGCATGGCCTACCAGGTGCAGCTCAACGAGAAGCAGCAGCTGAGCTGGACCAGCCAGAACCCGCAGCCTCCGCATGAAAACCAGACCACCACCACCGAGCCCGGCACCAGCTGGTGGCAACGGGTCATGGTACGCATACTGAGCTGGCTGCCTATAGAGGGCTTTCTTTAAAGCTGTCTTCTAAACGTTAGTCCAGCCGGATCGAGGGACGCAGGCGCGAATTCATCAGGTCGATCAGCCACAGCAGGCCGCCGCGCCAGAAGCCGTACAGCCGCGCCTGGTGCGAGCGGTACAACATGATGTGGCTGAGCATGGCCAGCCGCCCGCGAATCACGCCGCCGTTGAACAGGCCGAACTTGCCCAGCGAGCCATAAGCGTCGTACTGCGCCAGCGAGACCAGCGCACCGAAATCGCGGTAGGCAAAGCCCACGGGCTTGGCGCCGGGACGCTCCAGCAGATGCGGCAAGGTCTCAATCAGATAGCGCGCCTGCTGGTGGGCCACCTGGGCCGTGGGCGGCAGCGGCGACTCCTGGCCCGGCAAGGTGTAGCTGGCGCAGTCGCCCAGCGCGTAAATAGCGGGATCGCTGGTCTGCATCTCGTCGTTGACCAGCAGTTGATTGCTGCGCGTGGTCTCCAGGCCCAACTGGGTCAGGAACTCCGGCGCCTTCACGCCCGCCGCCCACACGCGCAGGCTGGCGGCAATCAGCTCGCCATTGGCCAGCTCGAAACCCTGGGCCGTGGCGCTTTTCACCCGGCCGCTCACGATGACGGAAACCCCTAGCGCCTCCAACCGCTGGCGGGTGGCTTCGGAGATTTCCTCGGGAAAGCTGGGCAGCACGCGCGGGCCGGCCTCGATCAGCACGATGCGGAATTTGGCGGCCACGCCAAGCGCTCCGTAAGCGGTAGCACTCTCCGCAAGCTGTACCAGCTCTGCAGCCAGTTCCACCCCGGTGGCACCGGCACCCACGATAGCCACTTGCAACTGCTCGCCACTGGTCATGCATTGCACCATGCGCAGGCGAATCTCCTGATTGAAGGCATCGGCCTTGCGGCGCGAGTCGATCATGAAGCAATGCTCGGTCACACCGGGCGTACCGAAGTCATTGGCACCGCTGCCCACGGCAATCACCAGTTTGTCATAGGGCAGACGGCGGCTGGGCACGATCTCGCGGCCGTCGGGAGCCTGTATGGGCGCCAGCAAAACCTCCCGGGTACTGCGATCCAGCCCGCACATCTCGCCGGGCTGGTAGGCAAAGTGGGCATCCGTGGCCTGGGCCAGATAGGTGGTCTGCTGCTGGGCCAGATCCCGGGTTCCGGCGGCAATCGTGTGCAGCATGGGCTTCCAGACATGGGCAGAGTCGCTGTCCACCAGCGTCACCGTGTCGATGCAATCGCTTTTGAGCTTGCCCAGGGCCGTGGCCACTTCCAGCCCGGCCACGCCGCCGCCCACCACCACAATGCGCGCGCCCCCCGCCGGTTGCGCTTGCGGCTCTTGAATGGCTTGCGCCGCCTGCTCTTGTGCCTTGATCATGAAGAGTCCCTAGCTTGTGTCAGCGCCTCTTGGCCGGTCGCCGATCACCGATTGCAAAAATGGAAGCTGCAAACCTTGATCGGGTTTGCTCTGCGTCAATTCTTCTTCAGTTTTGATAGCAAGAAAATCAATGTGGATATGAGCAATTCGAATGATATATATCTAATAGAAGACTTGATTCCCAGCAGGCGGCACTTGCGAAAAACTTGGCCACCCATGCAGATTACGCATCGACAGAACCCATATTCAGCTTGCGCCGGCCGCTATCAAATTAATTAGCGCACTGCAGGCCCAAGGCCCTCTTTTAGCCTTGTATTTTTGTTTGCCATGTCAAGCACAGACAAACCCGGCCACCAAACAATGCGATTTGCATTTGTCAATATACGAAACGTATATCAACCGTATGATGCCCGGCCATGGGAATCGTCAAAATTTCAGATCAGTTGCACGACCAGATCCGTGTCTCCAGTGCGGCCCTCGGCCGCTCCATCAATGCACAGGCAGAGCACTGGCTGCGTGTAGGCCAGCTGGCCGAGCACCACCCCCAGCTCAATTACGAGGGCATCTGCGCCTTGCTGTTGCAGCAGGCCGAGCGCGAGCTGCTGCCTTCGCAAAGCTATGCAGCCGACGCTGCTGCGCGCCGCCCGCGCCCGGTTCGTCTGGTGGGAGGCATGCAATGAAGCGCGGCAAGCACAAAGTCGTGCCCATCAACGACGCCAGCGACATTTTTCTCTCGCGCAAGGCCGGCGGTCTGGCGGCCAAGGTGCTGGCCATGCTCACGCCCCATGTACAGCCCGGCGTGAGCACGCAAGACCTGGACCAGCTTTGCCATGACTACATAGTCAACGAGCTCCAATGCGTGCCCACCAATGTGGGCTATCACGGCTTTCCCAAGACGGTGTGCACTTCGGTGAATCACGTGGTCTGCCACGGCATCCCCGATGCCAAGCAAATCCTCAAGGAAGGCGACATCATCAATGTGGACGTGGCCGTGACCACGCCCGAGGGCTGGATTGGCGACACCAGCCGCATGTATTACGTGGGCCAGCCCAGCAATCTGGCCAAGCGCCTGGTCAACACCACCTACGAAGCCTTGCTAGCCGGCATTCATGCCGTCAGGCCCGGCGCCACGCTGGGCGATGTGGGCCATGCCATCCAGACCGTGGCCCACCGCGAGCGCTTTTCCGTGGTGCGCGAGTATTGCGGTCACGGCATCGGCAAGGTCTACCACGATGAGCCCCAGGTGCTGCACTACGGCACGCCGGGCCAGGGCCTGGTGCTGCAGCCGGGCATGATCTTCACCATCGAGCCCATGCTCAACGCCGGCAAAGCCGCCACGCGCGAGCTGGCTGACGGCTGGACGGTGATCACCAACGACAAAACGCTCTCGGCCCAATGGGAGCATATGGTGGTGGTCACGGAAACCGGCTTTGATGTGCTGACTGCCTGGCCCGAGGGTACGGGCGACTATCCGGCCATCTGAAGCCCCGGCCCGTGTGCGCACAAGCCAGCGCGGCCTGCAAGCGCGGGACGCCAGCACCGGGGAAATGCGCAGGGATTTGCAGGCCGCCTCTCGCGCGGCCGGCACTGTGCCACTACATTCGGCAACCATGAGCAATTATGTGTATCTGGGCCTGGCCATCATGACCGAGGTAGTCGCCACCTCGTTTCTTGCCAAATCGGACGGCTTTACCAAGCTGGTCCCCACCAGCATTGCCCTGGTGGGCTATGCCATCTCGTTTTACCTGCTGGCCCTCACGCTGCGCGTGGTGCCCACGGGCGTGGCCTACGCCATCTGGTCGGGCGTAGGCATTGTTCTCGTCTCGGCCGTGGCTTACTTCTGGCAAGGCCAGAAGCTGGATGGCCCGGCGCTGATAGGCATGGCCATGATTGTCTGCGGCGTGCTGGTGATCAATCTGTTTTCCAAGACCGCAGGTCACTGAGCCGCATCGTCCTCCAGCTCGGTCAGATCCTGCAGCCAGTGCATGCTGGCGCGCAGCTCTTCCGGGCGGATTTCATGGGCGCCGGCATATTCGTGATAGCTCAGCTCCAGCGGCAGCGCGCCCAGCTTGTCGCGAATGGCGTGGGCGCTGGTCAGCGGAATCACATTGTCATAGCTGCCGTGGCTGACCCAGATGGATTTGCCTTCGAACGCCAGCGCCGGCGCATGCAGATGGGCGATCTCGGGCAGCAGGCGGCTATGCCAGATGACGGCGGCACGCAGCGTCTGCGGCTGGGTCAGCAACTGGCTCAGCGCCATGATGCCGCCCTGGCTGAAGCCGCCCAGCACCACGCGCTCCGGCGCAACACCCAGCTGCTGTGCGGCCTGTTCCACGGTTTGCTGCACCAGTGCGCGCGCCTCTTGCTCCTGCGGCGCATGGATATGGCGCACGCCATCGGCGCTGACCGTGAACTGAAACCAGGCAAAAGCGCCCTGACCCAGAGCAAACGGTGCACGCAAGCTGAGCACATGGAACTGCGGCGGCACATAGGCAGCCAGACCGAACAAGTCCTGCTCATTGCTGCCCACGCCATGCATGAGCACCAGCAGCCAGGCGGGCTGGCCTGGCGCCGGCTGGGCGGGACGCTGCAAAAAGCCCAGGGGCAAAGAGGTCAGAGGCAGAGAAGTCATGGCCGGCTCCATAAGGTCGTGAAATGGGCTAGGGCCGGAATTTTAGATAAAAACCGGCTCATGCCCTTGTTGATCATGCGCAACCAGCTATCAAATTCATAGAAAGCCAATCAAATGCGTTGGCGCAGTGATTGTGGCCCTCAATGCCTAGCCCTGCTGGTTCAAGCAGGTTTTGATAGCAGCTGACGCAAATCGGCGTTCGTTTGCCGCCACAAATCTTCTATAGACCCGGCGGCTCAGCCCAGGTCCACGGGGCGCTTGCGCGTTGCCTTGATGCCGGAGCGCAGATTCTTGCCCTGTAGCCGCCGCTGCTGTGAAGCGCGGGTGGGCCGCGTGGCCTTGCGCCGGCGCGGCTCGGTAGCCACCGAGGCCACCAGAGCATTGAGGCGCTGCAGCGCATCCCAGAGGTTGTGCTCCTGGGTGCGGTATTTCTGTGCCTTGATGACCACCACGCCCTGGTCGGTGATGCGCGAGTCGCCCAGAGCCAGCAGCCGCTGCTGCACATCCTGCGGCAGGCGCGAGGCCGGCACATCAAAGCGCAGATGCACGGCACTGGCCACCTTGTTCACGTTCTGGCCGCCCGGGCCCTGCGAACGTATGGCCGTCCAGGCAATATCGGCCTCGAACAGCTCCAGATGAGCGGGCAAGGGCGCCGTCATGACAACACCTTCATGCCAGCGCCTTTTTCAGCGCCGCGCAGAAAGCGGCCGGAGCCTCATGCTGCGCCCAGTGACCCACGCCTTCCAGCGACTGCCAGTGCAGATCGGCAGCGTACTGGCGCTGCATGGCGGCACGCAGCTCCTCCAGGCGCCCGGTATAAAGCGGGTCTTGCTCGCCATAGATGACGGCCAGCGGCATCTTCAGCTTGCCCAGAGCCTGGGCCAGGATATCGGTCTGCGACAGGCGGCGGCGCGGCAAGCGGTCGCGCCCCACGTTCAGTGCATGCAGGGCCAGAGTCTCCTCATCGATCAGACTGGCATCATGCAGCATCAGTGCCGCCAGGTTGTAGCGGTGCGCTTCCATCTGCGCCTGCAGCCCTGGCAGATGGCGCCAGCCCTTGAGCCGCACGGCCTTGCCCTCGGTCAGCCCCATGCCGGGCGCACCCACCAGCACCAGGCGGTGGAACAGCAGCGGAAATTCCGCCGCCATCAGGCCCGCCGCCATGCCACCAAAGGAAAAGCCCAGCAGATCGCATACGGGCTCCGGCTGCGCCGGACCCAGCAATTGCTCTATGCCATAGGCCAGGGGAGCCAGCATGGTGTCCACATCCACGCCGCCAGGCACCGCGTCGGATTCACCAAAGCCCGGCAGATCGGCAAGCCACAGTGTGTAGCCGCTCAAAAGCAAGGGCTCGATCACGCGCGCCCAGTGCGTCCAGCTGCCGCTGCCGCCATGCAGCATGACCAGAGGCCGCGCCTGTCTGGCCACGCCGGCCGGCGGCTGCCAGCCGTGCCAGACCATGCGGGCAAGCTTGTCGCCACCGCCAGTCTGCGGACTCAAGGCCGTGGTGACGCGGCGGCTTTGCGCCTGCAGTCTGAGCAGCGACTCCGGAACCGCCAAGCCCAGTTGCTGCGCTGTACAAGCCAGGGAACGCTCTTCAAGACTGTCTTCGGCAGCCGCCATGGAACCAGCAGTTACCACTGGGCCACCGCATCAATCGCCAGACCGTAGCCGGCCACGCCAAAGCCGCACATCACGGCACGGGCGGCAGCCGCCAGATAGGAGTGGTGGCGAAAGCTCTCGCGCGCATGGACATTGCTGATGTGCAACTCCACCAGCGGCACGCCCGTGCCCTTGACGGCATCGAGCAGCGCCACGCTGGTGTGGGTGTAGGCACCGGCATTCATGATCACAGCGGCCAGCTCGCCCTGGGCGTGCAGACGGCCGGCCTCATGCACCCAGTCCACCAGCTCGCCTTCGTGATTGCTTTGGCGAAATTCCAGCTTCAGTCCGTGGCGCTCGCAAGCAGCGCTGCACAGCGTGTTGACGTCCGCCAGCGTGGCCGAGCCATAGATGGCGGGTTCGCGCATGCCCAGCAGATTGAGGTTGGGGCCATTGAGGACAAAAACGGTTTTCACGGCGACTGCTCCATTGCTTGTATTGCTTCTGATCGGCATGCATTATGCGAGCGCCGCTCCGCTCTCGCTGCGAGCCGCACCCGGTGGCCAGGCGATGCCGCATACAAAAAGCGGCTGCACAGGCAGCCGCTTTGGATGGTGGGAGCGAAGCCGCTACGCCGCCTTGACGGCCAGCTTAACGACCGTAATGGTGGTGATGACCCCGGTGTCCATTCCAGTAACGGGGGCCGCCGCGGTAGTAACCATAGCCGGGCGCCACGTAGACCGGTGCAGGGGCGTAGACCGGGCGTGGTTCGTAATACACGGGTGGGGGCGGTGCGTAGTACACGGGGCGGGGAGGCGCCATATAAACCGGTGGGGGAGGCGTACACAGGTGCGCCCACGACCACGCCGGGCACACCGATACCAACCGACAGGCTGACACCACCATGGGCCTGGGCAACGCCCGCAGCCATCAGACCGGCGACAGCGACGGTGCCTGCGGCCACCAACTTTGCAATCCATCCGGCAGTTGCTTTGAACATCACAATCTCCTCTGTTTATCCGTTGATATCAGATCGCTGGCAGCCGAAAAGCGCAACAAGCGGCAGGCTGGACCTTCATCGACCATGACAATACAACGCATGAGACACCCATCCGGATGGCAGGGTTCCCCACAAGATTGTGTCCAAATGCACTTCCGTGCTGTCCAGAGGTCAATGCGAGGGCATGGCCGCGCGCCTAGAATGGCGTGATGAGCTCTGCAGACGCCTCCAAACCTACCAATACCGCCCCCGAGGCGGTCAAGCCGACCAATTTCCTGCGCCAGATTATCGAATCCGATCTGGGCAAGGGCACTTATGCCCAACGCCGCTGGGGTGGCGCGCCAGGCGATGCCCAGCACCACCAGCAAGGCCAGGTGGACGCAGCCAAGATCCGCACCCGCTTTCCGCCCGAACCCAACGGCTATCTGCACGTGGGCCACGCCAAGTCCATCTGCCTGAACTTCGGTCTGGCGCGCGATTTTGGCGGCGTCTGCCACCTGCGCTTTGACGATACCAACCCGGAAAAAGAAGACCAGGAATACGTGGACAGCATCAAGGATGCCGTTCAGTGGCTGGGCTTCGACTGGAAGGACGCCCAGGGCAACAGCAATCTGTACTTTGCCAGCAATTACTTCGACTTCATGTACCGCTGTGCGGTGTATCTGATCGAACAAGGTCTGGCCTATGTGGACGAGCAATCCGCCGAAGACATGCGCGCCAACCGTGGCGACTTCACCCGTCCCGGCGTGAACAGCCCCTTCCGCGACCGCTCGGTGGCTGAGAACCTGCAGCGCTTTGCCGACATGAAGGCCGGCCTGCTGGCCGACGGCGCTGCCGTGCTGCGCGCCAAGATCGACATGGCCGCGCCCAATATCAATCTGCGCGACCCGGCCATCTACCGCGTGCGCCACGTCGAACACCACAACACCGGCAAGCAGTGGTGCATCTACCCGATGTACACCTTTGCGCACCCCATCGAGGATGCGTACGAGCACATCACCCACAGCATCTGCACGCTGGAGTTCGAAGACCAGCGCCCGTTCTACGACTGGCTGCTCGACCATTTGCGCGCCGGCGGCCTGATCGACGCGCCCCAGCCGCGCCAGTACGAGTTCTCGCGCCTGAACCTGACCTATGTGATCACCAGCAAGCGCAAGCTCAAGCACCTGGTGGACAACGGCTTCGTCACCGGCTGGGACGACCCGCGCATGCCCACCGTGGTCGGCCTGCGCCGTCGCGGCTACACGCCCGCCTCCATTCGCAATTTCTGCGAACGCATAGGCGTGACCAAGGACTACAGCTGGATCGACTACTCCACACTGGACGGTTGCCTGCGTGAAGACCTGGAAAACCAGGCCCATCGTGCCATGGTGGTACTGGACCCCGTGAAGCTGGAGCTGAGCAACTGGGCCGAAGTGTTTGGCTCTGCCGAGCACCTGGAAGCCTGCACTCTGCCCGCCCTGCCCCACCACGGTGAAGGTGAGGCAGTTGCCGAGCGCCATTTCACCCTGGGCCGCGAAGTGTGGATCGAGCGCGAAGACTTCGCCGAAGTTCCGCCCAAGGGCTACAAGCGCCTGTTCCCCGGCAACAAGGTACGCCTCAAGGGCGGCTATGTGATCGAATGCACGGGCTGCGAAAAAGACGCCGACGGCAATGTGACCAAGGTGCTGGCCACCGTGGTACCCGACACCAAGAGCGGTACGCCAGGTGCGGATGCCGTCAAGGTCAAGGCTGCCATCACCTGGGTGGGCGTGGCCGACGGCCTGCAAGCCGAAGTGCGCCTGTATGACCGCCTGTTCACCGACCCGCAGCCCGATGCCGGCGGCAAGGATTTCCTGGCGCTGCTGAACCCGGACAGCCTCAAGGTCGTGACCGCTTATGTGGAACCTTCGCTCAAGGCCGCTCAGCCTGACGACAAGTTCCAGTTCGAGCGCTTTGGCTACTTTGTGGCCGACCGCAAGGAGCACAGCACTGAAAAGCTGGTATTCAACAAAATCACCGGACTCAAGGACAGCTGGAATAAATAAGCGCTAAGCCCAACCTTAGAAAAGGCTGCCAATGGATTCATTGGCAGCCTTTTTTATTTTCTTTTTTACTCATTCGCGGCTAAAAATCCATATCCAACCACGCTTGGCGGCAAAAACAATGGCTGCAGAAAAGTTGCACAAATTGAAACTTGGTACCTCCACAAAGTGCCAGGAGTTGAAAAAAGCAATACTTTTCAATCGCAATGTCAAAAAACCATTGGCCACGAGAATTTCAACCATTTGTTTCTACAATTGAATCCATACAGTCGCTATCGGGCTGAGTGTTTCAGTTGTTTTCATCCATGCTCAAAAGGGGAAAAATGAAAAAGAAAATCGGTGCAGGTATTGCCGCCGTCGTCGTCCTGGCCACAGGAGTTTTGGGCACCAGCTATTACATGGGTGGCAAGTTACAGCAGGATTTCACCAATGCCGCAGCACAGTGGAGCCGCGACGATCTGAAGATTCAGATCACCAGCTATGAGCGCGGAGCCTTCTCCTCGGCCGCCAAGACCGTGTGGACGCTGGATCAGGATGGCGACCCGGTGCAGTTCACCGCCGAACACAAGATCAGCCACGGCCCGCTGCCCATGGGCCATGCCGCCCAGATCAACACCTTGTTCCATCTTCCGGACGATGCCGACCCCGGCCTCAAAGCCGCACTCATCGGCCGCGCCCCGGTGCAATTGCTCACCAAGGTGGGCTGGGGTCACAGCACTTCCAATCTGATGACCTCCCCACCCGTCAAGGCCAGGGTCAACGACTCGGACATGGACTGGGGCGGCATGACCATCCAATGGGACATGCCCTCCGACATGAAGGCCATCAAGGGCACGGCCAGCATTCCGGCGCTGCAATTCAAGGATGAGGAAGGCAGCATGAGCCTGGAGAAGGCCAGCATGCGCTTTGACGTGCTGCAGCCCAAGGGCCAGCAGTTCTGGATCGGCCCCATGAACATGGCCATAGACAAGGTCACCACCACCCATGCCGAGCCAGACTCGCCACCCTCGTCGATTCAGGGGCTGAGCCTGGATTCGGACACGGTGCTCAAGACCGACACGCTGGAGATGACGCTCAAGGGCGGCATCAAGAGCGCTCAGATGCAAGGCAAAACCGCCGATGATCTGGTCTGGGATCTGAGCCTTCGCAACATCGATGCCGCCTGGCTCAACCACGTCATGGAGCTGAGCCAGAAAAAGAGCCCGGATCAGGAGCAGACCGACAGCGAAGATGATGGCAGCGATGACACCGACGCCCCCGGCGGAATCGATCTGCGCCAAGCCATGCTGAAGACGATCTCGCAGGCCCTGGCCCGCAAGCCTGAGATCGAGATCAAGCGCCTGGCCATGCGCACACCCGAAGGCGTCAGCGAATTCGCGGCAACGCTGCAGTATCTGGGCGATGGCGAGAACTTGAACAAACTGCCCACGGATCTGAAACTCACGCTCAAGACCAGCCTGCCCAAACCGGTGATGGAGAGCATGATCACCGCGCGCAAACGCAACCAGCTGATCGAAGCGCTTGATGAGGAAGACAACGACTACTCGATGGAAGATTTTGAGCGCACCGCCAAAATTCAGGCGGCGGCCGATATTCAAATGCTTCAGAAAAGCGGCATCTTTGAAGACAAGAGCGGTCTGATGAGCACGCAAATCGTCTATGAGGCCGGAATGTTCCAGGTCAATGGCAAACCGCTCGATGGCGAGGGTACGGCCATGCTGTTTGGCACGCTCACCGATTAAGAGCCGCTGACGTCGCTATCAAGGCCTGCTCACGCAGGCCTTTTTCATGCGCCCCGCTTGTCGGCCCGTCGCCGCCGTAGCACCGCAGCAGCTCGCGATAAACTGGTTTGCACCCACCGGAGGATTGAAATGATCACCATTTTGACCGTGGTGCTGCTGGCGGCGGTGCTGACCCGGCTGATGATGCGCTAGGCAAAAAATTCGCCAAAGTCCCATAAAACAAAGCGCTTCAAGCTATCAATTAAAGAGTAATCCGCGCCATGTATAACTCGCCACATTTCGCTGTTGATGATCGTGCCCAGTTGCTGGAGCTGATGCGCAGCCACCCGCTGGGCTGTCTGATCGCACAGGGGCCACAGGGTCTGGACGCCAATCATCTGCCGTTTGAAGTGCGCGAGAGCGAGGACGGCCAGCTACAGCTGTGGGCCCATGTGGCCCGCGCCAATCCGCTGTGGCAGCAGCTAGGCGATGGCATGCCGGTGCTGATCGTGTTTCGCGCCGAGGAAAGCTATATCTCCCCCAACTGGTATCCCAGCAAGCAGGCCACCCACGAACAGGTACCTACCTGGAACTACCGCGTGGTGCATGCCCATGGAACGCTGCGCATACGCGATGACGAAAAATTCGTGCGCGGCGTGGTCGGGCTGCTCACCCGCAGACACGAACTGCGGCTTGGCCAGAGCGGCGAACACCAGCCCTGGAAGATGAGCGATGCGCCGCAGGACTATCTGCAAAAGATGCTGGGCGCCATCGTGGGGCTGGAAGTGGATGTGAGCCGGCTGGAAGGCAAATTCAAACTCAGCCAAAACAAAAGTGCTGCCGACCAAAAAGCCGTGGCCGACAGCCTGCTGGCCGCAGGCTTTACCGACATGGGCCGCCGCATGCAGGAGCAGCAAGCCCCTGAATCCAGGGATTGAGCCAGCCAGGCCTGCAGACATTGATTCGGGCCCTTATCTGCCGCCAATCCATATCGAAATTACGCTGCATGCTATATAAAACGTAGCAATTAGTGCAACAAACCCGCCAGAAAATCATTGGCCCGGTTGAAACGATAGCGAGCATAGGCGCGCAGCCTATAGGTCAGCACCGTGGCGGGCTGAATGGACAGGGCCCGGGCAATTTCTGCGGCACTGTCGCCCAGCAGGCTCATGGCCACGATCTGGCGCTCGCGCCCCGTCAGCTGCGGGTAGGAGCGCTGCAGACGCAGCAACAGCACTTGCAGCGCGTCATCGGGCAGCACCTCATCCACCGCAGGGCTGCGCGCATGAAAACTCAGCGCGGCCATGGCCACCTGGCCCAGCGACCATAGCGGGGGCGCGGCCTCGGGCGCGGCCTGCAGGCCGCGGTAAAAGCTCAGCACCATGAGTTTGCCGGGCTCGTGCCAGCCAAAACTGATCTTGTCCAGAAAACCCGGTTGGTCAAAGCACAGCTCGCGGTACTCGCCTCGGGGAATGTCGGCGGCACGCACCCGGCGGCTGAAGCCGCTGGCCTGATCCCGCAGCGGGCTGGCCAGCAGCGGATCCTTGGCATGAAAGCGGCGGGCGTAGGCGGCCGTGCGCTCGGCAATACCTTTGCGCTCGCCCGAGGCCAGCAGCATGCGCACATCGCCGCGCTCCAGATCCACCTGATAGGCGAACACTTCGTCAATGCAATCGAACTGGCGCGCCGTGCCCAGCAAGGTGGCCGCAAACTGCGGCGTGGATGCGGCCTCTATCAGTGCCTGGCCCTGGCGGGGGCTGAACAAAGGCTGGGGAAATGGGTTGCGGCTCATGCGCTGCCTCGCTTTCATGGGCAAAGCTGCAGAGTCTCAATCTGCAGCCGGGAAATGCGGGCACCAGAATAGCGCAAACCGCTTCTCCCTCTCAGCCCCGCCCGGCCGCTGACAAGGATGGTGTGCGCCGGGCCAGCTCGATGGCCTCCATGACCACGGCACTGTCGCCAATATGGTTGGCCAGGGTCAGGATCAGCTTGGCGCAGACCTTGAGGCTTTGGGCCTCGTCCAGCCCCTCGTGCATTTGCAACAGCTGCTGGTAGACATCGTCCACATGGTCCAGATGGGCTTGGCGAATCAGCTCGCTCATTGGCTTTCTCCTTGTGCGCGCTGCAGGCTGGCCTGCACGGTGGTGGCCGGCACCGGGTTTTGCCAGCGGGCGGCCACATATTGATCCGGGCGTATCAGATAGCCGCAGCCGGGCGCCAGCGCATAGCGGCTGCACAGCAAATCCTGGTTGCCGGGCAGGCTGGCGATATCGAGCAGTTCCACACCTTCAGGCAGGCTCTGCGTCCATTGCCGGGCCAGCAGCACAAAGCGCCCGCCCAGCCTGGGCAGCAGCCAGCGATCTTCGACTCCTGAAAGAGGAGCATCCAGTGCAGGTGATCCGGGGGCTATGCCGCTGTTCCATTCGCAATCGTCCGGTGTGTTCAGCCGACTTTGCGGATAGTGGATGGCCGTGGACAAACGCCCGGAATTGACGAAGGGACGGGCAAAGGCCTCTGTGGCAGCCAGCTCCAGCACCGCATCGCGAAAAGCCTTGCTGGCCGTGCACTTGGGGGTCAGAAAGTCGGTGGAGCGGGTGGAGTTGAGAATGTTCTCGTCGGCCGTGGCAATGGCTTCCTCGTTATAGCTCTCCAGCAGGCTCTGGCCGGCCTTGCCGCGCAGCAGCAGATCCAGCTTCCAGCCCAGATTGTCGATATCGGCCAGACCGCCGTTGCAGCCGCGCGCGCCAAAAGGCGAGACCAGATGGGCGCTGTCGCCCGCAAACAGCACGCGGCCGTGGACAAAGCGCTGCATGCGACGGCACTGGAAGGTGTAGATGCTGTACCACTCCTCTTTGAACTGCACATCGGGCCCCAGCATGGCGCGCACATAGCGCTCCACGTTCTCGGGCTGCACGCAGGCCTGGCGGTCGATATTCCAGCCCAGCTGAAAATCCAGCCGCCACACGCCATCGGGCTGGCGGTGCATCAGCGCCGACTGGCCGGGATTGAAGGGCGGATCAAACCAGAACCAGCGCTCGGCAGGCCGCTCCTGCTGCATGCGGATATCGGCAATCAGGAAATTTTCCTCGAACACTCTGCCGTCAAAGTCCAGACCCAGCTGGTTGCGCACGGCGGATTTGCTGCCGTCGCAGGCAATCAACCAGTCGGCACGCAAGCGGTAGTCCCGCCCGGCGGCCTGCACCTGCAGTTCCACATGATCGGCATGCGGCTGCACGGCAGTTATCTGCTGGCCCAGACGCAGCTCCACATTGGGCAGTTGCTGCAAGGCCTGCAGCAGCGCCTCTTCCACGTAGTACTGCTGCAGATTGATAAAGCCCGGGTACTGCTGGTCCTTCACGGGCAGCATGTCGAACTGGTAGACGGGCTCCGGCCTGTCGCCCCAGAAGACCTTGCCCACATTCCAGGTCACGCCCTTGTCCAGCAATTGCCGGCCTACGCCCAGGCGCTCGAAAATGTCCAGGGAGCGCTTGGAAAAGCAGATGGCCTTGGAGCCGCCGGCAATAAAGTCCAGCTTGCTGATGACCAGCACCGGGTGGCCGCGTCGCCCCAGATCCAGGGCCATCGCCAGGCCCACCGGGCCCGCTCCTGCAACTACCACCGGCACATGCTCTAGCCCCGCCTGCGCGGGTGCGGCCGTGGCCCCGATGTGGCGCCAGACCGGCACGCCGCGGTGATGGGTGGTGGGCTGGGGTGCCTGGCCCGCCTCCTGACCCGCCTGAGTATTTGCGCTATGGACCATGGCGATCAACCCTGCAGCTGGGCCCAGACTTCGCGATCGCGCTCCTCGGTCCAGATGCGCGGCCAGTCTATGCCGTCCAGCTCGTCCCAGAGGCGCTGCACGTCAAACGGCAGGCAGTGCTCAAAGATCGGCCAGCGACCAAACTTGGGGCCCAGGGCCTGGTGGGTGGCTTCAAACGCTTCTTTGAGCGTGCCGCCGCGCCGGTGCACGGCACCCACGTTGTCGATCATGCCTTTGAGAAACTCGCGGGTCTGCTCGATGGCTGCATCCGTGGCCGCCACGCCCTTGGCCACGGCACCGCGCCCGCCCACCAGAAACTCGGCCCGATAGGTCTTGAGCCTGTCCAGCGTGGTGCTGGCCCATTCCATGTGAAACGCATCGCCGGTGTAGAGCGCGGCCTCGGCCTCCACCAGATCGCCGGCAAACATGGTCTTGGTCTTCTCATGCCAGACGATGATGTCGCCCGCCGTATGACCGCGGCCGTTGAACTGCAGCTCGAGCTTGCCGCGATTGCCGCCCAGCTCGATCTCGAAATGGTCTTCGAAGGTCTGCGTAGGCCAGGTCAGGCCGGGAATGCCTTCGGGCTCCTTGAACAGACGCGGCATGCGGCCGTACTCGCTGTCCCAGTCCTGCAGGCCGCGCTCTTCAATGAGCTTGCGTGTGGCTTCGCTGGCAATGATGTGCTGGGCTTCGAACGCCGAAGCGCCCAGCACGCGCACGGCGTGGTAGTGGGTCAGGATCAGGTATTTGACGGGCTTTTGCGTGTGCTCGCGCAGTTTTTTCAGCCAGTCGCGGGCCGCCGCCGGCGTGGCCCGGGCCTCGATGGCGACGATGAAATCCTCGCCTTCAAAAGCGCCCACATTGGGATCGCCTTCGGCCGTCAGGGCATACACGCCATCGGCCAGAATTTCCAGGGTTTCGGTCTTGACGCCGAGGTCTGCCGAGGATGCAAACGGTTTGGACATATGAGGTCTCCTTGAGTCTTGTGATGGGCACGCTGCGACGGTATGCGGCAGTGCACCCATGGCAGGGCTTGCAAATCGCAACCCACCCAGTGTCTGCAGCGCTCCCGATACTGTCTGTCCATAGGTCTACAGACAAACCGAGGGCAAACCGTTGATTGCGGGTAAGTACCAGGAGAGCGCCGAAAGCCGGCTCGCAGAGGCCGCAAAGAGTGTGCCTCTTGAAAGCCAATAGGCCGCAAGCACGCTGAGCATCTACGCAGCGTGCTATGGTTATTCCATGGGTTCGCCCGGCACGGACGAACCGGCTCCCTCTTGCGCACACAACCGTATGACCTCTTTTTCTGCCCTGGAACGCCGCCGCTTTGTGCAGTGGATTTCGCAATCCGCCCTGCTGGCCGGCGTCCCGGCGGCCTGGGCCGCCAAGCCTGCAGCGGACAACCGGCTCTGGCCGCAAGACAGCCGCGTACCCGGCGGCGTGGCCCGTCTGTCGCTGGGGCCGGCCGCCACGCGCCCGCAGTTCAGCACCAACGATGCGCCTGGCCTGGTGCTGGGCGACATGATCGAGTGGACGGCTCTGATCGGCATTCCTTTGTCCACCGCCCCTGGCGAGTACAGCCTGCAGGTGAATCTGGACGGGCAGATGCGCGACAAGCGCTACACCGTGCGGGACAAGCAATATGTGGAGCAGCGGCTCAAGGTCTCGCCCAAGACGGTCGATCTCTCACCCGAGGACAATGCCCGCTATGAACGCGAGTCGACCCACCTCAAGAACGTGATGGCCAGCCTGGTCCAACCCCTGCCCAAGGCCCAGGAGTTGCACATGCAGGTGCCGGTGCCCGGCCGACGTTCCAGCTCTTTTGGCCTGCGCCGCGTGTTCAACGGCCAGTCCCGCAATCCCCATAGCGGCATGGACATCGCCGCCCCTACCGGCACCCCCGTCAAGGCGCCGCTGGCGGGCCGGGTGATCGACGTGGGCGATTATTTCTTCAACGGCGGCACCGTCTGGCTCGATCATGGCGGCGGCCTGCTGACCATGTACTGCCACCTGAGCCAGGTGAACTGCAAGCTAGGCGATGAACTCCAGAGCGGCGACGCTTTTTGCAAAGTGGGTGCTACCGGCCGCGTGACCGGCCCGCATCTGCACTGGAGCGTGATGCTCAACCGCGCCATGGTGGACCCGGCGCTGTTTATCTAAGCTAAGCCGCACCCGCGGCAGGGCAGAAACAAGGCTGCCTTTTTATGGAATCTCAACTTGATAGCAATCAGCGCTTTATCCATATAGGCTAGAGCCCATATTTAGCTGAAATCAGGGCGTATCCCGGTCCTGCTGCAGATAAGTCTCCAGCAGATCAAAGAAGCTGTCGTAGAAGCCGCGTCTGGCAATGGTTTCGCTGCCCACTTTCACCAGCGAATCGCTGCTCGATGAAAACGGCAGCGACAGCGAACCCAACGCGCCCACGCCCACGCTGGCCGAGCTGGCACTCTTTTTCAAGGTATAGCGATCCTGCAACGCCGTCACAAAGCCGATGCTGATCTGACCATCCGTGGTCTGGGGCACGCACACCACGCGGATATTGATCTCCAGATTCAGATCCGATTCCGGCTGAAAGCTCTTGCGCCCCTCTATCAGCTCCTGCGTGCGCGCATTGGCGATATAGCCCTGGCTGAGCAGGGCACGCCGCGCCGCCTCACAGGTCTGGGTGGGCGTGGCATCGAAGCTGCGCGAGAAGGTGGAAGTGGAATCAAAGTTCTCCTGTACCGGTATCTGGCGATTGGCCGTGGCCGAGCAGGCCGACAGCGCAGCCACGCATACCACCGGCAACAGCCAGCGCCCCATTGCCGCCGACACGGTCCACTTTGCACCAGAAACCACGAACACTCTCCTCGCTACAAACAAGCTGCATGCCATGCCAATCCGGCACCTCAGGCTATAGATAGCGTAGCAGCTCAAAAATTCCCTTGACCCCGCGTTTTCTGACGGCGGCAGGCAATTGTCTCCCGTCAGCCGCCCGCTTGAAAAAAGGCTGCAGTCTCTTACATTCTGGGCATCCCATAGGGCAGAGCCCGGGGTTGACATCGGTTATGGTGCTGCTGATAGCGCTGCAAGCGCTTGGGCCCATGGAGCATGTCCGTTCTTGCAGATCTGCGCGTGCTGCTTTATTTTTATGGAACTGCAGCCGCCACAACGACTCTAGTTGCATCAACCCAGGCGCTTGCCTTCCCGGTTCATCCCACTTTTAAGGACTGTTTATGAAATTTCGCTGGACCTGGTGCCTTCCCCTGATTGCCTCCTTGACGCTGGCCGCCTGCGGCACCACCGACGGCGGTGGTGCCCGCCCCACAGGCCCTAGCGGCCCCGCAGGCGATGCGCAATCGCTGACGGCCTATCACTGGCAACTCAAGCAGGCCTACACCCCTGCCGGTACAGAAGATCAAAGCTGGTTCATCAGCTCCAGCTCGGGCAAAGGCCTGCTGCAGCTGGACTTTGTCGACCAGCGCGTGGTGGTCAAAAATCTGTGCAACGTCATGTCTGCGGGCTACAGCATCGAAGGCCAACGCATCAATCTGACCCGCACCATGAGCACGCTGATGGCATGCAACGACAACCAGCTGATGATGCTGGAGCAAAAAGTCGGCCGCATTCTGCCCACCGCCAAGCAATGGGCCGTGCAACTGGGCCAGGGTCAGGAAGCACCGCGTCTGACGCTGCAGTTCATCGACGGCACCAAGTGGCAGCTGGACGGCAAGCCCACGGCCCAGACCCAGCATGGCAGTGCGCCGGAGCGCATCTTTCTGGAAGTCGCCTCGCAGCGCACATCCTGCAACCATCCGCTGATCAAGGATTTCCAGTGCCTGAAGGTGCGTGAGATCCGCTACGGCGACAACGGCGTCAAGACCCATACCGGTCCCTGGGAGAACTTCTACAGCGAAATCGAAGGCTACAGGCACGAGCCCGGTGTGAGCAATGTGCTGCGCATCAACCGATTCAAGCGCCAGAACGTGCCTGCCGATGCATCGAGCTATGTCTATGTGCTGGACATGGTGGTCAGCTCGGCCATTGAAAAGCGCAACTAAAGACCTTCCCGCAGCCAGAAGCCGTTCACGCGGCCTCTGGTGCCCGGAATGCAAAGCCAGCCACAGCGCTGGCTTTTTTTGCGTCAGCTCGCCAATGTTTCACGCGGCGCAGCTATGTTTCAACTTGTTAAAAATATCGCAATCAAATAAATTGTTTTTCTTTTAACAACAATTACTTAGCGCATTTTCAAGACAGCCACATGACAGAGGGCGGCAGCGCAAGGTTATACCCATTCGCTGTGGGCGCGCCTGTGGACAAGCCTTGGGACAAACCGGTCCAAGCCGCGCCAGCCTTGGATTCCCCATCATTGATTAAAAAATAGGCAACTCAGCGAGCTCCCAGGCCTTGCCAGACACATGGCCTACATGTTTCACGCGCCACCCCGGGCACTCCCCCAATCTATTGCAGACATAAAAAAAACCGGTACCTATCACAGTACCGGGGGGAGAAAAGGAGACTCTGACCTCAACCCAAGGTGCCTGGCCAAACACCCTCACCAACAAACACTATGGCATCCAATCCGGCGCCGACCTTCAGCAAAGGCGAAAGCGCCCTTCCACAAACATGGAGGAGCGGTGACCGGAGTCGCACTGGGCATCGGCATAGGACCAGAAGGCCTGTACCGTGCCGCTGGTCGAATCAATGACCTGACTGACCGTGAAGCCGGTCTTTTCAATCCAGTTGAGAAAATGCAGGTTGTCGCTGAGCTGCAGATAACTGAGTGTTTCGCAGCCTTCGGCCACATGCCCCATGGAGTCCACCACACGCCAGATCATTTTTCCTTCGCGTGAATAGCGCACTTCGGCACGGCTGTCCGGAAACTCAATGACTGCATCGCGCCCGAGCAAGGTGCCTGCATATTGCATGGAGAGCATGGACATGATGGAACTCCTTGGATGAAAGCCCGCAACGCGCTGGACTTGGCTTTTGCTATGTCGTGCAGTGATGGTCGCGCGCAGCCAAAATCTTGTGTGTGGGAAGGCGCCGCATGGAATCGTCGGCCCGCATTTGTTTGCAATTGGAGGCCTGTTTCCTACCCGGGAGCAGGCGGCATGGACGGCAGCGGCCGCCGCCTGCAAAACTTGCGCCGATGGCCGATACTCGAGCCCAGCCTGCCGCAAGCTGCGGCGCAGAAATTGAGCCAGGGTAAACGCCAGGGCCACTTTCTCGCCCAGCCAGAAAAAACACTACACCGCTGCCCTGGCCAAGACCGCAAACCATGCGCCGCCGCGAGTCGGTTGCGTGCGTGCCTGGCTCGCCCCTTTTCTTGCGCAATGGCGCCGGGGCTGCGGTTTCGGATCTGAACTTGTCTACTTCTGCACCTTCGCTGCGCTCCGACACGAACGCCCCCGCCTCGCCACCGCCTCCTTTGCGCGACCGCGCTTTTGTTTCCTTTGTGCTGTCGCGCATGCTGGCCATGTTTGCCCAGCAGATGCAGGCCGTGGTGGTGGCCTGGCAGGTGTATGACATCACGCGCGAGCCGCTGTCGCTGGCCTATGTGGGTCTGGCGCAGTTTCTGCCCATGATGGGCCTGCTGATCCCAGCAGGCGATCTCAGTGATCGCATGAGCCGAAAGCGCCTGCTCAGCATGAGCTGGCTGCTGGCAGCCGTGTGCTCGCTGCTGCTGTGGCTGCTGTCACGCAACGGTGTCCACAACGTGCACTGGATTTATGCCGTGCTGGTGCTGTTTGGCTGCAGCCGTGCTTTCAGCGGCCCGGCGCTGCAAAGCCTGCTGCCGCAAATCGTGGCCCGCGCGCAGCTGGCCAAGGCTCTGGCCACCAACAGCATGCTGATGCGTATCTCGGCCATTGCCGCACCGGTGCTGGGCGGCGCCTTGTATGCGCTGGGCGGCGGCGTGCTCACCTATGCGGTCTGCGGCATCAGCCTGCTGCTGGGCAGCGCCCTGCTGAGCCGCGTGCCCGTGCGCTATGCCGAGACCTGGACGGTCACGACCGGCTCCATGTGGCAGCGCTTTACCGAAGGCGTGAATTTCATGCGCACCCGCCCCATCATTCTGGGCACGATTTCGCTGGATCTGTTTGCTGTGCTGCTGGGCGGCGTGATTGCCCTGCTGCCGGTGTACGCACACGAAGTACTCAAGGTGGGCCCCCAGGGCCTGGGCCTGCTGCGCTCGTCCATGGCTGTGGGGGAAGTCTGCATGGGCTTGTGGCTGTCGGCGCGGCCCATCAACCGCCATGTGGGCAAGGTGATGTTTGGCGCCGTGGCGGTGTTCGGCCTGGCCAATCTGGTGTTTGCGCTCTCGCACTGGTTCTGGCTGTCCATGCTGGCGCTGGCGCTGGCCGGCGCTGCAGATATGGTGAGCGTCTATATCCGTGGCGCTCTGGTGCAGTTCTCTACGCCCGACACCATGCGCGGCCGCGTCAATGCGGTGAACATGCTGTTCATAGGCTCGTCCAACGAGCTGGGCGAATTTCGCGCCGGCACCAGTGCCTCGGCGCTGGGCGCCATTCCTGCGGCCGTGCTGGGCAGCCTGGGCACCCTGGGCGTGGTGGCCGCCTGGATGGCCTTATTCAAGCCCTTGCGCGATGTGGACAGACTCGAGGACGCCACGCACCTGAGCAGCACAGACGCTAAATAATTGGATAACTGCTTGCGCTTGATGGATAAGCGCTACCGCCAGTTTTGATATGAAAAAGCCTCGCATGGCGGCGAGGCTTTTTTCATTGGGCGGCGCGGCTCAATTACAGCAGTTCGGCCCGCAGCTGGGCAGCGCTCTTGGACGAAAGCAGGCCGGGAGCCACGTCCAGCACCGTCTTGCAGCCATATTGACCCGCTTGCGCCATGCGATGCACGGCACGTGCATAGGCCACCAGCACGCTGGAGGTGAACTCCGGATTGCTGTCCAGCTGCAGGCGGTACTCTATGACCTGCTTGCTTTGGGCCGAGGTATTGCCGCTGCGGATCACAAAGCCGCCATGGGGCATGGCGCCATGGTCGCGCGCCAGCTCCTCGGCGCTGATGAAGTGCACCGCCGTGTCGTACTCGTCAAAGTAGTGGGGCATTTCCACAATGGTCTGCCGCACGGCGTCGGCATCAGCGCCGTCCTGCAGCACGACAAAGCACTGGCGTCGGTGTTTTTCGCGGGTGCTCAGCTCGGGGCGCACGCCGGAACGCACCTTCTCCACAGCGGTCTCCACGGGAATGGTGTATTGCACGCCGCCGGCCACGCCGGGCACACGGCGAATCGCATCGGAATGCCCCTGGCTCAGACCCTTGCCCCAGAAGGTATAGGTGGCGCCATCGGGCAGCAGGGCTTCGCCCATCAAGCGGTTGATGGAGAACATGCCCGGGTCCCAGCCGGCCGAGATCAGCGCCGTGGTCTGACCGCCCTGGGCCGCTTGATCGACCTTGGCAAAGTGCTCGGGAATGCGGGCATGGGTGTCAAAGCTGTCGATCAGATTGAAGTGGGCCGCCAGCTCGGGCGTCTGGCTGGGCAGATCGTCCTTGGAGCCGCCGCAGAGAATCAGCACATCGAGCTGACCCTTGTGCGAGAGCAGGCTGTCCATGGCGTACACCGGCGTGTCGGCGTTGCCGGGCTTGAGCTGCGCCGGAGGACGGCGGGTGTAGATTCCCGCCAGCCGCATATCGGGATTGAGGGCAATGGCCGCTTCCACGCCGCGGCCCAGATTGCCATATCCGACGACGCCGATGCGGATGGGGGATGTTGTCGATGCCATGCAGTGCACTACCTTTCCAGTATCAAAAAACTCGGTTGCCAATCGTTGCGATGTTATGCACTATTTTGGGGCTTTCAATGAACAAGCCTCAGTAAGCACTGTGTGAACGCCCACGCCACCAATGCCAGGCGCCGTCCAGCACCAGCAAGCCCACGGCAGCAAAAATCAGGGCGTAGGTCGGCAGCTGCGCGGGCTCGATGCTCTCGCCCAGCAGCCAGGCCACCAGCACCAGCAGCACGGGCTCCGCATAGGACAGCAGACCGAACAAGCCCATGGGCAGCCAGCGGCTGGCCAACATGTACAGCGCCAACGCCACGGCACTGACCAGGCCCAGCAGGGGCAGAAGCAGCCACAAGACATCGTGACCGGCCACCAGCGGCCAGCTATTGGGCGTCCGAAAGCTAAAAGCCAGCGCCGCCGGCAGCAGCAGACCCATGTCTATCCAGTGGCCAGCCAGCGTATCGGTGCGCAGAACGCGGCGCAGCGCGAAATACAGCGTATAGCCCAGTGCCACCACCCAGGTCTCCCAGGACATGCCACCGGCCTGCCAGAACTCGTAGGCCACACCCAGAGCCGCCACGCCGGCGGCCAAGCTCTGCCCGGGGCTGAGCCGCTCGGCAAACAGCAGGCGCCCGGCCACCACCATGACCAGCGGCAGCAGAAAATAGCCCAGCGATACCGGCAGCGCCCGCCCGTTCATGGGCGCCCACATGAAAATCCACAGCTGCACGCCCAGCAAGGCCGCACTCAGCACCAGCTGAGCGGCAAACACCGGTTCGCGCCGGGCCCGGGCCAGCAGCGCCAGCGCCGCCGTCAGCTCCTTGCGCCAGAGCAGCAGCAGCGTGGTGAAGGGCAGCGTCATCAGCACCCGCCAGCCGAAAATCTGTTCGCTGTCCAGCGGTGCCAGAAACGGCGACAGATAGTAAATGGCACCAAACAGCAGGGATGCCAGAACCGAGACCACAACACCTTTGAACATCAGAAACACGCAATCCAAACAAACACTAATCAAGAACTCTTTCAGCCCTTATCCTTCAAGCACAGTACGCTATCGAATAATGAGCATTCAACACACATGGCCGGCGCCGGCCATTGTCGGCCACGCCATGGCCGCCAGCTTCGCCTACAAGTCAAGACAGTCAGGCCCGGCGCCCCTTAGGCTTTGCCTGTACAGTGCGGCACCCTTGCCTGCTCTTTGCCTCGCCCTGCCTGCCCATGACTGAAGCCGCCCCCTGCCCCGAAACGCCAGCGCCTTTGCACATACTCTGGCAGGACGAGCACATGGTGGTGGTCTACAAACCGGCAGGCTGGCTGGTGCACCGCACAGGGCTGGATGCGCATGAAACCCGGTTTGTGATGCAAACCCTGCGCGATCAGCTGGGCCGGCATGTCTATCCCGTGCACCGTCTGGACAAGGGCACTTGCGGCGTTCTCGTCATGGGCTTGCACAAACAGGCCACACAAGCCCTGGCCGCAAGTTTTGCCGCCCACGCCACGCGCAAGGAATATCTAGCCCTGGTGCGCGGCTGGTTACCCGAGGTTCTGGAGGTGGACCATGCGCTCAAGCCCGATGACGCCCCCGAGGACGCACCGGTACAGGAAGCCCACACCCAGCTGCGCTGCCTGGCACGCCTGTCATGGCCCGAAAGCTACGACGGCCGCCACCCCGAGACCCGCATCAGCCTGGTACAGGCCCTGCCCACCACGGGACGCCGCCACCAGATCCGCCGGCATTTGAAGCATGTGGCCCATCCCATCATTGGCGATGCCACCCATGGCAAAGGGCCGCTGAACCGCTGGTGGGCCGAGCGTCTGGGCCAGCAGCGGCTTTGGCTACACGCCAAGGCGTTGGAAATTCCACACCCCGTCACCTCAGTGCCCATGCGCTTTGAAGCCGACTGGTCAACGCTTTCGCATGTGCAGGAGGCGCTGGACTGGCAAAAGCTGCTGGCCTTGCCCGGCTGGCAGCCCATTCCATAAAAAAAATAGCTGACAGCGCTTATCCATCAAGCGCTGACAGCTATGGTTTTCTGAATTAAAGCGCCGCCTTAGGCGTGTCACGCACCCACTTACCCTCTTCATCGAACTGCAGGCTGGGCGCCGCCACAAACCCGTAAGTGGCTTCGGGGTCGGCCTTGAGCTCGCCCTGTAACAACTCGACCAGACGCTCGTTGGGCATCTTGAAACCGCAGGCCTGGGCATGACCGCCGCCGCCAAAGCTTTCTGCCAAGGGAATGCAGTTGAACTCCGAGCGCGAGCGCAGGCCGACCTTGGTGCCCTTGTGATTGGCATGCCACATCAGGGCAAAGCTGCCGCTCTGGCGCGCCAGCAAGTCGCCGACCTGGCTGTGGAACATGCCGGGGCAGTTGACCATCAGGCCCTGCATGCCGTTGAAGACCAGCACTTGGGCGCCGTCGGCGATGTCGGCGCACAGCTTCTGGAACTTCTCGTCCATGGCACCGCCACGGGCCATGTAAACGGCCTCCTGCTCGGGCGTGAAAGCCGCAATCTCGGCCCAGCGCTCAAAGCTGCGCACGGGTTCCATGTCCAGCGCCGCCAGAAAAGGCGCGCTTTCCTTGAATTCCCACTTCCAGATATCGCGGTCTTCGATGTAGCGAATCAGACCGGGCACAGGCTTGTCGGACTGGAAGAACTCCCAGCCCAGACGCGCACCCGACTTGTTCATGTCGAAATGCACCACACCGCAGCGGCACTGGTAACCCGTCAGCTTCTCGGCTGCGCTCTTGTGGTGATCCAGCACCACCAGCTTGGAGACGCGCGACTCGATTTCGGCCAGCAGCACGGGCTCGAAAGCAAAGTCCAGCACGTAAACGGCACGACCCGCCAAGTCACCCAGATCGTCTGCATTCAGGATTTCACCATGGTCGAGACCGCGAAACTCGGCCTGGCCTTCATAGAACAACCAAGCGGCCAGGGCCGCGCCAAAGCCGTCGGGGCAGCGGCGGCCATGGTAGAGGATCAGAGGCTTGGGGTCGTTGCGATCGGGGCGAACCAGCAATTGCTGAAACAGCGGCAGTTTGGAATTCTGTGGGGTCATATGGCCGATATTGTCGCTGTTTGCATCTGCAGCCGTGTGAAGCCCAGCCCCACCCCGGAGACACACTGCGGCATTGCCCCTGAATGGCGTAAGTAATTGTCAGCTCACGGCTTGGACTAGCACAGGCGGCCAATCACCGGGCCTTCGGTATCTACCTAAGGCCCTGGGCTGCGCATGCGCCTATGATGGGGGTCTTGCCATTGAAATGCTGCGGCCACCGGCAGGTCCGCCTGCCGCAAAAGTGGGATTCCCACGGGTGCTCCGCGGCCCCTGTATGCGATCTACTCCCGATATCACACCTCATCTCGGTACGCTGCTCAATTTCCGCCGCGACCTGCACGCCAACCCCGAGCTCAAGTACGAAGAGCACCGTACAGGCGACAAAATTGCAGCCTACCTCTCGGCGCTCGGCCTGACCGCGCACCGCGGCCTGGGCCAGACCGGCATCATCGCCAGCATCTACGGCAAGGGCCGTAGCAAGGACAACCCCGGCCGCAGCATAGGCATACGCGCCGACATGGATGCCCTGCCCGTCACGGAAATCAACACCTTCGGCCACATCAGCCAGAACAAGGGCCGCATGCATGCCTGCGGTCACGACGGCCACACCACCATGCTGCTGGGCGCTGCCACCACGCTGGCCCAGCACCCCGACTTTGACGGCACGGTTCACCTGATCTTCCAGCCCGCTGAAGAAGGCGGCGCCGGCGCCAAGGCCATGATGGACGACGGCCTGTTCGAAAAATTCCCCTGCGAAGCCGTGTTTGCACTGCACAACTGGCCTTCGCTGCCCGCCGGTCAGATGGCGGTGCGTGTGGGGCCCATCATGGCCTCCACCCTGCGCTTTCAGATCAAGGTCCACGGCAAGGGCGGCCACGCCGCCATGCCCCACACCACGCTGGATCCTATTCCCGTGGCCTGCGCCATCGTGACGCAGCTGCAGACCCTGGTCTCGCGCAGCACCGATCCACTGGATTCCGCCGTGCTCACCGTGGGCAAGATCACCAGCGGCACCGTGGAAAACATCATTCCCGATGACGCCATCATCGCCGGCACCGTGCGCACCCTGAAGAAGGAAACGCGCGAGATGTTCGTCGAAGGCCTCAAGCGCATCAGCAGCCATGTGGCCGCAGCCCACCAGTGCACGGCCGAGTTCACGCTGCGTCCCGGCGCCTACCCCAACACCACCAACCACGCCAAGGAAGCCAAGTTCATGGCCGCCGTGATGCGGGAAGTGGTGGGCGATGAGAATACCTTTGACGATGTGCTGCCCGCCATGACCTCCGAAGACTTCGGTTTCATGCTCGAAGCCGTGCCCGGCGCCTATGGCTGGATTGGCAATGCCAAGGGCGACCAGCCCGGCGTGAGCCTGCACAACCCGGCTTATGACTTCAATGACGACAATATCGGCCGGGGTTCCAAGTTCTGGGACCTGATGGCCCGCCGCTGGTTTGAGCAGCCTGCCGCCTAAGGTAAGCCCAATCATGACAAAGGCCAGCAAGACTTGAGCTTGCTGGCCTTTTTCGTTGGCGTTCAGAGCCGCAAGCCCTCGATGGTGGCCTGAGGCCCCTGATCCGGCGACGGCGGCCTGTGGCCCAGCACCATGGGCAGCCAGTCCTCCACCGGCTGCGCTTTGCCGTAGTACAGGCCTTGCAGCACAATCGCCGGGTTCCAAGCCTTGAGCAGCCGGGCCTGGGCGGCCAGTTCCACCCCCTCGGCCACCACGCGCAGCTGCAGGCGTGCGGCCATGCGGACAATGGCCTCCACCAGCGCGGCATCAATCTCGCTGACATGGCTGCCGCGAATAAAGCTCTGGTCTATCTTGAGCTCCTGTATCGGCAGATGCTTCAAGCTGGCAATGGACGAGTAGCCGGTGCCAAAGTCGTCCAGCGCAATCTCCAGGCCCAGCGCGCGCAGCTCATGCAAGCGGGCCCGCGCCACATCCACATCGCGCATCAGCACGCCTTCGGTAATCTCCAGCGTCAGCCGCTCGGGGCTGGCACCGCTTTCGGCCAGAATGCTTTTGAGCGTGGACACAAAGTCCGCATGCGCAAACTGTATGGCACTGACATTGACCGACAGACGCAGACCATGGGCCGCGAACTCGGCTTGAGCCAGCAAGGCACAGGCCTGGCGCAGCACCCAGTCGCCCAGCTGCACAATCAGCTGCGACTCCTCGGCCACCGCAATGAAATCCGCCGGGCCGACCAGACCCCATTGCGGATGCTGCCAGCGCACCAGCACCTCGCCGCCCACGCACACGCCCTCATGGTTGGCCTGGGCTTGTACATACATGCGCAGCTGTCCGGCCGGAATGCCAATACGCAAATCCTTGGCGATGCGAAAACGCCTGTGGGCCAGTTCGGCCATGCGCGGATCGAACAGAGCCATGTTGCCGGGGCCGATACGCTTGGCCTCGTTCAGGGCCACGCCGGCAAAGCGCAGCACATCATTCCCCTCAAGCGCGCCTTGCTCCAGCTCCAGCACCGCGCAACCGATGCTGCAGGAAATGGCCTCCGACTCAGAGCTGTTCATGATGCTCAAGGGCTTTTGCAATGATTTTTGCAAGGCTCCGGCCTCGCCGACCAGCAAAGCCTGCACCGCCTCGATGCTGTCGCCTGCGGCTTCGAACAGCACGGCAAACTCGGCCCTGGAAATGCGGGCAATCAGCACGCCCTCGGGCAGCTGCTCCACCAGCCGCAGCGCGAAAGCGCGCAGCACGGCATCGCCATGCTGCACGCCGTGCACATCGTTGAAGCTGGAAAAGCGATCCACATCCACCAGCATCAGCCCATGCCAGCTCGCAGCCGCCTTGGCTGCGCGCGAAAGCTCCTTGACCTTGAGCGCCAGCGAATGCCGGTTGGCCAGACCGGTCAGCACATCGAGATAGACCAGATCGTGAATGCGCCGCGCCGCATCCACGCGCTCGGACAGGTCCTGCTTGAGCTCCACATAGTTGACGATCTCGCCTTGCGGTGAACGTATGGGTGCCACCAGCACCGACTCGCGCAGCGCCGCGCCGTTGCGGGTGCGGTTGGTCATCTCGCTGCGCCAGATGCGACCGGCCAGCAACTCCGCCAGAGCGCGCTGGCGCTTGTTCCGGTCCAGCCCCATGGTGGACACCAGCTCCGTAGGCTGACCCAGCACCTCGCCGCGGCTATAGCCGGTGCGGGCCAGAAAAGCATCGTTCACATACACCACCTGCAAATGGGTGTCGGTGATGACGATGCTCTCGGGGCTTTGCTCGACCGCACGGTGGAATTTGCGCAACTCCTGCTGACTTTGCTCCAGTGAACGCAGGATTTCCATGCTTTTGAGCGCCTGCCGGCCCAGGCTGGCGCGGGCCATCAGCGTGGCTGCCACGGCCAGGCCCAGCATGCCCAGCACATAGAACAGACCCGCCGCGCCCAAAATCTGCTCTGCCGGCAGCTGGCTGATACCCAAGTGATCCAGCGCCCAGAAAAGCAGCAGCAGCGCCACGGACAAGGCCAGCATGACCAGAGTGTGTGCAAACCCCAGCAGCCATGCCGTGATGACCATCCAGACCGGCAAGGCCATGATGGCCTTGCTGTCCATGCCGCCAGACCATCCGGCGGCGGCAGCCACCCACAGCCAGTTGCTCCAGACAAAGAGCACCATCGCAGCATTCCAGCGCCGCAAGCGGGCCAGAGTCATCGCGATGGCCGCTATGGGAATCAGCAGCAAAAACAGCAGCACATCGCCCCAGGAGATCCGGGGAGAGATCAGACTGGCCGTAGCCGTCACCAGACCCAAGGCGCTCATCCAGAGGCAGGCGAACCACAGCATGCGTCGCATGGACACGCGGTTTTTTGCCTCGACGAAAAAACGTTGCATGGGCAAGCGGCATCCTCCGGAGGTGGGGTGCACCATCCTAGCCTCAGTTGGCTGCCACCGCTATCGGACACCTGCCCAGGTGTCATACCGCCATCACCAATCGCCCCCGTCTGGCCAGAGCGGGGCGATCAGAAGCTGCCGACGATCTCAGCGCGCGCGCGACTTTCGGGGCTTGGCCGCCGCAAGCTTGACCGGCCTGGGCGCCGTGGGCCTGCTGGCAGTCTTGGCTCCAGGTTTTGGTGCGGCCTTGGCTTCAGGCTTGGCGGCGGGTTTGGGTACCGCCTTGACTGCCGGTTTTGCTGCCGGCTTGGCGGCGCTTCCCTCTTCGCGCGGAGGGCGGGGAGGACGGCGCTTTTTGGCGGCGATGGCATCCTTTTTGGCCTGGCGCTCGGCATCCTTGATCTGGCCTGCGGCCAGCCAGGCTTCGAACTCGGCCGGGGTTTCCAGCGTGATGCGCCCCAGGATGGCGTCGCGGAAGTCGGTGAGCACCAGCTCGGCCGCTTTTTGCAAGTTCACCCGGCCGCCGCTCATCACGGCGCCGCGCTTTTTGCCTATCAGGGTCAAAAGCTCGTCATCGTGCAGTGCCCCAATCTCGGCCGCATCCAGGCCCAGCCTGTAGCGAGCATCCAGCAGCGCCGCGTAGTTCTTTTGCAGATAGATCAGCAGCTCCAGCGCCACCAGCTCTTCGTCGTAGGCGTTGCGGCCCACGGCACCGCTGGCGGCCAGATTGAAGCCGCTTTTTTCCACAATGATGCGCGGCCACAGCATGCCGGGCGTGTCCCAGAGATAGAAATCATCGGCCAGCACAATGCGCTGTTCGATCTTGGTGATGCCGGCCTCGTTGCCGGTCTTGGCCTGGGTCTTGCCGCTCATGGAGTTGATCAGCGTGGACTTGCCCACATTGGGCACGCCGCAGATCAGCACGCGCATGGGCTTGGCCATGCCGCCGCGCGAAGGCGCCAGCAGCTTGCATTGCTCGATCAGACGTTTGGTGGGGGCGGGCTCGGAGGCATCGAGCGCAATGGCGCGGGTCTCGCTCTGGGCGTTGTACCAGTCCAGCCAGGCCTTGGTCTGCGCGGCATCGGCCAGATCCTGCTTGTTGAGAATCTTCAGGCGCGGCTTGTGGCCCGTCATCTCCAGCAACAAAGGATTGGCGCTGGAGCCGGGCAGGCGCGCGTCCAACACCTCAATGACCACGTCAATTTCCTTGACGCGCTCCATGATGGCCTGGCGCGTCAGGTGCATGTGACCGGGGAACCATTGGATGGCCATAACGGGTTTTCTTTCTTGTATTGAGGGGAAATAAGGCGGGCAAGCATAATCGCCCTCTGCTTTTCTGACCGATGCGCCCTGTTATGCCCCTGCCTTCCGCCCCCAAAAAATCCAAATCCCACAACGAGATTCTGATCAAGGGCATGACGATTGCGCTGATCGGCATCATCATTCTGGTCGCCCCGATTTTCAAGCCCGAGAGCGGCATAGGCCAGCTGTTTGCCCAGTCCTATCTGGTGGGCTGGTTTGCGCTGATTCTGGGCGCGGCCTTTATCGTGCAGTTTCTGCTGCGCCGCAAAAAAGGCTGAGCATGGCCCTCGTCGAGAGCCAGCCTGAGGCCCTGCTGCAGCCGCTGAGCCAGGCCCAGGCCCAAATTGCGCTGTGGACTGCTCGCGCCGCTGCGCTGCAGCTAAGCCTGCGCCCACCGCCGCCCCAGCCCACCAGCTGCTGCGGCCGTGGCTGCAACGGCTGTGTCTGGGAAGGTTTTTTTGATGCGCTGCAGTTCTGGTGCGAGGACGCGGAGCAAGCCGTCACCGAAGCGGCCTCAGCAGCGCTGCACGCCTGAAATTCAAAGCTAAACCAGCGCCAGCGGGCGTGCAGCATGCGCCTTGACTTCAAAGTGCATAGCATCTGACGGCGACAGGTACACCTCGTTGACCAGCCTGAAGCGCCCGGTTCCGGCCTCCAGCCGCTGAGCCTGGGTAAACAGTTCCTGCGCCGCAGCGCTCGATTCGGCCACCAGGGCGGCGTTCTGGCTGGTCATGTCGTCGAGCGCCTGTACGGCATCGCTGATCTGTGCAATGCCCTGGTTCTGAGCCTGGGCTGCTTCGGTGATCGAGGCAATCAGGCCGCTGACCTTGTGCACATCGCGCACGATGTGCTCCATGCGCTGGCCGGCCTGCAGCGCCAGCTCCGTGCCCGACTGCACCTGCTGCGAGGAATGCAGCATGAGCTGGCGAATCTGCTTGGCCGCCTCGGCACTTTGCTGGGCCAGCTCCCGCACTTCGGCCGCCACCACGGCAAAGCCCCGGCCCTGTGCACCGGCACGTGCGGCCTCCACGGCGGCATTGAGCGCCAGGATATTGGTCTGAAAAGCGATGCCATCGATCACGCTCACAATGGCTGCCACCTGCTGGCTGCTTTGCGCCATGTGCTGCATGCTGCGCACCACCTCCTGCACTGCGGAGCCGCCGCTTTCCGCTGCCAGCGCCGCACTGCGGGCGCTTTGATCGGCATGCAAAGCGCTGTCGGCCGACTGGTTGACCAGCGTCACCATGCCTTCGATGCTGCCTACCGTGGACTTGAGCTGCTCTGCCGCATAGGCGGTGCGAGCCGATAGATCGCTGTTGTCCTGCGCCATCTGGCTGGATGCGGCGGCCACGGCCACCACGCCGCCCTGCACATCGCCCACCAGGCCGCGCAACTGCCGCGTCATCTGCGCCAGCGCCTGCATGAACTGACCCATCTCATCCGTGCGCTCGCTGCGCGGTGCATAAGACAGATCGCCGGCGGCAATGTTCTGCGCCAGGGTCACGGCCTGCTGCAGCGGCGTGGTGATGGAACGGATGGTGGCCAGCGACAGCAGCGCCCCCAGCAAGCCCATGAACAGACCCACACCCACGGCCATGCGCTTGGCCAGCAGACTCTGGGCGCGGCCTTGCTGCTCGGCATCCAGCCGCTGCTGCTGCTGGGCGGCGATAAAGCCGTCCTGCGCCTTCACATAACGCGCCGCAGCCGGCACCAGTTGCTCATCCACCAGCTTCTGCGCTTCCCAGGCCTTGCCCAGATCGCGTGCCTGATAGGCCTGCTCGTAGATGTCTAGCACGGCCTTGCGCTCCCGCTCCACCAGGGCCAGGCCTTGCAGATCGGTGGCGCTGGTGGCGGCGGCCTGCACCTGTTGCTGCAAACCGCTGGCCTGCTCCATCAAGGCCCGCGCTTTTTGCGAGAGGTGGGCAATCAGATGCTCTTCGGAGGAAAGCACGCTGGCCAGCGCCGCCTCCACGCTTTGCAGGCTCAAACCCTGCCAGCGCAGGGCCAGATTGATGCGCTGATCGGTGGACTGCACGGCGGTGCTGACTTTTTGCTCCACGCTTTGCAGATAGGCGAACAGTCCGCCTGCCACCCATACGCTGCACAGCAGCAGGCCCAGAAACAGCGCCCACATCTTGCGGGCCACGGAAAGGTTTTGGAATGTCTTCAGAAACAGCATGCACTTATCGCTCATCAAACGCGGGCTGAAGTGACCGCCCGCCTTTGCTTACGATATGAAACAAGCATGTCACGCTGATGACATGGTGAAAAAACAAGAAAAAAGCGCTTGCAACCCTTCAGTTGCAAGCGCTTTAAGCTATCAAAACTACTGCTTCAAAGCAGGCTGGCCGGGTCCATATAGCGCTGGCGCCATTCTTCAAAGCTCAACGTGTCTGCCGCTTCGATACGCGCCTGGGCCGCCACCGATTCTTCGGCCAGTTTTTCAAAGCGGCTTTGCTGCTCTGCCGTCCAGGGCATATGCAGCAGCGCATCGCGCGCCTTGGCCGACTGTGCGGTCATGAAGTCGATGAAGCGGTTGCCGTATTCGCTGCTCAGCTGCTGCAAAACCTGGGCCGAAGGCGTGATCTCGCTGCCGTTCACACGTGCCAGCGCCTGCTCCAGCGCGGCCGTGTAGTCGCTGCTGCTATTGGCGGCATCCAGGGCCTGGGCGTAAGGGCGGCATTGCTGCAACACCTCTTGCGCCCAGTCGATCAGCGACACTTGCTGGCCGCGGCGGTTGAGCATCAGACCGGGCTCGCGGCCCTGCTCTGCGGCCAGGTGCTGGTTGTGCTTGAGGTCGGCAATTTCCTGCGGCGTATCGGGCGGGCTGTCGGAGTACAGGCAGTGCAGCAAAAACACATCGATCATGCGCATGGTGGCCGAGGCGATGCCCACGGTCTCATACGGATCGATGTCCATCAAGCGCACTTCCACATACTCCACGCCGCGCTCGCGCAAGGCGTGCAGCGGGCGCTCGCCGCTTTTGACGGTGCGCTTGGGGCGTATGGTGCCGTAGAACTCGTTTTCTATCTGCAGCAGCCCCGTGCCCAGCTGGTTGTAATCCCCGCCGGGATTGCGCACACCCAGTTGCTCGTAGGCGGGATAGGGACGGGTCAGCGCTTCGTGCAGCGAGTTGGCATAGCCTTCCAGGCCGTTGTAGCTCACGCAGATGCTGGACTGCGCATCACTTTGGTAGCCCAGCCGCCCCATGCGCAGCGAGGTGGCGTAAGGCAGGTGCAGCGCATCCTTGCCGTCGCCCAGCGGCTGCAGCCGGTGCTCGCGCCCCTCCACAAAGCAGGGGCACAGCGCGGGCGAAGCGCCATACAGGAACAGCAGCACAAAAGCATGGCGGCGGAAGTTGCGGATCAGCGCAAAGTACTCGTCGCTGCTGACGCCCGGCATGGACCAGTTGTAGTGAATGCCCGAAATCGTCTGCATGCGACGGCCATAGCGGTGGCCCAGGCCCATGCGGTACACGCTCTTGGAGCGGCCAGAGTGCGAGCTGCCGTAGCGGCCCAGCGGAATCGTCTCGTCCGTGGGCAGGCGGCAAGGCATGCTGGCATTCCACAGCAGCTCGCCGCTGTCGTTGAGGTTGCGCAGCACGAACTGGTGCACCTCGGTCAGCTCGTCCGTGCACTCCTGCACGCCCAGACGTGCACCGGTAATCAGCTCCAGCTGGGATTCGCTGTAGTCGGTGGTGATGTGGGGATGGGTCAGGGCCGAGCCCAGAGGAGCGGGGTGCGGCGTCAGCGCCAGCGAGCCCGTGGGCAGCACCCGCAATCCCTCTTTCTCTATGCCACGACGAATGCCCAGCAGCCTGTCGGCGGCCGGCATGTTCATGGTGGTCTGCGATGTCTTCATTCTTGGTTTACCGCTTTGTTAGTGAAGACGCTGACGACAAACCCCGTCTGCCTGATCGCGCCCAGACGGCGAATGATAGAGAAACACGCTGCATTGCGATGTGGGCTGGCCGCTTAACCACGTCTGATGGCCTGTTGCGCCTAGCAAAACCGGACAATAAAGCCAGCAAACTGTCAGCCTCAACGGCCATCAAAATATGAGGAAGCGCCCACTTTCTCAGCGCAAAAAGCCCGCGCGGCAGGGCTTTTCACGGCTGTGCTAGCGCTCAATGTCCGTGGGCTTGCATGGCCTTGCCCACCTCCACCTGGCCCTGGACCGAACCGCCGCCCGGCACCTGCTCGCCCTCGCGGGCCGTGACTTCGGCCAGGCGCGCGGCCAGCTCTTCGGGCACGGTCTCGCCTATGCCCAGGTAAAGGCCTTCGGTCATGGTGATGTGGGCGGCTTCAAAACCGCCGGCGCCGGCGCACAAGATGGTGCGAGTGGGCGCGCTTTCATGGGCCAGCACCAGCATGGCGGGCACCACGGCCTCGGGCTTCAAGGCTTCGAGCACGGGCTCGGGCAGCAGGCCGGCCGTCATGCGGGTGGCGGCCGTGGGCGCCAGGGCGTTGACACGGATATTGTTCTTGGCACCTTCGATGGCCAGGGTCTGCATCAACCCCACTTGCGCCAGCTTGGCGGCGCCGTAGTTGGCCTGACCAAAGTTGCCATACAGCCCCGTGGACGAGGTGGTCATCACGATACGGCCGTAGTTTTGCGCCTGCATATGCGGCCACACGGCCTTGCTGCAGTTGGCCGCGCCCATCAGATGCACATCCACCACCAGGCGGAAATCGGCCATGTCCATCTTGGCAAAACTCTTGTCGCGCAAGATGCCGGCGTTGTTGACCAGGATGTCCACCCGGCCCCAGGCGTCCACAGCCTGCTGCACCATGGCTTGCACGGCCTCGAAGTCGGTCACCGAAGCCGCGCTGGCCATGGCCTCGCCGCCGGCAGCGCGAATCTCGTCCACCACTTTTTGCGCAGCCGTGGCCGAGCTGCCCGAGCCGTCGAGAGCGCCGCCCAGATCATTGACCACCACCTTGGCTCCGCGCTGGGCCAGCGCCAGCGCATGCAGCCTACCCAGACCGCCGCCTGCGCCCGTCACGATGGCCACACGACCTTGAAAATCCATTGCCATGCTCTGTGCTCCTCTTTGAAATATTCGGACCAATCCACTCTAGCCAATTTAGAGGCCCATGTTGCAGTGCAGCGTTACCTAGGTGACTGCGCTGGGGTAAATCTGGAGCCATTCACAGCAGGCGCTATCAATTTGATTGCTTTTAGCGAAGACCCTGATTGATCTTCAGGTTCTATTAATTGATAAACGTAGATAGCGCTTGCACAATACGCTCCTATTTTTGATGGAATCCTACAATTGCAGCCTCGGCGACTTGTTCATGCACTCGCTGGACAATCTTGTGAACAACTGCGCCTGCCGGCGGGATAAGTAGCTCAAGTATTTGATTACAAAGCATAAAGTTTTCTCTGCTTAAATTTAAGGCAGACCGGACCCCATCGGCGCTGCATTCCAGCTTCTGCCTTATCCCCGTTTTTGCGGCACAAGCATGTGGACAAGCCGCCGAAATCCCCGCACAAGTCATGTAAAACCTTGTTTTTGTTGAGATTTTCAAAACCCGCTTAAAAACAAGGCAGCGCTGACAGCCGGGGCACTGAGCCGGCATGGCTTGCGGCCGCCGCAAACGCGATACAAACGGCGGTTTGCCGCAGCGCCTTTATTCGCGCCGTCACCGCCTTTATTCGAGACAAACCACATGTCCAGCAGCCAGTCCCAACCAGACAACGCCTCCTTGTTCGCCCCCCCTTTCTATATTGCCAAGTGCGAGCCCAGCGGCCAGCAGGTCGATGCCTGGGCCGACCAGTCCCTGCTCGATTCGCTGGAAGGCGGCGGCGTGGACTGGCCCAGCTCCTGCCGCAACGGCACCTGCCGCACCTGTCTGGGCCAGATGGTCTCGGGCTCGGTGCGCTACGAGATCGAATGGCCGGGGCTGACGGCCGAGGAAAAGGCCGAGGGCTATGTGCTGCCCTGCTGCGCCTATCCGGACAGCGATGTGGTGCTCAAGGATCACGAATTCTGATCACCCCCTGCCCTGACTGATGCGGCGCGCTGGAATAGAATGGCTGCTTTCTGCAAGGCCTGTGCCAAGCCGAAAGCGGCCGGCGCCGCCCTCACGTTCTTTGGAAGTTCTGCCCTGAGTCCCCTGGTGGCCGGGGCAATGCCTCATTGCTGCGTGTCGTGCGCCAGCCGCTGACAGCCTATGCAGTGCATAAAGCTCAAGTCCAAGAAGGCAATCCATGAACAGCTCCCTCAAGCCCGTGCCCATCTCGCCGGTGGAAGAAATCGTGGCAGAAATGCGCGCCGGGCGCATGGTCGTGCTCGTTGATGAGGAAGACCGTGAGAACGAAGGCGACCTGGTCCTGGCATCCGACCATGTCACGCCCGAAGCCATCAACTTCATGGCCCGCTTTGGCCGCGGCCTGATCTGCCTGACGCTGACCCGCGAGCGCTGCGAATTTCTGAAGCTGCCGCCCATGGCCGCACGCAACGGCACGGTCTACAGCACGGCCTTCACCATCTCCATCGAAGCCGCCGAAGGCGTGACCACCGGCATCTCGGCCGCCGACCGCGCCCGCACCATTCAAGTGGCCGTGGACAAGAACAGCCAGCCCAGCGATCTGGTGCAGCCCGGCCATATCTTCCCGCTGCAGGCCGTCGATGGCGGCGTGCTGATGCGCGCCGGCCATACCGAAGCCGGTTGCGATCTGGCGGCCCTGGCCGGCTGCTCGCCCTCGTCCGTGATCTGCGAGATCATGAAAGACGACGGCACCATGGCCCGCCTGCCCGATCTGCAGCTGTTCTGTGCCGAGCACGGCATCAAGATCGGCACGATTGCCGATCTGATCGAGTACCGCAGCCGCAACGAATCCCTGCTGCAGAAAGTGGGCAGCCGCAGCCTGCAGACCGCTCACGGCGAATTCGCTGCCCACGCTTTCCGCGACATTCCCAGCGGCTCCGTGCACCTGGCTCTGGTCAAGGGCGAATGGCAGGCCGAAACCCCGGTGGCCGTGCGCGTGCACGAGCCCCTGTCCGTGCTCGATGCCCTGGAAGTGGGCCGCAGCCAGCATTCCTGGAATCTGGACGAGAGCCTGAAATACATTGCCGACAAGGGCCAGGGCGTGGCCGTGCTGCTCAACTGCGGCGAATCCGGCGAGCAGCTGCTGGCCCAGTTTGACGGCAGCGCCCGCTCCGCCCAGGCGCCCGAACGCGGTCGCATGGACTTGCGCACCTACGGCGTAGGCGCCCAGATCCTGCGCGAGCTGGGCGTGACCCATATGCAGCTGATGGGCCAGCCCCGTCGCCTGCCCAGCATGGCCGGCTACGGCCTGGAAATCAGCGGTTACATCCCCAAAGAATAAGCGAGACCCAAGATGCAAAACGCAGACAAAGGCCAAGGCCAGAACCTCAACGGCGCCGAACTGAAGATCGGCATCGTGCAAGCACGCTTTAACGAAGGCATTACCAACACCCTGTACGCCACCTGCCGCGAAGAGCTGCTGGCGCTGGGCGTGGCGGCCGACAACATCGACCATGTCACCGTTCCCGGCGCGCTGGAAGTGCCCGTGGCCCTGCAGGCCATGGCAGACACCGACCAGTACGACGCACTGGTGGCACTGGGCTGCATCATCCGTGGGGAGACATACCACTTTGAGCTGGTAGCCAATGAATCGGGCGCAGGCGTGACACGCCTGTCCCTGGACTACCGCCTGCCGATCGCCAACGCGATCATCACCACCGAAAACACCGAGCAAGCCATTGCCCGCCAGACCGAAAAGGGTCGCGACGCCGCCCGTGTGGCCGTGGAAATGGCGAACCTGCTCAACACCTTTGACCTATCATGAGCGACGAACAATCCAGCCACTCGGCCTCCAGCCGACCTCCCCGCCAGACCCGCACCGGCACCACCAGCACCGGCGCGCGCAAGGCAGGTTCCAAGTCCAACCGCAGCCGTGCCCGTGAGTTCGCCCTGCAAGGCCTGTACCAGCACATTGTTGGCCACAACGCCGTGCTCGACATCGACCGCTTCACCCGCGATCTGGCCGGTTTCCACAAAGCCGACTCGGCCCACTACGACGCGCTGCTGCGCGGCTGCGTGGAAGCCGAACAGGAACTCGATACGCTGATTGCACCCAAGCTGGACCGCACCATCAGCGAAATCTCTCCCATCGAACATGCGTGCATGTGGATTGGCGTGTATGAGTTCCAGCACTGCCCCGACGTTCCATGGCGCGTGGTGCTCAACGAGTGCATCGAGCTGGCCAAGGAATTTGGCGGCACCGACGGCCACAAGTATGTGAACGCCGTGCTCAACGGCCTGGCTCCCCAGCTGCGCAGCAAGGAAGTCGAACACGACCGCGCCGGCAAGCCCAGCCGCGCCGCTGCAGAAAGCCAGCCGGCCCAGGACGATCAGGCAGACCAAGCCCCCCAGGCCTGATAGCCTGCAGCAAGCCAAGGCCGTGTACCTTGGCTTGCTTTTTTGAAGATTTCATAGCAGATACCGCTTGAATCCATTGGACCTCAAGCCAATCTGACTGCTCCTTCAAGCGCTCACCGCGCTCCCCGATTCTCAGGATTTGTCAGACATGCAGTTTTCGACCCGCGCCGAAAGAATTGATCCGTTTTACGTCATGGAAGTGGCCAAGGCGGCACAGGCAAAGGCGCAAGAGCTGGCAAACACCGACTCGCCCATGATCTTTCTGAACATTGGCGAGCCCGATTTCACCGCCCCGCCCCTGGTCCAGGAAGCGGCGGCCCGCGCCATCCACAACGGCACCACGCAATACACGCCGGCCCTGGGCCTGCCCGAGCTGCGCGAGCGCATCAGCGCCTGGTATGCGCAGCGCTTTGGTGTGGAGGTGCCGGCACGGCGCATCGTCATCACCGCCGGGGCTTCGGCGGCGCTGCAGCTGGCCTGCCTGGCCACCATCAACGCGGGCGATGAAATCCTCATGCCCGACCCCAGCTACCCCTGCAACCGCCACTTTGTGAGCGCTGCCGAGGGTACGGCCGTGATGGTGCCCACCACGGCCGCCGAGCGCTACCAGCTCAGTGCCGACAAGGTGCAAGCCCACTGGGGCGACAAGACTCGCGGCGTGCTGCTGGCCTCGCCCTCCAACCCCACGGGCACCTCGATTGCCCCGGACGAGCTGGCCCGCATTCACGATGTGGTGCGCGCCAAGGGCGGCCTGACCATCATCGACGAGATCTATCTGGGCCTGTCGCATGACGAGGCTTTCGGCCACAGCGCTCTGGCGCTGGGCGAAGACATCATCTCCATCAACAGCTTCAGCAAATACTTCAACATGACAGGCTGGCGCCTGGGCTGGATGGTGGTGCCCGAGGCCATGGTGCCCGTGGTCGAACGCGTGGCGCAAAACCTCTTCATCTGCGCCAGCACCATTGCCCAGCACGCGGCCCTGGCCTGCTTCGAGCCAGAAAGCATTGCCGAATACGAACGCCGTCGCGCCGAGTTCAAGGCCAGACGCGACTATTTCATCCCGGCGCTGGAAGCCCTGGGCCTGCCCGTGCCCGTCAAGCCCGATGGCGCTTTCTACGCCTGGGCCGACTGCCGCGGCGCGGCCGACAAACTGGGCGTCAAGGGCAGCTGGGACTTTGCCTATGCCTTGATGGACCGCGCCCATCTGGCGATTACGCCGGGCCGCGACTTCGGCAGCTATGAGACCGCCGACTTTGTGCGCTTTTCCACCGCCAACTCCATGGCACAGCTGCAAGAGGCCGTGGCACGCATGCGCAAGCTGCTGGGCTGAAATCCATGGTGTTTGAATTTCCCGTTCGTATTTATTGGGAAGACACGGATGCCGGCGGCACCGTGTTCTACGTCAACTATCTGAAGTTTTTCGAGCGTGCCCGCACCGAGTGGCTGCGCTCCCTGGGTATTGCCCAGCAAACGCTGCGGGAACAAACCGGCGGCATCTTTGTCGTAACTTCTGCAGAGCTTGACTATCTGCGCCCGGCGCGACTGGACGACCAACTGATTGTTACCGCCCGGCTGCAGAGCGCAGGCCGCGCTTCGCTCACAATACAGCAGCAAGCTTTGCTGACAAATCAAGACAATCCACGGGGTGAGCCCACGCTTTTGTGCGAAGCCGCCATCCGTATTGGGTGGGTGGATGGCACGACCATGCGCCCCACGAGAATTCCGAACCATATCCTGGAGCAACTTTCATGAACTCCCAAGACATGTCCATCCTCAGCCTCGTGATGCAGGCCAGCTGGGTGGTGCAACTGGTCATGCTGATTTTGGTGGCCGCCTCCATTGCCAGCTGGGCCACCATTTTCCGCAAGGCCCAGGCCTTGAAGCGCGCCCGTGCGCTCAATGACAGCTTCGAGCAGGACTTCTGGTCCGGCACCAGCTTGAACGATCTGTATGCGTCGGCTACGCAAAATGCCAAGAACGGTGCGCCCATGGAGCGTATTTTTGCCAGCGGCATGCGCGAATACCAGAAGCTGCGCGAGCGCCGAATCGGCGACGTGGCCACACTGATGGACGGCACGCGCCGCGCCATGCGCGCCAGCTTCCAGCGCGAGCTCGATGAAATCGAATCCGGCCTGTCGTTTCTGGGCACCGTGGGCTCGGTCTCCCCCTATGTGGGCCTGTTCGGCACCGTCTGGGGCGTGATGCACGCCTTCACCGGCTTTGCCAACATGGAGCAGATCACCCTGGCCACCGTGGCCCCGGGCATTGCCGAAGCGCTGGTAGCCACCGCCATGGGCCTGTTTGCCGCCATTCCGGCCGTGACCGCCTACAACCGCTACGCCCACAACATCGACCGCCTGGCCAGCCAGGAAGAGACCTTCATCGAAGAGTTCTCCAACATCCTGCAACGCAATGTGGGCAGCACCAGCAGCCACAGTGCCTCCGGCCACTGATGGCCCAGCGCGAGGAATGAAGCCATGGCAGCTATGAGCTCACGCGGCGGCCGCAACCGCCGCACCGTCAACGAAATCAATATGGTGCCCTTCATCGACGTGATGCTGGTGCTGCTCATCATCTTCATGGTGACGGCACCCATGCTCACGCCCGGCTCCATCAACGTGCCCTCAGCCGGCAAGTCTTCGCGCCCACCCACCAAGAACATTGCCTATGTGCTGCTGGAAAAAAACGGCGAGATCAAGTTCAAGAGCGGCAGTGGCGAGCAAACGCTCAAGCTGGACGACCTCAAAACCGTTGCCCAGTCCTGGCAAGCCGGCCAGAGCGAGGACAGCGCCATCCAGATCCAGGCAGACAAGACCCTGCCGTTTGAAGAAGTCATGAAGGCCCACTCGGAGCTATCCAAGGCCGGCGTCAAGCGTATTGCCTTTGGCGTCGTCACCTCCAGCAACTGAAACAACACAGGAATTCGTCCGCCCGCTTTCATGCCCTGGCAGACACCTCATCACCATGCCTAACCAGCAAGATCGCGACCAGTTTGCACCGCCCCGCCCCAAGGGCCGGGTGCGCTCCTGGACGCTCGCCCTGGCCGCGCACGGGCTGCTGATAGGCGCCCTGCTGTGGACGGTACGCCCCCTCAAGCAAATCGATGAAGCCATGGTTCAGGCCGAGGTCTGGAGCAGTTCGGCCCCGGCATCGGCCGCCGTCGCACCGACTCCACCTGTGCCCTCACCACCACCCGAACCCTCTCCCGCACCAGAACCGGCTCCCGTGCTCCGCTCTCCGCCCCACTGTAGTCGCCCCTCCCCCCGCCCAAACCCCAGGTGCAGGACGACGACCACGAAGCCGAGATCGCGCTGCAAAAGAAGAAAAAGCTGGAGCAGCAAAAGAAGGAAAAGGCCGAGCAGCAAGCCCGTGAAGAGCGGGAAAAAGAACGCCAGGAAAAGCTGGACAAGGAAAAGGCTGACAAGCAGGAAAAGGCGCGCAAGGAAAAGCTGGAGAAGGAAAAAGCCGAGAAGGCAGACAAGGCCGAAAAGGAACGCCAGGAAAAACTGGAGCGCGAGAAAAAAGACAAGGCCGAGAAAGCGGCCAAGGACAAGGCAGCCAAGGAAAAAGCCGAAAAGGAAAAGGCAGAGAAAGACAAGGCCGATAAGGCGGAAAAAGCCGCCAAGGACAAGGCTGACAAGGAAAAGGCCGCAAAGGACGCCAAGGAAAAGGCCGCAAAGGACGCCAAGGAAAAAGCGGCAAAAGAAGCCAAGGACGCCAAAGACGCAGAAGCCCGCCGCAAGGCCGAGCTGGCCCGGCTGCAAGGTCTGGCCGGCGGCAGCGGCGGCTCGGACCACAGCGGCAGCGGTGGCAGCCGCAGCGGCGGTGCAGGCAGCAGCGCCAACGGCGGCCCCTCTGCAGGTTATGGCGCCAAGGTGGCGGCACGCGTCAAGCCCAATATCGTCTATCCCGACGCCATCAGCGGCAACCCGCGTGCCGAAGTGCGCGTGCGCACGGCCCCGGACGGCACGATTACCGGTGCGACGATTTCCAAGTCCAGCGGCAATCCTTCCTGGGATGAAGCCGTGGTGCGCGCCCTGCAAAAGACCGACAAGCTGCCGCGCGATATCGACGGCAAGGTGCCCTCCGAACTGGTCATCGGCTTCAGGCCGCAGGACTGAGCTGACGCCGACCATGGCAGCCTGGCTGCCGCACCAGTCAAAAGGGTTGAAGACATTGAGGTCTTCAACCCTTTTTTATTGGCTGCGCACTCGTTGCGCAGCAAGCTCCCCACCCCGCTGATACTGATGGAGTTACGCCTTGATGCCAGGCGATCACAGGCACTTCAAGCGCTAGGACCGCCAGAGTTCGGCAGCAGCGCCCTTATTTGGGCAGCAGCACTTTGTCGATCACGTGAATGACGCCATTCGATTGATAGACGTCTGCAATGGTCACCGTGGCGGTTCCGCCTTTTTCATCGGTCAGCATGATTTTCTTGCCGCTGGATTTGGCTGTCAGCATGCCGCCGCTGACGGTTTTCACCATGGCCTGGCCCTTACCTTCCTTGATCATCTTGCTCAGGGCTGCAGCATCCCACTTGCCGGCCACCACGTGGTAGGTGAGGATGGTCGTCAGCATCCCCTTGTTTTCGGGCTTCAGCAAGGTATCGACCGTGCCTGCAGGCAAAGCGTCAAATGCAGCATTGGTAGGCGCGAACACGGTAAACGGACCAGGGCCTTTGAGCGTATCGACCAGGCCCGCAGCTTTGACGGCGGCGACCAATGTGGTGTGGTCTTTGGAGTTGACCGCGTTGTCGATGATGTCCTTGGATGGCAGCATGGGCGCGCCTCCGACCATCACATCCGCCATGGCTGCAACGGATGCAGCAGACATGACGGCTACCAGGCTGAACGAGGCCACTTTACGGACAGTTTGAATCGAGATCATGGAATGCTCCTTGATATAGCAGGCGAAAAAAGATGCCGGCTGAAAGGAATACGCAGCCCATCCACTGCTGGATTCATTGAATTTTTCTATCTGATTGGCGCAGACCACAGCCAAACCTTGGCGTATTGAGCCTGGCGTCAACTGCGCCGAACTCTTGCGCTCAACAGTGCAAGAGCAAAGGGCATCACATGACAGAGCCTGCCCTGAGCCGGGCAAGCATCGACCTAGCTCTAGATTTGCACGGCCCGACCAATGAACTGTATGGGCCCGGTTGGGCGCCCTATCGGCGAGCCGCCGGCAGGCTCCAGTGTCAGCTCGAACAGTTGATTGGGCTGCAGAGGCGGCAGCTTGTCGACCGGCACCTCGATGGCCTCACCCGGCTTCACCAGGCCTAGCGATACCGGGGCGCTCCAGCCGTCGGCCTTGGTCCAGAACTGCAGGGATTTCTCCGCCGGCACGGTGTCGGTACCCAACGGCACCAGACGCAACCGTCCTTCGGCTTGCGCTTGCACCAGCCAGCCCGGCGATTGGCTCTGCGGTGCGGCCAGAACCACGAAGTAACGTGGTGCGGCGGGCGGTGTAGTTTCGCGCACCAGCAGCACGGCGGCCAGCACGGCCGCGGCAGCAAAGCCGCTGCCGGCCAAACCGCGCCAAAGCGCCAGACTGTCCCACTGCCACCAGCGGCTGCGCGAAGTTTCAAGCTGAAGGCGGCGGCTGGCGGGTGCAATGCTTGCGGCAATGCGCTGCCACAAGCCAGCCCCCGGGTTGACCGCTTCTGCCAACGCGGTCAAGGGCAACAGGCGTTGCTCCCAAGCCTCGACGGCAGAGCGCAGTGCCGGCTCATGCGGCAAACGGGCTCCGACGGAACGGCGCTGGTTGGCATCGAGCGTGCCCAGCACATACTCGCCGGCCAGCGTCTGCAGCTCGTCTTGGTTGCCGTCGTCCATGGGCTGTGCCGGGGTGTGATCGCCGCTCATTGCATGCATTCTCGAAGTGCGCGCAGTCCGCGCTGAATCCAGGCCTTTACCGTACCCAGAGGAGCTTGCACTCGCGCGGCAATTTCGCTGTGAGTGCAGCCGTCGACATAGGCATGCAGCAGGCAGGCTCGGCGTGCCGGCTCCAGACCGTCCAGGCAATGGCCCAGGCGTCCTAGCGCGGCATGCCGCGCCAGCTCGTCCCCACTGTCCTGCCAAGCCGCCAGTGCGGACTGGGCATCCTGGTACGCGGCGGCAGGCTCGTCCAGCACGGTCTCGCGAGCGCCGTCCCGCACCCGGTTCAGCGCCGCATGCCGCACCAGGCTGTAAATCCAGCCCCGCCCGGCTCCACGGCCTGCGTCAAAGCTGGATGCACGACTCCAGATGGTCACGAAAGCATCGTGCAACACGTCTTCGGCCGTGGCGCGGTCGCGCACTATGCGCAGGGCCACGCCCAGCAGATAGCGCGATTCGCGCTCATAGATGCGCCGCAAGGCCTCGCTATCGCCACGCGCACAGGCCTGTAGCGCAGCGTCATGATCGAAAGCGTCGTCGTTGAGGGCGGCAGCAGCTGGCACGAGGAAGAAGGGGTGGAGAAGAAAGAAGATCCTTCTCCAGTGTAGCCGCGCGACCGCCAAGACTTACATGGGTTTCCAGAAGATGTAGTCGGCCTGATACCGAACCGTGGTTTTCTGGCCCTTGCTTGCTTCGGTGCAAGGCTTGTCGGCAGGGGCCACTCCGCCTTGCAGCGCCACGCGCTGGATATAGCTCACGCCCACCAGATCACCGCTGCCCATGGCCGGATTGGCCTTGACCAGCTGATAGGGAAGATTGCCGGGACCAGAAGGTGCCACGGCAAGCTGCGTGGCGGTGAGTTTGGAGCCGTCGCTGGCTTCCCAGGTGGCTGGCGGGCCGTAGTAGCGGCCGACCTGCTTGCCGGCCCGGTTCTTCAGCACGGCTTCGGGACCGACAAAAACCCATTCGGTCTGACCGACTGCACCGGCCTTGTCCCGGCATTCGTAGGTGATGTCGCCGCTGCCAACGGTTTCCCAGGCCACTTTATGCCCCGCCGGAACCTGAATAGACGCGGGCAGCGAAGCCTGCGAAAAGGCTGGGGCCTGCTGGCGCATCGAGCCGCAGGCGGTGAGCAGGGCCGCGGCCGCGGCCGTGGCGGCGGTAGCGATGGCGGCAAGACGGGGAGCGGTACGGGTGGTCGACATGTCGGTTCTCCAATCAGCAGGTTTTGGGGAGGTACTGGAGCAGCACTTTTTTGTGTTGCTACAGCTACTACCCGCGAGCAGGTGGTTTGGATGCAGCCGATGCGAAAAAATTTTCAAATAAATTCAAAGCTGCAAAGCTGCCTGGCAGCTCAGCGTTCCAAACCCATATAAATCCCCAGCACCAGCAGGCTGAGCATCAGGATTTTCTTGAATACCGCTGGCGAGAGCTTTTCACGCAGGGCCTCGCCCCAACGCATGCCCGCCAAAGCGGGAATCAGCATCAGCGCTGACAACAGCCAGGCAAGGCTGCCCGAACCCATCTGCCCCTGACCCAGCCACAGCATGCCCGCGCCCAGCGCCAGCGTGGAGACCGTAAAGCACAGGCCCATGGCCTGCATCAGTGCCGGGCGCGCCAGGCCCAGCGATTGCAGAAACGCCACCGCCGGCACGACAAAAACACCGGTCAGCGCCGTGATCACGCCCGTCACCGTGCCCGCGACCAGACCCAGCCAGGCCTGATGGGCCAGCGGCAGCTGCAGACTGGGGCCCCACAGGCCCCAAAGGGCATAGACCACCAGCGCCAGCCCCAAAGCCATGCGCGCTGCCGGCAAGCTGCCGACGCCGCCCCAGCAGACCATGCCGCCCAGCGTGCCCAGCACAATGCCCAGTTGCATCCAACCCAGACGGGCCAACAAGGGCCGCAACATGCCCGTCGGCCGTATCTGCATCACATTGCTCACCAGCGAAGGCAGCAACAGCAGGGCCGCCGCCTGGGCCGGGGGCATGAACAAGGCCAGCAGCGCCATGGACACGGTTGGCAGGCCCAGACCCACTACACCTTTGACCAGCCCGGCCAGAGCAAACACCGCCACTGCGGCAGCCGCCATCCATATTGCATCCAGCATCAGCAAGCCTTCATATTTTCCGAACTATAGAACCGGCTTTCTGCATGCACCAAAAGCCCACAGGCGCAGATAATCTGCCGATAACCAGGCTTTGACCAACGGGATTTATCCAACACAGACTTAGCCCCTACCTGATACTCCAGCGGTATGCGCTTTGACCTGACCGATCTTCAGCTTTTTGTTCACATCCTCGACAGCGGCACCATGACGGCGGCGGCCCAGCGCTCGCACATCACTCTGGCTTCGGCCAGCGAGCGGGTGCGCGGCATGGAGGCCCAGCTGGGCTGCGCCCTGCTGATGCGCCAGGCGCGCGGCGTCCAGCCCACGGCGGCCGGCCACACTCTGGGCCAGCATGCGCGCCAGGTTTTGGCGCAAATGCAAAGCCTGCGCGGTGCCATGGGCGAATTCGGGGCCGGGCTGGCCGGCCAGATACGGCTGCGCGGCAACACCTCGGCCGTGCGCGAGCATTTACCGCTGGCCGTCAGCGGCTTTTTGCTGCAGCACCCGCAGATTGCGTTGGAGTTGCAGGAATGCGCCAGCGGCGAGCTGCTGGCGGCCCTGCGCCAGGGTCTGTGTGATATAGGCATTGCCGCCTGGGACGGTCTGGATGCCCAGATGCTCAAAGGACTGCATTGCCAACCCTGGCGGCCCGACCCGTTGGTGGCCGTGCTCCCTCTGGGCCACGCGCTGGCCGGTGCCGCCCGGCTTTCACTGGCCGATCTGCTGGACAGTAACTGGGTCGGCCTGCCGCGCGAATCGGCCCTGGCCCTGCTTTTGCAAACCCAGGCCCGGCAGCTCAACGGCCGTCTGCTGCGCATGCAGGTGCAGCTGCCGCACTTTGAAGGCCTGTGCCAGTTGGTGGGCCAGAATGTGGGCCTGACGGTGCTGCCCCTGGCCGCCGTGCAGCGCCATGCAGCCCGCACCGGCGTGGTCGCCGTGCCCCTGGCCGATGCCTGGGCCAGACGCCAGTTGCTGATCTGCACGCCGCAAGCAACGGGCACAGCGCCGAAATCCCCGGCCACGGTGCAGCTGCTGGTGGCGCATTTGCTGAAGACTGCCACAGCGGCGTAGTCATAGCACTTCATGGTGAAAAGCGCTATGCAGGACAATAGCGCCATCATGACCCTCAAAGCCCCCGAACTCTTGCTGCCCGCCGGCTCGCTCGACAAGATGCGCGCCGCCTACGACTTTGGCGCCGACGCCGTGTACGCCGGCCAGCCGCGCTACTCCCTGCGCGCGCGCAACAACGAATTCCGCCTGGAGCAAATCGGCCAGGGCATTGCCGAAGCGCACGCGCGCGGCAAGAAGTTCTTCCTGACCAGCAATCTGATTGCCCACAACGACAAGGTCCGCACCTATCTGCGCGACATCGAACCCATCATCGCCATGAAGCCGGACGCCATGATCATGGCCGACCCCGGCCTCATCATGATGGTCAAGGAAAAGTGGCCCGAGCAGGTCATTCACCTGTCCGTGCAGGCCAACACCACCAACCACGCTACCGTGAAGTTCTGGCAGAAGATGGGCGTGGAGCGCATCATTCTGTCGCGCGAGCTCTCCCTGGACGAGATCGAGAAGATCCGTCAGGAATGCCCGGACATGGAGCTGGAAGTCTTCGTGCACGGCGCGCTGTGCATTGCCTATTCCGGCCGTTGCCTGCTGAGCGGCTACTTCAACCGCCGCGACCCCAACCAGGGCACTTGCACCAATGCCTGCCGCTGGGACTACAAGACGCATGACGCCAATGTAGACCCCAACACCGGCGAAGCCCTGGGCCAGACCATGGAAAACGGTTTCAACTTCGAAGACGCCAAGAACGATCTGGACAATCAGTTCAGCAGCACCTGCGGCGACCAGAAGCGCCACCCCAAGGCCGACGCCATCTACCTGCTGGAAGAAAAAGGCCGTCCCGGCGAGATGATGCCCATCATGGAAGATGAGCACGGCACCTACATCATGAATTCCAAGGACTTGCGCGCCGTGGAGCATGTGGAGCGCCTGACCAAGATCGGCGTCGATTCGCTCAAGATCGAAGGCCGCACCAAGAGCCTGTACTACGTGGCTCGCACCGCGCAGACCTACCGCCGCGCCATTGACGATGCCGTGGCCGGTCGCCCCTTCAACCCCGAGCTGATCACCGAGCTCGAAGGTCTGGCCAACCGCGGTTACACCGGCGGCCTGATGGAGCGCCGCCCCGCCAACGACTACCAGAACTACGAAACCGGCCACAGCGTGCTGCAGCGCAGCCACTTTGTGGGCGCGGTACGTGGCTACGCCGACGGTATGGCCGAAGTGGAAACCATGAACCGCTTTGCGGTGGGCGACACCATCGAAGTCATTCACCCCCAAGGCAACCGCCAGATCAAACTGGAGCAAATGTTCGACCTTGAAGGCAAGCCGGTGCAGGTCGCCCAGGGCAACCCCATCCGCGTGCGCATTCCGCTGGAAGGCCCGGTCGAAGGTGCGCTGATTTCGCGTCTGCTGTAAGCTCTGACCACGCTGTTTGCCAACGCCCCATACGCTGGGGCGTTTCTCTTTTTTTATAGCATGTAGCGCTTGTATTTATTGAACATCAGACCTTTTTCATGCTCAAACATAGATGCAACGTGCGCTAGCTGCTCCTCATTCAAGAAGCACCCCATGGAACTCCAAATTGACGCCGGCCTCAAGGCCTATATCGACCCGCTGACCGCCGACGAACACGAATCGCTGGAGCGCAGCATCCTCGCCGAAGGCTGCCGCGATGCGCTGGTGGTCTGGGGCGAGTTGCTGATCGACGGCCACAACCGCTACGGCATCTGCCAAAAGCACGGTCTGCCCTTCAACACCATCCAGGCCACGCAGTTCAAGACCATGGACGATGTGCATCTGTGGATGATCGACCAGCACCTGGGCCGCCGCTCGGTGTCGGACTTCCAGCGCGGCGTGCTGGCCTTGCGCAAGCGCGAGATCATCGCCTCGCGCCGCGCTGCGGCTGCTGCCGCCGTGAACGCGGCCAAGGCAGAAGCCGGAGAGCAATCTGCGGAGGCACCTTGGGAAGGCGATACCGACCCCGTTGTCGCCCAGGCCCTGGCCAGTGTGGCCAAGGTGCCCGACGAGGCACTGGACACCCGCGAGGCCCTGGCCCGCGCCGCCCGTCTCTCGGCCGGCCAGGTCAAGATGATCGAGACGATTCAGGAAAAAGCCGCGCCCGAAGTGGTGGCCGCCGTCAAGGCCGGCGAGCTGTCGCTGAACGCCGCCGCCGTGGTCGCCACCCTGCCCGAAGAAGAGCAGCAAGCCGTAGCCGCCGAAGGTGCCGATGCCCTGAAGCAAGCCGCCAAGCGCGTGCGTGACGCCAGGAAAAAGCCCAAGGCCGCCAAGCCCGAAGCCGATGAATCGGCAGAGGCCGCACCCGCCGCCAGCCCCGAGGAATTGCAAGCCCGCGTGAGCGAGCTGCAGGCCGAAAACGAGCGCCTGCGCCAACAGGTCAAGGCGCTGCAGGACTTGCTGGCCGAACAAGCCTAAGCCCGGCGACGCCCCACAAGACACGCAGCCTCCTCAGCTGGCAAACGCCGGCCGAGGAGGCTGTTGTTTTTTGCGCTGGCACATAACCACATACAGCCAAATGACAGCCATTCTCATTAATATCGGCGCCTGCCAATAAACGCCGCATAGCCAAGTCCTGCTTTTGCCGTAGATCTGCCGCCACGGCACTACGCACCTCCTGCAAGCCAGCCATTGTGTGCGCACACACAACATCCTATGGCCAACCAACACCTCCCATCTCATTGCGCTTTCCGCTTGAGCTGCGCAGCCGCCGCTGTCGCCGCCGTCATTGGCAGCTTTGCCAGCCCCGTTCATGCACAGGCCAGCGCCACGCCTGACGTCGCGCTGGACTCGGTCACCGTCACCGGCAACTGGCTGGACGGCGACACGCCCAATGCCGAAAAAGTGCTGGAACATCCAGGCGCCCGCACCATCGTCGAGCGCGAGCGGATTCAAGAAAGCGGCGCCACCACGCTGCGCGAAGCGCTGCGTCTGGTGCCGGGCGTGCAGGTGCAGGACAGCAACGGCACGGGCGGCAGCGATATCTCGCTGAACCTGAGCGTGCGCGGCCTGACGGCACGTCTGTCGCCACGCTCCTATGTGCTGCAGGACGGCATCCCCGTCTCCTATGCACCTTACGGCCAGCCTCAGCTGTCGCTGGCGCCGGTGGCGCTGGGCAATCTGGACTCCATCGATGTGGTGCGCGGCGCAGGTTCGGTGCGCTACGGCCCGCAGAACGTGGGCGGCATCATCAACTTCACAACGCGCGCCATTCCCAAGACGTTTGCGGCCGAAGCATCGATTGGCACCGAAATCTACGGCCACAGCGGCAACACCAAGACCAGCCCCAGCCTGTTTGTGGGCGGCACCAATGAAGCCGGCCTGGGCCTGGCGCTGCTGTACTCGGGCACGCACGGCAAGGGCTGGCGCAGCAGCAACGACAAGACCGATGTCGACGATTTGCTGATCAAGGGCAGCTACCAGCTCAGCAGCAAAAGCAGCCTGTCCGCTTCGCTGCACCACTTCGAGGGCAAGGGCCAGATGCCTGGCGGCCTGACTTCGGCCCAGTACGCCGCCGATCCGTTTCAGAGCACACGCAACTACGACCAGTTCACCGGCCGCCGCACCGACGGCTCGCTCAAGTACAGCTACAAGGACGGCCGCGACAACTTCGAAGTGCTCAGCTATTACGTGGACTCCTTTCGCGGCAGCTACATCGAGCGCGACGCCACCGGCGCCAATGCCGGCAAGCGCAGCCTGACGGCCGCGCCGCGCAACTACAGCTACTACGGCGTGGAACCCCGCTACTCGCGTATTTTCGAGACCGGCTCCGTGATCCAGGAAGTCAGCGTGGGCTACCGCTACCTGAAGGAGAAAAGCTCCGAGACGGCGCTGGCCACCTCCGGCTTCTATGTGCCGGGCCAGGTCAATGCCATGGCGCTGCCGCTGAACGTCACCCAGACCAGCCAGGGCGGCACCACGGCCAATGCTTTCTACATCGACAACCGTATCGACGTGGGCAACTGGACCATCACGCCCGGCGTGCGCTACGAACGCATACGCAGCTTCAACAATGTGGTGGACTACAAGGGCGCGACGGCTGCCGCCATCTACCCGAGCGCTGCTGCCAACGAGTGGCTGCCCACGCTGTCGGTGCTCTACCGCGTCAACAGTCAGTGGTCGGTATTCGCCAACGCCGGCAAGTCCTTCGGTCCGCAGCAGTATGCGCAACTGGCCCAGTCGTCCAACAACCAGCTCTACCCCGAGTCGGCCAAGACCTATGAGCTGGGCACGCACTACAAGAGCGATACCTGGAATGGCGAGCTGACGCTGTTCAATATCGACTTCGACAAGGAACTGTTCCTGGATCGCCCCGGCGACGGCACGGGCAACGGCATCTGGACCGACCTGGGCGCCACCCGCCATCGCGGCCTGGAATCGGCGCTGCGCTACGACTTCGGCAAGAGCTACGCCGCGCTCAAGGGTCTGTCGCTGGGCATGACCTACACCTTCACCCAGGCCACCAGCCAGGCCGGTCCGTTTGCCGGACGCGATCTGCCGCTGTACGCACGCCATACCGCCGCGCTGTCGGCACGTTACGCGGTCGAACGCTGGACCTTCAATGCCGAGCTGAACGCCCAGTCCAAGCAGCGCTCTCCCGGCACGCCCGGCACCAGCGGCAAGCCCAACCCCTATGTCACGCAGGAAGATGGCAACGGCAATCTGGGCGACATCCCCGGCTTCGCCCTGCTGGGCCTGCGCACCAGCTATCAGGCAGGCAAGGAGCTGAACAATCTGCGCCTGACCGTGGGCGTGAAGAATGTGCTGGATCGTCGCTACTTCACCCGCTCCACCGACAACAACGGCGGCGGCAAGTATGTGGGCATGCCGCGCACCGTGTATCTGCAGGCCTCGCTGCCTTTCTAAGTACCTGCGCCTGCAAGCGGCCCTGAACCGCTTGGCGGCGCGACCATCTCTCTAGTCCCATGACTTCGCTGCGTTCTCTGTGGCTGCGGCTGCATCGCTGGTTTGCCCTGAGCCTGGGCTGGATTCTGATCCTGGCCGGGCTCACGGGCGCCGTGCTCATCGCCGCCCAGCCACTCGATCGCTGGGCACATCCCGAACTATTCAAAGCCTCGGCAGCTACGCAGACCGCCACGCAGGCTGCCGCTCTGGCGCCGATTCTGGAGCAGGCACACCAGGAGTTCGGCGGCAAGGCGACCTTGCGCTTCAAGCTGCCCCAGCAAGCAGGCGACAGCTTGTGGCTCAGGGTTCAGTCGCCAAGCTGGCGCGGCACCGTCTATCTGAACCCCGTCTCCGGCGAGGAACAAGGCCGCCGTGGCGAGACCGAGGGCTTTGTCAACATCTTGTTCAAGCTGCACAGCACGCTGCTGCTGGAGACCGACGGCAAAGCCATCCTGGCCTGGACGGCTCTGGCCTATGTCTTGCTTCTGCTGAGCGGCGTCATTCTCTGGTGGCCCAAGCGCTGGCCTGGCAACTGGCGCATTGTGCTCAACAAGAACCTGATGCGCGCCCTGTTCGATCTGCACCGCATGGGCGGTGTCGTCATGGGCCTGCTGATTGCCGTCTCGGTCGTCACCGGCGCCTATATGGCCTGGCGACCGCTGGGCGATGTGCTCAATGCGCTCAGCGGCTCCACCGCCGTCAAGGCACCCAAACTGCCAGCGGATCCATCCGCCGCAGCTCTCGCCCCACCCAGCCTGGACGCCATGCTGGCCAGCGCGCGCGCAGCCATGCCCGACGGCCAGGCCAGCTTTGTGCAGATCGCAGCCAATACCAAGCAGGCCATGCGCATACGTTTTCGCATCCCCGGCGAGCCGCATCCCAACGGCATCAGCTCGGTGTGGCTGGACCCTCGCACCGGCACCGTGCTGGCCGTGCAGCGCTGGCATGAACTCGACACCGGCGCTGCTGCGGTAGCGATTGCCTACCCGCTGCATACCGGTGAGTTGGGCGGGGTGCTGCTGGAAATCATCACCGCACTGACCGGTCTGGTGCTGGCCGGACTGGGTCTCAGCGGCGTCTGGCTCTGGTGGCAGCGCCGCAAGGCCAGAACTCTGGCCAGAAGCCGACTGTCCTAGCCGACCGCTGACGCGCCCCCGACATTCGAGGCGGCGTCCGCTTGCGTCACGCGGCCAAGCACCTCAGCATCACAATTCCACCAATGCGCAAGCAAGGAGTACGTGATGGCAATGAATCCCGTGGGCTGGTTCGAGATCTATGTTCAGGACATGCAGCGTGCCAAGGCCTTTTACGAAGCCGTTCTGAACTACCAGTTGCAGGCGCTGCCCATGCCCGAAGGCGGCGAGCATCCGGATATGGAGATGTGGGCTTTTCCGGGCCAGCCCGACCAGGCCGGCGCAACCGGGGCGCTGGTACACATGGCCGGCTGCCCATCCGGAGGCGGCGGCACCATGGTCTATTTTGTCTGCGAAGACTGTGCCGAGCAGGCCGCACGCGTCACGCAAAACGGCGGCAGCCTGCAGCGCGAGAAAGTCTCCATAGGCCAATACGGCTTTATTGCCCTGGCAACCGATACCGAGGGCAATATGTTCGGCCTGCATTCCATGAAATAGCCCCGTGCCCAGACGCAAAAAAGGCCTGCCGCGCAAGCGAGCAGGCCTTTGTCGTTCCAGGAAACTCAGCTTAGCAACTGCCTGAGCACATAGGGCAGAATGCCGCCGTGGCGGTAGTAATCCACCTCGATAGGCGTGTCTATGCGCAGCTTGACGGTGACGCTTTTTTTGCTGCCGTCGGCGCGGGTGATGATCAGCTGTGCATCGCTTTGCGGTGCCAGATCGACGGCAGGAATCACATCGATGAATTCATCGCCCGTCAGGCCCAGCGTCTCCCAGCTGTCATGACCCTTGAACTGCAGCGGCAGCACGCCCATGCCCACCAGATTGGAGCGGTGAATACGCTCAAAGCTGCGCGCCACCACGGCCTTGATGCCTAGCAGCTGCGTGCCCTTGGCCGCCCAGTCCCGGCTGGATCCGGTGCCGTACTCCTCACCCGCCAGCACCACGGTGGCGCGGCCGGCGGCCTGGTACTTCATGGCTGCATCGTAGATGGGCAGCTTCTCGGTCTTGCCGTGATCGTCACGGTAGAGAGTGACGCCGCCCTCCTCGCGCGAGCCGTCAGCGCCTGCGGGAATCATCAGATTCTTGATGCGCACATTGGCAAAAGTGCCGCGCATCATCACCTCATGGTTGCCACGGCGCGAGCCGTAGCTGTTGAAGTCGGCCTTGTGCACACCATGCTCCAGCAGCCATTTGCCGGCCGGCGAGCTGTCCTTGATGGAGCCTGCCGGCGAGATATGGTCGGTGGTGATGGAGTCTCCGAACAAGGCCATGATGCGGGCGCCATAAACCGCATTGGGTACCGCATTCGGCGCGGCATCAGACTTGGACTCTTTTTGGCCTGTAGCCTTTTCAGAATCTACGGATGACGCTTTCAATTCGAGAGCAAAATTCTCGAAGAACGGCGGCTCGGCGATATAAGTGCTCTCGGGCCAGGTATAGATTGCGCCCGTCACACCCTTGATCTTTTCCCAGAGCTTGCCGGGTTCACTGGCAACCTGCTCGTAATTACTCCTGAAGGCCTTGCCGTTCATGGCGTACTTGAGCAAGGCATGGACTTCCTCGCTGCTGGGCCAGATATCGCCCAGGTAGATATCGCGGCCTTTCTTGCCCTTGCCCACCGGCTCGGTCATCAAATCCTTGCACACGGTTCCGGCAATCGCATAGGCCACGACCAGGGGCGGACTGGCCAGGAAGTTGGCCTTGATGTTGGGGTGTATGCGGGCTTCGAAATTGCGGTTACCCGAGAGCACGGCCGAGCAGACCAGGTTGTTCTGCGTGATGGAGGCATTGATCTCCGGCGTAAGGTCGCCGGCATTGCCTATGCAGGTGGTGCAGCCGTAGCCGGCGATGGCAAAGCCCAGCTTTTCCAGATAGGGAAGCAGCCCGGCCTCCGTCAGATAGCGCGTGACCAGCCGCGAGCCAGGCGCCAGCGAGGTCTTGATATGGGGCTTGACCTTGAGACCCGCTTCCACCGCCTTTTTGGCCAGCAGGCCGGCCGCCAGCATCACGCTGGGGTTGGAGGTGTTGGTGCAGCTGGTAATGGCGGCAATCAGCACATCGCCGTTGCCGATGTCAAAGCTGGCGCCCTCGCCGGCCTGCGTGCGTGCGTCGGCCGCCACATCGCTGGCTTGCGCCTGCGCCAGCCTGGGTTTGTTGGCGTCCATCTCGATCACATTGCGCGGCGCGCCCGCTGGCAAAACCTTGGCGTCGGGCGGCAGGGCTTCCATGCCGCCGACCTGCACCAGATAACGCTTTTGCAGCTTTTCGGGCGCCTGGTTGAAGCCGTTGTCGGCCGCCGGTGCGCTGAACAGCTCACCGAACTTGCCCGCCACATGACCGATCTCGATGCGATCCTGTGGACGCTTGGGGCCGGCCAGGCTGGGGGCTACCGTGCCCAGATCCAGCGTCACCACATGGGAGTAGTCAATCTCGCCGGCCTTGGGCACGCCAAACAGCTTCTGCGCCTTGAAATAGGCCTCGAAGGCCTGGATTTCGTTCTTGGTACGGCCCGTGCCCTTGAAGTACTCGATGGTTTTTTCATCGACGGGGAAAAAGCCCATGGTGGCACCGTACTCGGGCGCCATATTGCCTATGGTGGCGCGATCAGGCAGGGCCAGCGTGCGCGTGCCTTCGCCAAAGAACTCGACAAACTTGCCCACCACTTTTGCCTTGCGCAGGATTTCCGTGACCGTGAGCACCAGATCGGTGGCCGTCACGCCTTCGCGCAACTGGCCGGTCAGCTCGAAACCCACCACATCAGGCGTCAAGAAGTACACGGGCTGACCCAGCATGGCTGCTTCGGCCTCGATGCCGCCCACACCCCAGGCCACCACGCCAATGCCGTTGATCATGGTGGTGTGGCTGTCGGTGCCTACCAGGGTGTCGGGGTAGTACACACCGTCTTTGGTCTTGTGTACGCCGCGTGCCAGATACTCCAGATTGACCTGGTGGACGATGCCGAAGCCGGGAGGCACCACGCCAAAAGTGTCAAAGGCCTGCATGCCCCATTTCATGAACTGGTAACGCTCCTGATTGCGCTGAAACTCCAGCTTCATGTTCAGATCCAGCGCCTTCTTGGTGCCGAAGTAATCGACCATGATGGAGTGATCGACCACCAGGTCCACCGGCACCAGCGGCTCGATGGCCTTGGGCTTTTTGCCCAGCTTGGCCGCGACGCTACGCATGGCAGCCAGGTCGGCCAGCAGCGGCACGCCGGTGAAGTCCTGCAGCACCACGCGCGAGACCACAAAAGGAATTTCATCGCTGCGCTCGGCACTGGGTTTCCAGCGCGCCAGCTGCGCCACATGTTCCTCGGTGATCTTGTTGCCGTCGCAGTTGCGCAGCACAGACTCCAGAACAATGCGTATGGATACCGGCAGCCGCTTGATTTCGGGAAACTGCTTGGCCAGGGCGGGCAGGGAATAGAACTGGCCTTTTTTGCCGCTTTCGGTCTCGAAGGACTTCAGGGTTTTGGAATAGGCGTGACGCATCGTGAGGCTCTCCATCGAAAAAATACGGGGATAACTCTGGTGCATTCCATTGTGCACAGTTCATGCCAGCTGCGGTGTGGGAGTCCATGCCCCATGCAGGCTTAGTCGATAGGAATCAGCTTGCCGAGATTCGATGCAGAGCGCCCGCCAAGCGCCGCCCACTCCTGGGCTCCTGCTATTTATCGAAGAGCATAAAAGCCAAAGCCCGTCCGGCATGCGGAGCGGGCTCAGCGGTGCAAGAGCTGGCAACAGTGCTAGCTCAGCTGGTGATAAATCGCCTCGGCCAGGACCTGCAGCCGTTCGCGCGGCATGGCGGCGCTCAAGGCATAGCCTTGCTGCCCGTCTATCCAGTAAAAGCCCTGGGTCGCTCCGTCGCTGGCCCACTGAAAAGCCACGGGTGCGGCGCTGGCGCCCTGCTTGGACAGCACCGACACATACAGCGTCAAGCGCTGGCCGGCGGCATCCTCGTACATGAACTGGGCACGCGCCTGGCCGGTTTCGCCGGGCAGCAGACGTCCGCCCATCAGATGAAAACCTTGGGTCTCCAGTACCGGGGGCTTGAGCTGTACGCCCAACCGCTTGGACAGCCATTGCACCAGGTGTGCCTGCTGCTGCGCGGCCACCTCGACCGGGTGGCGCTGCTCGGGCACATAGACCGCATGGGCCGCAGCCGCCTCGCGCACAAACATCGGCAGCTGCATGGATTTCACCGTCTGCACCGAGCCCCCTGCGGCACCGGCCTGCGCCAGGGCCGCCCGCTGGTGGCCCATATTGGCCGCGCCATAACCCAGGCCAAGGCCCACGCTCAACATCAGCCCTGCCGCCAGGGCATGGGGCCAACGCCATTGCACGGGCGCACGCCGCAGCGCGCGCTGCAACTGCAGCGGCACGGGTTCATCCAGCACCTGGGCATGCAGGGCCTGCAAGCCGGCATTCTGGGCCTGCAAGGCAGCCATGCGCGCCGCTTCATCGGGGTGTTCGGCCAGCCATTGCGCCACGGCGGCGGCGCTTTCGGGCACCAGCTCGCCATCCATCCAGGCATGCAGCATGGATTCATCGGGGTGGTGACTTGACATGGATTGCTCTTTCATTTGACTGCCCTCAGCACGCTCGCAACAGGTCTTTCTCCTTCCATCAGGCGCCGCAATTGCTCACGCGCCCGCGACAGGCGGGACATCACAGTACCTACCGGCACGCCCAGCAGCTGCGCCGTCTCGGCATAACTGAGCTGCTCCATCCCCACCAACAACAGCACTTCACGGGCCTGCGGCGCCAGCAGGGTCAGCGCACGCTGCAGATCCAGCTGCAGCCCCATCTTGGCCGTGGGGTCGTAGCTGGGGTCCATGCCCTCATCGAGCTCCACCGTGCGATGGCGCGCCGTCTGCTGCCACTGATTGGCAAAGAGGTTGTGCATCAGGGTCAGCAGCCAGCTGCGCAAGGCTTTCTGGGCCTCGTCTGCGGATGCGGCGACGGGCGGCCGCCACAGCGCCCATTTCTGGCAGGCACGCTCCAGCGTGTCCTGCACCAGATCATCCGCCTGGGCAGCATCGCCCACCAGCGCACGCGCATAGCGGCGCAGGCGCGGGATATGGACGATGGCGGCGTCTATGTTCACTCAGGGCTTGGCGGTATGCCAGCTGTTGTTGAGGAAGCCGTCACCGGTCTTGTCGCCGGGCTTGGCATCCTTGGCCCAGAAGTACAGCGGACGGCCTTTGTACGCCCATTGCTTGCTGCCGTCGTCTCGCGTCACCACGCTCCAGTCGCCCATGGCGCCCGCCGTTGCAGGAGCCATCAGCGGCGGCCAGTTGGTGGCGCAGCCGCCGTTGCAAACGCTTTTGCCGGAACCGGCGGCATCCTTGTCAAAGACATAAAGCGTCATCTGGTTGGGGCCGACCAACGCGCCGTTCATGACGGTGGCCGGGGATTGCGCCGGTGTGACGGAGGCTGTGGAACATGCCGCCAGCAGGGCTGCGGAAAAAATCGTCAGGGAAGCGATACGTAGCATGAAGTCTCTCCTTGGGGTTGACTTGCGGTAAACAGTCCTGAACGCGGTTTTATTCCATCTTTTTTTCAAATTGTGGTGGCGTGGCGATTTGGCCCATGCCGCCAGCGGCAGGCACTGCAGAGATAACCTGCGTCTGAAGCAGGTCAACGCGGCCCCCCAGAGGCCCGCAGCGATTGCGTGCGAAAAACACATTCAATCTGCCTCAAGCCCTGAATACATAAGCGCCAGCAGCTATCAATTTGATTGCTTCCATGAAAAAAGCCCGCACAAGCATTGCACGGGCTTTTCGGGGGCAGGTCAATGCTGCATCAAGCGGGCATCAAAGCGCCTTCAAGCGGCGGGCTTCTCAGCCTTGTCCAGATCGACGTCCGGGTCAGGCAGGAATTCCCGGCCTTCGCTCAAGGGCGCAAACCGGTAGCTGGCGGGGGTGCGGCTGAGTTTGATCGGCGCGCCCAGACCTTTATAGTCGCCCATCTCGACAATCATCTCCCGGTGCTGCGTGTGCGGATGCTCAAGCGCCTGCGCCACATTGAGCACCGGCGCGGCGGGCACACCAATGGCCATCAGCTCATCGGCCAGACTCACGCCATCGAACACCAGCAAAGCCTCTTCCAGCAGGGCCTTGAGTTCGACCCGGTTGACCGAGCGCTGGCCGGCCGTGGCAAAGCGCACATCTTGTCCCAGCGCTTCACGCCCCACATGGCTGCACAACAAGCGAAATTGCCGGTCGTTGCCCACGGCCAAAAAAATCGGAGCGCCGCCGGTATTCAAAGCGTCATACGGGTAGATATTGGGATGGGCATTGCCCGAGCGCTGCGGCACCTTGCCTCCCATGAACCAGTTGGCTGCATGGGGATGCAGCAGCGACAGGCCGGAGTCGTACAGCGCAGCATCCACCAACTGCCCCAGGCCGCTGCGTGCGCGCTCATGCAGCGCCAGCAGCACGCCTATCGTGGCATTCAGGCCGGTAACCATGTCCACCACGGGCAAGCCCACGCGCAGGGGATCGCCGTCGGCCTCTCCATTGATGCTCATGAGGCCGCCCATGGCCTGAATGGCAGCGTCGTAACCGGGCAGGCTGCCCAGCGGGCCGTCGGCGCCAAAGCCGGTGACGCGGCACCAGATCAGCTGCGGCAGCTGCTCGCGCATCTGCTCGTAGCCAATGCCCCACTTCTCCATGGTGCCGACCTTGAAATTCTCCACCACCACATCGGCCTGGGCCATCAGCTCGCGCACGCGCGCCTGCCCCTCGGCAGAGGACAGGTCCAGAAACTGGGTGCGCTTGTTGCGGTTCAGGCCAAAGTAATAAGAGGCCACGCCTTCCTGAAACGGAGGGCCCCAGGTGCGCGTATCGTCGCCCTGAGGCGGCTCGACCTTGAGCACATCGGCGCCGTGGTCGCCCAGGACCTGCCCGCAAAACGGGCCGCCCAGAATGCGCGACAGATCAAGGACCTTGACGCCTTGCAGCGCGCCGGAAGGAAGAGAGGTTGTCATATGCTGCGTTCCAGAAGTTTGAAGGTGCCCGTTGCCAGGGCCAGCAGCGTGCCTTCGCTGTCAAAGACCTGGCCGCGCGCAAAGCTGATAGAGCGGCCCCGGCGTTCACATACGGCCAGAGCCACCACCTCGCCCCGTGCCGGCGCGAGATAGTGCATGGTCAGATCGATGGTGGCGACGCCAAAGCGCGCCGGGTCGTGCGAGCGCACGGCAGAGGCCAGTGCGCAGTCCATCAGCATGGCCAGCACGCCGCCGTGCACGTCGCCCCGGCTGTTGCCGTAGGCGGGATTGGGTGGCATGACGATGCGGGCAGCGTCATTGCCTATATGTGTGCCGGTCAGATGAAAAGCGGCAGCCAACGGCATGGACAGGCCGAACAGCGTGCCGGGCGCTTCGCCGGCAAACGCTGATAAAGGAGGCAATGGCAGCTCGCTCATGACAGCAGCCCTCTCTGGCGCAGCTTGGCCACACGCGCTTCTTCGCGAGCGAAGCTTTGCAGCGCATAAGCCTGGTAGGCCTTGGGGTCCAGATAGTTGAGCGGCTGATTGAGCTGCTCCAGCGCCTGCAGGCTGGCGGGGGAGCTGAGCGCCTGCTGGAAGGCAGCGCTGAGTTTTTGCACCCGCGCCGCATCCATGCCCGCAGGGCCGGCCACGCCATACGGCGAATCTATCCAGGCGTTGACGCCGGCCTCGCGCAGCGTGGGCAGCTGAGGGTAGCGCTTGATGCGCTCGGGCGTCAGCATGGCCAGATAGCGCAGCTTGCCGGCCTCGATATGCGGCACGGCAATGCCTGACAGCGGCGCGGCATCGATATGGCCGCCCAGCAGTGCCGTCGCCAGTTCGGCATCGCCCTTGTAGGGCACGACGTTGTACTGCAGGCCTGCCATGTCGGCGATCTCGTCCATCACGATGCGCGGCGTACCCAAAGCGCCGGTGGCACCGACATTGAGCTTGCCCGGCTGCTTTCTGGCGGCGGCCGCAAAGTCGGCCCAGCTCTTGTACGGCGCATCGGCGCGCACGGCCAGGCCGAAAGCGTAATCGGACAACAGCGCGATGTAGCTGAAGCTCTTGCGCGGATCAAAGCTGGTTTTTTGCATATGCGGCTCGCGGTACACCGAGGCCGGCAAAATGCCCAGCGTATAGCCGTCGGCCGCCGTGCGCGACTGGGCCAGCACGGCAGCCGCATTGACGCCGTTGGCACCGGCCCGGTTGTCTATGACCATGGGCTGGCCCAGCAATTTACCGACGGCCTCGGCCACGGCACGGATATGGGTGTCCGTAGGCCCGCCCGCGCCATAGGGCACGATCAGCGCGATGGAGCGCTCGGGGTAGGCCTCGGCAGCCAGCGCGGGCAAGCTGCGGGTCGCGGCAGCCGCGCCCGTGGCGATCAGGAGTTGACGTCTTTGCATTGCGGCCTCCGGTTGATCTGTTTAATCCAGTTTGACGCCGGCTTTTTGCACCACCTCAGTCCACTTGTCGACCTCGGTTTTCACCAGGCTGGTCAGATAGGCCGGTTTGGTGTCGGCTCCGCGCTCCAGCCCCTGGGCGGCAAAGGCTTTTTTGACATTTTCGGAATCCAGGGCCTTGGTATAGGCGCGGTTAAGCAGCTCCACCCGATCTGCCGGCATGCCCTTGGGGCCGACCACGCCAAAGAACACGCTCACGTCATAACCGGGCAGACCTTGCTCGGCAATGGTGGGGATTTGCGGCATGGCGCTGGAATGCTTGGCCGTGGCAATGCCCAGGGCCTTGAACTTGCCTGCCTTGATATAGGGCATGGCCGTGAGGATGTCGGTGAAAGCCATGTCCACCTGGCCGGCCAGCAAATCGTTGAGCGCCGGGCCCGTGCCTTTGTAGGGCACATGTTGAAAATCGGTACCGGCCATGCCGTTGAACAGCACGCCGGCCAGATGAGAGGAAGCGCCATTGCCGGAGGAGGCAAAGTTGAGCTTGCCGGGCTTGGCCTTGTCCAGCGCAATCAGCTCCTTGACGCTGCTCACGCTCAGGTTGGCGCGCACCACCAGCACATTGGGCAGATAGCCCACGTAAATGATGGGCGTGAAGCTGGTGCGCGGGTCGTAGCTGATGGTCTTGTACAGCGGCTTGTTGATGGCCAGCGGACCCGAGGTGCCGAACATCAGCGTGTAGCCATCGGGCTTGGCGCGGGCTACGTAGTCCGCACCGATGTTGCCGCCGGCACCGGCCTTGTTTTCCACGATCACGCTCTGGCCCAGCTCCCGGGTCAGCTCGGTGGCCAGAATACGGGCCATGGCATCGGTGGGGCCGCCCGGGGGAAAGGGCACGACGAACATGATGGGACGCTCGGGGAATTTCTCGGCAGCCACGGCGCCCAGCGAAGTTCCCAGACCCAGGGCTGCAGCGGCCATCACGCCAGCGCCCACGAACAGACGACGATTCAAACTCATGACTTGTCTCCTTGATTGCGATATGCCAATCGTGCGTTGGCTTATAAAAATTGATAGCTGCCAGCGCTTTTCTATATTGCGCTGGAGCAGCTTTTGACTCAGATCATGCCAACCACGCTGCCGGCACCTGGCCAGACTCCAGCGGATCGCGTGGCAGCACGCGGTGCAGCAGCACCAGCTGCGACAGACGCAGGCGCTGGGCCGAACCGGTCTGAGCCGCTTCCCAGGCCATGGCGATGGCGGAGGTGCAGTTGTAGAGACCGGTAGCCGCCTGGCGGGCCAGCACATCGCCACCTTCCTGGGCGGCTTTTTCGGCCAGGGCGCTGGCGCGGGCCAGAGCCTCTTCCAGTGCCTGACGGTAAGCAGCGGTGAGCTGCGCCCCATCCAGCAGCCCCTTCAGATAGCTCTGCAAGACAGGCAGAGAGCCTTCGCGCTTGATGGCGCGAATCACATCCAGCGCCACGATATTGCTCGTGCCTTCCCAGATGGAGCCCAGGTGGGAATCGCGCACCAGACGCGCGTCGCTCCATTCCTCGATATAGCCGCAGCCACCGCGCACTTCCATGGCGTCACCCGTGACCTTGCGTGCATCGCGGCAGGCGCGGAACTTGAGCATGGGCGTCAGAATGCGCAGCAGTGCATAGGCATCGGGAGCGCCGGCATCGGATTGCATCAGCGTCTGTGCGGTCTGGAACACCATGCTGCGCGCCTGCTCGGCAGGCAGGCGCAGCTTGTCGAGCTGGCGCTGCATCAGCGGCATGTCCTCGATGCGCTTGCCGAAGGCGATGCGCTCGTGGGCAATGAACTCAGCCTCGGCCACGGCGCGGCGCATCATGCCGGCCGAACGCACGCCGTTGGACAGGCGCGAGTTGTTGACCATGTCGGCCATCTGCACAAAGCCCCGGCCCTGCTCGCCCACCAGATAGGCCAGAGCGCCGTCCATGCGGATCTCGCCGCTGGCCATGGAGCGCGTGCCCATCTTGTCCTTCAAGCGAATGATTCGGTAGCGGTTGTCGCTGCCGTCATCGAGGTGGCGCGGCAGCAGGAACAGCGAAATGCCCTTCATGCCGGGCGCACCGCCATCGACGCGCGCCAGCACCATGGCAAATTCCGCATCGGGATTGGAGCAAAACCATTTGTCGCCCGTGAGACGCCAGCTGCCGTCGGCCTGGGGATAGGCCATGGTCTGGGTGTTGGAGATGTCCGAGCCGGCCGCCTGCTCGGTCATGAACATGGCGCCTTGGGCCTGGCTGTCCCAGTCCAGCGACAGCAGCTGGGGCAGGTATTTGTCCACCAGCTCGGTCGTGCCGAACTTCTTCAAGGTGCGGGTCAGCGAATCCGTCATCGACAGCGGACAGCACAGGCCGAACTCGGACTGCACGAACAGATAGGTCAGCGCGTATTTGACGATCGGCGGCATTTTGCCCTGCCAGCCCAGCATGTCATCGCGATGGGACATGGCTTGCAGGCCGAACTCACCATAGGCAATGCGCTCCAGTTCTTCATAGGCCGGGTGCTTGATGATGCGCTGGCGGTCCTGGCCCGAGCGGCTGCGGTATTCCAGCTCCGGCGGGTTCTTGTCGGCAATGCTGGCCAGCTCATCGATGCGGCCTCCGGCCAGCTCACCCATGTGCTGAAAATACGGCTGCAGATGGGCCAGCAGGTCGGCGGGCAGATAGAGCTTGAGCAGTGCCTGCAGCTCGGCATCGCCGGCATAGAAATTGGCGCCATGGCGGTCGGGCACGGGGTGGCTGGTCTGTGCCGCTGCGCTGGCAATGGCGGTTTGCTGGGATGGATTGGAAGCCGACATGGGTACTCCTTGCGGGCCAGCATGTTCAAGCACACAAAACTTGAAAAACATCCATACCAGCACCTGTTGCCGCCCATTTCAGCGCCTCTCATGATTCGCGTCAAATATTAATAAAATCATGAACAATACTTTTTAAGTATCAACAAAGCACTTTGACTGGAGCTGGAATGGAATTACGCCTGTTGCGCTACTTTGTCGTCGTGGCCGAAGAGCTGCACTTTGGCCGTGCCGCCCAGCGGCTGGCCATCTCGCAGCCGCCGCTGAGCGTGGCCATCAAACAGCTGGAGCAGGAGCTGCAAGCCAGTCTTTTTGAGCGCAACAGCAAGGAAGTGCGCATGACGGCAGCGGGCGAGCACCTGCTGGGCAAGGCACGCCAGCTGCTGGCCCTGAGCCAACAGGCCGCGCAGGAAACACGCGATGTGGCCCTGGGCACGCGCGGCCATCTGCGCCTGGGTTTTGTCGGCTCCAGCCTGTATCGCGGCCTGCCCCAGGCGCTGGAGCAGTTCCAGCAAACCCACCCCCAGGTGCGCGTGGACATGCTGGAAGCCAACAGCGCCGAGCAGATCCTGGAGCTGCAGCAGATGCGGCTTGACATGGCTCTGGTCCACTCCATACAGCCGCCCGAAACCATTGCCAGCCAGCTCATCATGGCAGAGCCCTTCGTGGTCTGCATGCCCGAGCACCATGCGCTGCATGCCAGCGCAGCCGTCGACTTGGCCGAACTCAGGAACGACCGGCTGATCCTGTTTTCCAGCCTGGTCTCTCCCACCTACCACCAGCGCATCTACGAGATGTGCCAGGCCCACGGCTTCGCACCCGAGGTGCGGCACGAGGTAAGACACTGGCTGTCGGTGATCTCCCTGGTCTCGCTAGGCCAGGGCGTGGCACTGGTACCTGCCGCGCTGGAGCGCGTGGGCATGCCGCGCCTGGTGTTCCGCCCGCTGCTGGGGTCACACCCTTCGTCCGAAATGCTGGCCATGTGGCGCCGCACACCTACCAATCCGCTGGTGCAGGAGCTGCTGACCTGTCTAAAGCAGGCCGTGGCCGAACTTTGACGCCAAGTCATGGCAACCCAAGTGCGGATGCGGGCTGTCCGTTGACCGGCATTCCGCTCCGAACTGAGCTGCACTCTCAATCCGGCCACCGGCTGCAACCGACCGGCAAGAGACGCTCGTCCTCGCAACAAACCAATACAGCCACTATTCCAGCCACCCAAAATCGGGTTCCTTTGACCTTTAAACTAGTCGCATGAATCGACGAAATTTGGTGTTATCTGCCCTGGCCGCAGGGTTTGCTCATGGGGTAGTGGCGGGCCCGCCGGTTCAAGAAAAGAACGAGTGGCCTCGGGTTTTCACAGAAGCCGACGCACAAAGCAGCATCGTCGTTCTCGATGCCCGAGGGCAATCTGAAACCACCCACGTCTACAACGTGCCGCGTTCCAATCGGCGGTACTCGCCTGCCTCCACCTTCAAGATTCCGCACAGCCTATTCGCGCTTGATGCAGGGCTGCTGCGTGACGAATTTCAAGTCATCCCGTGGGATGGCGTGAAACGACCTACGGCGGCGTGGAACATGGACCAGAATCTGCGCTCGGCGATGAGAAATTCCACCGTCTGGGTGTACGAGCGTTTCGCCAAGGAACTCGGCGATGCACGCGAGACCGACTACATGCGAAAGATTGGGTATGGCAATGCGGTTGCCACGGGCGACAAGCCATTCTGGGTTGAGGGTGACCTCGCCATCTCATCCTTCGAGCAGATTGCTTTCCTGCAGCGGCTTTACCGCAATCAACTGCCTTTCCAGGTCGAACATCAACGGCTTGTGAAGGACGTGATGATCAATGAAGCCGGCCCTGACTGGATACTGCGCGCTAAAACGGGCTGGACCGGAAAAATCGGCTGGTGGGTGGGTTGGGTAGAGTGGCCCAGCGGCCCCGTGTTCTTTGCCTTGAACATGGACACACCGAACAGGCTCGGCGACCTTGCCAAGCGCCAGAGCATTGCACGCAAGGTTCTGCGCTCTATCAACGCGCTACCGACTGCGCCCTGAATTTCCGGCTGCTAGGCACACAAAACCGCCAGCGTTGCGCCCAGCAGAGCCAGAGCGGGCGCCCTGCCCCCGCTCGCGAGTTCCCCAAAGACGCTTGGGCGAACATTGAAGATGGATCAGCAAGGTCGGATCTCCCTGCCCTATGGCGCCGGCCCGCGCGGCCATGAGCGAATTTCGAGAAAAACCCAGGCGCACGCGCCCTCGCGTGCCGCTACAGCACCTTGTCAGTCACCACCACCTCGTTGAACGCTAGCTTTCGTCCGTCAGGGCTTTGCACTTCCAGGCGGGCAACCGGTTGAGCACTGGCTATCTCGACAAGCCTTGAATGGTGTTCCTTGGGGTGAAAAAGGTTTTCCTCACCCCATTGGCGCAGCCCGACGATGACGGGAAAGAGAGTCTGCCCTTTCGCCGTGAGCATGTACTGCTGATAGGCCGTACCGTCGGCAGCGGGTTGAGCCTCCAGGATGCCTGCTTCTACCAATGCCTTGAGCCTGACGGCCAGGATATTGCGTGCCACACCCAGGTTTTTCTGAAAATCGCTAAACCGGCTGATGCCATCAAAGGCATCCCGCACTATCAACAATGACCAGCGGTCACCGATGACATCAAGCGCCCGCGCTACCGGACAGGTCGCGGTATTCATTCGTTTTCGTTCCGCCATCAGACACCTCCATCGAGCACTCTATCTTTTCTAGTTGCATTTTAAAACCAAAAATACTATGCTCAATCTGGTTTTATATTGAAACCAAATTCAACAGTGTCTCAAAACTCCTCTCACACCGTGGCGGCCACGCCCCAGAAACTCGTGGCTCTTTTTGCCTTTACCAGCGGGGCTAGCGTCGCCAACGTTTACTTCGCACAACCGTTGCTCGACCGATTGGCTTCGGACTTTGGCGTCTCACTCGGCGCTATCGGAAGTGTGGTGACTGCCACGCAGGCCGGGTCCATGCTTGCCTTGCTATTCCTCGTGCCCCTGGGGGACCAGCTTGACCGCCGTCGACTCGTTCGATGGCAACTGGTGAGTCTTATTTTTGCGCTGACCTGGCTGGCGATGACACAGAGCACCGCCGGCCTGATGGCAGGCATGCTGGTCGTGGGACTGCTAGGGACGGCAATGACGCAGGGAATGATTGCCTACGCGGCAAGCGTGGCCGCGCCTCAGGAGCGCGGGCGGGTTGTGGGGTCCGCTCAGGCGGGTGTGGTCGTGGGGCTGTTGCTCGCCAGAGCCTGGTCTGGGGTGATTGCGGATCTGGCTGGTTGGCGCGCTGTGTATGCCGGCTCCGCAGCAGTCATGGTCGTGCTTGCCGCCCTGATCTGGCGCAATTTGCCGGTTCAAGCAGTCCTGGCTCAGCGCTTGTCGTATTTTGAACTCGTTCGCTCAATGCTTGCGCTGTTGCGGACAAATCGGGTACTTCGGGTTCGAGGTACGTTGGCGCTGCTGATGTTTGCCGTGTTCAGCATCTTCTGGAGTGCGCTGGCGTTGCCGCTGAGTGCGCCACCGTTGTCACTGTCGCATTCGGCTATTGGCGCGTTTGGGTTGATCGGTGCAGCAGGGGCGTTTATTGCCGGCCCAGCCGGCCGATGGGCAGACCAGGGCTGGAGCTACAGAACCAGCGCAGCAGCCCTCGTCTTGCTACTGCTGGCATGGATACCACTCAGCTTTCTGGAAGTATCGCTATGGTGGCTGGCCGTAGGCATCCTGCTGCTCGACATCGGTTGTCAAGCGCTGCATGTCACCAACCAGGCCATGATTTTTCAAAGTTCGACGCAGGCACATAGCCGGCTGGTAGCTTGCTACATGCTGTTCTACGCGGTGGGCAGCGGTGCAGGTGCCTTAGCTTCAACCGCCGTCTATGCACAAGGTGGCTGGATTGGCGTCTGCATATTGGGCACCTGCGTGAGCGGGATCGCACTCATGGTTTGGGCAGCGAGCGCGCAACCAACTGGCACTCGCAGTATTTGCACTCAGTCATAAAATGTCAGCCAAAAACTGGGCCAGCTCAATAGCGGTCGCAGCGAGTGCCAGCACAAGCCGCAAGCCTCACTGGAGTGAACCGAAAGATTCGCTTCTGGCCGACCCCAGCAAGTCACCACCAGCAGACGGATCGGTCGGAATAGCGCTTCGGCAATGCGAATACATCTGCTTACGGCCCGCATCCAGAACGCTGGCGCTCGGGAATTGATAGCTGTCTTTGTTCCCTGAAGCCAGCTGCGAGATACTTCGTACTTCACCTGCTTCACCGAGAACAACAAATATGCAAGGCCATCCCGAAGTCGTCGACTACCTCAAGGAGCTGCTGCGCGGCGAGCTCGCAGCACGCGATCAGTACTTCGCGCACTCGCGCATCTATGAAGACCAGGGCTTTGGCAAGCTGTTCACGCGCCTGGACCACGAGATGCAGGAAGAGACTCAGCACGCCGATGCGCTGCTGCGTCGCATCCTGATGTTGGGCGGCCGCCCCGACATGCGCCCCAAGGAATTCACGCCCGGCGAAACCGTGCCCGAGATGCTGAGCAAGGATCTGGACACCGAATACGAGGTTCGCGCCGGTCTTCAGCAAGGCATTGCACTGTGCGAGCAGCACCGCGACTATGTGAGCCGCAACATTTTGCTGGCCCAGTTGCGCGACACCGAGCAAGACCACGCCTACTGGCTGGAAAAGCAGCTGGGTCTGATCGACAAGGTCGGGCTGCCGAACTATCTGCAAAGCCAGGCCTGAGCCGCAAGACACTTGAAAAATGCAAAGGCCGCCTTGATAGGGCGGCCTTTTTCATGGCGGGCTCGGACTGGTTCAGAGCGCCCCCTGGAAACCAGGGGCTGGGCGCGCGGCTCAAGCAGCCGTGGTCGCCGGCTCGGTCGGCATGCGCATGGTGCGCACAATGGTGGCCAGCACCACGCCATAGGCGGGAACGAACAGCAACAGGCTCACGGCCAGCTTGATGACGTAATCGACCATGGCGATTTCCATCCAGTTGGCGGCCATGAAGGCATCGCTGCTGTGCCAGAAGGCGATCGAGAAAAAGGCCGCCGTGTCCAGCACCTGGCCGAACACCGAAGCTGCTGCCGGCGCCAGCCACCAGGCATGGCTTTGCTGGCGGATACGGTCGAAAACCTGGATATCCAGCAACTGGCCCAGCACATAGGCGGCAAAGCTGGCCAGCGCGATGCGGAACACAAAGCTGTTGAAGCTTTGCAGCGCTTCCCAGCCATTGAAGTGGCCCTCATGGAACAGCACGCCCACCACATAGGACACCAAGAGCGCAGGCAGCATGGCGCGCGTGATGACGCGCCGTGCCTCGACCTTGCCGATCAGGCGCACGGTCAGGTCGGTGGCCAGGAAGATGAAAGGGAAGCTGAAGGCGCCCCAGGTGCTGTGATAGCCCAGCAGCGTGATCGGCAGTTGCACCAGATAGTTGCTGGCGATGACGATGGCGATGTGGAACACCACGAGAACAGAAAGATAAAATGGCACGCGCGACGATGGCGTCTGCACGGCATGAGCGGATGTCATGACATTCCTTTTTGGTCGATGGGGGCGAGGGAACCCATGGTTGCGAAGAAAGCGCCAGCGCGGCGCAACCGTGAATTTTAAGCGTTTGAAATTATCTGCGCCGCCCCGGACCCGCTTATCCATCCGGGCGCATGGTGGCTATAACGAAAAGCATAGCTGGCAGCGCCCGTCATTCCTTGCGTTCAGCATGGAAACATTCTCTTTTTGATGATTGGCAGTCGCTGTCGGCTCTCCTTTTGATTAGCTCAGGCAGCGGCCTGTTGCCCGCCAGCTGCCGCATGGCGCGTGGCACGCAGACCCGCCCACTGCAGATCGGCCAGGGCCAGCACCACGACGGCCTGCGCCGCCACCCAGGCCACGCCCCAGGCATTCAGCGGCAAGCCTATGCCAAAGATCAGCGCCGCACAGCCCAGCGCCCAGCCCAGATTGCCCACGGCCACCAGGCCGATCAACGTGCGCGGCACAGACTGGCGGCGCGCCATCCAGCCGGCGGCCAGCGCATAGGCCAGCAGAAAGATGCCCGTGCCCGCCAACAAGGAGGACGGCAAACCCGTCAGCTGCGCCAGCTGCTGGGTGGCAGCCAGTTGCAAAGCGCCCGTGGCCGCACAGGAAGCCGCGTCGGCCCACATCACACGGGGCAAAAACCGGGGAGAAGCAAAGAAGGACATGGAAAACTCCTGTTGAATCAAAAGGTCGGCGACCGGCCCTGTGCCGGCTGCTGGACTCCATGATTGCCATCGATCTGCACAGCGTCGATAACCTCGCAGGTCATGGCCTGGCGTCTGGCCTGCCACTACGATGCAGCCATGAGCCTCAACACCGCGCCCTCCTCCTCTACCCTGCCCGGTGCACGCGCGCCGTTCGGCGAGCACCTGCGCCACTGGCGTCAGCATCGCCGGCTGAGCCAGCAAGGTCTGGCGCTGGATGCCGAGATCTCGACCCGCCACCTGAGCTATGTGGAAACCGGCCGTGCACAGCCCAGCCGCGAGATGGTGCTGCGCCTGGCCGAGCGCCTCTCGGTGCCGCTGCGCGAGCGCAATGCGCTGCTGGTGGCAGCAGGCTTTGCACCCATGTACCAGGCACGCCCACTGGACCATCCCGATCTGGCAGCCGCGCGCCAGGCCGTGGATCTGGTGCTCAAAGGCCACGAACCCAACCCCGCGCTGGCCGTGGACAGGCACTGGAACCTGGTGGCCGCCAATGCCATCGTGCCGCTGCTGCTGAGCGGCGTGGCCCCCTGGCTGCTGCAGCCGCCCGTGAACGTGCTGCGCCTGAGCCTGCACCCCGAAGGACTGGGACCGCGCCTGGCCAATGCCGGCCAATGGCGCGCCCATCTGCTGCACCGCTTGCAGCAGCAAATAGCCGCCACGGCAGATAGCGTGCTGCAGGCCCTGCATGACGAGATTGCCGCCTACCCCTGCCATGACGAGGCGGCGCATGGCCTACCGCCCGCCAGCCATATCGCCGTGCCCTTCGAGCTGAACACCGAACTGGGCAAGCTGAGCCTCATCAGCACCATCACCATCTTCGGAACGCCCGTGGATGTGACGCTGCAGGAGCTGGCCGTCGAATCATTTTTTCCGGCCAATGCCGAAACGCAGCTGGTGCTGCAGCGGCTGAAACAGCCAGCCTGAAAAACCAAAGCCCGCAGGACTTTCATCCTGCGGGCTTTGGGAGCCAGGCCTTAAAAGGCCTTGCTGTAGACGCTTACACCTTGGCAGCCACTTCGGCGTACTCGGCGATCTGGTCGAAGTTCATGTAGCGGTACACCGAAGCCTTGTCGGCATCGATCACACCCATTTCGTTCAGATACTCTTCCTTGGAAGGCAGCTTGCCCAGACGCGAGGCGATCGCAGCCAGTTCGGCCGAGCCCAGGAACACTTGCGTGTTCTTGCCCAGACGGTTGGGGAAGTTGCGGGTAGAGGTGGAGATCACCGTCGCACCTTCGCGCACCTGAGCCTGGTTGCCCATGCACAGCGAGCAGCCGGGCATTTCGGTACGGGCACCGGCCGTACCAAAGGCGGCGTAATGGCCTTCCTTGATCAGCTCGCTCTGGTCCATCTTGGTGGGAGGCGCCACCCACAGCTTGACGGGAATGTCGCGCTGGCCGCCCAGCAGCTTGGCTGCGGCACGGAAGTGACCGATGTTGGTCATGCACGAACCGATGAAGGCTTCATCGATCTTGGTGCCGGCCACTTCGGACAGGAACTTGGCATCATCGGGATCATTAGGGCAGCAGACGATGGGTTCCTTGATGTCGGCCAGGTCGATTTCGATGACGTGGGCGTACTCGGCATCCTTGTCGGCAGCCAGCAGATCGGGCTGGGCCAACCAGGCTTCGACCTTTTCAATGCGGCGTTGCAGCGTCTTGGCATCGGCGTAACCGTCGGCGATCATGTTCTTCATCAGAACGATGTTCGACGTCAGGTATTCCTTGACCGGCTCGGGGTTGAGCTTGATGGTGCAACCGGCGGCAGAGCGCTCGGCCGAGGCGTCGGACAGCTCGAACGCTTGCTCGACCTTCAGATCTGGCAGACCTTCGATTTCCAGGATGCGACCCGAGAATTCATTGATCTTGCCGGCCTTGGCCACGGTCAGCAGACCGGCCTTGATAGCGTACAGAGGAATTGCGTGCACCAGATCGCGCAGGGTCACGCCGGGCTGCATTTCGCCCTTGAAGCGCACCAGGATCGACTCGGGCATGTCCAGAGGCATCACGCCGGTGGCGGCGCCGAAGGCCACCAGACCGGAGCCTGCAGGGAAGGAAATGCCGATGGGGAAACGGGTGTGCGAGTCACCGCCGGTGCCCACGGTATCGGGCAACAGCAGGCGGTTGAGCCAGCTGTGGATCACGCCGTCACCAGGGCGCAGGGCCACGCCGCCACGGTTGCTGATGAACTGGGGCAGTTCGCGGTGGGTCTTCACGTCCACGGGCTTGGGGTAAGCGGCCGTGTGGCAGAAGGATTGCATCACCATGTCGGCGGAGAAGCCCAGGCAGGCCAGGTCCTTCAACTCGTCACGGGTCATGGGGCCGGTGGTGTCTTGCGAGCCCACGGTGGTCATGCGGGGTTCGCAGTAGGTACCGGGACGCACGCCCTGGCCTTCTGGCAGACCGACAGCACGGCCGACCATTTTTTGGGCCAAAGTGAAGCCAGCCTTGGTTTCAGTCGGTGCAGTGGGCAGACGGAAAGCGGTGGAAGCAGCCAGACCCAGGAATTCGCGGGCCTTGGCGGTCAGCGAACGGCCGATGATCAGGTTGATACGGCCGCCGGCGCGCACTTCGTCAAACAGCACGTCGCTCTTGAGCTGGAACTCGGCAACAGTAGCGCCGTCCTTGACGATCTTGCCGTCGTAGGGCAACACGTCGATGACGTCGCCCATTTCCAGCTTGGAAACATCCACTTCGATAGGCAACGAGCCCGAATCTTCCTGCGTGTTGAAGAAGATGGGAGCAATCTTGCCGCCCAGGGTCACGCCGCCAAAGCGCTTGTTGGGGACGAAAGGAATGTCCTGGCCAGTGGCCCAGACGATGGAGTTGGTCGCCGACTTGCGCGAAGAACCGGTGCCCACCACGTCGCCCACGTAGGCGACCAGGTTGCCCTTGGCCTTCAGGTCGTCGATGAACTTCATGGGACCGCGCTTGCCGTCTTCCTCGGGCTTGAACGCCGCGTCGGGACGAGTGTTCTTGAGCATGGCCAGGTAGTGCAGCGGAATGTCGGGACGGCTCCAGGCATCGGGAGCGGGCGACAGATCATCGGTATTGGTTTCACCGGGCACCTTGAAAACGGTGACGGTGATCTTCTTTTCAACTTCGGGACGCGAAGTGAACCACTCGGCATCAGCCCAGCTTTGCATCACTTCCTTGGCCTTGGCATTGCCGGCCTTGGCCTTGTCGGCCACGTCGTTGAAGAAGTCGAACATCAGCAATGTCTTCTTCAGCGCATCGGCGGCCACGCCGGCGACTTCGGCGTCGTCCAGCAGCTCGATCAGGGGGTGAACGTTGTAGCCGCCCACCATGGTGCCCAGCAGCTCGGTGGCCTTGGACTTGGAGATCAGCGCCACTTTCACGTCGCCATGGGCCACGGCAGCCAGGAAGGAAGCCTTGACCTTGGCCGCATCGTCCACTCCGGGCGGCACGCGGTGGGTCAGCAGATCGAGCAGGAATGCGTCTTCGCCAGCGGGCGGGTTCTTGATCAGCTCGATCAGCTCAGCGACCTGCTTGGCATCCAGAGGCAGAGGGGGGATGCCCAGTGCGGCGCGTTCTGCCACATGGTCACGGTAGGCTTTCAACATGGGTTCTCTCCAATGGTTTTTTCGGAAAAGGCTGCGCGGGTGGCGCAAATCACAGGGCTGCCATGCGTGGGACAGGGCAGCCCTCAGCCTTGCGGGACTTATTTGTTGTCCAACAGGCTAGGAGGTGGGTTCTTCTTGATGGCTTCGGCCACTTGCTGCTGCTCGGGGCTCATGCATTCATCGGCCAGGCGCTGACCGGCCTTCTGGTTCATCAACATGGACTTGTTGGCAATTTGCAGCCAGACCGCGCCAGCGGCCTTGTCTTCCAGACGCACGGTGCCGGTGGTGGTGCTCACAGGCGACATGTGGTACTTGAAGCCACGGCCGTCCACGATGAAGTAGCCAGGGTTGGCCGAGTCGGCCGTCACGTTCACGTGGGCACCCAGTTCACAGGGAATGCGGCCCTTGAACACGCGCTCGGACACGGCCAGGTCTGCCGTGCTCAAGGCAGCTGATGCCGGGCCGGCGGCGACAACGGCAACCGCAGCGCCTGCGGCGGCAGCACCGGCTGCAGCTTTCACGCCTTTCTTGGCAGCAGACTTCTTGGCGGGAGCCGCCGTCTTGGCAGTGCTCTTGGTCGGGGTGGCGGCAACGGCGGCGTGGTTGACCACCATCAGGGGGGCGGCGATCAAAAGAGTGGCGATGAGGGTCTTCATAGGAACAAGCTCCTGAGACTTTCGGTTGGGTTCAATTGTTAAACTTAGGAGCAAACCACGGTTGCACAGCATCCGGCAAGGTCAGCCCCGTTTGATGAGCGCGCTCAAGCAGCTGCCAGAAATAGCGGTAGCTGGCGCGATCATGTAATACCCCATCCAGACTGATGGGGGCCCAATTTTGCACCGCCGCCGCGGTAAGAATTTGTGCCGCTTGTCTCACCTCGTCATCTGCGGGCGCAAACGCACGCAAAATGGGACGAATCTGGTCCGGATGAATGCTCCACATGCGGGTATAGCCCAGCTCGCGCGAGGCTTTTTGCGCGCAGGCCTGCAGTGCTTGTGGATTCTTGAACTCGGTCACCACACAGTGCGAAGGCACTTTGCCATGGGCATGGCAGGCGGCGGCAATCTCCAGCTTGGCACGCACGACCAGCGGATGCTCGAACTGGCCCTGCGCCGTCATGGCCGAAGCGGGAATCGCACCACCGTGGGCCGAGACAAAATCCATCAGCCCAAACGAGATGCTTTGCACTGCGGGGTGGGAGGCAATCTCGAAAGCCTGCTGCACCGCCGCCGGTGACTCAATCAAAACATGTAGCGGAATACGCTTGCCTGAAGCGCGCTGCAAGGCTTTTTCAGCCATGAGCACATCGTCCACCGATTCCACCTTGGGAATCATGATGTGGCAGAGCTTGTGCGCCGCGCCACCGGCGATGATGTCCATGTCCGCCTGAAAGTGCGCATGATCCACCGCATGAACGCGGGCCGCCACGCGGGTGCCTGCGGCTGCGCCATTGGCCAGCTCGGCCACCAGCTTGGCATGCGCGGCCTCCTGCCCCACGGGTGCGCCGTCTTCGCAGTCCAGCGTCACATCAAAGACGCAGGTGCCGAATTCCTGCAGCATCTCGGCCTGCAGCTGCAGGCTTTTGCGCATGCGCACTTCCACGCCGCTGTAGTGGTCACAAACCGGCAGGCGCAGGGCCCCACCTTGCGCATCCAACAAAACCGAAGCGGGATGAACCATTTCCATCGTCATGCCTTGCGCTGAGCCAGCAAAAAAAGTCGGGGAAAAGCCAGCAGGCGCTTGCCATCGGCACGCTGCGGATAGGCCACATCGATGCGGCGCTGGTACTCGGCCAGAAACTCGGCCTGTAAAGCCGTCGGCAGGCCTTCGACAAAGGGCTTGAGCCCGGTTCCGCTCAGCCACTGAACAATGGATGCGGCGGACTCCATGGGATGCTGGTACACGGTGTGCCACACATCCACGCAGGCAGACTGCGCGCCAGGCGCAGCCAGTAAATCGTAATAAGCCCCAATGGGCAAAATCTCGGTGCGCACCTTGTTGGCATCACCGATGTGCGAGACAAACTGCGGCAGCTCGGCCACCTCGCGCATGAGGCGGTGCGAGGGCTGCTGACGATTGTCTGGCATCTGTATCGCCAGCACGCCACCGGGGGCCAGCTGCGAAAACAGACGGGGAATCAGCGTCTCATGCCCGCCCACCCATTGCAGGGAAGCGTTGGCATAAATCAGATCGGGGGCGACGCCATCGACCTCCGCGCCCTGCTCTGGCGCCCAGGAAGCAATATCTCCCAAGGCAAACCGGGCCTGGGCAAGCGCCTTGCGGGCGGCTTGCACCATGGCCTCGGAATTGTCGATGCCCAGGACCTGGGCACCGACAAAGCGCTGGACCAGCAGCTCGGTGGAATTACCCGGCCCGCAGCCCAGGTCCACCACATGGCGGGCCTGAGTCAGGGGCACGCGTGCCAGCAACTCTGCCGCCGGGCGCGTACGCTCATTGGCAAAGCGCAGATACAGCGCAGGGTTCCAGTCTTGCATGCGAGTCGCTGGCTTTTGGCTTACAGCAGGTGCTTGACGCCGTCTTGCTCGCCTTGCAGCTCAGCCAGAGTCTTGTCGATGCCTTCTTGCGAGAAAGCGTCGATTTCCAGACCTTCGACGATCTTGTATTCGCCGTTTTCAGTGGTCACGGGGAAGCCGAACACGATGCCGGCAGGAATGCCGTATTCGCCATTGGAAGGCACGCCCATGGTGACCCATTCGCCGTTGGAGCCCAGAGCCCAGTCGCGCATGTGGTCGATGGCAGCGTTGGCAGCCGAGGCAGCCGAAGACAGACCGCGAGCAGCGATGATGGCTGCGCCGCGCTTGCCCACGGTGGGCAGGAACACGTCCTTGTTCCAGACTTGATCGTTGATCATGTCCTTGACCGACTTGCCGTCCACGGTTGCGAAACGGTAGTCAGCGTACATGGTGGGCGAGTGGTTGCCCCACACGGTCAGGTGCTTGATGTCGCCAACCTTGAAGCCTGCCTTGGCAGCCAGCTGGGAAGCAGCACGGTTGTGGTCCAGGCGCAGCATGGCGGTGAAGTTCTTGGCTGGCAGATCGGGAGCCGACTTCATGGCGATGTAAGCGTTGGTGTTGGCGGGGTTGCCCACAACCAGAACCTTGACATTGCGCGAAGCAACAGCGTTCAGGGCCTTGCCCTGGGCCGTGAAGATCTGGGCATTAGCCGCCAGCAAGTCAGCACGTTCCATGCCGGGACCGCGAGGACGGGCACCCACGAGCAGAGCGTAGTCGGTGTCCTTGAAGGCTGTCAGAGGATCGCTGTGGGCTTCGATGCCGGCCAGCAGAGGGAATGCGCAGTCTTCCAGCTCCATGATCACGCCCTTCAGAGCGTTCTGAGCCTTCTCGTCGGGAATCTCAAGCAGTTGCAAAATGACGGGCTGATCCTTGCCCAACATTTCGCCGGAGGCGATGCGGAACAACAGTGCGTAACCGATTTGGCCAGCTGCGCCAGTAACGGCAACACGGACGGGCTTCTTGCTCATGGTGAAACTCCAATTGGAAAAAAGTGGGATGTTATGAGTGCCAGGCGGCACCAGCGTCTAACACCGGCAGCCCGTGCGCCACAAAACATGGCGGAAGTGTACTGCTGAATTCTAAGCCTGGTCAATTTGTCTTATATCTTATATAAGATATGATCCACAAAGAGCTACACTAGCACAAACACTCAATCGTTTTTGCGCGTCGCATCGCGGAGGCACCCCTCTAAAAAAACTATGTCTACCCTTCACCATCAAGCCCCAGAATCCGCCACCAACACCGGTGGCGCTGGCGTATCGACCCCGGCCTTCAGCCCACTTTATCAACAGATCAAGGGACTGATCCTGCAGAGCCTTGAGGCTGGCGAATGGCGCCCCGGAGAACTGATTCCCAGCGAAATGGAGCTGGCGGCCCGCTTCAAGGTCAGCCAGGGCACGGTGCGCAAGGCCATTGACGAGCTGGCAGCCGAGAACCTGGTGATGCGCCGCCAGGGCAAAGGCACTTTCGTGGCCACCCACGCCGCCCAGCAGGTGCAATACCGATTTCTGAAGCTGCAGCCCGACGCCGGCGACCTGCAGCGCGAAGGCCGTGCCGAGCGCCATATCCTGGAATGCCGCCGCCTGCGCGCGCCCGCTGATGTGGCCCGCTCCCTGGCCCTGCGCACGGGCGATGCCGTCATGCATGTGCGCCGCACCCTGGCGTTTGCCGGTATTCCTACGATTTTGGAAGACATCTGGCTGCCGGGCAACGCCTTCAAGGGCCTGACAATCGAGCAGATGTCCAATTACCAGGGCCCGACCTACGCCATGTTCGAGCTCGAATATGGCGTGCGCATGGTGCGGGCCGATGAAAAAATTCGTGCCGTCCTCCCTGACGCAGAGCAGTCGCAGATTCTGGGCATTCCCAGCACTACGCCACTCCTCAGCGTGGAGCGCACGGCCTTTACTTACAACGATGTTCCAATGGAGTTACGCCGCGGTCTCTACCGCACCGATACCCATCATTACCGCAATGCTTTGAGCTAAATCCCCCGGAAAAGCATGAATTGCAACGACTCTCTGTCGTCTGCTAAGCAATTTCGGCCAACAGCTTCTGCTGCATTGCAATAGAATTTTGTGTCGCTTCGCACTAGCGATTACAACGCAGTTACATCCACGAAAGCACCCTGCCATGACAGAGCAAGCCAAAAAGCGGCCTGAGTACCGCAATATCAATTTTTTCAAAGACCTACCGACCTATCGCCTGCCCCTGGCCGGCATCGTGTCCATTCTGCACCGCATCAGCGGTCTGCTGATGTTCCTCTTGTTGCCATTCATCATCTGGATGTTCGACAAGTCCCTGTCTTCGGAAATCTCGTTTGACGCGTTCACTTCGGTTTTCGCCGGCGGCTTTGGCTGGTTGGCCAAGCTGGCTTGCCTGGCCTTGATCTGGGCTTATCTGCACCACTTCTGCGCCGGCGTTCGCCACCTGGTGATGGATGTGAATCATCACGCTGCCAACAAGCAGACCGGCAAGAGCACTGCCGTGACCGTGCTGGTCATCAGCCTCGCCCTGACTGCTGCGCTCGGCGCCAAGCTGTTTGGCCTGTACTAAACAGTACAGCAGCAATCAAACCCTCACGATAAGGAAAAAACCATGTCCGTGAATTACGGCTCCAAGCGCACCGTGGTCGGCGCGCATTACGGCACCCGCGACTTCCTGGCCCAGCGCGCTACTGCAGTGCTGATGGCACTGTTCACTGTGGTTCTGCTGGTTCGCTTTCTGACTTCCGGCGAACCCGTGGGCTATGAAATGTGGGCTGGCGTCTTTGCCCCCCAATGGATGAAGTTCCTGACCCTGACACTGTTTGTGTCGCTGGGCTGGCACGCCTGGATTGGCGTGCGCGACATCTGGATGGACTATGTGCAGCCCGTGGGCCTGCGTTTTGTCCTGCACGTTTTCACGATCGTCTGGCTGGTCGGCTGCATCGGCTGGGGCATCCAGGTTCTGTGGCGTCTCTGATCGAGACACAGTCTCCACGATTGAAGGTTAAGAATGAGCTATACCAAAGCAAAAATCACCAAGCGCAAGTTTGACGTCGTCATCGTCGGTGCCGGCGGCTCCGGCCTGCGCGCTGCGCTGGAACTGTCGCGTGCCGGCCTGTCCGTCGCTTCGCTGACCAAAGTTTTCCCTACCCGTTCGCACACCGTGGCAGCCCAAGGTGGCGTGTCCGCGTCGCTGGGCAATATGGCCGAAGACAACTGGCACTATCACTTCTACGACACCATCAAGGGCTCTGACTGGCTGGGCGACCAGGACGCCATCGAGTTCATGTGCCGTGAAGCACCCAACGTCGTGATCGAGCTCGAGCACTTCGGCATGCCGTTCGACCGCAACCCCGACGGCACCATCTACCAGCGTCCTTTCGGCGGCCACACGGCCAACTACGGCGAAAAGCCCGTGCAACGCGCCTGCGCTGCCGCTGACCGTACCGGTCACGCCATGCTGCACACGCTGTACCAGCAAAACGTGGCCTCCAAGACCAACTTCTTCGTGGAGTGGATGGCCCTGGATCTGATCCGTAACGTGGACGGCGATGTGGTGGGCGTGACCGCCATCGAACTGGAAACCGGCGACCTGTACGAGCTGCACGCCAAGTCGGTGCTGTTGGCTACCGGTGGCGCTGGCCGCATCTTCCAGGCTTCGACCAATGCCTTCATCAACACCGGCGACGGCCTGGGCATGGCCGCACGCGCTGGCATCCCGCTGCAAGACATGGAGTTCTGGCAGTTCCACCCCACCGGCGTGGCCGGTGCCGGCGTGCTGCTGACCGAAGGCTGCCGTGGCGAAGGCGCTATTTTGCTGAATAGCGAAGGCGAGCGCTTCATGGAGCGCTACGCTCCTACGCTGAAGGACTTGGCTCCACGTGACTTCGTGTCCCGCTCCATGGACCAGGAAATCAAGGAAGGTCGCGGCTGTGGTCCCAACAAGGACTACATCCTGATGAAGCTGGACCACCTGGGTGCAGACACCATCCGCAAGCGCCTGCCTTCGGTGGAAGAAATCGGCCACAACTTCGCCAACGTGGACATCACCAAGGAACCCATCCCCGTGGTTCCCACCATCCACTACCAGATGGGCGGCATCCCCACCAACATCAACGGCCAGGTCGTGACCTGGGACGGACAGCAGAACAACGTGGTCAACGGCTTGTACGCCGTGGGCGAATGTTCTTGCGTGTCGGTGCACGGCGCCAACCGCCTGGGCACCAACTCGCTGCTGGACCTGTTGGTGTTCGGCAAGGCTGCGGGCAAGCACATTGTGCAGTTCGTCAACGGTTTTGGCGCTCACAAGGCCGTGCCTGCCGACGGCTCGGACCGCACTCTGGCACGTCTGAACCAGCTGCAGGAATCCAAGGAAGGCACGTACGCCCAGGAAGTGGCCGGCGACATCCGCGCTTCCATGCAAACGCATGCTGGCGTGTTCCGTACGCAAAAGAGCATGGACGAAGGCGTCACCAAGATCAACGCCATCCGCGAACGCGTGGGCTCGGTGACTCTGAAGGACAAGTCCATGGTGTGGAATACCGCCCGCATGGAAGCCCTGGAAGTGGACAACCTGATCGAAGTGGCACAAGCCACCATGACATCGGCTGCTGCCCGCAAGGAATGCCGTGGCGCACACACCGTGTACGACTACGAGCACCCTGCCGACCACGCCGAATTCCCGCTGGGCCGCAACGACAAGGAATGGCTCAAGCACACCCTGTGGGACAGCGCCTCCAACGGCCTGAGCTACAAGCCTGTGAACCTCAAGCCTCTGACCGTTGCCAGCGTACCTCCCAAGGTCCGTACGTTCTAATCCAGCCGCCCACGAGAGAAGATCAAAATGAAGCGTACTTTCAAACTCTACCGCTACGATCCGGATAAAGACTCCAAGCCCTACATGCAAACCGTGCAGGTAGAGCTGGACGGCCATGAACGCATGCTGCTGGATGCACTGGTCAAGCTCAAGGAAATGGATCCTTCCATCTCCTTCCGTCGCTCCTGCCGTGAAGGCGTGTGCGGTTCGGACGCCATGAACATCAACGGCAAGAACGGCCTGGCCTGCCTGACGAACATGAACACCCTCAAGGGCGACATCGTTCTCAAGCCCCTGCCCGGTCTGCCCGTGATCCGCGACATGATCGTGGACATGACGCAGTTCTTCAAGCAGTACCACTCGATCAAGCCCTACCTGCAAAGCGATCTGTATGCATCGCCGACCAAGGAGCGCCTGCAGTCGCCCGAAGAGCGCGAAGAGCTCAACGGCCTGTACGAGTGCATTCTGTGCGCCAGCTGCTCCACCAGCTGCCCCTCGTTCTGGTGGAACCCCGACAAGTTCGTAGGCCCGGCCGGCCTGCTGCAGGCTTACCGCTTCATCGCGGACAGCCGCGACACGGCCACGGGCGAGCGCCTTGACAACCTGGAAGATCCGTACCGCCTCTTCCGTTGCCACACCATCATGAACTGCGTGGACGTGTGCCCCAAGCACCTGAACCCCACACAGGCCATTGGCAAGATCAAGGAGCTGATGGTTCGCCGAACCGTCTGATGCTGATGACGAATACCCTGCTCGAAGAACGTGAGCGCGACCTGCTGCGGTGGCGCTGCCGCCGTGGCCTGGTTGAAAACGATCTGTTCATCGAGCAGTTCTTCGCCACCTACGCAAGCCAGTTGACGCAAAGACACGCGGCTGGCATGTCTGCCTTGATGGATTTGGCAGACAACGACCTGATGGATCTTTTCTTGCGCCGCAAGGAACCTGAAGGACAACTCGATACCCAAGAAGTCAGGGAAGTGCTGGAGATGGTGCGCAAACGCCAACCCGGCTCTAACCCCCAGTAGGCTAGGCAATCTAGAGAAGGAAGTTTGGAAATGAAACTCGCTGACAACAAAGCAACGCTGTCTTTCAGCAATGGCGCACCCAGCGTCGAGCTGCCGGTTTATCAGGGCAACATCGGCCCGGATGTGATCGACATCCGCAAGCTGTACGGTCAGTCCGGCATGTTCACTTATGACCCGGGCTTCCTCTCTACTGCCGCCTGCCAGTCCGCCATCACCTATATCGATGGCGACAAGGGCGAGCTGCTGTACCGCGGCTACCCCATCGAACAGCTGGCCAAGAACTGCAACTTCCTGGAAACCTGTTACCTGCTGCTGTACGGCGAGCTGCCCAACGAAACCCAGAAGGCTGACTTCGAAAACCGCGTGACTCAGCACACGATGGTCAACGAGCAGATGCAATTCTTCCTGCGCGGTTTCCGTCGCGATGCTCACCCCATGGCCGTGTTGACCGGTCTGGTGGGCGGCATGTCGGCCTTCTATCACGACAGCACCGACATCAACAACCCTGAACACCGCGAAATCGCCGCGATCCGCCTGATCGCCAAGATGCCTACGCTGGTGTCCATGGCATACAAGTACGGTGTGGGCCAGCCCTACATGTACCCCAAGAACGATCTGTCGTACGCTGGCAACTTCATGCGCATGATGTTCGGCAACCCTTGCGAAGAGTACAAGGTCAACCCCGTGGTTGAACGCGCTCTGGACCGCATCTTCATCCTGCACGCCGACCACGAGCAAAACGCTTCGACCTCCACCGTGCGCCTGTGCGGTTCGTCGGGCACCAACCCCTTCGCCGCGATCTCCGCCGGCGTGGCCTGCCTATGGGGCCCTGCCCACGGCGGCGCCAACGAAGCCTGCCTGAACATGCTGGAACAGATCCAGGCCAATGGCGGCATCGCCAAGGTTGGCGAGTTCATGGAACAGGTCAAGGACAAGACCAGCGGCGTGAAGCTGATGGGCTTTGGCCACCGTGTGTACAAGAACTACGATCCTCGCGCCAAGCTGATGCAGGAAACCTGCAACGAAATCCTGCAAGAGCTGGGTCTGGAAAAGGATCCTCTGTTCGCCCTGGCCAAGCAAGTCGAGAAGATTGCCCTGGAAGACGACTACTTCGTCTCGCGCAAGCTCTACCCCAACGTGGACTTCTACTCCGGCATCGTGCAACGCGCCATCGGCATTCCAGTGAACCTGTTCACCGGCATCTTCGCCCTGGCCCGCACCGTGGGCTGGATCGCCCAGCTGAACGAACAAATGGCCGACCCCGAGTACAAGATCGGCCGTCCTCGCCAGCTGTTCACCGGCTCGGTGGCCCGCGACGTCAAGCCTATCGCTCAGCGTTGATTGGCTCTCTCAGGCCCGGCTTGCCGGGTCTGAAGCGAAAAAAGCCCGCAAGCTTCATGCCTGCGGGCTTTTTCTTTGCACCTATGAACTTCAAGCTTTTCAAGCCTCTACCCCAATAATCACATGCGCTAAAAGCTATTAATTTACTAACAACCTCAACTCAGGGCACCAGCAAAATCGGCTGAAGTGCACCCTGCGCCTCCAGTTGCCGGTGCGCCCCAGCTGCATCGGCCAGCGCAAACTCCAGCGGCTCACCCATGCAGAAATGCTTGCGGCGCAAGGCCTCGAACACCCGCTCCGCCATGGCGTCACGCTGCTCGGCCTGCTTGACAAAGTGGAACACCATGGGACGGCTTACGCTGCTGGAGCGGGCCGCCAGGCGCGCAATCTCCAGCGGCGCCACCGGCCCCGAGGCCTGGCCGTACATCACCAGCTGCCCACCCCAGCCCAGACTGGCCAGCGAGCCGTCAAAGCTGTCCCGCCCCACGCCGTCATAGGCCACATCCACGCCTTCGCCCTGCGTGAGCTCCATCACACGAGCAGCCACATCCTGCGCGCCCGGGCCCCGGTAGCGGATCACCTCCGCACAGCCCGCCTGCTCCGCCTTGCGGGCCGTGGCGTCGCTGCCAGCCGTGCCGATCACCGTGGCTCCCAGCTGCCTGGCCCACTGGCAAAGAATCTGCCCCATGCCGCCACCCGCCGCCTGTACCAGAATGCGCGAGCCCTGTTCCACCCGGGCCACGCGGTGCAGCAGCACATCGGCCGTCAAGCCACGCAGCAGGCTGGATGCCACCAGGGCATCGCTCAAATCGTCGGGCACGGCAATCAGCTCATCGGCCGCAATCACGCGCTCGGCGGCATACACCGCATAGGCCGACGAGATATAGCAAACCCGGTCGCCCGGCCTGAAGCGCGTCACGCCTTCGCCCAGTTCGGTGACCACACCCACAGCCTCAATACCCGGCGTTCCGGGCAGCGCCAACGTCTTGTAAAGCCCCGAGCGCACATAGATGTCATGAAAATTCACGCCAATGCGGCGGTGCTGCACCCGCACCTGCCCCGCCAGCAAGGGACTGGCCGCCACATTGGCGATTTGCAGCACTTCGGGGCCGCCGTATTCCTGAATCACGATTGCGGGGTAAGTCGCCTGGGCCATGCCTGGATCTCCTGCTGATATGTGTCTGAGCACTGTAGCTTGTCCCTGCGCCATGCTGCGAAGCGGCAATTCCTCGACAATGCGCCTCCTGCACTGCCCTTTTTCATCGTATTTATGTCCTTTGCCCCTTTAGGTCTGCGCCCTGAGCTTGTGAACGCCGCCCGCGAACTGGGTCTGGCCGACGCCACCCCCATCCAGGCCCAGGCCATCCCCGCAGTCCTTTCCGGGCGCGATCTGTGGGCATGCGCGCCCACGGGCTCGGGCAAGACGGCGGCTTATCTGCTGCCGCTGCTGCAACGCTGGCAAGCCGAAAGCGCCAGACGCCAGCACACGGGCTTTGTGCGCAATCTGGCCACACTGATCCTGGTGCCCACGCGCGAGCTGGCCCTGCAGGTGCATGAAAGCCTGAGCGATCTGGCCCGCAACCTCAAGGACCAGCCACGCAGCCGCGTGGTCTACGGCGGCGTCTCCATCAACCCGCAGATGATGCAATTGCGCGGCAGCGCCGATTTCCTGGTGGCCACTCCGGGCCGCCTGCTGGATCTGGTGGATAGCAATGCCGTCAGGCTGGGCCAGGTACAGCATCTGGTGCTGGACGAAGCCGACCGCCTGCTGGATCTGGGCTTTGCCGAAGAACTCAATCGCGTGCTGGCCCTGCTGCCGACCAAGCGCCAGACCCTGCTGTTCTCCGCCACCTATCCGCAAAACGTGGAAGCCCTGGCCACCCAGCTGCTGCACGACCCGGTGCGCGCCCAAGTGGATGCAGGCCAAGACGCTGAACACGCGGCCAGCCCCGAAAACATCGACCAGCGCGCCATTGCCGTGGACAGCACACGCCGTGCCCAGCTGCTGCAACAGCTGGCCAAGGGCAGCAAGCAGGCTGGCGAAGACGGCAGCGCAGAAGATGCGCCAAGCGATGGCTGGGAGCGTGCCCTGGTCTTTGTGGCCAAGCGCCACACGGCCGAGATGCTGGCCAACAAACTCTACAAGAACGGCGTTTTTGCCACCACCTTCCATGGCGACATGAGCCAGGGTGCGCGCAAAGAGGTGCTGGATCAGTTCAAGGCCAAGCGCTGGCAGCTGCTCATTACCACCGATCTGGCCGCACGCGGTATTGATATTTCACAGCTGCCCGTGGTCGTCAACTACGACCTGCCCCGTTCGGCTGCCGACTATATTCATCGCATTGGCCGCACAGGCCGTGCAGGCCATACGGGTCTTGCTATTACTTTTGTTACGCCAGCGGAAACAGCACACTGGAATCTGATCTGCAAGCGCAATGCACTGGATCTCACGCTGGAGCAAGTGGCAGGTTTCGAACCCACCGAGGAAGTGCCACCTCCACCTATAGCCCAGGACGGCAATGGCGGCATCAAGGGCAAGCGCCCCAGCAAGAAGGACAAGCTGCGGGCGGCAGCTGCCAAGCAGCATCCTAACGACTAGAACTCGAACAGAAGACGGCATACCGTCTGATCAAGATTCACTCGCCCAAAGGCCGCATTTTTGCGGCCTTTTTTCTTGGCGCAGCCAGCGTCAACCAGCAGGAAGCAACCTTCAGTTTGCCTTTATTTTTTACTTACAAAACACAACATTTTTTATAAGTTCAAACAATATTTAGCTACTCATTGAAAAGAGCTATTCCTACACCTCGTTACCTCATAGCCAAAGACATTGAGACACAGGGCTTACATGATTTTTTACAGAAATCGGGAATTCATCTGAAGCACCAAACCCCTTGCTCTTTGTGTCATGAACACAAGCCAAGGATGTCTTTTGACGGGTCTGCATGCGTGTTGCAAGCAAAGTGGGGAAGAGAAATGAATTCGTTCAAAGCATTGGCAGCGTTCATCCTGACTGTTTCCGGTGGTGCTTTGCATGCCGAGGAAAGCTGGCACATCAATCTTCATACCGTCAGCTACCACTTCAGTGAGCGGCAACACGGCAAGCAATGGAATCAAGAGAACCTGGGCCTAGGCATCAGGCGCGAATTCTCCAGCGATCTATCGGTGCAGGCCGGCTTTTACCGCAACAGCATTGATCAGTGGAGCACCTATGCCATCGGCGAGTACACTCCCATCGCCATGGGCAATCTGCAAACCGGCGTCTATGCAGGGCTGCGCACCAATTACACCAAGCCCGTCATGCTCGCAGCAGGTGCCCTGCTTCGCTGGCAAAGCGAGCGCTACAGCGTGACGCTCAGGGCCGCGCCCAAGATGTGCAACCAATGCTCCGCTTTTGTCGCGCTGGAGTTCGGCTTCAAGCTCTGACAAACGGAGCTCAGGTACCGCCATTGAATCGCCATGCAAGCGCCATCGGGTTCATCAGCACAGTGGAGCAGGCTAAAGTGCCAACTCACTGTGCTTTTTGAAGCCTCATGCAAGCAGACCCGAACTTCTCCCCCATCGCCCGTCAATTGGAAAAAAGCCGCCAGGCGCTGCTGGACCTGTCCACGCGCAACCGGCTGCTGAGCCTGCCGCAAAGTGCCTCGGCCAAGTTGCTGCACTTTGCCGACGAGCTGACGCCCGAGGTCTATCGCCTGCTGGTCGTCGAAGGTCGGGCCATGAGCTTTGTGCCCGCCAAGGCCGGCGAAACCCAGAGCAATGCATCCGGGGCTGATGCAGCCTATGCGCCAGACGCATTGGCCCTGCCCCAGCCAGAAGCCGACTCGCTCGCAGACCCGGCGGCCGGCGTCGCCCCCCGTCACCGCGATCTGAAGCTGCAGACCCGCTTGGGTACGGAGCAGTTGCAGCGCCGCCTGCTGGACATGTATTCCGACGCCCGCACCTTTGTGGAGGAGCAAGGCGTCAACATCCTGTTCCTGGCCCTGGGCCAGCTGAAATGGAAAGACAGAAATGCGCCGGACAAGGAACGCTTTGCGCCGCTGATTTTGCTGCCCGTGGCGCTGGAGCGCAAAAGCGCGGCCGAGCGCTTCACACTCTCCTGGCTGCAGGAAGATGCGGCAGAAAACCTGTCTCTGGCCGCCAAGCTCAAGGCCGACTTCGGCCTGGAGCTACCCGAATTCAAGGCCGGCGACGACTTCGACCCGGCCGACTATCTGGAGCAGACCCGCGCGCGCCTGGCTTCGCAAGCGGACTGGGAAGTGCTGCCCCATGCGATGACGCTGGGCTTTTTCAGCTTTGCCAAGTTCCTCATGTACCGCGACCTGGATGCCAGCACCTGGCCCCAGGGCCAGCGCATTGACGAGCAGCCGCTGATCGCCGCCACCTTGCAGAACGGCTTTGCAGCGCGCGATGCCCTGTTTCCCGAGGATGCCGAGATCGATCAGTTGATTCCTGTGGTCGGTCAGCGCCATGTGGTGGATGCCGACAGCTCGCAGTCCCTGGCCATAGAGGCCGTGCGCCGTGGCGAGAATCTGGTGATTCAAGGCCCGCCGGGCACGGGCAAATCGCAGACCATCACCAATGTGATTGCGGCGGCGATTGCCGATGGCAAAAAAGTGCTGTTCATCTCCGAGAAGATGGCGGCGCTGGAGGTGGTTTACCGCCGTCTCAAAGCCGTGGGCTTGGGCCCTGCCTGTCTGGAGCTGCACAGCCACCACGCCAACAAGCGCAAGGTGCTGGAGGAGCTCAAGGCCACGCGCGATCTGGGCAAGCCCCGGGTGGAGCAGCGCGACCAAATCATCAACGAGCTGACGGGCGTGCAGCAGCAGCTCAACCAGCACAGCCAGACCCTGCACACGGCGTTGGCGCCCTGTGCGCTCACGCCTTATCAAATCCTGGGTCGCCTGGCCCGGCTCGATGCCGTGCAGATCGCCCATCTGCCCGAGCTGCTCCAGGGCTCGCCACAATGGTCTCCCCCGGAGCTTCACGCCCGCAGCCAGCTGGTGCAAGCCCTGCGCCAGGCGGCTGCCAAAGTCTGGCCCGTGACCGAGCATGCCTGGCGCGGCGTCTGCCATCCGGCACTACTCAAGCTTGACGCGGACCGCTTTCTACAAACTCTGCCCGCGCTGCAACAGCAGCTACAGCTATTGCTACAAAAAATAGAGCTTCTTGCTCAATCATTGCATGGGATTGAAGCTAAAAACATCGAAGAACTTCAGCAGCAGATTGCCTTGGCCGAGCAACTGGGCAGTGCACCGCCACTCGACAGGCAGGCCGTGGCCAACGCCATCTGGGAGCATGGCATGGCCAGACTGCAGCAGCTGGTGGCCGCCTGCACGCAGTTCCAGCTCCTGGCCCCGTCAGTACGCGAGCACTTTGCGGAATCTGCATGGACGGTGGACTGGAACAGCCCGCGCCAGCTGATCGCCGCCCATGGCGATTCGCTGTTTCGCATCTTCCACAGCGGCTACCGACAGGCACTTTCCAGTCTCAAAGCCCAGCTCAAAACCCCGTTACCCCCAAACAGGCAGCTGCGGCTGGCGCGGATTGACGAGCTCATGGAGGCCCAAGGCCTGCGCCAGACCCTGGCCCAGCAACAAGCCGATGGCGCTGCCGCCTTTGGCAGCTTGTGGCAGGGCGAAACCAGCCCATGGGGCCAGCTGCAAGCCGTGCTGAGCTGGATGGCCGGCCCCGATGGCACTGGCCACAGCGAGAGCTTTCGCAGGCTGTTTGCCCAGCTGGCTTCGCCCGAGCAATGCGCACAGCTGGCGCAAGACGCCCAAACATCGCTGCAGGCTTTTGAGCCGGCAGCGCAGGCCGTGCTGGCCAATTACCAGTTCGATACCCGCGAGGCTTTTGCCGCCAGCGCCCTGGCACAAGTGCCGCTGCAAGCCCTGAGCGAACGCCTGGCATGGTGGATGGAGCAGCCCGCCAGCCTGCTGGACTGGACCGCCTACCATGCCACCCGCCTGCAAGCCCGCGAAGCCGGACTTGCGCCCCTGGTGAGCGAGTTGGAGCAGCAGGCCCTCAGCCTGGACGCCCTGCCCCAGGCCTTTGAGCGCGCCTACTACGAAAGCCTGCTGCGTCAGGCCACGCAGCAGGCTCCCGAGCTGGTGGCCTTCAACGGCGACCAGCACAACCTCAAGGTGCAGCAGTTTCGTTCGCTGGATCTGCAGCGCATCGCGTTGGCACGGGCCCAGTCCGCGCTATCGCATTACGAGCAGGTTCCGCGCACCGCCTATGGGCAAAGCGCCGGTATTGGCCCCATGGGCGTGATCAATGGCGAGATTGTGCGCAAGCGCGGCCATATGCCGCTGCGCAAGCTGTTCAAGCTGGCCGGCGAGGCCGTGCAAGCCATCAAGCCAGTGTTCATGATGAGCCCGCTGTCCGTGGCCCAGTTTCTGGAGCCTGGCGCCGTGGAGTTCGATCTGCTGGTGATTGACGAAGCCAGCCAGATCGAGCCCGTGGATGCCCTGGGCTCGGTGGCCCGCTGCAAGCAGCTGGTGGTGGTGGGCGATGAGCGCCAGTTGCCGCCCACCCGTTTTTTCTCGCGCATGACCAGCGAGCAGGAATTGCCCGACGAGGACGACGAAGACGCGCTGATTGCCGGCGCCGCCGATGTGGAAAGCATTCTGGGCCTGTGCGTTGCCAAGGGCATGCCCCAACTCATGCTGCGCTGGCATTACCGCAGCCGCCACCAGTCGCTGATTGCCGTATCCAACCAGCAGTTCTACAACAGCCAGCTATTCATCGTGCCCAGCCCCTACACGGCCCATGCGCACATGGGCCTGCGCTTTCACCATGTGGCCGAGGGCCGCTTTGACAGCGGCGCCACGCGCGTGAACCGGGTGGAAGCCCAGACCATTGCCAGGGCCATCATGCAGCACGCCCTGCAAACACCGCAGCTGAGCCTGGGCGTGGCGGCGTTTTCGCTGCAGCAGAAAGTGGCGATTCAAGACGAGCTGGAGCTGCTGCGCCGCCAGCAGCCCGAGGCCGAACCTTTCTTTGTCGCCCACCCCAACGAGCCCTTCTTCATCAAGAACCTGGAAAATGTGCAGGGCGACGAGCGCGACGTCATCTATATCTCGGTGGCCTATGGCCGCAATCAGGACGGCTATCTGCCCATGCGCTTTGGCCCGGTCAGCGCCGATGGCGGCGAGCGGCGCCTGAATGTGCTGATTTCGCGCGCCAAGCAGCGCTGCGAGGTGTTTTCCTCCATCACCGCCGACGATATCGACCTGGAGCGCGGCAAGGGCCAGGGCGTGGCCGCCCTCAAGGTCTTTCTGCACTACGCAGCCACAGGCCAGCTGGCCGTGGCCGATGCCAGCGGCCGCACGCTGGAGTCGCCGCTGGAAGAAGATGTGTACCAGGCCCTAGTGGACGAAGGCCTGACCGTGCACACGCAAATCGGTATTGCCGGCTTTTTTATCGATCTGGCCGTGGTGGACCCTGCGCAGCCGGGCCGCTATCTGCTGGGCATAGAGTGCGACGGCGCCAGCTATCACAGCTCGCGCAGCGCACGCGACCGTGACCGCCTGCGTCAGACCGTGCTCGAAGGCCATGGCTGGAAGCTGCACCGCATCTGGGGCTGCGACTGGTTCCGCCAGCCGCGCGCCGAGACGGCCAAGGTACTGGCCGCAGTTCAGGCCGCTATCGCGCAAGCTGCGGCACAGGAACAATCCGAGCCAGATCAGCCTCCAGACCAGGCACAAACTGCGGATACCGCTATCAAAACCGTGGAACGCACGCCCGAAACCGAAACCGCGCAGACGGCTGCTGCCAAGGCGTTGGCCCAGCCCTATGCCCTGGCACAGCTGAGCGTGCCTGCCGAGCTGGAACTGCACAGCGTTCCCACCGCCCGCTTGGCGCAGATTCTGCTGCAGGTGGTGGAGGCAGAAGGCCCGGTGCATTTTGACGAACTCACCACCCGCATCCGCACGCTGTGGGGCCTGCAGCGCGCGGGCAGCCGCATCCGCGAAGCGCTGGACGCAGCCAGGCAAAGCCTGCTGGCCGACCAGGCCATCAGCATGGAAGAGGAGTTTCTGGACATTCCGGGCCGCAGCATTCGCGTGCGCGACCGCTCGGCCGCTGCCTCCGCCAATCTGCGCAAGCTCGAATGCCTGCCACCGGCAGAAATCCGCCAGGCGATTGTGGCGACGCTGCACAGCAACCTGGGCGGCCAGCGCGACGAGCTGCCCACTGCCGTGGCCCGCCTGCTGGGGCTGAGCGCCATTACCGCGCCGGTGCGCGAGCTGATCCTGGCCCAGCTCGATGCCTTGCATGCCAGCGCCAAGCTGGAGTTCAACGGCACGCTGTACCGGCTTGCCGCCTGACAAGAGCGTGCAGCAAAAGGCCCGGGATCAGTCCCGGGCCTTGGCGGTTGGAGCTTCAAGCGCGACTTCAGCTCACCTTGTGATCCTCGCCCTTGGCGGCCTGCATGGCCTCGGGCTCCAACTCCTCGGCCGATCGGTTCAAGTGCACAAACAGGCCCCAGCCGGCCAGCAAGATGCCCACCGCCACAATCAAGGCCGCCGAGTACAGCATGTCGGCAGCAGAATCCTGGGCCTTGAAGGTAGCTACCAACCCTTCAATGGCAAGAGCCACCACCAGCACCACCATGAAGCGCGAGAGAAAGCGGCGCACACGGGTTGGGCCGCTGATATGGGCTTCGCGAATCACCTCCTCCTCCACCACGGTCTGCGCAATCTGCAGAGCGACGACGCCTGATGCCAGCGTCCCCAGGACCTCTACGATATGCAGGGTGGCCTTCTCATTGAGCCCGGCATTCAGAATCTGCCAGCCCCGGCTGCACGCCACCCAGATCAGGGCCAGCGAGGCCAGCGTGAACAACAGCGCAATCAGGGAATGAATCACGGTGAAGAGCGTGTGCAATGCTTTCATCTCAAGACCTCCGTCGGTTGGAGCCCATGGTTTCACAGCCATCCAGGCCCAGACCGTAGGACGATGCGAAAACTCGCCGCCTGATAGCGATAGAAACCATGCGCAAGGCATGATGGGCTCCGCAAGCCCACTACCATTGGCATATGCCCCGTCAGAACACCAGTCCCGCAGCCTTTCCACCGGCCATTCTTTTGCAGATCGAACAACTGGCCCAGCGCATCGTCAGCCTGCGCAAAAGCCGGGGCGAGACCCAGCTGCAGTGGGCCACCCGGCTGGGTATCTCCCAGCCCACCATGGCGCGCATAGAACGCGGCGACCCGGCCGTGGCCATGGCCACCTATGTGTCCTGCCTGTGGCAGCTCAACCCGGCCCTGGATCTGGCGCAGCTGCTGGCCGCCCCTGCAACACAGCCACCGCTGCAGCCCCCCGCTACCGATTCAGTAGCTATCAGCGCAAGCAAGCCGGCTGCCAGCGCCCCAAAAGCCTCAAAATCCAGCCCTTCCATTTCGATCAAGACCCCGCCCACGGCCGATCAGCAAGCTGCCATCGAACACAACTTTGCCGCCGCCAAGGCGGCCTTGGATTTTTTCAAAAGCCCGCTGTTCTAAACATTGAGCAAAGCCGGCAGCACCGCCGCCGCCGGGCCGCGCAGCAAGACATCGGCCACCTCATCAAGCTCGCTGGGCTGGGGGTTGACGATGACGATCTTGGCCCCGTGGCGCTTGGCACGAATGGCCAGACCGGCCGCCGGATATACCGCCCCCGAGGTGCCTACCACCAGCATCAACTCGCAGGTGTTGGCCGCACTTTCGGCGGCATTCCAGACAGCGGGTGACAAGGCCTCGCCGAACCAGACCACGGCCGGGCGGCGCATATTGCCGCACAGGGCGCAGCGCGGCGGCTCGGCGGCGGTCACCGCATCCGCTTGGCAGCGGCCGCAGCCGGCTTCCAGCCAGCGGTCTTGCATCAATTCGCCATGCAGATTGAGCACGCCTGCGCTGCCGGCACGCTGATGCAGGCCATCCACATTCTGTGTAATCAGCGTCATACACCCCGGATGCCGCCCGGCCCAGGAAGCCAGCGCCCGATGGCCGGCATTGGGCTGCACGGCGGCTATCAGCTCGCGCCGGTACTGGTACCAGCGCCACACCAGGGCCGGATCGCGTCTAAAGCCTTTTTCGCTGGCCATGTCCTCGGGCTTGAACTGCGCCCAGAAAGCCGATCCCCCGTCCCTGAAGGTGGGCACACCCGATTCGGCGCTGATGCCTGCGCCGGTGAGCACGGCCAGGCGCTGGGTGTTGGCCAGCCATTGCTGCACCTGTGCCAGATTTGGGGATGCATAGTCACCGGTTTCCAAAAAATCAGTCATGAAATCTGCGCTTTATGAAGTGAGGCCGAACGCGGCCAAGCGAGTTGAAGCGGCCATGTGAGCTGCAGCTGCCATGCCGGCGCTCAATCGCCAAAGCGCTCGCGGTAAGCCACCGGGGTGATGCCCAGGCGGCGCACAAACAGCTGACGCAGCGCCTGCTCCGAGCCCAGGCCCACATGGGCGGCCACGGTCTTGAGCGGCCACTGGCTCTGGGTTTCCAGCAGCTGCTTGGCCGCCTCCAGCCTGGCGTTTTCCACAAAGGCCGATGGGCTCAGCCCGGTTTCCTGCTGGAACACGCGACGGAAATGCCGCTCGCTCATTGCCGCCTGCTCGGCCATCTGCGCCAGCGTCACGGGCTCGCCCAGATGGGCCAGCACCCATTGCTGCACGGCCTGCACGCCTCGGTGGCGCGTGGATTGCGCGGCCAGCGGCACGCTGAACTGCGACTGACCGCCGGGACGCTTCAAGTACATGACCAGATCGCGCGCCACCTCCAGCGCCAGCGCATGGCCGAAGTCCTGCTCCACCAGGGCCAGGGCCAGGTCTATGCCTGCCGTCACCCCGGCCGAAGTCCAGATCTGGCGCGCGCCATCGCTGTCCTTGACATCGTCACGTACATAGATGGCATCGGCATCCACCTGCACCCGCGGATAGCGCTGGGCCAGGGCGGCGGCCACGCTCCAGTGGGTGGCCGCGCGGCGGCCATCGAGCAAGCCGGCTTCGGCCAGAAAAAAGCTGCCGGAGCACAGGGCAATCAGCCGCTGCACCCGGGGCGCCACGGCCTGCAGCCACTGCACCAGCTCGGCCGAAGCGCCCAGCACGGTTTCGATATGACGCGAGCCCACCACGATCACCGTGCAGCCCGTGCCCCGCTGCTGCAGATCGGCCAGAGACTGCGTGGCCTGCAGCGCCATCAAGGTGTCTGACTGCACAAAGCCCTGCTGCGCCGCCGTGATGCTCACCTCATAGCCATCGCTTAGGCCGCGCGCGCGCAGATGGACATTGGCGTAGTCGAACACAGACATGGGGCCCACCGCCTCCAGCGACTTGAAGCCGGGGTAGACGATGAGATCGATCCGATGAGGCAGGGTATGGCGGTGTTCCATAGGGAAAAGCAGTGAGCACAAATAGCAGCGACACATGGCGGCTAGCGAAAGCTCCGACTATAAGAGCCCGGACAACCCAGATGGCCGACACCTGCAAATACCTGGAACATCGGCCATAGTGCAAAGCTTGGCGCCAAACACGCACATCGCACGCCTCTACCCACAACAAGTCACCTCAGCCAGGCATTCATCCAACCATGCATATTCACGCCCGCGGCCTGCTTTACTTCGATGCCATCCGGCGCAACGGGTCGATACGCGGCGCCGCACGCCAGCTGTTCATCGATGCTTCGGCCGTCAACCGCCAGCTGCTGCAGCTTGAGCAGGAGCTCGGTTTTGCCTTGTTTGAGCGCCTGAGCAGCGGCCTGCAGCTCACACCGGCAGGAGAGCTGTTTGCCCGGCACGCCACCCATGTGTTGCAGGATGAGCAGTGGCTTCAGGACGAGTTGGACATGTTGCGCGGCCTGCAGCGCGGCAAGGTCCATGTGGTGAGTGTGGAAAGCTTGCACAGCGCGCTGCTGCCCGAGGTGATTGGCAGCATGCTGGCGCGCCATCCCGGCGTCTCCCTGCATGTCACCTCTGCCAGCTCCGGCAACATTGCTGAATATGTCACCAATGGACGCGCCGATGTAGGCATGGCCTTCGACATGCCCCAGCATGAAGATCTGGAGCATGCAGCTAGCGGCGTTTTTCGTCTGGGGGCATTGCTTACCGCCGGTCATCCCCTGGCCCGCAAGCGCAGCGTGACGCTAGCGCAATGCACGCCATGGCCGTTCATTCTCGGCACCGAAGACCTCGCCTCCTATGCGCTGATTCATGGCGAATTGAGCGCCTTGCACGAACCGCCCAAAACCGTGGTGCGCGCTACGTCGGTAGAGCTGATGAAGCAGCTCGCATCGGCCGGACACGGCATTGCATTCCAGACCCGGCTGGGTCTTGAAACCTCAACCTCCGCTGCAACGCCTTGCGCGCAATTTGTTCCCCTGGTGTCAGCTCAAGGCACGCCCATCATGGGCACACTGGGCATTCATGTGCGCAGTGGGCGCAGCCTGCCGCCTGCCACAGCGGCTTTCATCGACTGCGCCAGCCAGGTCATCCTTCGTCTTGCCATGCAAGATGCTCGCCCGCCTCGGCGATAGATTCGCAGCTTCTGGCTGTTGCATTTCTGGCTACAGCCATGTGCAAATTCGGCAATTTTCAACCACAAGCACCGGGCCTAGCATGAGCCCATGCAATCCTCTTCACATTCCTCCCCCACCCCAGACACGCTGGTGCTGGAGCTTACGGCGGCCCAAGCACTGACGCCCGAAGTCCGCAGGCTGCAGCTGCGCAGGCCTGACGGCCAGCGCCTGCCCGCTTTTACCGCCGGCGCCCATATCCGCGTGCACATACCAGGTGCTGGCGCAGAGCCCACGCGCTGCTATTCGCTGGTCAACAGCGATGGTGACGGTCTGATCTATGAAATCGCGGTGAAGCGTGAGTGCGCAGGCCGGGGTGGCTCGCAGTTCATGCACCAACTGGCGATAGGCCAGCAAATCCTGGTCACCCCGCCGAAGAACGACTTCGCCTTGCACAAGCCACCGCATGAGGCCTTGCTGATTGCAGGTGGCATAGGGATCACCCCTATTCTGTCCATGACCAGGCATTTGCAGGCAACGAACAGGCCCTATGCCCTGCACTACGGCGCCCGCAGCGCGGCATTCATGCCTTATCTCCAGGAGATTGAAGCACTGGCCGGCAGCAGGGCGCAGCTGTATTTCGACGACGGCAACCCCTCGCGCGGCATGCCGCTGGCAAGCCTGCTCGGCGCACCCAAAACCTCACGCCACGTCTATGTGTGCGGTCCACGTGCGCTAATCGATGCCACACTGGCCCAGGCCCTGCACCTGGGCTGGCCGCGCAGCCAGATTCATTTCGAACTTTTCTCGGCACCTGCTACCACGGCAGCAGACCGCGGCACGACCATCGATCTGGCACGCAGCGGCCGCCAGATCGACGTGCCTGCCGGCACGTCCATGCTAGATGGCTTGATCGCCGCCGGCTGCGATCCCTTGTTCGACTGCCGGCGCGGCGAATGCGGCATGTGCGCGGTGCACATGCTCGATGGCGAGGTCGAGCACCGCGACTACGCCCTGTCGGATGAGCAGCACAGCGAAGGTCTGGTCTGCATCTGTGTCGCACGCGCACGCAGCAACCGCATCACGCTGGATCTTTGAGCCGGCACCCAAGACCTATTGAAAGGAGACACGATGAGCAGCTTTGTGAAAAACGCCTGGTATGTGGCCGCATGGAGTGGAGAAATTGGCCGCTACCCGATGGCGCGGACCATTTTGGGCGAAAACCTGGTGTTCTGGCGCCGCCAGGACGGCTCACCAGCCGCCCTGATAGACCGCTGCCCACACAAGCTGGCACCGCTGTCCGCTGGTTCGCTGGTCGGTGACGATCTGCAATGCGGCTACCACGGCATGACGTTCAACAGCCATGGCCAATGCGTGCGCATCCCCGGCCAGATAGCCATCCCACCCTCGGCCTGCGCACGCCCCTTTCCTCTGCTGGAGCGCTTTGGTGCAGTCTGGGTCTGGATGGGAGAACCGGCCCTCGCCGATGCTTCACAGATAGTGGAAGTGCGCCGTTACGGCGAGCCAGGCTGGGGCCTAGTGGATGGCCAGTATCTGCACTTTGACTGCAACTACCTCAACATCACCGACAACTTGGTCGATCCAGCCCACACCACCTATGTGCACAGGAACACCATAGGCAACGCGGCAGCCGAGGACGTGAGCGTGAAAGTGGAGCAAGGCGAGAACCATGTACTGGCCTACCGCTGGGTGAATGACTCCGAGCCCGTTCCGCTGGTCAAGGCCATGGGCAATTTTGCCGGGCAGGTTGATCGCTGGCAGTACTACTACCTCCATCTGCCCTCGGTATCCTGTGTCGACTTCGGCAGCATCGCCGCAAACCGGGAGCACAGCGAGCAGGAAATGGATGCTGGCCTGCGTTCGTTCTCCTACAACTTCCTCACGCCCGAGACCGAGACCACGACCCACTATTTCTGGCTGCATCTTCGCAACTATCAGCCAGACAGCACCCAGGCCAGCGCTCAGGTGACGCAACTGATGACGGACACTTTTCTCGAAGATGCCGCCATTCTGGCCCTGGTGCAACGTGAACAAGATCGCACCGGAATCCGAGAATTCGTGCGTCTGGGCATAGACAACGCGCCTGCGCGCATTCGCCGGCTGATTGCCCGCCGGCAGGAGGCCGAGCAACAGATGGCGCAGGAAGCCGTCTCGACTGCACCGCCTTCATCCAGCCAAGCGCTAACAGCCTGATTGACAGCGACAAACCGAGGTAAGCCATGCAAAATTTCTCCCTGGGTTGCAACGGCCGCGGCATACGCCATTGCGAGCCTTTGCCGCTTGAAGCGCAATTCAAGATGCTGCGCGACAGCAAAGTCTTCGACCACTTCGACCGTATGCCCCAGCCGGGCCAAGAGCGCGAGTACCTGCGGCTGGCCAACAAATACGGCATGCCGCTGCGCACCGGTCTCTGGTCCTATACCGCAGGGCGCGACGAGACGGCACTGGAAAAAAACCTGCGGGTATGCAAGGAAGCAGGTGCCGAGTTTCACAACATCATGCTGTACACCCGCCATGCCGCAGGGCATGTGGTGACGGACGACGACATCGTCGCCTTCTACCTCCATGCCTGGGACCTGGGCCAGCGCATAGGCATAGCGATAGGCATGGAAAACCACATCTATATGTGGAGCGAAGATCCACGCCGCATCACTCCGCTGGCCAGGCACGTGCGTGCACGAGGACTGCCGTTTCAGTTCGTGCTGGACCACAGCCATGTGTTGCTCAAGCTGGACAACCCCGAAGAACAGGATGTGGTCGGCATCCGTGCGCAAGTCGAATCGGGCGAGGTGATCATAGATCCCTATGAAAGCGGCAACCTCATCGACGACTGGATTGGCCAGAATATGGTGCACTGGCTGCAGATACGCCCGGTCTCACCCGACGGCCCACGCAATATCTGGCAGCTGACGGACAACGGCCACTACGGCCGTGCCTGTCAGTACCCGTTCACCCGCCCTGGTCCCGGCCAGTGGCATGAGAGCTGGACTGCATGGCGTGTCGAGCCCTGCAAAGAGGTCGTACGGCGTGCACTGCACCACCACTACACCACGCCAGACAGCCCGCTGCGCTATATCACTACCGACATGATCGACATGCCAGACTACGGCGGCGGCACCCGATACTCTCTTTTCGAGCAAAACGTAGCCATTGCCCACTGGTTCCGGGACACGGCTGGACAGATCCGCGCGCAGCACCAGTCTCGGCACGCGACAGCAGCCTGTGAAGCCAGCAGCGGCTGAAGTACATTCATGGCCGAAGCCCTTAATTGCATCGATATTCGGCCAAAGTCCTTCAGATGGCGGCCATGCAGGCAGCCTTTGACTACCCACCTGACCTACATTCAAGGTATTGCAAAGCGAAAGCCCTGGCCTCGCTCCACCCTCTCCAAGAAAGACAAACATGAAATCACGCGCCGCTGTGGCCTTCAAGGCCGGAGAACCTCTGCAAATCGTCGAGATCGACGTGGCTGCGCCCCAGAAGGGCGAAGTGCTGGTCAAGATCACCCACACCGGCGTTTGCCACACCGATGCCTTCACCCTCTCCGGTGACGATCCCGAAGGCATCTTCCCCGCCGTGCTGGGCCATGAAGGCGCAGGCATTGTGGTGGAAGTGGGCGAAGGCGTGACCAGCGTCCAGCCCGGCGATCATGTGATTCCGCTGTACACCGCCGAATGTGGCGAGTGTCTGTTCTGCAAGAGCGGCAAGACCAACCTGTGCACCGCCGTGCGTGCCACCCAGGGCAAGGGCGTGATGCCCGACGGCACCACCCGTTTCAGCTACAACGGCGAGCCCATCTACCACTACATGGGCTGCTCGACTTTCAGCGAGTACACCGTGGTGGCCGCCGTGTCGCTGGCCAAGATCAGCCCCGACGCCAACCCCGAGCAGGTCTGCCTGCTGGGCTGCGGCGTGACCACCGGCCTGGGCGCCGTGAAGAACACGGCCAAGGTACAGGAAGGCGATACGGTTGCCGTGTTCGGCCTGGGCGGCATCGGTCTGGCCGTGATCCAGGGCGCGCAACTGGCCAAGGCCGGTCGCATCATCGCCATCGACACCAACCCCGGTAAATTCGAGCTGGCCAAGACCTTCGGCGCCACCGATTGCGTGAACCCCAAGGACTTTGACAAGCCCATCCAGCAAGTGATTGTGGAGATGACAGGCTGGGGCGTGGACCACAGCTTCGAGTGCATCGGCAACACCCAGGTGATGCGCGCTGCGCTGGAATGCGCCCACCGCGGCTGGGGCCAGTCGGTCATCATCGGCGTGGCCGGCAGCGGCCAGGAAATTTCCACCCGCCCCTTCCAACTGGTGACCGGCCGCAAGTGGATGGGCACGGCCTTTGGCGGCGTCAAGGGCCGCAGCGAGCTGCCCGGCATGGTGGAAGACGCCATGGCCGGCAAGATTCAGCTCGAACCCTTTGTGACCCACACCATGGGCCTGGCCAAGATCAACGAAGCCTTTGATCTGATGCATGAAGGCAAGTCGATTCGTTCGGTGGTGAATTTCGTCGAATAAGTAAAAACACGAGCTGTAAGCGTTTCCAAAACAAGGGTTTCAGGCATCAAAAGGCTTGAAACCCTTGTTCTACTTACGCATGCAGCTTTGTATTCAGGAGCATCCCATGTCCCACTCTTTTGAACTCAAAACCGCCCACGCCTGCTTTGGTGGCGCCCAGCGCTATTACGAACATTTCTCCAGCGAAATCGGCCTGGCCATGAAGTTCTCGGTCTATCTGCCGCCCAAGGCCGTGATGGGCGAGAAGGTGCCGGCGCTGATCTACCTGGCCGGCCTGACCTGCACCGAAGAAACCTTTATGACCAAAGCCGGTGCCCAGCGTCTGGCGGCCGAGCTGAATATCGCTCTGATCTGCCCCGACACCAGCCCGCGCGGCGCCGGCCTGCCCGGCGAATCCGATGCCTGGGACTTTGGCGTGGGTGCAGGTTTCTATCTTGATGCCACGACCAAGCCCTGGGCCCTGCACTGGCGCATGGAAAGCTACCTCCTGAACGACCTGCTGCCGCTGATCGGTGCCAAACTGCCGGTGGATCTGCAGCGCCTGGGCATCTTCGGCCACAGCATGGGCGGCCACGGCGCGCTGACGCTGGCTCTGCGCCACCCCGGCAAGTTCAAGTCGCTGTCAGCCTTTGCGCCGATTGCCAATCCCGTCAACTGCCCCTGGGGCCAGAAAGCCTTTGCCGGTTATCTGGGCGAGAACCAGGCCGAATGGGCCCAACATGACGCCAGCGAGCTGATGGCCGCGCAGACGCAAGCCCCCTACCCAGCCGGCATTCTTATCGACCAGGGCCTGGCCGATAAATTTCTGATGGAAAAGCAGCTGCTGCCCGAAGCCTTTGAAGCGGCCTGTGACAAGGCCGGCCAGCCGCTCACGCTGCGCCGCCAGTCCGGCTACGACCACGGCTACTACTTCATCCAGAGCTTTATCGACGACCATCTGCGCCACCATGCGGCGCAGCTGTAAACCCAGCGATAAAGCCTGATCCAGCCGGCAGCACTGCCGGCTTAAAACAAGCCATTGCAGCGACTTGCCCCGAGGGTCAGTCGCTGCCCAAAAATTTCAGTCTTTTCGGCCTGCTCAACTCTACGTTTCAGAAGATTTTCTACATTATTTCAATAATTCAACTATCATTGAAATATGAATGAAGAGCAAATCATCAAATCCTTGGCCGCTCTTGCGAACCAGGTACGCCTGCGCGTCTTCCGAGTCTTGGTGGTTGCCGGCGCTCAAGGGCTGACGCCCTCGGTATTGGCAGAGCAACTGGGCGTTGCGGCCACGGCGCTGTCATTTCACCTGAAGGAGCTGAGCAACGCCGGTCTGGTGACGCAGGAGCGCATCGGCCGCAATCTCCTCTATCGCGCCGACTTTGCACAGATGAATGGCGTCCTGGGCTATCTGACGGACAACTGCTGCGAAGGCGCCGGCTGCGAGCTCAAACCCGATGCTTGCTGCCCCACCAACAACCAGGCTTGCTGAAATGACGACGAATGTACTGGTGCTGTGCACGCACAACTCGGCTCGCAGCGTGCTGGCTGAAGCCATGTTCAACCACTGGGCCGGGATTTTGGGTGTGGATGCCCGCGCCTACAGCGCTGGCGCCTCGCCCAGTGGGCGCATCCACCCGCAGGCGATTGCAGCCCTGAGCGCGGCGGGCGTTGAGGTGTCCGGGCTGTGCAGTAAAAACATGGACCGCTTTGCCGAGGCCGGAGCGCCTCCGATGCGAGTGGTCATCACCGTGTGCGATAGCGCAGCGGCCCAGCCCTGCCCTCTGTGGCCCGGTGCACCCCTGCAGGCCCACTGGAGCTATCCGGATCCTTCGACGGCAAGCGAGTCGGAGCAGCGGCAACGCTTTGAGCTGACCCGTCAGGCCATCGCTTACCGCATGTTGCAGCTGGCACGGCTGCCGTTTGAAACCCTGGACAGCGCCGCCTTGCAGCCACTGCTTGACGACATCGGAGCATCCTGAGATGAAAGTATCCGGTTCTGCACAACCTGTCATGGGCGGTTTTGAGCGCTATCTGACGGTATGGGTGCTGCTCTGCATCGTCGCCGGCATTGCCCTGGGCCACTGGATGCCGGCGCTGAGCCACGCCATCGCCGCCATGGCAGTGGCAAAAGTCAATCTTCCGGTAGGCCTGCTGATCTGGGTGATGATCATTCCCATGCTGGTCAAGATCGACTTCTCGGCTCTGTCACGGGTGAAGTCGCATGCACGCGGCATTGGCGTGACCCTGTTCATCAACTGGGGCGTCAAGCCTTTCTCCATGGCCTTGCTGGCCTGGCTTTTTTTGCGCCAGCTGTTTGCACAATGGCTGGACCCCGCGCAGGTGGACAGCTATGTGGCCGGCCTGATTTTGCTGGCTGCTGCGCCCTGCACGGCCATGGTGTTTGTCTGGAGCCAGCTGTGCAAGGGCGATCCGTATTTCACGCTTTCCCAGGTGGCCTTGAACGACGCCATCATGCTGCTGGCTTTTGCGCCCATCGTGGCGCTGCTGCTGGGCATATCCTCCATCAGCGTGCCGTGGGATACCTTGCTGGTATCGGTGCTGCTGTACATCCTCATGCCTGTGGCCATCGCCCAGATGCTGCGCCAGCAGCTTCTCCGTCGGAGCGAGGCCGCATTGCAGCGGGCCAGTGCCGCAATGGGCCCGCTGTCCATGCTGGCACTGCTTGCCACCTTGGTGCTGCTGTTCGCATTCCAGGGCAAAACCATTTTGGAGCAGCCTTTGGTGATCGCGCTGCTGGCCGTGCCCATCCTCATACAGGTGGTGCTGAACTCCGGGCTGGCCTACTGGCTGAACAAAAAACTGGGCGTGGCGCATTGCGTGGCCGGCCCATCCGCCTTGATTGGCGCCAGCAATTTCTTCGAGCTGGCGGTGGCTACCGCCATCAGCCTTTTCGGCCTGCATTCGGGCGCGGCGCTGGCAACCGTGGTCGGGGTGTTGATTGAAGTGCCCGTGATGCTGGTCGTGGTGGCTGTCGTGAACCGGTCCAGGCACTGGTATGAAACTGCGGCACGCCCAGAGAGCTGATCTTTTCTCAGCGTCTCACGCACGCCATCAACCGTCGGCCAGCTGCCTCGCAACGATCAAGCGTATTTCTTGGCGCCGCCGACGCAGACCACGGCAACCAGGGTCACGATGAGCATCGTCCAGCTCACGGTTTCCTGCAGCAGAAGCGCCGCCAGACCCAGGCCCATAAAGGGCTGGAGCAACTGCAGTTGACCGACGGCAGCAATCCCGCCCTGAGCCAGACCGCGATACCAGAACACAAAGCCGATCAGCATGCTGAAGATAGACACATAGGCCAGGCCGATCCAGGCCCCAGCACCCACGCTCTCCAGCGAATGCGGCATATTCAGCAAGGCCAGGGGCAGCATGACGGGCAGCGAGAACACCAATGCCCAGCTGATGACTTGCCAGCCGCCCAGCTTGCGCGAAAGCTGGGCACCTTCGGCATAGCCCATGCCGCACACAAGCACCGCAGCCAGCATCAGCAAATCGCCTTTCAGCGAGGCCTCCACGTCTCCCATGGAGGCATAGCCGGCAACGAAGGCGGCACCCACCACGGAGAACAACCAGAACGGCAGACGGGGACGCTCCCCTGCGCGCAGCACGGCAAAAAGAGCCGTGCACAAAGGCAGCAGCCCCAGAAAGACGATGGAATGCGCCGAGGTGACATGCTGCAGCGCCAAAGCCGTCAGCAGAGGAAAGCCGAGCACGCAGCCTATTGCTGTGAACAGCAGCGCAGGTGCATCGGCCAGCGTCGGCCGTGGCTGGCGCAGCAAAAGCAGCAAAGCCAGACCCAGGACGGCCGCAATTGCGGCCCGGGCGCAGGTCAGAAAAACCGGATTCAGCTCGGCCACCGCCACACGGGTTGCAGGCAGCGAACCCGCGAAGATCGCCACCCCCACCAAACCGTTCATCCAGCCGCTGCTGCTTTTCCTCATCAAAAACTCCTTGTTCCGGTCTGCAGTACATCACCGGCAGCCACGGAAATCCAGGTACGGCCCCATGCAAATTCAAAGAACTGTCATGCCCATCAATCCAGCACAGTACGGGCTTCAATGACCGGACACGGCACGCTGATCCAGCGGGTAATGGATGGAATCCAGGCGCGCTCGCAAACGCATTGACCCCAAGGGTTGAGGCAAGACCGTCAACACGTTCTTATAGCGCGCTGGACGAACCACCTTCTGGCGAATTGTCTGCATCTGCCTGCTCGGCCAGCCAGGCCGCAAATTTGTCTCGCGCCGCAAAGCTGGGAGCATCCTGATTCCAGCACAGGTAATAACCACGGCCGCAGGAGACGGAGATGTCAAACGGCATCACCAGTTCGCCCGCCTGCAACTCTTTTTGCACCAGACTGCGCGGCACCACGGCCACGCCTATGCCGGCCTTGGCGGCCACGATGAGGTGCATGGTCAGATCAAAGCCCGGGCCCAGTTGCGGCTTGCAGGCCACGCCGGCCTGGGCGAACCACAGCGCCCAGTTGTCCGGGAAATTGGTGTGGTGCAGCAGGCTGGCCGCCAGAAAATCGCCGGGCCGATGGAATTGATGACTCAGGGCCGGCGCACATACGGGAACCAGTTCACGCCCCAGCAGATAGCGGGCTTGCACCTGCTCGGGCCAGCGGCGGTTGGGGCGTTTGACCTCCACCCATAAATCGACATCGTCGCGCGTGAAGTCTTCGTCATGCTTGAACTGCCGCAGTTCCACATGGACATCGGGATTGCGCTGATTGAACTCGGGCAGGCGCGGCATCAGCCATTGAATCGACAATGTCGGGATCACGCTCAGCCGTACCAGCTGGGGCATGGAGGCACGGCACAGCGTCTCGGCAGCCAGCTCCAGCGCCAGCACATGGCGCTCGGTCAGCTTGCGCAACTGCTCTCCGCGCGCCGTGAGCGATACCCCGGCCGAGCTGCGTTCGAAAAGGCGGCCGCCCGGCAAATGCTCTTCCAGCCGCTGTACCGCACGGCTAACGGCGGCTTGCGTGACGCAAAGCTCATCGGCCGCACGGCGAAAACTTCCATGGCGGCAGACCGCCAGGAAGGCGTGCAGTTCGACCAGTGAGGGAGATCGGATTTTCATGATGCGAGCGATGACATTATGTCATCGCACATGATGCGAATGTCGTTTGCCGAGCGGCAGCAGCCTACGTAATCTCGCACCTTATCCATTGAGACATAACATGCACATCAACCGTCGCGAATTCGTAAGCTTGGCCGCTGCTGCCGGCCTGTCCCCTCTGGCCCATGCCGAGGCACCCTACCCCAACAAGCCCATCACCCTGGTCGTGCCTTTCACGCCCGGCGGCTCGGTCGATAACTCGGGCCGCCTGATGGCCGACCGCCTGAGCCGCCTGCTGGGCGTTCCGGTCATCGTGGACAACAAGGGCGGCGCTGGCGGTTCTCTGGGCTCGGCCTTTGTCGCCAAGGCCAAGCCCGATGGCTACACGCTGATCGTCACCTCGCAAAGCACGCATGTGGTCAACCCCGCCGTCACCCCCAAGCTGCCTTATGACGCGGTCAATGACTTTGCCCCCGTCACACTGATCGACCGTCTGTCCAATGTGCTGCTGGTCAACGCCAGCCTGCCCGTGCGCAGCTTTGCCGATCTCGTCAAATATGCCCAGGCCAACCCTGGCAAGCTGAACTACGCCAGCGCAGGCACCGGCTCCGTCTCGCACCTGAGTATGGAATTGCTCAAGACCCAGGCCAAGATTGACATCACCCATGTGCCCTATCGCGGTGCCGGTGTGGCCATCACGGACGTGATGTCGGGCCAAGTTCAGCTGGCCTGGAACAATCTGTCCACCAATCTGGCCAGCATCAAAAACGGCAAACTGCGTGCTCTCGCCGTGGCCGCCCCTCAACGCGTGGCCCAGCTGCCCGATGTGCCTACGTTTGCCGAGCTGAAGCTGCCCGACCTGAACCTCACCTCCTGGACCGGCATCGCTGCACCGGCCAAGACCCCTCAACCCATCATCGACCGCCTCTACCAGGCCATGCGCACGGTATTGCAAGACCCAGCAACCCATACAGTCTGGGACGACAAGGGCATGATGGTGCCGGAAGAGCTCAAACCCCAGGCCTACCGTGCCGAGATCATCGAGCGCATCAAGTTCTACTCGCGCATCGCCAAGGCCAATAACATCGTTCTCGAATGACAGCTACCGCTACGCGACAGGCGAGCTTCGCCCGTATCGTCCAGTTCCTGCCCTATGAGCAGGAGCTGGTCTCCATTCGTCGCCATCTGCACCAGAACCCGGAGCTGGCTTTTGCCGAGCACGGAACTTCCGACTTCATCGCAGGCAAGCTGGCCGAATGGGGTTACGAAGTCACGCGCGGCATTGGCGGCACGGGCCTGGTCGGCACGCTGCGCCACGGCGACGGCAGTCGCAGCCTGGGCATTCGCGCCGACATGGATGCACTGCCGATTCAGGAAGCCACCGGCGCCGAGCATGCCAGCCGCATCGCCGGCTGCATGCATGCCTGCGGCCACGACGGCCATATGACCATGCTGCTGGGCGCGGCCAAGTATCTGGCGCGTCACCGCAACTTCAGCGGCACGCTGCACCTGATCTTCCAGCCGGCCGAAGAGCGCGGTTTCGACAGCGGCGCCAAGGCCATGGTGGAGGAAGGCCTGTTCGAGCGCTTTCCCTGCGATGCCGTCTACGCCATGCACAACCATCCGGGTTTGCCGCAAGGCCAGTTCGCCATGCGCAGCGGCTCCTTCATGGCGGCCGGCGACCGCGTGTACGTGAAGATTGTCGGCGTTGGTGGCCATGCCGCACGCCCGCATCTGGCCGTTGATCCGCTGGTTGCAGCCGCCGCCATCGTCACCAGCCTGCAAACGGTGGTGGCACGCAATGTGGACCCTAACGAATCGGCCGTGGTCACCGTGGGCCGTCTGCGCGCGGGCGATGCGCTGAACGTGATTCCGGCCGATGCCGAAATCGGTATCAGCGTGCGATCCCACTCGCCGGCCGTGCGCAGCCTGCTCAAGGAACGCATTACCGGGCTCATCACCGGCATTGCCCAAGGTCATGGCGCGCGGGCGGAAATCAACTATGTGCAAGGCTATCCGGCGCTGGCCAACAACGCTCAGGCGGTAGAGCTTGCCGCCCAGGTGGCCACGGATCTGGTGGGTGCCGAGGCGGTGAATACGGCCTTCCCCCAGCTAATGGGCAGCGAAGACTTTGCCTACATGCTGCAGCGCTGCCCCGGCGCGCTGGTGCGCATAGGCAACGGCCCGTCCGACGGCGGACGTGGTCTGCACAACCCCAAGTACGACTTCAACGACCTCAACCTGCCCTATGGCGCAGCGTTCTGGAGCCAGCTGGCCGAGCGCTTTCTGCGCTGAAAGCTGAAAATGGTGAGCCTGCGCTGCGGCGCGGGCTCGCCGAGCCAGGTTCAGGTCGTTCAGGTCGCGCGCGGCGGCTGCACCTCATAGACACGTAAATCCCGGTCGCCAATCCCCAGCGCGGGCCAGGCTGCACGCCAGAGCTGGATATGCGCCGACGCAAAATGCACATCCAATGCCGCCTGATCCGTCCAGCACTCCTTCACATGGATCAGCCCGGGCTGCAGCACATCCTCGGCATAGCCATATTCCAGACAGCCGGCTTCGGCGCGCGAGGCCTGCACCATGGCCCGCATGGCCGGTTTGGCGCGCTCCAGGTTTTCGGGCGGCAGGCGCACGGTGCCCACAATCAACAGCATTTTTCTATCTCCCAAGTAAAAACCGCCCCCACACCGAAAAGCATGGAGGCGGCGTTTGTCTGCCATCGTAGCGGCTCGCAGCAGCCGCCCCGGCTACGCCGCTGAGCCACTCAAAACATGAGCAGCCAGTGCAACCAGGTAAAGCTCAAACCGGTGTTTTACCGCTGCGCATATCGGCGGCAATCTGCGCCAGCACAGCCGGCAGATCGGCCACGCTGCGCACCACATGGTGGGCTCCCGCTTGCTTGAGCTTGGCTTCGGCTGCGGCCACACGGGCCTCCACCTCGGCCGGGTCGGCCTGGGCGTATTCCTGCACCGAGTAGCCCACTTCATTGCCCGACAGGCTCAGGCCCACGGTCCACATGCCGGCGTTCAGGCCTTCCGCAATGCCGGGCACGGTGTCGTCCACCTTCACACAGGCACGCACGTCGCTGACGGACAGGGCCAGCACATTGGCCAGCGCCATATACGGGCCTGGGCGACCGCCAGCATCCAGTTCGTCACCGGCCACCACATAGTCGGGCTGCACACCGGCGGCCGCCGCCTGGGGCAGCAGCTGATTGAGCACCTCGCGCGGGTAGCCCGAGCAAGAGCCCACCTTCAGGCCATTGGCGCGCAGCCAGACCAGCAGCTCGGGCGCACCGGCGATGGGATCAGAGAACTCCGCCACCTTGGCGATCTGCATGGGCATGAAGCGGGCATAGATGGCATCCACATCGTCATGACCCGGTGCGTAGCCAAAAGCGGTTTGCCATTGGCTGGCAATGCTTTCCTCTTGCAGCAGCTGGTGGATGTGATCCCATTTGGACAGGCCCATGGGCCCGCGCGCCTGGGCCAGGGTGATGGTGATGCCAAAAGTGGCAAAGGCTTCGACAAAGATCTGAGTGGGCGCCAGCGAGCCAAAGTCCACCAGCGTGCCGGCCCAGTCAAAGATGACGGCCTGCAAGGGAGACAGATCGGCGCTTGGAGTGCTTGTCAGCGACAGGGCCTGGGCTTCGGAAATAGCGATGGAGTTCATGATTTTTGAGGGTGTGAGCAGAGAAATTTCAGGCCAGGGATCGAATGAAGTTGCGCCCGCGCGGGCCGCTGGCAGCCTTGTGCAGCATGGCGGCCCAGTCTTGCGGGGCCACGCCGTAACGCTCGGGCTCGGTGGCCACGCCCAGGCTTTGCAAAAAAGCGCTCAGCCGTTGCACGGCCACGGCGCCGGTGGAGGCATCGAAAATGGACAGCAGCGCGGCATCGGCCACATCGTCGGCACCCAGTGCCATCTCCAGCACCAGGGGCAGGCTGAAGGAGCAGGCGATGCCGTGCGGCACGCCATGCTGCAGCGTGATGTCGTAGGACAGCGAATGCGCCAGCGCCGTCTTGGTGTTGGAAAACGCCAGGCCTGCCAGCAGCGCTGCTTGGGCCATCTCGGCGCGCAGCTGCAGATTGGGCAGATCCTGCATCAGCGCGGGCAACACGGCCAGGCAGCGGCGCGCAGCTTGCACGGCCAGCGACATGGAGACCGGGTTACGGTTCACATTCCAGATCGATTCCAGCGCGTGCGACAAGGCATCCAGCCCCGATGCCAGGGTGGCTGCCGCAGGCAGGCTGGCCATGAGCTCGGCATCGATGATGGCCGCCTCGGGCCAGGTCTGCGGCTGGTGCAGCGAGTATTTGCTGCCGCCGGCCTGATCCCAGATCGTGGCCCAGGGCGTGACTTCGCTGCCGGTGCCGGCAGTGGTGGGAATGGCAATCAAACTCTTGTGCAGCCCAGGCGGCAGCTTCGCTCCCTGCTGCAAAACCGAGAGCAGATCGGCAAAGCGGCCCGAAGCCGTGGCACAGATCAGGGCCTTGGCCGAATCAATGGCGCTGCCGCCGCCCAGAGCCACGATAACGGGCACATAGGCATGCTCGCGCTGCACCTGCTCATACAAGGGGGCCAGCCACTGCACATCGGGGTTGGGCTGGATGCTGTCGATCACGCCGCGCAGCTGCTCGCCAATCAGATTGCGCACGCGTTGCACCAGACCCAGGCTTTCTGCTTCCGGGAAGGTGACCACCAGGCAGTTGCGGCCTGCCAGCAAGGCCGGCAACTGATCCAGGCAGCCATTGCCGACGCTGATGCGCACGGGGTTGTGATAAGTCCACACGGGGAAAGCCTTCTCAATAATTTTCAAGCGAAACCTGACTGAAGCGCTTGATTCAAAAGCGCTTGCAGCTCATATTTCAGGAGTATCAGAAGAGGCAGAGCCGGAGCAGCTCGGACCTCAGTGACGTGCGCCTTGCTGGATGCGGCTGCGCAGCGCGTTGGAAACCAGATCGGCGGCAATCACCATCACCGTGATGACGATGATGCAGGTGGCGGTTTCCTGGTAGCGAAACAGCTTGAGGCTGCTGACCAGCTCAAAGCCCAGACCGCCGGCGCCCACCATGCCCAGCACGGTGGCAGAGCGCAGATTGACCTCGAAGCGATAGAGCACCACGGCAATCCAAGCCGTAATCACCTGCGGCACCACGCCAAAGGCAATGATTTGCAGCTGGCTGGCTCCGGCACTGCGCAGGGCTTGCAGCGGGCCGTCGTCGATTTCTTCAATCGCCTCGGCAAAGAACTTGCCCAGCATGCCCATGCCGTGCAGAGCCAGAGCCAGCACGCCGGGGAAAGGGCCCAGACCCACGGCCGAGACAAAGACCAGGGCCAGGATCAACTCGTTGATGCTGCGTACCACGTTGAGGAACTGGCGCGTGATACGGCGCAGCCAGTGCCAGCTGTGCAGATTGCTGGCCGCGATGAAGGACAGCGGCAGCGCCAGCATGACCGACAGCAGCGTGCCCCAGATGGCGATCTGAATCGTCTCCAGCGCCGGCGCCCACAGACGCGGCAGTATGGACATGTCCGGCGGCACGGAGCGGGTCAGAAAATCGCCTATCTGCGGCATGCCGCCAGCCAGCTCGCCCCAGCTCATCTGCGCGCCGCCTGCGCTCCAGTGCAGCAGCCAGGCAATGGCCAGCGCCAGCGCCGCATAGCCCAGCCAGCCGCCTTTGCCTTCGGGCCGGCCCGCCGTCCACTGCCAGCCGTCACGCTGGGTGTTCAAGGTATTGCTGCTCATCACAGACCTCCTGCCGTGGCGGCCATCGAAGCACTGGCAGGCAGCCAGACGCCGGCGGGCGTCAACCCGGTTCTGGCTTCGCCGCCCTGCGCCGCAGGCTGCGCCTCTTGCTGTGCACTGTGATAAATGGCATCGAGAGCGGCCTCGTCCAGATCGGCGGGCGCGCCATCGAACACCATGCGGCCCTGGGCCAGTCCCACCACACGGTCGCCAAATTCGCGGGCGTAATCGACCTGGTGCAGATTGCAGACCACAGCAATGCCCATCTCCCGCGTGGCATCGCGCAGATATTGCAGCACGCTGCGCGCGGTCTTGGGGTCCAGGCTGGCCACGGGTTCGTCGGCCAGAATTACCTGCGGCTGCTGGGCCAGGGCACGGGCAATGCCCACGCGCTGCATCTGCCCGCCAGACAGGGCTTGCGTGCGTTCATCGGCCTTGTGGGCCAGGCCCACGCGCTCCAGGCATTGCTGGGCCAGATCAATATCGCTTTGCCTGAACAGCTGCAGCACCGAGGCCAGCGTGCCCACTTGGCCCAGACGGCCGGTCAGCACGTTCTTGCGCACCGACAGGCGCTGCACCAGGTTGTGGTGCTGAAACACCATGGCCACATGACGGGCCAGTTCGCGGCGCGAGTGCTTTTGCATCAGATCGATGCCGCCCACTTGCAGCGTGCCGCTGTCGGGCTGGTTCAGACCATTCATGCAGCGCAGCAAGGTGGATTTGCCCGCACCCGAAAGGCCCAGCATCACCACGAACTCACCAGCCTTCACATCCATGTCTATGCCATGCAGCACATGGTTGCTGCCATAGCTTTTACGCAGATTGCGGATGCTGATCATTTCATCTTCCCCAGTTCCAGATTCAGCGCCTTGGCCGTCTGGCGTACCACGTCATAGGCCTGGTCGTTGGTGGGAGCAAAGCCGTTCAACTCACCACGATCACCCCAGGGCAGGCCTTTGATTTCGGCCAGTGCGGCTGCCACTTTCTGCTTGGTGGCCGCATCCAGGCTCCTGCGCCAGGCCATAGGCGATTCGGGGATGGGCTGCGAGCGCCAGACGATCTGGAAATCCTCGGCCTTCACATGGCCCTTGGCCACGGCGGTTTGAAAAATGGGATCGGCCACAGCCGCTGCATCGACCTTGCCGTTGGCCACCGCCATGATGCTGGCGTCATGCGAGCCCGAGAAGATCACGCGGGAGAAGTATTTGTCGGTATCCACGCCCTCGCCCTTGAGGCCGGCCTTGGGAAACAGATGGCCCGATGCCGAGCTGGGGTCCACAAAGGCAAAGGTCTTGCCCTGCAGCGCGGCCACGCTGGCCGGTCCCTTGTCCTTCTTGCTGATGATCAGGCTTTGGTACGAGCTTTTGCCCGACTTCTTGGCCACGGGAATGGCAAAGGCCTCGGCATGGGCCAGTTGGCTGGCCAGCACATAGGAGAACGGGCCGAAGTAAGCCACGTCGATCTTGCCCGAGCGCATGGCCTCGATCACGCCGTTGTAGTCATTGGCCACAAAGGGCTTGACCTTCATGCCGGTCTTGGCGGCCAGCTGGTCCATCACCTGCTGGCTGGCGCGCATCATGGCCTGGGCGTCTTCCGATGGAATCAGGCCCACACGCAGTTCGGTGGGCTGCTGTGCCCAGGTGCCTGTCGCCACCAGGGCCAGGCTTGCGGCTGCGCCTTGCAGCCAGGCTTTACGGGTCATCTTCATGTGGTCCATCCTTTGCGTTGACTTCGTTTGCAGCGGCATTGGCCCTGCGTTGGAGTCAATGGTAGGGACGACATATTTCTGCAATATGAAAGTTTCAGAATTGGTTTAAACAGCTTCCATAGATCAAACCTTGAGATGAAATTTTCATGAGTACCGCCCGCTACCGCGCCCTGATTGCCGTGGCCCAGCAAGGCAGCCTGAGCGCCGCTGCCCGCACCCTGGGCGTGAGCCAGCCCACCATTTCCAGCCAGATCGCAGCACTGGAGCGGCAAAGCCAGATCGAGCTTTTTCACCGCCAGGGCTATCGCATGAGCTTGACCGGCGCCGGCCGCAAGTTGCTGCTGCTGGCGCAAAAGCTGCTGGCGCTGGAGTCCGAAGCCGAGTATTTTTTGCGCGACTCCGGCAAGCTCAATCAGGGCGAGTTGAAGATAGGCGCCGTGGGCCCGTTTCATGTGATCGAGATGGTGGCCGCCTACCGGGCACGCTATCCCGGCATGCAGCTATCGATTCGCATGGGCAACTCCCAGCAGGTGTTGCAGGATCTGGAGAACTACAGCACCGATGTGGCCGTGCTGGCCGGCCTGTATGAGCGACCCGAGCTGATGGCCCGCGAATATGCGCGCCACGCCATCATTGTGTTTGCCCATGTGGAGCACCCGTTTGCGCGGCGCCAGCAGATCGATATCCGCGAGCTGCAAGGCCAGCCCCTGCTGCTGCGCGAGCAGGGATCGACCACGCGCACCGCCATGGAGGCCGCGCTGCAGGCCGCAGGCGTCAAGCCCCAGCTGAGCCTGGAGATAGGCAGCCGCGAAGCCATACGCGAAGCCGTGGCGCGCGGCCTGGGTCTGGGTGCCGTGTCGGAAGCCGAATTCATTGCCGATGCCCGCTTCAAGCCCGTGCGCATTGCAGGCGATCCGGCCAGCACCACCACCTATGTGTATTGCATGAAGGAGCGCAGCGAGAGTTTGCTGGTGCGCTCCTTCCTCGATGCAAGTTGAGGCGGGGCAGAATCAGTCCGTGAACGAGGACACGGCCGCCGGCAGGCGTGGAGCTTCCCAGTGATAGGGATGGGCCAGCACATTGCGCCCCACAGCCTGGCCCTGCCATTTCAGTGCCAGCAAATCGGCCAGAGTCCAGGCGGCCCAATCCGAGCGAAAAGGCCTTTTTGCCACCTCCTCGGAAACGCTACCCAAAGCATTCGCCTGCCAGACGATGGCCGGAATGCGGTAGCCGCCCGCAGTGCCCGGGCTATGCCCTACATGGTTGCCGACATGGCCGACCTCCTGACCATGGTCTGACAAATACATCCAGGCCACATGGTTTTGGGGCTTGGCGATATCTCTGGTCAGCTGCAGCATTTTCGATACCACCGAGTCGTGATAGAGCAGCGCCGAGTCGTACTCCTCGCGGAGATGGCGCACCCAGGCAGAGCGGCCATTTTTTTCCATCTGCACATCGACCGCATCCACATCGTCGTCAAAGGGATTCTGCCCTTTGGGAAATCTCAGCCGGTAATGCGGATGCGCGCCCAGCATGTGGACGATCACAAACTTGCGCTCGGACGAGGACTCATTGAGCGCCGTGTGCAGCTCATCGAGCATCTCCTCATCCAGCGAAGCCGTGGAGCGCCCCGGTGTCTTGTTGACCATCTGCATCACATCCGCCAGCCTGGCATGCTGCTGTTCAATGGCGACATCGTCATGATTGCTGATCCACCACACCTTGTACCCCGCCGCTCTAGCCAGGGATACCAGATGCTGCGAATCCACCGCATCCGGCGCACCGAAAGAGAACAGATTGCGCACGGCGGGCAAGGTGCTGGCATCCACCGACCAGGCATTGCGCAACACCGTCAGCTGCTCACCCAGCTGCTGCTGATGCACTCGCAGACCCGGATTGGTCATGCGTCCATAGCCATAGAGCGAGAGATTGTCGCGATTGATGCTTTCCGTCAGAACCAGCACCACCGTGGAAGGCTCCTCGCGCCCAACCACAGGCTTGGCAGCCGTGGCACGTGCCAGCATCTGCTCTCGCCCCTGCTGCTGGTTGAGCCAGCTCTTCTGCAGCGTCTGCAACGACTGACTCCATTGCACCCAGAACACGGCCGGATACAAGCGGCGCCAGGGCTTGCTGGTGTATGCCAGCAAGCAGAACAACACGAGGATCAAACACAGAGCTTGACTCCCTCTGCCCGGAGCAGACAGTTGTCGTGTGGACTTGCCGGTCAGATACAACACGGCTGCAGCCACTGCGACAAAAATCGCTGCAAACAAGGCCGCGCTGCGCCAATGCATGGACAGATATTCCGAGCCTTCGCGCCAATTGGTGTTGGCCATTGCGCCAAGCACCAGGGCACTGTCAGGCGCTGCGCCATAGGCATCCATCAGATAGATACGCACACCGGCATCCACCACAAACAGCATGATCCAGGCCCACACCAGAATGCGTCTGGCCCGCTGCCACGCGGCACTGCGCACCGGCCAGCTGAGCCAGACCAGAGCCGGCGCCATCAGAACGAACAGCTGTACAACGCGACGCCCTTCATGCCCGAGCACCAATAAGAACAGGGTTGTGCAGCCCAGCATGAAAACAGCCGGCCACGATGCGCGCACGCGGCCGAGCGAAGACATATCGGGCCGGTAGGAAATCGAAGAAGCACTCATCAAGCAAGCGGCCGGTTTGAGGCCGGGTCAAAAAAACAGTTGATCAAGCAGGAGAAATCCACACGCGCTGTTGAGCACAGTCGGTCGGATGCCGCGCAGGCAGGCTCCGCATTCTGCGCGCAGGCAAATTGTCGGGTCGGCGGCGGGGCAAGCGCAGGGCTAGAGTGCCTGCGACACCTTCGCTTTAAAACAGGCTTTGCTGGCCGGAGAGATTCGCCGCATGGTAGTGGCTGCAGTCCAGCATCACCCGCTCGCGGTTCAGCCCCAGCTTGCGGCAAGCCAGTGCAAAGCGCTGGCCCAGCATATCGGCCCAGACCCCGCTGCCCTTCATGCGCTGGCCAAACTGGCTGCTATAGACCTTGCCTGCGGCCCGGCCCTCCTCGCTGATGCCGTGCAGATCACGCACGCGCTCCATCACACGTTGGGCACGGTCGGGGTAATGCAGCTTCAGCCACTCTTCAAACAGCGGCGCCCCTTCCCAGGGCAGACGCAGCACGGCGTAGAAAGCCTGGCGTGCGCCGGCGTCGCTGGCGGCTGCCAGCACCTGCTCCAGATCGTCATTCAGAAATGGAATCTGCGGCGCCAGGCTGACACCTACGGGCACACCGGCCTCGGCCAGCGTACGAATCGTGCGCAAGCGTCGATGCGGCGCTGCGGCCCGCGGCTCCAGCTGTCGGGCCAATTCGGGTTGCAAGGTGGTCAGGGTGACATAGACGGCCACCAGGTTTTGCCGGGCCAGCGGCACCAGCAAATCCAGGTCCCGCTCCACGCCACTACCCTTGGTGACTATGGAAAACGGATGCCTGGCCTGGCCCAGCACTTCGATGACACGACGGGTCAGGCCCACGTCACGCTCTATGGGCTGGTAGCAATCGGTGACCGAGCCCAGCATGATGGGCGCCGCCACATGGCTGGGCTTGCTGAGTTCGGCGCGCAGCACCTCCACAAAGTTGCTCTTGGCAACCAGCCGGGTTTCAAAATCCAGCCCCGGCGAATAGCCCAGATAGCTGTGCGTGGGCCGGGCATAGCAATAAATGCAACCGTGTTCACAGCCGCGATAGGGATTGAGCCCCAGGTGATAGGGCAGATCGGGCGAGTCATGGCGGCTGAGCGCGGACTTGCACTGCTCCCATTCCAGCTGCGTGCGCAAGGCCGGCAGCTCTTCCCCATCACCCGCCTGCTCCCAGCCATCGTCAAACTCCAGCCTCTCATCCTTGGCAAAGCGATGCGCCATGAAGCTGGCCGCACCACGGCCTTTGAGCGGCTGCGCAGGCCGCACAAAAGTCATGGCACTGAAGGGCTCGTTCGAGCTGGAGTCTGGTGGCTTTGGCATCAAACAACTGTATATAAATACAGTTATTTGAGCAATCCGGCCACGACTACCCTTTTGACCGGCAGGTCAATGTCTTGTGCGTATTTGAATGGGATCTGAATCAAACAAGCTCACACCCCAGTATTTGAAAGCACAAAAAGCTATCAATTAAGGAGCAAAACCAAAGATCCAGTAGCATTCAATCCGCACTGCGGGGGTGCGAGATCGCTAGGACATTTCGGCCATTGCCAGCACAATCAGGGCAACGCACCAAGTTGGTGCTTTTTAGATGCCTTGGCCCGGACAACACCGTTGCCCGGGCTTTTGTCCGTTTGCGCTTGGCGCATAGAAAGCGGGTACGGGCCACACCATCTTGCAAGGGAGTCACACCATGGAGCGCAAGCCCCACATCACTTTGTCGTCCTTGGATCTGGATCGCATTGAAAATCTGCTGGAAAAGAACAACAGCCCATTTCCCGGCCGCGATGCGCTGGAGGCCGAACTCGAGCGCGCCGATGTACTCGATCCCAAGGACATGCCGCCCCAGGTGGTGACCATGAATTCCACCGTGCGCTTCACCATGCTGGAGTCCGGCAAGAGCAACACTCTGACCCTGGTCTACCCCAAGGAAATGGACGGCTCGCCTGACAAGATCTCCATCTTCGCCCCCGTGGGCATTGCGCTGCTGGGTCTGTCGGTCGGCGATGAGTTCAAGATGCCCAGCCCCACGGGCCAGGTGACGGTGCGCGTGGATGCCATCGAATTCCAGCCCGAGAGCGCTGGCGAGCTGCACCGCTGAGTTGCCAAGCGCATAGCCGCCCCAAAAAAAAGCAGCTGATTGAAGCTGCTTTTTTTGTGGGTGATGGCCGAAGCCCGCCTAGCGCAGGCCGGCCAGCAAAGTCGTCAGCATGCCGGCACCGATCAGGCCAGCCTGCCAGCGCAAGGCCTGGCTCCAGGAGGTGACATGGCGCTCCACCGTCTGATAGAGCAGATAGCCTGCGGCAAGCGAAAGCGCAAAGGCAAAGCCCATGCCGCCGATGGCAGCTTGCACCGAGTCAGGCCAGAGATTGCTGACCACGGCATTGACCAGCAGGCACATGGAAAAGTGGATGAGAAAGACCGAGTAAGAAATCTCGCCCAGACGGCGCAGCGCTGTCAGTCCCTTCCAGCTGGCAACGCGCTCGGTGCGCAGGCAGACGATCAGCAGCAAGGCCGTGACGCCCGCCAAAAAGATGCGATCGCGCCACTCCAGCACCAAAGCGCCCATCACCATGGCGGCAATCAGCATGGCCCAGCTCCAGGCCGTGCTGCGCTTGTCGGCGGCCACGGCCCAAAAAGCCATCATGCCTATGCCATAGGCGCCCAGAAAGTAGATCGCCCAGACATCCAGGTCGGCGTCGAGATTGAAGGCGAACAGCGAAGCCGCTGTGCCCGCCACCACCAGCGCCTGCATGCCGGTGATGGCCCAGGGCCACCAACGGGCCAGGGCTTGCTCGCCTGTGCGCTGCACCAGGCGCTCACGCAGCCAGCGCATGGCAGCCAGCACCAGAACGCTCAAGGCAAACAGCTGAAAATCGATGGACACATACCAGACACCGGCCGAGAGCGACTCTTCGCCCAGAATGCCTTCCAGCAGCAAGGCATGGGTGAACAGCTGCCACAGATCCGGGTCGGCCGAAACCGAGGCGTGATCAAACCAGGGGCGAATCGCAGCCGAGATGACGATGGTGGCCATCAGCGCCACGGCATAGGGCACGACCAGGCGCACAAAGCGTTTACCGATCTTGGCCCAGGGAGCGTCAAAACGGGCCAGGCCTTGCGGCGCCAGGCTGACTGCCGCCAGGTAGCCGCCCAGCACCAGAAAGATCTGCACCGCCATGCGGGCGTATTCATATAGCCAGTCCAGCACCTCGGGCAGAGCCGAGTGGGCCACTTCGGACATGGGACCGTAGAACGCCAGGTGGTGCCAGACGATGGCCGCACAGGCCAGGCCCTTGGTGCAATCAATCAGCGCGCTGCGTGAATGGGAGGATATTGAACTATTAGCCATCTAACCTGGTTCTCAACCTGCAGCGCTACACACGGCAAGCCAAGCGAGCTCCTAGCCAGAAAAGACAGCGTAAGAAACCCGACACGTAATAAAAGGAAGGGGCGATTTTGCGCTCAATCCCGACAATTTGCTGACAGCGCCTCGACTTTTCTGAAACAAGCCACAAAAGGCTCGCCAAAGCGCAACAGCTCAGAGCCCGGTCAAAGGCTGGGCAGATTGCTCTTGCTTGATCCAGCACCCCACTGAAAACGCTTGGCACAGGCACAATTGAGGCCATGACGCAAGCCAAACCGCTTTCAGAGCTGAGCCGCCAATTTGTTTCACACTTTGGTGAAATGGGCAGCCGATGGGGCATCAACCGTACCGTGGGGCAGATCTATGCCCTGCTGTTTCTGTCCGCCCAGCCTCTGAATGCCGACCAGATCGCCGAGACACTGGAGTTTTCCCGCTCCAACGTGAGCATGGGCCTCAAGGAATTGCAGGCCTGGCGACTGGTGCAGCTACGCCACCAGCCCGGTGACCGGCGCGAGTATTTCCAGGCGCCCCAGGATGTGTGGGAGATTTTCAAGCGCCTGGCCGAAGAGCGCCGCCGCCGCGAGATCGAACCCACCCAATCCATGCTGCGCGCCGCCATGCTGGAAGAGGTGGGCACCGACGAGGAACGCTATGCCCAGCAGCGCATGCGCGAGATGCATGAGCTGATCGACAAGCTGATGAACTGGTTTGATGACGTGCAGCGCCTCTCGCCCGAGACGGCCATGCAGCTCATGGGCATGGGCGCCGCCGTGACCCGGCTGCTGGATTTGAAAGACAAGATCACCGGCGCCGGTCGCGGCAAGGCATCCGAGTAATTAAAAAAATACGCTGTAGTGCTTGATATATAAGCGCTTTAAGCTATCAATTCAAAAGCAATACAAAAGGCCACCCGGTTTTTACCGGGCGGCCTTTTTGCGCTGGCTGAAGTCAGCGAACTCAGACCTGGCCGGCCGACTCCGTCTCCTTCAAGATGCGGCGGCGGGTGGCCTCGTCATCCATCAGCTCATACCACATGGCATTGAGCACGGCAAAAGCCGCAGCCAGGGGCAGTCCCAGAATCCACGCGAAGTACCACATACAAAATCCTTTCTAACAATTCGTTCATCACACACATTGCAAGCGAGTCAACATGAATGAAACCGGCGATCTCCAAGCCAGAGACAGCTAGCAAGAGCCGCCTCGCAGCGAGGCTGTCGTCCCCACTGGGGAAGGCGCTCAGCGCCTCAGGGGGAGTCAATAAGAATGGCCTTTGCCGGTGGCGATTGCCGCAATGTCCACCTTGCCGCGCAGCACCGAGTACACCCAGCTGGTGTAGATCAGGATCAGCGGCAGAAAGATCCCCACGCAGACCAGCATGATGAACAACGTCACATGGCTGGAGGAAGAATCCCAGACCGTCAGGCTGAAACGCGGATCGATGGTGGAAGGCAGGATCATGGGGAACATGGCTGCACCCACGGTGAGGATGATGCCGGCGATGGCCAGACCGCTGCCCAGCAGGCTGAGCCATTCACGGCGACTGCGCAGACCCAGGGCCACGATCAGCGGCATGACCAGGCCGAGGCCGGGCACCAGCCACAGCAGCGGATAGGACTTGAAGTTGGCCATCCAGGCACCAGCGGCCACGGCCGCCGTCTTGTTCAGCGGGTTCGATGGACCGACGGGGTTGATATCGCTGGTGATCTGATAACCGTTGATGCCCATGGCCAGCCACACGCCGGCTGCGGCAAACAGCAGCGTGGTCAGCACTGCGGCCACCGAACCATAGCGGGCCGCGCGCACCGAGACTTCACCTTCGGTCTTGAATACCAGCCAGGCCGCACCGTGCATGAGCAGCATGGACAGCGACACCAGACCGCAGAGCAGCGCAAACGGCGTGAGCAAGCCAAAGAAGCTGCCGTCGTAGTAGATGCGCATATCGTCGCTCAGACGGAAAGGCACGCCCAGAATCACATTGCCCACGGCCACACCAAACAGCAGCGACGGCACCAGACCCGTGATGCACAACACCCAGTCCCAGCGGCTGCGCCAGGCTGCGTCTTCGTGCTTGCTGCGGAACTTGAAGGCCACGGGGCGCAGGATCAGCGGCACCAGCACGGCAAACATGGCCAGATAAAAGCCCGAAAAGGACACGGCATACAGCTGCGGCCAGGCGGCAAAAATGGCGCCGCCGCCCAGAATCAGCCACACCTGATTGCCCTCCCACACCGGCCCCACCGAGTTGATGGCCGTGCGGCGCTCCACATCAGTCTTGGCCGTGGCGCGCAGCAGGCCCATGGCGCCCAGATCGAAGCCGTCGGTCACGGCAAAGCCCACCAGCAGCACGCCCAGCAGCAGCCACCAGATGACGCGCAGCACGTCGTATGTAATCAGTTCATGCAAGATCATTTGCTCATACTCCTTGGCTTGCCGCTCAGCGGGCGCGGGCCAGCTTCTTGATCATGGGTTCGTAAAAGCTCAGGTGAGGCTCGCTCTCGTGCTCGGGGCCTTTCTTGATGGCGCGCACCATGAGCTTGAGCTCGATCACCAGCAGCACCGTATAGATCAGCACAAAGCCGGCAATAGTCAGCAGCAGCGTGCTGGCCCCCAGGTTGGAGACCGCCATGGCCGTGGGCAACACGCCTTCGATGATCCAGGGCTGGCGACCCAGCTCGGCCACCACCCAGCCGCACTCGGCCGCAATCCAGGGCAGAGGAATCGACAGCACCGCCACCTTGAGCAACCAGGGATAGGCGTCAAGCTTGTGGCGCATGGACAGGTAAAAGAAAGTACCGGTCAGCACGATGAAGAACATGCCCAACGCCACCATGATGCGGAAGGTCCAGAACAGCGGCCCCACGGGCGGCACGGTGTCGAGCGCGGCCTGCTTGATCTGCTGGGCCGTGGCCTTGCGCGGATCGTCCACATAGCGCATCAGCAAGAGCGCATAGCCCAGATGCGCGCCATTGTTTTCAAAACGCAGACGGGCCTCGGCCGGAATCTCGGCGTCGGTCTTGGCCGTGCGAATGGTCTGCAGCGCGTCATAGGCATCGATACCGTTGCGGATATAGCCTTCTGCATTGAGCACCAGCTGGTTGATGCCGGGGATTTCGGTGGTCAGCGAGCGTGTGCCAATCAGGCCCATGACCCAGGGGATGTGCACGGCAAAGTGGGTCTCGCGGGCCTCGCGGTCGGGAATGCCGAACACGGTGAAGGCCGCTGGTGCTTTCTCGGTGTTCCACATGGCTTCAATCGAGGCCAGCTTCATTTTCTGGTGTTCCGAGGACAGATAGCCCGATTCGTCACCGAGCACCACCACCGACAACGACGCAGCCAGACCAAAGGAGGCTGCCACCGTCATCGAGCGCTTGGCCAGATGCAGATGACGGCCCTTGAGCACATACCAGGCCGATACGCCCAGCACGAACAGCGAGGCCATCACATAACCGGCCGAGACCGTGTGCACAAACTTGGCCTGGGCCACCGGGTTGGTCAGCACGGCAAAGAAGTCGGTCACCTCCATGCGCATGGTCTGCGGATTGAAGGCCGCACCCACGGGGTTTTGCATCCAGCCGTTGGCCACCAGAATCCACAGGGCCGAGAAGTTGGTACCTATGGCCATCAGGCAGGTCACCATCAGGTGCTTGACCTTGGAGAGGCGATCCCAGCCGAAAAAGAACAGGCCCACAAACGTGGCTTCCAGGAAAAAGGCCATCAGCCCTTCGATCGCCAGCGGCGCGCCAAAGATATCGCCCACGTAGTGGCTGTAGTAGCTCCAGTTCATGCCGAACTGAAACTCCATCACCACGCCGGTGGCCACGCCCATGGCGAAGTTGATGCCGAACAGCACGCCCCAGAACTTGGTCATGTCGCGCCAGATGGTGCGGCCCGTCATCACGAATACCGTCTCCATGATGGCGACGAGAATCGACAGGCCCAGCGTCAGCGGCACAAACAAGAAGTGGTAGAGCGCCGTTATCGCAAACTGCAAGCGCGATAAGTCGACGATGTCGAGGTCCATGATGGATTCCTTTCTCTCGAAACTTTAAAGAACAGGGGAAAAATCGGTGGACTGTGCAGCCGTGTGCACATTGCTACGCTGAATCAGGCCGTCGGGTCTGAGCCGACCCAGCGCCTGGGCGAATTCGCGGCTGCCGCGCAAGGCCTGGCCTGCTATGCGGCCGGCCTGCAGCCAGATGACACGATCGGCCAGCTCGGCCTCGCGCTGCCAGTGGGTGGCAAAAATCAGCGTCCGGCCCCGGGCCGCGCCCGACAGGCGCTGCAGCACATCGTGGGCCGTGGCGGCATCCAGCCCTTCGGTGGCTTCGTCCAGCAACCAGCAGCGGGCGGTGCTGAGCAGCAAGCGGGCCAGCGCCAGACGGCGCGCCTGGCCGCCCGAAAAGCCCAGGCCGCCTTCGCCTAGCAGGCTGTCGAGTCCTTGGGGCAAGGCTTTCACATCGGCCGCCAGCCCAGCTGTTTCCAGGGCCTGCCAGAGTTCGGCATCGCCGGCATCGGGGCGCGCCAGGCACAGGTTGTCGCGCAAGCTGTCCTGGAACAGCTCGGTTCTTTGCGTCATCCAGCTGCAGCGCTGTGCCGCCAGCTGGCCGCCAATCATCTGCAACTCACCGGCCAGGGCCATCAGCAGCGTGCTCTTGCCCGCACCGCTGCTGCCAATCACGGCCACGCGTTCGCCCTGGGCAATCTGCAAATCCACCGGACCCAGACGGTTCACCATCACGCCCTGCAACTGCGCAGCCCAGCCTGCCGCAGGAAGCGGCAACAGTAGCTCTGCCTCGACAGCTGGCCGTGCCAGTGCCGGCCCCAGGCGGCGCAAGGCCAGCCAGCTGCGCCCGGCCTCGGTCGCACCACGACGCAAGGCGGCAAACGGCTCCATGGCCGACAAGGCCAGCAAAATACCCAAAGCTGCCACGGCCGCACCGATGTAGCGGCCTTGCACCAAGGCCCCCATCAGCAACACCGAAGCACTTAAAGTGATAGCAGATACCGCGCCATAGGCCTGGGTTGCACGTGCTTCTGTGTAATAAAGCCCGGCATCGGCCTGCGCTCCGCGCGCATCGCTGCGCAGCACGGCGGCGGCCTGCTGCGGCAGCTGTCCGGCCATGAGCAAATCGGTCTGCCCGGCCACCAGATCCACGGTCTGGCTGCGCAGGGTTTCCAAGGCCATGGCGCGGCGCACGGCCGCCTTGCGGCTGGTCATGCCCTGCCACAGCGCAATCCCCCAGCCGGCCAGCAACAGCCAGGCAAACACCAGCAAGCCCAGCCACCAGCGCATCACGCCGTAGGCAATGGCGATAAAAAACGCCGCCGCCAGCGCAGACAGAGCGGGAACCAGCAGGCGCAGATAAAGGCTGTCGAGCGCATCGACATCGGCCGTCAACCGCTGCAGCAAACGCGCGGGCCGCTGCAGCAGCTGGCGGGCCGCATGCGGCTGCGACCAGTGGCGAAACAGCTTCTCCCGCACGGCGGCCAACACGGCCAGCGTGGCATCGTGGGTGACCAGTCGCTCGGCATAGCGTGCGCCGGTCCGGCCCACGGCCAGCAGGCGAATACCGGCTGAAGGCATGAAGACATCAAACATCAAGGCCGTGGCCGACAGCAAACCGGCCAGCGCGGTGGCCGTGATGAACCAGCCCGACAGGCCCAGCAGCGCCATGCCCATCAGCACGGTCAACGCCGCCAGTGCCGCACCGCCCAACCAGAGCTTGCGCGGTGCCAGGCTGGCAACGGCAGCCAGCTGGGTCAGCAAAGAAGGCCGGGTCTTCATGCGCTCACCTCGGTATCCGGGGCTTGGCAGGACTCGCCCTGCAGCGGCAGCTGAACAATGCGGTCCATGCGGGCAGCCAGCTGCGTATCATGGGTGGCCACAATCAACGTGCGCCCCTTGGCGATGCGTATCAGCGCCTCGCTGACCTGGGCTGCAGTTTCAGGGTCCAGATGGGCGGTAGGCTCATCGGCCAGCAGCAAGCCCGCCTGGGTGTTGACGGCCAGACGGGCCAGCGCCAGGCGCACGACCTCACCTCCCGACAGGCCTGCCCCGCCCTCACCCAGACTCATGCCCGGGCGCGACTGCAGCACGGCACCCAGCGCGGCCTGCTGTGTGGCAGCTTCTACCTGCTGGGCTGTCACATGGTTGCGGCCCAGGGCCACGTTGCGTTGCACCGAGCCGGCAAATACATGGGGCTGCTGACTGATCCAGGCCATGCGGGCGCGCAAAGCCGCAGCGCTGCTCTCGTCCAGCCGTTGACCATCGATGCGGATTTCGCCCTGCTGTACAGGCACCAGCCCGGCCAGTTGGGCCAGCAAGACCGATTTGCCGCTGCCGCTGGGGCTGCACAAGGCCACATGCTCGCCAGGGCGGATTTCCAGGTGCAGTCGATCAAGCCGAGTCTCGGCCCCCGGCGCCTGCACTTTCAGGTCGAAAACGGCTACATGCGCAGCGATGGATTGCGCTGGCAGCTCATTATTTTGAAGCGATTCCGCACCTACGATGCGGCTGGCCTGTTGCTGCAGCTGCTGCAGGGTTTTCAACGCGGCTTCGCCGGCTGCACGGTCATGCCAGACGGCAGAGAGCTCGCGCAGCGGCTCGAAAAATGCCGGCGCCAGCAGCAGCACAAATAGGGCCTGGCCCAGCGTCAACTGCTGGCCCCAGGCGCCAAACGGCAGCATGCCCAACAAATGAAAACCGATGTAGACCGCCACCATGGCCACGCCCAGGGCCGAGAACAGCTCCAGCACAGCAGACGAAAGAAAGGCAATACGCAGCACGCGCAAGGTGCGGCTGCGCAAATCTTCGGCATGGGCGCGCAGGCGCCGGGCCGTGACATCGACAGCGGCCAGAGCACGCAAGGTGCTCAAACCACGCAGGCGATCCAGCAGAAAAGCATTCATCTGGCCCAGTTGCACCATCTGCTCTTCGCTGGCGGCCTGGGCGCGCCAACCCACAATCGCCATGAACAACGGAATCAGCGGTGCAGCCACTATCAAGATAAGAGCGGCAACCCATGACTGGCTGAGCACGGCAACCACAATCAACACGGGTAGCAGGCGCACGCGCCACATGGCGCTCTGGTAACGGGCCAGCCAGGGAACAATGGTCTCGGCCTGTTCGGCCACGGCGCTGGCCGCCTGGCCCGAGCTGACACGGGCCTTGTCCATGGGCGATGCCTGGGTCAGCGCATGCACCACCTGCGCACGCAGAGCCGAAAGTTGCTGGCGGGCCGCCAGATTGGCCAGCAAGCCGCCCCGTCCATCACACCAGGCGCGCAACAAACCCAGCAGCAACACGCCTGCGGCTATGGGCCACAAAGCCTCCAGCCCTTGGCCATCGGCCATTTTCTGCACCGCCCAGGCCAGCAAGCCCGCCTGCGGCAGCCAGAGCATGCTGGCCAGCAATTGCAGCAGCGCGCCCGCACCGGGGCGGCGAATGCTGTCGGCCAAAGAAGCTTGTGTAGGGGGTGGCAAATGTTTCATTATTTAATTTTCAGTAATTCCTGAAAATTGAAGAAATCTTACTCCTTATTTGATCCTCATCATGGCAGCCGGCCATTACCTTCCAGTGAATGTCTTGATTGCGATTGATGCAAGTCAAAATCGCAATGGTTTTCCCTTGATTGAGTTGGCTGCAGGATAAAAAAACGGCGCCAAAGGCGCCGCATAAGACAGGGAAAAGAAAACTCGACTTGGCAATCAGCCCAGCAGGCGTGAACGCGCTGCCGCGTACTCGCGCTTCAGACGCGCCACCAGTTCGGCTGTGGGCGTGACCTTGTCCACCGCGCCAATGCCCTGGCCGCAGCCCCAGATGTCCTTCCAGGCTTTTTGTGCGCCACCGCCAAAATTCATTTTGCTGGGGTCGGATTCGGGCAGATTGTCCGGATCAAGCCCGGCGGCGCGAATCGATGGGGCCAGGTAGTTGCCATGCACGCCGGTGAACAGATTGCTGTAGACCACGTCATCGGAATCGCCAGCCACAATCGCCTCTTTGTAGGCCTCGGTGGCACGCGCTTCATCGGTGGCGATAAAGGCCGAACCGATATAGGCAAAGTCTGCCCCCATGGCCTGGGCCGCCAGAATGGCATTGCCCGAGGCGATGGAGCCGGACAGGGCCAGCGGGCCGTCAAACCACTGACGGATTTCCTGCACCAGGGCAAACGGGCTTTTCACGCCGGCGTGGCCGCCGGCACCGGCCGCCACGGCGATCAGGCCGTCAGCGCCCTTCTCTATGGCCTTGTGGGCAAACTTGTTGTTGATGATGTCATGCAGCACCACGCCGCCCCAGCTATGCACAGCCTGGTTCACATCCTCGCGCGCACCCAGGCTGGTGATGATGATGGGCACCTTGTACTTGGCGCAGATCTGCATATCGTGCTCCAGGCGGTCATTGCTCTTGTGCACGATCTGGTTGATGGCAAACGGGGCCGAAGGCTGGTCGGGATGCGCTCTGTCCCAGGCAGCCAGGGTTTCGGTGATCTCGGCCAGCCAGTCTTCCAGCAGCTCGGCCGGACGGGCATTGAGCGAAGGCATGGAGCCGACGATACCGGCCTTGCATTGTTCGATCACCAGCTTGGGATTGCTGATGATGAACAGCGGCGAACCAATGACGGGCAAGGCCAGCTTTTGCAAAGTGGCAGGTAGTTTGGACATGTACGTCTCCTTCGTTATTTTTTATGTAAATACGAGCTGAAGCGCTTATCTGTATTACGCAAGCAGCTCTCAATTCAATAGTCACTTCCGAACCGAATCAGAACGCGTCCATGGGCAGGGCCATCACGCTGGCAGCGCCGTTCAGCACTGCATCGGCCTGACCGGCCACGCGGCTCAGAATGTGCTCGGCATAGAAGCGGGCGGTTGTCAGTTTCGCCTGCATGAACGCGGTTTCCTGTCCCTTTTGCAACAGCTCCTGGGCTACCAGCACCGAGCGGCCCAGCTGCCAGCCGGCGACCAGGTTGCCGGTCAGCAGCAGATAGGGGACGCTGCCCGCATACACGGCATTGGGGTCGGCCTTGGCCTGAGCGACCACAAAGTCCACCACCTGCACAAAAGCCTGGCGTGCCTGGCCCAGGTTCTTGGCCACGGCCAGTGCCGTGACCGTGCCGCTGGCATTGAGTTCGGCTTCGGTTTTCTCGATCTGGGCGGCAATAGCCTTGGCGCTCTGGCCCCCATCGCGGCCGGTCTTGCGGCCGACCAGGTCGTTGGCCTGAATGGCGGTTGTGCCTTCGTAAATGGTCAGGATCTTGGCGTCGCGGTAGTACTGGGCGGCGCCGGTTTCCTCGATAAAGCCCATGCCGCCATGCACTTGCACGCCCAGGCTGGTGACTTCCAGGCTCATCTCGGTGCTGTAACCCTTGACCAGGGGCACCATGAATTCATAGAAAGCCTGGTTTTGCTGGCGTACCTCGGCGTCAGGGTGGTTGTGGGCCGCGTCATAGGCTGCGGCCGCCACCGTGGCCATGGCACGGCAGCCTTCCACGCTGGCGCGCATGGTCATGAGCATGCGGCGCACATCGGGGTGGTGAATGATGGTGGCGCTGGCCTTCACGGAACCATCGACGGGACGGCTTTGCACCCGCTCCTTGGCGTAGGCCACGGCATGCTGGTAGGCGCGCTCGGCCACGGCAATGCCTTGCACGCCCACGGCGTAGCGGGCGGCGTTCATCATGATGAACATGTATTCGAGGCCGCGGTTTTCCTCACCGACAAGGTAGCCCACGGCGCCGGGTCCGGCGCTGTCTGCAATGCTCGCCGCCGTGCCGTCGCCAAACTGCAGCACGGCCGTGGGCGAGGCCTTGATGCCCATCTTGTGCTCGATGGAGACGCAGTGGACATCGTTGCGCTCGCCCAGAGAGCCATCGGCATTGACCAGGAACTTGGGCACGACGAACAGGCTGATGCCCTTGACGCCTTCGGGGGCCCCTGCGACGCGGGCCAGCACCAGGTGGACGATGTTGTCCGCCATATCGTGCTCGCCATAGGTGATGAAGATCTTGGTGCCGAAGACCTTGTAAGAACCATCAGCCTGGGGTTCGGCCTTGGTGCGCACCAGGGCCAGATCGGAGCCGGCCTGGGGCTCGGTCAGGTTCATGGTGCCGGTCCATTCGCCGGTGACCAGCTTCTCCAGATATCGGGCCTTGAGCGCGTCGCTGCCGGCCGTCAGCAGGGCTTCGATAGCACCGTCGGTCAGCAGCGGGCACAGGGCAAAGCTCAGATTGGCGCTGTTGAGCATTTCTATGCAGGCCGCACCAATGGTCTTGGGCAGGCCCTGACCGCCAAAGTCCGTGGGGTGTTGCAGACCTTGCCAGCCGCCTTGGGCGTATTGTTTGAAGGCATCGGCAAAGCCGGGCGTGGTGGTGACGACACCGTCCTTGAAGGAAGAGGGATTCACATCGCCGGCCACATTGAGGGGGGCGATCACGCCCTCGCACAGCTTGGCGCATTCTTCGAGCACGGCCTGGGCGGTTTCCAGACCCGCGTCTTCAAAGCCGGGAATCTGGGCGACCTGCTCGAGCTGGGCCAGGTGCTCCATGTCGAACAGCATGTCTTTGATAGGTGCGGCGTATGTCATCGTCTTGGCTGCCTATAAAAAAACGGCCTGTCAGCGTGGTCTCGCTTCAGGCCTGGTTGTTTACTGCGTCACTCGTCCAGAGGCGTTGACGATGGACAGATCGACATACTTCGATCCGACCTGGGAGCCGGGCTTGAAGCCCACCCAGTAGCCGCCCAAGTCGTAGGTGTCCAAACCGCGCAGCGCGGCCGACACTTTCTCGGCAGACACGGGCTGGCTGCGGCGCATGGCTTCCACGATCACCTTGGCGTTCACATAGCCTTCCATCATGGCAAAGCTCACCGGCACATCCATGCTCTTGCCTGCGGCGGTCACGGCGTCGCGGAACTCCTTGTTGAGCTTGGCAGATACCTTGTAGGGGCTGGGCACCACCTGGGCAATGGACAGACCGCTCATGTATTCCACAGGCAGGCGCTTGGCCAGTTGCTCGATATCCGCCTCGGCCGTGGCATAGACCTGGGCCGTGCCGCCATCCATGCGGTAGGCCTCGACAAAAGCCGCCGTTGACGGGCTGGAAGCCACCAACAGCACGGCCTGAGCGGCCGTCTTGGCCGCTCTGAGATCTTCAACCACCTTGTCCGAGCTGGCTTTGCCCTTGCCTAACAAGGCAGAGCTGACCAGCTTGGCACCGCTGGGGCTGATGGACTTGCTGACCAGCTCGACCAGTGCCTTGGAATCGGGGCGGTCTTCATAAACCAGCGCCAGACGGGTAATGCCTACCGTGGTCAGATGCGCGGCAATCTTGGACATCTGCTCGGCAAGGCCGGCGCGGGTGGCAAAAATCTGGGGCGATGTCAGCACATTGGTGTCGGTGCTCTGGTAGCCCACCAGCGACAGGGAAGAACCATCGAGCACCTTGCTCTCGAGCAAGGCCGACAGATTGCGGTTGCCAAAGTAACCGGCCAGCACCACGGGCTTGGCCTCGCTCAGCAGCTTGCGGGTCTTGGCCACGGTTTCTTCGGGATGGCCCACATCGTCGATCACAGCCAGGCCCACGGGCTGACCTTGCACGCCACCGGCCTTGTTGACTTGATCAAAGTACAGACGCATGCCCTGGGCATAGGCCCGGCCCTGCGTGGCATCGGCACCCGACATGGGAGCGACCTGCCCCACCGTCCAGCCTGAGGCCTGGGCCAACATGGCGGCGCTGCCCCAAAGCAGCGCCATGCCGACTCGAACCCCATTCCAGCATTTATTCTTCATTCCGACGTCTCCCTCCGAAATTTCAAGCTAACCCATTTGGGTATCAACGCTTGGGCCTTAACGCGCCAGATCTTATTGTTCATGGGTTCGGCAAGCGCGCATGGAAAAAGAGGGGCATCTAGCCCCTCTTTTGATTTACGCCAAATTACAGCGCCTTGACCAGTTCCGGCACTGCCGTGAACAGATCGGCCTCCAGGCCGTAGTCAGCCACCGAGAAGATCGGGGCTTCGGGGTCCTTGTTGATCGCCACGATCACCTTGGAGTCCTTCATGCCGGCCAGATGCTGGATAGCGCCCGAGATACCGCAGGCGATGTACAGCTGAGGCGCGACGATCTTGCCGGTCTGGCCCACTTGCAGGTCGTTGGGGGCGTAGCCCGCATCGACGGCTGCACGGCTGGCACCGATGGCAGCACCCAGCTTGTCGGCCAGGGGCGACATGACTTCGGTGAACTTCTCGGCCGAGCCCAGAGCGCGACCGCCGGAGACGATGATCTTGGCAGCCGTCAGTTCGGGGCGCTCGCTCTTGGTGACTTCGCGGCCCACAAAAGCGCTCTTGCCAGAGTCGGCCACGGCAGCCGCCGTTTCCACCGCAGCAGAACCACCGGTGGCAGCAGCGGCGTCAAAGCCGGTGGTGCGCACGGTGATGACCTTGACGGCATCGCTGGACTGCACGGTGGCAATGGCGTTGCCGGCGTAGATGGGACGCTCGAAGGTATCGGGCGCATCCACCTTGGTGATGTCGCTGATCTGGGCCACGTCCAGCTTGGCGGCCACGCGGGGAGCAATGTTCTTGCCGGCAGCGGTCGAAGGGAACAGGATGTGGCTGTAGTTGCCGGCGATGGCCAGCACTTGAGCGGCCACGTTCTCGGCCAGGCCGTCTTTCAGGCTTGCGCCATCGGCGTGGATGACCTTGGAGACACCGGCTATTTTGGAGGCGGCAGCAGCGGCGGCTGCAGCACCTTCACCGGCAACCAGCACGTGCACATCACCACCACAGGCTGCGGCAGCCGTCACGGTGTTCAGGGTCGCTGGCTTGATCGAAGCGTTGTCGTGTTCTGCAATAACGAGAGAAGTCATTTGTCGTTCTTCCTTTAGATCACTTTGGCTTCGTTCTTCAACTTGTCGACCAGGGCTGCCACATCGGCCACCTTGACACCGGCACCGCGCTTGGCGGGTTCGGCCACCTTCAGGGTCTTCAGGCGAGGAGCGACGTCCACACCCAGGTCTTCAGGCTTGAAGGTGTCGAGCTGCTTTTTCTTGGCCTTCATGATGTTGGGCAAGGTGACGTAGCGGGGCTCGTTCAGGCGCAGGTCGGTGGTGATGACGGCGGGAGTGGACAGAGACAGGGTCTCCAGGCCACCGTCGACTTCACGGCTGACGCTGACCTTGTCGCCAGCGACTTCCACCTTGGAGGCAAAAGTGGCTTGGGGCAGATCAGCCAACGCCGCCAGCATCTGGCCGGTCTGGTTGTTGTCGCCATCAATGGCTTGCTTGCCCAGGATCACGAGACCGGGCTGCTCCTTGTCCACCAGCGCCTTGAGCAGCTTGGCCACGGCCAGAGGCTGCAGTTCGACATCGGTTTCCACCAGGATGGCGCGGTCGGCGCCGATGGCCAGGGCCGTGCGCAGGGTTTCCTGGCACTGGGTCACGCCACAGGAGACAGCGATGACTTCCGTCACCACGCCTTTTTCTTTGAGGCGCACAGCTTCTTCGACGGCGATTTCGTCAAAGGGGTTCATGCTCATCTTGACGTTGGCGATGTCTACACCCGTGCCGTCCGATTTGACACGGACCTTGACGTTGTAGTCCACCACGCGCTTGACAGGGACCAATACCTTCATTGCTGCGGCTCCTTAATGCTATTTCATTGACGTTACGTAAACCAGATTCATTTTATGCGGCACCGCAACAAGCTCTGCACATTTTTTCCAGACAATCTTGCCGGAGATGAAAACGAAGCCTGCATGGACAGAGTCCGACAAAAAGAACGACCGTTCTATTTTATGCATAACTGCGCCGAAAACGGTCACCTCTTACCCATCAACCTAGGGTAAAACCTAGTTTCTCAAAGTAAGCAGACACCGCTCGCGCACTCAGCAGCCTGACACGCTAACAGAAGCAGTTGGGGTGTTCGTCGTTCAAATGGACGGGCCAGCGGTCAAGCCGGCTTCCATTGCGGCTGGCGCTTTTGTGCAAAGGCCTGCGCACCTTCCTGCGCATCCACATCCATCATATTGGTCGCCATGGTCTGGCCCGCCAGTTGGTAGGCCGAATCCACGCCCATCTCGCGCTGGCGGTAGACCAGCTCCTTGCCCATGCGAATGGCGACCCGGGGCTTGCTCACAATGGCGGCCACCAGCTCTTCAACTGCGGCGTCCAGCTGATCGGCTGCCACCACGCGGTTCAGCAGACCATAGTGCAAGGCGGTTGGTGCATCGATGAATTCACCCGTCAGCAGCATCTCCATGGCCTGCTTGGCGGGCATGTTGCGCACCAGGGGTACGCTGGGCGTGGAGCAAAACAGCCCGTATTGAATGCCGCTGGTGGCAAAGCGCGCCTCGCTGGCGGCCACGGCCAGATCGCATTGGGCCACCAACTGGCAGCCGGCTGCGGTTGCAATGCCTTGAACCCGAGCAATCACAGGCACTGGCAGCTTCTGAATCGATAGCATCACACGGCTGCACTGGGCGAACAGCTGCTGGTAATACGCCAGCTCGGGATGAGCCGCCATATCCTTGAGGTTGTGGCCGGCGCAGAAAGCCTTGCCTTCGGCAGCCAATACCACGACACGGGCACTGGCATCCTGGGCCACCGCATCCAAGGCGTTTTGCAAGGCCGTGAGCATATCGGCGCTCAGCGCGTTGAAGCGCTGCGCATCGTTGAGCGTCAGATACACCACACCGCGCTCATCCTGGCGAAGCTGCACAAAGGAATCGTTCACCGCTGCCTCCCTGATTTCAGACTAGATGTCGGCCAGCACCCGCAGATGGGCTTCCACGCTGCGCGCCAGAGGGCCCATCACATAGCCGCCTTCAAGGCAGGAGACGATGCGGCCCTTGGAAAAGCGCCGCGCCACATCCTTGATGCGGGTGGTGATCCAGGCAAAGTCGTTCTCCGTCATGCCCAGCTGGCCCATATCGTCATCGCGGTGGGCATCGAAACCGGCGCTGATGAAGATCATCTCGGGCTTGAAAGCCTCCAGGCGCGGAATCCACATCATCTCCACGATCTCGCGGATGTCCATGCCCTTGGTATAGGCCGGCACAGGCACGTTGAGCATATTGGAGGCCGGTTCCTTGTCGCCGCTGAACGGGTAGAAGGGATGCTGGAAGATGCCGCACATCAGCACCCGCGTGTCGCCGGCCAGAATGTCTTCCGTGCCGTTGCCGTGATGCACGTCAAAGTCGATCACGGCCACGCGCTTGAGCTGATGGCGCTCCAACGCATACTTGACGCCTATGGCCACGTTGTTGAAAAAGCAAAAGCCCATGGCCTGGCTGCGCGTGGCATGGTGGCCCGGCGGGCGCACCGAGCAAAAGGCGTTTTCCAGCTCGCCGGCCAGCACCGCATCAGTAGCCGCCAGCGCCGCCCCGGCCGAGCGCAGCGCGGCCTTGAAAGTGTGGCGGTTGATGGAGGTATCGGTATCGAGCTGCTTGTACTCGGGGCCGCCGGCCTGCAGCTCCTGCTCCAGTCTGTCGGTCAGGCCCTGCAGGGCCGCGATGTGCATGGGGTCGTGTGCCAGCTCGATTTCGGACAGCGAGGCCTCAGGCACCTCGCGGCGATCCAGCGCATCGCCCACGCCGGTGATGAGCAGCCGGTCTTCAATCGCATCCAGCCGCGCCGGGCACTCCGGATGCCCCGGCCCCATCTCGTGCAACCAGCAATCCCGGTGGGTGAAATATCCTGTCTTGCCCACAGTCATGTCTCCGCTATCGCTTATTTAGGATATGTTCGCGCCATGCATGCACAGAACACAATTAATGCGCTTTTAAGTCAGCTTAACACGGTAATGGAGGGCAAACCGGATCAGGTCAGGGACGGCGTGGCCTGCCTTTTAGCCGGTGGACATTTGCTGATCGAGGACGTCCCCGGCGTGGGAAAAACCACGCTGGCCCATGCGCTGGCGCACAGTTTTGGCCTGCAGTTCTCGCGCGTGCAGTTCACTGCCGACCTGATGCCCAGCGACCTGACGGGCGTGTCGATCTACGACCGGGGCAGCGAAGGCTTTGTGTTCCACCCCGGCCCGGTTTTTGCGCAGGTGCTGCTGGCCGACGAGATCAACCGCGCCAGCCCCAAGACCCAGAGCGCGTTGCTCGAAGCCATGGAAGAGCGCCAGGTCACCACCGAAGGCAAGACACACAGCCTGCCCTCACCTTTCTTTGTGATTGCCACGCAAAACCCGCTGGAACAGCTGGGCACGTTTGCCCTGCCCGAAAGCCAGCTGGACCGCTTTCTCATGCGCATCAGCCTGGGCTACCCCAACCGCGCGGCCGAGCGCAAGCTGCTCAGCGGCAACGGCCGCCGCGCTGCGGCCGATGCCCTGCTGCCCGTGGTCTCGCATGAAGAACTGGTGCAGTTGCAGAACGCCGTGCTGAAAGTGCATGCCAGCGATGCGCTGCTGGACTATGTGCAGGACTTGATAGACGCCACGCGCAGCGGCCAGTGGTTTGTGCAAGGCCTGTCGCCGCGCGCCGGCATTGCCCTGCTGCGCGCCGCCAAGGCCATGGCGCTGATGGAAGGCCGCGACTATGTGGCTCCCGATGATGTGCAAGCCATACTGCCCCAGGTCATCGCCCACCGCCTGCAGCCCGTGAGCCAGGCCGGACGCGGCGCCGTGGAGCAGGTGCGCGCCATGATGCTGGTGGTGCAGCTGCCTTGATGACAGCTATTCAATCGATAGCATGATGCGCACACCCAATCAAGGCTTGAACGCAAAAAACACTGAAGATTCGCCTCCAGCCCATTCCCAGGGACTGCGCGGCCGCATAGACCGGTGGATGCTCTCGCGCCTGCCACGCACGGACCGGCTTACCCTGACCCAGGGCAATGTCTACATACTGCCGTCACGCGCGGGCTGGGCCTTGCTGATCACGCTGATCGTGCTGCTGATTGCGGCCATCAACTACCAGCTCAACCTGGGCTATCTGCTCACCTTCCTGCTGGCCGGCAGCGCCGCCGCCAGCATGGTGGTGGGCCACAACAATCTGCGTGGACTGGAGCTGAGCTGGCAGCCCGGCAGCGCCAGCGGCGGCTTTGCCCACCAGCCTTTTCCCCTGCATATCCGTCTGGGTAACAGCCGCCGCAGCCGCCGCTGGGGCATAGGACTGGCGGTACGCGATCAACTAAGCACCGGCGGCAAGAAGGCCGGCACTGCCGGCGCCTGGATCTGGGTCGATGTGCCCGAGCAGGGCAGCACGCGAACCGAGCTGGCCTTCACCCCCACGCGGCGCGGACGGCAGGCCCTGCCCGCCATCGCGGTTCACACCCGCTACCCGCTTGGCGCATTCCGGGTCTGGGCGCTGTGGCGACCGGCCAGCCAGGTCTGGGTCTATCCGCTGCCCGAAGCCAACCCGCCCCCTCTGCCGCCGGCCAGCCCCGAAGCCGGCGGCCGCAGCACCGCCCAGGTACGCAGCGGCGAAGATTTTGACGGCGTGCGCCCCTATCAGGCAGGCGATCCGCTCAAGCTGGTGGTCTGGAAAAAAGCCGCCCAGTCTTTTGCCGCCGGCAGCCACCAGCTGGTCAGCCGTGATCGCCCCTATGCCCACCACCATCGCCTGTGGCTGGATGCCAGAGCCACCGGCCTGACCGATAACGAAGCACGCCTGTCCCGTCTTTCCGCCTGGGTGCTGATGGCCCAGGCCCAGGGCCGCAGCTGGGGGCTGCGCCTGCCCGGCGGTCAGGAGATTGCCCCCGACAGTGGCGCGGCCCACGCCAGCCGCTGCCTTGAAGCCCTGGCTGCCTGCCCATGAATGCCGTGAACATGTCCTCACTGGAGTCCCGCGCCACGCTGCGCGAAAAACTGGCATCGCTGCCGCGCGATGCACGCGACACCTTGTTTTTGCTGGCCGTCGTCGCCTGGGTGCTGCTGCCCCAGGTGCAACACACGCCGTGGTGGACATGCGCTTTTGCCGCAGCGCTCTTGCTGTGGCGTGCGCGCCTGGCTTTCACGGGCGCGGCCCTGCCCGGCCGCCTGGCCCTGGCCGGCGTGCTGGCCCTGGCGCTTGCCGCCACCTGGGCCAGCCACAAAACCCTGGTCGGGCGCGATGCCGGCGTGACGCTGATCGTGCTGCTGCTGGCACTCAAAACCCTGGAGCTGCGCGCCCGGCGCGATGCCATGGTGATTTTCTTTCTGGGCTTTTTCGCTCTGCTGAGCAACTTCTTCTATTCGCAATCGCTGCTCACGGCGCTAGCCATGGTGGCGGCCCTCATGGGCTTGCTCACCGCCCTGGTCAACGCCCATATGACGGCCGGCAAGCCCCCGCTGGCCCAGGCCCTGCGCACAGCGGGCTGGCTTACGCTGTGCGGCACACCGATCATGCTGGCCTTGTTTCTGTTTTTCCCGCGCATGGCGCCGCTTTGGGGCGTGCCGTCGGACGATCTTGCCGGTCGCAGCGGCCTGTCGGAAAACATGCGCGTGGGCGATGTGGCCTCCCTGGCGCTGGACGATGGCGTGGCCTTGCGCATTCGCTTCGACACTCCGGGCAATGCCGAACCGCCAGCCTCGGTGCTGTATTTTCGCGGCCCGGTACTCAGCCAGTTTGACGGCCGCAACTGGCAGGCGGACCCGCTGGCCGCCGCCATGGAAGCGCCGCAGCTGCGCGTGAGCGGGGAGCCCATCCGCTACCAGATGCTGGTCGAGCCCAGCAAGCGCCGCTGGCTCACGCTGCTGGACGCCGTGCGCGACGAGCCCGCCATTCCCGCAGGCGCCTCCGTGGGCCGTATGCGCATGGCCTCCAATCTGCAGTGGATCACGCAGCGCCCCATCACCGATGTGCTGCGGGTGGATGCGCAAAGCTATACCGACTTTCAGTACGGCCCGCTGCGCGCAACCCAGGATCTGCAGCGCTATCTGCAACTGCCTCCGGGCAGCAATCCGCGCACCCGGGTGCTGGGCCAGCAAATCCTGGCCCAGCTGGGCGAACAAGCCAGTTCAGCAGCGCTGATGCAGGCCGGCTTGCAGCGCCTGCGCAGCGGCGGCTACACCTATACGCTGGAGCCCGGCGTGGTGGACGGCCTGCACACCGCCGATGACTTCTGGTTTGACAGCAAGCAAGGCTTTTGCGAGCACATTGCCTCGGCCTTTGCCGTGCTCATGCGCGGCATGGGCGTGCCGGCGCGCATCGTGACCGGCTACCAGGGCGGCGACCGCAACAGCGTGGACGGCTACTGGACGGTGCGCAACAGCGATGCCCACGCCTGGACCGAGATCTGGGTGGCCGGCCAGGGCTGGACCCGGGTGGACCCCACGGGCGCGGTTGCGCCCTCGCGCGTGGGCCAGTTCCAGCGCCTGCTGGCTCCGCGCGGCGCCCTTGCCTCGGCCATGGCCGGCATGGTGGACGTGGGCACGCTGGAGAAAATGCGCGCCGTCTGGGAAGCGGTGAACAGCCGCTGGAATCAATGGGTCATCAACTACACCCAGAGCCGCCAGCTCAATCTGCTGCAAAGCCTGGGCTTTGAAGCGCCCAGCTGGACGGATCTGCTGCGCCTGCTCTCGGGCAGCCTGGGCGCCTTGGCGCTGATCTGGCTGGTCTGGGCCCGGCTGCGCCAGCCCCGCCGTGATGACTGGAGCCTGTTGCTGGATGCGGCCCGCATCCGGCTGCAGCGCAAGGGAATCGCTTCCACCCCCGCCACATCGGCCCGCAGCCTGGGCCTGGCCGTGCAGCAGCGCTGGGTGCAGACCGCGCCCGAGCTGGCCAAGGCCTTATCCGGCTGGCTGCTGGACATGGAGCGCTTGCGCTATGCGCCGTCTCCCGGCGCCGCCCACCAAACTGCACAGCTGCGCGCACTGCGCCAGCGCTGGCGCGACCTCAAAAAGCAAGCAAAATGGCCGCCAGACCTGCCTGCACCAACACCGCCCACGGCGACACCATGACCCACAGCATTCAACGCAACCATCGCCAACCACTGACTCTTGCTTGTCTCAGCGTTGCGGCCTTGGCCCTGACCCTGGCCTTGCCCGTGCAAGCCGCCAAGAGCAGCAAAAAAGCCGCCAAAAAAGCCGCCCCCGTGGCGGCCGCCGCCACGGCGGCAGCGGTCACCACCTATGCCAGCCGGGGTGATGCCATGCAGCTGGCTGCAGACATTGCCAGCCGCCGCGATCTGCCGCAGGACTGGGTTCAGGCCCAGCTGGAGCAAGCGCGCAATCTGCCCGTGGTCACCCGCTTGATGACGCCGGCCGGCAAGACCTTTGTGAAGAACTGGACGGTGTACCGCAGCCGCTTCATCGACCCGGTGCGTATCCGTGCCGGCGTCAAGTTCTGGCAGGCCAACCGCCGGGCACTGGAGCGCGCCGAGCAGCAATTTGGCGTACCCGCCGAAATCATTGCCGGCATCATCGGCGTGGAAACCATTTACGGCCAGAACATGGGCAGCTTTCGCGTGATGGATGCGCTGACCACGCTGACACTGGACTTTCCGCAGTCCCACCCCCGCGCCCAGGCCCGCACCGACTATTTCCGCGGCGAGCTGGAGCAGGTGCTGGTCACAGCCCACCGCACCGGCACCGACCCTTTCAGCCTGCGCGGCAGCTACGCCGGTGCCATGGGTCTGGGCCAGTTCATGCCCACCAGCTGGGACAAATACGCCGTCGATTTCGATGGCGACGGCCGCATCGACCTTTTCAACAGCGCCACCGACGCCATTGGCTCCGTGGCCAACTACTTTGTAGGCCATGGCTGGAAGCCCGGCCTGCCCACGGCCTTCCCCGTGGACATGCGCGCCCAGGGCGAGAATCTGGCGACCTTGCTGGCCCCCGATATCAACCCCAGCTTCACGGCAGCGCAAATGGCAGAGCACGGCGTGCGCGTGCTGGGTGCCGAAGGCTATGAACGCCCACTGGCGCTGATCGAGCTGAAAAACGGCAGCTCGGGCCCCACCGAATACATGGCCGGCACCGAGAATTTCTACGCCATCACGCGCTACAACTGGTCGGCGTTCTATGCGCTGTCGGTGATAGAGCTGGGGCGCGAAGTGCACGAAGCCTATCTGGCCAGCCAGATGGCTTTTTCAGCAAAAAACTGAAAAAATACGGCGGTAGCGCTTATGAGCAAAGCGCTACCAGCTATCAAATAGATAGTTTGCCACTTCAATGGCGCTCAATAGCGTTTCATCTGGCACATGGCAGGCATCTGCGCCTTGCTCGCCGCAATCTCGCGCACCACCTTGAAGCCGTAGCCCGAGCCTTCCACATCAAAGGCCACACCGGGGCTGCCCTTGTGCTCCATCACGCCCACTACCAGCGACTGCTGAAACTGGTGATCCTCGGCCCGCATGGCGCCAGAGCGTCCTGACAGCTGCACCTTGGCATGCTCCATGGCGCGGGCCACGGCCACGGTGTCTGTGCTGCCCGCTTTTTCCAGGCTTTGTGCCAGCGCTTCCATCATCAGCTGCATGCGCATATGCACATAGTCGTCGCGCGGATCGGGAAAGCGCTGACGGAAGGACTGGTAGAAAGCACGGCTCTCGGTCGTGGGCACATTGGGCAGCCAGTCGGCCACGGCCAGCACCTTGCCCACGCCGGCCTCGCCCAGCGCGGCCGGCGCACCCAGTGCGTTGCCGTAGAAGGTGTAGAAGCGTCCTTCATAGCCAGCCTCGCGTGCCGCCTTGACCAGCAGCATCAGATCATTGCCCCAGTTGCCGGTAATCACGGCCTGCGCGCCGCTTTGCTGAATCTTGGCGGCATAGGGAGCGAAGTCCTTGACGCGGCCCACAGGGTGCAGCTCGTCGCCCACGATACGAATATCGGGGCGCTGGGCCGACAACTGGCGTCTGGCTTCGCGCAGCACCGCCTGGCCGAAGCTGTAGTCCTGCCCGATCAGATAGGCGCTGTGTACGGCCTTGTCATCCTTGATGACGTCCATCAGCGCCGCCATGCGCATATCGGCATGGGCATCGAAGCGGAAATGCCAGAAGCTGCAGCGCTCATTGGTCAGCGCCGGATCGACCGCCGAATAATTGAGATAGAGCACGCGCCGCTCTGGCTCGCGGCTGTTGTGCTTTTCAATCGCATCCAGCAGCGCTGCTGCCGTGGCCGAAGAATTGCCTTGCATGATGACGCGAGCGCCATCGTCAATCGCCGCGCGCAGCGCCGACAGCGCCTCCTCGTTCTGGCCCTTGCTGTCATAGCGCGCAATCACCAGCGGCCTGGCCCCGCCGGGAAGCCTTACGCCGCCGCGTGCGTTGACACGCTCCGTGGCCCACAGCAGATTGCGAAACACCGCCTCGCCCGTGTTGGCAAACGGGCCCGAAAGACTCTCCACCAGCGCCAGCTTGATGGGCTGCACGGCCTGCGCTGCAGTAACGCCGGCAACGCTCAACGGCGCGCATAGTAGTGGCAACTGCAGGTATTTCAAGACATCACGGCGCAATTTATTCATCAAAAAATCCTCTTGAAATGCGCTGATGACCACCTATCTGTGAACCAAGCGGCAACAACGCAAGCCGCGCAGTTTAAAGGAGTTGGAACCATGATCTTTGCCCCCGTTTTGAGCCGCAATGCCTTTACCTCCCCCCGCGCAGCCGATCTGGCTTTGCAGCGCTTTTTGCAAGGCACGCTGGGAACACCCGCTCCTGCGGTCGCCCCGGTTCAGGTCAACCGCGACGAAAAGGCCACCACGCTGAGCTTGGATGTGCCAGGCCTGTCCCGCGAACAGCTGTCGCTGGCTATCGAAGGCAGCACCGTCAAGCTCGAGAATGTTGAAGGTGCACCCCGCCTGGTCAAATGCGCCTGGGATCTGGGCCATGAAATCGACATCAGCGCCAGCAAGGCCAAACTGGAAAACGGCGTGCTGACACTGACTCTGGCCAAGCTGGAGCCCGTGAGCAAGGCCACGGTGCTGGCCATCGAGTAAAGCGCAAGCGTTGACCGGTCTGCCTCTCTCCGTCCTTTCTTCCATCCTCTATTAGCCCTGGCAGGCCGGACAACACACAGCCCGCAATGTTTTGGCATTGCGGGCTTTTTTGTGGACTGTTGTGCGCTTTACGAGCACCCAGAAACCACTACGGTCAGAGTTCTGGGTCAGCGATCAGCAAAAAATGACCGCAACCCTATAACGCCACAGCACCTGTAGCTATCAAAACAAAAGCAGTCCTAAGACTGCTTTTGTTGAATGGATCAGGGACGCTTACTTGAGTGTATCCAGCGGCCAGCGCGGCTTCACATCAAAAGCGTATTCCTTGTTGGCCTCTTCGCGCCCGGCCTGCAGGCGCATGGCGGCGGCCATGGCAATCATGGCGCCGTTGTCGGTGCACAAATGCAGTTCGGGGTAATGCACACGGATCTTGCGTTGGGCACAGGCCTGGTTGAGCTGTTCGCGCAGCAGCTTGTTGGCACCCACGCCACCGGCAACCACCACGCGCTTCATGCCCGTCTGCTCCAGCGCCTTCATGGTTTTCTTGACCAGTACATCCACAATCGCGGCCTGGGTGCTAGCGGCCAGATCCACCTTGCGTGCTTCCAGCTCGTCGCCCAGCTTTTTGGCCTGGGTGAGCACCGCCGTCTTGAGGCCGGCAAACGAAAAATCCAGATCGCCGGAATGCAGCAGGGGGCGCGGCAACTTGAAGGCTGCGGGGTCGCCCCCTTCGGCCAGCTTGGAGAGCACCGGGCCGCCGGGATACGGCAGGCCCATGAGCTTGGCCGACTTGTCAAAGGCTTCGCCGGCAGCATCGTCAATGGTTTCGCCCAGGATTTCGTACTCGCCCACGCCGTCCACGCGCATCAGCTGGGTGTGACCGCCCGAAACCAGCAAGGCAATGAAAGGAAACTCCGGCGGGTCTTCGCTCAAAAAAGGCGAAAGCAGATGGCCTTCCAGGTGGTGCACGCCCAGCACCGGCTTGTCCAGCGCGGCGGCCATGGCGCATGCAGCACCCGAGCCCACCAGCAAGGCTCCAGCCAGGCCCGGGCCGCGCGTGAAAGCGATCACATCCACGTCTTCCAGCGCCTGTCCAGCATCGGCCAGCACTTTTTCGGTCAGCGGCAGCACACGACGGATATGGTCGCGGCTGGCCAGCTCGGGCACCACGCCGCCATAGGCGCGGTGCATTTCAATCTGGCTGTACAAGGCGTGAGACAGCAGGCTAGGCACGCCCGCACCATCCGGCGTACGCACCAGGGCCACGCCAGTTTCATCACAAGAGGATTCGATTCCCAGGATCAGCAAACTCATGGCCGCAAGTGTAGGACTTGCGCCTGCCGCATGCACAAAGGCGGGCATTTGCAGCCCGCCTTTTACTCATAAACAATAGCTAGCAGCGCTTTATTCAGGTGTGGGTTCCCGAAATATAGTGTTCAAGCTGCTGGATGGTGAACTGCTGCTCGGAAATGATTTCCTTGACCAGATCGCCAATCGAGAGAATGCCCAACAGCTGGCGCTCGTCATTCATGACAGGCAAATGGCGAATGCGGTTGGTGGTCATCAGCGACATGCACTCGCCTATGTTCTGGCGCGGCAGCACGCAATGCACCTTGCGCGTCATCACTTCACTGACCGGGGTGCTGCCCGAATTGCGCCCTTGCAGCGCAATCTTGCGCGCATAGTCCCGCTCGGTCACGATGCCGGCCAGGCTGCTTCCTTCCAGCACCAGCAGGGCACCAATCCCTTTTTCGGCCATCAGCTTCAGGGCATCGAGCATGGTGTTGGAGGGCGATACGCTGTGAATGGCGCTACTTCCCTTGGCGCGCAGTACGTCGGCTACGGTCGTCATAAGGTCCTCCTTTAGGTACACAAACGCGTTTCAAAACCAGTGTGTAGAGCTTGCTGCATTGCGGCAATCAGGCGATGCCCTCATGTCACATAAGAATGTCCGCACGCAAAACATGGTATGAGGTCGCAGCGCGTTCATCCTGCCGCCATGACATGAAAAAGGCAGCCTGAGCTGCCTTGATCGTGAGGTCGAGCGCTTTTCAGCGGCGACCGCCCAGAAAGCTGCCACCGATCTTCAACAGATCGCCCACGTCCAGCTTGCCGTCGCCGTTCTGGTCCAGCAGGCTGCCCAGAATGCCACCAGCTGCGCCACCTTGCGCCTGAATCTGGCCGCGTTCCTGGCCCAGGGCATCGCCCAGGTCATTGGCACCCATGCCTTGGGATTGCACACGGCTGGCCAAAAAGGACATGACCAGCGGCGCCAGCATGGCCAACAACTGGCCGGCATTGCCGCCCAGACCCGTGGCCTGACCGAGTTGCGATTCGGCCTGTTGCTGCTGACCGCCAAAGATATTGCCCAGGATGGCGCCGGCACCGGATTGCGAGTCACCGCCGCCCAGCAAGCCACCCAGAATGTCGCCCAGACCACCGGCTCCACCACCGCCGGCACCGCCCAGCAAACCGCCCAGGCCACCGATCAAACTACCCAGATCCATGGCGCCATTGGCACTGCTGTGGTCGCGCTGCAGCGCACCCAGCAGATCCGCCGCCCCCTGGGGCTGGGCAGCGTTCTGGCCCAGAGCACCAAACAACATGGGCAAAGCAACGCCCACCGCCTGCTCGGCCTGAACGGAATCGACCCCCAGTTGCTGAGCCAGGCTTTGCATGGGCGCGCCCTGCAGCTGGCCCATCAGTTCTTCGGTCAATGATGCATTGCTAGTCATGAAAATCTCCTAAAAAGCAGCGCACATCCTACACGTGCACCGTGCAGGCGCGCGCAAGCAATGTTCGCCTTGCAGACGTCGCTTTAGCGCCGAATTCGGCCTCCGGCCCTGACGCCATCAGGCTTTCGCCGTCACCGCACGTGTCAACAGATCGACCCCCATCAGAAAATCGTCTATATCCATCGCTTCAAAAGGATTGTGCGAGCCGTTTTCGTTGCGAATGAACACCATGGCGGACGGCACGCCCGCGTTGGCGAAAACCGCCGCATCATGGCCGGCTCCGCTGGCAATGCGCTCCAGCTTCACGCCTGCGGGAGCTACGGCCTCCAGTCGATTCAGCCAGGCAGCATCCATGGTGGCAGGCTCCGTGAACAGCCGCTCGTCGAACTCGAAGCGCACATTGCGGTCGCGCTCTATGGCCTGGCACTCGTCCCGCATCAAGGTGTAAAAGCGCTCCAGGGTTTGGGTGTCCTGGCTGCGCACCTCGAAACTGAAAGCGACTTCTCCGGGAATAACGGAGACGGCATGCGATTGCGCAGCGGTGGAACAGATGCCCGTGGTCATCACCATGTCCATGCCCATCTGCAGCAGCACGCGCCAATGCTCGTCCATGCGCGACAGCAGTTCGGCAACCGCCAGCAGCGCATCCTTGCGCAGCCAGCGCGGCACGGCGCCCGAGTGGCCGGTCTCGCCAATACAGCGGATCAGGTTGTGGCGAACATTGCCACGGATGCCGGTGACCAGTGCCACAGGCCAGCCACGGTTGACCATGACCGGCCCCTGCTCGATATGCAGCTCCAGATAAGCCGCCATCTGCGCGGGATCGATCAGGGGCTCGCCACGCTGGATGGCCTCGATATCCGCGCCGCAGCGCGACATGGCCTCGCTCAAAACACCTGCGCCATCGCGGTGGCGCCGCGCCAGAGTCCCGGCAGGCAATTTTCCCAGCAGCGAGAGAGAGCCCAGATAGGCCTTGCCGTACCAGGCGCTTTCCTCTCCGCGCAGGGCCAGCACCTTGAGCGGCACAGCCTCTTCATGGCGGCCGCGCAAGCCCAGCAAGATCAGCATGCCGGCAACAATACCTGCCAAGCCGTCAAAATTTCCGCCCTGCGGTACGGAGTCCGCGTGCGAGCCTATGGCCAGAAAAGGCAGATCCCGGTTTTCCTCCGGCAGGCTCAGCCACAGATTGCCGGCTCTATCGCACTCATGGTGCAGGCCCAACTCCCGGGCCCGCTCTTCAATAATGCGCAGCGCAGTGTTCTCGCCTTTGCCATAGCTTTCACGCGTCACGCCCGGGCCGTCAGCGGTTGCCTGGCGAATTTCGGCAAGCAGGGATTGCGCCAGCTCGCGCGCATCCAGCAAGGTATCGCAGCTCATCATGCTCCGGTACCTCCATGGCGTAGGGACCATTCCACGGGCGAAGCCGAGAAATCGGCCAGCGTGGTTTGCTGCGCAGCACTGAGTTGCCCGCTGGCAAGCAAGGCCTCATGCAGATGGCTCCAGGTTGCGAGCGCGTGCAAGGACAAAGCGTGATCGGCCAAGGTGCTGGCCTGCTGGGCGTACAGCGCATAGTCGAGCAAGACCAGCACATCTTCGATCACCGGGCCTGCGCGGCGCAAGGCCGCCACGGTTCCGGCCTTGGAGCGACCGTCGGTGGTCACATCGTCGACCAGCAACACCTTGGCATCGGCAGGCAAACGGCCTTCCAACTGAGCCGTGATGTCCCAGCCGACCGGACGCTTGCGCAGATAAAGCATGGGCAGCTCCAGCCGCTCGGCCAGCCATGCCGCAAAGGCGATGCCCGAGCTTTCGGTCCCGACGATGGCATTGATGCCGCGCGCAGCAATCACCGGCTTCACGGAGCGGGCCGCAATGTCCATGATTTCGCGGCGTCCACGCACATCCGACATCAGGACTTGCGCATCCACATAGACCGGGCTGGCCCAGCCAGATGTGTAAATAAACGGTTGATGCGAGGCAATGCGTACAGCACCCAGGCCTACCAGGGCCTGGGCAACGCGTGGCGCGTCGGAGTCGGAGAGAAGCATGGGCATGTCCGTGGGCAAAACGGCATGTTAAGAAGCTAGGCGCCAGACAAGAAGTGTCTAAAATTCCTCAAGCCGTTCCCAAACGCGATGGCTCATGCGGCATGCCCCCGATCGCATGCTCCTTCCAACCGGTGCATCCTGCCTGCACCTCGAGCATCCGACGGCTATTGCTTCCATGTCCGACTTCACTTCATCGCGCAGCTTTTTGCGCCAGATCGACCTGGCTTCCCTGGATCTGTTTGTGCTGATCTGTGAGTTCGGCAGCATTGCACGTGCGGCCGAGCATGGCGGCATGGTCGCCTCGGCAGTCAGCAAGCGTATTGCCGAGCTGGAATCCCTGGCGCGCACCCCGCTGCTTCTGCGTCACGCCCGGGGAGTGCGCCCTACCCCCGCCGGACAGTTGCTGCTGGAGCATGCGCGCACCATCTTGCTTGGCGTGGAACATCTGCGCGACGACTTGATTGAATATGCCCGTGGCGTGCGCGGGCTGGTGCGCCTAAGTGCCAATGCCTCCGCCGTGGAGCAGTTTCTGCCCGAGCATATTGCGGTGTTCGCCAGACTTCACCCCGACATCCGCATTGATCTGCGCCAGGCGACCAGCCGAACCGTTGCACGTGCCGTGCGCGACCATATTGCCGACCTTGGCGTCTGCAGCCACAGCGATGAGGCCGAGGGCCTGGAGTCCATGCCCTATAGACGCGAACACATGGTGCTGATCACGCCGGGCGATCATCCTCTGGTCGGCCGTCAGGAACTGGCCTACGAAGAGGCGTTGGACTATGCCCAGATCGGGCTACGCGACAGCAGCATCGTCCAGGAAATGCTGGACAAGGAAGCCCGCGCTGGCAGACGCATGCTGCGCCAGCGTATCGAGGTCGACAGCCTGAGCGCCATGTGCCGCATGATCGAATGCGGGCTGGGCGTAGGCGTCATGCCCGAAGGCGCTTACCAACGCCTGGGAGAGGCACGCCATCTGCATGCCGTTGCGCTGAGCGATGCCTGGGCCGAACGCAGTCTCAACCTCTATGCCACCCGCTTTGCCGATCTACCTGCACCGGCCCGGCACTTTGCCGCAGCGCTGATGCAAGAAAAATAAGCGGGCACGCCCGGAAGCGCCCGAATTAGCTATCAAAACAGAAGCTACAAGCGCTTTATTCATAACCGCTCAGCCATTAAATCCCTATAGAACCAGCCAATTCAAGGCCGGCATGCGTGCATCCTCCAATCGAGCTTGCAGCACATGCCGTGCCATGAGTCTCGGCTGGATCGTAGGTCAGCTGTTGCGTTTGCGGCGCAGCAACCAGACGATCACGGCCAGCGCGGCGACCACAGCAGCGGCCATGCCGATGCGGGCAAAGATCAGCAAACCGCTGGCACCGGCCTTGGCCGGGTCGCGCAGCTCGGCCACTTGCTGCTCGGTCACCTTGGCTGCCGGATTGCCATAGCTGGCCAGCAGGTAGTTGCCCAGAGTCACGATTTGCTTGTCGCTGAGCTCATGACTGAACGCGGGCATGACGGAGTCGACGCCGTGACGCTCCACGCCGTGCAGCAGAACCTGCACCAGATTGTTGCTATTGCTGTGGCCCAGGCTGGTATTGGCAAACAGCGATGGCAGGCCGCCGCCTTCTGTACCCTGGCCTTGCGCCTGGTGGCAGCTGGCGCAGTTGGCGTCATACAGCTGTGCGCCGGTCATGGTGTCATGGTCCTTGGGCAGCTCGGTGCCACGCAAGCTGTCCAGATCGTCTCTTGCCTTGCCAAAGCTGTCCGCAGCCTGCTTCACGCTGGCATCGGCCACGGCAGGCACGGATCGGATATAGGTGACGATCGCCTTCATGTCCTCAGGCCTCAAGTGCTTCAAGCTGTGGTCAATGGCTTCAGCCATGGGGCCCGACGCAGCACCTTTGCCGGGAACGGGCTGGCCGCTCAGATAGGCAATCAGCTCTTGCTCCGACCATTGGCCAATGCCGCTGGTCTTGTCCGAGCTGATATTGGGCGCATACCAGCCGCCGATCTCGCCGCCGCCCAAAGAGCGCTTCATGTCTTCGGCCATCATGGCATTGCGCGGTGTGTGGCAGGTGGTGCAGTGCGCCAGGCCCTGGGCCAGATAGGCACCGCGATTCCACTCAGGGGTTTGCGAGTCATCGGCCTTGTAAGGCGTGGCGTCATGGAACAAGCTGTTCCACACGCTCAGCGATGCGCGGATGCTGAAAGGAAACGGCAGCGCGGTGACGGGCGCGGCCACATCGACCGCCTCCACGCCCTGCATGAAGTAGGCGTACAGGGCGGCAATGTCCTCGTCGCTGGTCTTGGCGTACGCGGTGTACGGCATGGCCGGATAGAGGTTGGCACCATCCGCACGCTTGCCATAGCGCAGAGCATTGCTGAACTGCTCCAGCGAGTAGTTGCCAATGCCATGCGTTTTTGACGGGGTGATATTGGTCGAATAGATCGAGCCCAGCGGGCTTGCCATGGCCAAACCGCCCGCCATGGCTTTGCCGCCCACGGCGGTATGGCAGGCAATACAGTCGCCTGCAGTGGCCAGGTAGCGGCCACGTTCCACATCGGTCGATGCAGTGGCAGCGGCGGGAGCGGCTGCTGAAGTTGCTGCGGGAGAAGCCGCCAGAACGGGCGAGGATGCCGCCATGGCAGCCGCAGCCAGCACGGCGCCAGCCCACAGGGAGGAGGAAAACAGAGTCTTGTTCATGGTGGTTTCCTCGCTCAAGCCTTGGCACCTAGCGTGTTGCTGCGCGGGAGCATGGCGGGGCCGCCGTTTTCCGCAATCATGTGGGCGCCGGTGCGCAGGGCCACGGCAATGCCGTTGAGCGTGGAGTTGCAGGTGGACGAGGTGGGCAGCACGCCGGTGGAGGCGAAATACAGGTTTTCGTGGTTCCAGGCGCGGCCGAACTCGTCGCACACCGAGATGGTGCGGTCCGAGCCCATGCTCAGCGTGCCGCAGATATGCTGGTTGTTGGAAAAGTCGTCGTCTTTGGTGAAGCGCAGATTCGTGCCTCCCATCAGCTCGGCGATCTTGGCAAAGTCTTTTTGCGCGCGCTTGTGACCACGGAAGGTGTAGTCGTCAATGCTGTAGTGGGCACGGGGCTTTTGCAGGCCCATGGCATCTTTTTCGTCGGCCAGGTCGATGCGGCGCTCGGGATCGGGCAATACTTCCAGCACGCTTTTCACATTCATTTCACGTGCGGCAGAGTGGCGCAGCTTCTCGGCAAATTCCTTGCCATAGACGCCAGCCTTGAGCAGCGAGTTGGTGGCACCGTCCACCCGGGAGATATTGGTGAAGTCCAGGCGGTAAGGCGAATGTTCCGCACGGAAAGTGCCATCGCGCATGGTGTTGATGGAGCTGGGGCTTTGCGGGCCACGGCCCAGCCACACGTCTTCATCGGCATCAAAGGTCAGCGAGGTGCTAGGGTGGTCCATCAGATGGCGACCCACCATGTCGTTGTCGTTGGCAATACCGTTCTTGAACTTGTCGCTCTTGGACAGCAGCAGCAGGCGGGGCGACTCGATACCGTTGGAAGCCACGATAAAAGTCTTGCCCGTCACGCGGTGAACGTTTTTGTCGGGGTCGTAGTAGTTGACGGCAATGATGCGGCCCTGTGCATCGTGCTCCAGCTGGAACACATTGGCGCGCACCTGCAGCTTCACGCCAACCGCCAGTGCCTGCTGCACGGCAATGCCGCCGTGGTATTGCGCATCGATGGGGCAGATAGGCTGGCAGCTGTTGTTGCCGCAGCAAGGCGGACGGCCGTCAAACGAGCGGCTGTTGCGCGCTACCGTGTTGGCCACCACGTTATAGGTACCGGCCAGGCGCTCGCGCACGCGCTGCATGGCAAAAGGCTCGGCCACTGGGTCCATGGGGAAGGGCTTGCTGCGGGGCGATCCGGTTTCGGTCGAGCCGCAGACGCCCATGATTTCTTCCGCTTCCTGGTAATAGGGCTCCAGATCGTCGTAGTCAAACGGCCAATCCACACCCACGCCGTACAGCGACTTGATCTTGAAATCACCCGGCACATTGCGCCATGCGTGCGCAGCCCAGTGCCAGCTGGTGCCGCCTACCTGGCGGATGTACTCGGCCTTGTAGGGATAGGGCCCGGCCTGGACCAGGTGATTGTTCTCTTCGGGCTTGTAGATGGGGTGTGGTGCCGTATCCAGCGAGGGATAAGGCGACATCCAGTCGCTGCGGCGCGGCGAGTTGCGAAAACGCGAGACGATTTCGCCACGCTTGACATGATCGCCGGCTTCCAGCATGAGCACGGAAGCGTCGGCCTTGGCCAGCTTGGTCGCCAGCATGGCGCCGATGATGCCGGCGCCGACGATGACGTAGTCGGCAGATTGTGTAGATTCAGCCATGGTGTTCTTTGTGGGGTATTTGTTGTTATGTGCTGCGCATCAGGCGTGAACAGGCTGCAACTTGAGATCGAACCTCGTGGGATTAGCGCTCCAGCTGCCATACATGCCGTAGGCATAGGTGGGCGGCTTGAGCTTGTCCGAGACCACTTGTGCATTGAGCGCAAACTCATAGGCCACGACCTTGGCTTGCGTGCCTGCACCAGCAACGCCCAAATACCAGGCTTGCATGAGCTGAGCGGGAACGCCAGCCAGTTCGGGCTTCTCGGCCTTCAGACGCTCGTTAAGCTGGGCCAGCGGCACTTTCTGGCCGTCAACCCATTGCCACAAGGCATCGACCTGCGCAGCAAACTGCGCATTCACGGCTTGCAAGGCCGTCTGCATGCGGGCCCCTAGCCTGGCGTTCAAGTCACTGCGCTCCGTCAGATAGCTCGACAGCGCCATGAAACGGCTGGCGTCCGTAACGGGCGCCGCCGCCCAGCTCCAGGGAGCCAATTGCACGGCGCCAACGGCTAATGCGCCCCCCAGCAGGTGCCGGCGTTGCAGGCCGGGCAAAGAAAAGTGAGTCATAGATGTCATGGTGGGATGTTGTCGTTTGAATGGATGCCGCACACTGCCCATTGGTCGGCAAGCACCCACGCTTACGCGAAGGACGGCGCTGCAGCTTTCACTTCCACGCTCGGCCGTTTACAAGCCGGTCAACGACTACAAAAATCGCCAAAAAAAAGACGGTGTGCAGCGACTCAAAAGCCTGCCAGCACACCGTTTTTGGTGTTTGTTACGTGGTGAATTGAAGTGCTGAAATCAGCTACAGCAAAAAATGTTTGCACTTGCTCTCACTCTAAGCCTTACGGAAACAAGAAAAAATACACCTACGGACAATTGATTGTTACGTCACTCGTAATAATCAAGCCTCTTCTTCAGCTCAAAAGAGGCCTTTTCCTTGTGTTAGACCGTTTGCAAACCATGCAGGTGTTTTTGTCCGTAGCACAGGAAGGCGGCTTTACTGCCGCAGCACGCCGCCTGTCGATGACGACACCCCATGTCACACGCCACATTGCGGCACTGGAAAATCAATTGGGAACACGTCTGCTGCAACGCACGACACGACGTGTGAGCCTGACCGCCGCAGGCGAGCGCTATGCAGTCCGTGTGCGTGAAATTCTGGAAGCGGTGGACACGGCCAGCGCAGAAGTGCAAAGCAAGACCAGTGCGCTCAGCGGCGTGCTGCGCATCGTCGCGGCCCCATCGCTGACCGATGCGCTGGTATCTCCGCTGGCCGCTGCCTTTCGCGAGCAATACCCAGGTATCTCGCTGGATGTGTATGTGGACGCACATCCTTTGCCCGATCTGAATCGCTACGACCTGGGTTTTTTGCAGGTGCCTGAGGGCTATGACTCCAGCATCGTGGCGCGCACGCTGTCCACCTCCGAAGCCATACTGTGTGCGTCGCCCGCCTATATCGCCCGCCATGGCCTGCCGCAGACGCCTCAGGAACTGGCACAGCATATGTGCGTGCTGCGCCGCCCCGCAGGGCTGCATCGCGACAGCTTCAGCTTGTGGCGCAGCGATCAAAAAATGGATGAGCCACCGTCACATGACATTGAGGTGCAAGCCGCCATCACCATCAATCAGACCGCCAGCATCTTGCAAATGGTTCTGGACGGCGCAGGCATCGCCACCTTCACCATGGATTCAGCACGCCCCTTCCTGAACCAAGGCGTGCTCGAACAGGTTCTGCCAGGCTGGATTACGGGGCGCTACTGCGTATTGGCCGCCTTGCCGAGCCGCAAACACCTGCCCGAACGGGCCAAGGCCTTTCTGGACTTTGTGTTTGCCGCCCATAAGGCGCAATTGATTGACCGCTGCTGAGCAGAGTTCAAATATCCTCGAGGCCGGTAGAAATCCGGTCTCGCCTTTGGTGCAAAACACTTCATAGACAACAGAAACAGAGGCATTGCATGCACTGCTTCTTCCATGGAGAGTTCGCTGAGTGCGAACCACTACTACATGGCAATCTACTTGCTGGAAGTGTTCGAACCGATATCAAGCCAGCTAGATAAAGCTGCACCCAGAACACATGTAAAAATACCCGCGCGGAGAGCTATGCAGATGTTCTCTGATACTGGAAGTGGTACTGAGGCATATAGCCTCAGCACAGGCAATTAACACATTTCAAAATTTACCATTCATAGCGAGCATACATGCTTGCCAGTTGTACGGAACTTTCTTTTGTGTAATGCAAGCCAACGCCCGCTTGAAAATTTTTCTGCGGCATCCAGGACAAACTCAGCATTAGATTTTTAAATTTCATGCTAGATATGGAAAATCCAAAATCTTGGTAACGAAAATCCATGTTGACCCATGGCACCACTACATTGCCCAGACTGTAAGCCCCAACAGAAAAATTATCGAATGAATCATGCCTTACACCGATGTTGGTTAATACAGGCAGCCTCATGGTTGTGCTTTTATAATTATATCGCCCTGTCAACGCCAGATTATCTCCAGCACCATAAATGCTCCCCCCTTGAACGGATGCATTATAGGTTCTATCGCTGTAATGGATAGTGGAAAATCTTAATTGGCTTAGCAAGTTTTCAACTCTTGCGTTGAATGCCAAAGGTCCTAATTGATAATCCGCTGAAAAATTCAAACCCCATCCCCAGCCTGAATCGTCCTTTTCGTTTCGAAGAATGCCAAATGATCTGGTTCCAACCCTATTAAGCGTTCCTCTCAGAACACCTGTTTTACCTTTAACATTAATATTTAAATTTGACTCTCCATAATGAAAATCATGGATTGAAAAAATATGTGGCTCCAGGCGAATTTTAAAATTCTCTGAAAATTTAATATCTTTTTTTACAGTGAACTGCGTTGAATGAAGGAAATAATATTTCCCTTCCAAAGAATAACTACCTTCTGCTTTTGGAATTTTAATTCCATTTGCCTTCGCCGCAACGAACACCATGTTCCCATTACCCCAGAAATATCCTTGCAACTTCTGCGATATGTCGAATTCGGCATCTAAATAATTTTTTGATACACCGGCTGAAATATTAAAATTTCCAGCAATATTATCAGTTGTGGCCTTTAACTCTTTACTCTTCCACTGCTCGGGATAAAATAAGTCTGCAGTTGATTTATGCTCTCCACCTGCATAAAAAGTTTGCGCATGACTTGTTTGCAGAAATACGGAAAACAAGATGAAAATAGATATTTTAAATCTATTCATAATTGATAATTTTTAGATTTTTCAAATAAAATAGGGGGTTTTATAACCCCCTATTATTTACCGCAATGGACTTACCTCAGAGAAAATTCACGACCATTGACTTTGATGACACCCGATTTAATATCACCAATAAGCTGGCTGCCTTCGTAAATTTGGCCACTAAAATTGTCGAAATCAAAATCATTGACCTTGTACAAGCCATGATTAGAAGCGATTTGGATACTGTTGGCGCACAGTTTTTTACCATCCTCTGCAGGGAAGCAGTATTTACCGCTTGCAGATTCAGTCGCATTGATTGTTGCAATCAAATTGTACAGTCGCAGCGTTGAACTCAGGGTATTCGCACTATTTCGAGCAATATTGAGTTCGTACTGATCAGCGGTAGCACCAGCACCAAGGCCAATGCTGCCATTGATTTCAAATTGATCGAAATCCTTTCCAGCGTATTCTGCAGAAGCGTAATTACCCTTGACTGCCAAAGAGGCTGGATAAGCAGTACCGCTACGCATCAGTTTCCCTTCGCTAGATCTAAAGGTAAATGTCTCCAGTGCATAAGCATTGTTTTTCACTGCTACCTTAGAAGTAATAGCACCCTTAAAGGAATCGCCCTTTGAGGTTAGCAGAGTAGAATCGCCAGAAAAATCAACGATGCCATCCGCATTGGGTTTCAGAACGGCATTCTTGAGGGTGACTTCGGTATTCTTGCTACCGCTATAGGCCTTAAATTTGCTGTCAACAGCAAGGGAAATGAGCGGATTCTTGTTCCAGCCCTTACCAGGGGGATTGGCCGCATCATATTTAAGCGTCAAATTCAGATCAGATTCCTTTTTGGCATCAAGCAACCTGTTTCCAACAAATGTGGCGACCGTATAATTTTTTCCATCTACAACTGCAGTCGCTGCCTGGACAGAAATTTTACCGGAAATTACGCCGCCAGAGTTACTACCACTGAGAATGCGAATGGCTTCTTTTTTATTATTTGGCGTAACAGTCCAGTTAGACCCTTGATCACAAGTGATTTCGGAAGCAGAGGAGATTTGGCAATCATTGACAAAGCCATATGCTTGGTTAACGATGGCATAAGTACTCATGCTGGTCAAGTACTTATAATTGCCACTGAGATCATCATCCAAGAATTTAATGATGGAATCAGATTCCTTGACTTTGGCCTCGAGCAAATCGAAGAAGGCACTTTCGGATGGTGCAGGCGGCTTGGGTATTGTGATCTCTGGCGTAGTAGGAACGGCTTTCTTAATAATGTTCAAAAGAGGATTATCACCTACGAGTGCAGCAAGTGCGTCATCAGCCGATTTCCATTGAGCACCTACAAATACCTCTAGCTTTGACAAGCTACCCGATGCAACATCCTGAGCGACCGAGTTTATTTTTTCAAGTTGGCACTTGATAGGATCTGTTTCGATTGCGCTGACGCAGCCTTCGCTCTGGCTGGAGAATCCAACCAATGCATGCATGAGCTTTGCAGATTCTTCAAAGCCTGGCTTGGACAAGTCATTAATAGATGTAATGGGCTTGATGGTAAATGGATCAACACCAGCCAATTGTTTGGCCAGATTTTTACCATATGTCATGGCCTCTGCACTAAAGCCATTTTTTGCAGCATAGGTGACGGCGGCCTCGGTGAAGGGATTCACCATTCCTTGCGCTTTCTCTCCCTCTTTGGGCTTCTCAACGAAGCTGCGCATTTTCATGCCAATAGGTGCTTTTTCAAACACGAATTCACCATCTTTTATTTTCAACTCATTCAGATACTCAGTATTGGCATCCGCAACAACTTCGATAACAAAAGGACCTTTTCCAGATTCAACGTCAAACGCAAAAGTACCGTCGGGATTGGTTCGAACTTCTAGAGGTTTAGTTGTGATTTGTTTGGTAAGGTCAGTGCTCTCATAAACCTTAACAATGGCATTTTTCATAATGCCTTTTGCTGCAGTACCTGTAAATGCAACGGATGAAGCAACAGGAGTCGTTCCTCCTCCACTGTTACCGCCGCCTCCCCCACCACCGCATGCAACCAGTGCTGCGGCAGCCAAACTCGCGAAGACAAATTTAGATTTTGTATATTGCATAGAAATAACCTTTCAGAAAATTATCAAAACATATTAAATTTTATTTATATTCTATGTGACTTTTTTTTACATTTGATTCTTTTGCAATCTTTTCAATCATCTAAAAAAACTCAAAACGCCATCTAAATCAAGCGCAAAAGCAAAAGTAAGCACTCACATTTATTTCAAGCATTTTCAGAAACATGGGAAAAATACAACGATTCGTTAAATGAAATGAAATTTCTTATATTTTGTGCTAAGAAATAAAAATAATCATATGATTCAAATATCGAAAAATGCAGAGCTTTAAAGTACTTTATTACAAATGATCGCATTGATAAAAAAATGCTATCAGCCGACGCCCATTCGCAAGACAAACTCCTATCTTTTACATCTGTAGTAGTCAATAGGGAATACCTTTAATTTCCATCTACCTGCACAACAAAGCCCACGCCATATTCGCATGCGTGCATAGATTGGCGTCAGCAGTGAATCGCCTCGGATTTTTTTGAATCCCTTTGAGCCGTTGGCAATGGCATCTCGGCCTCTGCCAGTGAAGGCCACTGATCGAAACGTGGCGCTTCTGGGATGGCCATCTCGATGTAGTTGAAGACGTCGGCCCGTGCACCGCTGCTGGTTGCGTAGGCCTGCGATGAAAGTCTGCGACGCCGAACTTTGATGCAAAAATTAGCACCGGGGTGCTCCCCTTCTGGCACGTCATTTGCTTATAACGACTTCATCGTATGAAACTCGTTCGTTATGAGGACAATTACATAAATCATGAGTATCAGCCCCTATATCAAGGACATCGGCCGCGGCACCAAGGGTGCTCGCTCGCTTACGCGTGAGCAGGCCGCAGACCTGATGGGCAAGCTGCTGGACGGACAAGTCAGCGATCTGGAGTTGGGCGCGTTCTGCATTGCCATGCGTTTCAAGGGCGAAAGCGCCCAGGAGCTGGCCGGATTTCTGGATGCCACGCAGCAGCGTCTGCCGGCCTGGCCCACGGCCTCGCCTGCGATCCCCGTCGTGGTGCTGCCCAGCTATAACGGTGCGCGCAAGCTACCCAATCTGGTGCCACTGCTGGCAGCGCTGCTGGCCCGCCAGGGTCTACCGGTACTGGTACACGGTTGCGATACCGAAGACAAACGGGTCAGCACAGGTGCTGTCTGGCAGCAACTGGGCTGGCCGGTGCTGCAAAAGCCTACGCCCCTCGCAGCAGGTCAGATGGCCTGGATGCAGACCCGCCATCTGCTTCCCTCGCTCGAACGCTTGCTGCAGGTGCGCCGCCAGATTGGATTGCGCAATCCCACACACAGCATCGTCAAACTGCTCAATCCCTTGAGCGGCCCGGGCACGGCGGCTGCGGCACAGCGCAGCCTGCTGTTGGCCAGCTACACCCATCCCGACTACGCCCATCCCATGGCCGAGACCCTGGGCCTGCACAACGCCAGTGCGCTGCTGCTGCGCGGAACCGAAGGCGAAGCCGTGGCAGCGCCCAATCGTGAACCTGCCAGCCTGGGCCTGATTGACGGCCAGATCTGCTTTGAGCGCAGCGCGGTTCACAGCAGCCAGCTCAGCAGCCAAACCGCTGGAGACGAGCCCGCAGCGCCAGAATTACCCCAAGGGCTGAGCGCCGCCCAGACGGCCCAGCGCATCGAAGCCATGCTGGCAGGCACGCTGGCGATTCCCGCACCGATTACCCAGCAGATAGCCCAGATTCAGGCCATGCACCGTGCTGTTCACCAGCCCGGTGCCGAAGCCATGGCCCAGGTGCAGAGCTTTCACCGCTGCCCGGACTGAGTACAAAAAATTTCGCCCCACAGGCAAGCCCCACAAAGACCGCCATGCCAAGCACTATTCATACCCCACTTCACACCGGCCAATGCACGCTGGTGGGCGCCGGCCCGGGCGACCCCGAACTGCTCACCATCAAGGCAGCCAAAACCATTGCGGCAGCCACGGTCTTGTTTGTGGACGATCTCGTCAGCGATGCCATCACCGCCCACGCCAATCCGCAAGCGCGCATGGTTTACGTGGGCAAGCGCGGCGGCTGCAAGAGCACGCCCCAGGCATTCATTGAAAAGCTGATGATTGCGGCCGTGCAAGAGGGAGAGAAAGTGGTGCGCCTCAAGGGCGGCGACCCCTTCATCTTTGGCCGCGGCGGCGAAGAGGTCGAGCACCTGCGCCAGGCCGGTATCGAAGTGCAGGTCATCAACGGCATCACCTCGGGTCTTGCAGGTCTGACCAGCCTGGGCGCGCCGCTGACCCACCGCGATCGCGCCCATGGCGTGCTCTTCATGACAGGTCATGCCAAGCCCGGCGACAGCGGCCCCGACTGGCGCCAACTGGCCGCCACCGCCCATGCAGCCAAGCTCACCCTGGTGATCTACATGGGCGTGAGCAGTGTGGAGCGCATTACCGAAGACTTGCTGGCCGGCCTGCCCGGCAGCACGCCCGTGGCGGTCATCCAGCACGCAAGCTTGCCCCAGCAGCGCCATGCGCTCACATTTTTGAAAGATCTGCCCCAGTGCATTGCTGACAACGGTCTGGGTAGCCCCAGCATCATCGTCGTAGGCGACGTGGTGCAAGGCGTTGCCGCCTGGCAAGACCAGCAAAACACCCAGCCGCAAGCCGCCGTGGCCTGACGCTGCTTAACGCGCCGACGTTTTGGCCCGGCGCGCTACCAACCAAAGACGAGCAGCAAAGCCGGCCCTCAGTAAGGGCTGGCGGCAAGATCAGGGTGTGACGTTCGCGCTGGTTGTCACGCGAATCTGGGCAAAACGCTCTGCCATGTCCTTGCGCAACTCCTTGCGAATGATGGCAGCCTGCCAGCGGCGCTTTTCTTCATCGCCCTGAGGCTCCAGCGGCGGCACCAGTGCGGGCTTTTTGTCGTCGTCAACGGCCACCATGGTGAAAAAGCAGCTGTTCACATGGCGCACCACCTGGCTGCGGATGTCCTCGGCCACCACCTTGATGCCGATTTCCATGGACGACTTGCCCGTGTGATTGACGCTGGACAGAAACGTCACCAGCTCGCCCACATGGATGGGCTGCAGAAACATCACCTGGTCCACGCTCAGCGTCACCACATAACGGCCCGCATAGCGGCTGGCACAGGCGTAGGCCACCTGATCGAGCAGCTTCAAGATGGCGCCACCGTGCACATTGCCCGAAAAATTGGCCATGTCCGGCGACATGAGCACCGTCATGCTCAGCTGATGGGAAGGGGTATTCATGGGCTGCAATTTTAGATTTGAATACCCGCCAGCGCTTGGCGTCCACGCATATTCCCCTGCGACTTCCGTAGCCGTGCAAATCGGCCCGGATAAGCCTGTGCCAAGGCCTGCGCAAGCCGCTTCTGGGACAATCGCCCCCTGTTCCTGCCCTGCTCCTTTGTCTGAATGTCTGCGCACGCCCCGTCTTCCTCCCCTGTTTTTTTTGATGCTGTCGTCATAGGCGCCGGTGCTGCCGGCCTGTTTTGTGCGGCGCAGGCAGGCCAGCGCGGCCTCAAGGTGCTGCTGATCGATCACGCCGAAAAAGTGGCCGAGAAGATCCGCATCTCCGGCGGCGGGCGCTGCAACTTCACCAACCGCGATCTGGACGTGCGGGCGCCGCACAAGCATTTTGTGGGGCAGAACCCGCAGTTCTGCCGCTCAGCCTTGTCGCGCTTCACGCCGGCCGATTTCATTGCGCTGATGGACAAGCATGGCATTGCCCACCACGAAAAGCACAAGGGCCAGCTGTTTGCCGATCGCTCGGCCGAGGACATCATCGCCATGCTGTTGGCCGAATGCGCGGCAGGCCAGGTGCAGCGCTGGCAGCCTTGCCGGGTCAAAAAAATAGAGATTTTGGCCAGCAGCCCAAATGAGGAAAGCGCTGCGAGCTATCAAATCGATACGGATCGCGGCCCGGTGAACGCCACCAGTCTGGTAATTGCCACCGGCGGCCTGAGCATTCCCAAGATTGGCGCCAGCGACTTTGGCTACCGCCTGGCCCAGCAATTCAATCTGCCGCTGGTGGAGCGCACGCCCGGCCTGGTGCCCATGACGTTCGACGGCGATGCCTGGCAGCCTTATGCCCAGCTGGCAGGCCTGGCCTTGCCGGTTGAAATCAGCACCGGTAGCAAAAAAGAGCGCATGGCCTTTAACGAGGACTTGCTGTTCACCCACCGCGGCCTGTCCGGCCCGGCCGTGCTGCAGATATCGAGCTACTGGAAGCCCGGCACGCCGCTGGTCATCAATCTGGCCCCCGAGGTGGATTTTGAAGCCGAGCTGCTGGCCGCCAAGCAGCGCTCGCGCAAGCTGATTGCCAACGAGCTGGCCCAGTGGCTGCCCGCCCGTCTGGCCGATGCCTGGGTGCAGCAGGATGCAGCCTGGCAGCGCCCGATTGCCGAGGCCTCGGACAAGGCCCTGATCGCGCTGGCGCAAAAACTCTCGCGCTGGGAGATCACGCCCACGGGTACCGAGGGTTATAAAAAAGCCGAAGTCACGCTGGGCGGCGTGGATACCAAGGTGCTGTCGCAACAGACCATGGAGTGCAAAAACCAGAGCGGCCTGTATTTCATCGGCGAAGTGGTGGATATCACCGGCTGGCTGGGCGGCTACAACTTTCAGTGGGCCTGGGCCAGTGCCGCCGCCTGCGCCCAGGCGCTGGCCGAGCGCAGCCAATGCCTGATGGAAAAAGCGTGCTGAGCCCCTGAAACAGGGCGCAGGACGCTATCAAGACGAAATCAACTGCGCAGGCTTTTAAACGGAAAACTCCGGCCCGTTATAGGCCTCGGGCACCTTGAGCTGACCCGAAGCAATCGCGCGGCTGGCCTGCTCCACGCGGCTGCGCACGGCGGCGGGCACATCGGCCGCCGTGGTCAGACGCACGGCAGCCGGGTCCTGCAAACCGATCTTGACAATGCCGGACTGCGGCGCAGCGTTCACCGTCATGTCCTTGACGGCCTGGAACACGCCAATCCCCACATCGGCCCAGGCCGAGGCCACGAAAACCTGCGGATCGACCTGCGTCCAGTCGATCACATTGCCGATCTGGCGCACCTTTTTCTCGCGGCAAGCGCGCGTCGCACCATCGCGGCCCGCATTGAGCATGGTGAAGATCACATCGGCTCCGGCCGCAATCTGCGCCTGCGCCACGCGATAGGACAAGGCGTTGTCGTCCTGATCGCCCGAGAAGTTGGTCAGCAGCTTGACCCGGGGATTGGTATCGCGCACACCGGCAGCATAGGCAGCGCGGCCCTTGAGGCCCGGCGGCACGCGAATACCCGACATATGGCCGACCACGCCGGTCTGGGTCGTCAGCGCCGCCAACACTCCGGCCAGATAGGCCGACTCCTCTTGCAGCACGTCATAGCTGCTCAGATTGCTGCCCTGCACCAGCCCCTGGGTGACCACAAAGCGCGTACCGGGAAAGCGCGGCGCCACTTCGGCCACGGCCTGATTGTTCTGGCCGCCATGGGCAATCACCAGCTGCGCGCCCTGCTCGGCCAGCTGCGTGAGCGCCGGCACGAGCAGCTCTTTTTTGGGCGCAATACCGTCGATGAAACGCGTCTGCACTCCCAGCTCGGTTCTGGCCTTTTCCAGTCCGCGCCAGCCAGCTTCCATAAAGCCTTTGTCGCTGCGCGAGCCGGCAAATAGCCCGCCGACCACCAGATTTTTGTGGGCAGGCTGGACCGCCGGCGCGGCGCAACCGCCCAGGACGAGCAAGCCCGCACCGCCGGCAGCCGATGCCAGCCACTGGCGACGCGAAATCAGATTCTGTGCAACACACTCCAACACCATAAGAACTCCTGGATCAACAACAGCAGAGATTGATGAATTGATTTCTCAACTCAAAAACAAAGAAAATCAATTTCCAAAACTGTATACAAAACAGCCGAAATCTTCACTGCGACAAACCCGCTCAGGGTCGCTACGTACCATTGCAGCTATCTTGAGCACTTCTGTTGTGATAGCAAGTGATGTGCCAGGGCACAGGCATTCAGCAGGGCTGACCAGTGCCCCGCCATTGCTGGCCGTGCCGCGTAAAATTGAATTTGCGCAGCTACTTCGACAGAGTCTTTTCAATCGTTTATAATGCTCGACTTTGCTGGCATTACCCCGTCGGCCATACTAGTTAATAGAGACGGGGAACAACCGCTGACCATGGCTCACAGGCTCGATCTCCTGTGAACCCTCTGACAGCACAGATATCTGGAAATATTCGCTAATGACTACCATCCGCGTTAAAGAAAACGAGCCCTATGAAGTTGCCCTGCGCCGCTTCAAACGCACCATCGAAAAGCTGGGTCTGCTGACCGATCTGCGTGCTCGTGAGTTCTACGAAAAGCCTACAGCCGAGCGCAAGCGCAAGAAGGCTGCTGCCGTGAAGCGCCATTACAAGCGCGTTCGCAGCATGCAACTGCCTAAGAAGCTGTACTAATTCGTTAGGACAGTCGGCCGTTAAACGCCGCAAACCCGCGCTCGGGACGCCAGGCGCGGGTTTTTTGTTTTCTGGCCACCGCTTCTGATTCAGGCGGTGACCTCCATCACCAGGAGAAAAGCCATGAGCTTGAAAGCCCAGATCACCGAAGACATGAAGAACGCCATGCGCGCCAAAGACAGCGTGCGCCTGGGAACCATCCGCCTGCTGCTGGCCGCGATGAAGCAAAAAGAAGTGGACGAGCGCGTGGAGCTTGATGACGCAGCCGTCATCGCCATCGTCGACAAGCTGCTCAAGCAGCGCAAAGACTCCATCACCGCTTTTGAAACCGCCAACCGCCAGGATCTGGCCGACGTGGAAAAAGCCGAAGTGGAAGTGCTCAAGGTCTATCTGCCCCAGCGCATGACCGAAGCCGAAATCACCGCTGCCGTCCAAGCCATCGTGGCCGAAGTCGGCGCTTCCGGCCCTGGCGACATGGGCAAGGTCATGGGCGCCGTGAAGTCCCAGCTGGCAGGCAAGGCCGATATGGGCCTGGTGTCTGCCGCCGTCAAGGCCGCACTGGCTCCTTGAGGCGAACTCACGCCACTCCCAAAAAGCGCCTGCGGGCGCTTTTTTTGCGTTTGAAATGCGCTAAAAAATATCAATTCAATCGCTACCCACGCTTGCAAACAATAGGCCAGCGGCATGTAGCATTCAAATCTGCGTGGATTTTTCCATGCCGGAGGTTTCAAAGAACGCCTGCAGAAACTCCACGGCCACGCGCACCTTGGCCGAGCGACTCAGACGCGCCGGGTAGACGGCCCAGACATTGGCCTCCTGCCGCCAGGCGGGCAGCAGCTGCACCAGGGTTCCGGCGGCCAGTTCGGCACGCACATCCCATAGCGAACGCAGCACAACGCCATGCCCGTCCACCGCCCATTGCACGGCCATCTCGCCGTTGTTGGTCGATAGCGGCCCTGTCACCTTCAGCGTGCGCTCTTCGGCCCCGGCGCGCAGCTTCCATACGCCGAACGGGTGGTCACGCTCCTTGATCACCAGACAGTCATGGGCGGCAAGCTCATCCACGCTGCGCGGCATGCTCTTGCGCTGCAGATACGCAGGCGCAGCGCACAGCACGCGGTGGTTGGCTGCCAGCAGGCGTGCAATCAGGTGCGGCGCAATCTCGTCGCCCACGCGCACATCCAGATCAAAGCCCTCGGCCGCCACATCCACAATGCGGTCGAACACCTCCAGCCTCAGCTGCAAGCCGGGGTGAAGCGCTATCAGCTTCGATAGTGCCGGCGCCACCACCTTGCGCCCGAAGCCAAAGCTGCAGCTCACGCGCAGCAGGCCGCGCGGCTCGCTCTTGGTGGTGCTGACTTCTTCGACCAGATGATCGATATCGTCCAGGATGCGCTGCGCCCACTGAAATACCCGCTCGCCCTCTTCCGTCACCGCCACCCGGCGCGTGGTGCGGTGCAGCAGCTTGACGGCCAGCTCCTGCTCCAGCAGGCGAATGCGCTTGCTCACATAGGCGGGCGAGGCCCCCAGCTCCAGCGCCGCCGCCGCAAAGCTGGCGCGGCGCACCACGACCTGAAACACACGCAGATCTTCCGGCAACAGGTTTTTAAACACGATCTGTAAACAATCAAAGCACGATAGAACAATTCACTTCATTACAGCATGGTTCAGAATCAGGCCCATACCAAGGAGTAGCCATGTCCCAAGTGAAGAAGATTGCGGTAATTGCCGGTGACGGCATTGGCAAGGAAGTCATGCCCGAAGGCCTGCGCGCCCTGGAAGCCGCCGCACAGAAATTCAATTTACCGCTGGAGTTCCACCACTTCGACTGGGCGCATTGCGACTATTACGCGGCCCACGGAAAAATGATGCCCGACGACTGGAAGGCCCAGCTCAGCGGCATGGACGCCATCTTCTTTGGCGCCGTGGGCTGGCCGGCCACCGTACCCGACCATGTCTCGCTGTGGGGCTCGCTGCTCAAGTTCCGCCGCGAGTTTGACCAGTACATCAATTTGCGCCCGGTGCGCCTGTTCGAAGGCGTGCCCTGCCCGCTGGCCGGCCGCAAGCCCGGCGATATCGACTACTACGTGGTGCGCGAGAACACCGAGGGCGAGTACACGGCGCTGGGCGGCATCATGTTCGAGGGCACGGAGCGCGAGATCTGCATTCAGGAATCGGTCTACAGCCGCAAGGGCTCGGAGCGCCTGCTGAAATACGCTTTTGATCTGGCCCAGAGCCGCAGCAAAAAACATGTGACGCTGGCCACCAAGAGCAACGGCATCGCGATCAGCATGCCCTGGTGGGACAAGCAGGCCGATGCCATGCACCAGCACTACCCCGATGTGGTGCTGGACAAGCAGCACATCGATATTCTGACGGCGCGCTTTGTGTTGCAGCCGGGCCGCTTTGACGTGGTGGCCGCCACCAATCTGTTTGGCGACATCCTGTCCGACCTGGGCCCTGCCACCACGGGCACGATTGGTCTGGCACCATCGGCCAACCTCAACCCCGAGCGCACCTTCCCTTCGCTGTTCGAGCCGGTCCACGGCTCGGCTCCCGATATCTACGGCAAAAACATTGCCAACCCGATTGCCATGGTCTGGTCGGCCGCACTGATGCTGGACTTTCTGGGCCACAGCCAAGGCCCGTGGCGCGAAGCCCACGATACCATCGTGACGGCGATTGAAGAGACCATCAAAACCGGACCCAAGACGCCCGATCTGGGCGGCTCGGCCAACACCACGCAAGTGGGCCAGGCGATTGCGGCCGTGATTGCCCAGGGCTGATATTGCTCTGCAATTGATAGCTGCTTGCGCTTGACGAATAGGCGCAAGCAGCATTTTTTGCAGAAATCTTCATGCCGCTCGTCGTCTGCTGCTCAGCGCCTGCTCAATAGCCCAAGCCAGGACAGGCTTGCGGCCGCTGCACCACAATTGCGCCATGACTAATTCTGAACAGCCACGCAACCCTTTGCATGGCGTGACGCTGGAGCGCATCGTCACCGATCTTGCGGATTACTACGGCTGGGCGGGGCTCAGCGATCGCATCCCCGTGCGCTGCTTTGCCGTTGATCCCAGCGTCACCTCCAGCCTGCGCTTCTTGCGCAAAACCCCCTGGGCCCGCGAAAAAGTGGAGAGCCTTTACCTCTACATGCTGCGCGAGCAGCGCCGAAACGCCCCTCGCCAGCCCTGAAACGGCAGCCAGTCACCGCCGCCCGGTTCAGCGCCGCATCCAGCGTCCGCCAAACTGATTAACCATCATGCCCAGCAGCACGCCTGCCGTGCCCAGCCATTGCACGCCGCTGGGAAATTCACCCAGCAGCACCATGGCCGACAACAGACCTATCACCGGCACCAGCAGCGATAGCGGTGCCACGGTGCTGGCAGCGTAGCGCTGCAGCAGCCGCGTCCACAAGCCATAGCCCAGCAAAGTCGAGAGCAGGGCCAGATAGGCAATCACGCCCAGCTCGCGCAGGCCCACCTGCTGCAGCTGGGCCAGCACGGCATCGCCGCCCTCCAGCCACACGGAAAGCCCTAGCAGCGGGGCAATGGGGAACACGCTGGTCCAGACGATGAACGACACGGGCTCATACGAGCCCTGCTTGGCCGCCACGCGCGTGAGCAGATTGGAGCCCGCCCACATGGCCGCAGCCCCCACGGTGAGCACAAAGCCCAGCAGCGTCATATCCGCCGCACCGTTGCCGTGCGCGACACCAATCAGAATCAGGCCGCCGATGGCAATCGTCAGGCCCAGCCATTGCCAGCGCTGGGGCTTCTCGCCCAGCATGACGGCCGCCAGCAGCATGGTGATGAAGGCCTGGGTCTGCAACACCACCGAGGCCATGCCCGCAGGCATGCCCATCTTCATGCCGGTAAACAGCAGACCGAACTGGCCCACGCCCTGCACCAGCCCATAGCCCGCCAACAGCCCCCAAGAGAGGTTTTTGGGCGGACGCACGAACAGCAGAAACGGCAGCGATGCCGCGACAAAGCGCAGCGCGCACAGCAGCAGCGGCGAGAGCGTGTCCAGCCCCCATTTCATGACCACGAAATTGAGCCCCCACACGACGATGACGATGATGGCGCTGAACCAGTCGGACCGGCTCATGCCGGACTGGGACGCGTAAGAGGCTGAACTCATGAAACGCTCACTCGCAGTTGTTGTTGTGTGAAGATCCGAGTATGGCCGAGGCAGCATGCCTGCGCTCTGCTACCGCCCGGCACTTCCGTCATCGGATTTGGCTTAAAACAAGGCAATAGCCCAATCGACACAAGCGCTTAATGCTCTTGTTTTAAGAGCGGCATCAATGCAGCTTATAAGCACTGCCTGGGCGCGGCAACAGACTCAGCAAGGCCTTGACGGTGTAGAGCACGATCAGCGTGCCGCTCAAGTCCCCCAGCACCATGAATACCAGGCCTTCGAGGCTGACCTCCGCTGCGCTGAGCGCAAACCACAGATGGTGCAGCAAAGGGCTGGTAATCGCATAAGCCAGGCTGAGCACCAGCAGCCGCCTCGGGGTGAGCTGCTGCAAGCTGGCGCCCAGCCCATACCAGCGCTGCGCCAGCTTGTACGTGGCATAAGGTGCCAGCGAGGCCAGAACGCCGCCCGCGAAAGCGCGAACCCCATCGTCCGGAAAAAAATAAAAGTAGCAGACCAGCCAGGAGGCCAGCAACAGGCCAACGGCCCCTGCCTCGGCAAAAAGCAGCGTGCAAACCAGGCGCATTCCCGCAGGCAGATAGATGTAGTTGATGCCAGTGACAAACTTCAACGAAGAGAACAGCCATTCATTGAGTAGCAGCGCCAGCAGAAACATCAGCACGGTTGTCAGCACCATGGCCAGCTCGGCCCATAAGCTCTTCATTCTTGTAGCGGAACTGTCTTTGAGAGAGCGGTATTATCTGCTCTGCCGTGCATGCATTCTCGCTGCCGCAGCCCAATGAAGACCTCTCTATCCGCCGATATCTACCTGCGTTTTTTGCAACTGGCCGAGGCCATTCGCGGGCTGCCCACGCTCCCGGCACTGGACCCGCTGGAAGAGCGCATGCTGGGCCTCATCGCCAATGCGGGCGCGCGTCAGGAGCGGCTCAGCGTGCGCGACATGATGGCCAAGAATGAGCTGGGCGCACCGGCCACCATTCACACGCGCCTCAAATCCATGCGCGAAAAAGGCTGGATCGAGCTGGCCGATACCGAAGACGCACGCCGCAAGCAGCTGGAGCTGACCGAGGCCGCACGCCAGCATTTTGAAAAGCTCTCAGCCTGCATCGTGCAAGCAGCCAGCGACGCCTAAGCCTCGGCGACCAGCCCAGCGATACCCATGAAAAAAGCAGCCCGAGGCTGCTTTTCGTTGAACCAAGTGCCGCTAGGCCATCAGCTGCCGGCCACCTTCATGCGGTTGATCAGGATCGAGCCCACGGTCTTGGCACCGTAGTTGTAGGCATCGGCCCCAATGGCTTCAATGCCCTTGAGCATGTCCTTGAGGTTGCCGGCAATGGTGATCTCGTGCACGGGGAAGGCGATTTCGCCGTTTTCCACCCAGAAGCCCGAAGCGCCGCGCGAATAGTCGCCCGTCACCGAGTTCACGCCCTGACCCATCAGCTCCACCACAAACAGACCGGTGCCCAGTTTCTTGAGCATGGCGTTCAGGTCGTCGCCGGCCTTGGTGCGGCGCGAAGTCATAGTCAGATTGTGCGAGCCACCGGCATTGCCCGTGGTCTTCATGCCCAACTTGCGAGCCGAGTAGCTGGACAGGAAATAACCCTCCACACGACCGGCATCCACCACCTTGCGCTGCTGCACGCGCACGCCTTCTTCGTCAAACGGCGAGCTGCCCTTGCCACCCAGAATGAAGGGATCTTCATCGATGTCGATGTGCTTGGGGAAAATCTGCTTGCCCAGCGAATCGAGCAAGAACGTGCTCTTGCGGTACAGCGCACTGCCGCTGATGGCCTGCACAAAGCCGCCCAGCAGACCTGCGGCCAGCGGCGACTCGAACAGCACCGGGCATTCGGTGGTGGGAATCTTGCGGCTGTTCAGGCGGCTCAGCGTGCGTTCTGCGGCGTAACGGCCCACCGCCTCGGGCGAAGCCAGATCCAGCGCATTGCGCATGGAGCTGTACCAGTAGTCGCGCTGCATCTCGGCATTGCGGCCGGGCAGCTTGGCAATCGGCGCCACCGACAGACTGTGGCGCGAGCTGGCATAGCCGCCGCGGAAACCATTGGTATGGGCGGTAAAGAAATGGCTTTGCTGGGCCGACACGCCCGCGCCTTCACTGTTGGTGATGCGCTTATGGGTCTTGAAGGCCGCTTCCTCGCAGCGCAGCGCCAGCTGGGCCGCTTCCTCGCTGTTGATAGCCCAGGGGTGGAACAGCTGCAGATCGCGGTGGGTACCGGGCAAGGCGATGTCGGCGCTGTCGGGCAGGCGGGCAAACGGATCTTCGGCGGTGAAGCGGGCGATGTCGTAGGCGGCCTGCACCGTCTGCTGGATGGCAGCTTCCGAAAAGTCCGAGGTGCTGGCGTTGCCACGGCGCTGACCCAGGTACACGGTCACGCCCAGAGACTTGTCACGGTTGCGCTCCACGGTCTCCAGCGCGCCCTTGCGCACGCTCACCGAGAGGCCGCAGCCCTCGGAAGCCTCGGCTCCGGCATCGGTGGCGCCAAGCTTTTTGGCGTGCTGCAAAGCCTGGTCCACCAGGCCTTCAAAAAACGAGGGGCTGAAGCTGAAACCGGCTTGCGGTTCGGATTGGGCCTGTGCACTAGAAGTGCTTGTGGTGCTGGAACGAGGTTTTTTCATAGCGGCGGCTATGATAGCCGCCACTGCCGCACGCCCTGTGCAGCCACCGATATTGCCCCTTACCATGCCACGCAAACCTCAAAAAGGCTATTTCGTCAAAGGCAAGTTCGTCGCCGAAGGCAGCGAACTGGACCTGGAGCTGAAAGCCGAACTCAAAGGCACCTACGATTCCACCAAGACCGATCTCAAGCGCGAAATGGGTGCGCGACAAGATCTGGGCAAGGAATTGCTGACGCTGCGCGCCGATCTTTTCAAGCGTCTGCCCATCACCGAACAATTGGCCGATGCGCTCAACGAAGTCAAGCGCATCACCAACTTCGAAGGCAAGCGCCGTCAGATGCAATACGTAGGCAAGCTGATGCGCAAGCTTGACGAATCGCAGCTGGCCGCCGTTCATGCCGCTCTGGACGAGCAGCGCAACGGCTCGGCCGGTGAAAAAATGGCCCTGCAAGTGGCCGAGCAATGGCGCGACCGCCTGATCGTTGAAGAAACTGCCCTGCCCATCTGGCTGGAACACTTTCCAGGCAGCGATATTCAGCAGCTGCGCTCGCTGATCCGCCAGGCCCGCAAGGATCTGGAAAAAGCCAAGGCCGATGCCGCAGCAGCCGCTGCCGAAGCCGGCCCCGACGCTCCCGTCAAGGAAACCACCAAGGGTCGCGCCTACCGCGACCTGTTCCAGCTGGTGCGCGAGCAACTGTCCACCGCCGGAAAGAATGACAGTGCCAGCACTGCCGCCGACGAAGACGAAGAAGGCGATGAGTAACTTGCCCGATGCCGCGCTGAACCCGCACGATGCCGTGAAGATCGGCATCGTCTCCATCAGCGACCGCGCCAGCAGCGGTGTGTATGAAGACAAGGGCTTGCCCGCGCTTCAGGCCTGGCTGAGCCAGGCCCTGCACAACCCCATCACCTTTGAAGCACGGCTGATTCCCGATGAACAAGACGGCATCAGCACCGCGCTGATCGAGCTGGTGAACGCCGGCTGCTCCCTGGTGCTGACCACCGGCGGCACCGGCCCGGCCCTGCGCGACGTGACGCCCGAGGCCACGCTGGCCGTGGCCGACAAGGAAATGCCCGGCTTTGGCGAGCAGATGCGCCAGATCAGCCTGGCCTTTGTGCCCACGGCCATTCTTTCGCGCCAGGTGGCGGTGATTCGCGGCAACAGCCTCATCATCAACCTGCCCGGCCAGCCCAAGGCGATTGCCGAAACGCTGGAAGGCCTGAAAGACGCCGATGGCAAGCAAAAGGTCAACGGCATCTTTGCTGCCGTGCCCTATTGCATCGATCTGATCGGCGGACCTTACCTGGAAACCCGCGACGAGGTGTGCAAGGCCTTTCGTCCCAAGAATGCGATTCGCGCGCCACGCACGGCCTGAAGCCGATACCTGGTTGCGATAAGCGCCAGCAGCACCACCAAAGCAGCCCCCGGGCTGCTTTTTTCATCTTCCGACTCCAACCGCATCCGTCCGCATCCGTCAGTAATCCGCTATCAAAATAAAAGCACCTAGTGCTTGCTGCATAGGAAATTCAAATACTTTCAGCTTGATACACAAACCATATGCGGCGCCAGCCGCTATGAATTTCGATGAGCCCCTTGGGATTTCCCTGCCGTGCTTGCCCCGATGCTGGCGGCTCGCGCCCGCCCTAGCATCGGTGCTGCACTGCAGCGACTTTGCTCATGCACGCTGCACAGGCTCTCGCCCCGGCCGGTGACGGGAGGCCTGATGTTTGTCATTCACAGGAGACTTCATGCATCGCTCGATTTCGTCAGCTGGATCCGTGTTTTCTGCTTCGGGCACGCGCCTCAAAGCCCATGCCGCCACGGCTCTGGGCTTGGCGCTGGCGGCCGCGTTTGCACCCTCGGCCATGGCCCAGCAGGACAAGGTCAAGGTCGGCTTCATCACCGACATGTCCAGCCTCTACGCCGATGTGGAAGGCAAGAACGGCGCCGTCGCCATCCAGATGGCAATTGACGATTTCGGCGGCAAGGTGCTGGGCAAGCCCATCGAGCTGCTGACGGCCGACCACCAGAACAAGGCCGACATCGCCGCCAGCAAGGCCCGCGAATGGATTGACACCCAGGGGATCAGCCTGGTGTTTGGCGGCACCAACTCGGCCACGGCCCTGGCCATGGCCAAGGTGGCGCAGGAGAAAAAGCGTATCTTCATCGACAACGGTGCCGGCTCCTCGGCCCTGACCAACGAGCAATGCAGCCCCTACACGGTGCACTACGCCTTCGACACCGTGGCCCTGGCCAAGGGCACGGGCTCGGCCGTGGTGGAAACCGGCGGCAAGAACTGGTTCTTCGTGACCGCCGACTATGCTTTCGGCCATGCGCTGGAGGCAGACACCAGCAAGATCATCGAAGCCAAGGGCGGCAAGGTGCTGGGCTCGGTCAAGACGCCGCTCAACGCCAGCGACTTCTCCAGCTTCATGCTGCAGGCACAGAACTCCAAGGCGCAAATCCTGGGTCTGGCCAATGCGGGCGGCGACACCATCAACTCCATCAAGGCCGCCAAGGAATTTGGCGTAACCAAGAACATGAAGCTGGCCGGCCTGCTGGTGTTCTTTACCGACATTCACAGCCTGGGCCTGAAAAATACCGAAGGCATGCAGTTCACCGCCCCCTGGTACTGGGACATGAATGATGCATCGCGCAAATTTGCCGATGCCTTCATGGCCAAGACCCAGCGCCGCCCCAGCGAAATCCAGGCCGCCGATTACTCCGCCACCATGAACTACCTCAAGGCGGTGGAAAAAGCCGGCACGCTGGATGCAGACAAAGTCATGGCCGTGCTCAAAAGCACCAAGATCGATGACTTCTTCGGCAGCGGCTTCATCCGCGAAGACGGCCGCTATGTGCACGATATGTATCTGATGCAGGTCAAGTCACCGGCCGAATCCAAAGGCACCTGGGACTATTACAAGATCATCAAGAAGCTGCCTGCCGACCAGATCTGGACCACCAAGGCGGAAAGCAAGTGCCAGTACTGGAGGTGAGTTAAAGCTCGGGCTCTATTCCATGAAAAGGCTTTGCGTTTTGGCAAAGCCTTTTTTATGAAGGCCGTCGGCCATGCTCTGCCGCTTCCTACGAAGGCAACGCGACATGGCTGGTATCAGCCGGCTTGCAAGCCGCGGCCTTATCCTTGCGACTTCGCACGTATGCGCTGAATGACTGAGCTGTGATCAATGACTGCCAATTCGACCCATTCCCTACCCGATATTGGCGCCTCGGTGGAGCGACTGGTGCAATTCTATGAAGAGCTGACCCCGGCCCATCTTCGGCGACTTGATACTTACTACGCAACTGATGCGCACTTCAAGGACCCATTCAACGATGTGTATGGCCTGATGGCTATCACCCGCATTTTCGATCACATGTTTGTTTCGTTGCAGCAGCCACGTTTCGTAGTCACACAGAGGCTGGTGCAGGGCCAACAGGCTTTCCTGGCCTGGGAGTTTCACTTTCGACTGCGAAGCTGGCGACCCGATACCGAACAATGCATCAACGGTGCCACGCTGCTGTGCTTTGATGCGCAAGGCCGCGTTAGCCAGCATCGTGATTACTGGGATACGGCTGAAGAGCTGTATGAGAAATTACCTCTGCTCGGAGCACTGATGCGCTGGCTTCGTAAAGCAGGTTCCGCTTCTAGGAAAACCATCCATGCTGACCGTTCATCACCTTGAAACCTCGCGCTCGCAGCGCATACTCTGGCTGCTTGAAGAGCTTGGTGTTCCCTACGAGTTGCGTCTTTACAAGCGGGATCCCGCTACCCGTCTGGCTCCGCCAGAACTCAAGCGGGTGCACCCGCTAGGCAAATCACCGGTGATTACCGACGCAGATACCGTAGTCGCCGAATCCGGCGCCATCATCGAATACCTGGTCGAGTGCTATGGCAATCAAGCACCTTTGGAACTTTCGCATCTGGAGCCGTTACGGGGCACAGCCGAGCACCGTCAGTGCCGCTTCTGGATGCACTACGCCGAAGGCTCGCTGATGAACTGGTTGGTGATGAAACTGGTTTTCGACACCATCCCGCGCCAGCCCATGCCATTTTTCGTGCGTCCTATCGCGCGCGCCCTGTGCAGCAAGGTGCAGCAAAAGCTCATTGCGCCCAATGTACAGACCGCGCTGGCCTTTATGGATGAGCATTTGGCAACGCACAGCTGGTTTGCTGGCGAGCACTTGAGCATGGCCGACTTTCAGATGAGCTTTGCCGTTGAAGCCGCTTTGGTGCGCGGAGGCAACGAGGCCGCGTGGCCTCATCTGATCGCCTATCGCCAGCGCATGCAGTCGCGTCCCGCTTATCAGCGAGCTTTGAGCAAGGGCGGGCCGGTGGTGATGCAAGCCTGAACCTGAAAAATACGTGCATTACCCGGATAAGCAGCAAGCAGAAACGGACTTCTGAAAACGGATTCGCGCCCGTCGCGTCCTCACTGCGGCCTCGGCAAGGCTGGGTGCATTTACCGATGCAGGCGGCTCATCTTGCGCCAGCCAGCCCGTCAAACGTGGTGCTCGACACCCAGTCGATGATTTGCGCATGCGTGTACTGCCCCGATTCCTTGAGCAGGGCCACCACGGGATCGCAGGCGCGCGCAAACAGCGTGTAGAGCACCAGCTCGGCCGGTAGCGTGGCCTGCAGCTGGCCGCTGGTCTGTGCCTCCGTGATCCAGATGCTGAGCCGGTTGCTCAGCGAGATCAACCTATCCATATAGGCATCGTTGGATTGCAGGGAGGCGCTGAGATTGGAGTTCTGCGCCGGCAGAGAAGGCATTTCACCCTCCAGCTGGGTCTGCATGGCCCAGCGCGTCACGGCCTTGAGCTGGTCCAGCGGGCGCATCGGCGTGCCGGCCTCAGCCGCCTGGTTGGCCTCGTCACGCAGGCCGTCCACAAAGGCCAGGGCACGGTCCAGCACGCCGACCATGGCGGCCCCTGCCAACTCTTCCTTGGAGGTGAACAGCTTGTACAGGCTGGCCTTGGCCATGCCGGCCTCGGCTGCGACCTCGTCCACCGTCATTGCGTCATAGCCCTTGGTGGCCAGCAACCGATTGACGGCCGCCACGATGGCCTGCTCGCGCACGCGCTGTATCTGTTCTTTGATGGAGGTGCGGCTTGTCATAGGCATATTTTAGACCTGGCAGGTTATCTCTGATACCAAATAGTGCAAAGTGGATATTCTTGGTTTATAGTTTGAACTCATCAGTTCACAGTTTGACCGTCACGGTTTAACTTGTCGATTCAACCAGGAAAGGCGCTCCCATGCATCGCATTGCAGTCATTGGGTCGGGAATTGCGGGTCTGGCCGCAGCGCGGCGGCTGGCCGGCGCGCCGGGCGGGCATGGCGTGACCCTGCTGGAAGCAGGCAGCCATTTCGGCGGTCACGCCAACACGGTCGACATGACGCTGGACGGCGTGAGCCAGGGCGTGGACACGGGCTTTCTGGTGTTCAACCACCGCACCTATCCGCTGCTGACCCGTTTGTTTGAAGAGCTGCAAGTGCCCACGGCTGCGGCCGAGATGTCGTTTTCCGTGCAAGTGCCGCAGCTCAATGGCCGGGCCGGTCTGGAATGGAGCGGCAGTTCGCTGGGCGGCGTGTTCGCCCAGCGCGGCAATCTGCTGCGGCCCCGCTTTCTGAAGATGCTGGCCGAGATCCTGCGCTTCAACCGCCTGGCCACGCGCATCGCCCAGGAAGGCGATGAAGCGCGGCTGCACAGCTCCATTGAGGTGTTTCTGGACGAGCACGACTTTGGATCGGCCTTTCGCCAAGACTATCTGCTACCCATGATGGGCTGTATCTGGTCTTGCCCCACCGACCAGATGCTGCGTTTTCCCGTGGCCACGCTGATCCGCTTTTGCCACAACCACGGCCTGATCCAGGTCACGGACCGGCCGCAGTGGCACACGGTGCAAGGCGGCTCGCGCCAGTATGTGCGGCGCATGGTGGCCGCGCTGCAGCAGGATGGACGTCACGAAGCCCGTCTGAACGCACCCGTGCTGGGCCTGCGCCGCGTGGCGCATGGCGTGCTGCTGCAGACGGCGCACGGCACGGAGCAGTTCGACGCCGTGGTGCTGGCCTGCCACAGCGACCAGGCCCTGCGCCTGCTGGGCACCGATGCCACGTCTCAGGAGCGCAGCGTGCTGGGCGCCATCCGCTACCAGCCCAACCAGGCCGTGCTGCACACCGATGCCAGCGTGCTGCCGCACCACGAAGCGGCATGGGCCGCCTGGAACTACGAACGCGCAGCCGATGCGGGGCGCGACCAGGCCGGCGTCTGCCTGCACTACCTGCTCAATCGCCTGCAGCCCCTGCCGTGGCAGCAGCCCGTGATGGTCTCGCTGAACCCGGTGCACCCGATTGACGACAGCCAGGTCCACGCGCGCATAGCGTACAGCCATCCGGTGTTCGACCTGGCCGCCATCGAGGCCCAGGGCCAGGTGGCCGATCTGCAAGGCCAGCGCCGGACCTGGTTCTGCGGTGCATGGTGCGGCTACGGATTCCATGAAGACGGCCTGCGCTCTGGCCTGGACGCGGCCGACAGCCTGTTGCACGCCTTGCAGGCATTACCGGCCAACCCCGCCATCGAGGGGGTCGCATGACTGCCAGCCCCCTCATAGGCTTCGGCCATGTCTGGCACCGCCGCCTGCGGCCGGTGGAGCATGCGTTTCGCTATCCGGGCTACTTCCTCATGCTCCCCATGCGCAGCCTGCGCGCACAGCCCGATGCCGTGCTCAGGCGCAACCAGCTGGGCTGGCTGAGCTTTTACGACCGCGACCATGGCGATGGCGGGGCCGATGCGCTGGCCTGGTTCGAGCAGCTGCTGCACAGCGAAGGCATTGACGATGCCGATGGCGAAGTCTGGCTGCACACTTTTCCGCGCGTGCTGGGCTATGTATTCAAGCCCGTGAGCTTTTGGTATGCGCACCGGGCCGATGGCTCGCTGGCCGCCGTGCTGGCCGAGGTCAACAACACCTTTGGCGAGCGCCATGCCTATCTGCTGGCCGGGCCGGATCTGGCCTGGGGCCGCGAACAGGTGGCGCACAAGCAATTCCATGTCTCGCCCTTCTGCGAGGTGAGTGGCGAGTACCGCTTTCGCTTCGAGCGCAGCGAGAACCGCACCCTGGCGCGCGTGGACCTGTATGACGATGACGGCCCGCTGCTACAGACCAGCGTGGGCGGCGTGCTGCACGCGCTGGATGCCGCCACCGTGCGCCGCGCCTTCTTCGGCACCCCTTTGATGACGCTGGGCGTGGTCGCCCGCATCCACTGGCAGGCGCTGCGCCTTTGGGCCAAGCGCGTGCCTTTTCATGGCAAACCCTGCAAGCCCAAGCGCTTCGTCACACGATGAACACTACCGCCGCCTCCCTGCTGAGCCCCACCGCCGCAGCACCGCGCCGCACGCCTGCGCGGGCGCGCCGTGTGCTGAACCTGCTCGAACGCCTGCCCCACGGGCAACTGGACCTGGAGCAGCCCGACGGCCGGCTGCTGCACCTGCCTCGCTCCCCACATCTGCAGCATCAGCCATCCTGTGCTGCCGATGCGCATTGCGTGCTGCACGACTGGCAGGCGCTGGAGCGCACGCTCAAATCGGGCGACATCGGCCTGGCCGAAGGCTATATTGCTGGCGAATGGGACAGCCCCGACCTGGCCGCCCTGCTGCGGCTGTGCATGAGCAACCGCGACCATGTGCAAAGCCTGGTCTACGGCAGCTGGTGGGGCCGGCTGGGCTACCGCCTGCGCCACCTGCTGCAACGCAATACGCGGGCCGGCAGCGCCAGAAACATCCATGCCCATTACGACCTGGGCAATGACTTCTATCGCCTGTGGCTGGACCCCGGCATGAGCTACAGCGCGGCCTGGTTCGAGGGCCGCACGGGCCAATCGCTGCACCAGGCCGACCTGCAGGACGCCCAGCAGGCCAAGTTCAGACGCACGCTGAACGAGGTGCGACTGCAGCCCGGCCAGCGCCTGCTGGAAATCGGCTGTGGCTGGGGTGGGCTGGCCGAAGCGGCAGCGCACGAGTTCGGTGCCCGGGTCACGGGAGTCACGCTGTCGCGCGAGCAACTGGTCTGGGGACAGCGGCGCATGCTGCAGGCCGACCTGACCGACGCCGTGGAGCTGCGCTACCAGGACTACCGCGACCTACCCGCACAGCATACAAAAGAGCCCTTCGACGCCATCGTCTCCATCGAAATGTTCGAGGCCGTGGGCCGCGAATACTGGCGCGGCTACTTCCAGACGCTGCGCGACTGCCTCAAGCCTGGCGGCCTGGCCTGCATACAGACCATCACGCTGCGCGAGGATCTGTTCGCACGCTATCTGCGCTCCACCGACTTCATCCAGCAGTACATCTTCCCGGGCGGCCTGCTGCCCAGCATCCCCGCCTTCGAGCAGGAGGCGCGTCGCGCCGGCCTGGTGGTGGAAGGCCGCATGGCCTTTGGCCGCGACTATGCAGAAACACTCAGGCGCTGGCGCCAGTCCTTTGAAGAGCGCATCGAAGCCGTGCGCGCTCAGGGCTTTGATGAACGTTTTGTACGCATCTGGAGCTTCTACCTGGCTTACTGCGAGGCAGCCTTCGACACCGGCAACACCGATGTCGTCCAGTTCACGCTGCGCAAGCCTCTGCCATGACAGCCCAGCCACCCCGCACATCACGCCGCCAGGCCCTGACCTGGGGCGCCGCCTGTGCTCTTGCACCGTCTTTGATCACCATGTCCAACGCACTACATGCCATAACCTCAAATACAGACCTTCCGGCTGAACTGCGCAGCGCCTTGCCGGCCGCGCGCCTGGTGGGCACGGCCGTGCTGCGTTTCTTCGGCCTGCGCGTTTACGAAGCCCGGTTGTGGGCCGCGCCCGGATTCCTGCCCGAGGACTACGCCCGCTACCCGTTTGCGCTGGAGCTGGTCTATGACCGCAAGTTGGAAGGCGCGGCCATTGCCGAGCGCTCCATCGCCGAAATGCGCAGGGTCGGCAGCTTCACCGAGGAGCAGACCCGACAATGGCTGGCCCTGATGAAGCAGGCGTTCCCCGATGTGGTGTCGCAAGACCGGCTGCTGGGCCTGAACGACGGCCAGGGCGAGGTGCGCTTCTTTCACAACGGCCGGCAGACTGCGCAGCTGCGCGACGCCGACTATGCACGCCTGTTCTTCGGTATCTGGTTGGCGCCGCAGACCTCGGCGCCAGCCATGCGCACCTCGCTGCTAGGCCTGGGCTGAGTGCCAAGGGACTACGCCATGGCCTCCCACCCTGCCACCGCCCCTATGCTATCTTGGCGCACAGGGCTGGCCTATGGCGGGCTGGCCGCGCCCCTGGCCTTTGTGTCCCTGCCGCTGTATGTGAACCTGCCCTACCACTACGCCAGCGTGGCGGGCGCACCGCTGGCGGGGCTGGGCGCCGTGCTGCTGGCCACGCGCGCCTTTGATGCCTTGGTCGACCCCGCCATCGGCCGCCAGGCCGACAGGCTGCTGCGCCAGGGTACGCGGCCGGCCTGGTGCGCGGCGGCGCTGGGCAGTCTGCTGATGGCGCTGGGCTTTTGGGCGCTCTGGCATCCCCCACGCGAAACCCAGGCCGCCATGCTGGCTTGGCTGGCCTGCAGCCTGCTGGTGTGCACGCTGGCCTATAGCTTTGTCACCATCCTCCACCAGGCCTGGGGCACCCGCTGGGGCGGCCAGCCTGCATGGCGTGCGCGGGTGACCGCATGGCGCGAGGGCGCCACGCTGGCGGGCGTGCTGCTGGCCAGCGCGCTGCCGGCGTGGATGGGCTTTGATGCGACCAGTGGCGTGCTGGCTCTAGGTCTTGTGCTGGGCCTGACCGGTCTGTACCGGCTCAAGGCTCCGGTGGCGCTGCCGGAGCAGGCCACAGCAGCCAGTGCCACCGCTGTTGCTCATCAGGCCTCGCCGTGGGCAGATGCCGGCTTTCGCAGGCTGCTGGCCATCTTCATGCTCAATGGCGTGGCCGCTGCCATTCCTGCCACGCTGCTGCCCTTTTTTGTAGCCGACCGGCTGCAGGCGCCCGCGCTCCAGCCCTTGCTGCTGCTGTGTTTTTTTGGCGCGGCGGCCCTGGGCCTGCCGCTGTGGGTGAAGGCCGTCTCACGCTGGGGCCTGGCGCCCAGCTGGCGCGCAGGCATGCTGGCCAGCGTGCTGGCCTTTGGCTTCACACCCTGGCTGGGCGCGGGCGACAGCCTGGCCTTTGCCATGATCTGCCTAGCCAGCGGGCTGGCCCTGGGCGCGGATCTGGCCTTGCCGGGCGCCTTGCTCACGGGCGTGATCCACGAGTCCGGCCAGGGCGGCCAGGGCGAGGGCCGCTACCTGGGCTGGTGGACCTGCGCCACCAAGCTCAACCTGGCCCTGGCCGCCGGCCTGGCCTTGCCCCTGCTCTCCGCTGCGGGCTACCGCAGCGGCGGCACCGATCCGGCCGGCCTGCAAGCGCTGGCCTGGGCCTATGGCGGGCTGCCCTGCCTGCTCAAGCTGGCGGCGGCGTTGCTGCTCTGGCGCGCCGAGCGACTGCATTCTTCCTGGAGGCACATATGAGCCACAACACCCACTCCGCTTCGTTTTCGCCACTGCGGCGCACCTGCCTGGGGGCCGCATTGGCACTGTCTCTTGCAGGCTGCGCCGGGCCTTCGGTGCAGGACTACGCCAAGGAGCAGCCGCAGCTGGACCTGCGCCAGTATTTCAACGGACCGCTGACGGCGCACGGCATATTCACGGACCGCTCGGGCAAGGTGGTCAAGCGCTTTAACGTGCGCATGACGGGCCGCTGGAATGGCGACGAAGGCACGCTGGAAGAGCACTTTGTCTACAGCGATGGAAGCACGCAGCAGCGAACCTGGCATATCCGCCACCTGGGCGACGGCCGCTACAGCGGTCGGGCCGACGACGTGGTGGGCGAAGCCCAGGGCCAGAGCGCAGGCAATGCCATCCGCTGGAGCTATGTGCTGGCCCTGCCCGTGGGCGGCAGGGTCTGGAACGTCAGCATGGACGACTGGATGTATCTGATGGACGGGCGCACCCTGCTCAACCGCACGGCCATGAGCAAGCTCGGCCTGCACCTGGGCGACGTGACGCTGGCCATCATCAAGGAGTGATTGCCATGCCACTGTTCTCTCGCCGCCTGAACCCGCCGCTACGCGACTGGAAGGGCCGCTCGGTGTGGATTCTGGGAGCCTCCTCGGGCATAGGGCGCGCCACCGCCGAAGCGCTGCACAGACAGGGTGCGCGCGTGATCGTCTCTGCGCGAGATGCCGGTGCGCTGCAGGATTTCGAGCGCGGCCGCGAAGGCTGTCTGGCCCTGCCCCTGGACGTGACCGATGCCCAGGCCGTGGCTGCTGCAGCCCAGACCGTACTGACCCATACGGGCGGAGCGCCTGACCTGGTTCTCTACTGCGCAGGCCACTACCGGCCCCTGCGCGCCACGGAGTTCGACCTGGCCGAGATGCAGCGCCACCTGGCCGTGAACTATGGCGGCGCGCTGCACCTGCTGGACGCCGTGCTGCCCATGCTGCTGGCAGTTGGCAAGGGCCATCTGGCCCTGGTCGGCTCGGTGGCCGGCTATCGCGGGCTGCCCATGTCCCTGGCCTACGGACCAACCAAGGCGGCGCTCAACAACCTGGCGGAAAACCTCTATCTGGATCTGCACAGCCTGGGCCTGGGCGTGTCCATCATCAACCCCGGCTTTGTCGATACGCCGCTGACGGCGCAAAACAGCTTCAGCATGCCGGCCCTGATCGGTGCCGACGAGGCGGCCCAGCACATGCTGCAAGGCTGGGCCCAGGGGCGCTTCGAGATGAATTTTCCGCGCCGCTTCACGCGCTGGATGCGATTGCTGCGCTGCCTGCCCGACGCCTGGTATTTTTCGGCTGTACGCCGCATCACAGGAAGCTGATGTCCGAGTTGTTTCACTGCATAAGCTGCGGCTAAAGGGCCGCCGCACACAAGAATAGGCGATCAACAAAGCCTCGCGTGATCCAAATATTGAAGAGGGCTGAATTGGGCAAACCAGCCGTCACTGACAGACAGCGACCTGCATAAATGGGGTCATCTGGAAAGGCGAGATAAGTGTCCGCATGGGTCGTTTGGCTGCGCTCTCGCATAAATCGAATGTTGACCTCAAACTCTGAATCACCTCTTCACAAAGCAAAAAGCGCAGACCTCGTCTGCGCTTTTTATTTGATAGCTACCAGTGCTTGATATATAAGCGCTTCAGCCCTATTTCACCTTGAATCAACGCGCCGTGGTGTCGGTCGATGCATTGACGATGGGGATGTAGAAATCGCCACCGGCCTTGTTGAACTCCTGGGCCTTGGCCTGCATGCCTACGGCAATGCCTTGCTCGGCGGCCACGCCTTGCTGCTTGGCGAAGTCACGCACTTCCTGCGTAATCTTCATGGAGCAGAACTTGGGGCCGCACATGCTGCAAAAGTGCGCCACCTTGGCGCTGTCCTTGGGCAGGGTTTCGTCGTGGAAGGCACGGGCGGTGTCGGGGTCCAGGCCCAGGTTGAACTGGTCTTCCCAACGGAAGTCAAAACGCGCCTGGCTCAGGGCATCGTCGCGTGAGCGGGCGCCCGGATGGCCCTTGGCCACATCGGCTGCGTGGGCCGCAATCTTGTAGGCAATGATGCCTTGCTTGACGTCGTCGCGGTCAGGCAGACCCAGGTGCTCCTTGGGCGTGACGTAGCACAGCATGGCCGTACCCATCCAGCCGATCATGGCCGCGCCGATGGCGGAGGCGATATGGTCGTAGCCGGGGGCGATGTCTATGGTCAGCGGGCCCAGCGTGTAGAACGGGGCCTCATGGCAGTGCTTGAGCTGCTCGGTCATATTGGCCTGGATCATGTGCATGGGCACATGGCCCGGGCCTTCGATCATGGTCTGCACATCGTGCTTCCAGGCGATCTGCGTCAGCTCGCCCAGGGTCTTGAGTTCGGCAAACTGGGCTTCGTCATTGGCGTCCGATGCGCAGCCGGGACGCAGGCCATCGCCCAGCGAGAAGCTCACGTCGTACTGCTTCATGATGTCGCAGATGTCTTCGAAGTGCTCGTACAGAAAGCTTTCGCGGTGGTGGGCCATGCACCACTTGGCCATGATGGAGCCGCCGCGCGAAACGATGCCGGTACGGCGCTGGGCCGTGAGATGGATATAGGCCAGGCGCACGCCGGAGTGGATGGTGAAGTAGTCCACGCCCTGCTCGGCCTGCTCGACCAGGGTGTCGCGGAAGATTTCCCAAGTCAGGTCTTCGGCAATGCCGCCGACTTTCTCCAGCGCCTGATAGATGGGCACGGTGCCGATGGGCACGGGCGAGTTGCGCACGATCCAGTCACGCGTGGTGTGGATGTTCTTGCCCGTGGACAGGTCCATGACGTTGTCCGCGCCCCAGCGGATCGCCCAGACCAGCTTTTCAACTTCTTCCTCGATGCTGGAAGTGACGGCGGAGTTGCCGATATTGGCGTTGATCTTGACCTTGAAGTTGCGGCCTATGGCCATGGGCTCGACTTCGGGGTGGTTGATGTTGGCGGGAATGATGGCGCGGCCGCGGGCCACTTCGTCGCGCACAAATTCGGGGGTGATGATCTTGGGGATGGCTGCACCCAGGCTGTTGCCTGCCAGGCGCGCTTCACGCGCCGCGTCCTGCTGGTACTCGGCCATCCATTCACGGCGGCCGTTCTCGCGCAAGGCCACGTACTCCATCTCGGGCGTGATGATGCCTTTGCGCGCGTAATGCATCTGGGTCACGTTGGCACCGCTTTTGGCGCGGCGCGGCTGGCGCTGCAGGGCGGCGGCCTCGGCACGCAGTTGGTCCACACGTCGGTCTTCTTCGCCACGCTTGCCACCATCATCCAGCGCCACGCGCTGGCGGCCCACGTAGTATTCGCTGTCGCCACGCGCATCAATCCAGCCACCGCGCACGCTGGCAAGGCCCTTGCGCACGTCGATGGTGGCAGACGGATCGGTATAGGCGCCGGAGGTGTCATACACGCTGACCAGCTCGCCATTGGTCAGTGCGATATCGCGCACCGGCACGCGCAAGCCGCTATGCAGCTGACCTGGCAGATAGCTCTTGACGGAGGCAGGAAACGGTTCCAGCGACTGGGCCAGCAGGTCGGCAAAACGGCTCGCATCCGGGGCGTTGCCAGCAGCAGGGGTGAAGATGGAATCGGGGGCGTTCATGTCAGTCTCCTCAAAGCGTGTGAATTCATCAAACGCTCCGTGGAGTGCCGGCCCTGCTCTGATCTGGTGGATGCCGGCTTGCTGCCATCAACCACCTGCACCTGGGTGAAACCTGGGCGCTGGTTGGCCAGTGCCTTAATTTCACCACCGGAATTTTTGGATTCCGGCCATGGCCGACGCGTCCCGTGGTCAGTCCATAAAAGACAAAACCCCAGTGCGCGAGGCGCCTGGGGTGTGCTGTGCCGCATGGTTCAAAGGTGCGGCGCTTGAAAAGCAGCCTTGCCTGTCATCCATCGGCCCCGCTTCAGGGTCCCGCTCTTCTTCCGCCGGTATGAACCGGATCAAGTTCGTCGGGTTAACCTTGATAGAGCCGTCTTTCGACAGATCCACTTCTGGTCTCTCAGCGCTTTCGCACACCCCGGAGCAGCAGCCAGTATAGGCGAGGTTTTTGGCAGGTCAAGCCCCGCACAAACCCGTTGCAACAGCTGTGACCGCACTGTGCTCAATCAAAAACCCTGCAGCGTGAGCCATTCGCCGCCGGGCGCACGGCTGGCGCGCCACTGGTTGATGGAAGCCGATGGATCCTCATACCCCAGCGCAATGCCAAAAGCGATCTGATAGCCGGCGGGCAGCGCCAGCTGCTCTATCAGCATGTCGTTGTACAAGCGCCAGAAACCCTGGGCGCAGGTGGCCAGACCTTGCTCCACCGCCAGCAACATGAAGGATTGCAGATAAATGCCCAGGTCCACCCACTGCGCATAGCCCATGCGCTCTTCCACCGCCACGAAAACACCCACCGGGGCGCCGAACATCTGGCTGTTCTTGGCCAGCTGCTGCAGACGGGCGGCCTTGTCCTCGCGGCCAATCCCGATGGCGCGATACAGATCTTCGCCATTGTCAAAACGGCGACTGCGATACGGCTCCCACAGACCGGGCGGATAGGACAGACCGGGGCGCGATACCGGCTCGGTCTGGCTGGCCTTGGTGCCAAGCGCCTGCAGCGCATCACCGCCCACGGCCGTCACCCGCCAGGGCTGCATATTGCCGCCCGACGGGGCTTGCGCCGCCGTCTCCAGCAGCTGGCGCACGGTCGCTGCGTCCACAGCGCGGGGAAGAAAAGCACGCACCGAGCGGCGCTGCTGCAGCAAATTTTCCATGGTCATCACTCAATCACCTGTCTTCATCCGTCAAAAGATTGCGCCGCAGTGTATGCGGCTCAGGCAATTGCTCCTGTACCGCAGGCAACAGCCCGCAAACGCCCTGGTGCCGCAAGCAACAGCTCATCACTTGACTGCGCCTGAGCCGTGCTTGCCCTAATGGCATCGCACTGCCGGCCTGCCACCATGCAGCCTGCTTGCACCCACGATGGTGGGTGCAAGCGCCCCGGTAAGCCCTGTCCGTCCGACATTTGCAGGAGATGCATTTAATGAGTGGTTCTGCTTTTTCTTCGCTACGCAAATCATGGCCCCAAGCCTCCACCTTGATGCTGGCCCTGGGCCTGGCCTTTGGAGCCGGCGCGGTTCACGCCCAGGACAAGGTGCGCATAGGCTTTATCACCGACATGTCGGGCTTGTACTCCGATGTGGACGGCAAGGGCGGCGCACTGGCCGTGCAGATGGCGGTGGACGACTACGGCGGCAAGCTGCTGGGCAAACCGGTTGAAGTGCTGACGGCAGACCATCAGAACAAGGCCGATATTGCGGCCAGCAAGGCCCGCGAGTGGTTTGACACCCAGGGCATGAACATGCTGATTGGCGGCACCACCTCCAGCGCCGGCCTGGCCATGGGCAAGGTGGCCGACGAAAAAAAGCGCGTTTACATCATCAACGGTGCGGGCTCTTCGGCCCTGACCAATGAGCAGTGCAGCCCTTATTTTGTGCACTACGCCTATGACACCGTGGCCCTGGCCAAGGGCACGGGCAAGGCCGTGGTGGAGCTGGGCGGCAAGAGCTGGTTTTTTCTGACCGCCGACTATGCCTTCGGTCACGCGCTGGAAGCCGATACCACCCGCGTCATCAACGCCTCTGGCGGCAAGGTGCTGGGCAGCGTCAAGCACCCGCTGAACACGGCGGACTTCTCCTCCTTCCTGCTACAGGCCCAGAATTCCAAGGCCCAGATTCTGGGGCTGGCCAATGCCGGTGGCGACACCATCAACGCCATCAAGTCGGCGCGTGAATTTGGCCTGACCAAGAACATGAAGCTGGCCGGCCTGCTGCTGTTCAGCTCCGACATTCACAGCCTGGGTCTGAAGGCCACCGAAGGGCTGATGTTTACCGACAGCTGGCACTGGGACCTGAACCCGGAAAGCCGCAAGTTCTCCGACCGCTTCTTTGCCAAGTTCAAGAAGATGCCGACCTCGCTGCAAGCGGCCAATTACTCGGCCGCCATGCAGTACCTGAAACTAGCAGAGCGTCTGGGCACGCTGGATGCAGACAAGATCATGGCCGGCTTCAAGGCCACGCCGCTGTCCGACTTCTACGCCAAGGGCGTGGTGCGCCCCGACGGCCGCTATGCCCACGATATGTATCTGCTGCAGGTCAAGGCTCCGGCCGAATCGAAAAAAGCCTGGGATTACTTCAAGGTGGCCAAGACCTTGCCCGCAGACCAGGTCTTCACCACCAAGGAAGAAAGCAAATGCGCGCTGTGGAAATAAGGCCGCGTTGAGTCCAAGGCAAGCCGGGCGCAGCGCCCGGCTTTTTTACGCCCGGCCGTAACTATATAAACAGCATCACTCACCGCTTTATTGATAAAGGCTGCAGACGAATTCAATCAAAACCGCGCAGCTCGCACCAGTCGGTCACAGGTGCACGGGTGGACCGCCACTGATTGACGGGTGCCGTCTTGTCCTCATAGCCCAGCGCCATGCCAAAGGCGATCTGGTAGCCCTGGGGCAGCGCCAGCTGACGGGCCACAAAATCGCCATAGTTGCGCCAGAAGCCCTGGGCGCAGGTCGCAAGCCCTTTTTGCGTGGACAGCAACATCAGCGACTGCAGATAAAGCCCCAGATCCACCCACTGCGCATGCACCATGCGCTCTTCCACGGCGACAAAAATGCCTACCGGTGCACCAAACATCTGGGCATTGCGGGCCAGCTGCATCAGGCGGCCGCGCTTGTCCTCGCGCGGCAACTGGAGTGCTTGGTATAGCTGCTCGCCATTATCGAAGCGGCGGCTGCGGTACGGCTCCCACAGCTGGGCCGGGTAGACCAGGGCGGGATCCGGGTTGGGCACGGCCGTGGCCATGGCGGCGCGCAAGTCGCTCAGGCTTTGGCCTGTCAGCGCGATCACGCGCCAGGGTTGCAGATTGCCACCCGATGCCGCCTGGCCTGCAGCAGCCAGCAAGGTCTTGACCAGCGCGCCATCGACGGTCTGCGGCAAGAACGCGCGCACCGAATGGCGCTGCTGCAATGCCTGTTCCACATTCATCATGCTTGAGTCCGGGGTTGAAACCAGGCCCAGTCTCAGACCCAGCGACCGGCCCGCCGCCCCTCAAATCAACTAATGGCAAGCACTGAGCCGCATCCATCGCCCCATGAAAAAAGCCGGAGGATTCCGGCTTTTGCTATTGAATACGCAGCTGACAGCGCTTGAATGACAAGCGCTTGAAGGCTATTTACCCATGATCTGATCGATCTTGTCCTTCTGGAAGGCCTGGGGGCGCTCCGACTCGCAGGGCATGCAATCCGACACCTTGCCCTGAATCGACAGCTTCTCGATCGCCGCCCACAGCAGCGCTATCTGCTTTTCATGGCAGGCAGCACCTTCGGACAGGCCGCGCATGGCCAGAGCCACGGGGTCCACTTCCGAGGTAATGCCATAGGCGGAAAAGCCCGATTTATCCGCCTCGCCCGCAGCGGCTGCCGCCTCGGAAGCCGGCGCAGCCTTGGATGCGGCATCGGTCTCGACCACGTCAGTCACATCGGCGCTGTGGCCGTTCTTGCTGGCAATGATGCGCGCCGGAATGCCCACGGCGGTTGCGCCGGCCGGCACGGGCTTGATGACCACGGCATTGCTGCCGATCTTGGCACCATCACCGACCTCGAAACCGCCCAGCACCTTGGCGCCCGCGCTGACCACCACGTTCTTGCCCAGCGTGGGGTGGCGCTTGCTGCCTTTGTACAGCGAGGTGCCGCCCAGCGTAACGCCGTGATAAATCGTGCAGCCGTCGCCCACCACGGCGGTTTCGCCGATCACCACGCCCATGCCGTGGTCAATGAAGACCTGTTTGCCGATCACGGCCCCGGGATGGATTTCAATGCCCGTGAACCAGCGGCCCATATGGGAGATGAAACGGCCCAGCCATTTGAAGCCATGCGTCCAGCACCAGTGCGCGGGTCGCTGCAGCCAGATGGCATGCAAGCCCGGGTAACAGGTGATGACCTCCCAGGTGCTGCGGGCCGCAGGATCGCGGTCGAGAATGCACTGGATGTCGGAGCGCAGGCGAGCAAGCATCAAAAGCTTATAAGGTAAAGATTGACAGGGATGCTCAGTCTAGCGGCTTGGCGGCTGCGCCTTCAGCATGGCTTTGGCAACACCGCGAAGAATATGGATTTCTTCCTGGGTCAGCTGCGCGCGATTGAAAAGCTGGTTAAGCCGGGGCATGAGCTTCTTGGGCGCCGCCGGGTCCAGAAAGCCGATATGGGCCAGTGCCTGCTCCCAGTGGCCCAGCATGCCCTGGACCTGGGCCATGTCGGCCCGGTTCACCTCGGGCGTGATCTCTGCCTGCGGAAAACCGCCCAGCGCCAGACGCCACTCATAGGCCACGACCTGAATCGCCGAACCCAGATTGAGCGAGCCGAACTTGGGATTGGACGGAATGGACAGGGCCACATCGCAGCGGTACACATCCTCGTTGCTCATGCCAAAGCGCTCGCAGCCAAACAGAAAGGCCACGCCCTTCTGGTTGCAGGCAACGCCCGGCGTGACGGCGTTATCGGTCAAATCGCCATCAACCGAGGGTTCAGAGCGCGTATCCAGCTCGCCTTTCAATAGCATCTCGAAATGCTGGCGCGGCGTGCGCGTGGGCGGGCCAAAGTCGCGCGGCGTCATGGCCGTGGCGCACATGTGGCTGATGCCATCCAGGGCTTCCTCCAGCGTCTCGACCACGCGGGCCTGGTTGAGCACATCCAGCGCGCCGCTGGCCCGCTGAATGGTTTCTTCCTTGCGCAGCACATTGGCCCAGCGCGGGCGCACCAGCACCAGATCATCAAAATCCATGGTCTTGAGCGCGCGAGCTGCAGCGCCCACATTGCCGGCATGGCTGGTTTCAATCAATACGAATCGGGTTTTCATCAAGACTAAAGGCCCCACTTGTGGCCCAGATAAGACGGTGACCTCGCGCAAGCGGCTCTCTCTGGTACGCAGGAATAGAGCACCCTAGAAGGCCCACAAAACAGCGGGCCGAGCAACACAAAAAACGCAGGCTGGTTAGAATTGCGCCTATTGTCGCCGCCCCGCATCGCCGGTCGCGGCTTTTTACGTTCTTACCCGCGTCGAGCAGTCCTGTTTTCCTGGCTGCTGCGCCAACGCAATCACAATTTATGTCGAACTCCCTGCACCCCATGCTCAACGTGGCCATCAAGGCTGCTCGCGCCGCTGGCGCCCTCATCAACCGTGCCGCACTAGATGTGGAATCGGTGCGCGTTGCGCAAAAGCAGGTAAACGACTTTGTGACCGAGGTAGACCAGGCCTCCGAGCGCGCCATCATCGAGACGCTGCTCACCGCCTATCCCCAACACTCCATCCTGGCCGAAGAATCGGGCAACGAACACGGCACCAAGGGTTCGGACTATGTCTGGATCATTGACCCCCTGGACGGCACGACCAACTTCATCCACGGCTTCCCCGTGTACTGCGTGAGCATCGCTCTGGCCTACAAGGGCAAGATCGAGCAGGCCGTGGTGTACGACCCCAGCCGCAACGACCTGTTCACCGCCACCCGTGGCCGTGGCGCCTACCTGAACGAGCGCCGCATCCGCGTCTCCAAGCGCAGCCAGCTCAAGGACTGCCTGATCTCCACCGGCTTCCCCTTCCGCCGTGGCGACAACTTCAAGCAATACATGAACATGCTGGGCGATGTGATGCAACGCACGGCTGCCGTGCGTCGCCCCGGCGCCGCCGCTCTGGATCTGGCCTATGTGGCTGCCGGGTTCTCCGACGGCTTCTTTGAATCCGGCCTGTCCATCTGGGACGTGGCTGCAGGTTCGCTGCTGGTCAGCGAAGCCGGCGGTCTGGTGGGCAACTTCACCGGCGAAGCCGACTTCCTGGAACAAAAGGAATGCATGGCTGCCAACCCCCGCATTTACGGCGCCCTGATCCCCGTGATCGGCAAGTACAGCAAGTTCGCCACCGCCGGTGAAAAGGCCGACGTGCGCCAAGCCATCGACAGCGGTACCGACGAGGAATCTGCCCAGGCAGACCAGTCCGACGCTGAATAAGCAGCTCTGACAAGATAAAAAAGCGGTCGCCCCACGGCTGCGGAGAGAGCCCGATCCGGTGGATCGGGCTCTTTTTTTGCCTGTGCTCATGGGGCGCCTCCACACAAATCACAAATTCAGGCGCAAGAATTTCGGCCAATGCAGGCATTGGTAGACATTCATGACTGATTTTTTCAGCCAGCACTGGTCGCTGGCAATCGACTGGATTTCGGGCCGGGTGGTGGTTCCCGTGGTCAACGCCCTGGATGTGGCCCAGGCCGCAGGCAATCCGCGCGAGATTGCCGAAGCGGTGTTGATTTCGGCACTGCAGCTGTTTCTCATCGCCTGCGTGATGCGGCCGCTGGAGAGCTTGATCCCGGCGGAGCGCTGGGCCCAGCGCCGCCACACCACGGTAGACCGCAATATGACGCTGCTCATGCTGCTGGGCCTGTTTCCGCTGTTCAGTTTTCTGATCCTGATGCCCGTGGCCCATATGCTGGGCGGCGGCCCCGCCACCGAGGAAGCCAGCGGCCTCAAGGCCTGGCTGCCCTGGTTCGAGAACCATCCCTATCTGCTGTTTGCCCTGTACTACGTGATCTACGACCTCACGTATTACTGGATGCACCGCGCCCAACATGTCATTCCCTGGTGGTGGGCCATGCACAGCATGCACCACAGCCAGCGCCAGATGAGCTGCTGGAGCAATGACCGCAGCCACTATCTGGACGGTGTGCTGCAAAGCTTTGTCCTGGCCGCCGTGGGGCTGCTCATGGGTGTGGAGCCTTCGGAATTTGCGCTGCTGGGCCTGATCAGCGAACTGGTGCAAAACTTCTCGCACGCCAATGTGGCGCTGCGCCTGGGCTGGGTCGGCAAGATAGGTGAGCGCCTTTTCGTTGGCCCGCGCTTTCACCGCAACCACCATATGCTGCGTGATGCCGACAGACCCGAGCGCCACAACTGCAACTTCGGCCAGGTTCTGCCCTGGTGGGATCAGCTGTTTGGCACGGCCCTCTATCACCACGAGGCTCTGCGCCCCACGGGCGTAAGCGACCCCGAAGTCGATGCCGACAACGAGCGCGGTCTGATTGCCATGCAGTGGTACACCTTGCGCCGCTTCTGGGGTGCTTTCAGCTGCCGCGCGGGCTGGCGACTGGGCGATGTCTCCTTTGGCCCCGGCTATCGCCCTGTCCACGATGTGGACGAAGCAAACACTCGCAGCGGCGGCCCCGCAGCCTCTCAAGCCTCGGTGGGCTCGGTGAAATAGGCTCAGGCACAGAGCTTTTGGTCATCGCCGATAATCTGCGGTTTGGCGCAGCACCGCTGCCGCGCCCCCTGATTGCCAAACGCTGAAGCGATGACCCAGAAAAGTACAGTAAACCCGTCGCTGGCCAATTTCCCCGATATGACGGACCTCTCGGCGCACACGCCGATGTTCCAGCAATACCTGCCTCTGAAGGCCGAGTATCCCGATACCCTCGTTTTCTATCGCATGGGCGATTTCTACGAGCTGTTCTTTGGCGATGCCGAAAAAGTCACCCGCCTGCTGGACATCACGCTGACCTCGCGCGGCCAGACCGCAGGCCAGCCGATTCCCATGGCCGGCGTGCCGTTTCATGCGCTGGAGAACTACCTGGGCCGCCTGATCAAGATGGGCGAATCGGTGGCGATTTGCGAGCAGGTCGGCGAGATCGGCGCGGGCAAGGGCCCGGTGGAGCGCAAGGTGGTGCGGGTGGTCACGCCCGGCACGCTGACGGACAGCGAGCTGCTCTCGGACAAAAGCGAAGCCATGCTGGTCGCCGTGCACACCGCAGGCCGTCAGCGCGTGGGGCTGGCCTGGATGGCCGTGACCCAAGGCCGTATCCACATGGCCGAGTGCGCAGCCGACGAGCTGGGCGCCTGGCTATCGCGCATCAGCCCCAGCGAAGTAATTTACAGCGCCGGCGTGACCGAGCGCTTCGAGCAAAACCTGCTGGCCATCAAGCACAGCGGCGCCATCAGCTGCCCGCTGTCGCCGCGCCCCGACTGGCAGTTCGACTCCGGTCTGGGCGAGCGCAAGCTGCTCGAGCTTCTGGGCGCCGCCAGTCTCAAGGCCTGGGAGGCCGAGAACCTGGCCCTGGCCCATGCCGCCAGCGCTGCCCTGCTGTCGTACGCCGAGCACACCCAGGGCCGCAACCTCACCCATATCCACGCCATTGCCGTGCAGCGCGACGACGAGCTGATTGCTCTGCCTCTGGCCACCCGCCGCAATCTGGAGCTGGTCAAGACCTTGCGCGGCGAAGATTCGCCCACACTGTTCTCGCTGCTGGACAGCTGCATGACCGGCATGGGCAGCCGCTTGCTCAAGACCTGGATGCTGGAGCCCGAGCGCAACCGCAAGGCCGCCATGCAGCGGCTCGATGCCATACGCGTGCTGCGCGGAAGCGGCGCCGGCATGGCGCCCTGGCAAGCGCTGCGCGCCGAGCTCAAGGGCGTCAGCGATGTGGAGCGCATCACCGCCCGCACGGCGCTGCGCCAGGTGCGGCCGCGCGAACTGGTGGGCCTGTCCAAGACGCTACAAAAATCGCAGCTACTGGCGCAATCGGGTAGTACGCCTTCAGCCTATCTGACTCAGATTTTCACCGATCTGTTGCCGCCCGAAGGCTGCGCCGAGCTGCTGGCCCGAGCCATCATGGAAGAGCCTGCCGCCCTGGTGCGCGATGGCGGGGTGATCGCCACCGGCTTTGATGCCGAGCTGGACGAGCTGCGTGCCATTCAGAACAACTGCGACGAATTTCTGCTGGAGCTGGAAGCCAAGGAAAAGCTGCTGACCGGCATTCCCAATCTGCGCGTGCAGTTCAACAAGGTGCATGGCTTCTACATCGAAGTCACCAACAGCTACAAGGATGCGGTGCCCGAGCGCTTTCGCCGCCGCCAGACGCTCAAAAATGCCGAGCGCTACATCACGCCCGAGCTCAAGGTCTTCGAGGACAAGGCGCTATCGGCCCAGGAACGTGCCCTGCAGCGCGAAAAATGGCTTTACGAGCAGATTCTCGATCAGCTCCAGCCCCATGTGCCGGCCCTGACCCGCGTGGCGCAGGCGATTGCGGCGCTGGATGTGCTGTGCACGCTGGCCGAACGCTCGCTGACGCTCAACTGGAGCGAGCCCGAGTTCGTCAGCCATCCCTGCATAGAGATCGAGGCCGGCCGCCACCCGGTGGTAGAAGCGCGCATGGCCGAATCGTCCAGCGGCAGCTTCATCGCCAACCACACGCGCATGAACACCAACACGCGCATGCAGATCATTACCGGCCCCAATATGGGCGGTAAATCGACCTATATGCGCCAGGTGGCGCTGATCACCTTGCTGGCCAGCATGGGCAGCTATGTGCCTGCGGCCAGCTGCCGCCTGGGGCCGATAGACGCCATCCACACCCGGATCGGCGCGGCCGATGACCTGGCCAATGCCCAGTCCACCTTCATGATGGAGATGACCGAGGCCGCGCAGATTCTGCATGCCGCCACGCCCCACTCCCTGGTGCTGATGGACGAGATCGGCCGCGGCACCAGCACTTTTGACGGTCTGGCCCTGGCCAGCGGCATTGCCAGCCAGCTGCATGACAAGACCAAGGCTTTCACGCTGTTTGCCACCCATTACTTCGAGCTGACCGAGCTGCCGGCCAAGGCCCGCGCAGCCGTCAACGTACACGTGGGTGCGGCCGAATCGGGCAGCGATATCGTGTTTCTGCACGAGATCCAGGCCGGTCCGGCCAGCCGTAGCTACGGGATTCAGGTCGCCAAACTCGCCGGCATGCCTGCCGCCGTGCTGCACCACGCCCGCCATGCGCTGGAAGCGCTGGAGAACCAGGCCGGCGAAAATGAGCTGCAGGTCAATCTGTTCGATGCTCCCGACATGCCTGACACATCGGCGATTCACGACCCGCTGGCCGAGGCCCTGGCCGCCATCAACCCCGATGCACTGAGCCCGCGTGAAGCGCTGGAAGCGCTGTACCAACTCAAGAAGCTGAGCAACAGCGCTGCCTGATCCTTCCGAACTTGAACACGGGCCTTTGAATCCTCAGGCCCTGCGTTCGGGTTCAGGCCTCCAGCAAATGTTGCGGCCTGGGCTGCGGAGACGGGCTAAGCAGGGGCTTGTCGCCCAGTTTGAAGGCCGACACCTCTCCCATCAGGCGCACGGCCTGCTCGCGCAAGCTGGTCGCAGCAGCTGCCGACTGCTCGACCAGTGCGGAGTTCTGCTGCGTGGCGTCGTCCAACCCGGCCACGGATTGGTTGATCTCGGCAATGCCGCGCCCCTGCGTCTGTGAAGCGTCGCTGATCTCCTCGATGATCTGCGTCACCTTGATCACAGCGTCCAGCAGCTCCTGCATGGTGGCGCCCGCATGCTCCACCTGCTGCGAGCCGCTGCCCACCTGGGTTACGGAATCGGTGATGAGCTGGCGCACCTCCTTGGCCGCTTCGGCCGAGCGCTGAGCCAGGCTGCGTACCTCGGCCGCTACCACGGCAAAGCCGCGGCCCTGTTCGCCGGCACGCGCAGCTTCCACGGCCGCGTTGAGCGCCAGAATATTGGTCTGGAAGGCAATGCCGTCGATCACACCGATGATGTCGACGATCTTGCGCGAGGAGTGATTGATGCCCTCCATGGTCACCACCACCTGCTGGAAGGCCGCGCCACCGCGCTCGGCCACGCCGCGCGCCGACTGCGCCAAACCGCCGGCGCTGCGCGTGGCCTCAGTATTGGTCTGCACGCTGTCCGTCAGCACCGATAGCGATGCAGCCGTCTGCTGCAGCGCGCTGGCCGCCTGCTCGGTGCGCTGGCTCAGATCCTGGTTACCCTGGGCCACTTCGGAGCTGGCCACGGAAATTGAATCTGCCGCCTGGCGCACCGCACCCACCATGCGCTCCAGCGAAGAGACAAAGCGGTTGAAAGCCGAGGCCAGCGCGCCCACCTCGTCATTGCTCTCCACTGGCATGCGCCTGCTCAGGTCGCCATGGCCATCAGCAATTTCTTCCAGCATGCGCGCCGCGCGGCCAACGGGTGCGGCAATGGCCCGGCTCACCAGCCAGATCACCAGCAGGCCGATGCCGCCGCCCACCAGGCCGGCCACGACCGAGGTCAGTGCAATGGTGCGTCGCACGCCGCCCAGCACCTGGGCCTCGGGGAGCTCCGCGATCACGTACACATCCAGCTCTGGCACATAGGAGGAGGCAATCAGTTGCCGGCCCGACGGCGCATCGTACATGGCGTGGGCAAAGCGCTCGCGCTTCAGCAGCGAGGCGCTGAGATCGGCGCTGAAGCCAGGCCTATCCTTGAGCCAGTGCTTGCCGTCCACCAGCGCCGGATCGCGGTGCACAAGGATGCTGCCATTGCCGCGCACCAGAGAAATCGAACCGGACTCCCCCACCTTGTAGCCACGCACGGCCTGGGCCAGTTCATCCACCGACAGGCTCAGACCCGCAATGCCCTGCTTGCCATGGCCCGCGTCGAACTTGACGTTGATGAACAGCATGTAGACATTGGAGTTCGCATCCTTGTCGATCTCCAGTACCTGCGACTTGTCGCTGGCAAGCAGATCGTAGAACCATTTGTCTCCCTGGCCCGTGGGTGCCAGCTTGCGCACCAGGCCCTGCTCGCCAAAGTACTGGCCCGTGCTGCCCGACACCCAGAACACCGAGGAAGCCCTGGCCTGCTGTTTGACTGCCTGGGCGTACTTGGCCCAGGCCGCGTTGCCGCCCTCTGGTTCGCCGGCGGTTTCCCAGTCCAGCACAAAGCTGTTGCCTGCCACGGATTTGGCCATGGCCAGCGGCATGCCGATCTGGCGCAAAATGTCGTTGCGGATCTCACCCACGACGGCGGGCAGCTCCTGGCTCACCACCCGCTCGCTCAAACTGGCGCCCGTCAGCACAAAGCCCAGCACCGTGGAGACGGTCACGAACAGCAGTAGGCAAGCCACCATGCTGGACATGAGCTTGGTCTGTATCGACAGATTGCGAAACACATGCATTGGGGCCCTCCTCCGGCCAACAGTAAGTAATTGCTTCCAAAAGGAATTGCATCTTTTTATGCGTCAACTCCATGCATCTCAGGGACTTCCTCATCCGGAATCTGCACCTGGGTACGGGCATGGCTGCGGCCGATGTTCCAATGCCGCCATCGGCAATATTCAAACCCTTCTAGAATCGCGTTGCAGCGCGTGCTTACCGCTATCTTTTCTGAAGCATTAAACGCTTACCAGATCTGGATTTCATACGATTTTCATTATTATATTTATCACCCATGACATACTGCGTCGCTCTCAAGCTCAACGCCGGTCTCGTGTTCCTGTCCGATTCGCGCACCAATGCGGGACTGGATCAGATCAGCTCTTTCCGCAAGGCCATGGTCTATGAAAAGCCCGGCGACCGTTTCATGGTGTTGCTGGCGGCCGGTAACCTGTCCATCACGCAGTCCGTGCGCGAGCTGCTGGAGCGCTTTCAGCTCGAGGACGAAGCCAGCGGCGAGGCGCTGACGATATGGAATGTGCGCAGCATGTTCGATGCGGCCCGCGTGCTGGGCGCTGCCGTGCGCCATGTCTATGACCGCGAAGCCGCCGCCCTGCAGCGTGCCGGCGTGGATTTCAATATCTCCATGGTGCTGGGCGGGCAGATCCAGGGCGAGACCATGCGCCTGTTCCAGGTCTATTCGGCCGGCAACTTCATCGAAGCCACGGGCGAGACCCCTTATTTCCAGATCGGCGAATCCAAATACGGCAAACCCGTGCTCGACCGCGTCATCACGCTGGAAACCCCGCTGGACGAAGCCGCCAAGTGCGCACTGGTGTCCATGGACAGCACGCTCAAGTCCAATCTCTCGGTAGGCCTGCCGCTGGACTTGATCGTCTACGAGAAAAACCGTTTCGCCACCGACAAAATCGTCTGCCTGGATGCCGACAACCCCTATCTGCGCATGCTGCACGACAGCTGGGGCGAGCGCCTGCGCCATGTATTCGACAGCATTGAAGACCCGGCCTGGGGCGGTGGCGAAACCGATGCACCGATTCGCGTGCACAGCCGCCTGGCCCATCCGCTGGTCAAGGTGGCCGCGCCCCCGCCGCTGAGCGAATCGGCAGGCCAGCATCAGGGCGCAGGCAATCTGCCCCCTACGGCCTTGCGCCAGCCCATGGTTCCCGTGCAGGTCAGCCTGTTGACGGCCAAGGAGTACCAGCGCATGCAGACCGAGGCCGAGCAGGCACGCCTGCAACACCAGGGCAGCAACTTCTTTCCCAAACGCTGAGACCTGCGATTACCAATGCACCTGAGGGTGCGTTTTGTTTGCCTGAAGACACCACTGAGCCCTACCCCGCCCATCATGCCCATGACCAAGGCAACTGCCCCCACCAAAGCCCAGCCTGCCGAGCCCCAGACCCTGCCTGTGGTGTTTGCCCATGCCAACAGCTTTCCCCTGCCCACCTACAGCCTGTTGTTTTCCCTGCTGGCCCAGCGCGGCATCCAGGCCAACGGCGTGCAGCGCTTCGGCCATGACGCCAAGCGCCCGGTCACCAACCACTGGCCCCATCTGGTCGATGAGCTGGTCGAATTTACCGAGAGCGAAGTCAAGCGCCTGGGCCATAGCGTCTATCTGCTGGGTCATTCTCTGGGCGGCATTCTGAGCTTTCTGGCGGCATCCAAGCGCCCCGAGCTGGTACGCGGCGTGCTGCTGATCGACTCGCCCCTGCTGGGCGGCTGGAAGGCCAATGCCCTGGGCCTGGTCAAGCAGGCGCAGATCGTGGGCTCCATTTCACCGGGCAAGATCAGCCAGCGCCGGCGCAATACCTGGGCCGACAATGCCGAGGCGCTTAGCTACTTTCGCAGCAAGAAAGCCTTTGCCCAATGGCATCCGCAAGTGCTGCAAGACTATGTGGAGCAAGGCCTGGTGGACGAACAGGGCAAGCGCAGCCTGCTCTTCAGCCGCGAGGTGGAAACCGCCATCTACAACACCTTGCCCAGCAATCTCAACAGCCAGCTGCGTCGCCAGCCCGTGCGCTGCCCCGTGTCCTTTATCGGCGGCCGCTCCTCGGTGGAAATGCGCCAGGTGGGCATGGAGATGACGAACCGCATCACCAGGGGTCGCATCATGATGCTGGACGGCAGCCACCTTTTCCCCATGGAACGCCCCGAGGCCACGGCCGCCGCCATCGAGGCCTCTCTGCTCAATATGGAGCAGACCCTGCTGCAGAAAAGCGCAACCTGAACGCTCCTGAATCAATAGCTTGTTGCGATTGTATTGATTGGGCTTGAGGCCTATTTCATTCAAAAATGCAAGCCACCATCAAAAAAAGCCACATGCAGTGGCTTTTTTTGATGGGTGAAACGGCGCTCAGTGGTTCCAGTTCACCACGCCGGTATAGGCCGTCACCAGCACGATGATGCCGAAGACAATGCGGTACCAGGCAAAGGGCACAAAGCTGTTGGTGGAGATGAAGCGCAGCAACCAGCGCACGCACAGCCAGGCGCTGATGAAGGAGAAGATCAGGCCCACGGCAAACATGGGCACGTCGGCCATGGACAGCAGCGCCCTCTCCTTGTAGAGGCTGTAGACGCCCGCGCCGATCAGCGTGGGCATGGCCAGGAAGAAGGAGAAATCGGTGGCGGCCTTGCGCGACAAGCCCATGAGCATGCCGCCAATGATGGTGGAGCCGCTGCGGCTGGTGCCGGGCACCAGGGCAAAGCACTGGACCACACCCACCTTCAGCGCATCCAGCGGCGTCATGTCGTCAATCGACTGCACGCGGGTGGCCGATGCCGGGCGCTTTTCGGCCCAGAGAATCACAAAGCCGCCCAGGATGAAGGTAGTCGCCACTACCACGGGGGTGAACAGATGCTCCTGGATGTATTTGCCGAAAATCAGCGCCAGCACCACGGCGGGCAAGAAGCCGATGATCACATTGAGCGCAAATTTTTGCGCCTGGCGGCTGGTGGGCAGCTCCACCAGCGTGCTGCGAATCTTTTGCCAGTACACCAGCATCACGGCAAAAATGGCGCCGGTTTGAATGGCAATCTCGAAGACCTTGGCCTTGGCATCCACAAAGCCCATCAGCGAGCCCGCCAAAATCAGGTGGCCGGTTGAGGAAATCGGCAAGAACTCGGTCAGCCCTTCCACAATGCCCATGATGGCGGCTTTGAGCAGCAATAAAGTATCCACGCGAATCGTCCTTAGGATGCAGGGTTGGGAAACAAAGCCGCCCATTATCCGCCGCACCGATGGCATGCCTATGCTCAAGCCCGACAGCGTGGCGAGCATCGCAAACTTTTACACGCCGCGCCCTGATAGGCAAAGCCGCCAAGCTGTGCTGCAATGGCTGCGCGCCGGCTGTCGGCGTTTTTCAAGCATCACACCATCATGAAAAAACTCCTTGTCTTGGCAGTTGCCTCTCTGGCTTGCAGCATGGGCATGGCCGCAGAGGACAAACCCAAAACCGCCCAGCAGCAGCTCATGGGCACTTGCAACACCGAAGCCACGGGCAAAAAAGGCGATGAACGCAAGGAATTCATGAAGTCCTGCCTGTCCGACGGAAAAAAGCGCCAGCAAGAACGCATGAAGTCCTGCAACGCCGATGCAACTGGCAAGAAAGGCGACGAGCGCAAAGCCTTTATGAGCGAGTGTCTGAAAAAGAGCTAAGCGTCATCCAGCCCTCTCCAAAAACAAAACGCCATGGGGAAACCATGGCGTTTTTGGTTCAGGCGATCACCACGCCTGGCTTGCGCCGCGCGCGGCGCTTGCGCCACCAGATCACCACCCCGGTGATGGACAGCATGGCCACCATCACACCGACAAAAGACATGAGCACGCGACCGAAAGTGCCCAGAATGCGCCCGCTGTGCAGCGGCAGCTGCAACTGCACAAAGACATCGGCCGCCGTGCCATGCCAGGGACGATAGCTGCCCAGCACCTGGCCGGTGTCCGAACTCACATAGACATTGGACAGACCCATGCCCATGGCGCCAACCTCGTTCTCGGGGTCGAAGAAGGAGATGTTGTAGAACGGGAAATCGCCGCCATACCAGATGCCGCCGGCCGGCGTGGCAATGCCCAGCTTGGCAGCTTCCAGCCTGGCAATCTCTATGGCCTTGGCAAACGAGATTTGGGACTCGATAAAGCTGCCCAGTGGCGCGGGCTTGAGAGTTTCATACGGCCCCGGTGTGGTGGTGGAGACCTTGCTCATCACCGGATAGAACACCTCGCGGTAGAGATTGATCGAGAACGAGGTAAAGGCCACCACCACGATCACGCCCCAGATCCACAGGCCGCCGGCACGGTGCAAGTCAAAGTTGAGCTTGTAGGCACCCGAGCCCCAGCGGATGCGCCAGGAAGGCAGCCAGCGCTGCCACCAGGATTTGCCGGGATTGGCGCTCTCGACCTTGCCCTGCGCCGGCTTTCTTTTGACCGGCAGCGTCAGCACCAGCGCCCAGAAGCTGTCTGCCAGCCACAACAGCGCCAGAGCGCCCATGAACCAGTAGCCCCAGCGGTTGCTGCCGGCAAACGTGGGGCTGAGCAGGCTTTCATGCAGATTGCGCAGCCAGGGCATGAGGTTGCGCTGGCTCAGGGCCACACTCTTGGAATCTCGATGGCCGGTGATGGCACCCGTCACCGGATCCACAAAGACCGTGTTGTAGTCCAGCACATAGGGCTTGGCCGTGGCGGGGTCCACCAGTGGGCGCACCATGAAGGAAGCCGCTTCGCCTGGGCTCAGACCCAGCGTCATATAAGAAATGTCCACGCGCGGGTCCGCTGCCTGCACTACGGCCGCCAGTTCCAGCGGCGTTTTGAGTGCGCCCTTGCCGGGCGTGTGCAGCATGTCGGCATTGAGCCAGTCATCGAGCTCGTGATCCCAGGAGAGCACGGCCCCCGTGAGTCCGGCCATGACGAGAAAGCCCGCCAGAAACAGCCCGACCCAGCGGTGAACAATCGTCCAGAGTGCGCGCATCAGAAGTTGACGGTTGCGCTGAGCGACAGCGTACGCGGAGCCGACTGCACCAGATAGTTGGAGCCAGGATAGCCGCCCACCGAGGCCCAGAAGTTCTTGTCGAACAGATTATCCAGACGGGCGCGCAGCGTGAGCATGCGGTTATTGCCCAGATCCACCAGATAGCGCGCGCCGATATCGGTACGCGTCCAGCCCGCAACCTTCAGGGTGTTGCTGGCATTGGCGTACTGGCCGGAGGAATGGATGACGCGCGCATTGAGCGACAGGCCGGAGACTGCCGGCACATCCCAGTCCACACCCACCGTGGCCTGGCGCTTGGGCACGCCGATGGCATAGCGGTTGTTCTGGCTGGCATCGGCCGCCTGCTTGATCTTGGCATCCGTCAGCGTCAGGCCGCCGAGCAGGCGCAAGCCCTTGAGCGGCTCACCAAACACATTGAATTCCAGGCCTTGATTGCGCTGCTTGCCGTTCTGACCGAACACCTGGTTGAGCACATAACTGCTGGGAACATCCGTGGTATAGAAAGCAGCCGTCGCGCCCAGATCGCCACGCTGCCACTTCACGCCCACTTCCTTTTGCTTGGATTTATAGGGTGCAAACACCTGACCGGCATTGAGCACCGGCAGATTGTTGGCCAGCGCCGGGGCCACTGCGCCCTTGGTCAGGCCTTCGATGTAGTTGGCGTAGACGGAGACATCGTCCGTGGCCTTGAACACCACGGCCAGCGATGGCGTGGTGGCGGACTTCTTGTAGCTATCGGTCTGCGCGCCCGTGTTGTAGTCATAGCTGCTCTGGTCCATGCGCTGATGGCGCAGGCCCAGCGTCACGCGCAGACGGTCGTCTAGCATGGACAGCGTGTCGCCCAGCGCAAAACTGTCAAAGCGGGTCTCGCCCACCTTGTAGGGATTGCCCAGGCTGCCGCCAAAAAACACATGGTCGGGCGCTACGCTGGCATAAGGCCGGTACAGATTGTTGCTCACCCCCAGCCCCATGGCCCAGGCACCGGACTCGGTGGCGGAATAGGTGCTGGCCGAAGCCACCATTTCATGGCCCACACTGCCGGTCTGCAGCCGGGTGCGGATACCGACTTCCGCCGTGCCTACGCGGTCCTTGCGCGTGTTGTCAAAACGCGTGCCCGTGGTGTCGCCTGCGGTGTTGAGCATGGTCACGCCGCTGTTGGAGTTGTCTTCCTTGCTGCGGCGCAGACCGCCGGCCGCCCAGGCGGTGGTCGTGGCATTGATATCCCATTCGCCGCGCAAGGTGGCAAACAGATCGCGCTCCTTGGAATAAGTCCAGTCCTGGCCGTAGTTGGTCTTGTTGTCCGGTACGGCAGGAATGAAGTCCGAAGGCGTCACGCTGGGGCGGCCGCCACGGTAGCTGTTGCGCTGATAGCCCAGGTCGGCAGATAGGCGCACATCGCGGCTGCGCCAGTCCAGTCCCAGGCCGATGGCGGTCAGCGATCGGTCTTCGCCCTTGATGCCCGTGCCACCTTCACGGTGCACCGCATTCAGGCGCACGCCCGCGCTCTGATCCGGGCCGAAGCGGCGCGAGAGATCGGTGGAGGCATAAGCCTGGCCGCCGGTCTGAATGCCGGTCGCAACCTGAGACAACGGCTCGCTGCCTGCACGCTTGGGCAAGAGGCTGATGACACCGCCAATGCCGCTGCCGCCCGGCGCCGCGCCGTTGAGGAAAGCATTGGCACCGCGCAGCACTTCCACCCGCTCGAAGAATTCGGCCGCCACGTACTGGCGCGGCAACAGGCCGTAGAGGCCGTTGTAGGCAATATCGTCGGAGTACACCGGCATGCCGCGCAGCATGTACATCTCCTGAAAATTACCAAAACCACGCGCCTGGCGCACGGAAGGATCGTTGAGCAGCACATCGCCCACGCTTTTGGACTGGCTGTCTTCGATCAGCTGCCCGGTATAGGCCGTGGAGGAGAAGGAGGAATCCTTCCAGTTCTGCGTACCCAGCACGCCCATGCGTGCGCCGGTTGCCACCTGTCCGCCGGCAAAAGGCTTGGCCAGGCCTTGGGCCGAGGCATCGGCACTGGCCTCCACCGTCACGGCCTGCAGCGTGGCTTCGGCGGGCTGGGCACTTTGGGCAAACAAGGCCTGCTGGCTGCACAGGGCAATCGCAGCCAAGGAAATCTGGCGAATAGAGAACATCTTGCAATGAGATTGAGAATAATTTTCATCAGCATTACATGACAGGTGCCCCCACCCTGCTCGCAAGCCTGAAACATCCTTGCCGTCAGATTGCCTTCTGTTCAAACCGCTAGCCATCCATGGCAAATAGCGCTATAGGCCTGTGTGAGCAATTGCTTCATGAGACCTGCCAGCGATCGCCACCACCAGCAGCAGCTCCTGCTGCAACTCGCGCCGCCCCCACGCATTTCAGGCCTCGGTTTCGTCGCTTGATCGCAAAGCCCTGGCTTGGCGGCCGGCTCGCTTGCAAAGTCTCCCCCAAGCCCAGGAGAGACGCCATGCAACTGACACCGTTGATCGCCATTCACGCTTTTTGCGCCATAAGTGCCACCGCCATAGGCCCGGTGGCCTTGTGGGCGCGCCGCAGCGGCTCGGCAGCCCATCCCCGCCTGCACCGAGCCGCTGGCTATGCCTTTGTCACGCTGATGCTGGGTGCGGCCTTGACGGCCTTGTTCATCCGCGACTGGCGGCTGCCCAATCTCTGGGGCTACACGCCCATCCACCTGCTGATCCCCATCACCCTGGGCAGTCTGGCCCTGTCGTTCTGGCATCTGGCCCATAGCCGCGTAGAGCAGCACCGCCGCATCATGCGCAAGCTCTACTTCGGCGCCTGCCTGACGGCCGGGCTTTTCACTTTGCTGCCGGGTCGTCTGCTGGGCGACCTGCTTGTTCAATCGCTTGCTTGAAACAGGAAATCACCATGAACCGCCTCCTCACCCAGGACTCTCAAGCCGCCCAATATCAGCAAGCCCGCCGTCGCGCAGGCAAAAAGCTGGGCTGGTACCTCCACGCCACGGTCTATGTGCTGGTCAATCTGGGCCTCATGGCCCTGGCCTTGAGCCAGGGGCGACACTGGGCCCTCTATCCGGCTCTGGGCTGGGGTCTGGGCCTGCTGGCGCATGGCCTGGCGGTCTGGCTGACCTCGCCCCACAGCCCCTGGTGGAAGCGCATGGTGGAGCGCGAACTCGAGCAGTTGCAGTCCACCGAAAAGCGCTAGCCGCTCATCCAGCCTCTACCTCGCCACCCCCTGGCCCACGTACCATAAGCCCCATGCCCTCCCTGCCAACTTCATCGCTTGCCGGCACCTTGTTGCGTCACGGTGCCGTCACGCTGACCGCGTGCCTGCTGATCACGGCCGCACTCACTGCAGCTGGCAAAGGCCCGTGGGATGTGAACCTGGTCTATTCACTGGCCATAGGCCTGATCAGCTGGCTGACCATTGACCTGGCCAGACGGCGCTGGCGTCAATCGGAGGAGATTCCCTGGCCGCGCGGCCTGCGCGGCCCCTTCATCGTGGTACTGGGCATTGCCCTGGGTTTTGGTTTCGGCAACCTCATTGGCCAGAGCTATATCCGCGTCCTGCGGCCCGAGCTGCAACAGGCTGCACCGCCTTCCATGCTGTTCCCCATGGCCATCACCATTGCCACCAGCATCCTCATGTCCTGGGGCTTTTATGTGGTGGGCAAGGCACGCCATCTGCAGATGCAGGCCGAGCAAGCGCAGCGCCAGGCCGCCGAAGCCCGGTTGGGCCTGTTACAGGCGCAGCTGGAGCCGCACATGCTGTTCAACACCCTGGCCAATCTGCGCGTGCTGATAGGCAGCGACCCGCAGCGCGCCACACATATGCTGGACCACCTGATCGCCTATCTGCGCGCCACCCTCAGCGGTTCGCGCAGCGGCACGCACAGTCTGCAGGCCGAGTTTGCCCTGCTGGCCGACTATCTGGCCCTGATGCAGATCCGCATGGGCCCACGGCTGAGCTTTGCTCTGGACCTGCCCGAATCGCTGAGCCAGCTGCCCGTGCCGCCGCTGCTGCTGCAGCCGCTGGTGGAAAACAGCATTCGCCACGGGCTGGAGCCCCAGCTGGCGGGCGGCCATATACAGGTGCAGGCAAGACAGATGGGCGAAAACCTGCAGCTGAGCGTCAGCGACAACGGCTGCGGCATAGGCCAAGACATGAGCACCAGCCCGACCACCGAAGGCAGCCGCTTTGGCCTGGAGCAGATTCGCGAGCGACTGGCCACCCGCTACGGCCAGGCAGCCACTCTCGAACTGATAGCAGCTAGTGCAGGTGGTACGCTGGCTATCATTCAATTCCCCTTGAACCCAGCCTCGCCATGACTGCAGCACCACGCGCTCTGATTGCCGAAGACGAACCCCTGCTGGCCCAGGCCTTGCAGCAGGCACTGGCCCAGGCCTGGCCCGGGCTGGAGATCATCGCCAGCGTGGCCGACGGGCTGAGCGCGGCGCAGCAGGCCTTGGAGCAGTTGCCCGATGTGCTGTTTCTCGATATCCGCATGCCCGGTCAAAGCGGGCTGGATGCTGCAGCCGACATTGCCGACCGCTGGCCCGCAGATCTGCCTCTGCCGGCCCTGGTCTTTGTGACTGCCTACGACCAGTACGCCCTGGCTGCGTTTGAGGCCCAGGCCATGGACTATGTGCTCAAGCCCGTGCAGGCCGACAAGCTGCAGCGCAGCGTGCAACGCCTGCAAAACTGGTGGGCCCAGCGCCAGCAGCAAAGCGCGACCGCCAGCCTGGAGCAAAGCCTGGAACAACTGCTGCAGCTGCAGCAAATACAGCAGCAGTTGCGCAAAATCAGCAACCATGGGGCCGCAACGCTGCAAATCATTCAGGCCAGCGTGGGCAGCCAGATCCATATGCTGAAGGTGCAAGACATCGTCTATCTGGAAGCGGCAGACAAATACGTGCGCGTACTCACCGCCAGCCAGGAATATCTGCTACGCACCCCACTCAAGGACTTGCTGCCCCAGCTTGATGGCGAGCAGTTCTGGCAAGTCCATCGCGCCACCGTGGTGCAAGCCGCCGCCATAGACCGCGTGCAGCGCGATGAAGCCGGGCGCATGTGGCTGCTGCTGCACCACCGATCCGAGAAACTGGCCGTCAGCCGCCTCTATGCCACGCGCTTCAAGCCCATGTGAAGAGCCACTAGTACAAAAGCACTTCAGCGCGGCGCAAGCGCCAGCACATCGTCCCAGTCAATGCCTTGCATGGCATCCCAGTGCGCCACGATGACGGAACGCGGCCGGGCCGCATCTTTGAGCGAATCGGCCATCTGCGCCAGCGCCTGCAGCACATAGCGCTCCGACGCCAGATCGAGCGCCGCCAGCGGCTCGTCCAGCAAGGTCAGGGCCGCACCGCTGGCCCAGCCTGCCGCCAGCCACAGCTTGCGCAGCGAACCGCTGGACAGCGCCAGCAGCGGCTTGTGCCAATGCACCTCCAGGCCAAAGCCCTGCACATGTCTGGCCATCTCGGGCGCGGACCAGTGCGGGTACAACAATTGCTGCTGTGCGACCCAGTCGGCCACCAGCACGCGGCTTTGCGCTTCGCTCAAGATCTGGCGCGGGTCCTGCCAGTACAGCTCATGGGCAGGCAAGCGACCGTCTGCGGCAAAGCGGTAACTCAGCGCTCCGGCCTGGGGCTTGAGCTGGCCCGCCAGAGTTTTGAGCCAACTGCTCTTGCCCGTGGCTTCATCACCTTGAATCAGACACAGACCTGCGGGCCACACATGGCTGGCGGCATCGGCCAGCAGCAGGCCGGGGTAACCAAAGCGCAGGCCGTCGGCCTGCACCATAGCCGCTTGGCTCTGCAATGCATTTACTACTGAATTCATAGCTATCAGCGATTACTCCATTGGGGCTACAGGCATGTTTTATTCAAAAACCCGCCGACCACCCGGTCCAGGCACCAGCGGGCAAAATAGCCGCCTTGTTTTGTTGACCCGCAATATGCCATGGCCCTGGATTATCTGGATTTTGATTACAGCGAAGACGAAGAAGGCACAGGCACCTGGGATGCCATGGCCTGCGTGAAAGCCGAGCGCGTGCCGGCGCTGGCCGCCGAGATTGAACAGCTGCTGCGCTGGGCCCAGCAGTCGTTTGCCGGCCGCCAGGGCGCCGTGGACGACGGCTTTGACTGGGACTACGACTTGCAGGCCCAAGACGATGACGGCGCCTCGCTGCCTGCGAGATTTGACGCCGCCAGCGGCCGCCTGCAGCTGGCCGCCGCAGCGCCAGGCCGCACCACCGTCAATCTGTCGATTTCAGGTTCGCAGCAGTTTGGCGATGCGCTGCGCGAGGCCTTTGAACTCGATAGCTGAGCATTAGCGGCTCACTGCACAGCAGCGGGCTGAGTAACGGGCTGAGTTACGGGTTGATTTGCGGCCTGGGCAACTGCCTTGCCGTCCACGGGCTCCCAGCGCCCGGCCACATTCTTGAGCAAGGTATTGACCGCCGTCAGCCGGCGGTTCTTCACGCTGGTCAAATTGTTCTGCGCACTGAGCACCGTGGTCTGGGCCGAAAGCACATTGAGATAGGCCACCGTGCCCGCCTTGTACTGGTTGTTGGCCACCGTCAGCGATTTTTGGGCGGCCACCAAGGCCTCGCCCTGCAGGGCTTCCTCTTGCGTCAGATTGGTGGCGGCCACTAGGTTGTCCTCCACCTCCTGCAAGGCCGTCAGCACGGTTTGCTTGTAAGTGGCAGCCGCCAGATCCAGCGAGGCGCGGGCCGATTCCACGGCTGCATTGCGTGCACCGCCGTCAAACAGATTCAGCGCCAGCGCCGGGCCCAGCGACCAGAACAGATTGGGTGCATTGAGCAACTCGGACAGCATGGAATTGCGATAGCCCGCACTGGCCGACAAAGTCAGCGAAGGGAAGTAGGCCGCACGCGCCACGCCGATCTGGGCATTGGCGGCAAACACGCGGCGCTCGGCCGCCGCGATATCGGGGCGCTGCTCCAGCAAGGTGGAAGCCAGCATGCCGGGCACGGCAGGCGGCGTGGGCAGCACGCCGGTGACCGGCAGGCTGAAGGCCGCCGGCGCCTTGCCCAGCAAGGCAGCCAGGGCATGCTCGAACTGGGCGCGCGTGGTTTGGGATTCCAGCAGCTGTGCCTGCGTGCTCTTGTATTGCGACTCGGCCTGGGCCACGTCGGCCGAGGACACCACACCGGCCTTGTAGCGGTTTTGCGTCAGCTTCAAGCTCTGCTCGTAAGCCTCCAGGCTTTCCTGCTGCAAAACGGCTTGGGCTTCGGCTGCACGCAGCGAGAAATAGGTCTGTGCCACCGAGGCCTGGGTGGACAGGCGGGCCGCGGCCAGATCGTCGCCGCTGGCCTGGGCGCTGGCACGGCTGGAATCCACCGCACCCGAGAGCTTGCCCCAGAGATCCAGCTCCCAGCTGGCGCTCAGCCCCAGCGAGAAGTTGTTGTTGATGGAGCCGCTGCGCGCCACGTTCTCACCATTGGTGTTGCTATAGGTGCCGCCGCCGGTCAGGGCCCGGCTGCCGCTGCCCGTGGTGCCCAGGGTGGGCAGTTGCGCGGCGCGGCTGCTGGCCACGCTGGCCTGGGCCGCGCGCAAGCGGGCCACGGCCTGCTCCACGCTGGGGTTGGCCTTGGCCGCCTCATCCTGCAGCTGGTTGAGCACGGCGTCGCCATACACGGTCCACCACTGTGCAGACACGACTACGGGCTGGCCGTCTGCACCATGCCGGGCCGCCTGCCAGATGCCGAACTGCGCGGCTTCTGGCGTGGCTTCCTTGAACTGGGCAGGCACTTGCATCTGCGGCACTTGGTAGAGCGGCTGCATGGAACAAGCCCCCAAAAACAGCGCCGCCACCAAGGGCAGCAGACGCGGCGAAGACTTCAAAAAAGTGAGCTTCTCGCGCTTGTTCATTCTTGCTATCAGGCCGATTTGATTCAGATTTATCTCTTGCATGGTGATCTCACTTACCGGCATTCAGTACCCCAGGCGTGGGCGCAGTTTGGGCGGCTGCGCCATGGCGCAACCAGGCCGGACGTGCCGCCCAGCCGCGCAGCACGCGGCGGCGGACACGGTCCAGCAGCACATAAACCACGGGGGTGGTGTAGAGCGTGAGCAACTGGCTGAGCAACAGCCCGCCCACGATGGCAATGCCCAGCGGCTGGCGCAGCTCTGCACCATCGCCCCGGCCCAGGGCCAGCGGCAGCGCACCGAACAATGCGGCCATGGTGGTCATCAGAATCGGGCGCAAGCGCAGATTACAGGCACGGTAAATCGCCTGGGCCGCGCTGGCGTGACCGCTTTTTTCACGCTCCAGCGCAAAGTCGATCATCATGATGGCGTTCTTCTTGACGAGGCCAATCAGCAAGATCACGCCGATGAAGGCGATCAGCGAAAACTCGGTCTTGCACAGCATCAGCGCCAGCAACGCCCCCACGCCGGCCGAAGGCAGGGTGGACAGAATCGTCAGCGGGTGCACCAGGTTTTCATAAAGGATGCCCAGCACCAGATAGATGGTGATGATGGCCGCGAGGATCAGCAAGGGTTGGCCCGCCAGCGCCTGCTGGAAGGCTCCGGCCGAGCCGCTGAAGCTGCCGCGAATCGACACTGGCACGCCCAGCTCCAGCATGGCATTGCGAATCGCATCATTGGCCTGCGACAGCGAGGCATTGGGCGCCAGGTTGTAGCTCACCGTACTGGCCGGCGTGCCGCTCTGGTGCTGCACGGACAGCGGCGTGGTCGAGGTGGTGATCTTGGCAAAGGCCGTCAGCGGAATCTGCAGGCCCGCGCTGTTGACGAAGAAGAAGCCGCGCAGCGTCTCCGGGCTTTGCAGATACTGGGGCGCGGCCGTCATCACCACGCGGTACTGGTTGAGCGGGTTGTAGATCACGCCCACCTGGCGCTGGCCAAAAGCATCGTTCAAGGTGTTGTCGATCTGCGAAACCGTCAGTCCCAGACGCGTGGCCTGGTCGCGGTCTATGACCAGCTTGGTCTGCATGCCGTTGTCCTGCACATCGCTGTTGACATCAGTCAGCTCGGGCAGGGTCGAGAGCACCTGGCGAATGCGCGGCTCCCACATGCGCAGCTCGGCCGTGTCGTCGGCCTGCAGCGTGTACTGATAGGCCGACATGCTTTGGCGCCCGCCAATGCGCACATCGCTCTGGGTCACCATGAACAGGCGCGCACCAGGCTCGTCCTTGAGCTTTTCACGCAGGCGATTGATGACTTCGTCGCTGGAGACCTTGCGCTCGGCCATGGGCTTGAGCGACATGAACATATTCGCCGAGTTGGCCTGACCGCCGCCGGTAAAACCGGTCACATATTCCACAGCCGGATCCTGCTGCACCACATCCAGAAAGCGCTTGATGCGCCGCTCCATAGCTTGGAAGGACGTGGACTGGTCGGCGCGGATAAAGCCCATGACGCGGCCCGTGTCCTCGCTGGGCATAAAGCCTTTGTCTATGGTCTGGTAGAGATGGACATTGAGACCGATGACCGCTGCCAGACAGAGCAGCACCACGGGCTGGTGGCGCAAGCCCCAGGCCAGCGTGCGACGGTACAAAGCGGTCAGGCGCTTTTCAAAACGGTCCATGGCCAGCGAGATGCGCTGCCAGAACGCATCCCAGCGGCGCGTGAAGGGGCGTTTGGCGCGCTCGGCGCGGCGGCGCTCTTCCTCGGCGGGCGTGCGCAGCAAGGCCGCGCACATCATGGGCGTGGTGGTCAGCGAGATGATCATGGACACCAGAATCGCCGCCGACATGACCACGGCAAACTCACGAAAGAAGCGCCCGACGACGCCGGCCATGAACAGAATGGGCACGAACACCGCAATCAGCGACAGGCTCATGGAGACCACGGTAAAGCCGATCTCGCGCGCACCTTCGATGGCCGCCTGCATGGCGGACTTGCCGCGCTCCATATGGCGCATCACGTTTTCCAGCACCACGATGGCATCGTCCACCACAAAGCCGGCGGCCACCGTGAGCGCCATCAGCGAGAGGTTGTCCAGCGTGTAGCCGCACAGATACATGATGCCGAAGGTGCCCATCAGCGACACCGGCACGGCCACGGCGGGAATCAGCGTGGCGCGCAAGCGGCGCAAAAACACGAACACCACCATGATGACCAGCGCAATCGAAATCAGCAGCGCGTTCTGCACTTCCTTGACCGAAGCGCGCAGCGTGGGCGTGCGATCCGAAATCACGGTCACATCGATGGCGGGATGGATGGAGGCCCTGAGCTGGGGCAGCATGGCGCGCACCTTGTCCACGGCCTGCAGGATGTTGGCGTCGGGCTGCTTGAAGACCTGCAGCAGCACGGCAGGCTTGCCATTCATCACGCCGTAATTGCGCACATCCTGCACCGAGTCCTTGACATCGGCCACATCGGACAGACGCACGGCATTGCCGTTGTTCCAGCGCAGCACCAGCGGCGCATATTCGGCAGCCGTGCGGGCCTGGTCGTTGGTGGCAACCTGCCAGTAGTGGTCTTCACGCTCGACCGCGCCCAGCGGGCGGTTGGCGTTGGTGGCGCTGATGGCCGTGCGTACCGCATCGAGAGAGACACCATTGGCCGCCAGCCGCACCGGGTCCAGCTCCACGCGCACGGCAGGCAAGGCACCGCCGTTGATCGAGGCCTGACCCACGCCCTCGACCTGGGCCAGCTTTTGTGCCAGCACGGTGCTGGCAGCGTCGTACATCTGGCCGCGCGTCAGCGAATCCGAAGTCAGCGCCAGAATCATGATGGGCGCATCGGCCGGGTTCACTTTGCGATAGGTCGGGTTGCCCGGCATGCCCGACGGCAGCAGGGTGCGCGCCGCATTGATGGCCGCCTGCACATCATGGGCCGCACTGTCCACGGTGCGCGTCAGATCGAACTGCAAGGTGATGCGGGTGCTGCCCATGCTGGAGCTGGACGTCATCTCGTTCACGCCGGCAATGCTGCCCAGCGCCCGCTCCAGCGGTGTGGCCACGGTGGCAGCCATGGTGTCGGGTGCGGCACCGGGCAGGCTGGCGGTGACGGAGATCGTCGGATAGTCCACCTGCGGCAGTGGTGCCACCGGCAGCAGAAAGTAGGCCATGCCGCCCACCAGCGCCATGCCAATGGTCAGCAGCATGGTGGCGATGGGACGGAAGATGAAGGGCGTGGAAATGCTCATGGCCCCACCTTGGGTTCGCCACCCTGTGCGTCGCTGTCCGGCTCGCCCATGACTTCGGCTTCGGAATGCGGCACCTGCTTGACGGCCGGCAAGCCCCGCCTGGTGCGCCAGTTCTCGGCCCAGTTTTCAAAGGTCAGATAGATCACCGGCGTGGTAAACAGCGTCAGCAACTGGCTCAGCAGCAAGCCGCCCACCAGGGTCACGCCCAAAGGCTGGCGCAGCTCGGCGCCCACGCCCGTACCCAGCATCATGGGCAGCGCGCTCAGCAAGGCCGCCAGCGTGGTCATGAGAATGGGACGAAAGCGCAGCAGGCAAGCCTGATAGATGGCATCGCGCGCATTCATACCTTCTTCGCGCTGTGCGTCCAGCGCAAAGTCGATCATCATGATGGCGTTCTTCTTGACGATGCCGATCAGCAAAATGATGCCGATGATGGCAATGATGTCCAGATCCAGCCCGGCAATCAGCAAGGCCAGCAACGCCCCCACGCCGGCCGACGGCAAGGTGGAGAGAATCGTGATCGGGTGAATCGTGCTTTCATACAGCACGCCCAGCACGATGTACATGGTGATGATGGCGGCCAGCACCAGCAGCAGCGTGTTGGACAACGAGGCCTGGAAAGCCAGCGCCGCACCCTGGAACTGCGAATCCACCGACAGCGGAATCTGCCCTTGGTCGCGCAGTTGCTGGATGATGGCCTGCGCCGCCTCCACCGCATGGCCCAGCGATACACCGGGCGCCGTGTTGAAGGAGATGGTGGCAGCCGGCAGCTGCCCCACATGGTTGACGGCCAGCGCCATGGGGCGCTCGCTCACCGTGGCAATCGACGACAGCGGCACCGGCGCACCGGTGCTGGAAGCGGCATAGATGTTCTGCAGCGCCTCGGGGCCGACCTTGAACTGGGGCGCTACCTCCAGCACCACGCGGTACTGATTGGACTGGGTGAAGATGGTGGAGATCAGGCGCTGGCCGAAGGCGTTGTAGAGCGCCGAGTCCACCGACGCCACCGTCACGCCCAGACGGCTGGCCTGGGCCCGGTCGATCTGCACATAGGCCTGGCGACCCTGATTCTGCAAATCGCTGCTGACATCCAGCAGCTGCGGCAGCTGCTGCAGCTTTTCGACCAGGGCCTTGGTGCTGGCAGTCAGCTGCGTCATGTCGGGTGAGGACAGCAGCAACTGGTACTGCGTACGGGCCTGGCGGTCTTCAATCGTCAAGTCCTGCACGGGCTGGGCATAGAGGCGTATGCCGGGCACAGCCTGGGAATCTTCGGCCAGGCGGTTGAGCACCACGGGCAAGCGGTCACGCTGACCGTGGGGCTTGAGGTCGATCTGGATACGGCCGGTGTTCAGCGTGGTGTTGGTGCCGTCCACGCCGATAAACGAGGAGATGGATGCCACGGCCGGGTCCTTGAGCAAATGCTCGGCCAGGGCCTGCTGGCGCTCGGCCATGGCCGCAAAAGAGATGGATTGGTCAGCCTCGGTGGTCGCGGCAATCGTGCCTGTGTCCTGCTCGGGGAAAAAGCCCTTGGGCACGACAAAGTACAGCAGCACCGTGACCACCAGCGTGGCGACGAACACCAGCCAGGTCAGCTTGCTGTGATCCAGCACCCAGGTCAGCATGCGGCCGTATTCGGCAATCACCTTGTCAAAAAAGCGCGCCACGGCCGCGCCCATGCCTTTGGACTGCGCTTTTTGCTGCTCGCTTTCGGGCTTGTGGCGCAGCAGGCGCGCGCACAGCATGGGCGTGAGCGTCAGCGAGACCACGGCCGAGATCAAAATCGCGACCGTCATGGTGATCGCAAATTCATGGAACAGCCGCCCCACCACGTCGCCCATGAACAGCAGCGGAATCAGCACCGCGACCAGAGAAATGGTCAGCGAGATGATGGTGAAGCCAATCTGCTTGGAACCCTTGAGCGCGGCCTGCATGGGCGGCTCGCCTTTTTCCACATAGCGGGCGATGTTCTCGATCATCACGATGGCATCGTCCACCACAAAGCCCGTGGCAATTGTCAGGGCCATCAGCGTGAGGTTGTTGATGGAAAAGCCTGCCAGATACATGACGCCAAACGTGCCTACCAGCGACAGCGGCACTGCCACACTGGGAATCAGCGTGGCCGAGGCACTGCGCAGGAACAGGAAGATCACCATCACCACCAGGGCAATGGCCAGCGCCAGCTCGAACTGCATGTCCTTGACCGAGGCGCGGATGGTGACGGTCCGGTCGGTCAGCACCTGCACATCGATGGAGGCAGGCAGCGTCTCCTTGAGCTGGGGCAGCAAGGTCTTGATGGCATCGACGGTGGCAATCACGTTCGCCCCCGGCTGGCGACGAATGTTGAGAATCACGGCCGACTTGGAGCCCGTCTCGGGCGTGCCCGACCAGGCGGCCAGACGCGTGTTTTCGGCATCGTCCACAGTCTGCGCCACGTCTGACAGGCGCACGGGGTTGCCGTTCTTGAAGGCAATGATGAGATTGCGGTACTCGGCCGCCGACTGCATCTGGTCGTTGGCGTCGATGGTCGAAGCACGGTTGGGGCCGTCAAAGCTACCCTTGGCCGTCTTGACGTTGGCGGCCGAAATGGCAGAGCGCACATCATCGAGCGTCATGCCAAAGCTGGCGAGGGCTGCCGGGTTGGCCTGGATGCGCACCGCTGGGCGGCGTGCACCGGCAATGGCCACCAGGCCCACGCCCTTGACCTGGGAGAGCTTGGGAGCCAAGCGGTTTTCCACCAGGTCATTGATCTTGATGACGGGCAGCGAAGGCGAACTGATGGCCAGCGTCAGCACCGGCGCATCGGCCGGGTTGACCTTGCTGTACAGCGGGGGCATGGGCAGGTCGCTGGGCAGCAGATTGGTGCCCGCATTGATGGCAGCCTGCACCTGCTGCTCGGCCACGTCCATGGACATATCCAGCGCAAAGCGCAGGCTGACGACCGACGCGCCACCGGAGCTGGTGGAAGACATCTGGTCCAGCCCGGGCATCTGGCCGAACTGGCGCTCCAGCGGCGCCGTGACATTGGACGTCATCACATCGGGGCTGGCGCCCGGATACAACGTGGTGACCTGAATCGTGGGGTAGTCCACCTCGGGCAGGGCCGAGATGGGCAGCAGTCGGTAGGCAAGAAGGCCCGAGATCAGCACAGCCACCATCAAAAGCGCGGTAGCAATCGGCCGAAGAATGAAAAGACGGGAGAGATTCATGATGGCCGCAGGCTCTGAGTTGCTCAGCGGCCCGCGGCAGGGGCCGCGCCCTCACCGCTGGCAGCACGCTCGGCGCGCAGCTTCTGGAAGAAAGCCTTGCGCTCTTCGGGCGACATGGCCTCCAGCTTGGCGCGCTGCTCGGGCGTCAGCTGGGGACGGTCACCCCGGCCCTCGGCTCTTTCACCACGCTCGGCGGCGGGCTTGGCATCCGGCTTGGCTTCGGTCTTGGACTCGCGTTGGGCCGGAGCTTGGGCATTGCCCTGAGCCTCTGACACACGCGGGCCTTGACCAGTACCAGGACCGCCAGGACCTCCATTACCACCATTGGCACCGCGCTCGGCGCGCAGCTTCTGGAAGAACTCCTTGCGTTCCTCTGGCGTCATCTTGGAGACTTTTTCGCGCTGCTCGGGCGTGAGGTTGCGCATGGCACCGCGCGGCTGGCTGGCCGCGTCCTGCACGGCCTGATCCACCTTCTTGACCTTGTCGGCATCGATGACCGAAACCTGGGCGCCTTCGCGCAGGCGGTCGATACCATCGGTGACCACCTGATCGCCGGGCTCCAGCTCGCCGCGCACGCTCACATAATCGCCATCGCTGACGCCCACGGTAATCTTGCGCTGGGTCACGGTCTTGTCGGGCTTGACCAGGTACACGTAGTTGTTTTGCACCGCATTGGCGGGCACGACCAGCACCTGCTCCAGCTGGCGCAGCTGCAGCTTGACGTTCACAAACTGGTTGGTGAACAGCTTGCCGTCGGCATTGTCAAACGCGGCCTTGGCCTTGACGGTGCCCGTGGTGGTGTCAATCGTGTTGTCCAGGGCATTGAGCTGGCCCTTGGCCAGAATCTGCTTTTGCTCGCGATCCCACAGCTCTACCGGCATGGGCTTGCCGGCGCGCAGCTGTTCGGCCAGCGTGCTGACATGGGTTTCGGGGACGGAGAACAAGGCATCAATCGGCCGTACCTGGGTAATGGTCACCAGACCATTGGTATCGGAGGGATTGACCACGTTGCCCAAATCGGCCTGACGCAGACCCAGACGGCCCGAGATGGGCGCCGTGATGCGGGTATAGCTCAGCTGCAGCTTGGCAGCGTCGACCTGACCCTGATCGGCCGCCACCGTGCCCTGCAACTGACGCACCAGCGCAGCCTGGGTATCGACCTGCTGGCTGGCTATGGAGTCCTGCGCCAGCAGCTCCTTGTAGCGCTGCAGATCCAGCTGGGCATTCTTGAGCTGGGCCTGATCGCGGGCCAGCGAACCCTGCACCTGGCTGAGCGTGGCCTGAAAGCTGCGCGGATCGATCTCGGCCAGCAGTTGACCGGCCTTGACTTCATCACCTTCCTTGAAATGCAGCTTGAGCAGCTCGCCCGAGACCTTGGCGCGCACCACGGCCGTGGCCCGCGCGTTCATGGTGCCAATGGCGCTGATCAACACCCGCATGTCGCGCCGCTCCACCACGCCCACCGATACCGGCTGGGTCTGACCGGCACCGCCAGGGCCACCGGGCCCCATGCGCCCGCCGCGTGCACCTCGTGCGCCAGGGCCTGCGGACGAAGCGCCGCCGGCCGATGCGCCGGAGGCCTGCGTGGAAGCCGCCTGCTGCTTCCACCACCACGCCCCCGCACCAGCGGCCACCAGGGCCGCCAGCACACCGACAAGAACGGCCGGCCGGACTCGGCCAGACTGGGAACGAGACGATTCAGAGCGCAAAAAGTGAAGACTTGGCATGTGGTTCAGACACGGCCACTAGGGCCTATGGGCAGACGGATTGGCGCAATGGTATCTATTTGCATCTGCACCTCAGGTCGGCAATCACCGGCTTTGCCCGCTTTTACGACATCTTTACGGCGGGTTTACGTTCTGTGTTTGCCCCACCACAGCACAAACAGTGCTGACCCAATTAGGGGTAAAGCCTGGGCCAGCTTGCCTATGCTTATATCTTTTGGCGCTGCATTTTGGCGTCGCGTGCCTGCCCCCTCTCCAAGGAAACAATTCACATGACCACCGAACACCTGAGCAACCACCCCGAAGCCGCTGCAGTATGCGTCCCTCTAGAGCTGTATATGCGCGGCCACGCCGAAGACAACGCCGAGCACATGCGCGCCGCCTTCATGCCCACGGCCCGCCTGGAGTCGGTGCGCGAAGGCCCGCTGACCTCCTGGGATCTGGATTTCTACTGCCAGCGCTTCAAGAACACCCCCGCAGCCGATGAAGCCACACGCCGCCGCACCATCGACTATCTGGACATCGTGGGCACGGCTGCCATGGCCAAGGTCACGCTCTACCACGGTGCGGTGACGTTTACCGACTACTTTGTGCTGCTCAAGACCGAGCAGGGCTGGAAGATCGCCAACAAGGCTTTTCACGCCCAGCCGCAATAAGCAGCGCGCGCCCGGCCCAAAGGCTGACGACTTGAAGCCAGCCCGGCCCTCATAAAGGCCCGGGCTTTTTTACCGGCTCAGCAGCCAGAGTGCGCCCAGCACCACGATCAGGCCCAGCGCCCAGGTCCAGATGGGCAGCCAGCCCTTGCCTTGCGGCGCGGCCGCCGGCGTGGCATCCAGTGGCGCGGAGCTGCTGGAGACCATGGCAGCATCATGCTCCCAGGTGCGGGTATCGAATCTGGCGCTGGAATCGGCGTCTTCCTCTTGCCCCTGCATGGGGTTGCGCTCGCGCATCAGCGCATCAAAGCGCGCAAAAAAATCTTCCGCCATATTCTTGGCCGCACCATCGATCAGGCGCTGGCCCAGCTGCGCAATCTTGCCACCCACCTGGGCCTGAACCTCATAGTCCAGCAGGCACTGGCCGGCATCCTCCTGAGGCGAGAGCCTGACTTTGGCCTGCCCCGTGCCAAACCCGGCGACACCGCCCTGGCCTTCGAAGGTCATGGTGTAGCTCTCGGGGGCCACCACGTCGGACAAGCTGATCTTGCCGTTGAACCTGGCCGAGACCGGGCCGACCTTGACAGCCATGATCACGGCATAGCTGGCGTCATCCACGGCTTCGAATTTTTCGCAACCGTGCAGACAGGCCTTGAGTGTCTCGGCGTCGTTTAGCGCTTCCCAGGCCTGCTGCTGGCTGGCTGCAAGAGGACGGCTGGCATGCATTTCCATGGAAGTCTCCTTCAGGAAGGTTTCAGAGTCATCAACCGGGCCAGCTGCACCGCCAACTCCTGCAAGGACTGCAGGTTGTGCACGGCCAGCATGGCATGGCAATGCTGGTGCAGCATGGCGGCACCGGCGGCCAGCGGCGCATAGCCGTCAAAGCGCAGCAAGGGGTTCAGCCAGACGATACGCGCACTATGGCGTTTGAGCCAGAGCAGCTCGCTCTCCAGAAGCTGTGCCTCGCCGGTATCCAGCCCGTCGCTGACGATCAGAACCAGGGTTCGCCTGCCCACCAGATGGCGTGCGGCCTGCAGGCGCAGCTGGCCCAGGCAGTCGCCCAGGCGGGTGCCGCCGCCAAAGTCGTCAATGGCCGCATTGGCGGCGGTGAGCATGGCGTCAGGATCGGCCAGGGAAAAAGCCGGATTCAGGTCGCGCAGCCCGGTGCCCATGCTGTAGACATGGCGGCGTAGCTGGGGATGGTGCTGTGCACTGCTTGCCTGATGCAGAAACGCCAGCATCAGCCGCACATAACGCTCCATGGAGCCCGAGACATCGACCAGCGCCAGCCAGGGCATGGGCAGTTGCCGCCGCTCCCAGCGCCTGAGCTGCAACAGCTCGCCTCCGGTGCGTGCAGCCTCGGCAAAGCTGGCCGACCAATGCACTTGCGCACCACGGCTGGACAGATGACCGCGCCGGCTGCGGTAGCGCGGCAGCGGCAGGCGTATCTCGCGCACCAGTTGCTGCACCAGCAGGTACTCGCTGGCGCTGAGCTGGTTGAAGTCCGCATTCTGTAGCCTCTGGCGATCACTGGCGCTCATGGCGGCATCCAGCTTGAACTCCTCTTGCACCGGCCGCTCGGACTTTTGCGCCGCATGAATGGCGGCCAGAGCCTCCTGCACTCGCGGGCGATGCTTTGGCGCTGCAGCTTCAGGAGCGCGAGGCAAGAGCTGGGCCAGCAGCAGCTGCGCAACCTCGGGGTTGCGAAAATAGGCGGCGAACAGCTCGCGAAAAACCGCGAGGTCCTGCTGGCGCGAGACAAAGACGGTTTCCAGCGCCGCCTGCATCTCCGGCCTGCCCACCCCCACCAGCATCAGGCTTTGCTGGGCCAGCGCCATGCGCTCGGCATCCACCGCCAAGCCGGCACGGCGCAGCGCCCGGCCAAAGCCCAGCAGATTCAGAGGCAGCTTGCCGCTGCGCGCATCTCCCCACCAGCTGACAGAGACGTTGGATGATTCAGTTGGAGGCATCGGCTTCGGGCTTGAGCAACTGCTCCAGCCGTTCGGGCGTCAGCGCCGCCACATCTTCGCGCTGCTTGAACAGGATTCCGGCGGTTGCGTGCACCAGCTCGGGATCGACCACCAGCGTGTCCAGTGCCACCAGGGCCTTGGCCCATTCCACACTCTCGGCAATGCCCGGGGTGCGAGAAAACGCATCGGCAAACGGGCGGCTGCGCAAACGCGCTACAAAAGCGGCAATCTGCTGCGTCAGCTGCGCGCTCGCCTCAGGCACCTTGGCCTGCACAATCGCCAGTTCGCGCTCGCGCTCCGGGTAGTCCAGCCAATGATAGAGACAGCGGCGCTTGACCGCATCGTGCAGATCCCGCGTGCGGTTGCTGGTCAGCAACGTGACCGGCGGTACCTGGGCGCGTATCACCCCCAACTCGGGAATGCTGATCTGGTATTCGCCCAGGTATTCAAGCAAAAAAGCCTCGAACGGCTCATCGGCCCGGTCCACCTCGTCAATCAGCAGCACGGCGCCGGGTTCTGGCGTCTGCAAGGCCTGCAGCAGCGGCCTGCGCACCAGATAGCGGCTCTGATAAACCTCCAGCTCGGCCAGCCCGACCTCGGCACTGCCACGCAGCTCGGCTGCACGCAGGTGCAGCAACTGGGCCGCATAGTTCCATTCATACAGCGCCTCGCGCTGCTCCAGCCCGTCATAGCACTGCAAGCGGATCAGCTCGCGCGACAGCACGGCAGACAAGGCCTGGGCCAGCGTGGTCTTGCCTACGCCGGGCTCGCCCTCCAGCAGCAAAGGCCGCTGCAGCTTGAGCGCAAGAAACACGGCAGTGGCCAGGCGACGGTCCGCAAAATAGCCCACATCCTGCAACGCAGCCTGCAACCCGTCGACCGACTGCAGAGCACTGTTTACATCAGTATTCATAGCTGCTTGCGCTTTATCCATATAGGCTATAGCCATTTTTCACTCAAAATACACCACCTATTGGCTCAGGGCGCACCACAATGCCCGAGATGCCAAGCAAGGGCCGCCCCGCAGCGATGGCATCGTCCCCCTCCCGAAGAGAGAGGGGGAAGGCGCAACGCGCCTCAGGGGGTGTTTATCTGCGCCACTGCCCGCTGCGTCAGCACGCTGATCAGCTGGGCCCGGTAGCGCGCGCTGGCATGCAGATCGCTGTTGAGCTCGCTGTCGTCAATCGCCACAGCGGCGGCCGACTGCGGAGTGAAGCTCTGGGTCAGCGCCGCCTCCAGCCCCGCATGGCGAAACACCGACAGGCCGGCCCCCGTGATCGCCACGCGAACGCCTTGCGCCGTCTGCGCCAGAAACACGCCGACCAGGGCAAAGCGCGAAGCCGGTTGTTTGAACTTCAGATAGACCGCTGCCTGGGGCAGAGGAAAGCGCACAGCGGTGATCAGCTCACCCTCTTCCAGCGCCGTGGTGTACATACCTTGAAAGAAATCGGCGGCAGCCATCTCACGGCGGTTGGTGACCACGGTGGCATCCAGACCCAGCACGGCACTGGGGTAGCAGGCCGCAGGGTCGTTATTGGCCAGAGACCCGCCCAGGGTGCCGCGCGCGCGCACCTGGCGGTCGCCAATACCGGCCGCCAACTGGGCCAGGGCCGGAATGGCAGCCTGAACTTCGGTGCTGGCCGCCACATCGGCGTGGCGCGTCATGGCTCCGATCTCGAGCTGATTGCCGCTGGCTCGAATTCCGGCCAGATCGGCCAGGCCGTTGAGGTCCACAATCGCGCCGGGCTGAGCCAGGCGCAGCTTCATCGACGGAATCAGGCTTTGGCCGCCGGCCAGAAACTGGCCGCCGGCGGCCACTGTTTCGTTCAAGGTCTCGGGTCTGGAATAGCTGAAAGCGTACATATGCGGGTCTCCTTGATCTATCAGCCGCGCGCAGCATCAATGGCTTCCCATACCCGGTGCGGGCTGGCAGGCATGTCTAGATCCTTGACGCCCAGCGGGTGCAAGGCGTCCAGCACGGCATTGATGACGGCCGGCGGCGAGCCTATCGCCCCGGCCTCGCCGCAGCCCTTGGTGCCCAGCGGGTTGTGGGTACAAGGCGTGCAGACTGCACCCAGCGTGAAGTCAGGCAGATCGTCGGCCCGCGGCATGGCGTAGTCCATGAGGCTGCCGGTCAGCAGCTGACCCGATTCGCGGTCGTACACGCAGTTTTCCAGCAAGGCCTGGCCAATGCCCTGGGCCAGGCCGCCATGCACCTGGCCTTGGACAATCATGGGGTTGATGATGACGCCGAAGTCGTCCACCGCCGTGAAGCGATCCACGCGCACCACGCCGGTGACGGGGTCGATCTCCACCTCGCAGATATGCGTGCCTGCAGGGAAGGTGAAATTGGTCGGATCGTAGAAAGCAGTTTCGTCCAGGCCGGGTTCCAGCTTGTCCAGCGGATAGTTGTGCGGCACATAGGCCGTCAGCGCAATCTGGGCAAACGGCAGCTTCTTGTCCGTGCCGCGCACGGTGAACTCGCCATCGGCAAAGTCGATGTCGGTATCGCTGGCCTCCAGCAGATGCGCGGCAATCTTCTTGGCCTTGGCCTCGATCTTGTCCAGCGCCTTCATGATGGCCGCCCCACCCACGCTGATGGAGCGCGAGCCATAGGTGCCCATGCCAAAAGGCACGCGGCCGGTATCGCCGTGCACCACTTCGACGTTCTCCACAGGAATGCCCAGCCGCGCGGCCACCACCTGGGCAAACGTGGTCTCATGACCCTGGCCGTGGCTGTGCGAGCCGGTGAACACCGTGACACTACCCGTGGGATGCACGCGTACCTCGCCACATTCAAACAGGCCCGCACGCGCGCCCAGCGCCCCCGCAATATTGCTGGGTGCCAGGCCACAGGCTTCGATATAGCTGCTGTAACCCAGGCCGCGCCTCAAGCCCTGGGCTTCGCTGGCGGCGCGCCGGGCGGCAAAGCCCGCCACATCGGCCAGTTGCTCGGCCTGATCCATACAGGCCGGGTAGTCGCCAATGTCGTACTGCAAGGCCACCGGCGTCTGGTAGGGAAAGCTGGTGATGAAGTTGCGCCGACGGATCTCGGCCTGCGACAGATTCATGTCCAAGGCGCAGCGGCTGACCAAACGCTCTAGCAGATAGGTGGCCTCGGGCCGGCCCGCACCGCGATACGCATCAACAGGCGCGGTATGGGTGAACCAGGCATCCACCTCTATATGGATTTGCGGCGTGGTGTACTGGCCCGCCAACAGCGTGGCATAAAGAATCGTGGGCACGGCGCTGGCAAAGGTGGACAGATAGGCGCCCAGGTTGGCATCGGTGTGCACGCGCATGGCCAGAAACTTGCCGTCTGCATCCATGGCCATTTCGGCATGGCTGACATGGTCGCGGCCATGGGCATCCGAGAGAAAGGATTCGCTGCGATCCGCCGTCCACTTGATATTGCGGTTGAGCTTCTTGGCAGCCCAGGTCAGACACACATCCTCGGCATACAGAAAGATCTTGGAGCCAAAGCCGCCGCCCACATCGGGAGCGATGACCCGCACACGGCTCTCCGGCAGCCCCAGGACGAAAGCCGTCATCAGCAGCCGCTCCACATGCGGGTTCTGATTGGCCACATACAGCGTGTACTCGTCATTGGCCCGGTTGTAGCTGCCAATGGCCACGCGCGGCTCCATGGCGTTGGGAATCAGGCGGTTGTTGACCAGATCTAGCCGCGTCACATGGGCTGCGCCGGCAAACACGGCATCGACAGCGGCCTTGTCGCCAATCGCCCATCGATAGCAGCAGTTGTCGGGCGCGATGTCATGCACCACGGCGCCGGCTTTCTTGCCGCCGGCGGCATCGGCCACGTTCACCACCGACGGCCGCACCTCGTAATCCACCTCCACCAGCTCGGCCGCATCGCGCGCCTGCTGCAGGGTCTCGGCCACGACCATGGCCACATGGTCGCCCACATAGCGCACGGTATCCAGGGCCAAAATCGGATGGGGCGGCTCTTTCATGGGCTCGCCGTTGGTGCTGGTGATCAACCAGCCGCAAGGCAGGCCGTTGATGTTGGCGGCTGCCACGTCCTGGCCCGTAAAGATGCCCACCACGCCTGGCGCAGCCTTGGCCGCTTCGGTGTTGACGCTGCGCAGCCTGGCATGCGCATGGGGCGAGCGCACAAACACCGCATAGGTTTGCGCTCCCAGCGTGATGTCGTCGGTGTACTGGCCCGTGCCCGTCAGAAAGCGGTCGTCCTCGCGCCGCAGCAAGGCTTCACCGATATGCGGCAGCTTGGAAAATTCCTTGGCTCCCATGGCTTGTCTCCTTCTCGGTTCTATGAATCAGCTCGGGAAGGCCAGGGTTTATGCGGCCTGCATGTCATCACGGCCTTTTTTGATGGCCGCCACAATGTTCTGGTAGCCGGTACAGCGGCAGATATTGCCTTCCAGCAGTTCGCGGATCTGTGCGTCATCGGCCTGGGGCTGCTGCTGGCACAGATCGACCGCACTCATCACCATGCCCGGCGTGCAAAAGCCGCACTGCAGGCCGTGGCAGGCTTTGAACGCCGCCTGCATGGGATGCATGCTGCCGTCTGCTGCCGCCATGCCTTCGATGGTCTGTACCTGTGCACCCTGGGCCTGCACGGCCAGCATTGTGCAGGACTTGATGGCACGGCCGTTGACGAGCACCGTGCAGGCTCCGCACTGGCTGGTGTCGCAGCCCACATGGGTACCCGTCAGGTGCAACTGCTCTCGCAAGGCCTGCACCAGCAAGGTATTGGGGGGGATGTCAATGCTGGCCGCGCGGCCATTGACCGTGAACTGAACATTCATCGTGCTGCCTCCTGCCGGTATCGGGCTCGATTGTGGCTATCAAGTCGCGGGGTATGGGTAACAAAGCAAACGCGCAGCCCACATGCTCGACACCTGGCGCCCGCTCTCCGCTAGGGTTGACCCCCAGGGCGCGCAGGCAGGGCACAGATATTCTCAAAATGAAACACTTGAGCCCACGACATAACCGCCCCCGAGGATGCGTACATGCTGCCCCTGTCCTTTGGCGATGCCGCCGATCGCCATGCCTTGATCGCCCGCGCCCGCCATCAGTGTCTGGAAGCCGCTCAGGGCAGCGCACCGCCTCAGGGAATCTCGCCCTGGCTGTGGCACTCCTGGCGGCGCTGCATGGAACGAGGCCATCGTCCGGCCGATCGCGTGGCATTCGATACCGTCAGCCCCCAGGTCTTGCAAGCTGCACAAGACCGGGAGTTCACCCTGCTGCAGGCAGCCAAGCCCGTCATGCACCAGCTTGCGGGGGCTGTGGGAGCGCTGCGCTACTTTTGTCTGCTGACCGACAGCACAGGCACCGTGCTGCAAGTGCAAGGCCCCGTCGATCACCACGACCTGCGCGCCGTGGCCGTGGGCCGCCCGGGGGTCGATCTATCCGAACACAGAGTAGGTACTTCGGCCATCAGTGCGGCACTGGCCGAGCAAGCCCCCGCATGGCTGCACCGCCGGGAGCATTTTTTTGATGATCTGCGCGACTACAGCTGCGCCGGCACGCCCATCTTCAGCCCCGGCGGCCAATGCGCGGCCATGCTGTGCATCACCGGCATCGATGTGCCGGAAAGACCCGAGCTGCTGTATTTAGCCGTTCGCTGCGCCCGGGCGATAGAAGACCGCCTGGTGCGAGCCCTGCCCCATGCTCTGCTGCTGCGGCTGAACTGGCCCGGCGGCCCCCTGGGTCAGGAAGGCGAAGGCCTGCTGGCTTTTGATGCCGACGGCGTCCTGCTGGGCGGCAACACCGTGGCCCGCCAGTTGGTGCCGCGACCATCGCCCCCCTTGCAAGCGCCAGATCAGGTTTCGCAGCTCCACGCCCATGAGCTGCTGGCCCTGCCCTGGCGCAATCTGCTGGAGCATGCACGCCTGCGCCCGCAAACGCTGCTGCAGCTGCCCCTATGGTCTGGTCTGCGCCTGCAAGCCCTGGCACAAGCCGCGCCGCCGCGACCCGCGCCCGCCATGACGGGCCGTACGCCTGTCACCGTTGACGGCAAGACTGCGGGTTCTCTGCTGCGTACCAGCGAGCAGTTGCTGATTCAACAGGTGCTGCAAGAAACACAGGGCAATGTGAGCCTGGCGGCCAGAAGCCTGGGGCTGAGCCGGGCCACGCTGTACCGCAGGCTGGCCGTCAAACGCAGCGGCGCACCGCCTGCCACACCTCCCGATTTACCCTAGGTTGCAGCGCCGTTTGGCAGAACATTCAGAGCTGAACAAGGATTTTCTTGTAGGTTTTCACAGCTGAAACATTTATATAAAACAACCATGTATCGCATACACCACATACGCCAGGCGCTATTAATTTAATTGCAAAAATGCTGCAACTGCGGCCTCCGTGGCGGCTTGAGTATTTGTAAAAGGCCCTCTCTACCCCTCCGTAGAATCTCGACCTTGGTTCAAAAATCGAGATCGCCTCTTCGGCTTACCAGCTGCCATTGCGCGACACCCCACAGCCTACTTTTTGGAGACACCATGAAGGCTTACGCAGCACCTCACCGAAAACCGGTCGCCCGGGCCCTCAGAGCCCACTCCCCCCCGCCCGGCACCTCCTTGCTGCAACCAAGCCTCCCGGTCATCGCCTGACCCTGGTCCCATTCAAAATTATTCAAGGAGACATATCGTGTCGATACTCCTCAAACTGGCCCTGGGCATGGACTGGATTTCCACCAAGCTGAGCAAGATTGCTGGCCTGGCCGTGCTCGCCGCCGCCCTCATCTCAGCCGGCAATGCCGTGACCCGCTACGGCCTGGACCTGAGCTCCAACGCCTGGCTGGAGATTCAGTGGTATCTGTTCGGCACCACCGTCATGCTGGGCGCCCCCCTGGTGCTCAAGCTCAACGAGCATGTGCGCGTGGACATCATCTACGGCAAGCTGCGCGGCCACAAACCGGTGTTTGTGGACTTGTTCGGCCTGATCTTTTTTCTGCTGCCCGTGATGGCTTTGCTGACCTGGCTGACCGCCCCCTTCTTCTGGAACATGTTTGTGACCAAGGAAATGTCGGGAAACATCGGCGGCCTGATCCGCTGGCCAGCTGGCCTGCTGCTGCCGCTGGGCTTTGGTGCCATGTTCCTGCAGGGCCTGGCTGAAATCATCAAACGCGTGGCCTATCTGAGCGGCCACTACGAGATGACTACGCATTACGAGAAGCCGGTGCAATAAGCCCGGCAACGCCTCCACCGACTTCTCCAGGACAACACCAGAATGCATATGGAAAATTTTGCCCCGATCATGTTCACGGGGCTGATCGTGATCATGCTGATCGGGTTCCCCGTCGCGTTTTCGCTAGCGGCGCTAGGCCTGTTCAGCGGCTTTTATGCCATCGAAATGGGTTGGTTTCCCGCCAACTTCATGTCCACCCTGCCGATCAATATGTTCGGCATTCTCTCCAATGACCTGCTGCTGGCCATTCCCTTCTTCACGCTGATGGGGGCCGTGCTGGAAAAGTGCGGGCTTGCCGAAGACATGCTGGACTCCATGGGCCAGCTGTTCGGCCCCGTGCGCGGCGGCCTGGGCTACTCGGTCATCATCGTCGGCTTCATCCTGGGCGCCATCACCGGCACCGTGGCCGGACAGGTGATCGCCATGGCCATGATTTCGCTGCCGGTGATGATGCGCTATGGCTACAACATGCGCTACGCCACCGGCGTGCTGGCAGCCTCGGGCACCATCACCCAGCTCGTGCCGCCTTCGCTGGTGCTGATCGTCATGGCCGACCAGCTGGGTCGCTCCGTGGGCGATATGTACAAAGGCGCCTGGGGCCCGGCCATTTTGCAGGTGCTGATCTTCGCGATCTACACCTTCATCCTGGGTCGCATCCGCCCCGAGCATGTGCCCGGCCTGCCCAAGGCGGCGCGCACGCTGCACGGCTGGGCGCTGTGGGGCAAGTGCCTGCGCGGCATCATCCCCTCGGCCATCCTGATCTTTGCCGTGTTGGGCTCCATGGGCGGTCTGCCTTTCATGGACCACGCCATTGCCACTCCCACAGAAGCCGGCGCCATGGGTGCCGTAGGCTCGCTGATTCTGGCCGCCATCCACAAGCGCCTGAACTGGGCTCTGCTCAAGGATGCCATGGACGGCACCATGCGCCTGACCGCCATGGTGGTCTTCATCCTGATCGGCTCGCGCGTATTCTCCCTGGTCTTCCAGGGCGTGGACGGCGCCATCTGGATCGAGCACATGCTCACCGACCTGCCAGGCGGCCAGATTGGCTTCCTGATCGTGGTGAACATCTTCATCTTCTTCCTGGCGTTCTTCCTGGACTTCTTTGAAATCGCCTTCATCATCTTGCCGCTGCTGGGCCCTGTGGCACACAAGCTGGGCATCGATCTGGTCTGGTTCGGCGTGCTGCTGTGCGTGAACATGCAGACCTCGTTCATGCACCCGCCTTTCGGCTTTGCGCTGTTCTATCTGCGCGGCATCTCGGACACGCTGTTCAAGGAAAAGCGCATAGACCGGCCTGTCAAATCCAGCGACATCTACATGGGCTCCATCCCCTGGGTGGTGATGCAGGTGATTCTGGTGGCCATCGTGATCTTCTTCCCGCAGACGGTGACCGTGTTCCTGGACAAGGAAGTGGTGGTGGATCTGGACAAGGTGCAGCTGGAGATGCCGGCAGATATTCAGCAGGGCAACCCCATCGACCTTGATGCGCCGTTTGTGGTTCCCGGCGAAGCACCGGCCGCCCCGGCAGCTGACGCCCCAGCGGCCCCCACGGCCCCGGCCGCTCCTGCGCAATGAGGGAAAACAGCTTGCCGCTGCCTCAAGAATCAGGGCTGAAAAAAGAGCTGGGCAAGGCGCTGGAAAGCGCCGCCTACCCTACTGCCGTGCGATGCCTGTCGGTCGTCATCGTGCTCGCTCTGGCGGGCTTCGCACTGTGGTCGGCACCGTCTTTGCGTGAAGTCCAGTGGTCGTTCGCCACCCTGTCCACCTATGGTCTGGCGGGCGTGCTGCTGGCCTGGGTCGGCTGGTGGATGGTCTTCAGCCGCACACGCTATGCCGATGATGAACTGGTTCAGACCTGGCTCTGGGACAAGCGCGTCCATGCGCGCGAGGTCGCCACCTTCAAGATCGTACACTGGCCCTGGTTGCAGTTCATCGTCTCGCCCCGCATGCTGGTGCGCAAGCGCAACGGCGGCATGACCTGGATGCATTCGGCCGATGTGCGGCTGCTGGTCGCCTTTGGCGAGAGCGTGGTCCGCCAAGGCATGCAGCCTTCAGCATCGTCCAAAGCCTGATCAAGCCCCCACCTTCCCGCCATGAAAAAAGCCTCGCTGAAACAGCGAGGCTTTTTTGTTCTCAGGCCTTGTGGCCCGGCACCGCTTACAGCTTTTGCTGCTGCATGAAGCGGTCGAACGTGCCTTCGGTGAAGCGGAACCAGGCATTCTGGTCGGCCAGGAATTTTGCGTAGTCGGGGTAGATCTTCTTCCACTCGGGATTGGAGTTGTTCAGATCCGCATAAATCTGCTGTGCAGACTTGAAGGCCGCATTCATCACGTCCTGCGTGAAGGGGCGCAGCTTGGTGCCCGAGCCCACCAGCTGCTTGATGGCCGTGGGGTTCTTGGAGTCGTACTTGGCCAGCATGGTCACGTGAGCGTGCGAAGCCGAGGCCTCGACGATCGCCTTGTACTCGGCCGGCAGACCGGCCCAGGCCTTGGTGTTGATGTAGAAGTCCAGCTGAGGACCGCCTTCCCACCAGCCGGGGTAGTAATAGAAGGGGGCGACCTTGTTGAAGCCCAGCTTCTGGTCGTCATAAGGGCCCACCCACTCCAGCGCGTCGATCGTGCCTTTTTCCAGTGCGGGGTACAGGTCGGCACCGGGAATGGACTGGGGAATCACGCCAAACGGCTCCAGCACCTTGCCTGCGAAAGGGTTGGTACGGAACTTCAGGCCCTTGAGATCGGCCACGGACTTGATTTCCTTGCGGAACCAGCCGCCCATCTGGGCGCCGGTATTGCCGCCGGGCAGATTGATGATGTTGTACTTGGCGTAGAACTCGCGCATCAGCTTCAAGCCGTTGCCTTCGTACATCCAGGCATTCATCTGGCGTGCGTTCATGCCGAACGGCACGGCGCAGCCCAAGCAGAAGGTGGGGTCCTTGCCGTAGAAGTAATAGGGAGCGGTGTGCGCCATTTCGACGGCTGCGCTCTGCACGCCGTCCACCACGCCGAAAGCGGGCATCAACTCGCCGCCGGCATGCACCGAAATCTGGAACTTGCCGCTGGTGGCTTCGCTGACTTTCTTGGAGAAAATTTCAGCCGTACCGTAAATCGTGTCCAGCGACTTGGGAAAGCTCGAAGCCAGACGCCAGCGGATAGTCGCTTGCGCATGCACGGCGGGGGCTGCGGCAGCAGCCAGGACGCCGGCGATGCCAGCATTTTTGAGAATGGAACGACGATCCACTGCGGTCTCCTTGATGAACGGTGTGCTTGAACAGTCAAACGATCTGCGTCGTCTTACATGATCGTTTGGAAATGTACATGAGCCAATGACTCGCACCGCTTCGAAAAGCGCCCGTTCCACTAGGAACTTCTACCTAGATCAAGGTAAGTCGGTGCCAGTGAAATTCAGGAGCAGGCATTCACTATCAGCGCGTGTTCACAGCCGCACCACGCTCATATAGCTGGCGTAGCGGAACTCGGAGAAGCGATCCCACAGCAACTGATCGTGCTGAAAGCTGCGCAGGCTGCGGTGAATTTTCTTGAAGCTGGGAGACTTGGTTTCGTTTTCCGCCATGGACTGCATCACGGTCTTGAAACCGGCATCCATGAGCTCTCTGGGAAAGGCCCTGAGCTGGACCCGCTCGCTGAGCAGCTTTTTGAGCGCTGCGGGATTGAGGGCCAGATACTTGCCCGTCATATCGCGCGCCGCCACGCTGGCTGCGGCCTCCACCATGGCCTTGAACTCCGGCGTCAAGCCCGCATAGGCCTTGGCATTGATGAAGAAGGCCAGCTCCGCTCCGCCCTCCCACCAGCCGGGATAGTAGTAATACGGTGCAATCTTGCCAAAGCCCAGCTTCTGGTCGTCATAGGGGCCGACGAACTCCACGGCATCGAGTCGGCCTTTTTCCAGCGCCTGATAGGCCTCGTTGATAGGCATGTTGAAAGCCTGCACGCCCAGCTTTTGCAGAGCCTCGCCAAACAGGCCGCCGCCCACGCGCATCCTCAGGCCCTTGAGGTCGGCCACGGTCTTGATTTCCTTGCGAAACCAGCCCCCCATCTGCGTGCCCGTATTGCCCGCGCTCAGGCTTTTGATGTTGTATGCGGCATAGAAATCGTCCATGAGCTTGCGCCCACCGCCATGCTCCATCCAGGCGTCCATCTGCCGGGCCGTAAACCCAAAGGGCACGGCGCAACCCAGGGCAAAGCAGGCATCCTTGTCGGTGAAGTAGTAAGGGGCGGTCAGCGCCATTTCGATGGCATCGCTTTGAATTCCATCCACCACGCCATACGCAGGCATCAGCTCGCCGGCTGGGTGCACGGACACTTCAAACTTGCCGCCTGACAAGGCCTTGAGCGTCTGTGCAAATTTCTCGGCCGAACCGAAGACCGTGTCCAGCATCTTGGGAAAGCTTGCCGCAAGCCGCCACCTCAGCACGTCCTGCGCATGGACGGCCGGAGCCATTCCTGCTGCCAGCACTCCGGCCATGCCCACATGTTTGACGAGTGAGCGACGATCCATGAAGGTTTCTCCGCGAGTAGTTTTCATTAACAAGATGGGGTTATAGCAGCCTTGAAGAGGCCGCTTGCGCTTGCGTCCAGCCAGCATTCTAAAAACGCAGACGCTTGCTGAGGGCAAGATTCGCAGGGCAAAGCAGCTGCCGTCAGTGTTCCCGGCGTTTGCCCACAAAAAAGGCCCTTCTTCGAAGGGCCTTGATGGACTGCAAGCGACGGAATCAGGCCTGCGCGGCCGCCAGACGCTGGCGAATCGATGCTTCGATCCCTGCAGCATCCAGCCCTTGCAGCGCCAGCAGCTTGACCGGGTCGCCATGCTCGATGAACTGATCGGGCAAGCCCAGCTGCAACACCGGCTTGCGCAGCCCCTGCGCGGCCAGCGTTTCCAGCACGGCGCTGCCTGCGCCGCCCATGATGCTGCCTTCTTCCAGGGTCACGATCAGCTCATGCTCGGCAGCTACCTTGAGCAGCAGTTCTTCATCGAGCGGCTTGGCCCAGCGCATATTGACCACGGTGGCATCCAGTGCCTCGCCAGCCGTCAGCGCCGGGTACAGCAGCGTACCGAAGGCCAGGATGGCGACCTTCTTGGTAGCGGATTCGCGGCGGATCTCGCCCTTGCCAAAAGGCAGGCCTTCCAGAGTCTCCAGCGGAGCCACGCCCACACCGGCGCCACGCGGGTAGCGCACGCACACGGGATGGTCCTGCTCGTAGGCTGTCGTCAGCAACTGGCGGGTTTCGCGCTCGTCGGCCGGGCAGGCCATGCTCATATTGGGAATGCAGCGCACAAAAGCGATGTCGTAATTGCCAGCGTGCGTGGCGCCGTCGGCCCCCACCAGACCCGCGCGATCCAGCGCAAACACCACGGGCAGGTTTTGCAATGCCACGTCATGAATCAGCTGGTCATAGCCGCGCTGCAGGAAAGTGGAGTAGATGGCCACCACGGGCTTGAGGCCTTCGCAGGCCATGCCGCCGGCAAAGGTCACGGCATGCTGCTCGGCAATGCCCACGTCGTAGTAGCGGCCGGGGAAGCGCTTGTGAAACTCCACCATGCCCGAGCCTTCACGCATGGCCGGCGTGATGCCGACGAGGCGCTGGTCCTTGGCCGCCATATCGCACAGCCAGTGGCCAAACACCTGGGTGAAGGTCTGCTTGGCCGGTGTGGCGGGCTTGACCAGACCGACGGCCGGGTCAAACTTGCCGGGGCCGTGGTAGGCGATAGGGTCCACTTCGGCCAGCTTGTAGCCCTGGCCTTTCTTGGTCACCACATGCAGAAATTGCGGGCCTTTGAGGCTTTTGATGTTCTCCAGCGTGGGGATCAGCGAATCCAGGTCGTGACCGTCGATGGGGCCTATGTAGTTGAAGCCGAACTGCTCGAACATGGTGGCAGGCACGACCATGCCCTTGGCCTGTTGCTCCAGGCGCTTGGCCAGCTCCAGCAGCGGCGGCACCTGCTTCAAGACGCTCTTGCCCACATCGCGGGCCTTGGCGTAGAACTGGCCGCTCATCAGCTGGGCCAGATAGCGGTTCAGCGCGCCCACGGGCGGGCTGATGCTCATATCGTTGTCGTTGAGTATGACCAGCAGATTGGCATCGGCCACGCCGCCGTTGTTCAGTGCCTCGAACGCCATGCCGGCGGTCATGGCACCGTCGCCGATCACGGCAATCGCACGGCGGTCCTCGCCTTTTTGCTTGGCCGCCAGCGCCATACCCAGGGCTGCCGAGATGCTGGTGGACGAGTGGGCCGTGCCAAAGGTGTCGTACTGGCTCTCGGCACGCTGGGGAAAGCCCGAGAGGCCACCGAACTGGCGCAGGCTGTCCATGCGGTCGCGCCGACCGGTCAGGATCTTGTGCGGATAGGTTTGATGACCCACATCCCAGACCACGCGATCGCGTGGCGTGTCAAACACCGAGTGCAGGGCCACCGTCAGCTCCACGGTTCCCAGGTTGGAACTCAGGTGGCCGCCGGTCTTGGAGACGCTGTCGATCACATAGGCGCGCAGCTCGCCGGCCAGCGCCTTGAGCTGTGCACGCGAGAGGCGGCGCAGGTCTGCCGGGTCATTGATGGTTTGCAGCAAGGAATAATTGTTCGTGGACATGATCTATATTTTTAATAGCTGCTTTCGCACGCCAGTATTGCACTTGAGGCCAATTTACCTTGCATTATCAATGGCTGCGCTGCACCACCATATCAGCCAGGGCTGCCAGGGCCTGAGTATCGGCCAGGCCGCTGCGGGCCAAAGCCGCATGCGCCTGCTGACGCAGCTCCTCGGCATGGGCGCGGGCGCGCTCCAGCCCCAGCAGCGAGACATAGGTGGGCTTGTCGTTGGCGGCATCCTTGCCGGCGGTCTTGCCCAGCGTGGCGGAGTCGGCCACCACATCCAGAATATCGTCCACCACCTGGAAGGCCACACCCAGCGCCTGGCCGTACTCGGTCAACGCCTCGATGGCCCTGGCCTCGGTCTGCGCATTGCAGACGGCCCCCATGAGCACGCTGCCCAGCAGCAGCGCACCGGTTTTGAGACGGTGCATTTCGCTCAACTGGCTTTCCGTCAGCTGCTTGCCCACGCTGGCCAGATCGATGGCCTGGCCGCCGGCCATGCCATGGCTGCCAGCAGCAGCACCCAGCAAACGGCATAGCTTGGCCTGCATGGAGCAGGGAATGTCATCCTCCTCGGGCAGCAGCAGCTCGAAGGCCAGCGCCTGCAGCGCATCGCCAGCCAGCAAGGCCGATGCTTCACCAAACTGCACGTGCACGGTGGGCTTGCCACGGCGCATGACATCGTTGTCCATGCAGGGCATGTCGTCATGCACCAGCGAATAGGCGTGGATCAGCTCCACCGCGCAACCGGCACGCAGCGTGGCTGCAGCGTGGCCGCCCACTGCCTCGGCAGCCGCCCAGACCAGCAAGGGGCGCAGGCGCTTGCCACCATCGAGCACGGCATAGCGCATGGCTTCGCCCAGACCTGCAGGAGTGTTGACTCCCACCCAACGCGACAGCGCATCTTCGGTGCGGGCCAGCCGCTCCAGCATCCAGACGGAAAAATCCAGGGTCTTCAAATCGGCTCCTGCTTGAGGCTGCTCGGCAATCATTTCTGCATTCATGGGCGCTTGTTCACTGCGTTGAGTCTGGCAAATACCAGGACTAGTCCTGAGTCCAGGGGGACAGCGTGCCTTCATCCAGCACCTTGACCTGCTCCTGCACTGCGTCGAGCTTGCCGCGGCAATAGGCCAGCAACTCGGCTGCACGCTGATAGCCGGTCAGCATCTGCTCCAGCGGCAGCTGGCCCGACTCGATGTGTGCAATCAGCTGCTCCAGCTCTTGCAGGGCGGCTTCATAGCTAGTGGGCTGGGCAGAGGTTTTGGCGGCTGCGGCCTTGGGCATGGATGGTATGGGGCAGTGTTGGAAGGAAGCGACGATTTTAGGCGTGCCAGCGACGAAAGCGCGCAATGCGGGAAAAGGCCGGTAACCATTCATGACAGTCGGGGCGCAAATACGGTGGCGCCACTTGCGGCAAGCCCTGGGTCCAGGGGCAAACACGGGTTTGCGCAAACGGTAAGTGCTCCCCCTCCTGTTGACGAGTTCAATACACGTACCGAAGCAGCGGAAATAACCCCACAGGTTACAATCCCATTCCCCGTCAAACCGGCCCCAGGTCTGGTCATCTTGCCAGGGCATCTCGTGTGGTGAGCCTAGCGGCGACTCCACCCAACTGCCCAGAGCACATGCCCAGACAAGGCCGGTTTCGTTTTTTACCCGCGCGCACGCGCACCCTCCCTGTGGGGAGTCTTTAGGTCAGGTCATGTCTGATTTAAGTCTTCAACTGCAGCAGGCCGCAAGCCAACTACCAGTTTCAAGCTATTTCGACCAGGCTCTGTTCGAGCGTGAGTTGGAAACCATTTTCAAGCGCGGCCCGCGTTATGTGGGCCATGAGCTAGCAATCCCCGAGATTGGCGACTACTACGCCCTTCCACAAGAAAAGGAAGGGCGCGCCCTGGTGCGCAACGCCAGCGGCCAGGTGGAGCTGATCTCCAATGTCTGCCGCCACCGCCAGGCCGTGATGCTCAAGGGCCGCGGCAATCTGCTGACCGAAGGCAAGGGCCATGCGGGCGGCAACATCGTCTGCCCGCTGCACCGCTGGACCTACAACACCAGCGGCGAGCTGCTGGGCGCGCCCCATTTCAGCCACGACCCCTGCCTGAACCTCAACAACTACCCGCTGCGCGAGTGGAATGGGTTGCTGTTCGAGGACAACGGCCGCGATGTGCAGTCAGACCTGGCCGGCATGAAGCTCAAGGAGCAACTGAGCTTCGAAGGCTTTGTGCTCGACCACGTCGAGATCCACGAGTGCAACTACAACTGGAAGACCTTTATCGAGGTCTATCTGGAGGACTACCACGTAGGCCCCTTCCACCCCGGTTTGGGCAACTTCGTGACCTGCGACGATCTGCAGTGGGAGTTCTCCAAGCAGTACTCGGTGCAGACCGTGGGCGTGGCTCCCAGCTTTGGCCGCCCGGGCTCCGACATCTACAAGACCTGGCATGAGGTGCTGCTGGCCTACCGCGAAGGCCAGTTGCCCGAGCGCGGTGCCATCTGGCTGACTTACTACCCCCACATCATGGTGGAGTGGTATCCGCATGTGCTCACCGTCTCCACGCTGCACCCGCTCGCCGTGGACAAGACGCTCAATGTGGTGGAGTTCTACTACCCTGAGGAAATCGCGGCCTTCGAGCCCGAATTCGTCAAGGCGCAGAAGGCCGCTTACATGGAGACCTGCATCGAAGACGATGAGATTGCCGAGCGCATGGATGCCGGCCGCAAGGCCTTGTTCGAGCGCGGCGACAACGAGGTCGGTCCCTATCAAAGCCCCATGGAAGACGGCATGCAGCACTTTCATGAGTGGTACCGGGATGTGATGGGTCAAGCCATCCCCCAAGGTTAATTCGAGGTAGTCTCCTCAAAACTGATAGCTGCTAGCGCTTATTGAATAAGCGCAGCAGCTATTTTTTATGCTGAATCGGTTGAAGGTATGCAAGCTTTGTGGATGGTGGCGGCAGCGCTGATTTTTGCGCTCATGAGTGTGTGTGTGAAGTTTGCCTCCCAGGACTTCAACACCGCCGAGATCATTTTCTACCGCGGCCTGGTCAGCATGGCCTTGCTGGCCTGGCTGGCCAAGCGCAACAAAGTGACCCTGGCCACCAAGTACCCGCGCGAACACGCCTGGCGCAGCTTGGTGGGCGTCATCTCCATGGGAGCCTGGTTCTACGCCATCGGCCATCTACCCCTGGCCACCGCCACCACGCTCAACTCCATGAGCAGCATCTGGATGGCGGTCTTTCTCATCCTCCAGGGCCTGTGGCTGCGCCATCTGATGCGCAAGGACAATGTGCTCAACCCCCACAGCAGCCGCGCCATCCCCCCCTTCCCCTGGGGCCTGGTCAGCACCGTGGTGCTGGGCTTCGTCGGCGTGCTGCTGGTGCTGCGCCCCAGCAGTGCTCCGCCACAGGAATGGGCTGCCGCTCTGGGCGGCCTGTTGGGCGGCATGTTTGCCGCCATGGCTTATATGCAGGTCACCACCCTGTCGCATCTGGGCGAGCCCGAATCGCGCGTGGTGTTCTACTTCTCCTTGGGCTCTGCCGTGGCAGGCGGCATCACCATGCTGTTTACCGGCATCTCGCCCTTCCCCGGCTGGAGCGTGCTGTGGCTGCTGCCGGTAGGCGTTCTGGCGGCCGTGGCACAGATGTGCATGACCCGGGCCTACGCCACGGCGGGCAGCAAACGCAACACGTTGGTGGTCGCCAATCTGCAGTACTCGGGCATTGTGTTTGCCGCCCTGCTGAGCTTGCTGCTGTTCGGTGAAAGCATCCCCCTGATAGGCTGGGTGGGCATCGTGATCATCGTGTTCAGCGGTGCCATGGCTACGGCTTTGCGTTCGCGCGGCTAGTGCTTTTGCGGCCTCTGCCGCCGCATAATGGATTGCACCCCACGGAAGAGCCGGCGCTCTTCCGTTACTGATTTCGGAGCAGCAATCCATGACGACTTCCAGACCCGAGCACTACAACACCCTGATCTCCGTCGAGCAACTGGCCGATCTGCAGGCCAGCGGCAAGCCTCTGATGGTGTTTGACTGCAGTTTTGATCTCATGAACCCGCCCGCAGGCCATGAGCAGTATCTGCAATCCCATCTTCCAGACGCCGTGTTTGCCGATCTGGACAAACACCTCAGCGCCCCGCATGGCGTGCCCGGCGCGCACGGCGAAGTGGCCATCAGCGGCCAGGCCGCCTCCGGCGGGCGCCACCCCCTGCCCACACGCGAGCGTTTTGCCGTCTGGCTGTCGGCCATCGGTTTTTCCAACGATATGCAGGCCGTGGTCTATGACAGAAACAACGCCAATTACTGCGGTCGCCTGTGGTGGATGCTGCGCTGGGCCGGCCACGATGCCGTCGCCCTGCTCGACGGCGGGCTGCAAGCCTGGCAAGCCGCAGGCCAAAGCGTGAATGCGGGCGAGGAGCCTGCACGCTTCCAGTCCAATTTCGAGCTGGCTGCGCCGCTGGAAACGCTCAAGACCGCCGATCAGGTGCAGGCCGAACTGGGCCAAAGCGCCCAAACCTTGATCGATGCCCGCGCTCCTGCCCGCTACCGCGGCGAAGTGGAGCCGCTGGACCCTGTGGCCGGCCATATCCCAGGCGCGCTGAACCGCCCTTTCTCCAGCAATATCGCCGCCGATGGGCGCTTCAAGCCTGCAGCCCTGCTGCGCGCCGAGTTTGAAGAGCTGTTGGCCGGACGCGATCCTGCCGGCGTGGTTCATCAGTGCGGTAGCGGTGTCAGCGCCACACCCAATGTACTGGCCATGCGCATCGCCGGTTTTGCACCCACCGCCTTGTTTGCCGGCAGCTGGAGCGAATGGTGCAGCCAGCACGGCCGCCCGGTAGAGCGCGGCTGAGCCGCGCCAAGAATGTGATGAGCGCGCAAGGCGCTCTGACCACCGCTGATGACCGCCTGTCGGAGCTGCGGTGGCTGTGACTGCGTTCCTGTTTTGATCTTGCCCCACATCGCGGCTCAAGCTCGACCTTGAGCCGCCTCAGAGCACCCGTTTGCGATATCCGCGCCTGCCGGAATGCATGGGGCACGACTCCCTTCCCAGCCCTGAGATCCAAGCTCAGAGGCCTCCATGAAAGCCGCATCGGCGCACACAGGCGAATGCATCGTTGCGCGGGTTTCATCGGCATTGCCTCGGCCAGCCCGTCGTGTCATTCAAATGCATTCTGACAAAGACAGCATCACCAGGCGCGATTGATCAAGTCCAGACCCCGGTTTGCTTCCCAGACAAATGCCGCCCGCAGCCAGCTTGGGCGCTTGAAGCTTCGCAGGCAGGGCAACGATCATGACGCGAACATTACTTGAATGTAACCGGCGGGTCATCCTTGCGAAATTCAGCAGTCCATAGCATGCAAACCATGTACTGAATACGGCGCTCCAAAAATTGGACGGCGCTGAAAACGACTTTCTGGAGGACTCATTCATGCCACGTCATGCGCCATTTCTTGTGACCCCCGCTCAGGTTTTTTCTCGTCGACGTTTTGTTCAGGGCTTGGCCGCTGGAGGCGTGTTGGCAGGCTTGTCAGCGCAGACATTGAGCGCATTCGCACAACAGAGCACAACCGTGCGTGGCGCCCCACCGGTATTGAGAGGCAATGAGTTCGACCTGGTGATCGCTGAGTCGCCGGTGAACTTCACTGGCAAGCCCGGCATTGCCACCACCATCAACGGCTCGCTGCCTGCACCAACCCTGCGTTGGCGCGAAGGCGAGACCGTGACCATCCGCGTCACGAACAAGCTGCGCGAGGCGACCTCCATTCACTGGCACGGCATCATCCTGCCCTATCAAATGGACGGCGTTCCCGGCATCAGCTTTGCCGGCATAGCACCCGGAGAGACCTTCACTTACCGCTTCAAAGTCCAGCAAAACGGTTCGTACTGGTACCACTCGCACTCCGGCATGCAGGAGCTCACAGGCATGTACGGCGCGATCATCATTGATCCCGCCGGACCGGAAACCATTCGCGCAGATCGTGACCACGTCGTGGTTTTCTCCGACTGGACTGACGAAGACCCCATGCGCGTCTTCGCCAAGCTCAAGGTACAGAGCGACTACTACAACTACAACCGGCCTACAGTCTTTGACTTCTTTCGCGATGCCTCGCGCGACGGCGTCTCCGCCGCGCTTGAAAAACGCAAAATGTGGAACGAGATGCGCATGAACCCGACGGATCTGGCCGATCTGTCGTCCGCAACGCTGACCTATCTGGCGAACGGCGTCACGCCAGCCGGTAACTGGACGGCATTGTTTCGCCCAGGCGAACGTGTCCGGCTGCGCATGGTCAACGGTGCAGGCAACACCTTCTATGACGTTCGTATTCCCGGACTGAAGCTCACCGTGGTGCATGTCGACGGCCTTGATGTGGAACCGGTGACGGTGGATGAATTCCGTTTCGGCCCGGGCGAAACCATTGATGTGATCGTCGAGCCGCGTGATGAGGTCTACACCATCTTCGCCCAATCCATGGACAGATCGGGCTACGCACGGGCCACACTGGCAGTGCGCGAAGGTCTGCAAGCCCCGGTTCCTGCAACCGATCCGGTCGAGTGGCTGGGCATGGGCGACATGATGGGTGCCATGGGCGGCAGCCAGGGAATGGATATGGCCGGGATGTCTGGGATGACAGGCATGGGCGCAGGCTCGATGGCCGCAATGGATCATGGAGCCATGGGTGGCATGAGTGCCGGCTCAATGGCAGCGATGGATCACGGAGCCATGGGCAGCATGGGCCAGCATGCTCCGGCGGCTTCTGAGTTCGCCGTGCCCAGTACCACGGCACGCCATGCACGCACCGAGTATGGCGCGAGCACCGACATGCGCGTGGATATGGCGCGCACCAACCTCGACGATCCAGGCATCGGGCTGCGCAACAACGGCAGGCGCGTGCTGACCCTCGCCGATCTGCACACTCCGTCAGGCCCCATGGACTCCCGCGGTCCCAGCCGCGAGGTGGAACTGCACCTGACGGGCAGCATGGAACGCAACTCCTGGTCCCTGGATGGACTGGAGTTCGGGCAGTCCACACCGGTGCATTTCCGGCATGGAGAGCGTCTGCGCGTCATCTTGCACAACGACACCATGATGACCCACCCCATGCACCTGCATGGCATGTGGAGCGAACTGGAAAGCCCGGACGGCCGCTTCCTCGCCCGTCGCCACACATTGCCGGTACAGCCTGCACAACGCATCAGCTTTCTCGTGACGGCGGACGCACTTGGGCGCTGGGCCTGGCACTGCCATCTGCTGTTCCACATGGATGCAGGCATGTTCCGCGAAGTCGTAGTGTCTTGAAAAGAACTCACTAGGGAAATCCATCATGTCCAACGCACTCCCCATTCGCGCTCTGAGCACCGCCTTGCTGACTTTGCTGAGCATGGCTGCACAGGCACAAAGCGACCATGCAGCACATGGTCAGGCCGTCCCCCAGATAGCTGCGCCGCCAGCCACGGCAGCCCCCGCGGCCGCAGATCCTCATGCAGCTCACGCCGCTTCGGCAGGTGGCGCGGCAGCGCCAGCAGCCCCGGCCATGGACCATGGAAAAATGCAGATGCAAGGGGGATCGGCCCCACCCGACGCTCGCGACCCGCACGCTTACTCCGACGGTCTGAAATTAGGCTCGGGCGACTATGCCGTACCTGGCGTGCCGCGCCTGGTGCTGGCTGACGAGCACACTTTTGCATCGCTGCGCGGCGAAACGCTGGAACGCCGCTTTTCACGCAAGGGAGAGGACTCCACGACCTACGACCTGCAAGCCTGGTTTGGCACCTCCTTCAACAAGGCTGTCATCAAGGCCGAAGGTGATATCGCCAAAGGCAAGCTCGAAGAAGCGCGGACCGAGTTTCTCTGGAGCCGTGCTTTCACAAGCTACTGGGATACGCAGCTGGGCCTGCGGCTGGACAACGGCTCAGGCCCCAGCCGCCAGTGGCTGGCGGTTGGCGTGCAAGGCCTTGCACCTTACTGGTTCGAATTGGAGACCACGGCCTACATCGGTAACGGCGGCAGAACGGCACTGCGCCTGAACGCCAGCTACGAGTTGCTGCTGACCCAACGCCTGATCCTGGAGCCCAGGGCCGAGTTGCAGTTCTATGGCAAGGACGACCCGGAACGACGTATAGGCCGAGGCCTCTCAGAGGCATCCGCAGGCCTGCGTCTGCGCTATGAATTCAGCCGCCAGTTCGCGCCCTATATCGGTGTGGAACGCAGCGGCAGTTTCGGGCGTACCGCGGACTATGTGCGTGCAGAAGGCGGTCGTTCCCAGCAAACGCGCTGGGTGGCCGGCGTACGTTTCTGGTTCTAGTTTCGACATCCTGTTTTCAACCACTCTCACACACTGAGGTAGGAGGCTTTATGACGCACTCACATATCTTCGCCAAGTTCCTGGCACCGATTGCCGCCGGCCTGTTTGCCACTGCCGCGTTGGCTCACCCTTCACTGGTTTCTTCATCGCCTGCAGACAAGTCCCAGGTGGCCGCACCGGCGAGCATCGAGCTGAAGTTTTCCGAAACGCTGGTTCCCCAGTTTTCTGCCGCCAACCTCGTCATGGCTGGCATGCCCGGCATGCCTGATCACGGCGCGATGAAGATCAATGCCAGCGTTTCAGGTGCCAGCGACGGCAAGACCATGGTGATCTCGCCGGCGCAAGCACTGCAACCCGGCTCGTACCGCGTGGACTGGCGTGCCGTTTCCGCGGATACGCATGCGATCAACGGCAACATCACTTTCCAGGTGAAGTAAGCCAATGGCCGAGGATTGGCTCACCATCGTATTGCGCCTCGCGCTCTATCTGGACATGGCGGCCGCCTTCGGCGTCGCTCTGTTCGGTGTCTATGCCTTGGGCCACGACGAGCGATCCTTGGCGATTTCACGCCGGTATCGAATCTATGTGGGCGTATTCGCAGTCATGGGCCTGGGGCTGTCAATCATTGGCATGACGCGCCTTGCCAAGGCATTGGCCGGCGCGCAAAACTATTCCGAACTGTCGGCACCGCTGGTCCAGATGCTCGTTCTGGACACGCCCATGGGCCTGGCTTGGTGCGTACGCATTCTGGCGCTGCTGCTGTGCGTGCTGATGACGGTGTTGACGCTGACTCCTGCACGGCGCTTTGCCGCCATGACGGCATCCAGCGGCGTGGCGCTATCGACACTGGCCTGGGCAGGCCATGGTGCCATGGACGACGGCATACGCGGCTTCATCCATCTTGCTTCGGACATCGCCCACCTCTGGGCAGCAGGCGCATGGGTGGGAGCTTTGCTGGCCTTCCTGATACTGGCCATGATGAAAGCAGGCGCCGCACAAGACACGGTCCAGATATTGAGTCGTACATCGAATGGCTTCGCCCGCATCGGTACGCTGATCGTGCTGGTTCTCACTGTGAGCGGCATCCTCAACTATCTGCTGATTGCCGGGCCCGTGCTTGAGCCGCTGGTCTCGACGCTATATGGCCGGCTGCTGCTGGGAAAGCTGGCCTTGTTTGGCGGCATGCTGGTATTGGCGGCAGCGAACCGCTTCAGCTTGAGCCCGGCCTTGGAGGCCTCGCTGAAGACCGGAAACCATGGCCAAGCCGTCGCCAAACTGCGGCAGAGCCTGTTCACCGAAGCAACGCTGGCAGTGCTGGTTCTGGCCAGTGTGGCCTGGCTTGGCATGCTTTCGCCCAAAGGCGCTTGATCAGCGGAGCCCATCGTCATCCAGGCATGAATGGACTTCGGGGCCAATGCAGTCCTTGAAAGCCAGCTGACATGACAAGACGGTGTTTGACATGAACCCACCAGGAAAGCCATGCTGCCGATGCTCTCAATTGCAGAGCTAATCCCCGCCAATCCTCGGCATGGTTAGGCGGATAAGCCACGCCAGTCGGCAGCTGTTTCGATGATGGACGGAGCACAGCCCAAGCACAATAACGAGGTCGGTAGCCAGCAAGAGTCTGGCCACGCTACGTCACGGAGATGCCTGACCAAGCGGACAAGCACTGTCAGCAGCGTCATCCTTCAGGATGGCAGTCGCGTAAGGGAAAACTGACAAACCCCGTGGCGCAACCAGACGCTACGCACCGACCTGCCCCGACTTCAGTTTGATTTGGGCCTGAAACACAATCCATTCCAACAGATCGCAACAGGTTCAACGCTGTGCAAGTTCATGTGATCTGTCTGTAGTGATTGAAAGGACGGTCCCATGAACAACGAACAACTGCTTGCCGAAATCCGCGAAGCCAACCTCACTTACCTGATGCTGGCTCAAACCCTGATTCGCCAGGACAAGTCTGAGGCCGTGTTCCGCCTGGGGCTGAACGAAGAATCCTGCGATCTGCTGGCCTCGCTGTCCTCGGCCCAGGTACTCAAGCTGGCCTCGCGCAGCACGTTGCTGGCCAGCTTCCGCGTGGACGATGAAATGGTCTGGAGCCTGCTGACCAACCACAGCAGCAACAAGATCGGCAATGCGGCCACCAACACCTTGCACGCCAACATCCTGATGGCCAGCCGCGTCTCCGAAGTGCTGTAAGCACTCAGAACAACAGGGAGGAGAAGCCTTATGCCCGCCGCAAAATCCGCCGTCAAGAGCGTCCTGAACGAATCGCGCCAGATCGAGCGCGCAGCCATGCTCATAGAGATGGGTGCCCGCATGCAGGTGCTGGAATCGGAGACCACGCTGTCCTATGAGCGTCTGATCCGCCTGTACAAGGAAATTTCGGGCAAGTCCCCGTCCAAGGGTCAGCTGCCGTTTTCCACCGACTGGTTTCTGACCTGGCAGGAGAATGTGCACAGCTCGCTGTTTCTCAACATCTATGAATACCTGGCCAAGGGTGCAGAGATGGACTCGGTGGAACAGCTGACCAAGGCCTACCGCCTCTATACCGAACAGATTCAGACCGCCGAGCTGGAAGTGCTGCTGTCCTTCACCCGCGCCTGGCGCCTGGTGAAGTTCGTGGACGCGCAGATGCTGTCCCGCACCCAGTGCTCGGTCTGCAAGGGCCAGTTTGTGACCGAACCCTATGAGAACGCCAAACACTACCAGTGCGGCCTGTGCAATCCGCCAGCACGCGCAGGCAAGAGCAAGGCTCCCGGCTCCCTCATGCTGCATTGATTTTCATAGCAGCTAGCGCATATACCAAAAGGGCTTGAAGCAAAAAATGCTTCAAGCCCTTTGTTTTTTGGCGCCGACGGCCAGCCTCAACCCGTGTTGCGCACCCCTGCCGCAATACCGTTGATGGACAGGTGAATGCCATTTTTCACACGGTCATCCGTCTGCCCTGCACGCCAGCGACGCACCAGCTCCACCTGCAGATGGTGCAACGGGTCGATATAGGGAAAGCGGTGGCGAATCGAGCGCGCCAGGGCCGAGTTGTGGGCCAAACGCTGCTTGTCTCCGGTGATGGAGACCAGGGCTTGCACCGTGCTCTGCCATTCGGTCTCGATCTGGCCAAAGATGCGGCGGCGCAAGCGCGTGTCGGTGACCAGCTCGCTGTAGCGCGAGGCCAGGTTCAGATCGCTCTTGGCCAGCACCATGTCGATATTCGACAGCAGCGTGCGGAAAAACGGCCACTGGCGGTACATCTTCTGCAGCAGCGCCAACTGGGCCTTGGCATCCTTGCCGGGGCGGTGGATAAAGGCTTCAATCGCCGCACCAAAACCGTACCAGCCCGGCAAGGTCAGCCGGCACTGGCCCCAGCTGAAGCCCCAGGGAATGGCACGCAAGTCCTCGATGGCTTGCGTGGCCTTGCGCGATGCAGGCCGAGAGCCGATATTGAGTTCCGCAATTTCGCGTATCGGCGTGCTGCTGAAAAAGTAACTGGTAAAGCCCGGAGTCTCGTACACCAGAGCGCGGTAAGCGCCCATGCTGGCTTCGGACAGAAAGGCAGCCGCTTCCAGAAATGCCTTGGTCGCAGGCTTGGTGGGCTGCAGCAAGGTGGCTTCCAGCGTGGCGGCGACCAGCGTCTCCAGGTTACGGCGGCCGATTTCGGGGTTGGAGTATTTGGAGGCAATGACTTCGCCCTGCTCTGTCAGGCGAATCTGACCGCGCACCGTGCCCGGGGGCTGGGCCAGAATAGCCTGGTAGCTGGGTCCGCCGCCGCGGCCCACGGTACCGCCGCGGCCATGGAACATGCGCAGCTGAATGCCGTAGTGGTCGGCCAGTTCGTCAAACAGCTCGACCAGCGCAATCTCGGCGCGGTACAGCTCCCAGTTGCTGGTGAAAATGCCGCCGTCCTTGTTGCTGTCGCTATAGCCCAGCATGATGTCCTGCTCGCCGCCGCTGCGCCTGACCATCTCGGCAATGCCGGGCAGCTGGTAGTAGCGGCGCATGATGGGCTCGGCATTGCGCAGGTCTTCGATGGTCTCGAACAGCGGCACCACGATCAGGTCACAGTGGGCCGCCTCGTCCAGCGTGCCGCGCATCAGGCCCACTTCCTTTTGCAGCAGCAGCACTTCCAGCAGATCGCTCACGGTTTCGGTGTGGCTGATGATGCAGTGGCGGATCGCTTCCGCGCCCTGGCGCTCGCGCAAACGCTTGGCCGCTTCGAAAATGGCCAGCTCGCTGCGGGCATGCTCCGAGTACACGGCACCAACCACGCGCAAGGGACGGGCATCTTCCAGCAGGCGCACCAGCAGCGCGCATTTGGCATCTTCCTGCAGACCGCTGTAGTCGGTCTCCACCTTGGCGATGGCCAGCAGCTCCTGGATGACTTCTTCGTGCTTGTCCGAGCTTTGGCGCAAATCCACCGTGGCCAGATAAAAGCCGAACACCTGCACCGCGCGCATCAAGGGGCGCAGGCGCTGGGGCGCCAGGACATCGCCGTGCGAGTGCGAAAGCGAGTCATCGATGATTTGCAGATCGGCCAGAAACTCGGCCGCCGAGGCATAGGCGTTCTGTGGCGCCACGGCATGGCGGGCGGCCTCGCCGCCGGTCAGGCTCTTGAGGGTGGCCGCCAGGCGCGCATAGATGCCGGTCAGTGCTCGGCGGTAGGGCTCGTCGCTGCGGTGCACATTGTGGTCCGGCGAAGTTTCGGCCAGGACCTGCATCGCTGGCGTGATCGGCACCAGGCCGGCCGACAGCGACAGCTCACCGCCCAGATAGTGCACCTCGCGCAGATAGTGGCGCAGCGCCACATCGGCCTGGCGCGAGAGCGCCAACTCCAGGCTCTCGGCCGTCACAAAGGGGTTGCCGTCGCGGTCGCCGCCAATCCACTGACCCATGCGCAAAAAGCTGCGCTCCGGCAGTTCTTGCCCCAGTTCCTGCTCCAGCTGGGCGTAGATCTTGGGAATTTCGTGCAAAAACGTGGCTTCGTAATACGACAGCGCATTCTCGATCTCATCGGCCACGGTGAGCTTGGAGTGGCGCAGCAGCCGCGTCTGCCACAGCCGGGCCACGCGGGCGCGCAGCTGTGCCTCGACCCGGGCCAGCTCGCGCGGGGTCAGCGCATCCTTGGCACTGTTGTAGAGCTGGGCCCGCATCAGAATGTCATCGCGCTCGGCCAGCAGTTGGGCAATGCTGCGCTCGGCCGACAGAATGCTCTGGCGCTGCACCTCGGTAGGGTGGGCCGTGAGCACCGGCGAGACAAAACTCTTGCCCAGGGTCTTGGCCACCGTACCTGCAGAGATGCCGGCCCAGCGCAAGCGGGCCAGCGCCACCTCGATGCTGCCTTCCTGCGTGTTGCCGGCACGCTCGTGCACGGCGCGGCGACGGATGTGGTGGCGGTCTTCGGCCAGATTGGCCAGATGCGAGAAATAGGTGAAGGCGCGGATCACGCTCACCGTCTGATCGCTGGACAGGCCCTTGAGCAGCTTTTTGAGCGCCTTGTCGGCAGATTCATCGGCATCGCGGCGAAAGGCCACGGAGAGCTGGCGCACCTGCTCGACCAGCGCAAAAGCGGGTTCGCCCTCCTGCTCGCGGATCACATCGCCCAGGATGCGCCCCAGCAAACGTATGTCTTCTATCAGCGGTAAATCCTTGTCCGTCTTGCGCACCGGCTTGTCGGTTGGCTCGGTCGGCTTGGGGCGGGCAGCAGGCATCGACGATTCTCCTAGGGGTCTGTATAGGTCAGCGCGCCATGCTAGCATTCCCTGTTACCTTGCCAGATACAGCATTTGCTATGAACTCCCCAACGTCCACGCCCTCTTCCATCGTCATTGCCACGCGCGAAAGCCAGCTGGCGCTGTGGCAGGCGGAGCATGTGCAGGCCATTCTGCGCGGCCGTGGCCACCAGGTCGATCTGCTGGGCATGACCACCAAGGGCGACCAGATCCTGGATCGCGCCCTGTCCAAGGTTGGCGGCAAAGGCCTGTTTGTCAAAGAGCTGGAAGTGGCTCTAGAGGAAGGCCGCGCCGCCATGGCCGTGCACTCGCTCAAGGATGTGCCCATGGAGCTGCCCGAGGGCTTTGAGCTGGCCTGCGTGATGGAGCGCGAAGACCCGCGCGACGCTTTTGTCTCCAACCGATATGCCACGCTGGACGAGCTGCCCCAAGGCGCCGTGGTCGGCACCTCCAGCCTGCGCCGTCAGGCCTTGCTGCAAGCCCTGCGCCCCGATTTGAAGATCGAGCCCCTGCGTGGCAATGTGAACACCCGATTGCGCAAGCTGGACGAAGGCCAGTACGACGCCATTGTGCTGGCCGCCGCCGGCCTGATGCGCCTCGGGATGGCCGATCGCATCCGCATGAAGTTCGACCCGGCCCAGATGCTGCCGGCCGCAGGCCAGGGTGCACTGGGCATTGAAGTGCGCAGCGAGCGCCAAGACATCATCGACGCTCTGGCCCCGCTGGCCCATATGCCTACCTGGCTGACGGTGACGGCAGAGCGCGCCGTGAGCCGCTGCATGGGCGGCAGCTGCTCCATGCCGCTGGCCGCTTTCGGCCGCTTTGAAGGCACAAGCTTGCACATGCAAGCGGCCTGGGGTGATATGGACGGCCAAAAATCGCTGGTGCGCGTTCAAGCCAGTGCCGTGGTGACCGACTTTGCCAGCGCCAACGCCCTGGGCGAAGCCCTGGCCGCCCAGCTGCAAGCGGCTGGCGCCATTCCAGCCGCCAAGGCCTGAGCGGCCACCACAGGCATGACGGCCCCACGCCGCATCCTCGTCACCCGCCCGGCGCATGACGCCCAGCCCTGGGTTCAGGCCTTGCGGGAGCAGGGGCTGAATGCGGTGGCTCTGCCGTTGATGGCCATAGGCCCTAGCGCCGCTCCCGCCGTGCAGCAGGCGCTGGTAGCGGCCAGAGATGCCGCCCTGGTACCCGGCAACTACCGGGCCGTGATGTTTGTCAGCGGCAATGCGGCTCAGTATTTCTTCAAACCAAATTCGCCTGAAGCACTTTCCAATCAAGCGTTGATAGCTCCTGAAACAAGAGCATGGACACCTGGCCCAGGCACGGCCAGCGCCTTGCTGAGCCTGGGCATGCCGGCCTCGCAGATCGACGGCCCGGCGCCGGATGCCGCCCAGTTCGAGTCCGAAACGCTGTGGCAGCAGGTCCATACGCAAATCCGCCCCGGCGACCGCGTGCTGATCGTGCGCGGCGACAGCCCGGCAGCTTCCAGCCCTGCGGCAGCGCCAGCCCCGCCGGCTACATCGGGTGCCGGCCGCGACTGGCTGGCAGCCCGTTTGCGCGAAGCCGGCGCCGAGGTGGAATTCGTCGCCGTCTATGAGCGCCAGCTGCCGCGCTGGAGCAGTGAGCAAGCACATCTGGCGCAACAAGCTGCCGTGGACGGCTCTCTGTGGCTGTTCAGCAGCTCCGAAGCTGTTGCCAACCTACAACAGCTGCTGCCGAACCAGGATTGGCAGCAGGGGCGAGCGCTCGCTACGCATGAACGCATTGCCAGCAAAGCCTCTTCGGCCGGATTTGGTCTGGTTTTGCAAAGCCGTCCTGAGCTGCATGCCGTGGTGGCGTCTATAGAATCAGTGCCATGAGCTCTGACGCCATCCATAACGACAACCCCAACGCTTCATCGCCGGCTTCGGCGGACACCTCCAACAGTGCCCCACCCGCGCGCGCGGCATCGGGCACGCTGGTCTTCGCACTGGGCGCGGTCACCGTGGCCGCCCTGATTGCCTGCGGCATGTTGTGGCAGCGTGTGGCCAATATGCAAGAGCAGCTGGCACGCCAGTCGGCCCAGTCCGGCGCGCAGTCCATAGAGGCGCGCACCCTGGCCAAGGACGCCCAGGATCTGGCCCGCGACAGTGCAGCCCGCGTCTCCGTCATGGAAGCGCGCGTGGGCGAACTCAGCCTGCAGCGCAACCAGCTTGAAGAGCTGATGCAAAGCCTGTCGCGCTCGCGCGATGAAAATCTGGTGGCCGATATCGACTCGGCCGTGCGCCTGGCCCAGCAGCAGGCCGAGCTGTCGGGCAGCCTGCAACCGCTGGTCGCCACCCTCAAATCCGCCCGCAAGCGGGTCGAAAGCGCCTCGCAACCCCGCCTGGCGCCTGTGGTGCGTGCTATCGATCTGGATCTGGACAAGCTCTCGCGCATGAGCGTGACCGACACCACCGGCGTGCTGACCCGCATTGAAGACCTGGCCCGCCAGGTGGACGAGCTGCCGCTGATCAACGGCGTGAACCGCCCGCGCTCGACCCGCTCGCGTCTGGCCGAGCAAGGCGGCCGCCACGACTCGGCAGAAGTCGCCGGCGATCTGGACCCTCAGGCCGGTCCCACACAATGGATCTGGTGGCGCGGCCAAAGCCTGCGCGTCTGGCAGGCGGTCAGCGATGGTGCCTCCGATCTGGTGCGCGTGCGCCGCATAGACCACCCCGAGGCCGTGCTGCTGGCGCCCGAGCAAGGCTATTTCCTGCGCGAGAACCTCAAGCTCAAGCTGCTCAACGCCCGTCTGGCCCTGCTGTCACGCCAAGGCGAGGCGGCGCGTGCCGACCTGGCCAGCGCAGGCATGGCACTGCAAAAATACTTTGATGCCAGCAGCCGCCGCACCCAGATGGCCCAGGCTCAGCTGCAGCAGATTCAAACCAATCTGCACAGCAACGAGCGCCTGCAGCTCGATGACACCCTGACCGCGCTGGCCACGGCCGCCGCAGGCCGTTAACGCACAAGGAGAACACTGATGCGTGCAGCCTTGTGGTTGATAGCCTTGTTTGCCGTGGCCGTGGCCGCGGCCCTGTTTGCCGGCAACAACCAGAGCACGGTGACCTGGTTCTGGTCGCCCTATCGGGTCGATATGTCGCTGAATCTGGCGATTGTGCTGGTCGCCCTGGCCTTTGTGCTGCTGTATGCGGCGCTGCGCGCCCTGTCTGCCATGCTGCAGATGCCGCAGCAGGCACGCCGTTGGCGCTTGCAGCAAAAAGAGCGCAGCATGAACCAGAGCCTGCTGGAAGCCCTGTCGCATCTGCAGGCCGGCCGCTTTCTGCGCGCCCGCAAGGCCGCGCTGACAGCGCTCTCCACGGAGCAGGCTCTCACCAACGGCCACTCCCCCGTGCCCTACGGCCAGCAACTGGCCGCCACCGCCAATCTGCTGGCGGCCGATGCCTCGCACGCTTTGCAAGACAGCAATCTGCGCGACCAGCACTGGCAAAAAGCACTGGAGATCCTGCCCGTACCCGGCAGCACGCAGGACGCCGAAATCCGCGAAGGCGCCCAGATGCGCGCCGCCCGCTGGGCGCTGGACGACCGCGATGCGGCCGAATCGCTGCGCCGCCTGGGCGAGCTGCCTTTGGGGGCTGCCCGCCGCACCATGGCGCTGCGCATCAAGCTCAAGGCATCGCGCCTGGCTGGCGATACCGTCAACGCACTGGATACCGCCCGCCTGCTGGCCAAGCACCGCGCCTTCTCGCCAGCCGCCTCGGCCAGCGTGGTGCGCGGCCTGCTGCTGGCCAGCGTTCGCGATGCGCGCGATACCTCGTCGCTGCAGCACTTTTGGCTGTCGCTGGACGAGGAAGAGCGCGCCATGCCGGAAGTGGCGATTCCCGCCACCGAGCGCCTGATCGATCTGGGCGGCGAGGCCGCACAAGCCCGCGCCTGGTTGCTGCCGGTGTGGGTGCATCTGCTGGACCACCCCGGCCAGCGCATGGAAAGTCATTTGCCCAAGCTGGTGCAAGTCATGCAGTCCTGTCTTGCCAAACTCGACGGCGCCTGGCTGGCCCGCATGGAAGCCGCTGCCAATGCCAATCCCCATGAACCACGCCTGCAATACCTGGCCGGCATGGCCTGCGTACAGCGCCAACTCTGGGGCAAGGCACATCAGTTGCTGACCCGCTCGGCACCGCGCCTGGAAGAACCGGCCCTGCGCACCCGAGCCTGGCAGCGCCTGGCGCTGATGGCCGAGCACCGCGGCGACATGGAAGCCTCGGCCATTGCCTGGAAGCTGGCCGCCCAGGCCACCGTGGTGCTGCAGGACAATCCCGCGCTCTACGACTAGAGTCTTCATTCCAGCCCTGAACCAGCCCCTGCGCTCACCGCGCAGGGGCTTTTTTCGTTGGGCGGCTCGATGAGCCTTCAGCTTTTTTGAATAAAGCCCTCAATTTCGCTGAACCTTTTTGCATTCAGCACTTCCTACACTGCAGACTGCACTGGCCCCCTATGAATGCGGTGCAGCGAAACACACGGCCGACACCTCAAAACAAACGACTCCATGACTACCGTCTCCGTCACACCGCAACGCTATACCGGCACCGCCATCGCCCTGCACTGGTTGCTGGCCGTGGCACTGATCGCCATCTTCGGCTTTGGTCTGTATATGACCAGCCTGCCGTTCTCGCCCACCCGGCTGAAGTACTTCAACTGGCACAAATGGGCGGGCATGACGATTTTGCTGCTCTCGGCGCTGCGCATCGTCTGGCGTCTCACCCACCGCCCTCCGGCTCTGCCCGAAGCGGTTTCGCGCGCCATGCCTGCCTGGCAGCATGTGGCCCACCATGGCGTGCACCACCTGATGTATGTGCTGTTCCTGGCCATTCCCCTGGTGGGCTGGATGTACAGCTCGGCGGCCGGTTTTCCCATCGTGCTGTTCGGCGTGCTGCCGCTGCCGGATCTGGTGGGCAAAAGCCCAGATCTGGCCGAAGCCCTCAAGCCCTGGCACGGTTATCTGGCCTATGCACTGGCCACGCTGGTCGTGCTGCATGTGGCAGCCGTCGTCAAGCACCTGCTGATAGACCGTGACGGCCTGCTCTCGCGCATGCTGCCCGGCAAAGCCTGAATTTTGTTGAACACCAAGGAGTTGGATTTCATGAAGACCATGTTCAAGACCTCTGTCGCCATCGCCGCACTCGGCGTAGCCGCTTTCTCCAATGCTGCGCTGGCCAATCAGGTGCTGGTGCCTGCGCAAAGCGCCATCAACTTCGAAGCCAAGCAAATGGGCGTGCCGCTCAAGGGCCACTTCAAGAAGTTCGATGCCAAGATCAACTTCGACACGGCCAAGCCCGAAGCCAGCAAGATCCACTTCAGCGTGGACACCGGCAGCGCCACCATGGGCGCCAAGGAAACCGATGCCGAACTGCCCAAGGCCGACTGGTTCAACGTGGCCAAGTTCCCGCAAGCCACCTTTGATTCCAGCGCCGTCAAGGCTCTGGGCGGCGGCAAATACCAGGTCGACGGCACGCTGACCATCAAGGGCAATGCCCAGAAAGTGTCCGTGCCCGTGGTGCTGACCCAGTCCGGTGCCACCACCACGGCCACCGGCACTCTGCCGCTCAAGCGCCTGACTTTCAAGATCGGCGACGGCGACTGGAAGGACACCTCCATGGTGGCCGATGAAGTCAATGTTCAGTTCAAGCTGGCATTGACCGGCGTGGGCAAGCTTTAAGCCTTTCAGGCCCTCAGCCCTTTAGATACAAGCGCCAAGCGCTCTTGTTTTAGATTCTTTCCGCAACCCCGAGGAGATTTTTTGACCATGCGTACCACCTTGTTTGCCCTGGCCGCCGCATCCCTGTTTGCCGGCGCCGTCCAGGCCGCACCGGCCACTTACGCCATCGACCCGACCCATACTTTTGCCACCTTCGAGATCGATCACTTTGGCGCCTCGACCAACCGTGCCCGCTTTGACAAAAAGAGTGGCTCCGTGGAGTTCGACAAGGCCGCCAAGACCGGCAAGGTGCAGATCGAGCTGGACATGACTTCGGTGAACTCCGGCACCGCCCCCTTCAACAAGCACCTGCAAAGCGCCGACATCTTCAACGTGGAGAAATTCCCCACCGCCAAGTTTGTCTCCGACAAGTTTGTTTTCGATGGCGACAAGCTCAAGGAAGTCACCGGCAAGCTGACCTTGCTGGACCAGACCCATCCCATCACCATCAAGGCCAACAAATTCACCTGCTACGAAAGCCCCATGCTGCAAAAGCGTGAAGTCTGCGGCGGCGACTTCGAGGCCACCATCGACCGCACCCAGTGGGGCGTGAACTACGGCATCCCCTACGGCTTCCCCAAGACCGTGCGTCTGGTGCTGCAGATCGAAGCCGTCAAGCAATAAGCCTCCGGCTCTGAAACAGAGCCAGGCTCTTAGAACGTGTTTACGATCTCCTCGGCACCGCGCCAGTGCCTTTGCGGGATGGGATGCTAGGCGCGATACCGCAGCAATAGCCGTGCTATTGCGAGGATTCGCAACAACGCAGACCGCCCGCAAAGGAACTGGCCCGAAGGGTTGAGGCGAAATCGGGCGATTTCTTCACGCTGCGGCTGGCTTGCACCCCGGTGCAAGCTGCACCACATCGCTTCGAACTCATCCCGATTGCACCTCAACGCGGCTGCGTAGAGATCGTAAACACGTTCTTACCAAGGCCCAGCCCGCTTGCCGGTCTGGGCTTTTTTTTGGTTTGTTACGACTACTCTCCAGACAAACCCGAATTTCCCTGATAGCAGCTAAAATTCACTTTAAAGAAATTAATTACGAATAGTAGAATCAAGCCACACCCCAGATTCAAGGAGACACCCCATGAGCACTGCTGCCCCCCAGCCGGTCTACTCCCAGCCTCGCCGCATCGACATGAGCGGCCTGCCCACGCCTGCGGCCGTGCAGCAGCTGCATCACTACGCCTACAAGGCCAGGGACGCCGAGGAAACCCGTCACTTTTACGAAGACATCCTGGGCCTGCCGCTCTATCACATCATTCAGAGCGATTACGTGCCCTCCACGGGCGAATACTGCCCCTACACCCACTTCTTCTTTCGCTTGAAAGATGGCTCCTTCATTGCCTTCTTCGACATCGGTGACGACGAAGCGGCCCTGCCCTCGCCCAACTCCCCCATCTGGATCAACCACATCTCGTTTCGCGTCGATACCGAGCAGGAGCTGGAAAACACCAAGGCCCGTCTGCTGGCCTGCGGTGTGGAAGTGCTGGGCGTGACGGATCACCACATCTTCAAGAGCATTTACTTCTTTGACCCCAACGGCATCCGCCTGGAGCTGACGGCCCAGCTGGCCGATGCGGTGCAGATGCAAAAGGAAAGCACCACCGCCCATGCCCGCCTCAATGAATGGACGGCGCGCAAGGAGCAATGGCGCAGGGAGCGCGCCGAAGGCAAGACGGCCGAGGCACTCAAGCCTCAGAACAATGACCGGCCGGAGTTTGTTCCGGGGAAATAACTCCCACGGAGCGGCTTTGCCGGCTCTCCCAAGGGGGACGACAGCATCGCTACGAGGCGGTGCGGCCGGCCAGGCTCTTGCTTGCAGTCTCTGAGTTGGGCCATGCCTCTTTGCTGCGCAGCCGTCTAATTTGATAGCAGTTTGTGCTTGTTAGATAAGCACCAGAGCCGCAAATAACACCAATTACCGCAGCGGCACAGCGGATCGCTAAAATCATCAGCAATCCGTCCTATTTTTTATGCAGACGGCATCCTCCATAGGGATGCCGTTTTCATTTCCAGAGTTCTTGCACTGCAGCCATGAGCGACACCATTCAACAGCCCGGCCTCAACAGCCTCTCCAAGTCTTTTGAACCCGCTTCCATTGAAGCCCAGTGGGGCCCCGAATGGGAAAAGCGCGGCTACGGCCATGCCGGTTATCGCGGCACGGGTGCGCCCAGCGCCGAGTCCACCGCCGCCGGCCACAATTTCTCCATCCAGCTGCCGCCGCCCAATGTGACGGGCACGCTGCACATGGGCCACGCCTTCAACCAGACCATAATGGACTCGTTGACGCGCTACTACCGCATGAAAGGCCACAACACGGCCTGGATTCCCGGCACCGACCATGCCGGCATTGCCACGCAGATCGTGGTGGAGCGCCAGCTGCAAGCGCAAGGCGTGAGCCGCTATGACCTGGGCCGCGAGAAATTCGTGGAAAAAGTCTGGGAATGGAAGGAAAAGTCCGGCGACACCATCACCACGCAAATGCGCCGCATGGGCGACACCGTGGACTGGAGCCGCGAGTACTTCACCATGGACGACAAGCTGTCCAAGGTGGTGACCGAGACTTTCGTGAAGCTCTATCAGCAAGGCCTGATCTACCGCGGCAAGCGCCTGGTGAACTGGGATCCGGTGCTGCAATCGGCCGTGTCCGATCTGGAAGTGGAAAACCAGGAAAAAGACGGCTCGCTCTGGCATATTGCCTACCCCTTGAGCAGCGGTGAAGGCCAGCTGGTGGTGGCGACGACTCGCCCCGAGACCATGCTGGGCGACGTGGCCGTGATGGTTCACCCCGAAGACGAGCGCTACAAGCATCTGATCGGCCAGACCGTGACCCTGCCCTTGGTGGGCCGCCAGATCCCCATCATTGCCGACGAGTACGTGGACCGCGAGTTCGGTACTGGCGTGGTCAAGGTCACGCCTGCCCACGACCAGAACGACTACCAGGTCGGTCAGCGCCACAAGCTGCCCATGATCTGCGTGCTGACGCTGACCGCCAAGATCAACGACGAAGCGCCCGAAAAATACCGCGGCATGGACCGCTTCGTAGCCCGCAAGGCCATCGTGGCCGATCTGGAAGAACTGGGCCTGATGGTCGAGATCAAGAAGCACAAGCTGATGGTGCCGATCTGCGACCGTACCGGCCAGGTGATCGAGCCCATGCTGACCGACCAGTGGTTCATCGCCATGAGCAAGGCAGGTGAGGGCGATGCCACGGGCAAGTCCATCGCGCAAAAAGCCATCGATGCCGTGGCCTCGGGCGAAGTGAAGTTCGTGCCCGAGAACTGGGTCAACACCTACAACCAGTGGATGAACAACATCCAGGACTGGTGCATCTCGCGCCAGCTGTGGTGGGGCCACCAGATTCCGGCCTGGTACGACGAGGAAGGCAATATCTACGTTGCCAAGAACGAAGCCGAGGCGCAAGCCCAGGCTCCGGGCAAGACCCTGACCCGCGATGCCGACGTGCTGGACACCTGGTATTCCTCTGCCATGGTGCCGTTCTCGACCATGGGCTGGCCCAACCAGACCGATGCCGCCGACGACGATTTCAATCTCTACCTGCCCTCTTCGGTGCTGGTGACCGGCTACGACATCATCTTCTTCTGGGTGGCCCGGATGATCATGATGAGCACACACTTCACCGGTCGCGTACCGTTCAAGCATGTGTATATCCACGGCCTGGTGCGTGACTCGCAAGGCAAGAAGATGTCCAAGTCCGAAGGCAATGTTCTGGACCCCGTGGACCTGATCGACGGCATCTCGCTGGAGCCTCTGCTGGACAAGCGCACCACTGGCCTGCGCAAACCCGAAACCGCACCCCAGGTGCGCAAGAACACGCAAAAAGAGTTCCCCGAAGGCATTCCCGCCTACGGAGCGGACGCACTGCGCTTCACCTTTGCCGCGCTGGCATCGCTAGGCCGCTCCATCAACTTCGACAGCAAGCGCTGCGAGGGCTACCGCAACTTCTGCAACAAGCTCTGGAACGCCTCGCGCTTTGTGCTGATGAACTGCGAAGGCTATGACTGCGGCCTCAAGGAACACAGCAAGGAGCAGTGCCAGCCCGGTGGCGAGTTCGCCGGCTATATGCACTTCAGCCAGCCCGACCGCTGGATTTCCTCTCAGCTGCAAAAGGTCGAGGCCGAAGTGGCCAAGGGCTTTGCCGAGTACCGTCTGGACAATGTGGCCAACGCCATCTATGACTTTGTCTGGAACGAGTTCTGCGACTGGTATCTGGAAATCGCCAAGGTGCAGATCCAGACCGGCAACGAAGCCCAGCAGCGCGCCACGCGCCGCACGCTGATCCGCACGCTGGAAGCGATTTTGCGTCTGGCACACCCCATCATTCCGTTTGTGACGGAAGAGCTGTGGCAGCAAGTGGCTCCCGTCGCCGGTCTGAAGGGCGACTCCATCGCCGTGGCCCGCTACCCAGAAGCCCAGCCTGCAAAGATCGACGAAGCTGCAATTGCCTATGTGGGTCGCATCAAGCAGATGGTCGATGCCTGCCGCGCCCTGCGTGGCGAGATGGGCGTCTCGCCTGCGCAGCGCCTGCCGCTGCTCACGGTGGCCAGCAGCGAAGCCGACTCCCAGTTCTTGCGCGACAACGCTGCCGTGCTGCAGAACCTGGCCAAGCTCAGCGAAGTGAAGGTGTTCGACGACGAAGCCACCTGGACGGCCGAAGCGCAAAACGCACCGGTGTCCGTGGTGGGCGATGCCCGTCTGGCGCTGTTCGTTGAAGTGGATGTGGCTGCGGAAAAAATCCGCCTGGGCAAGGAAGCCACGCGCCTCGAAGCCGAAATTGCCAGCTCCAACAAGAAGCTGGGCAACGAAGCTTTTGTCGCCAAGGCACCGGCTGCGGTGCTCGAGCAAGAGCGCACACGCGTTTCCGAGAAGAGCGCGACGCTGGCTCGCATCCAAGAGCAGATCGCCCGCCTGGGCTGATATGCTCGCTTGAAGCAATCCAAAGGCGCGGCTGATCCCGCGCCTTTTTCACAATTTTTTTGGTTGAGACCTGCATGAGCAACAACACCCGCGTTCGCAAAGCCGTTTTCCCCGTGGCCGGATTGGGCACCCGTTTTCTTCCTGCCACCAAGGCCTCGCCCAAGGAAATGCTGCCCGTGGTGGACAAGCCTCTGATCCAGTACGCCGTGGAAGAGGCTTACGAGGCCGGCATACGCGACATGATCTTCGTCACCGGCCGCAGCAAGCGCGCCATCGAAGACCATTTCGACACCTCTTATGAGCTGGAGAACGAGCTGGAGAATGCCGGCAAGCAAGCCATGCTGGATCTGGTGCGCAGCGTCAGCCCAGCGGACATGAACTGCCTGTTCGTGCGCCAGCCCCGCTCCCTGGGCCTGGGCCATGCCGTGCTGTGTGCCGAGCCTCTGGTGGGCAACGAGCCGTTTGCCGTCATCCTGGCCGATGACTTAATGACAGGCGAAAACGGCGGTCCCGGCGTGATGGCGCAAATGACGAGCGCCTTCCAGAAGCAGGGCCGCTCGCTGCTGGCCGTGCAGGAAGTGCCGCTGGAGCACACCAAGCGCTACGGCATCGTCAAGGGCGAGCCTGCGGGCGGCCCGCTGATGCGCATTGACGAAATCGTGGAAAAGCCCGCCCCCGAAAAAGCGCCTTCGCGCATGGGCGTGGCCGGCCGCTATGTGCTGACGCCAGCCATCTTTGACGAAATCCGCAACCAGCCCAAGGGCGTTGGCGGCGAGATTCAGCTCACCGACGCCATTGAGCGTCTGATGCAGCACGAAGCCGTCTACGCTTTCCAGTACAAGGGCAAGCGCTATGACTGCGGCAGCAAGGAAGGCTTTCTGGAAGCCACGGTAGAACTGGCGCTGCAACACCCCGATGTGGGCGTGAGCTTTCGCGAATACCTCAAATCCCTGAGCATCTAACGCGCTCTGTTAGTCATTTTCCAATACAAAAGGCCTGCAATCGCAGGCCTTTTTTTCGTTAACAGCTCTCAAGCCGAGAGCAAACACTCTCAGCGACGCTTCAGAATGTGGATGAACTCATCACCCACCGTCTGCTGCTCGACCAGCTCATTGCCGGTTTGCTTGGCAAAGGCCTGAAAATCGCGGATGGAGCCGGTATCGGTGGCCACCACCTTGAGCAGCTGGCCGGTTTGCATGGCAGCCAAAGCTTTCTTGGCTTTCAAAATGGGCAGCGGGCAGTTCAGGCCCCGGGTATCAACTTCTTGGTCTACTTGCATGGGACGATTCCTATCATGGCGGCGCAAAGAATGGCAGCCTTCAAGCGATTGTAGAAAAGCTGCGCTCCGCCAGTGACGGCGCGGTCTTTACCCTATTGACTCAAGTCAGTTGCGGAGCGACGACAAAGCGCGGATCTTGATCCCAATACCGAACCGGCCATTTGCGCGGGTCGGGCTCGGGGCTCTGCCCCGGCCTGAAGGCACCAAAACGCGGCTCCAGCCCTTTTTGCCTAATCCATTCCGCCAGAGCATAGCCGGTTCCCGAAGGCCAGCACAGTGACTCCTCAGGCGTCTGCCAGCGATACTCCAGCAGCTCGGGCGAGAGCCGCACATTACCGGGCAGCCCGTCCACGCGCACATGGTAGGCAATCAAGACCTGGTTCATACGCAAGAATTCGGAGCAGCAGAGCAGCCGCAGGGACTTGGCACGCAGCCCCGTCTCTTCCAGCACCTCGCGGCAGACGCCGGCTTCGGGCGACTCTCCCGCTTCCATGAAGCCGGTGATCAGGCCAAACACGCCTTCCTGCCACTGGGCATTGCGCGCCAGCAGCACGCGCCCGTCATTACCTTCCACCACGGCAGCCAGCACCGGCGTGGGATTGCCCCAGTGCGTCCAGCCGCAAGCGGGGCAGCGCAGCCGGGCCACATCGCCACCATCCTCTGCCGCCGTGATCCATTGAAGCAGGTTGGCGCAATGGCTGCAGTAGCGGGTTTCATAGGCCATCCGGGCTCTCCTTGTTGCCGTTTTTCACTTAGAAATACATAGCTGCAGGCGCTTGATTCACAAGGACCTCCAGCTATTTGGAGCCCATTTTATGGTCTATGCAATCGCGTCAGAGACAAGGCTCAGGCGGGAAATACCCCGGTGGACAGATAGCGGTCGCCACGGTCGCACACCACAAACACAATGGTCGCATTGTGCTCACGCGCCGCAACCTGCTGCGCCACCCACAGAGCACCGGCCGCCGAGATGCCAGCAAAAATCCCCTCTTCGCGCGCCATGCGTCGGGCCATGTCCTCGGCATCGTCCTGCGTCACGGAAATCTCTTCATCTACCAGACTGGCATCAAAGATCTTGGGCAGGTATTCCTCGGGCCATTTGCGGATGCCCGGGATACGCGAGCCTTCTGCGGGCTGGGCACCGATGATCTTGATGTTGGGGTTCTTTTCCTTGAGGAACCTGGCCACGCCGGTAATCGTGCCCGTGGTGCCCATGGCGCTGACAAAGTGCGTGATCTCGCCGCCGGTCTGCTCCCACAGCTCGGGGCCCGTCGTCTCATAGTGGGCGCGCGGATTGTCGGCATTGGCAAACTGATCCAGCACCACGCCCTTGCCCTGGGCCACCATCTGGTCGGCCAGGTCGCGGGCATATTCCATGCCGCCGCTCTTGGGCGTGAGGATCAGTTCGGCACCATAAGCCTTCATGGTCTGGGCACGCTCGATGGACAGGTCCTCGGGCATGATCAAAATCATGCGGTAACCCTTGATGGCCGCGGCCATGGCCAGAGCAATGCCGGTATTGCCCGATGTCGCCTCGATCAGCGCATCGCCAGGCTTGATCTCGCCCCGCTCCTCGGCGCGCTGGATCATGGACAGCGCAGGCCTGTCCTTCACGGAGCCCGCCGGATTGTTGCCTTCGAGCTTGCCCAGCACCACATTGCCGCGCTCGCGATTCAGGTCAGCGCCAATGCGTTGCAGAGCCACCAGCGGCGTGTGTCCGATGGCTTGTTCAATGGTCGAATAATTTTTCATGAGCAATACTGTGCCATAATTCGTGTCTGCGCTAAGCCAGCCCGGGTGGTGAAATTGGTAGACGCAGGGGACTCAAAATCCCCCGCCGCAAGGCGTGCCGGTTCGATTCCGGCCCCGGGCACCACATACCGAAAGCCGTTAAGTTCCAAAGACTTAACGGCTTTTTCTTTGCCCGAATAAATACCTGCTTATCCGCTGTCCGATACCACTCAAACAGCATCGCAGACGCAATAGACAGCTTTGTCATGCCCTTATGCAGCTTTGACCATGAGCGCTCTTTAGCGCTTGATTGGCCCATTCATATAAGCAATATCAGCTGTTTCCGGCTCTTTAAATAGCTTCCCAAGCTGAATCCAGGAGCGAAGGTGAATGGCCTGAGGATTCATCCAGAACGGGTCCGGATCGCTGCCCAACGCCTTGGGCGGCAAAGCAAATCGACTCACATCACTGTCAGCAGTGCATTGAAAATGCCTGCACCTGCTTTGGGGCTGTCAAGCAGGCTGCACCATTCACTACAGCCCATGGGCCAATATCGCGCGCCAGGATTTTTGGCTCTGCAATCTGGGCTACAATCTGCCTCCCCCAAGGGTTGAGCCATGGCACTTTGAAACGTGCTGCGCCAAGCGTGGCTATGCCGCCGCCCTGACAGCCAAGCAACGTGATCCCACTTTTTTGGCCCATTCTTAGAGCCGAGTGCCTGGGGAGGCACTCCATAGAGTGCTCGTCTTTGAGCTGCCATTCGTGCAACTGATCCATGTGCCAGCCCTGAAATCGGGCCAACGCAGGATGTCAGCCATCCAGACAATCGTCGCCTCGCACACAATCTGTGCATAACTTTGGCTTTCTTGCTTATTTCCGGCAAATGGATGGCCGGCTTGGCGCATTCTTGATTTCCTGCTATCGGCTTTGAGGCAGATGTTCAACGTCATTCTGCAAACCGGCTCCTGCCGCATCTGCAGCGGTAGTTTCCCTCTCAAGGTTCGCATGGTCAGGGTTTGGCAAGCGCCCCAAACCCATCCTGTCTGGCCGCGATCCGAAACACGATTGCAGCCACGAGAAGGCATAAAAAAAGCGCCGTATGCTGCGGCGCTTTTTTCCACAATTACTGTGGATAATCCTGTGAACACCCTGTGAAATATCAGCTACAGAACCCGCCAAGCCCTTGCATTCAATAGCTCAAAGGTTCATTGCCTCTAAATAAGGCAGCTTTCAATCCAAGGGTAAATACCGGTGTCTTAGAAGGTGCGACGAATGATGGCACGACCCGCATCGGTGATGTGCCAATGCCTTTCTGCATCCTGCGAAACCAGCCCGCGCTCCAGCAAGCGTTTTGACAGATACTCCTTGGCGGCAGACCAGAGTGAGACATCCTCGCCCATCTCCAGTTTCTTGAGCGTTTCCAATTCATCCACCGTGGGTTCGTAGACCGGTGCGCGATAGAGTGCGGTTTCCATGACGTTTCCTCCTAAGCTTGCATCATTGGCTTCGGTACGATGTCCGGCGCAGCCCTGCGCCCTCATCTGCGGCCCAAGATAGACCTGCTTGAACGTCAATGCAATAGCTGCATGCCGGCTTTACCTGCCGGCAACATTGCGCTCCACCCTCACCTTCACCTCTTCGCCCGCCCATGCTTTACGCCGTTGCCACTTTGTTCGCCTTCCAGTTGCTGGGCGAATTGCTTGTCCGCGTCAGCGGACTGCCGTTGCCGGGTGCCTTGATCGGCACGCTGCTGCTCTTGCTGGGCCTGCTTTTCTACCGGCGGCTGCCGCCGTCACTGGAGGCCGTGGCCCAGGTTCTGCTGCAGAACATGATGCTGCTGTTCATTCCCGTCATCGCCGGGGTGATGCTGGAGTTTGATCATCTGCGCCGCGAGTGGCTGCCGTTTGTACTGGCCTGCGTGGCCGGAGCCGCCGTCACCTTCGCCGCCACCGCGCTGACCTTTCGCTTTCTGCTGCAGCGCCAGCGTTCTGCGCAGGCCGGCAGCGAGGCAAACACTACGGAGGCCTCATGAGCCACGACTGGCTGGAACGCCTGAACACCGCCTGGGCAGGCCTGGCACATTCCCCCCTGCCCTGGCTGGTACTGACCATGCTGATCTACCTCTGCGCCATGGCCATCTACAAGAAAAGCGGCAACCGCCCCTTGCTGATTCCGGTGTTTACCGGCGTGGTGGTCATCGTCGCCATTTTGCTGGTGACGGGAACGCCATATGACACCTACCGCAGCGGCGTTTCCCTGCTGGGTCTGCTGATTGGCCCAGCCACCGTGGCCTTGGCCATTCCGCTGTATGCGCAGCGCGAGCGCATCAAGCAGCTCTGGCTGCCTATCAGCGTCGCCCTGCTGGTGGGCTGCATGGTGGCCTTGCTTAGCGCCCTGGGCATAGCCTGGGTTTTTGGCGGCTCCGAAGCCACCTTGATTGCCGTAGCTCCCAAATCCGCCACCATACCGATTGCCCTGCCCATGGCAGAGCGCTTCGGCGGTCAGCCCTCGCTGGCGGCCGTGGCCGTGGCCATTACCGGCATTTCGGGCACCATGATGGCGCCGCTGCTGATTCGGCTACTGCGCATCCAGGACCCTGCGGTGCAGGGCTTTGCGCTGGGCCTGACTGCCCATGCCATAGGCACAGCCCGGGCGCTGCAGATCAACCCCACCATGGGCGCCTTCTCGGCCCTGGCCATGGGCCTGAATGGCGTGGCCACGGCAGTGTTGATGCCGCTGGTGCTGGCCCTCACGCCCTGGATCTAATATCAAAACGATAGCTGCAAGCGTTTGATAGATAAGCGCTGCAACTCGTTTTAGCTTGATTTCTTGCGTCTATAGGCCCAGACCGCCAGCAAAATCAAGCCCATGCCCAGCCACTGTGCAGGAGCCGGATGCGCGCCAAACCAGAGCAAATCCACCAGCAGCGCCACCACGGGGTAGATGAATGACAGGCCGGCAATGGCCTGCGCACTCAGGCGCTGAAAGGCGGCATACATCAGCGTGTACATCCAGGCCGTATGAACCATGCCCAGCACAAGCACCGCCGCCCAGGCCTTGGGCACAAACTGCGCGGCGCCCCGCAACTCCCAGGCAGGCTGAGCCAGCGCCAGCACGCCCACCAGCATTTGCAGCATGGCAATCTGCGCCGGAGCCAGGCGGCGCAGGCGCTGCGTTGCCAGCGTGGCCACCGCATACAGGCTGGCGGCCACCAGGGCCAGAGCCACGCCTTGCCAGGATGCAACCTCCGCGCCCGATGCCTGCAGGCCGCTGCTGAGCACCACGCCCACCAGCGCCAGCAGCAGCCAGGGCAGCTTGCGCAGAGGCAGCGCCTCCTGCCCCAATGCGGCAGCCAGCAACAGCAAGATAAAAGGCTGCATGTGATAGACCACGGTCGCCACCGCAATCGAGCTGTAGCGGTAGGCCGAGAACAGGCACAGCCAGTTGAGCACCAGCGCCAGGCCACCAATCAACAGCCACAACAGCTCGGCACGCTGCAGCGACTGCCATTGGCGCGAATACAGCACCCAGGCCGCCAGCCCCAGCCCGCCCAGAACGCAGCGCAGCCAGACCACGACCAGCACCGGCAGACCGCTTTCCAGCACCAGGAGGCCTATGGTGCCCGAGAGCACCATGGCCAGCACCATGCGCCAGCTGCCGCCGCCCGAGGCAGCCTCATGCCCATGGTCTGCAGCCATCGGTTGGCCATGGATCGGCACGGCAGAAGTAGAAGTTGGATATGTCATGGGCGCTATGGTTGACCATATCGAACAGAGCATCAATACATCACCAATCCACGTACTATTGCGCTGAATTCAACAATTGCCCTTGGCCACACCATGCACATTGAGCCCTTGCTGGTTTCCGAGATGCTGGTTTTTGCCAAAGTGGTGGAGCTGCGCAGCTTTGCGGCAGCGGCGCGCCAGCTCAATCTGACCACCTCGGCCGTGAGCCGCAGCGTCGGGCGACTGGAAGCACACTGGGGCGTGCGCCTGCTGCACCGCACCACCCGTTCGCTATCACTGACGGAGCTGGGCGCAGAAGTCTATGCCGGCTGTACCCAGCTGGCTGCCACGGCCCGCGACGTCCATGCCACGGCAGGCCACTACAGCGACACGCCGCGCGGCACGGTACGCCTGACGGCCCCTACCGTGTTTGGCGAAATCTGGCTGACTGCCCAGCTACCCGCCCTGCGCCGGCGCTGGCCCGAGGTGCAGCTGCATATCGCTCTCAGCGATCAACCCGAAGACCTGATTGCGCAAGGCCTGGATCTGGCCATACGCATCGCGCGGCCCGAGCAGTTGCCGCCGCATATGGTGGCCCGGGCCTTGCGGCCCGTGCGCTATATCGCGGTGGCCACGCCGCAGTATCTGCAAGGCCTGGGCGGCGCCCTGACCCACCCGGCTCAGTTACCCGAACGGGGTGCGCAATGCATCGCTCTGGGCTACGGCACCTTCCAGAACCAGCTGCAATGGCAGCCGCGCGATGGAACTGGCGGCCCTCTCATCAGCACCAGCTTGCCCGCACCGCTGACGGTGGCCAGCAGCCTGGGCATCACCACCTTGGCGCTGCAGCACCAGGGCATAGGCCTGGTGGCTGACTTCTGCGCTCATCAATTGCTGGAACAAGGGCAGTTGGTGCAGTTGCTGCCCGACTGGGAGCTGACCGGCGGCTACGCGCAGCGCACGGCCTATGCGCTGTATATGCCGTCGCGCCACGTGCCGCTCAAGGTCAGAGCGCTGATCGATCACCTGGTGGACGCCGGAAAATGAAGCTCTGCCAAGTTCTCCCCATTCAGGCACTACAAGCTTGTGGACAAGCACCACAAGCCACAAGGATAAGCAACCTAAGTCACTATCGGCATTACATGTTTTCGATAGCGCTCATTTTTTAGGCAATCACAGCCATCTGACCATCATCCAGGCCAAACTCTGCATTTCATAGCGGCTTGCGCATACCAGCGGGGGCTTTGCCACGGTCTGATCGAGTTTTCCCCACGGCAGCACTACAAGCTTGTGGACAAGGACACCTCAGCACCTGAATAACCGGCCTAAGTCCTTGTCTTGCAAAGAAAAAGCCATGACTGATTAATTTTTAATCAAACATAGCTTGGCAACGTCGCTTCATCCGGCTTACTTGAGCGCGCCCTGCCACTCGTCGAGCCGGTAGGCGCTGTCCCAGAACAGCCATTCCAGCCGCGCCGCGTCGCGGTAAGCCGCATGCATGGCGGCACGCGTGGCCTCGGTGGCTTCGTCGGCCAACCTGTCCACGGTGGCGCGGACCCCGCGCACGGCGGCATGGAATTCCTCGCTGGCATAGGTATCGACCCAGGCCTGATAAGGATTGTCGGATGCTGAACGCGCATGAATATCGCGCCCCACTTCGGCATAAATCCAAAAACAGGGCAGCAATGCCGCCACGGCCACGGGGTAAGGCGAAGTCCAGGCCGTGGCCAGCAGAAAGTGGGTGTAGTGGTGGCAGGCCGGAGTCAGCGGCGTGGCCGCAAACTGCTCGGACGTCACACCAAAGTCGCGCATAAAACCGCCATGCAGGCTGCGCTCTACCACCACGGCCTCGTTGGCGGCATTGGCAAACTGCACCACGCCTTCGGCGTTGTCGGATTTGGCCGCCGTCACCGCCAGCGCCCGGCCATAGGCCACCAGGTAATGCGCATCCTGGATCATGTAATGACGAAAGCGCTCCTGGCTCAGCGTGCCTGCTGCCAGCTCCCGGTTGAAAGGCAGCTCCAAGGTGCTCCGAAACAGATCCTGGTTGGCTTGCCACAGGCTTTGACTGAATGACATGGCGTGCAATCTCCTCAATGCAAATTCAATAGCAGGCAGCGCTTTATCTGCCTGGGGAACAGACCATTCTGGCTGAAATTGATAAACCAGCAGCCAGAACTGGCAGACGGTTCAAGGTCTTGGCCGAATCGCCCGCCCGCCGGTCACCTCGCCACACGGCCATGCGCTTGCGCATCTTCATGCGAGCGGCCTGCGCCTGAAGCCCAGAAGGGGAAAACCATCAAGACAAACAGCAGCGTCACCTCGCCAACCCCATTGACCGACTGACCAGTCGGTTTTTAGACTGAAACCCAGCTATCACCAGATAGCATCGCTTTCATCAAAAGGAATGGGAATGCAAAGCTTTTTTGCTGCCGAGCTTCATCGCAGAGCCACGCATGCCATGCAAACCGGTCGTGCCGATGCCGACGCACAGAGCGCTCAGGTGCCGGTCGCTCAATACACCAGCGACGAGCAGACGGCGCAGGAGCTGCGCCTGCTGCGCCAGTCCCCTCAGCCCGTGGCCGGCAGCTCATCCCTGGCCGCACCGGGTGCCTGGTTGTCGCTGACGCGCTTTGGCATTCCGCTGCTGCTGGTGCGGCAGGCCGATGGGCCGGTGCAGGCTTTTTTGAATGTTTGCCGCCACCGTGGCGCACGGGTCGTGCCCGAAGGCAGCGGCAATGAAGCACGCGCCTTCACCTGCCCTTATCACGCCTGGACTTACCAGGCCGATGGCAGCTTGCGGGGTGTACCCGATGCATTCGGCTTTCCCTGCCTGAAGAAAGAAGACTCCGGCCTTCGAAGACTGGCTGTCGTCGAGCGTGCAGGCATCATCTGGGTCGTGCTCGATCCGGCCTCGCCCATCAGCGATATCCATACCCATCTGGGCCCGCTCATGGACAACCTGGAATCCCTGAGCGGGTTCCAGACCCCGGTGGCCTATGCACAGCGCTCCTATGAAGTCAACGCCAACTGGAAGCTGCTGATCGACGGCATCTTCGAGGCCTACCACTTCAAGGTGGCGCATCGCCAGACCATCGCTCATATGTTCATGCACAACCTGCAACTGGTTGACGAGTTCGCAGCACACCGGCGCCTGTACCTGATCAAGTCCCGTTTCGCGCAGGATCAGCCCGAGGCGGCCGGCTTCGACCCGCGCCAGTACGGCAATCTGACGTATTACTTCTTCCCGAACAGCATGGTGCTGGTGCAGCCCGACCACGGACAGCTCAGTTACCTGGCGCCGCTCAGCGCCTCCTGCACGCGGGTGCACGAGATCACGCTGATTCCGGCCAAGCCGGCAACAGACAAGGCAAGCGCCTATTGGGATGCCAATGTGGACCTGTACCGCCGCACGCTGGCCGAAGACTATGCCCTGGCGGAGTCCATCCAGGCCGGCCTGGCCTCGGGAGCCAACGACAGCTTCCACTTTGGCACCTTCGAGTACAGCGCGCCGCGCTTTCATGCCCAGCTGCAGCAGTTGCTGGATGCCGACCGGAACCAGGCTTTGGCCTGACCCGGTCGCATTTCTCTCGCATTTCCCTCGCATTTCCCTCAGACCTACTTCGCGCCCGTCGCTGCATTTCTCGGCGAAACCCGATTTCTATAATCCACGGATGCCCCACAAGCCGCTCTCCCGCAAAGAACTGATCCTGGATCGCGCCGAACAGCATTTTTCCGATCACGGTTTTCAAGGGGCCTCGCTATCGGCCATAGCGCGGGACTGCCAGGTCGGCAATCCCGGGCTGCTGCACCATTTCCCCAGCAAGCAAGCGCTGTACCGCGCCGTGCTCGAAACCCAGGCCAAGGAGCTGATGGAGCGCATGGAGCAAGGTGTTCGACCCGGCGACGACCTGCAGCAGCGCCTGCAGGCCTTTGTCATGCTGCAGCTCGACTGGATGCAGGCACGCCCTGCGGGCTTCAAACTCATCACCCGTGAACTGCTGGACAACTCCGAGCGCATAGAGCAAGCCCAGTTCCGGCCGCTGGAAGCATTTCTGCGCCAAAGCCTGACCCTGTTGGAAGAAGGCCAGGCCGCGCACCTGCTGCGCCAGGACCTGTCTGCCCTGGCCTTGCTGACCATTGTTTTGGGCAGTCTCAACTACGCGCAGATGGTGCGGCCCACCTTCAGCAAGGCCTTTGCCGATCCGGCCCTCAAGCTCGACAGCCAGTGGCTGCAAGGCATGGCCGGCGACCTGCTGCGCCTCATCAGCTGCGCGCCTCTCGCGCCTTGCCCTGCAACCAGAGACTGAAGGCGCGCAGCGCCGGCGCAGCCTGGGCATCGGCGGCCAGCGCCGGGGTGATCAGATAGTAGGCCCGGTTGCCGCGCAGGGCTTGCGGGCAGGCAATGATGAGATCACCGCGCGCCAGCTCCTGCTCGATCAGCATGGGCGGTATCAGCGCCACACCCAGTCCCTGGGCTGCGGCCACGGCCAGCATGGAAAAAAGCTCCAGCCGCATGCCGTCCAGCGCCCGGGGTGCATCCACGCCCATGGCATCAAACCACTGGCGCCAGCCCTGGGGACGGGTGCTTTGCTGCAGCAGCGGCAGTTTGGCAATCACCTCCGGCCCCACCGGCAGCCAGGCGCGGCCCGGGTCGCGCTGCTGGGCAGTGGCCAGCAGCTGCGGGCTGCACACGGGAAGCACCTCTTCCCCCATCAGCCACTGCGCCTGCACGCCGGGCCAGCGGGACACCTGCTCGGGCGTGCCGGCAAAAAGCGCGGCATCGAAAACGGTATCGGCAAACAGAAACGGGCGGGTCTGCACATCGATGTGCACGGTGATGTCCGGGTGCTCCCTGGCCAGCTGCGGCAGGCGCGGCAGCAGCCAGCGCGTGGCAAACGTGGGCACGGCCGCCAGGTTGATGGGGCCGCCCTCGCCCTGGTGACTCATCAGATCCAGCGTGTCGCGCTCCAGCCCTTGCAGCCAGCGGCCTACCTGCCTGGCGTAATGGACGCCGGCCTCGGTCAGCAGCACGCCATGGCGCGTGCGCTTGAACAAGGCCACGCCCACGAATTCCTCCAGCGCAATGATCTGACGGGACACCGCGCTTTGCGTCAACGACAGCTCCTGCGCCGCCTTGGTATAGCTGACATGGCGGGCGGCCGATTCAAAACAGGCCAGGGCCTGGGTGGAGGGAAGCACTCTTCGCATATCTCTTATGCCTACAACGCATCAATAAATGCAAAAATAACGGGAAAACCCTTGTTTCATGTTTTATACATGCAATTAAATCATTAATAGATGATTAATCATCGTTTGCCTGCTCCTATTTCTGAAACCTAAGATGCGCTCAAGCAGTCAGGCATGGGCCTGCAACTCAACACTTTGCATTCAGGAGATGAACATGGCACACGGCTACCAATGGGACGATTGCTTCCAACTCGACCAGCAGCTGACCGAAGACGAGCGCATGATCCGCGATGCAGCACGCGATTACTGCCAGGACAAGCTCAAGCCCCGCGTGCAGTCCATGTTCCGTAACGAGTCAGTGGATCTGTCCATCTTCCGCGAGATGGGCGAACTGGGCCTGCTGGGCCCCACCATCCCTACCCAGTACGGCGGCGCCGGCCTGAACTATGTGAGCTACGGCCTGGTGGCGCGCGAAATCGAGCGCGTGGATTCCGGCTACCGCTCCATGGCCTCCGTGCAATCTTCGCTGGTGATGGTGCCCATCAATGAATTCGGCACCGAAGAGCAGAAGATGAAGTACCTGCCCAAGCTGGCCTCGGGCGAGTTCATCGGCTGCTTCGGCCTGACCGAACCCGACCACGGTTCCGACCCCGGCTCCATGGCCACCCGCGCCTACAAGGTGGACGGTGGCTACCGCCTCAAGGGCAACAAGATGTGGATCACCAACAGCCCCGTGGCGGATGTGTTCGTGGTCTGGGCCAAGGAAGTGGCCGAAGACGGTACCGTGGGCCAGATCCGCGGCTTCATTCTGGACAAGGGCATGAAGGGCCTGTCGGCTCCCGCCATTCACGGCAAGGTGGGCCTGCGCGCCTCCATCACCGGCGAGATCGTGATGGAAGACGTGTTCTGCCCTGAAGACAACGCTTTCCCCGATGTGCGCGGCTTGAAGGGCCCGTTCACCTGCCTGAACAGCGCCCGCTACGGCATTGCCTGGGGCGCGCTGGGTGCAGCCGAAGACTGCTGGCACACCGCCCGCCAGTACACGCTGGACCGCAAGCAGTTCGGCCGCCCTCTGGCCGCCAACCAGCTGATCCAGAAGAAGCTGGCCGACATGCAGACCGAAATCACCCTGGGCCTGCAAGCCGTGCTGCGCGTGGGCCGCATGAAGGACGAGCACCAGAACGTGATCGAGATCACCTCCCTGGTCAAGCGCAACAACTGCGGCAAGTCGCTGGACATTGCCCGCATGGCACGCGACATGCTGGGCGGCAACGGCATCAGCGACGAGTTCGGCGTGGCCCGCCATCTGGTGAACCTGGAAGTGGTCAACACCTACGAAGGTACGCACGATGTGCACGCCCTGATCCTGGGCCGCGCCCAGACCGGCATCGCAGCGTTCTCGAACTAAAGCACCCCCTGAGCCGCTGCGCGGCTTCCCCCTCTCTCGCTTCGCGGGAGGGGGACGGCAACTTCGCTGCGGGGCGGCCCTTGCTTGTTGCCCTGCTTGTCTAGAGCGATGGCAAAGATCGCTATTTATTAATGAGCTGGTACCGCTTGATTAGTCTGGGTTCTAAATAGTTTTCAGTACAGAACCCAGACCAATAAAGCGCAAGCAGCTATTCATTTCATTGTTTCGCTTGACCGGACTCTCCGACATGAACGCATCCACCTCCACTCCCATCGGCGCACTGACAGGCATCAAGGTGCTGGATCTGTCGCGCGTGCTGGCAGGTCCCTGGGCCACACAGATGCTGGCAGACCTGGGGGCCGATGTGATCAAGGTCGAGCGCCCGGTGGCGGGCGACGACACGCGCCACTGGGGTCCCCCCTTCCTCAGAGACGAGGCGGGCAACGACACGCGCGAAGCCAGCTACTTCACGGCCTGCAACCGCAACAAGCGTTCGATCACCGTGGACATGGCCCACCCCGAAGGCCGAGCCCTGCTGCTGCGCATGGCGCAAGAGGCCGATGTCGTGGTGGAAAACTTCAAGACGGGTGGCCTCAAGCAATATGGGCTGGATTACGAAAGCCTCAAGGCGCTGAACCCACGCCTGGTTTACTGCTCCATCACCGGCTTCGGTCAGAACGGCCCTTATGCCGAGCGCGCCGGCTACGACCTGATGGTGCAAGCCATGTGCGGGCTGATGAGCGTCACCGGCCATGCCGATGGCGAGCCCGGCGGCGGCCCGCTCAGGGTAGGTGTGGCGGTGATCGATGTGTTCACGGGCCTGTATGCCAGCAATGCCATCCTGGCGGCACTCAACGCCCGCCACCACAGCGGCCAGGGCCAGTACATCGATATGGCGTTGCTGGATGTGAGCATGGCCGTGCTGGCCAATCAGGCCTCCGGTTTTCTAGCCACCGACAAGACACCGGGACGGGCCGGCAACATTCACCCCAGCCTCGCGCCCTATCAGGACTTTGTGACACAGGACGGCAATGTGATGCTGGCCATTGGCAATGACGGCCAGTTTGCCCGCTTTTGCGCCGCCATCGGCCATCAGGACTGGGCGCTGGATACGCGCTTTGCCACCAATACCGCCCGCGTTCACCACCGCGCCGAGCTGCTGGAGCGCATGCAGCCGGTGATGCTGACCCGCAGCACGACCGCATGGATTGCGCTGCTGGAAGACAAGGCCGTGCCCTGCGGCCCCATCAACACGATTGCCGAAGCCTTTGAAGACCCCCAGGTCAAGGCCCGCGGCATTCTCAAAAGCCTTCCGCGCAGCGCCGGGGACGGTATCGCCAGTATCGCCACGGTGGCCAACCCCATGCGCCTGTCCGGCACTCCCGTCACTTATCGTAGCGCCCCACCCGCTCTGGGCCAGCATACCGATGAGATACTGCGCGAGTTTGGCCTGGGCACCGACGCGATTGCACAGCTTCATCAACAGGGAGTCGTCTGAAAGACGTCCCCTGAACAACAGAGGGCATAAGCCCCATTCATCACATGCAGCCTCCACGAGGGGCTGGCATGTCACACGCCAACCAAGGAGACACACTATGTTCAAGTTCACAGCCACCGTGCTGGCCGCACTGGCTATTTGCGGCACGGCACAAGCCCAGAACCACTACCCCAACAAACCGATTCGCCTGCTGGTGCCTTTTGCCGCTGGCGGCACCACCGATCTGATTGCCCGCGTGATTGCCGAGCCGCTGAGCCGCGAGCTGGGCCAGTCCGTGGTGGTGGAAAACAAGGGCGGCGGCGGCGGCAGCATTGGCGCTGCTGAAACTGCACGCGCCAAGCCCGATGGCTACAACCTGGGCATTGCCACGGTTTCCACAACGGCCACCAACCCAGCCATCAACCCCAAGATCCCGTACAACGTGGCCACCGACTTCACGCCCATCGTGAACATCGCCGCCACGCCCAACATCATTGCGGCCAACCCCAAGTTTGCCGGCAAGGATTACAAGAGCTTCCTGGCCGAGATCAAGAGCAATCCCGGCAAGTACTCCTACGCCTCGCCAGGCCAGGGCTCCATCACTCATCTGATGATGGAAATGTTCAAGCTCGAGACCAAGACCGAGATGACCCACGTGCCTTATCGTGGATCGGGCCCGGCGCTCAATGACGCGGTTGCCGGTCAGGTGCCGCTGATTTTTGACAACTTCCCTTCCACCCTGCCCTTCGTCAAGGAAAAGCGCCTGACAGCCCTCGTCGTCGCAGCGCCCCAGCGTCTGGCCGTGCTGCCTGATGTGCCCACCTTCAAGGAAATGGGCTTGCCGCAAGTGAACCGCATGGCCTACTACGGCATCGTCGGCCCCAAGAATCTGCCCAAGGAAGTGGTGGACAAGATCAACGCAGCCGTGCGCAAGGCCGTGCAAGACCCTGCGGTGAAAAAGCGCATCGAGGAAAGCGGCTCCATCATCATGGCCGATACCCCCGAAGCCTTTGCCAAGCAGATGGCCGAAGAGCTGGCGGTCTACAAGAACGTGGTGCAAAAGCAGAACCTGAAGATGGACGAGTAAGCTCCGTCGCAGGCATGAAAAACCTCGCCGATGTCGCCCACACGGCGAGGTTTTGCGAAAAAAGAGCCACAGATCTGTGGCTCTTTTTTTATGCGCTCAAGCACGGGCTGCCCCCGGCCTTAACCCGCCATGGCCCGAATGCGCGCCTCACGCTGGGCCGGCGTTTCATTGAGCAATTCCCTGATCACTTCTTCACGCGTTTTGCCTGGACCTTGGGTTGCAGGCGGAGACCAGGGGTAGTTGCTTTCGCCGTAGGAGAGGCGGCCTTCGCGCATGGCGGCCTCAGTTTCCGCCTTGACCTGGGCACGGGTCTTCTGACTGATGAAGTGCTCGGGGTGAACGACCACCCCTTGTTCCGTGGTGGTCGCGTGCTCATAGGCCGCAGAAGCCATGCCAGGCAGGCCCAGAGCCACCACAGCGGCAGCGTTTGCAAGCAGCAAAGAGATGGACAGATGACGTTGAGACATGGTTCAGCTCCTGATAGAAGTGGGTGAAACCTACATCTCCCATGCTTGGTTCAGATGATGAGGAGATGGCTTCATCGTAGAAAACCATAGCCAACAGAATCAGGACGGCACGGTGATATTCCTGTCAGCTTGCGTCGCCTTGACAAGCCATGGCCGCAGCGATGAAAAGCGGTGAAACCGCGCATGCGGATCTCGCTCTTGCAAGCAATAAACGCTGCCAACCCTGGCTCACAGGATTGGCAGCGCATGGCGGAAATCACATCGACCGTGCCGGCGACGTTTTACTTGCGACTGACTTGGATGCTGCCTTTCATGCCCGCTTCGTAGTGACCGGGAACAAGGCAGGCAAAATTCACAACGCCTTCCTTGCTGAACTGCCAGACGATTTCGCCCTGCTTGCCGGGCTGCAAGCTGAGCTTGCCTGGCTCCTCATGCACCATGCCGGGAGACATCACCATCTGGGCCTTATGCTGCTGCAGCGCCTTGTCTACACCCAGCACCAGCTCGTGCGGGACCTGGCCGGCGTTCTTGATGACGAAGCGCACGGTCTCACCGCGCTTGACTTCTATGTACGCAGGCGTGAAGCGCATGTTGTCCGTCATCTCGATGTTGATGCTGCGCCTGGCCTGGGCCGCAACGCCGGGCTGGCCGATGGCTGCCTCAACGCCAGCCTCATGCCCGTCCGCATGGTCGCCATGCGCCAGCGCGGCACCGGATGCGATGAGGGCCGCAGAAACGAGAAAACCTTGAATCGTGAATTGCGCGAACTTCATAAATGCTCTCCTTGAAAAGACCTGCTGTTTGATCTCGTGATGAGCCCATTTTTGAGTTCACGTCCTTTCATCCGGATGTCCTGAAAATTACATTCCTCTTATCTACACGCCGCAGCTGCGCATCTTTGGCACACTCAGATCCAGACATCGAATGGAGGGCGCATGAAAATACTGATCATTGAAGATGAAGCGAAGACAGGCGAGTACCTGAAGCAAGGACTGAGCGAGGCGGGCTACATCTGTGACCTTGTGCCCAACGGCACAGACGGCTTGCACATGGCTTCACATGGTCAGTACGACCTGTTGATCCTCGATGTGATGCTGCCTGGCCTCAACGGCTGGCAGATTCTGCAGTCGCTGCGCAAGCAAGGACTTGAAATGCCTGTGCTGTTCCTCAGCGCGCGCGACCAGGTGGAGGATCGGGTCAAAGGGCTGGAGCTGGGGGCCGATGACTATCTGGTCAAACCCTTCTCCTTTGCCGAGCTGTTGGCCAGGGTGCGCATCATTTTGAAAAGAGGTCAGCCCGGCAGCGAAAGCACCGTGCTGAAAGTTGCCGATCTGGAACTGGATCTGTTGCGGCGCCGAGTCTCTCGCAAGGGCAAGCGTGTCGATCTGACCGCCAAGGAGTTTGGCCTGCTGGAACTGCTGATGCGCCGCCACGGCGAGGTGCTGCCGCGCTCCCTGATTGCATCCCAGGTGTGGGACATGAATTTCGACAGCGACACCAATGTGATTGAAGTCGCAATGCGCCGCTTGCGAGCCAAGATCGATGATGACCAGCCCGTCAAGCTGATTCAAACCGTACGCGGCATGGGCTATGTGCTGGATCTGCCGGAGGAAGAGTAAGTGCACTCACCGTCATCCATAGGCAAGCTTTCTCTGACTCGGCGTTTGACCCTTTTCTTTACCTTGGCGGCAACTGCGGCAGTGCTCGGCCTGGGAGGGCTGTTTCTTGTCGAGATCAAGCGGCATTTTGTCGAGCTGGATCGCATGGCCTTGCAGGACAAGCAAAAGCTGATACAGAGAATTCTGAGCAATGCCACTTCGACAAAAGATGCACGCGAACGTCTGAGCGACGCCTTGGGCGATCACCATGATCTGCATGTGCTGGTGAAGAACGCACACGGCGAGACGGTCTTTCAGTCCTTCGCTTCCGATCAGCAGCCACCGCGCTCGGAGCCGCAACACAACGCCGGCCATGATTCCTTGGGAGTAGGCCTGCAGGACAACGCCAGCTTTCAGACACTGAGCTTTGAAACCTCTACCGCCTACAGTCCATCGGCACTGCAGGTCATGGTCGCCGCGGATGTCAAACACCACGTCCAATTCCTGGATGGTCTTCGCAACAGCTTGCTGGCCTATGCGGCTGCGGCCGTCATCGTCTGCGCACTGCTATCGTGGTTTGCCGCCCGCCAGGGACTGGCTCCGCTGCGGGAGATGAAATCACGCGCGGCAGCGGTCACCGGTCAACAGCTAACGGAGCGCATGCCGGTAGAGGCCATGCCCGTAGAAATGCACGATCTGGCGCAGGAGCTCAATCGCATGCTGGATAGATTGCAGAACGATTTCCAGCGCCTGACGGATTTTTCATCCGACCTGGCGCATGAGTTGCGCACGCCGATCAGCAATCTGTTGACGCAGACGCAAGTGGCACTGAGCAGCAAACGCGATGCCTCGACCTACAGAGACATTCTGGCCTCCAATGCCGAAGAGTTTCAGCGCCTGGCGCGCATGGTGTCCGATATGCTGTTTCTGGCCAAAACCGAGCATGGAGTGAGCCTGCCGCACAAGGAACAGTTCTCCGTGCGCCAGGAGGCTTTGGCATTGCTGGAGTTTTATGAGGCCGTGGCCGAAGAAAAAAGTATTCAGCTCGGCCTGGAAGGCGATAGCAGCATTGCCGGTGACCGCCTGATGTTTCGCCGTGCGGTGAGCAATCTCTTGTCCAACGCCTTGCGCTACACACCCGATGCGGGCCGGGTCACGGTCAGCATCTCCAAGGTTGCTTCCTCCATTCAGGTTTCGGTGGAAAACACGGGCCAGGACATTGACCCCCAGGCTCTGCCCCGCTTGTTCGACCGCTTCTACAGAGCCGACCCCTCCAGAGCGCACCCTGCCGCCGAAGGCAGCGGCTTGGGCCTGGCCATTACCCGTGCCATCGTCGAAGCCCACGGAGGCCGGATCAGCGCCACCTCCGCCAATGGACGAACGCGCTTTGCCATGAGCTTTCCTCTTGGCGACGCAAAGTCTTGAGCAGCTCTTCAAGACCTCGTCAATATTTCACATCAAGACCCACATCAAGCTCTTGATCTGAAAGCCAGCCAGCAAGAGCAGGGGCTCCCTGCTCTTGCCCTCGCCTCTCAAGAACGGCACTGCAGTCTGTCCTTGGGCTCTGGCAGACCGCGGCAACAGCCTATCCAGTCATGCCGAGTCTGCTATCAAGCTGAAGATAAATGACAGCAATATCATCGTGCTGTCCCGATTCTGTTGGGTGCGGTTTTCTACGATGAAGCCATCTCCTCATCACCTTGCCAAAGCATGGGCGATGCAGGTTTCATCCACTTCCATCAGGAGCTGCACCATGTCCCAACGTCATCTGTCCATCTCTTTGCTGCTTGCCAACGCTGCCGCCGTGGTGGCTCTGAGTCTGCCCGGCATGGCATCTGCCGCCTATGAGCACCCGGCCAACAATGAAAAAGGAGTGATCGTCCATCCCGGACACTTCGTCAGCCAGAAGACACGCGCCCAAGTCAGGGCGGAAACTGAAGCCGCCATGCGCGAAGGCCGTTTGTCATACGGCGAAAGCAACTACCCCCTGACTTCTCGCACGCCCCAGGGAGCCGGCAAAACGCGTGAAGAAGTGATCAGGGAATTGCTCAATGAAACGCCGGCACAGCGCGACGCACGTAATCGGGCGATGGGAGGATAAAACCAGGGCTGCACCCTAGGTGCAGTCCGGTTTTACTCCTTGTTTGAGTGCGCAAAAAAAGAGCCACAGATCTGTGGCTCTTTTTTCTAGCGACGCCATGCAACACTGGCTCGCTGCGAGCCTGGAATTTTTAAGAATGCATCAAGTGCGCAGAGCCAGTGCCTGTACTCAGAAGCGGTGCCGCACACCCGCCAGCAGGCTGGTGCCAGAGGAGTTGGGAATGGCCATGCTCACACGGTCGTACATGACTACGGCATAGACATCGGTGCGCTTGGACAGGAAGTGGTCGTAGCCCAGGCTGACGGTGGTGCGTGTGCCGCTGGCATTGCCCTGCTCTGCCTTGGTTCTTGCAGCCGCTGCCTTGAAGGTACCGGGCGTGCCGCGTACCGGCACATCCAGGCCCAGAGAATAGGTGCTGTTCTTGCGATCCTGATCCTTGACCTTGGCCTGACCGTAAGTGGCATAGAGCTTGGCCACGCTGAAGTCATAGCTGCCGCCTACCATCCAGTCGGACTTGGTCGGCATCACGGCCAAAGAAACCGGGTTGCTGATCTGAGCACGTTCGTAGAAAGCCACCAGACTCAGCGGACCGCCAAAATACAGAGCGTTCAAACCCACGTTTTTCTTGCTCTTGTCGCCCTGGCTGCTTTTCTCACCAAACTGATAGTGCAGATTGGCCTTGAGCCCGCCAAAGCTGGGCGTGGTGTAAACGATTTGATTGCTCCAGCCCGTATCAGATGACGTGGTCAGATTGCCAGCACCCCAGGCCGCTGTCGTCATATTGGCATGCAACACCAGGGGCGAGACGGTGAACGAGTCACCAAAGGGGTTGGTCAAAATCGTGGGCAAGAAGTTGGGCGCCTTGTCACGGCCCAGACCCACACGGCCAAAACTGCCGCTCAGGCCTACATTGGCATCGCGCGCAAAAAAGGGGTCGGCATCGAAGCGGCCCATAGAGCCCGTATCCACACGCATAAAGGCCGTGAGATTGAAGTCGGCCTTCAGCCCCCCGCCCAGGTCTTCCGTGCCTTTCATACCCCACCAGGAGGTGGTCAGCCCGCCCGAGCCTACCGAAGCCACACGCTCCTGGCCTGCCAGCTTCATGGAGCCCGCATAGGCATCGACCATACCGGTCAGTTGCACCTGGCTTTGCGCCTGGGCCTGCAAGCCCAGGCAGGACAGTGCGGCTGCGCACAGGCTCATCGAAACAGCTTTCATGGGTAGTTTCCTCTCTTTGAAGTCATTGACCTACAGACCCATGCAAAAGCCGCGCCAACTTTCGTCACACCAAATTCAAGCCCCTAAGTCCTTGCCCGCCAGGCGGTCCGGTAAGGACTTGTGCAGCAGCGCGTAACACGACTGTTTCTGCAATGTAAATACATCGTAAAGTGAGAATTGTTTTCATTTATACTTCGCGCGCTTTTCGCACTTTCAGATGGTGGTAGCCAATTGAAGCCGGTGGATTTCGCCCATGCCAATACCAGCCAAGCCAGCACAAAAAATCCATACAACGCGAGGTAATCATGGTATTGAGGTATTCGCCTCTGGCTGCCGCATTGGGGCTGGCATTTTCTGGCGCCGTCATGGCACAACAGGCCGCCGAGGCCACTCTGGGCGAGGTTCAGGTGCAAAGCGGGCGCGAGCTGGCACCCAGCTACAACCCGCCCACGGCGACCAGCGCCACCAAGATGGAAGCGCCTCTGCGCGACATTCCCCAGACCGTGAACGTCATTCCGCAAAGCCTGCTGCGCGACCAGGCCGTGCAGTCCATGCAGGACGCGCTCAAGCTGGTGCCCGGCGTGGGTCTGTCACACGGTGACGGCCAGCGCGACCAGATCACCATTCGCGGCTTCACGGCGATTGCCGATCAGTTTGTGGACGGCCTGCGTGACGACGCCCTGTACTTTCGCGACCTCTCCAATATCGAGCAGATCGAAGTGCTCAAAGGCCCGGCATCGGTGCTGTATGGCCGAGGCTCTTCGGGAGGCTTGATCAACCGCATCACCAAAAAGCCCGGCGTCAATCTGAGCGAAGTGGGCCTGACCGTGGGCAGCTGGAATCAGCGTCGCGGCGAATTCGACTTGGCGCGCGCGCCGGAAGACAGCCGCTTTGCCTTGCGCGTCACGGGCGCTTTGGAGAAGGCGGACAGCTACCGCGACCCACAGTTTCTGGACCGCGAAGCCTTGTCGGCATCCATGCTGTTCAAGGCCTCGGCCAGCACCAATGTGCTGCTGCAGGTGGATCATCTGAAAGACAGCCGCATCACCGACTTCGGCATCCCCGCCCTCAACGGCCGCCCCATCAATGTGCGCCCCGGTGCCTACTATGGTGCAGCCAATGCCCGCGATGCAGACGTGAGCACCGCCAAGGTGGACTCGCTCAGCCTCACGCTCAATCACCGCTTCAGCGACAGCTTGTCGCTGCGCAATGCCTTCCGCACCTACGACTACTCGCTGGTGCGCCGCAACACCCTGGTGGGATCGGTCAATGAAAAAGCCCTGACCGCCTCGCTGACCCGCGGCAATGTCAACCGCGACGAGGATGGCTTCTTCAACCAGACCGAGCTGACGCACAAGACTACGCTGGCCGGCATGGAGCACCAGTTCCTGTACGGCGTGGAAATGGGTCGCCAGGACAAGAGCCAGCGCGTGCTGTCCCAGTCCGCAGGCACGATTTCGCTGTTCAACCCGGTGCTGCCGGTGGTTCCCATGGACATTACGGGCGCTCCCAGCAACGACAACCTGGGCAAGTTCAATGTGGCCAGCGCCTATGTTCAGGACCTGCTCATTCTGTCCAAAAACTGGAAGGCCCTGGCCGGCATTCGCTACGACCGCTTCGAGCAGGCCACGCGCGAGCGCATTGCCGGGCGCCCCAACCTGAGCCGTACCGATACGGCCTGGAGCCCGCGCGTGGGCCTGGTCTATCAGCCCAGCGCCAACTGGTCTTACTACGCATCGTGGAGCAAGTCTTTCCAGCCCTCAGGCGAAGCCTTCTCGCTGGCGGCCAACAACGTCGACATCGCTCCGGAAAAAACCACCAGCGCAGAAATCGGCGCCAAGTGGGAGCTGATGGACGGCAAGGCATCGGCCACGGCCTCTCTGTTCCGGGTGGAGCGTACCAATATCAAGAGCCTGGACCCCGTCCTCAACAAGCTGGTGCCCCTGGGCGTGCAACGCACCAACGGCCTCGAACTAACCTTTAGCGGAGAAGTCGCTCCCAGCTGGCAAGTCTGGGCCGGCTATGCCTTCCTGGATAGCGAAATGACCAGCTCGCCCACCCCGGGCATCCAAGGCAAGCGCGCCACGCTCACCCCTCGCCATAGCGCCAATCTGTGGCTGACCAAGGCTTTGGGTAACGGCTTTGGCCTGGGCGGTGGCCTGAACTATGTGGGTGCACGCGATGCCGATCCGTTGAACACCGTGACCCTGCCCGGCTACACCACGGTGGACGCCATGGCCTACTACCGCCAAGGCGCCTGGGATCTGCAGCTCAAGCTCAACAATCTGCTGGACCGCCGCTACATCGTCTCCGGCCACGGCAGCTCGGCCAATCTGAATCTGCCCGGCGCCCCCCGCTCCGCGCAGCTGATTGCCCGCTACCGCTTCTAAGCCTCACATGCCCACAAGCACCTTCTCCCCGATTTCCAAGCCCGCCGCCGACAAACCCCGAAGTGGCGGCCACCTGTTTGTGCCCTCGCGCTGGCACCGTCCAGCCGTGCTCAAGTGGTTGCGGCGCACCCATGCCTGGTTGGGAATGTGGGGAGCGGTGCTGGGCCTGTTGTTTGGCGGCACGGGCTTGCTGCTCAACCATCGCGCCACCATGAAGATCCCGGGGCCGACCAATGCCAGCACCCAATGGCAGATGGCCCTGCCCCAGCCCCTGCCTGCCGATATCGATGCGCTGACCCGGCATTTGCAGCTGGAGCTGGGCATTGATCATGCGCCGCACAAGAAAATAGTGGACCCGGCCGGGCCTACGCCCTGGCCGGGAGCGATACAGCCCGAGCACTGGGGCATTGCCTTTGCCACGCCGCGCATTACCGTGAATGCCGACTACTGGGCGGGCAACCAATCGGTCACCATCAAGCGCATTGACCCCAACTGGCTGTCGCGCCTCAACCGTCTGCACATGGCAACCGGCGCCAGTGCCGCCTGGATTTTGCTCACCGACACCCTGGCAGGGGCACTCATCATGCTCTCCATTACCGGCCTGCTGCTGTGGACCAAGCTGCACGGGCCGCGCCTGCTGGCCCTGGGCCTGATGGGCACTTGCACCACCCTGCTGGTCACGCTGGCGCTGCTGGCCTAATGCTCCCGCTCAGTGCGAGCCGGGAGACAGCTTGAACTGCTCGGCCAGCTTCAGCATCATGAAGACGCAGCCCGCACCGCCCAGCGCAATCAGCACCCCGCCCACATAGCCGATCTGCCCCATGCCCCAGTGCAGGCTGACCTGGCTGCCCAGCAAGGCTCCGGCACCAATGCCGATGTTGAAAATGCCCGAGAACATGGACATGGCCACATCGGTGGCGTCCGGCGCCAGCCTGAGCACCTTGGACTGCATGGACAGCGCAAAGCAGATCATGGCCACGCCCCAGACGGCGCTGAGCAGATACAGACTCCAGACCTCGGCGCTGCTCGCCATCAGCAGCAGCAGGCTCAGCGCCAGCACCGCGATGGAAGCCAGCAAAAAGCCGCGCGGGAACTTCATGCCCATCCAGCTGAACAGCACGCTGCCCACAATGCCCATGCCGCCGTACAGCAGCAGCACGGCCGTGGTCACATCGCCCTCAAAACCGGCAATGTTCTGCACAAAAGGCTCGATATAGCTATAGCCCGTGAACTGCCCGGTAATCACCACCACCAGCAGCGCATAAATGCCCACCAGCGCCGGGCGCTTGAACAGCATGGGCACGCTGGCCAGAGAGCCTGCGTTCTCGCTGGGCAGTCCGGGCAGCAGCTTGCCCAGCACCAGCATCACCACGGCGGCCACGCCGCCTATGGCCAGGAATGTCATGCGCCAGCCCAGCAACTCGCCCACCACACGGCCCAACGGAATACCCAGCACCATGGCCATGGAGGTACCCGTGGCCAGCAGGCTCAGCGCCAGGGCTTTTTTGCCCGGCGGCGCCACACGCACGGCCAGCGATGCCGTGATGGACCAGAAAATGGCGTGCGACAGCGCAATGCCGATGCGACTGATGACCAGCGAGGTGAAACTCCAGGCCACGCCCGATACCAGGTGGCAGAGCACAAACACGCCAAACACCCACATCAGCAGCTTGCGCCGCTCCACCTTGCGCGTCATCAGCATGAAGGGCAGCGAGGCCAGGGCCACCACCCAGGCATAGATAGTGAGCATCAGCCCCACCTGCTCCACCGGCATGCCAAAGCTGGAGCCTATGCCGCTGAGCAGGCCCACGGGCACGAACTCGCTGGTGTTGAAAACAAAAGCGCCCAGCGCCAGCGCAATCACGCTGAGCCAGGCTTGCAGCGGCGTGCGATCGGCCGCTGATAAAGCAGGAGAAGAAGAGGAGTTGGACATGGTCTGGCAATCGGCCCAGCGCAGGCCGCCAAAGGCCTGCCGTCACAGGCAAGGCCGCTTATTGTGCGCGCCGGCGGCGGCCGCCGACGCCTCTCAAGCCCAAGCCCTTGCAGCACGGCAGGGTCTGCAGGGCCTTGAAGCCAAGCCTCAATACGCGACTGTAAAGCGCTCGCGCAGATGGGTGTTCCGGTCCAGCGCGTCAATCAGCGCCACGGCCAGATCGGCGGCCGAGATATCGCCTGGCGTGCCGTCGGCCTGCATCAGCGGCTCATCCTTGCCCGTGCGGTACTGGCCGGTACGGCCCTGGGCCTGCGCCGCAGAACTGCCGTGAAAGCCCACGGCCGGGCTCAGCAGCGTCCAGTCCAGTGCCGCTTCTTTTTGCAGCTCGGTAAACATATCGCGGGCAGCCGTGGCACCGGGCTTGATGGCGGCAGGAAACTCCGGCGAATCCACCAGCTGCTGACCGTTCACATACAGGCTGCCTGCGCCGCCCACCACGATGTAGCGCTTCACGCCGGCGGCTTTCACGCCCTGCACGATGGCGCGCGAGCCCTGCATGAAGTCGGCATAGATATTGGGATTGGTCCAGCCTGCGTTAAAGGCGCTGACCACGGCATCCACACCGGCCACGGCACGCTCGACCTCGTTGGCTTGGAGCACATCGGCCTTGATGATCTGCACATGCTCGCGCACTGGAAATTTCTCGGGGTGGCGCACCAGGGCCACCACCTCATGACCACGGTTGAGCAACTCCTGCAGCACGGCAGCGCCGACAAAACCCGTGGCACCAATCAAAGCGACTTTCATGAGATTCATCCTTGTGTTTCAACAGGGCTAAAGATTAAAAGTTTCAGGCCCGAATAAAAACCCCTTTGAGCCACGAAGACTTTGAAGCTGTACTTCACAATCAGTGCATGGAAGACTTCAAACGCATGGCGATCTTCGCCTCCGTGGTCGAACAAGGCTCCATGAGCGGCGCGGCGCGTCTGCTGGACATGACGCCCTCGGCCATCAGCCAGCACATACGCCAGCTTGAGCGCGAAGCCGGCATCACCTTGCTGCACCGCTCCACCCGGCAGCTGAGCCTGACCGATGCGGGTCAGCGCTTTTATACCCAGTGCGCCACCATGTGCGAGGCCGCCAACCGAGCCAGGGCCGAACTGGCCGCCGAGCGCCAGGAGCCCAGTGGCGAGCTGCGCATGTCCGCTCCGGCAGGCTTTACCCTGCACGCCGCGCCCGCCCTGGGCGCGTGGCTGGCCCGCCACCCGGCGCTGCGTCTGCGGCTGCTGATGGACGATGCACCCATAGACCTGATCCAGGCCCGGGTGGATCTGGCCCTGCGCTTTGGCACGTTGGCAGATTCAAGCTGGGTAGCCCGCCTGCTGGGCCGCAGCGCCACCGTGCTGTGCGCAGCACCGCAATGGATAGCCGCACAAAAACAGCTAGTGCAGCAACCCGCCGACCTGGCCCAGGCCCACTGGCTGGATTTGAGCCGCAGCGACAAGCCAGAGCTGGAGTTGCACTGGCACCACAGCGCCAGCGGCGAGCAAGCGCATTTTCAGGTCCTGCCGCAAATGGTGAGCAACCACCGCAGCGCCGTGCAGCAGTTTTGCGAAGCCGGCCTGGGCGTGGCCCTGCTTTCAGCCCATGACGTGACCGCCAGCCTGCGCGCGGGCCGCCTGGTGCGGCTGCTGCCGGACTGGGATATGGGCCAGCTGGATATCTGGGCCGTCACCCCGCAACGCGATGTGCAAAGCGCCAAGGTCAGACAGGCCATGGAGGTACTGCGCCAGTACTTTGCACAGCTGGACGGCATGCAGCAGACGCTATGAATAGCAAAGCAGCTTGCGCATCATTGGCAATGATTTCAGCTCTGTTTTGCTTTGATATTTAGATGACTGAAGCGCTAGTCACTCATATTTCAAGAGCATAAAAAAGGCCTGCCGCAGTGGCAGGCCTTGTCGTATCCGGGTGCCTGTACAGCACCCGGCGGCACTCAAGCGTTGATGTTCACTTCTGCTCGATAGGCGTCTTGGCGCCGTTCACATAGCGGCTCAGCGTGTAGCTGGGGTTCTTCATTTCGCCGTTCTTCTCGAAAGCGATCTTGGAAGTCACGCCCTGGAAGTCCGACTTTTGCAGGAAGGGGATATAGACCTTGGGGTCCCAGGAGTTGGCGCGCTTCATGGCATCGGCCAGCAGATGCGTCGCGTCATAGAAGTAAGGGCTGTAGACCTGGAACTGGCCGGGGTACTTGGCGTCATAGCGCTTCTTCCACTCCGTGCCGCCGGGCATCTTGCCTATCGAGGCACCGCCGTCGGCACAGACCACGTTTTCCAGCGGCTTGGCACCGGCCGCCACCTTGGCCAGCTCGGTCACGCAAATGCCGTCGCCGCCAAACATCTTGACGTCATTCATGCCCAGCTGAGCCATCTGGCGCAGCATGGGGCCGGCCTGGCCGTACATGCCGCCGTAGAAGATGGCATCGGGCTTCTTGGCCTTGATGGAGGTCAGGATGGCCATGAAGTCCGTGGCCTTGTCGTTGGTGAACTCGTTAGCAACGATCTTGATGCCCTGCTTTTCAGCATCCTTCTTGAACACATTGGCCAGACCCTGGCCGTAGGCCGTACGGTCGTCGATCACGGCCACATTCTTTAGCTTGAGATCCTTGGCCGCATAGGTAGCCAGCGCAGCGCCCAGGGCGTTGTCATTGGCGATGACGCGATACGTGGTATTCCAGCCGGGTTTGGTCAGATCGGGGTTGGTGGCGGCCCCCGTAATCATGGGAATGCCGCAGTCATTGAACACCTTGGACGAAGGAATGGCCACGCCCGAGTTCACAAAAGCCACGGCGCCTGCCACCTTGTCATCGCAGAGCTTTTGCGAAGCGGCCGTGCCTTGCTTGGGGTCGGCCACGTCGTCTTCGGCCACCAGAACGAATTTGATCTTCTTGCCGGCAATCACCATGCCCTTGGCATTGAGCTCCTCAATGGCCATGCGCACGCCGTTTTCATCGTCCTTGCCGAAATGGGCCTGAGGGCCGGACACAGGGCCGATGTGGCCGATCTTGATGACCTGCTCCTGGGCCATCACCGCTGTGCCCATGCCAGCGATCGCGGTCGCAATACACAGCTTGCCAAACTTATTCATTGTGCACTCCACTCGGTTGAGACAAGCTGCAACCTTATGCCTGCGCACCGCATATTGGCAATGGCGCAATCGCCAGGGGCTCAGGACTGCGACACCGGCACAACAATCAGCGTTTTCATGGATCGGCAGACGCTGAAAGCTGTGCTGCATTGGCCTGCTCTCAAACCCTGCGCCAGACCTGCCGCCACACCGGAGTCATGCGTGGCAGCAAGGCAGCGGCTTCAAGCGAAACGGATTCAGGCAGCCTTGGCCTGGCCCAGAGCCTCGACCTGGGCCAGTTGTTCCAGCGCGGCCAGGCAGGCGTGGGAGACTTCCACGCCTTTTTTCACAAAATGCTGGCGGAAGAACTCCACATGATCGCCGTGCTCATGAAAATCGCGCGGCGTGAGCACGGCCGAGAACACCGGCACTTCCGAATCCAGCTGCACCCGCATCAAGCCGTCAATCACCGCTGTGGTCACGAATTCATGGCGGTAGATGCCACCGTTGACGATGAGCGCACAGGCAATCACCGCATCAAAGCGGCCGCTTTGCACCAGCTTCTTGGCCAGGAGCGGAATTTCGAACGCGCCGGGCACGTTGAAATGCTGGATATTGGCGGCGGGCACGCCCTGCGCCTGCAACTCGGCATGTGCGGAGTCGCGGGCCTGATGCACCACATCGGTGTGCCAGCTGGCACTGATGACCGCAATACGGCTGCGGCTGGCCACGGCCTTCCAGGGAGTGCCCTGAGAAGTGGCGTGAGTTTCGAAATTCATTGAGATAGGGGTCTGATTCATGGTTTGCCTTCAATCGATATGGCCAATGAATCAGGGCGTGCGCAGACATCCCGCCATGCGGCAGCGCAAGCGATTGCGCACCCTGCATGAAAAGTGCTGCGCGGTCTCTTTCATCCGGACTATGACCGTCGGCTCTGGCATTTCACCAGATCTGCTGACCCTGCAGACCCTAACCGGGCCTGCAGGCGCTCGCGGGCTGCTGCAGTCGGGCTGCAGATACCGCCGGTGGGGAATTTCGCCCCGCCCTGAGAACGCTTTGCTCCGCAAAATCGGAGCAGGCTACCGAGATGCGGCCTGCAATTTGCGGAAAACGAAACCATTCTAGCCATGCTTTTGCACCGATTCGGCCATCAGGGTCACCCCGGCGTCAGCCGCCCGCATGCACTCGACGCAGCCTCCTGGCTTGCCAGAGCAGCCCAAGTCAACTGACGACCTGCTTCAAGCGTTAAACAACACATAAGCGGTCTGCTTTTGCCGGGCCGCAACCCCTAGAGACATGCACATGAACCAGGCCTTGATTTCCCGCGTGATCACCAGCCGAGCAGCCCGCCTTGCGGCAGCCGTCGGCCTGGTTGCTTTGACTGCAGCCTGCGCAGTGCCGTCTGGATACGATTCCGGCTACGGCGGAAGTTATGGCTCAGGCTATGGCGGTGGCTCAGGTTATAGCGGCAGCGTCTCCACCACCACGATTTACGGGGCACAGCCGGTCTACCCTGCCTATCCGGCCTATCGTGAGCGCCCCGACTGGAATGCCTTTGAGCGCGAGCGAGATCGCCGCCAATGGGAAATGGCCCGTGAACGTGAAATCAACCGGGAGCGACAGCAGCAATTTCGCGAACGCGAGCAATGGCAGCGCCAGCAGGAGCGCGACCGCGCCCAGCAACAACGCGATCAGCAGCAAATGCAGCGCGACCAGCAACGCATGCAGGAACAGCAGCGCCGTGACCGTGAGCGCCAGCAGCAGCAGCAGCAGCAAAGTCAACGCGGCCCGCAGTGGATGCAGCGCGATCAGGAGCGCCAGAATCGCCCGCAGCAGCAGGAGCCAGAGCGCCGACCAAGTGAACGCGAAAATCGCACACCGCACGCCTTCCCTCCGCGCGGGGACTGGCGCTAACAAGGTCTGCAAGATCTGACAACGAGACTCGAAACCACTCCTTGGAGCCATTCCGAACCCGCAGACTTGAAGCCGTTTTTATTTTTACGGCAAGCACACCATAATTTGCAGGCATTGAACCCGAGCTCAAAGGATTTGAGCCATGACAGTGCATTCCAAACTCCTACGGTTTGATATGGTGACCTCTCAAATTTCCTCTCGCCGTCCGGTCTTTGCATCAAAACTGGTTTGGGCGGCATGGGCTGCGGCGCTGTGCCTGGCTGCTCCCGTGCAAGCCCAGGTGATGCGCTGCACCGATGCCAAAACCGGTGAAGTCACCTATACCAATGGCAGCTGTCTGGCTGGCGAGGCCGCGCAACTGGTGCAGGCCCCACGCAGCCCAGAGGAGATTGCCAGAGAGCGTGCCGAAGCCGCCGCTGCCCGGGAACGCAGCAAGGCCGAGATAGCACGTGACGAAGCCCAGCGCCGCCAGCGCGAGGAGCAGGAACGCAAAGAGCGCGCTGCGCAAGAAAAAGCCCTGGCGCAAAGCGGCAACCTGGAAAACACCCCCGCCTGCAGACAGGCCAGGGAACGCTTGAACAGCATACTGGCCGAAGCCAATCCGGATCCGGCCACCTGGGGAGAGCGCAGCCAAGCTGCCCAGCAGCAGATGGAAATGAGCTGCCTGGGCGCAGCGGCCTATCAGCAGTTGCAGCAAACACGGGCGCTACAGCCCAATGCCATCAACCGCCCGCAGTTCGGTTACGGACGGCCCCATCTGCGTCCTCCATTACGACCAGTGCCGTCGCTCCCCCCCGCCAAAATCGTCAACTGCAATGTGTTCCGTTGCTATGACGACCGAGGCGGCGTGCACCCCATTCCCTGAGAGTCCGTTACTCCTTCAGCCCTTGGAGCACCGCGGGATAGCGCAGCGCCAGACGCAACTCGGTCTTGAGCCGCTGGTTGCGCATTCTGCGTGACTCGCTCATGAAGCTGAGCAGCGTGGCGGGAAGCGCTGTTGCGGCCTGCTCTCGCGCAATGCGTGGCGGGCGCGGCAAACCGTAGAGATCGGCCGCCAGATCGAAGTAATCTCCCATCTTGAGCTGCGTGTCGTCACTGACGTGATAGATGCGCTGGGCCTTGCCGCGCCACAAGGCCAGCACGCAGGCGCGGGCCAGATCGTCGGCATGGATATGGTTGGTATAGACATCGTCATCGGCTTGCAGCACCTGCGTGCCCCGCAACAATCGCGCGCGCGGTGTGCCGCCTTCCCGATCCGGCGCATAAATGCCGGGAATGCGCAAGATGCTGGCGCGCAGCCCTGAGCGGCCGGCGAAACGCACGGCCCGCTCCGCATTCACCCGGCGCAGCCCCCGCTCCGTGGCAGGTGCGACCGAGCGGGACTCGGCCACCCATTGCCCCTGGCAGTCCCCATAGACTCCCGAGGTCGAGCCATACACCAGGCTGAGAGGCTGGCTGCGCAAGCGCAGCACCTGCAGCAAGGCCATGGTGCGCGGATCCAGCGCCTGGCCCTGGGTGCTAGGCGGCGGCGCCAGATGCAGCACCCGCGTGGCAATACCGGCCAGGCGGCGCAGCGTGGCTGGCTGATCCAGATCGCCCAGCAAAGGGCGGATGCCCTTGGCGCGCAGCGCATCCTGACGACTGGCATCGCGTGTCAGCGCCAGCAGGGCCACGCCGCGGCCGCTGCGACCGGCCGGTTGCAGCACCCGTGCAGCGCGCTGCCCCACATCGCCACATCCGATGATGAGCACACGTTCACGACGAAAGCGCGCCGGCAGCGCGCCCAATGGGTTTTGATTTGAGGGCAAAATTGAGACCTGCTGCGTAGGTGGTCATCCACGCTGCTGCGGTTGCGGCAGAGGCATGACTACAAGAAACGCGTTCAAGGATAACCAAAAACGTCATGACCGAGATTGCCCACGCCTCTTACGAGATCACCGTTCAGCCCAGCGGCCGAGCATTTGCCACTCAGGGCTCCGAAACCATTCTGGCCGCAGCCATACGCACCGGCGTAGGCCTGCCCTATGGCTGTAAGGATGGCGCCTGCGGCTCCTGCAAGTGCAAGAAGCTGAGCGGCGAAGTGAGCCACGGCGCGCACTCCGACAAGGCCTTGTCTGCCGAGGAAGAGGCCGCCGGCTATGTGCTGACCTGCTGCGCCACGCCTCACACGCCCGTGGTGCTCGAGTCGCGCCAGGTGACGGACGCCAGCTCTTTCCCAATCAAGAAGATGCCGGTGCGCGTATCGGGTCTGGAAAAAAAATCGTCTGACGTGATGCAAGTGGGCCTGCAGCTGCCGGCCAGCGAGAAATTCCGCTACCACGCCGGTCAGTATGTGGAATTCATACTGCGCGACGGCTCGCGCCGCGCCTACTCTATGGCCACGGCACCCCATGTGCAGGAAACCGCCCCCGGCATCGAGCTGCATATCCGCCACATGCCCGGCGGCAAGTTCACCGACCATGTGTTTGGCACCATGAAGGAAAAGGAAATTTTGCGCGTGGAAGGCCCGTTCGGCAGCTTCTTCCTGCGCGAGGACTCGGACAAGCCCATCATCTTGCTGGCCTCGGGCACCGGTTTTGCGCCCATCAAGGCGCTGATCGAGCACATGCGCCACAAGGGCATCAACCGCCCCACCTCGCTGTACTGGGGCGGCCGCCGTCCGGAAGATCTGTACTACGCCAGCTGGATTGCCGAGCACACGGCCGACATGCCCCAGTTCCAGTACGTGCCCGTGGTCTCCGACGCCCAGGCCGGGGATGCCTGGACCGGCCGCACCGGTTTTGTGCACCAGGCCGTGCTCGACGACTTTGCCGATCTCTCCGGCTATCAGGTCTATGCCTGCGGCGCACCCGTGGTGGTGGATTCGGCCCGCAGCGCCTACATCAAGGATCGCGGCCTGCCGGAAGAGGAATTCTTCGCCGACGCTTTTACTTCCGAAGCCGACAAGTAAACAGCGCCTTCAAGCACACCCTGGAGTCAAAGCATCTCGAACCAGGGTTTGCGCGCAGTTTTCCTGCCTCAATAACTGCGCCCACCGATAGGGTTGCAATTTTTTGCACAATACACAGCCATGAACCGTAGAAACAGCCTTCTCTCGGTCATGGCGGCCGCAGCTGCCTTGGCCTCTCCTCTTGCCCTGGCCCAAGAACCCATCCGTCTGATCGTGCCCTATGCGCCCGGTGGTCCTCTGGACATCACCTCGCGCGCACTGGCCGAGCGGGTGCGTGATTCTCTGGGTGTGGTCATCATCGACAACAAGGCCGGAGCCGGCGGCAACATCGGTGCCGATGCCGTGGCCAAGGCCACCCCCGATGGCATGACCATAGGCCTGGCAGCCACGGCCACGCACGCCGTCAACCCCTGGCTCTATTCCAAGATGCCCTACGACGCAGGCAAGGACTTTGCCGGCATCACGCAAATGGTGCGCGTACCCAATGTGCTGGTGATAAACGCCGCCAAGGCCGAGCAGCTCAAGATCCACAGCGTGGCCGATCTGATCGCCTACGCCAAAAGCCATCCTGCCAAACTCAACTACGGCAGTGGCGGCAATGGTTCTGCAGGCCATCTGGCCGGCGAGATGCTCAAGCAGAAAGCCGGTATTTTTGCCCTGCACGTACCTTACCGTGGCGCCAATCCGGCACAGCTGGCCCTGCTGTCGGGCGAGGTTGATTTCAACATCGACAACCTAGCCGCCGCCGCACCCAATATCAAGAGCGGCAAGCTCAAGGCGCTGGCCGTGACATCGCTCAATGCCACACCGCTGCTGCCCGGCGTGCCTCCCCTGTCCAAGACCTACCCCGGTTTCTCCATTGACACCTGGTGGGGTCTGGTGGCTCCTGCCGGCACACCCAAACCGGTGCTGGACAAGCTGAGCAAGGCCTTCAACGACGCCCTGAACGCCCCCGAGACCAAGACCCGCTTCAACACGCTGATGGCCGAACCCGTGGGCTCCACGCCCGCCGAGTTCGACAAGTTCATGGCTGCCGAACGCGCCAAGTACCAGCCCATCGTCAAGGCCTCCGGCGCCAAGGTGGACTGATACCCCTGCGCCAGCCAGCAAAAAGCCCCGTCGCTGCAAGGCCATGGGGCTTTGATGTTTTTAGCCTCCATCGCTTGAGGAACAAGCGCAAGCAGCTATCAAATCAGGAATAAATCATCAGCGCCACCAATCGGGGCCGGACTTGAGCTCAATCCCCTGGTCGGCCACGGCCTGCAGCTGCGCGGCACTTACACATTGCGGCACGACTTCGGCCAGCGGAACCAGCACAAAAGCCCGCTCCCACATGCGCGGATGCGGCACGAGCAGCTCGGCAGCCTCTGACTGCCAGTCCGCCCAGAGTTCAATATCCAGGTCCAGCGTGCGCGGTGCATTGCGGTAAGGCCGCTCGCGGCCGGCGGCCAGCTCCAGCGCCTGCAGCGCATGGAGAAACTCCTGCGGCGCCTGCTGCGTCTCGACCAAGGCCAAGGCATTCAGATAGTCGGGGCCAGAAGAATCCACGGGAGCCGTGCTGTAGAGCGAAGACACTGCCAGCAACTGCGTCTGCGGCAAGCGGGCCATGGCCAGCACCGCTTCGCGCAGCACCTGGCCTGCATCGCCCAGATTCGCACCCAAGCCCACCGCCACCGTATTCGGCGGCAGTACGGCCAGGGGCTTACTCATTGCCGCCGCTGCTGCCGGCACCCTCGGCGCCAGCAGGCTTGCGGCGACGGCGGCGGCGCTTCTTGGGAGCGCCTCCATCCTCTGCAACCTGATCCAGCATGGCCGGCTCTGCGGAGTCAGCCACAGCACCGTCTTCACGCACAGCCTTGGCACGGGGTGCACGCGGCGCCTTGGGTGTGCTCGATTGCTGGGCACGCTGGCGGGCACGCTGCTCGTCGCGGGCCTGGGCAATCAGGTCTTCGCGCACGGCATCATTGGCCTGCTGGAACTCCTGCCACCAGGCGGCCAGGCTTTCCTCGATCTCGCCCACATCGGCACGCAGGCGCAAAAAGTCAAAACCGGCACGAAAACGTGGCTGCGCCACCAGGGAGAGCGGAGTGGCTCCGGTGCGCTTGTCAAAGCGCGGCTGCATGACCCAGATTTCCCGCATGTCCGCCGCCAGCTTGCCGCGGCCCGACACATCGCCAATGCGCGCGTCAAACACTTCGTCAATCGACTCCTGCAGCGCGGGGAAAGGATGCGAGCCCTTGGCCAGACGCTTTTCCCAGCCGGTCTTCACGTCCTGCCAGAGCACGCAGGCCAGCAGAAAGCTCGGCGCCACAGGCTTGCCTTCGCCCACGCGGCGATCGGTATCGATCAGGGCGGCCTGCACAAACGGGTGGTCTGCACGCTCCATGACCACGTCCAGCAAGGGATAGATGCCGCGCGACAGGCCCAGGGCCTTCAACTGTTCCACCGAGGCAATGGCATGGCCGGTCTGCAGCAACTTAAGCATTTCGTCAAACAAACGGCTTTGCGGCACATCGTTGAGCAAGGGCTCGCATTCCACCAGCGGCTTGGCCGTCTTGGCATCGAGCTTGAAGCCCTTGCCCGCAAGCTTGGCCGCAAAGCGCACGGCGCGGATGATGCGCACCGGGTCTTCGCGATAGCGCGTGGCCGGGTCGCCAATCATGCGCAGCACTTTTTTCTTGGCATCCGCAATGCCGCCGTGATAGTCGACCACGATTTGTGTCTCGGGGTCGTAGTACATGGCGTTGATGGTGAAGTCGCGGCGCGTGGCATCCTGGTCCTGCGGACCCCAGACGTTGTCGCGCAGCACACGGCCGCTGGCATCCACCGCATGCTTCATGCTGGCCAGCTGGACTTTGCTGGTGCGCTCGTTGCCACTCACGGCTTCAGCAGCGCTGTTGTCCAGAAAGGCGCGGAAAGTGGAGACTTCGATGACTTCGTTCTCGCGCCCGCGGCCGTAGACCACGTGCACGATACGAAAGCGCTTGCCGATGATGAAGGCGCGGCGAAACAGGCTTTTGACCTGCTCGGGCGTGGCATTAGTGGCCACGTCGAAATCCTTGGGACGCAGGCCCAGCAGCAGATCGCGCACCGCGCCACCCACGATGTAGGCCTCGTAGCCCTCATCCTTCAATGTCTGCACCACATCCACGGCACGGTGGTCCACCAGATTGGGGTCAATGCCGTGCACTTGCACCGGCACCTCGTCGCGCTTGCCGAACTTGGGCTTGCGCGAACGTGTGGCCGAGGGCTCTTTGCCCAGCAGCTTGTCGATAAACGTTTTGATCATGGTGCTTTGCTAAATATGTCCACGATGCGCCAGCCGCGTTCCTGAGCCAAAGCTCGCAACCGCTCATCGGGGTTGGTGGCCACGGGATGATTGACACGCTCCAGCAGCGGCACATCGTTCCACGAGTCACTGTAAAAAGTGGTTTCCACGCCATCCCAGGTCAGGTCCCGGTCTGCCAGCCACTGCTGCATGCGCTGCACCTTACCTTCGCGCATATTGGGTATGCCTTCGATCTCGCCCGTGAACCAGCCGCTCGCATCGCGCACCAGTTCCGTAGCCAGCAGGTGCTGCACGCCAAAGGCCTGCGCAATCGGACGGGTCACAAATTCATTGGTCGCCGAGGTAATCACCACGGTGTCGCCTGCATCCAGGTGCTGCTGCACCAGTTGCATGGCCGCAGGTTGCATGGCGGGCCGGATCACCTCGTCCATGAAACGCTGGTGCGCTGCGTCGGAGGCTTGCTGACCGCGCTCCACCACGGCGGCCGTGGCAAAGCGCACATAGTCTGGCACATTGAGCTGACCGGCCTGGTAGTCGGCAAAGAAGGCGTCATTCTGGCGGCCGAACGCTTCGCGGTCGCACCAGCCAATGGCAATGGAGAACTCGCCCCAGCCATGGTCGGAATCCAGCGGCAGCAGCGTGTGATCCAGGTCAAACAAGGCCAGCTTGGGCTTGTTCGGCAAATCAGAAGAAGTCGACATGCAAATCCAACATAAAAACAGGCTCCGGCAGCGCCAGAGCGGAATACGACACACGCGGCGTCACTCAGTTTCCATCATGGTCTTGAGCAAGGGGATGGTGATGGCGCGCTTGTTGCGCAAGGCAAAACCGTCCAGCATGTCCAGCAGTTGCATCAGGCTGCCCAGATCGCGTGAGAAACGCCTGAGCATGTAATCCATGACATCGTCGCTCAGAAAAACGCCGCGGACGTCGGCTTCCTGACGCAAGACGGCACGACGGGCCGGCTCATCGAGCAGTTGCAGCTGAAACACATGGCCCCAGCCCAGCCGGGTGCGCAAATCCTCGCGCAGCTTCAGGTCTGCCACGGGCAGTTGCCCGGCACCCAGCACCCAGCGCGGCGAACCGGTGGCGGGGCTGGTGGCGTTGACAAACCAGTTGAAGGCCCGGGCCTGCTGCAAGGGCGTGTAGAGATCCACATCATCCATCAGCACGGCAGCCCAGCGTTCGTCAAACTCTGGCGGAAAGCCCGTGCTCGCATCCATCCAGCCCACCATGGCGCCCTGCTCGCGCAGCGCTTCGCGCACCGCCTTGAGCAAATGGGTTTTTCCAGACCCGGACTCGCCCCACAGATAGGTGGGCACCGGCGTACGCGATTGTTGCAGCTGACCGTCGCCCACCCAATGGCGCAAGTGATCGATCACTGCGGCATTCGGGCCGACAAAGAAACGCGACAGCGTCGGGCTCGACGCCATGCTGATATTCAAGGCCAGCTGCTTCATCTGCGGCATACGCGCAGCGCCCCCTTCCCTAGGCCCGAGGCGGCCCATGCAGCAGAGTCAGGCAAAAATGTCGTCAGCAGCATCAATGGATGGGAAATACGGAAGTCCTGCGCAAGGCCTCATGACCCGGATCGCGGAGATAGAAAATGTCTGATTTTAGTCTGCGCCGCGCCCTGTTGGCTGCGAAGCCGCTGTTTTCGCCACACCACGCTCATGCCGTTGCCATAGGCATTGGTCCAGCAAAACCCTTTGATGCTACACCTTGCCCGCACGCCAAGTCGGCAGGAGCCGTAGAATCCCGGGGTTCTAGCCCACCCAGGGCACACCTGCACCGGATTCATCGATGAGCTCTTCTGCATCCTCCTCTACCCCCATTTCCTACAAAGACGCTGGTGTTGATATCGACGCTGGCGACGCACTGGTCGAACGCATCAAGCCCTTGGCCAAGAAGACCATGCGCGAAGGCGTGATGGCCGGCATCGGCGGTTTTGGCGCCCTGTTCGAAGTCCCCAAGCGCTACAAGGAGCCTGTGCTGGTTTCCGGCACCGATGGCGTGGGCACCAAGCTCAAGCTGGCTTTCGAGTGGAATATGCATGACACCGTGGGTATCGACCTGGTGGGCATGAGCGTGAACGACGTGCTGGTGCAAGGCGCCGAGCCCCTGTTCTTCCTCGATTACTTTGCCTGCGGCAAGCTGGATGTGGACACTGCCGCAGCCGTGGTCGGCGGCATTGCCAAGGGTTGCGAGCTGTCCGGCTGCGCCCTGATCGGCGGCGAAACCGCTGAAATGCCCGGCATGTACCCCGCTGGCGAATACGACCTCGCGGGTTTTGCCGTGGGTGCCGTGGAAAAGTCCAAGATCCTGACCGGTCAGAACGTCAAGCCTGGCGATGTGGTGCTGGGCCTGGCCTCGCACGGCGTGCATTCCAACGGTTTCTCGCTGGTGCGCAAGTGCATCGAGCGCGCCGAAGCCCAAGGCAGCGTGCCCGAGACCCTGGACGGCAAGCCCTTCAAGGCCGCCATCATGGAACCCACCCGCCTGTACGTGAAGAACGTGCTGGCAGCGCTGGACAAGCACCCCATCAAGGCGCTGGCCCACATCACCGGCGGCGGCTTGCTGGAAAACATTCCTCGCGTGCTGCCCGACGGCACGGCCGCCCACCTGACGGCCGGCAGCTGGCCTCAGACCGAACTGTTTGCCTGGCTGCAGAAAACCGCCGGCATTGACGATATCGAGATGAACCGCACCTTCAACAACGGTATCGGCATGGTGGTGGTGGTGGCAGCCGAAGACGCTGCAGCCACGGCAGCCACTCTGACCGAGCTGGGCGAGAAGGTCTACACCATCGGTGCCATTGCAGAACGTGGCCAAGGCCAAGCGGTTGAAGTACGCTAACTCCTAGTTCAACCCTTTGAAACCGCGCATGCCGCAGCATCTGCCCGCCGCCTTGGTGACCTCTTCACCAGAACCCTCTTCCAAGGTAGTTCTGGCCAGTTACCTTCTGATGGGGGCGGCGCTGCTGCTGGTCATGCACCAGGGCCTGCTGCCAGGCCTGTTGTGCGTGTGCCTGGGCTTTGTGCTCACGCGCAGCCTCTCGCGTCTGCTGGCCCGCGCCAACCCGCGCGCCCGCGCAAGCAATCTGCTGCCGCGCTGGGCGCAGGTCCTGGCCACCACCATCGTCATTCTGGCGCCCCTGGCCTTGCTGAGCGGCGCCCTCTCACACACCCGCACCTACATCACCGAAGCACCTGCCCAGTACAAGGAGCTGCTGGACTATCTGGCCGCCACGGTGCTGGAGTTGCGTGAGAAGCTGCCTGCCGACATGGGCGCCCAGCTGCCCCATGGTGCCGAGGAAATTCAGCAAAAGCTGGCCGGCTATCTGGCCGCCAAAGCCGGTGTGGTGGCCCATGCAGGCCGCGCCTGGCTGACCGGTCTGCTCTACGCCTATGTGGGCCTGATCATTGGCGCCCTGGCTGCCGTACGCCCCATTTCCACGCGCCGCCCGCCGCTGGTGCAAGCACTCAGGCAGCGCATTCTGTATTTTGGTCTGGCCTTCAAGCAGATTGTGGCGGCCCAGTTCTGGATTGCGGCCTTCAATACCTTGCTGACTTCCATCTTTCTGCTGGCCATTTTGCCCATCTGGAAGCTGGAGCTGCCCTATACCCCGGCTCTGATCACCCTGACCTTTCTGGCCGGACTCATTCCCATCGTCGGCAATCTGCTGTGCAATGCCGTGCTCACTTTGGTGGGTCTGTCGGTGTCCCCGGTGGCTGCCGCCGCCTGCCTGGGCTTTCTGATCCTGATTCACAAGGCTGAATACGTGATCAACGCCAAGGTGGTGGGCACGCGCACTCATATGGGCGTGTGGGAGCTGCTGGCAGTGATGTTTGTGGCCGAATCGGTGTTCGGCCCTGCCGGACTGGTGGCTGCGCCGCTGTTCTACGCCTACCTCAAGAAAGAGCTGGAAGCCGTGAGACTGGTCTGAGAACGTGTTTACGATCTCTACGCAGCCGCGTTGAGGCGCAATCGGGATGAGTTCGAAGCGGTGTGGAGCAGCTTGCACCGGGGTGCAAGCAAGCCGCAGCGCGAAGAAATCGCCCGATTTTGCCTCAACCCTTTGGGCCAATGCCTTTGCGGGCCGTCTGCGGTGTTGCGGTCACTTGCAAGGCAACAGCCTTGCTGCGCACCCGCGCCTAGCATCCTACCCCGCAGGTGCTGGCACGGCGCCGAGGAGATCGTAAACACGTTCTAAGCCTCAGCCTTCCTTGCGCAGATTTTCCATGGTTTTTTCAATAAAAACCGCCTCTTTCCCTTGCGCTGTCTGCGCATAGCGCTCCAGATCCAATAGCGCTCTATCCGCCACACCCCACTCGGCATAAGCCAGGCCGCGGTCGCGGTACAGCTCAGCCATCTCGGGGCGCAGCAGCAGTAGGCGGTTGAGCACGGCCACCAGCATGGGCCAGTCGCGCTGGGACAGATGAATCTCCTGCAGATTGCGCAACATGCGCTCCACCACGTCGCGCGCCTTGGCCGATTGCAGAAACAGCCCCAGAGGCGCAGCTTCGTCGGAGGTGATGCCGGCATCGTCCAGAAACGGCTGCAGCCGCTCGGACAATCGATTGGCGGAGAAAGACTCGCCCGAGAGCGGATCCAGCACCACCTGCCCTTGGGGCAGCAACACCTTGACCATGAAGTGGCCCGGAAAGCTGATGCCTTCGACCGGTAGGTCAATGCTTGCGGCCAGCTCCAGCCAGATCAGTGCGACGCTGATGGGAATACCGCGCCGCGTTTGCAGCACATGGTGGATATAGCTATTGGCCGGATCGTAATAGTTGTTGAGATTGCCGGCGAAACCCAGCTCGACGTAGAAGAATCGGTTGAGCAGGCTCAGTTTTTGCAGCGCATCGCTCTCGCCGGCCAGGCGCTGCTGCAGGCGAACCTGCAGGCGATCCATCTCGGCCACCACGGTTTGCAGGTCCAGATCGGGCTCGGCATCCTGGGCAATGCTGATGGCCGCTTCCATCAGCGCAAAGTTTTCATCGCTTTGCACCAGGGAAGCAAAGTACTGCAGGGCCGTGGGGTGCTCATCAATAGTCCAGCTCATAAGCCGCTTTGTATGCCTAGTTAAACCTGACTGCAAGTCAGAACTGCACCAACACGCATATAGGACAGGCGCATGGCGCTCACTTTTTGATGAGTTGACATCCCGCAGGGATTAGCGCCGCAGCAGCTGACGCAAGTTCAGACCGGCAATCCGCAGCACGCCAAAGTACAGAGCGGCAGCGGCCAGCATCAGCGCCGTCAGCAGGCCGGCACGCTGCAAGCCATGGGCACGCATGCCTATCCAGTCAAAGTGCTGATTGGCCCATAGCAGCAGCGCGGCCAGCAAGATGCTGGCGGCTGTCACCTGTGCCAGCAGCTTGAGCCAACCAGGGCCGGGCATGTACACGCCACGGCGCAGCAGGCCAATCAGCAGCCAGCTGGCATTGACCAGTGCTGCCAGGCCGATGGACAGTGCCAGCCCCGTATGCGCCAGCCAGGGCACCAGAGCCAGATTGAGCAACTGGGTAATGATCAGCACGGCAATCGCAATCTTGACCGGCGTGCGGATATCCTGACTCGCGTAATAGCCCGGAGCCAACACCTTGATGGCCACCAGCCCCAGCAGGCCTACGCCATAGCCGATCAGCGCCAGGGCAATCTGCCCTACATCGTGGTCTTGCAGGGCGCCGCGGTGAAACAGCGTTGCCACCAGCGGTGTGGCAAAAGTAAGCAAGCCCACCGCACAGGGCACGGCCAGCAGCACGACCAGACGCAGCCCCCAGTCCAGCATATTGGAGTAGCGCTGCAAATCGCCGGCTGCCTTGGCTGCTGCCAGCTGAGGGGTCAAAACCACGCCCAGGGCCACACCCAGCAGCGAAGTGGGAAATTCCATCAGCCTATCGGCATAAAACAGCCAAGTCACGCTGCCGGTCGCCATGTACGAGGCAATCTGCGTATTGATCATCAGCGAAATCTGGGCCACGCCCACGCCCAGCAAGGCAGGCAGCATGAGAGACAGAATGCGGCGCACGCCGGCCTCATCCCAGGCCTCGCGCAAGGAGCCGGGCGTAAAACCGATACGCGGCATCAGGCCCATTTTCATCAGCGCCGGCAGTTGCACGCCCAGCTGCAGCACACCTCCCAGCATGACGCCACCGGCCATGGCATAGATGGGTTCGATGCCGTGGCGGCCAAACCAGGGCGCGGCAAACACGGCCGCCACAATCATGCTCAGATTCAGCAGCACCGGCGTGGCCGCAGGCACGGCAAATTTCTTCCAGGTATTGAGAATGCCGGCCGACAGCGCCACCAGCGACATGAAACCGATGTAGGGAAACATCCAGCGCGTCATGACCACCGCAGCGTGGTAACCCTCAGGCGCCTGGCGCATGCCGCTGGCCAGCAACCACACCAGCAGCGGCGCGCCGATCACGCCCAGCACGCAGACCACGACCAGAGCCCAGAACAAGATGGTGGCTACATGGTTGATGAGCTGGCGCGTGGCCTCCTCGCCTTCCTTGGCCTTGCTGGCGGCCAGCACGGGCACAAAGGCCTGGCTGAAAGCACCTTCGGCAAAAAGCCGTCTGAAGAGGTTGGGAATTCTGAATGCGACATTGAACGCATCTGTCAGGGCATTGGCCCCGAACATGGAGGCCATGAGCAGATCGCGCACCAGCCCGGAAATACGGGAGGCCAGCGTCAGCAGGGATACGGTGGAGGCGGCTTTGAACAGTGACACGCAGCGAAGTGTATGCGTTCGCAGCCGGGGCTGCTGGCCGATCTGTGCCATTTGAAACCAGTATCCGTGCTGGTTTTGCACTCTGTAGCAACTCTCCCGCTGCTACCGCCCACTAGGGACCTGGATGGGTCGGCCCAAACCCTGGCGGACAGCCGTGGTAGAATCTTCGGCTTTGCTGACATCATCCTCAAACACAAGGAATTAAATCATGGCAACTAAAGCCAAAAAGAACCCCCGTCTGGCTTCTGGCCGCAAGCGCGCTCGCCAGAACGTCAAGCTGAACGCAGCCAACACTTCGCTGCGTTCCAAGTATCGTACCGCTGTCAAGAACGTCGAAAAGGCTGTTGTGGCCGGCGACAAGACCAAGGCAGCTGAACTGTTTGCCAAGGCTCAGTCCGTGCTCGACGCGATCGCTGACAAGGGCATCTTCCACAAGAACAAGGCTGCTCGCGATAAGAGCCGTCTGTCCGCCAAGGTTAAGACCCTGGCACTCGCCGCTTAATACCGGCAACCCTCTCTCAAGCACGGAGAGCTGAGATTCACATCAAAGCCCTCTGCCGTTTGTAATAGGTGCGCTGTCAGCAAAACATCAAAACCGCCTTCGGGCGGTTTTTTTGTGCCCGAAATTCAACACTTTTGCAGAAAGCGCCGCAGCCGTCCGCTTTCACCGGCACCCGCCCGCACAGGGCATGAATCGCACTACTACCAATTGATTAGCGTCAAATTCCGGCTTCCCTAGGACAATCTCAGGGTCGGAGAGTCTTGTGTCTTCTATAGGACTGCTCTCTGTATCTTCGCAAAAAGCCTGCCGACTGAATGCAGGCTTTTTTTGTCGTCAAGCCCTAGAAGAAATCATGAAAAAGTCGATCCAAGCAGGATTGGGAGCTCTCGCAGTCCTGATCCTGGCCGCGCTATTGTTTTTATTTTGGCCGCTGTTCCCCCGCTCCGTCCCCAAGGCCGAGAACGAGCAGCCCGTGGATGTGGTGATGGTGGGCGCCGGCGTGATGAGCGCCACGCTGGCCACCTATCTGCAAGAGCTGCAGCCTGACTGGAAGATCGAGGTCTTCGAGCGCCTCGACGGCGTGGCCCTGGAAAGCTCCAACGGCTGGAACAACGCCGGCACCGGTCACTCCGGCTTTGCCGAACTCAACTACACGCCCCAGTTGCCCGACGGCAGCGTGGAGACCAAGCGTGCCGTGGGCATTGCCGAGCAGTTCGAAGTGACGCGCCAGTTCTGGGCCCACCAGATCGGCCGCGGCCACCTGCAGTCGCCCGAGACCTTTGTGAACCCCACACCCCACATGAGCTTTGTCTGGGGTGAGGACAACATCACCTTCCTGAAAAAGCGCCAGCAGGCCCTGATCCAGAACCCCTTGTTCTACGGCATGGAGTATTCCGAAGACCAGGAACAGATCAAGAAGTGGGCTCCGCTGATGATCGAAGGCCGCGATGCCAGCCAGAAGCTGGCCGCCACCTATATGCCCCTGGGCACCGACGTGAACCATGGCGTCTGGACCGAGCAGCTCGTGGCCTCGCTCAAGCAAGGCCCCAACTTCAATCTGCACCTGCAAAGCGAAGTCACGGCCCTGCGCCAGAACGCCGACAAGACCTGGAACGTGACCGTGGCCAACCTGGCCGATGGCCGCAAGGAAAAGACCGTCAAGGCCAAGTTCGTGTTCGTGGGTGCTGGCGGTGCCGCACTCAAGCTGCTGCAGGCTTCGGGCATCCCTGAATCCAAGAACTACGCCGGCTTCCCCGTGGGCGGTCAATTCCTGGCCATCGAGAACCCCGAACTGGCTGCCCGCCACGACGTCAAAGCCTACGGCATTGCCTCCACCGGCTCGCCTCCCATGTCCGTGCCTCATCTGGACGCCCGCAAGCTTGACGGCAAGCCCGTGATGCTGTTCGGACCCTTCGCCCTGGCCACGACCAAGTTCCTCAAGAACGGCTCCTGGTGGGATTTGTTCTCCTCGGTCAACCATGACAATCTGATGGGCATGCTGCGCGTCGGCATCCACAACCTGGATCTGGTTCAGTACCTGCTGCAACAAGCCGAGCTGACCGACGAAGACCGCCAGGCCGTGCTAGCCCAGTACTTCCCCCATGCCAAGCGTGAGGACTGGAAGCTGGTCACCGCCGGTCAACGGGTGCAGATCATCAAGCGCGACGCGGAAAAAGGTGCCGTGCTGCAATTCGGCACCGAGATCGTTGCCTCCGAAGACGGCAGCATTGCCGCCCTGCTGGGTGCTTCGCCCGGTGCTTCCACCGCACCTCACATCATGCTGAACCTGCTCAAGAAGTCCTTCCCCGAGCAGATGGCCGGCGCCGAATGGAAGGCCCAGATCCAGCAGATCGTGCCTTCCTACGGTCGCAAGATCAATGAGGATGCCGCCTATACCAACGAGATCCGCCGCATGACCAGCTCTGCCTTGAAGCTGCCTTATGTGGACGTACCGCTGACCGTGGGCAAGAAGGCCGATGCACCCGTTGCTGCGCCTACCGCCGCCCCCGCTGCGCCGCAAAACCCCACACAGCTGAACAAGGAAATGCAAGCTCTCTAAGCACTGCTTCTCCTGCACAGCCCCCGCACGGCCCACGCCGTGCGGGGCTTTTTCTTGGGGCTCGCACCCTGCCGCCCCTTGTTGCCATGCCCCGCTCTCTGACCCACGGCCCCATTTGCCGCACCCTGCTGCAGTTTTCCCTGCCCCTGTGGGGCGGCTATGCGCTGCAGTCGCTCAACACCTCGGTCAACGCCTTCTGGATTGGACGCCACCTGGGCGAAGCCGCCCTGTCTGCAGCCGTACATGCCAACAATCTGTTGTTTGTGCTGATCGCCTTGATCTTCGGTATCAGCCAGGCCACCAACTTGCTGGTGGCCCAGGCCGTGGGCGCCGGCCGTTGGGCACGGGCACGCCGCATCACAGGCAGCAGTGCCGGCCTGTTTCTGGGTGCAGCCCTGCTGATGACTGCCCTGGGCTGGCCGCTGGCCGAGCCCCTGCTCAGCGCCATGGGCGCCACCCCCGCCACCGCCGCCCTGGCCGTGGACTATTTGCGCGCGCTCTTTCTGGCACTGCCGCCCATGCTGATGCTGATCTTTGTGGCCGCCGTGCTGCGCGGCACGGGCGACAGCCGCACGCCTTTTGTCGCCCTGCTGGCGGTGGCCCTGGGCGATGCAGCGCTCAACCCTTTGTTTATCTTCGGCGCCGGCCCGCTGCCGGGCTGGGGCATGGCCGGATCGGCCCTGGCCACTCTGGTGGCCAACAGCCTGGGCCTCATCGGCCTGCTGGCCTGGTTGCGCTGGCGGCGGACTCCGCTGTGGATAGGCTGGCGCCAGCGCCGCTACCTGCGACCCACGCCCGAACTGGTGCGCTGCCTCATCACCAAGGGCTTGCCCATGGGACTACAGATGCTGCTGGTGGCACTCTCTCTGGTGCTGATGCTGACCCTGGTCAACCGCCACGGAGCCCAGGCTTCGGCCGCCTATAGCGCGGCCCTGCAGCTGTGGGCCTATGTGCAGATGCCGGCCATTGCCGTGGCCTCGGCCTGCGCTACCATCGCCGCCCAGAACGTGGGCGCGGGTCACTGGCCGCGCGTGGCCCGCACGGCACGCGCCGGCGTGATCTGCCACTTGCTGCTGACCGGCAGCTGCGTGACCTTGATCCTGGCTTTCGACCGCTCGGTGCTGGCCTGGTTTCTGCCCGAAGGCAGCGCCGCCCTGGAGCCGGCGCGCCACCTCAATCGCATCGTGCTGTTCTCGTTTGTGCTGCTGGGCGTGAGCGGCGTGCTCGCGGGAGTCGTGCGTTCCACAGGTGCCGTGCTGGTACCGCTGGCCATCCTGGCTCTGGCCTTATGGGGTGTGCGCCTGCCCCTGGCGTGGGGGCTGCAGCCGCTGTGGGGACTGGATGCACTGTGGTGGAGCTTTCCGCTCAGCGCTCTGGTATCCATGCTGCTGTCCCTGGCCTATTACCGCTGGGGCCCCTGGCGCGAAGCCCGTCTGCTAGCTACGGCGAACACCGGCCGCTGAGCCCGCTGCAGGCAAAGACAGGCACAAAAAAAGCTTCCCTTGGAAGCCTTTGTCGTTTGCGCGGTGCTTTGGCAGCAGAGATATTTTCAGCCCTTGTTCGCTGCGACCTCATCGGGCAGCAGGCAGGCTTCGGCCACTTGCAGATCGTTGTCCTTGGCGAAGTTCAGACAGAAGTCCCAGGCCATGGGTTCGTAGTCCCGCAGATCGCGATTGACCACCACGCACTTGACACCATTCATCACCGTAGGCACACACCAGGGCGAATAGCTCAGATGGCTGCCTGCGCAGGCGCCGCCAGGCCGAAACTGGCTCATCACGCCCGCCAATCGCTCGGCCCAGTCGCTGGGTCGGAAGGTTTTGCCGGACTGGGTCATACCCAGAATGAACAGTTCTTTGCTGGAAGGGGTAACCATCAAATATGCGCCAAAAGGATCCGGGGCCATCGGGGCGGGGTCGCCGCCTACATGCCCAATAGATTATTCTAGCTCTTGCATAAGAGCTGGGGTCAGCCAAAGCATGTCAACCCTAGTATGACGTAGGCTCATTGCATGGCTGCGATGCGCAAAGCGCAATGTTGGGGTTATCCGGGCACTCTAGAATCGGACCTCGCAATTTTTTATGTTGCAGTGCAGGAACAAACCTTCCATCCCACTGCGCAACTGACTGTCCCGCTAGAGGAGATTTTTGCAATGACCGCTTTCATCGAGGCTGCCGAACCCCACGTGATGACCACTTACGGCCGCGTGCCCATCGCTTTGGAGCGAGGCCAGGGCTGCCGTCTGTGGGATGTCAACGGCAAGGAATACCTCGACGCACTGGGCGGCATTGCGGTCAACACCCTGGGCCACAACCATCCCAAGCTGGTGCCTGCACTGCAGGAACAGATTGCCACGCTGATCCACTGCTCCAACTACTACTACGTGCCGGGCCAGGAAAAGCTGGCAGCGCTGCTGACCGAGCGCGCCAAGATGGACAAGGCCTTCTTTTGCAGCACCGGCCTGGAAGCCAACGAAGCCGCCATCAAACTGGCCCGCAAGTACGGCGTGGACAAGGGCATCACCAACCCCGTGATCGTGGTCTATGACCACGCTTTCCACGGCCGCTCGCTGGGCACCATGAGCGCCACGGCCAACCCCAAGGTACGCGAAGGCTTTGGCCCGCTGCTGGACGGCTTTGTGCGCATTGCCGCCAACGATATCGAAGCTCTGAAGCAAGCCACCGAAGGCAACCCCAATATCGTGGGCGTGATGATGGAGCCCATCCAGGGCGAAGGCGGTCTGCACCCCATGCGCGCCGAATACATGCAGCAGGTACGCGCGCTGTGCGACGCCAATGACTGGCTGATGATTCTGGACGAAGTGCAATCGGGCATGGGCCGCACCGGCAAGTGGTTTGCCCACCAATGGGCAGGCATCGTGCCCGACGTGATGTCTCTGGCCAAGGGCCTGGGCTCGGGCGTTCCCGTGGGTGCGCTGCTGGCTCACGGCAAGGCGGCCGAAGTGCTCAAGCCCGGCAACCACGGTACCACCTTTGGCGGCAACCCCCTGTCCATGCGCGCTGGCATCGAAACCATCCGCATCATGGAAGAAGATGGCCTGTTGGCACATACCACCCAGATTGGTGCACACTTGAAAGCCAAGCTCAAGCAGGAACTGGCTGAGGTGGCAGGCGTGGTGGACGTGCGCGGCGAGGGCCTGATCATCGGCATCGAGCTGGACAAGCCCTGCGGCGTGCTGCTGGGCCGCGGCGCCGAAGCCGGCCTGCTGTTCAGCGTGACCGCCGACACCGTGGTGCGCCTGGTGCCGCCGCTGATCATGACCGAAGCCGAAGCCGACGAAGTCGTGGCCAAGCTCAAGCCCCTGATCCTGCAATTCCTGTCGGAATGAAAGACCAGCCGATGACAGCCATCAAACACTATCTGCAATTTTCCGATTTCACGGCCGACGATTACGACTACCTGCTGTCGCGCGCTGCCCTGATCAAGAAAAAGTTCAAGGGCTACGAAAAGCATCACACCCTGGTCGATCGCACCATGGCCATGATCTTCGAGAAGGCCAGCACCCGCACCCGCGTGAGCTTTGAAGCCGGCATGTACCAGCTGGGCGGCTCCGTGGTCCACCTGACCACCGGCGACAGCCAGCTGGGCCGCGCCGAACCCATCGAGGACAGCGCCCGCGTCATCAGCCGCATGACCGATCTGGTCATGATCCGCACTTTTGGCCAGGACAAAATCGAGCGCTTTGCCGAATACTCGCGCGTGCCCGTGATCAACGGCCTGACCAACGAGTTCCATCCCTGCCAGATCCTGGCCGACATCTTCACCTTCATCGAGCACCGCGGCTCCATCAAGGGCAAGGTTGTGGCCTGGGTGGGCGACGGCAACAACATGGCCAATACCTGGTTGCAGGCGGCCGATCTGCTGGGCTTCAAGGTGCATCTGTCCACGCCCGGCGGCTATGAGGTGGACGAGCAACTGGCCTTCAATGGCAAGCCCGTCAACCCCGGCTGCTACGAAGTCTTCAAGGATCCCCTGGAAGCCTGCAAGGGCGCCGATCTGGTCACCACCGACGTGTGGACCAGCATGGGCTACGAGGCCGAGAACGAAGCGCGCAAGAAGGCTTTTGCCGACTGGTGCGTGGATGCCGAGATGATGGCCGCCGCCAGGGCTGACGCCTTGTTCATGCACTGCCTGCCCGCCCACCGCGGCGAAGAGGTGGAAGCCGAAGTCATCGACGGCCCGCAATCCGTGGTCTGGGACGAGGCAGAAAACCGCATGCATGTGCAAAAAGCACTGATGGAATACCTGCTGATCGGCCGTCAGCCCGGCTGATCTGCCACGCCCTGGCCCAGCTGCATACCACCCCACCCATGCACCTGAGCCACACCCCCTTCAGACACCGCCTGCTGGTTCCGCACCCGCAGGCGGTGTTTGCATTTGTACGCCGGCTGGCCCATGGCCCCAGCCACGGTTTTGGTGCCAGCGCGCTGCACCATCCGCACATTGCTCGCCACACGCGCGTGCCTTCTTTTTTCGGGCCACGCAGGCCATTTGCCGCCCGGGTGCGCGCGCTTTATGTGCGCATCCACACGTTCTATCTGAAGTTTCTTCAAGGCCACACCTAGTGAGCCGCTGCTGCTGCTGCGCAGCGTCATCACCCATGGATACAGCTGATTCCGCAGAAGGAAGCCAGCCTGTTGCCCGCGCCCGAAATTCGAAGAAACCCCGATGAACGAAGCCATTCACCCCTGCCTGCACTGCGGCGCCTGCTGTCAAAACTACCGTGTGGAGTTTTCCGTCTACGAGCTGCAATCCATGGGCGGCACTGTGCCCGACGCCATGGCCCATGAAGTGGGCGGCAACCGTGCCCGCATGAACGGCACGGAGCGCCACCCCGTGCGCTGCGTGGCGCTGACCGAGCTGCCCCATCTAGGCGATGGCTGCCTGGGCTGCGGCATTTACGAGCAGCGCTCCAGGCCTTGCAGAGACTTTCCGTTTGCGTCTTACGGCTGCCACGAAACGCGCGAGAAATTAGGCCTGCCCGTACTTCAGGAGCAGGAAGTGGAGGCCTGGCTGGAAACGGCTTGATCGACTTGATCGACTTGGCCCACACGCGCTGGATCCGGAGCAGATGTCAGAGCCTGGCTATGAATTTTGATAGCGGCTTGCGTTTTCTCATCTTGCATTTCAACTCTGTTCATCGCTGAAACCATTGATAGACAAGCGTAATCAGCTCCTGTCTTGATGGCTTCACGCGAGCGCGTCGGAAAAAAAAAGCCTGAGGCACCGCGAAGCGGCTCAGGCTTTAGCTATTCACCAGTCTTGGCGGCTTTAAAGCCTCAAGGCTTTTTGGCGCCGGGCGCGCAGCTGTCGCCACCGCAAGCACTGCAGCCGCCACAGCCGCTGTCCTTGTCGAAGCCCGCCAGCGCGGGGTGCGACCGTGCCAGCTTGCGCTTGAGCGCCGAAGGCATGAGCCGCCAGACCAGGGCCACGGCGGCCAGGGCCACAATCAGCCCCACAATGATTTCCTGCATTTGCCGTTTCCTTTCTTCAGGTGCCGCTTAACCGGCACCCAGGGCCACTGCCACACGATAGGTGATGAAGCTGCACAGATAGGCCAGGCCAAACATATAGCTGGTCATGATCAGCGGGTAGCGCCAGCCATTGGTCTCGCGCTTGACGATGGCCAAGGTGGAGATGCACTGGGGCGCAAACACAAACCAGACCAGCAGCGACAAGGCGGTTGCCAGCGACCAGCTGTGCGCAATCAGCGGGCCCAGCTGCTGGGCCATGGCGTCGTCGCTGGAGGCCGACAGTGCGTACACCGTGCCCAGGGCACCCACGGCCACTTCGCGCGCGGCCATGCCGGGCACCAGGGCAATCGCGATCTGCCAGTTAAAGCCGATCGGTGCCAGCACCACTTCCAGCCAGCGGCCGATCTGGCCGGCAAAGCTGTAGCGGATGGCACCTTCGGTCACGCCTTCCGGTGCGCCCGGATAGCTGGCCAGGAACCACAGCACGATACTCACCGTCAAGATGATGCCGCCCACGCGGCGCAGGAAGATCAGGGCACGCTCGAACAAGCCCAGCATCAGGCTGCGCACGCTGGGCCAGCGATAGGCGGGCAGCTCCATCATCAGCGGCGTGCGCGTCTTGTTCTCGCGCGCCAGCTTGGCCACCCAGGCCACAGCCATGGCGCTGACAATGCCGCCGATATACAGGGCAAACAGCACCAGTCCTTGCAGGTTGAACAAGCCGCCCACGGTTTGCTCGGGGATGAAGGCGCCGATCAGCAGCGCATACACGGGCAGGCGCGCCGAGCAAGTCATCAGCGGCGCGATCATGATGGTCAGCAATCGGTCCCGCCAGCTGCTAATGGAGCGCGTGGCCATGATGCCGGGCACGGCGCAGGCAAAGCTGGACAGCAGCGGGATGAAGGAGCGCCCCGACAGGCCGACGGTGCCCATGATGCGGTCCAGCAGGAAGGCGGCTCGCGGCAGATAGCCAGAGTCTTCCAGCACCAGGATGAAGAAGAACAGAATCAGAATCTGCGGCAAAAAAACCAGCACGGCACCGGTGCCGGCAATCACGCCATCGACCAGCAGGCTGCGCAACACGCCCTCAGGCATGACATTGCCCACCCATTCGCCAAAATGGGCCACGCCGCCTTCAATACCTTCCATCAAAGGTTCGGCCCAGCTGAACACGGCCTGGAAGATCAGGAACAGCGTCACCAGCAACAGCAGCGTGCCCCAGACGGGGTGCAACACCACGGAGTCGATGCGGTCGTCGCGTTGGGTGTCCACCTGGGGTTCCTGCACCGCCACCCGCATGATCTCGGCCACCTGCTGGTGCAGGCTCAGCAACTGCTCCTTGGCGCCCAGGCCGGCCTTGGCCTGCCATTGTCCTTCCCTGGAAGGGACGATGAGCTGGCGGGATGCATCGCTGTCGAGCCAGGCCAGCAATTCCTTGCCGCCATCCAGGCGCACGCCCACGCTTTCCACCACGGGCATGCCCAGCGCCTGGCTGAGTTTGTCGCGGTTCACCACAATGCCCTGGCGGCGCGCCATATCGCTCATATTGAGCACCAGCACCATGGGCAAGCCCAGGGCACGCGCCTCCAGCACCAGGCGCAGGTTCAGGCGCAAATGGGTGGCATCGGTCACGCAGATCAGCAACTCTGGCGGCGCTTCACGGCTGTGCAGGCCGCTGACGATGTCGCGGGTAATGCGCTCGTCTTCGCTGTGCGCGTGCAAGCTGTAGGTGCCTGGCAGATCCAGCAAGCGCACGCGGCGCTTGGCCGGCGTGGTCAACCAGCCTTCCTTGCGCTCCACCGTCACGCCGGCGTAGTTGGCCACCTTCTGGCGGGCGCCGGTCAGCAGATTGAACAACGCAGTCTTGCCGCAGTTCGGGTTGCCCAACAGGGCCGCGCGCAGCGGTGCCTGCGCATCGGGCGCGGTCGTACCCTGGGGCTTGTTCATGGGCTGGATAGAGATGCTTTGCACACCTGGCTCGGTCGTCGGATTCTCACGCGCGTTCATGCCTTGCCCTCCACAGCCACCAAGACTTTGGAGGCTTCGTAGCGGCGCAGCGCAAACGTGGCTTCGCCCACGCGCACGGCCAGCGGGTCGGGGCCGGGAAAGCCCGTAGCCACAATGCGCACGCGCTCACCGGGCAAGAAACCGATTTCCATGAGGCGCAGCATCAACTCCTGCTCCTCCGCATTGCTGGCGCTGACCAGATCGACCACGCGGGCCGCTACGTTGCGCGCCAACGTGTCGAGGCTGAGGGTGGCAGCCTGAGTCTGGAGGGACTCAGCCGCACCATCCAAAGGTAAAACGGGGGCCGCGCTACCGGGGGCCGAGGACTGCAAAATACTCATAGCTCCGCATTTTATTGAGTTTAATTCTCATTATGGTTCAGACGACAAAGTGCCCGACTTGGAACAGGTGGCGCTGAAGTCAGGTATGCGCCCGGTGGCTTGCGCCTAGTCTGCGTTTGCTTCTCCCAAGAGGCAGAGCCACCCAAGGTTTCCTTTCTGCGCAGTCAGGCTTATGCCCGGCGCCCGCACGCCAGAGGCCGACGCAGAGAAAATCCACCCCTGCCCGCTTTTGGCCCCAACCCACCATGACCCACCCCTGTCTCACCTGCGGCGCCTGCTGCGCCTCGTTTCGTGTGGATTTTTCCGTGCACGAATCCCAGGACAATGGCGGAGCCGTGCCTGCGGGCCTGATCGACGAAGTCACGGACTACACCTGTCGCATGCGCGGCACGGACTGGGCCCGCCCACGCTGCGCGGCCCTGGTGGGCAAGGTGGGCGAAAAAGCCAGTTGCGGCATTTACGAGTGGCGACCCTCGCCCTGCCGTGAGTTTTCCGCCGGCTCGGACGCCTGCAACCGGGTGCGCCTGCGCCATGGAATGCCGGCACTGGACAGCGGCCTGGTCTAAAGCCAGCGCCTCACCGGCGCGCAATTGCGTTCAATACAAAACCGGCATCGCCTTCCAGACTGAGGGCATGCTCACGCCTTCCCTCACCCCTCTTCTTTCTTCCTTGCTGGCCATGGCCGGTTTTGCCCTGGTCGGCGCCATCACCCCCGGGCCGGTCAATGTAATGGCCTTGCGCCACGGCCAGCACAGCGCAGCTGCGGCCATGGTGTATGTGCTGGGCGCCAGCACCAGCTATGCCGCCATCGTCTGGTGCATGGGCCAAGGCGCACAGCAACTACTGCTCAAAATGCCGGCATTCGCTGCCGCCGCCCAGTGGCTGTGCGCCGCCTATCTGCTGCGCCTGGCATGGCTGCTGGCCAAGTCTCCAGTCAAGGAAGCCGAGCATGAGCAACGCCCGCCAAAGCAAAGCGCCTGGCAGCTGTTTTCCCAGGGGGCGGCCATACAGCTGCTCAACCCCAAAGCCTGGCTGTTTGCGCTGTCGGCCGTGGGCGTATTCACACTCCCGCAAAGCGAGCCCATACCCGGCGCCCTGTATGCGCTATGCCTGATTTCCCTGCTCGCCTGCCTGCTGGGTGTCGGCTTCTGGGCCGTACTGGGCAAGGCCTTGAGCCGCTGGCTGTGCAACGCCAGGCGCCAGCATGGGTTTCACCAGTTGCTCGCCGCCCTGCTGCTTGCCAGTGTTGCAGGCATGATGCTGCCATCATGAACACCAGCCACCAGTTCTATCGCCATGCCCTGCTGGCCTGGGCCGAGCTCAGGGTCAGCCGCAACTCTGCGCACTGCTATCGTCTGCACATGCATGCCGAGTACTCGTTAGGCATTGTGGATGCCGGCCAGGCCCGGTTTCAGCATCCGCAGAGGCCGGGGCTGGTCGTACCCGGCGATGTGGTGCTGATCGAACCCGGCGTCTGGCATGCCTGCAATCCCGAGCAGGTCAGCCACTGGTCGTACCGCATGCTCTATCTGGATGCGGACTGGCTACATGCCCGCCTCGGTCTGCAGGCCCTGAACTTTGTTCAGCCCGCTTTGCGCTGCCCCCGGGCCGCCGGCGTGCTTGAACAGCTATGCACGCTGATTCAGACCCATAGCGAAGACCAGGCCCGGCTGACCCGGGCCAGCGATGACTTGCTGGCCCTGATCAGCCAGCATGGCCGGGCCGCGACGGCCGCAAACCCCGCCATGAACGCCGAGGCCATCAATCTGGCGCTCAGCCATCTACACCAATCCCCCGAAGATCCGCCCAGCGTGCTGCATCTGGCACAGGCCTGCGGCATGAGCGCCTCGCGCTTTATTCGCCAGTTCAAGGCCGCGACCGGCGTGACGCCCGGCGCATACCGGCTCAATCTGCGCCTCAATGGCGCGCGCCGCCTGCTGTCCCAGGGCAGCACCCTGTCCGCCGCCGCACACAGCATGGGTTTTGCCGATCAAGCCCATTTGCAGCGCAGCTTCAAGGCCCATCACGCGCTCACACCGGGCAGCTACGCCCGCGCCGCCCTGCCGCGCTGAGCCCCTGCACAGCAGCCCGGGAATCGGCGACGCCAGCCATCGCCATCAGCGATACAGCTCATACTTGCGGGTTTTGGCGACTCAGGGATTTCAGGGCATATGGCCGACTTTGACAGCATTCAGCAGCGCGAGACCGGGTTGCACCAGCAACTGAACGCCGCCCAGATGACCATGATTGCCATTGGCGGCGCCATTGGCACGGGCTTGTTCATGGGCAGCGCCTTTGCCATCGGCTTTGCCGGGCCCAGCGTACTCATCAGCTACGCGATAGGCGCGCTGATCGGCCTGCTGCTCATGGGCTGTCTGGCCGAGATGACGGTGGCCCACCCCACCAGCGGCTCTTTTGGCGCCTATGCCGAGCACTACATCAGCCCCATGGCAGGTTTTGTGGTGCGCTATGCCTACTGGGCAGCCGTGGTGCTGGCCGTGGGCATGGAGGTGACGGCCGTGGGCAAATACATGGCTTACTGGTTTCCCCAGGTCGATCAATGGATCTGGGTGGCCCTGTTTTCCGTGGCACTTGCCGCCGTGAATGCCACCAGCGTCAAGGCCTTCGGCCAGGTGGAATATGTGTTTTCCATGATCAAGGTGACGGCCATCGTGGCCTTTATCCTGATCGGAGCCTATGTGGTGTTCGGCTCGCGCCCCGAAGGCGTGGGCTTTGCCAACTACACGGCGGGCGGCGGCTTTTTCCCCAACGGACTCTGGGGCACCTGGGTGGGCGTGATCGTGGCCATCTTCAGCTACCTGAGCCTGGAATCCATTGCCATTGCGGCCGGCGAGGCCGAAAACCCCAGGCAGGCTGTCACCTCGGCTTTCAAGACCACGGTGCTGCGGCTGGTGCTGTTTTATCTGTTGTCTCTGGCCCTGATGTTGGCCATCGTGCCCTGGCATCATGCCAGCACCGACACCAGCCCCTTTGTGAAGGTCATGGAATATCTGCACATTCCTGGCGGTGCCCATGTGCTCAATTTCGTGGTGCTGCTGGCCTCGCTGTCGGCCATGAACAGCCAGCTCTACGTCACCTCGCGCATGATGTTCAGCCTCTCGCGCGGCGGCTATGCGCCCCGCGCCATGGGCAGCCTCAATCGCCGCGGCGTGCCGCTGGGTGCGATTGCCGTCTCCTGCCTGGGCATGGCCGTGGCCATGGTGCTCAATTACTTCAAGCCCCAGGAGTCGCTGGAGCTGATGATGTCGATTGCCATGTTCGGCGCCATGTTTGCCTGGTTCATGGTCTTCGTCACCCATTTGTTCTTCCGCCCCCGCTGGCAGCTCGAACACCCGGGCCAGCGCCTGCAGTTCCGCATGTGGGGCTTTCCGGTGTTCACCCTGCTGGGTGCGGCGCTGATGGCCGGCGTGATCATCACCACGCTGTTTACCAAGGAGTTCCGCACCACCACCCTGGTGGGCGTGCCGTTCCTGGTGGTGCTGGTGGTGATCTATGCTGTCTGGTATAGGAGGAAGAAGGTCACCCCCTGAGCGGCGGGGCGGCGGGGCCGCCTAGGCCCTTGCTCGGTGTCACTCGCTTGAACTGCGCCACTTGCCAAACCTCTGCTGAAACATAGACATTGCTAGCCACACCATGACTCGCCAGATCTGGGATATTTCTCCCGCCATCCATCCCGCCGCACCGGTCTTTCCGGGCGATACGCCTTACAGCCAGGAGTGGTGCGCCACCATCGGCCCGGCCTGCCCGGTCAATGTCAGCGCCATTCACATGAGCCCCCATGTGGGCGCCCATGCCGATGCGCCGCTGCACTATGACGCGCAGGGCGCGGCCATTGGCGCTGTTGATCTGAACGCCTTTCTCGGCCCCTGCCGCGTGATTCATGCCATAGGCTGCGGCCCGCTGATCGAGTGGCAGCATATAGAGCACGCTGTTGACGCCGACCTGCCCGCACGCGTGCTGGTGCGCACCTACCAAAACGCCCCCACGGTCTGGGACCCGGACCTTGCCGCCTATGCGCCCGAGACCGTCAAGAAGCTGGCCGATCTCGGCGTGCAGCTGATCGGCATAGATACGGCCAGCATCGACCCGGCCAGCAGCAAGAGTCTGGACAGCCATATGGTGATCCGCGAGCGCGGCCTGCGCGTGCTGGAGAATCTGGTGCTGGACGCTGTGGCCGAAGGCGATTACGAACTGATTGCCTTGCCGCTCAAGCTCAGCGAGGCCGATGCCTCCCCGGTGCGCGCCGTGTTGCGCGCTCTGCGTTGAGTTTCAAGAAAAATCAGCCCCAAGCCCAGCTACCATCTGCGCTGACAGCTATCAAAACAAATAGAGGAAGACAATGACTAACTTGCAAGACTGCCGCGCACTCGATGCCCAGGACCCGCTGCGCCCGCTGCGTGAGCGCTTTGCCCTGCCCGAAGGCGTGATCTATCTGGACGGCAACTCTCTGGGCGCCCAGCCCAAGGCCGCCGCCGCCCGCGCCGCCCAGGTGGTGCAGCAGGAATGGGGTCAGGACCTCATCACCTCCTGGAACAAGGCCGGCTGGATCACCCTGCCCGAGCGTCTGGGCAATCAATTTGCTCCCTGGCTGGGCGTGGGCCAGGGCGAGCTGGTGTTTACCGACACCACCTCCATCAATCTCTACAAGGTGCTCAGCGCCGCTGCCCGCATTGCCCGTGAAGATGCACCCGAGCGCAAAAAACTGATCAGCGAGCGCAGCAACTTCCCCACCGACCTCTATATCGCCCAGTCCGTCTGCCAGGAATACGGCCTGGAGCTGGTGCTGCTGGAGCCCGAGGAAATCGCCGGCGCGCTGCAGACCGATGTGGCAATTTCCATGCTCACCCATGTGAACTACCGCACCGGCGCCATGCACGATATGGCGGCCGTCACGGCCGCCGCCCATGCCCAGGGCATTCTCTGCGTCTGGGATCTGTGCCACAGCGCAGGCGCCGTGCCCATCGACCTCAAGGCTGCGAATGCCGACTTTGCCGTGGGCTGCAGCTACAAATACCTCAACGGCGGCCCGGGCTCGCCGGCCTTTGTCTGGGCCCATCCGCGCCTGATCAACCATTTCTGGCAGCCGCTGTCGGGCTGGTTCGGGCATGCCGAGCCCTTCAAATTCGTGCCCGACTACCACCCGGCCCAGGGCATTCAGCGCTATCTGTGCGGCACCCAGCCCATGATCAGCATGAGCGTGCTGCAGTGCGGCATCGACATCTATACCGAAGCCGAGCAGTTTGGCGGCATGTCGGCCCTGCGCCAGAAATCACTGGCCCTGACCGATTTGTTCATCCGCCTGGTCGAAGAGCGCTGCCAGGGCTACGGCCTGGGCCTGGCCACCCCGCGCGAGCATGCAGCCCGCGGCTCCCAGGTCTGCCTGACTCGCGATGAAGGTCTGGGCGTGGCTGGCAAGGACAGCGGTGCCTATGCCATCGTGCAGGCGCTGATCGCGCGCGGCGTGATCGGCGACTTCCGCAAGGGCGATGGCGGCACCGGCCGCCACAAGGACATTCTGCGTTTCGGCTTCACGCCGCTGTACGTGGGCTTTGAAGACGTGTGGAATGCCGTGGAGCATCTGCGCCAGGTGCTGGAATCGGGCGAATGGCAAAAAGCCGAGTTCAACCAGATCAACGCCGTGACCTGATCAGAAAGCCGTATTGCTCAGCGATGCCCATAGGTGCGCAGCCACCAAGGCGCGCCAGGGCTGGAATTGATCAAGCCAGATGCGCGCCTCGGCCGCATCTGGCTTTGTTTTTTGCAGCAACAGACCGATGGCGCGGCGCACGGCCACGTCGCCGTGCAGACTTCCGTCGGGCCAGCCGTAGCCGCGCAGCAAGGTGTAATTCACCGTCCACGGGCCTATGCCTTTGATGGCCAGCAAGCGCTGCTCCACCTCCTGCACCTGGTCGGCAGACCAGCCCGCAGCACTTTGCACCGCCCAGTCATCCAGCGGCAGCTGACCCGAGGTCACAGCCTGGGCTACCGCCAGCAGGGTCTGGGCCTTGGCCTGGGAAAAATGGTTGGCGCGCAAGCTCTCCACATCCAGCCTGGCGACACGGGCCGCATCCGGATAGGCCAGCAGCGGCTCACCGGCAGCCTGATCCAGCGGCACACCGGCCAGTGCGATGAGCTTGCGCCGCAACGAGATGGCCACGGCCACGCTGATCTGCTGACCCATGATGGCCCAGGTCAGCGCCTCAAACGGCGTGGGCGTACCCGGCACATGCAGGCCCGCCTGCCGCGCCAGCAAAGGGCCCAGCTCCGGGTGACGGCCATGGGCGGCATCCAGCGCCTGCGGCGGATAGGCCAGGCCCAGCATGCGTCGGGCCATGGCTTGCAGCTCGGCTTGCTCCAGATGCTGGTGGGCCGCCGTGCCGTGCAGCTGCACCGCCACATGGCGCTCATCCCAGCTCAGTTGCAAGCAAGCCGGCTCCCCCTGCAGCAGCAGAGCCTTGTGCAGGCTGCGGCCTTCCTGATCCAGGCATTCGGCCAGACCCTGGCCATCGCGCCCATGAAAAGCCGCGAATTCCTGCCAACGGTAATGCGCCGGCAGCTCGATCTCACAGTGTGTGTCAACCATCATTTCTATGATTTTGAGAGCGGGTAGCGCATTTCAGATATAGGTTTCAAACACTATTTAATTGGAAATGGATTCAATACCAGCACTATCCGCTATCAAAGCGAGAGTTACGCGGTCTTGGCCTGCTGGGCCTGCTGAGCTTCACGCAGCAACAGCGCCCGTTTGCGCTCCACCCCCCAGCGATAGCCAGAGATGCTGCCGTCATTGCGCACCACGCGGTGGCAGGGCACAGCCACGGCAATCGGATTGGCCGCCACCGCACTGGCCACGGCACGGGCGGCCTGGGGTTTGCCCAGGCGCTGGGCCAGCGCGGAGTAGCTGATGGTCTGGCCGGCAGGAATGCCTTGCAACGCCTGCCACACCCGCTGCTGAAATGCCGTGCCTTGAATATCCAGCGGCAGCGCCAGGCCTAAGGCCGGCCGCTCGATCAAGGCAATCACCCGCGCCACCGTCTGCTCGTACTGCGCATCGGCCCCCACCAACTCGGCGGCGGCAAAGCGTTGCTGCAAATCATCGACCAGGGCCTGGGCATCATCGCCCAGCAGCACGCAGCACACGCCTCTGCCCGTGCTGGCCACCACAAGACTGCCCAACGAGCATTCGGCCACGGCAAAGTGAATGATCTGGCTCGCGCCGCCCTGCCTGAAGGCCTTGGGCTGCATGCCCAGCATGGTGCTCGCATGTTTATAGAAGCTGCTGCTGGCTTCATAGCCGCTCAGATAAGCGGCATCGGTCACCGAGCTGCTTTGGTCGGCCTGCAAGGCGGCGCGCAGACTCTGGCCGCGCTGGGCGTTGGCATAGGCCTTGGGCGTCAAGCCCGTGGCGCGACTGAAGGCCCGGTGCAGCTGCCAGGAGCTAAGACCCACGCGACAGGCCAGTTCGGCCAGCGTGGGAGCGGGCTCTTCGCTCTCCAGCCAGCGGCAGCATTGAGTGATGATGGGGTTATCGGACATGATTTTTGCTTCAATCGCCACAGGGTTGCAGCCACTGTACGCAAGAAGAAAACCGCGTGCATCCACGTTTTTGCAGCGGCGCGCCATCAAAGCGATGTCAGCGAGCTAACGCGACGGCCCGGGTTTGGGTTACGCTGCGCGCACCGCACACGATAACGAACGACTCTGACATGACTACCGAATCCTCCGGCTGCCCCATGCATGGCGGCGCAGCCATTGTTCGCGATGAAAAAGCCCAGCTCGATTTCAGCCGCGACATGAGCTATGGCGACTATCTGCATCTGGATCAAATCCTCACGGCCCAGCACCCGCTCTCGCCTGCGCACGATGAAATGCTGTTCATCGTTCAGCACCAGACCAGCGAGCTGTGGATGAAGCTGATGTTGCACGAGGTGCGCGCCGCCACGGCAGCGATTGCCAATGCCTCGGGCGAGACCAAGCCCGACGCCTTCAAGATGCTGGCCCGCGTGTCGCGCATCATGGAGCAGCTGGTCAGCGCCTGGACGGTGCTCTCGACCATGACGCCGCCCGAGTACACGGCCATGCGCCCCTACCTGGCCCAATCCAGCGGTTTTCAAAGCTACCAGTACCGCAGCATCGAATTTTCGCTGGGCAACAAGAATGCCGCCATGCTCAAGCCCCATGAGCACCGCAGCGATCTGCTGGCACAGGTGCAAGCGGCTTACGAAGCGCCGTCGCTGTACGACGTGTCGCTGCAACTGCTGGCCCGCGAAGGCATTGACGTGCCGGCAGACCGCCTGCAGCGCGACTGGACCCAGCCCTATGAGGCCAGCGAAGGCGTGCAGCAGGCCTGGATCACCGTCTACCGCGACCCGCACAAATACTGGGATCTGTACCAGCTGGGCGAGAAGCTGGCCGATATCGAGGACGCTTTCCGCCTGTGGCGCTTCCGCCACCTGACCACCGTGGAACGCGTCATAGGCTTCAAACGCGGCACCGGCGGCACCGGCGGCGTGAGCTATCTCAAGAAGATGCTGGACGTGGTGCTGTTCCCTGAAATCTGGAGCCTGCGCACCGAACTGTAAGCCGGTCGAAACAAGCCGTCGCCATTCAGGCTGCCCCTGCTGCTCTTTGGTGACAGCGCGGGCAGCCTGAATTCTTTAGGCTGCGAGAAAAATCTAACATCGCAACAATCTCCCCCATGCCTTCCGCTCAGAGCGCCTCCCGCCCCGCCAGCAAACCCGCCCCCTTCTCCAACGTTTGGGCCATGCTGGTCTGCCTGCTCACCGGCTTTGCGCTAAGCCAGGCTTTTCGCACCACGGCCTCCATCATGGCCGACGGGCTGCGCACCGACTTCGGCCTCTCCGCCCAATCCCTGGGCTCGTTTGCCGGGCTGTTCGGCCTGTCTTTTGGCGTGGCACAGTTGCTGATGGGCATAGGCATGGATATTTACGGCCTGCGCAAGACCGTGTTGCTGACCTTTCCGCTGACCATTGCAGGCGCGGCCCTGTCGGCCATGGCGCCCAGCTATTCCTGGTTGATGCTGGGCCAGTTGCTGATAGGCGTGGGCTGCTCGCCGGCCTTTCTGGCCTCCACCATGTTTATCGCGCGCCACTTCCCGCCCGAAAAATTCGCCTACATTTCCGGCGTGGCCCTGGGCCTGGGCGGCCTGGGTCTGCTGTTTACCGGCACGCCGCTGGCCTGGCTGGTGCAGCACTATGGCTGGCGCACCGGCTTTGGCCTGCTGGCCGTGCTGTGCGTGCTGTCCTGGTTGCTGATTTTTTTGCGTGTGCATGAGCCGGTGGTGGCCAGCGATGCGCTGCCCAAACCCAGCTTCATGGAAGCGCTCAAAGGCTTTGGCAGCCTGCTGCTGCTGCCCCACACCTGGGGCATTGTGCTGCTGGGCATGGTCAGCTATGCCTCTTTTCTCACCGTGCGAGGCCTGTGGCTCAGCCCCATGCTCATGGACCGCTATCAGTTCTCACTGGTCTCCACCGGCAACGTGGCGCTGGCGGCATCGGTCATTTCGCTGTTTGCGCCGTCCATGTTCGGGCGCGTGGACCCCGGCCCCACCCAGCGGCGCACGCGTATTTTCAATTTTGCCCTGCTCATGGGCGGCATTTTCACGGCGCTGGCACTGGTGCATCACCCTGTGCTGACCGTGCTCTTGCTGCTGCTCATGAGCGTGCTCTCAGGCTATGGCGCCCTGCTGTATGCCGATGTGCGCTCCTCCTACCCGCGCGAGACCACGGGCCGGGCACTATCCATCTTCACCATGGCCATGTTTCTGGGCGCGGCCCTGATGCAGTCGCTATCGGGTGTAGTGGCCGGCTTTGCCGAGCGCCAGGGCTCGGACATCTATCTGGCCGTGATGCTGATGATTGCGGCCATGCTGGTATCCGGCGCACTGGCGTATCGATTCATCCAGGCTTCGCCCATGCTTAGAAAAGCGGTGCATTGAGAATTTCAAGGAAAACAAGGCTCAGGCCTTGAATATCTTTGCGCAAGTAGCTATGTTTTTTATAGCTACTCAGTTCCCGCCGTCATAGAGCCAGGGCACGTCCATGATGCGCCCGCCCAGGGCGCGCAAAGACAGATCCCGCCCCCAGCGCATAGGGCCGGTCGCATGAAAGATACGGCCATTGCGCAGGGAGCGCTCCTGCACCCGCGCATTGCGCTGCCAGCGATTCAGCGCATAGCGGCGCAGGCGCAAGCTCACATCCAGATCGTGCATGGACAGCGCTCTTTGCAGCTCTGCCGCATCCTCGATCGCCATACCCGCACCCTGGGCCAGATAGGGTCGCATGGGGTGGCCGGCATCCCCTACCAGGGCCACTAGGCCCTGGGCCATCTGGGACGCAGAGGAGACCGGGACCCGGTCTGCCACCGGCCACAAACGCCATTCGCCGCCAGCCTCCGGCACATGTTGCACCAGATCCTGCAGATAGCCGCAAACACCTTTCAGGTGCTGCAGCAAATCGGGCAGATTGGCGGAATGATCCCAGTGATCCAGATCATCGGGCGGCGGCCCGCTCACAATGACCACCAGGTTTTGCAGCTCGCCGCGCCGCACCGGATATTGAATCGCATGCAGCTGCGGACCTAGCCAGGCCGTCACCTCGCCGGTGCGCAGACGTTTGGGCAGCTGTGCCTGGTGCACCATGGCGCGGTAGGCCAGATGCCCGGTGACTCGTGGCGGGCCGTCGCCCAGCATCTGAGCGCGCACGGCACTGCGTACACCGTCGGCACCGATCAGGGCATCGCCTTCAATCAGCTTTCCAGCATCGGTACGTATGGTGATCACGCCCTCCTGATCGGTATAGGAGGCCACCGACTGCTGCAGGTTCAGATGCACCTGCGACTGCTGTTGCAGCGCCGCCAGCAGCAGGCTGTGCAGATCGGCCCGGTGAATCGTGGCATAGGCTGCGCCATAGCGATGAACGATGTCCGAGCCCAACGGCAAACGCCCCAGCTCCAGGCCCGACACCGCGCTGCAGGCCCGCAAGGCCGTAGGCGATGCAATCACCTGCTGCAAAGGCCGCTGCAAACCCCAGGCTTGCAGGCAGCGAATCACATTCGGCCCCAGCTGAATACCTGCACCGACCTCGGAAAACTGTGCGGCCCGCTCAAACAGGCGCACATCCCAATCGGAGCGCGCCGCCGCAATCGCCGTGGCCAGGCCGCCAATGCCGCCGCCTGCAATCAACACCTGCTTATTCATATGAATATTGTGCCGCCTTGCGCAGGCCCGGTTAGCGCTGCTTGATCAAGTCAGATCAAAACACCCAGCCATATGTTCATGGATCTCTGCATATTCCAAGCCCATGAAAAAAGCCCACCTATAAGGCGGGCTCTTTCAACTTGCGCAGCGAATGGCGATCAGATAGCGAATTGTTCGCGGTCCTGATCAGCAATCCACTTTGGCGGCTTGCCACGGCCAGTCCAAGTCTGACCCGTTGCGGGATCGCGGTACTTGGGAGCCACTTTGGCACCGGCATTAGCGGAGCGCGCACGTGCGGGAGGGAAAACGTCTTCGGCAGTCAGACCGTATTCTTCGATCAATGCACGGACCTTGGCCACAGCATCAGCGAGTTCACGGGTACGAGCTTCGTTGATTTGCTGTTCCAGATCTTGCTTTTGCTTTAGCAGTTCCTTGTATGTGCTCATGATATGCGCTTCAATTGTTGATTTAAGAAATATTATTATACGGAGAATTAATGAGCGCTCACATTTTTTCTATACGCACAAACCACAATATTCAAATTACACAAAGGTAACTTTGTGTAATTAATTTAATTAACGCAGTTCTTGTTTGCCAGAATTTTATCCACCCTTTTCCCATCCAGATCAATCACCTCAAAAACTCTAGCGTCATCCTGCACTTTTCACCAAAATGGTGCAAACAATCGCGTTCAGCCTCCCTCAAAACCGTCACTTTGTTATATCTGCTCTTTATTTCGTCAATTGGTTTCGAATACCCAGCCTGATTTTCAATTCCTCAATCTCCAGCAGTCTAGCCAGCAAAGACCCGGCCATATCTCTCTCGCTCCTTCCAGCCCATGACCTCTTCAAGCACTCACAACTTTGGCGCTGATCGCTGATCAGCAAACCATAGCCACCACAGTACTCAATCAAAACGCCGTGCGCCCGATTTGGGCCAGCACATCTCCTGCAATTGCAGGGCGCTTCAAGTTTCAGTCAGGAGTGAGGAAGCAAGTACATGCTTTCACAGAAAAGCCTGACTCTCTGTATCAAAGACCAGCAACTTGATCACACTCACAGCACAGAGTTCCGTCAAGCGTCACATGACAGACGGATACCAGGGGTGTCCATATGTTTCACCGCTTTTAGCCATCACATGCACCGCCTGCGCAACCTTCAGCTCATTCGCATCGGAGCGCGACCACATCAAAGATGACCAAAGAGCAGTCTTGTAGACGAAAAACGTTTGTCCGATTGGAAATTCTTGGACCTCCATCAATCCAGCTTAGCCGCCGTTTTCCAAACTACCGGCAATTTCTCCGCGACCATTGAATTGTTGCTAGATTCATTTATGTACCGCAATGTCAAAACAGCATGCATCGAGAATGGCAATAGTCGTACAAATGACTTTTTTACAGACGCAATTGAGCTCATGGAAGAGGCAATAGCGCTTGCAGTCAGTTCCAGAGACAAGCGAACTATTCGCGCAAAAACTGATCCAGCATAAATTATCGTTACAAAAGTGATAACAATAACCAGCATGGCAATGGCGGTTATTGAAGTCGCCGATGTAGATAACCCCGGGGATATCCTCCGGGACACGATGCAATCAATGACCGCAGCTTCGCTCAAAATCCCATAAAGCCAGCCCATTGAGCTTATGTTGAGCGACTCCAAAGGCGAAAATTGCCTGGATGGCCTTCCAAGCCAAGTTTGCCTGCCCCGCGTCAGCTATCTGTATAACGAACGCACCATGGAGCTGCGATCAGCAGAAAATCCATCCTTCGTACACAAGAAAGACAACCATGGCGCTTTACTGCATAGGCGACATCCAGGGCTGCTACGACGCTTTCGAGCGCTTGCTACTAACCGTGGACTTCTCCGAAAGTCGGGACACACTTTATGTGCTCGGCGATCTTGTCAATCGCGGCCCGCAATCGGCCGAAGTTCTGCGCCGCTGCATGCAGGCCGGCGATTCCATGCGTGCTCTGTTGGGCAACCATGATTTGCACCTGCTGGCCGCATCGCAGGGCTTACGCCGCCAGAGCAAACGCGACACGCTCAATCAGGTGCTTGAAGCGCCCGATAGTGCGCAGTTGCTTGAATGGTTGCGCCAGCAGCCCCTGAGCCGCCTGCACACCAATGCACTTGGTGAGCAATTGTTCATGGTGCATGCCGGTGTACTGCCCCGGTGGAGCGTGCAGGACAGCCTGCAACTGGATGCCGAGGTACAAGCCGTGCTGAAAAGCCCCGACTTCGCGCTTTTTCTGCAGCACATGTATGGCAATCAGCCCAATCGTTGGTCACCCAGTCTGCAAGGCGATGACCGTCTGCGCTGTATCGTCAATGCCTTCACCCGTCTGCGTTTTTGCTCTGCCGATGGAGTAATGGATTTTGAAAGCGCCGAATCGGCCGAGCAAGCGCCAGAGGGGCTGATGCCCTGGTTTGATGTACCTGGCCGTGCCACTGCCGACACGCTCATCGCTTTTGGCCACTGGTCCACGTTGGGTCATGTCAATCGAGCTGACTTGATGGCCATGGATACCGGCTGCGTCTGGGGAGGATGCCTGAGCATGATGCGCATAGGCGACAAGCTGTCGGAGCGCGAGTTGATTCAGCTGCAATGCCCGCAAGCACAGGTGCCAGGCCAGCACTGAGCGCCCGCAAACAAAAACGCCTGCATCACGCAGGCGTTTTTCATGGCGGCGTGGGCCTCAAAGCTGAGGGGCCACCGGAGCCTTGAACAGCGCAGCAATCTTGCGCTTGGGCTTGATATTGCTGCTCACGCCCTTCACCGGGGCGGCAATCTGCCTTTCCCAGGCTGCGGGCTCGTGGGCTGCAGTCGAGACATAGGGCTTGTCAAAGAATGGATCGCTATTGGCCGAACGCTGAGCCATGCGCGAGGGACGATGGCTGTGACTGGAGGACGAAGGGGCACGGCTTTCGCTGCGCTCGTACTCGCCACGCTCACGACGAGGACGGAATTCCTCGCCCGAACGGCTTTGACGGGCCGGGCGGAAATCTTCCATAGGGCAGACTTCCACATCGATCTTCTTCTTGATGAGCTTCTCGATATCGCCCACATTGCGGCTGTCCGAATCGGTCACCAGGGTCACGGCCAAACCTGATGCGCCAGCGCGGCCGGTACGGCCGATGCGGTGCACATAGTCTTCGGCGTTGAACGGTACGTCGAAGTTGAACACGGCCGGCACATCCTTGATGTCCAGGCCACGCGCCGCCACATCGGTACACACCAACAGGTCCACTTCACCGGCCTTGAAGGCTTCCAGAGCCTTCAGGCGCTCGTCCTGGCTCTTGTCACCGTGCAGAGCCGTGGCACGCAGTCCGTCGCGCTCCAGCGCGCGCGTCAGGCGTGCACAGCCTAGCTTGCTGTTGGAGAAGATGAAGGCCTGGCGAATATTGCGCTGCTTGAGAATCGAGCGAATCGCATAGCGCTTGTCGTCGTCCGTCACCTTGTAAAAGCGCTGCTCCACCGTGGAAGCCGTTTCATTGGGACGGGCAACTTCAATGGTCACCGGATCCTGCAGATAGCTGCCGGCCAGGCGCTTGATCTCGGGCGAGAAGGTGGCCGAGAACAGCAGCGTGGTGCGACTCTTGGGCAAGAAGGACAGAATGCGCTGCAGATCGGGCAGAAAGCCGATGTCCAGCATGCGGTCGGCCTCATCCAGCACCACATATTCCACCTGGTTGAGCACCACGTTCTTGGCTTCGATATGGTCCAGCAGACGGCCTGGCGTTGCCACCAGCACTTCCACTCCGCGCTTGAGCTCGGCGGTCTGGGGCTTCATATCCATGCCGCCAAACACCACGGTGCTGCGCAGCTTGGTGTGCTTGGCATACAGAGCAATCTGCTGCGCCACCTGATCTGCCAGCTCACGCGTGGGCAACAGCACCAAAGCGCGTACAGGGTGGCGAGCAGGCGAGGCCGAGGCGTTTTCATGGCGCATCAGGCGCTGCAGCAGCGGCAGCGAGAACGCTGCCGTCTTGCCGGTGCCTGTCTGGGCAGCACCCATGACGTCCTTTCCGGTCAGTACGACCGGAATGGCTTGCGCCTGGATTGGGGTCATGGACTCATAGCCCATGTCGGCCACGGCGCGCGCCAGGGGCTCAGCCAAGTGAAGATTGGAGAAAGAGCTTGTCATTGAGGGCGTTATTGTCGCACCGAGTGCATTTTTCGCGCTTGCCTGCTGGAAAGCAGTGTTCTTTTACTGCACCACTGCATGGCGCTACAGAGGGGAAAACGTCAGATATATCCCGTGCAAACAGCCGGGATAACCCGAAGTCAACGCCATGGTGACACACAAAAAAGAAAGGCGTGTGAAGCATCACACGCCTTTTTTGCAGAACTTGAGAGGTTTAAAGCTGCTGCGCCGAGAAGGTATCGCAGGCCTTGACGCTGCCCGTCTTGTAGCCTTGGGTGAACCAGCGCACGCGTTGGGCACTCGACCCGTGGGTAAAACTGTCCGGGCGCACCGTGCCGGTGGCTTCGCGCTGCAGCTTGTCGTCGCCTATCTGCTGGGCTGCATTCACGGCCGACTCGATATCGCCCTGCTCCAGCCAGTTCTTGGCCTGCTGGGACTTGTTGGCCCAGATGCCGGCCAGGCAGTCGGCTTGCAACTCCAGGCGTACCGACATGGCATTTTGCTCGCGCTCGCTCACGCGGCCACGCATGGCATCCACCTTGCCTGAAATCCCCAGCAGGTTCTGCACGTGATGACCGACTTCATGGGCCACCACATAGGCACGGGCAAATTCACCCGGAGCACCTAGCTGGCGGCTCATGGTGTTGAAAAAATCCATGTCCAGATAGACCTTTTGATCACCCGGGCAGTAAAACGGCCCCATGGCCGACTGGCCCGTACCGCAGGCCGTGCGTGTAACGCCGGTAAACAGCACCAGCCTTGGCGGCTGGTACTGAGCGCCGCCCTGGGAGAACATCTGCGTCCACACATCTTCGGTCGACGCCAGCACGGTAGAGACGAACTTGGCCCCCTGGTCATTTCCCGCCGGGCGCTGGGCTGGAGCCTGCTGCACCTGAGGCGAGCCTCCACCGGAGAGCACGCCAATCGTGGTCAGCGGGTTGATGCCGAACACTCCCCAGCCAATCAGCGCCAGCACCACCGTACCAATGCCAATGCTGCGCCCGCCCAGGCCAAAGCCACCACCGCCGCCACCGCCCTCGCCACGGCGGTCTTCCACATTGTCCGACTCGCGGTTACCTTCCCATCGCATGGTGCTTACTCCTTGGTTTTGATGCCACAAGCGCTAAGTTGCAAGGCCGGCGGCATGTGTTGCCTTTCACCAGCCCTGAGCAAGCCTGGCATCCATGTTGTGTTGAATCTGAAGCCATTTTTCCGCCAGCCACCGTTATTGACAATTGGACCGGCTGCCATGCTTATCTGGTGACAGGACCGCCCACGGACCTGGCGCCACCGTCCGGACTGGAAACCAGGGTCATGGCCGGGCGTGCCGCAGCCGAAGGGGCTTGAGGCTGGTTGCGGGCCATCTGTTCTTCCACCACCTCCACCATGCTTAGCAGCAAATACGCCACCGCCAGCAAGCCGGCAACGGCCAGCACCAAGCTGAACCAAAAGCGGTAAGCCTTGCGCGGGGCCAGCCCCTGGTGGCGACTGGGCTCGTGGGCTGCAGCGCTGACATCGTCTTTCCACACCGGCTCGCTTTGAGCGCCACTGGAAGGCGCCTGAGTCCAGCTGGGTTCCTTGCGTTGTCCAGAGCGGGAGGGGAGACCGAGCATGAAGAAAATCCGTTGATGTAACGGCCGCTATTGTGCTCGCTGCAACTGCCTTGCGGCCGCGTCTTTGTCTGAGCCGCTTGTCGGCAAGCAGCGGTTGCAGCGGATTTTTGTAAGCAGTTACGACAATCGCGTCGGCTCAGGCGTTTGCGTTCGCGCTCAGCCTGTGTACAGTCACAGCCACAAGCGCTGCTTCAATAACGACGGATCCGCGCTTCGTGGCGTGCAACCTGATCTTGGTAACTCCTAAAAATATAGCTGACTACGGTTTATTCACTGGGGACTCACTGAGATTTCAATCATGACTCCGTCTCGACTGCAATTCGCTGGACCCGATCGCTGGCAACGCCTGGGCCTGCGCACCCAGCTGGCCCTGGTCTTTGGGTCGCTGGTGCTGCTGTTGGGCATTTTGATGTCTCTGGGATTTGCCGAATTGCTGCGCGTGCGCACCGAGCGCGAAGCCGGAGCCTCGCTGCACAGCGTGGCCACTAATGCGTCCCGCCTGCTGGCGGACGATCTGCACAGCAAGGCGCGTACCGTGCAGGTGCTGGTCAGCTCCACCTCGCTATGGGAAAAAGGCCTGGCCGCACCCGGCGTCACCGCCCTGCTGTCGCGCCTGCGTGCCGTACAGCCGCACAGCACTTGGATTGGCGTGGCAGACACCAAGGGCACCGTGCTCAGCGCCACCAATGATTTGCTGGTCGGTAGCGACGTCAGCAGCCGTCCCTGGTTCAAGAACGGGCTCAACAGCATCTATGTGGGCGATATGCATCCCGTCGTGCGGCTGGCCGATCTGCTGCCTCCGCTGCCCAATGGCGAACCCTACCGCGTCATGGATTTCTCCGCCCCCATTCAGCTGCGTGGCAAGACCATAGGCGTGCTGGGCATACAAAGCAGCTGGGCCTGGACCGGAGAAGCCGTGGAAATGCTGCTGCCAAGCAACGCTCAGGAGCAGCAGATCTCGCTGTTCATCTTTGACAAAAACGGGCAGATGATCTATGCCCCAGGCGGGCAGATCAAGCCCTTCATCGACGCAGGCCAGGAGCTGCCGTTTGCGCCGCGCATGGCTGAAGTGGATTCACAGCAGCTGCGTCCCAGCCCGCGCATCGTGCAATGGAAAGACGGCGGCAAGGAGTTTCTGACCACCATCGTGCCGCTGCAACCACGCAGCGCCGCCACCGACCTGGGCTGGTACATCGTGGCCCGCCAACCGCTGCAAACAGCTTACGCCCAGGCCCGTCAAGCCATGTATCAGGTGCTGGCCACCGGCCTGGTGGCCGCTGTGCTCGCCGCCGTCATGGCCTGGTGGGCCGCCAGACACCTGAGCCAGGACATCAAGCGCCTGGCCAGCGCAGCCCGCGCCATTCACGATGGCGATCAAGGCGCCGAAATCCCCCTGACCCACAGCAGCCGGGAAATCAGCCACCTCTCACGGATGCTGCACAGCAGCATTGCCAAACTCAAAGCCAGCCACAATGCCATGGAAGCGCAGGTGGCCGAGCGCACACTGCAGCTGCAAAAAGCCAATGCCGAACTGGAGTTGCTGGCACATAGCGACCCGCTCACCGGGCTGCTCAACCGCCGCGGCTTTGACGCACGCATGCTCTACGCCTTGGCTCTGGCCAAGCGCGGCAATCGGCCTTTATCCTTGCTGGCCATGGACATCGATCACTTCAAATCAGTCAACGATGTCTTTGGCCATGAGGTGGGCGATATGGTGCTGCAGTGCGTGGCCCAGGTCCTGAAATCGCGTTTGCGCGTCTCCGATGTGCTGGCCCGCATGGGCGGTGAAGAATTCATCGCCTTGCTGCCCGACACCTCTCTGGACACCGCCATGGAGCTGGCCGAAGAGCTGCGCACCCGAATGGAAAGCGCGCCCATGCCCCACGGCCAGCAGGTGACCTTGAGCATAGGCGTCAGCTGCCTGAGCGACACCGATATGGAGGCCAGCGGTCTGTTGCGCCGAAGCGACGAAGCCTTGTACAACGCCAAGGCTGCAGGCCGCAACAACGTCCAGCCCCTGCCCCCGCCACCACCCGTTTAAAAATCAATAGATGACAGTTGGCTGAAACCCGGGTTTAATAATACTCAATTCGAGCATTATTATTTTATATAACAACCGGATGGAGACCATGCAGCTCAGATCTGTGGATTTCGACCAACCCACCTCTTTTGTCGGCGGCCAGTGCAGCATAGGCCAGGCCTGGGCCAAAGTGCCTGCCGAGGCCAGCCTGCAGCAGCAGCGCGAAAGCGCCGAACGCATACGCCAGCTGCTGCGCGAACGCAATGCCGCGCTGGTGGCCCACTACTACGTGGACGGCGCCTTGCAGGATCTGGCCCGCGAAACCGGCGGCTGCGTGGGCGACTCGCTGGAGATGGCCCGCTTCGGCTCCGAGCATGCCGCGACCACGCTGATCGTGGCCGGAGTGCGTTTCATGGGCGAGACCGCCAAGATTCTGAGCCCCGAGAAAACCGTGCTCATGCCCGATGCCGACGCTACCTGCTCGCTGGATCTGGGTTGCCCGGCCGAGGAATTCAGCCGCTTTTGCGACGCTCACCCGGACCGCACCGTAGTCGTCTATGCCAATACCAGCGCCGCCGTCAAAGCACGGGCCGACTGGGTGGTCACCTCGTCCGTGGGGCAAGACATCGTGGCCGCCCTGCATGCGCGCGGCGAGAAAATCCTCTGGGCGCCCGATCGCCATCTGGGCAGCCATATCCAGCGCCAGACCGGAGCCGACATGCTGCTGTGGCAGGGCTCGTGCATTGTTCACGACGAATTCAAGGCCGACGAGCTGCAGGCCCTGGCCGATGCGCATCCTGAAGCCGCCATCCTGGTCCACCCCGAATCCCCGGCCTCCGTGGCGGCGCTGGCCGATGTGGTCGGCTCCACCACGCAATTGATCGCCGCCGTAGGCCGCCTGCCGACGCAGACGTTTATTGTCGCCACCGATCAAGGCATCTTGCACGATATGCGCAAGCGCCACCCGGACAAGACCTTCCTGGCCGCGCCCACGGCAGGCAGCGGCGCCAGTTGCAAAAGCTGCGCCTTCTGCCCCTGGATGGCCATGAACAGCCTGGCCGGTGTGGAGCAGACTCTGCTGCACGGCCATGGAGCCATCGAGCTCGATGCCACGCTGGCCCGTGCCGCCCGCAAACCCATAGAGCGCATGCTGCAGTTTGCTGCTGCCCAGCGCCAGCCGGTGCGCGCCAGCGGCGCGCTGGAAAAAGACGGTGCCCTGTTCCAGCACTTCGGTCCGGCCTGAGGAGGCGTCCATGAACTCCAAGCTCCCCATGACCGATGTGCTGATCATCGGTGCCGGGCTGGCTGGCATGAGCGCCGCCCTGTCCCTGCCCCCGCAGCTGCGCGTCACCTTGTTGAGCAAGAGCCGCTTTGAGGAATGCGCCAGCGCCTGGGCCCAGGGCGGCATTGCGGCCGTGCTCGATGCTGGCGACAGCGTGGCCGAACATGTGCAGGACACGCTGATTGCCGGTGCCGGCTTGTGCGATGAGGCCGCAGTGCGCCAGATTCTGGAGCAAGCCCCTGCTGCCATGGCCTGGCTGCAAAGCCACGGCGTACCCTTTAGCTGCAACGCCGACGGATCACTGCACCTGACCCGTGAAGGCGGCCACGGCCAGCGCCGCATTGCCCATGCGGCAGATCGCACCGGTCACGCCGTGCATACGGCCCTGCTGCAGGCTTGCCAAAGCCGCAGCAATCTCACGCTGCTGGAGAACACGACGGCCCTGGCCCTGCTGCAAGATGCATCCGACGCTTGCACCGGCGCCTGGCTACGCATGGCCGATGGCTCCGAGCAGCAGCTGCAGGCCCGCCACACCATTCTGGCCACCGGCGGCATGGGCCAGATCTATCCCTACACCACCAACCCGGGCACGGCGACCGGCGACGGTCTGGCCATGGCCTGGCGCGCGGGCTGCCGCCTGCAGGATCTGGAATTCATGCAGTTTCACCCCACGGCGCTGCAGATCGACGGCAAGGCCGCCGGTCTGGTCTCCGAAGCGCTGCGCGGCGAAGGAGCGCTGCTGAAGCTGCCCAATGGCGAGCGCTTCATGCTGCGCCATGACGAGCGCGCCGAACTGGCCCCGCGCGATATCGTGGCCCGCGCCATCTGGGCCGAGATGGCCGAGCATGGTCTGGCCTATGTGCATCTGGACATCAGCCACCAGAGCCGCAGCTGGCTGGAGCAGCATTTCCCCGGCGTGATGGCTCTGTGTGCCGCCCATGGCATAGACATCGCCAGCCAGCCCATTCCCGTGGCGCCCTGCGCTCATTACGCCTGCGGCGGCATCCAGGCCGGCGTGAACGGGCAAACCGAGGTGCCGCAGCTTTATGCCATTGGCGAAGTGGCCCGCACCGGCCTGCATGGTGCCAATCGGCTGGCCAGCAACTCCTTGCTGGAATGCGTGGTGATGGGGCGTGCGGCGGCGCAGCACATCGCCGGCCAGCCTCTGGATTCATCATATGAATTGCATAGCAACTACCGCAATCCTGACAAGGGCTTCAGCGGTAAACGCAGCCCAAATATCGAACAAGAGCTGCGACAGCTCATGCTCACCCATGTGGGCATTGTGCGCAGCAACCAGGGCTTGTCCCGAGCCGCCGAGCAACTGGCGCTGTGGCGCGCCCAGCTGCAAGACATCGATGCTGCGCTGCGCAATCAGCTCGATGTCTGCACGCTGATGGTCCATGCCGCCCTGCAGCGCCAGCAAAGCGTGGGAGCACACTGCAACACCGACTATCCGGCCCGCGAAATGCTGGCTGCCTGAAATGACCGAAGTTTGAACGCCGGAAAAGCAAAAAGCCCGCTGCAGATGCAGCGGGCTTTTTTGTGAAGCAGCAGGTAGCTCAGGCCTTGGGCAAGGTCACGCCATGCTGGCCCTGGTACTTACCGTTACGGTCCTTGTAGCTGGTCTCGCACTGCTCGTCGCCCTGGAAGAACAGCACCTGGGCGCAGCCTTCACCGGCATAGATTTTGGCCGGCAGCGGCGTGGTGTTGGAGAACTCCAGCGTCACATAGCCTTCCCACTCGGGTTCGAAGGGCGTCACGTTGACGATGATGCCGCAGCGGGCATAGGTGCTCTTGCCCAGGCACACGGTCAGCACATCGCGCGGAATGCGGAAGTACTCCACCGTGCGGGCCAACGCAAAGCTGTTGGGCGGAATGATGCAGTAGTCGCCCTCGAAATCGACAAAGCTTTTTTCGTCGAAATTCTTGGGGTCGACCACGGTGCTGTGAATATTGGTGAACACTTTGAATTCACGCGCGCAGCGAATGTCGTAGCCGTAGCTTGAGGTGCCGTAGCTGATGACCTTCTTGCCGTCGACCTGACGCACCTGACCGGGCTCATAGGGCTCGATCATGCCGTGCTGTTCCGCCATATGACGGATCCATTTGTCGCTCTTGATGCTCATTGGGAATCCTGTTTCGCTCGATTGTTGATAGCGCCATCCGGCTATACAACCAGCGCAAGACTCCTATTTTGCTTGAGAAACAATGGTTTGCTCAATCAGGCGGTCATCTCCCAAGATGATCATGGCAAACAGCAGCTCGTCCAGATCGCGCGCCTGGCCGGTCTTGCGTTCCATCAGCGGCGTGCAGGCCGGGTTGATGACGACAAAGTCCGCTTCGCAGCCGGGCTGCAGATTGCCGACCACGCCGGTCAGACCCAGGGCCCGCGCCGCGCCCGCCGTGTGCTGCCACCACAGGTTTTGCGGCGACAGACTCTGGCCCTGCTTGGTATGGCTTTCGCGGCCCACCACATAGGCGGCCTGCATGGTGCGAAACGGCGAAAAGCTCATGCCGCCACCCACATCGCTGGCCAGGCCGTAAAGCATCTGGGCTTCGTCGGCCTTGAGGTAGTCGAAGAAGCCGCTGGCCAGAAACAGATTGCTGGTCGGGCTCACCGCCGCCGCCGAGCGCGTGCTGCGCATGAGCTCGCGATCGGTTTCATCCAGCCAGATGCTGTGGGCATAGACCGCACGCTCGCGCATCAGGCCAAAGTTCTCATAGACCGCCAGATAGCTGCGCGCCTGCGGGAACAATTGCTTGACCCAGGCAATCTCGTCCAGGTTCTCGGCCACATGGGACTGGATCCACACATCGCTGTACTTGGCCGCCAGCTCGCCGGCGCCGCGCAGCTGGGCATCGGTGCTGGTGGGCGCAAAACGCGGGGTGATGGCATAGCCCAGACGATCCACGCCATGCCAGCGCTGGATCAGCGTCTCGGTGTCGATCAGGCTTTGTTCGGTATCGTCGCGCACGCCGTCGGGGCTGTTGCGGTCTTGCATGACCTTGCCGGCAATCATGCGCATCTGACGCTTTTGCGCAGCCGTCATGATGGCGTCCACCGAGGTCGGATGCGAGGTGGCAAAAGCCAGGGCCGTGGTCACGCCATTGCGCTGCAACTCGTCCATGAAGAAGTCGGCCACGCTGTCGGCGTACTCGCGGTCGTGAAAGCGCGACTCATGGGGAAAAGTGTAATTTTCCAGCCAGGGCAGCAGGCCGGCGGCCGGTGCGCCAATCACATCGGTTTGCGGATAGTGGATATGCAAGTCCACAAAACCCGGCGCCAGCAGGCGTCCCGGCAGGTGGATGACTTCCACGCCTTCGCGGTCGATGTACTGCGCCGCCAGCGACTGCCAGCTACCTGCAGCCACCACGCGCTGCACGCCACGCTCATCGGGCGCGACGGCCAGCAAGGCGTCAGAGTCATAAACAGCTTGGCCGTCATCGGCAAAGCGCAGCAGAGCACTACGGTAGATCTTCATAAGGTACAAGCTTAAGCCGCTGCGGCCTGCAGCGGCACACGCCCATGCTTATAAGCCCTATACGGATTGTTCAAAAATGTGCTGCAGCAAGCCTTGTGAAATTGCTATGCAATTGAAAGCGGCATGCGTACATCTTTGAATGACTTCAGACATCAAACCTTTTGAAATCGTTCAAAGCATTGCGCCAGCAGCTAGCCCCGTCATAGCGGCAACGCCGGCCTCGCTTATAAGATCCAGGTTTTGAATAACAACAAGGAGACGGGTATGCCCATGTTTATCGACAACTCCCCGCCCGGCGAATGCATTTTCTGCAAGCTGGTCAAGGGCGAGATTCCTTCGGCCAAAGTCTATGAAGACGAGCTGACGATTGCCTTCATGGACATAGGCCAGGCCAGCCTGGGCCATGTGCTGGTGGCCAGCAAGCGCCATGCTGTGGATCTGCTGGAGCTGACACCCGAGGAAGCCGCTGCTGTGATGCAGACCGCCCAGCGCGTTGCGGCGGCGGCGGCCAAAGCGTTTGCGCCCGATGGCATCAACCTCTTCCAGGCCAATGGCGCACCGGCAGGCCAGACCGTATTCCACTTTCACCTGCATGTGCTGCCGCGTTTTGCGGGCGACGGCCTGTCCGTGACCTGGAAGCGCGAGGAACCCGGCCCTGCCGTGCTGGCCGAGCTGGCGCAAAAGCTCCAACTGGCCATGCAGTAAATTGCACCGCTAGCAAAAAAAGAGCTGCCAGCGCTTATTGCTAAAGCGCTGGCAGCTCTTTTTATTTAAGCCCGGTTCAGTGAGACTCTGCGGTCTTGATGAGATCCGCCACCTGGGCCGGCGTCACATCACCCTTCTGACGACCCCAGCGCACCCGCATGTAATTGACCAGATCGGCCATGTCCTGATCGGACAGCTGCTGGGCAAAGCCCGGCATGGCCTGCATGCGCTCGCCGTGGGCCAGATCGCGCTCAGTCAGGCCTTCGCGAATCACCCGCACCAGATTGAGCGGCGTGGGAAACATGGCCGTGGTGTTGGTGTCGAGGCGCAGCGAGGAATGCGGCTGCCCCTGACCATCCACCCCGTGGCAGCCCGCGCACAGGCCCAGATACACCCGCTGGCCATTGGCCGAAACCTGGGTCTGAGGCGCTACGTCCTGCAAAGGCTCAAGCTTGGCGGCTACGGCAGGCACCGCAGCAGCTGTACCGGCCTTGTCGCCCCGCATCAGATAGGCAGCCATGGCCTTGAGCTCGGCCTCGTCCATCTGCGAGCTGGAATGCTCGAGCACGGGGAACATGCCCATGGTCATCACGCCCTGGGGCGAAAGACCGGTGCGCATGAATTGCAGCAGATCGCCCTCGTTCCAGCCGCGCTGGACCATGGCTTCGGGTCGCAGATCGGGGGCGTAAGCGCCTTCGATCACGTTGCCGGCCAGGGACTGCTTCAAGTCCATGGCAAAGCTGGCGGTACGCGGCGTATGGCATTCGCCGCAATGGCCCAGGGTATTGACCAGATAGCGGCCGCGCTCTATCAAGAGATCGGCGTCATTGGCCGCAGCAGGTGCCGCCTTGGGGGCGGACTGGCTGGCCGGACGCTCCAGCGCATTCCACAAGGCCACGGCCGGGCGGATGCTGAAGGGAAAGTGCATCTCGGCCGCACGGTTGGGCACTTCCACCGCCGGCTGCTGCTGCAGCCAGACCCACAGCGCATCCACGTCGGCACGTGTGATGTCGTGGTAGCTGGCATAAGGCATGGCCGGATACAGATTCTTACGCCCCGGAGCCATGCCGCGCGCCACGGCGCGGTATAGATCGTCGGCCGACCAGTTGCCTATGCCGTGCTCCTTGGAGGGCGAGATATTCGTGCCATACAGCGTGCCCATGGGCGTAACCATGGCCATGCCGCCGGCCAGCTCGGCACCCGTGGTGGGCGAGCTGTGGCAGGCAGCGCAGTCGGCCGCGCGAAACACCTGCAGGCCGCGTTCGGACAGCTGCTGCTTGTGCTCGGGGCTGAGCTGGCTCAAGTCCACGCTGGCGGGCGGCACGCTGCCGCTGGAACTGCCGGCGATATACATGGCGCCTAGCAGCAGTACGCCGGCTGCGGCCACAGCCGCGGCGATTCGGGTCAACTTGCGCTTATCCATGCTGGCTGACCTCTCGCGTGCGCTGGCCGGTGGTCAAACCGGGCGTGGCCAAAATCAGATCGCGCACGGCGTGGTAGTAGCGCACATAGCCGGTGCAGCGGCAGATATGCGGGTCCAGCGCTGCCTGCACCGCCTCTTCCACCTCGTTGGCGGGCACGGGCTTGGCACGCAGTTTTTCCATCAGCACCGTGGCCGAGTTGACAAAGCCCGGCGTGCAATAGCCGCACTGAAAGGAAAAATGCTCCAGAAATGCTTTTTGCACCGCCGAAGCCGTGATCTGGCCCTTGTCATCGGTAGCCGCCGCGCCTTCGATGGTGCGTATGCTTTTGCCGTTGAGCCAGCTGACGCCGGTCACGCAGGCAGGCACGGTGTGCGAGCCCTTGCCGGGTTCGTCCACGATGATGGTGCAAGCCCGGCACACGCCCTGGCCGCAGCCCAGGCGCGTGCCCGTTAGGCCCTGATACTCCTGCAGAAACTCGATCATCATCAAGTCCTGGGGCAGATCATGCGGGCCGGTCTTTTGGCCGTTGATGGTGGCGTAAAACTCAATACGTTGCTGCATCACAATGCCTTCTTGATTCGCTGCGCAGTCAGCGGCAATTGATAAAAACGCTTGCCTGTGGCGTGGGCCACGGCATTGGCGCAGGCGGCAACGACGGGGATCATCACGACCTCGGCCATGCCCTTGGGTGGGTCGGTGCGGGAGATGGGCGCCAGCACATGGCCTTCGGCCTTCCACACCGCCACTTCGCTGCCGCGCGGCAGGTGGTAGCGGTTGAAGCTCCACTGTCCGTTGCCCGGACCGGTAGGTCCCAGAGGCAGCTCTTCATACAGGGCATGGCCTATGCCCATGGCCACGCCGCCCTGCAACTGGCCGGAAACCAGCTCGGGCACGATTTGCGCGCCGCAGTCCAGCCAGGTTTTGTGACCCAGCAGGCTGACCTTGCCGGTGCCGCTGGATACCGCCAGCTCCACCAGGGTGGCGCAGGGTGCGTAATACACCGCGCCTGCCGCCAGGCGGTGCACCGGCGGGTAGCTGACCTTGACGCGGGGCTGAAAGGCATAGCCGCCGCTGTCCATGGCGGCTTTCTTGGCTGCGTCTGCACCCTCGCCCCAGCGCACGGACAGGGCATCGATCTCGGCAGCAAAGCGCTTGCCGTCCAGCTCGAACTCGGCACTGGCCCAGGAGCGGCGGTTGAAGGTGTGCACGCACACGCCGGTGACCAGACCCAGGGCATGGGCGCGCTCGGCCAGTCGTTCAAAACTCAGCGGCGGCATGGCGCCGGCCACCAGCTTTCCGTCCACCCACTCGGCCTGATCCAGCGTGACGGGCATGGCCTGCAAAGGGCCGCCAAAAGGATTGCCCCAGATCGACAGTGCTGCAGGCCACAGCCCGTGGGCCAGCAGCAATTTGGCCGCCTGGCGTGTGGTGTGGGTGAAGTAGTAAGCCGAGTTGGAAGCCGACTGGGGCGAGGTGAAGCTGGGCACCCAGTACGGGTCTTGCGACTGGCGGTCTTCATCGGCCTGCGGCGTGGAGTTGGGCTTGTCCTCGGTATGCACCGGCATCTGCGGCCACTTTTGCGCAGCAAACTCCACCTCGTCTATGGGACGACCCAGAAAAGGCTGGGCCGCCAGCATCTGCGCCGTGGTGGTGCCGGTGCCGATTTCGGCCGTGATGTGCTTCATCTTGAGCTTGCCGTCCGGCGACAGCTCGATCAGCGCCAGCGCAGCTTCGCCCGCCGTGCCAAAGCTTTTCTGCACCGCAGCAAAGCCCACGCCATACAGCATGCCGGGGCTGGCGGCCTCGTACTCGGCCTTGCGCTTGGCGCGCTGGGTCCAGACGCTGTCCTTGGCCGCCAGCTCTAGAATCTCGCCGATGCGCAAATGCCCGGCGGGCACGGAGCCCTGGGTATTGCGCAAGCCGGTGCGCAGCATGTTCTTCTGGCGCAGCGCAATCGCATCCATCTGCAGCTGCTCGGCGATTTCATCGACCAGCATTTCCGTGGGCGCCATAGATTGCAAAGTGCCATAGCCGCGCACCGAGCCGGCCGTGACTTCGGCGCTGGGATAGACCGCCACCGACAGATCGCTCTTGGGAAAGTAATACACCGACTGCGAGGAAGCCACGCCCAGCGTGCCCACCGAGGGGCTGAAGTTCATGGTGCCGCCGCCGTCGCCGCGCATATCGACCGTGAACGCCTGGAACTGGCCCTGGTCATCCACGGCAATTGAGGTCTTGAGGTCGAAGGGATGGCGCTTGAGCGCGAACTGGAACTGCTGCCAGCGATCCAGCGCCAGGCGCACGGGCCGTCCCTGGGCATACAAGGCCGCCAGAGCCACGTAGTAGGGAAAGGAGTGGTGCTCTTTTTGCCCGTAGCCCACGGTGTAGGCGCTCAGATAGTCCATCTCATGGAGGGCAAAGCGGCTGGCCTTGACCATGCTCACCACATGCGCGGCCGTGGCATGGGGCGCCTGCGTGGCGCCCACCATGTGCATCACGCCCTTGGCGCCGTCATACCAGGCCAGACCGTTTTCGGGCTCCAGCGCCGCAGGTTCGGTGGACTGGCTTTGATAGTCGCGCGAGAACACCTTGAGGCCTTCGGGCGGCTGCTGCATCAGCTGCTGAATCTCCCCCGCGTACTGCATGGCCTTGCCATGCTTGGGATCATCCACCCCTGGCCACTGCACCTCGGGACCGGTCAGCGCCGGACGCACGATGCCGTGCGTGAGCGGAGCGTACAGATCGGCCTCGTCATGGCTTTCGGCGCCCATGCGCACATAGCGGGCCGCCACATAGGGCTTGCGCTGTGGCGGCGTGGCTGCCGCGCCGTACTGGAAGATGCTGTCGTTGAAGCGCAGCCGGCGCACGGCCTCGCGGTATCGCTCGTAGTCATGCCAAATGCCCAGCGCCACCGGCTGGCCCAGCATGGGCGAGACCTGGCCTTTGGGCAAAAAGTAATTACCGTAGAAGACCGGCTCGGGCATGAGCACGCCATCGGCCTGCACGCGCTGCGCATCCACCAGCACATCGGGAGCGAACTCCTGACCCAGCACCGACAGATCCAGCCCTGCAAAAATGCGGTCGGCGCGCGGAATCATGATCAGCAGCGCATAGGACTGCTGGGCCGGCCAGCCCGGCATGTCCTTGGCACGCAAGTCCACGGCAAACAGCTTTTGCCCCGTGACCTTGGCCATGCCGTCGCGGCGGTAGCGCAGACGGCCGTCGGCCATCCAGCCCGCATCCTGTGCGCTGGCAGGCTCCACCATCTGGGCCAGCGCCTGCTCCAGGGGGCGCACACCGGCCATCACGCCCAGAGCGGCCGTGGCTTTCAAAAAGCTGCGCCGGCTCAAATCCGATTTGGGCACATTCATTCTCCAGTTAACAGAGCTCCTGATGGCGGCTGCGCACGGCAGCGCCCATCAGGCGGTCTTGATTTCATTCATTGCGGTCAGGCAGGTTGCAGGCGCAAAGCCATGCCATGCCAACGGCCATGGGCTCGGCCATGCGCTGCGCCGTGATCGGCTGCGCCTGGCACGCCCAAGCTCAGGTTTGTTGCGTTAAACCAAATCGATTTGGTGCAACTGTCAAAAAAATCTGCCGTAAAGCAGATCGCATTGATGACAGGCAAACCCAAACCGATTTGGGAGAAGTAAAGTATACAAAAACTTGGCTTACGCAGGCTGCCGTCTGTTTTTACCCGCACGGCTGCATTTCAGAGGAATTCCATGGCTGACTCGCCAACCCCACGCATCACCATTTCCGACGTGGCCAGACAAGCCGGTGTTTCGCGCACCACGGTGTCCCACGCGCTCAATGGTCGCGGTCAGGTCGATCCAGCCACGCGCTTGAAGGTGGAGGAAGCGGCGCGCGCCCTGGGCTACCGCCCCAACCGCCATGCCCAGCGCCTGCGCACCGGGGGCGCGAACATGATTGCGCTGATGTCGTCCATGCCGGCCACCGTCTCGGGCGGGCCCTCGCGCCTGGGCTTTTTCATGGAAGTGGCGGCTGTCGCCGCCTCTTCGGCGCTGGAGCGCGGCCTGGCCATGGTGCTGGTGCCGCCGCTCAAATCCGGTCAGACCCCGCTGAGCAGTCTGGACATTGACGGCGCGCTGGTCATCGAGCCCCAGGCCGGCGATCCGCTGCTGGCCGAGCTGCTGGCCCAAGGCCTGCCCGTGGTCTCGATAGGCCGGCCCGGCGGCGATGAGGTGGATGTGCCTTATGTGGACTTGCTGTCCGGCCCGGCCACCCAGGTGCTGCTGACCCATATGCAAGCGGCAGGTGCCAAGCGGATTGCGCTGGTGGTGGGATCATCGCGCCGCACCTCCTACGCCCAGGCCGAGCAGGCCTACGCCGCCATGGCCGAAGGCTATGGCATGCCGCCCGTGGTGCTGCGCATGGACGAAGCCCTGGGCGAGAGCGGCGGCTACGCAGCGGCGCAGCAACTGCTAGCCGAGCATCCGCAGCTCGATGCTCTGCTGGTCATGGTGGACACTTTTGCCGTGGGCGCCGCCCGTTATGTGCAGGAGGCCGGTCTGCGCATCCCCGAAGACTTGATCCTGGCCACGCGCTACGACGGTCTGCGTGCCCGCAGCTGCGAGCCGCCACTGACGGCACTGGATCTGCATCTGGAAGAGGTGGCCCAGCAAGCAGTCGATCTGCTGTTCGAGCATTTGCGCGGCGATACCAGCCGCCGCATGACCAGCAGCCCCCTGCCCGCTCTGGCCATCCGCCGCTCCACCCAGCGCCATCAGCGCTGAAGAGTGGCATGTCAGATACGTAATATCAAAAAAATAGCATCAAGCGCATATATTTATTGCGCTTGACGCCATTTTTACTGGTATTTTAGCGGCGATGCGCTCAGGCTGCAGCGCCAAACTTTGCAAACACCGCATCCAGCTGGGCAATCCAGCCGGCTTTTTGCGCATCGCTGGCAAAGCTGGCTTCCAGGCTGTTGCGCGCCAGCTGGTAGGCCTGGTCCGCGCCCATGCCGGTGGCGGCAAACAGCTGGGTGTAGTTCTCGTTCACATAGCCGCCGAAGTAGGCCGGATCGTCCGAGTTGATCATGACCTTGAGTCCGGCCTCCAGCAGACGCGGCAGGTTGTGATCGGCCAGATCGTCCACCACACAGAGCTTGAGGTTGGACAGCGGACACACCGTCAGCGGCACCTGCTCGCGCACCAGGCGCTGCATCAGCAGCTCGTCCTTCTCGGACTGCACGCCGTGGTCTATGCGTGCCACCTTCAAGGTGTCGAGCGCGCCCCAGATATAGGCCGGCGGCCCTTCCTCGCCCGCATGGGCCACCAGATGCAGGCCCAGCTCCTTGCAGCGCGCAAACACGCGGGCAAACTTCTCGGGCGGGTTGCCCACTTCGCTGCTATCCAGGCCCACGCCTATGAAGCGGTCGCGCAGCGGCAGCGCCTCCTCCAGCGTGGCCAAAGCGTCTTCCTCGCTCAGATGGCGCAGAAAGCTCAGGATCAGCGTGGCCGAGATGCCTTGCGAGATCTGCGCATCGCGGCAGGCGCGGTACAGACCGTTGATCACGGTCTCCATGCCCACGCCGCGGGCGGTATGGGTCTGGGGATCGAAGAAGATCTCGGTATGCACCACGTTGTCGGCGGCGGCGCGGTTCAGATAGGCGCGCGCCATGTCGTAGAAATCCTGCTCGTACAGCAGCACGCTGGCGCCGGCGTAGTAGATATCCAGAAAGCTCTGCAGATCGGTGAAAGCGTAGGCGGCGCGCAAGGCCTCCACGCTGTCATAGGGCAGCTCGACCTGGTTGCGCTGGGCCAGGGCGAAAATCAGCTCGGGCTCCAGCGAGCCTTCGATGTGCATATGCAGCTCGGCCTTGGGCATGGCGCGCAGCAGCTCGGGCAGGCGCGAGGCCGCTATCTGTGGGATGGTATGGTTCATCAGCAAACTCCAAAAGTGATGGCTTGCGATTTCAAAAAGCGGCGATAGGCAGCGGACATGCGGTCGGCGGACGAGTGCATTTCGGCACGCGGGTCCAGCGGCAAGGCCTTGGGCAGCTGCGACTCCAGCACCGGCTGGTCCTGCACGAAAATCGTGTGCTGGAAGGTCTGCAACTGCTCGTCGCTGGATTCAAAGTCTGCCACGGCCAGGCGAAACCAGACACGGCTGCTTTCCGCGGTGACAGGGCAGATGAACAGGCCGATCGATTCGCGCCAGCCCTGTTTGGAGCTGCCTTCTTCGGGAATCTTGGTCAGCAGCGCGGTATAGGGCGCCGTCACCTCATAGGTGTATTCGACCTCGGCCGCCTGGGTGGAGTGCAGATTGGACTGGGGCTGCACGGCCTTGCAGCCCGTGGCCAGCACACCGCTTGCCGCAGTTTCCACCTTGTAGCTGGCCATGGCCGTGGCATCGCGGCTGCCCAGCCAGCCTTCGTGCACAAAGCCGAAGTGGGACATGTCCAGGAAGTTCTCTATGATGCGCGGCGCGCTGGCGGCCACGTCATACGGGCCGCAGTTGAGCTTGCGCAGATGCGCGTCCGCCTCGGCGACAAACACGGGCAGCTGGCTGTCGGAAGCATCCAGTCGCACCCAGACCAGGCCGTAGGCTTCCTGCACCTCAAAGGATTTCACGCATTGCGAGGGCGGCGGCACGAAGTCGGGCACCGCAGGCACCTTGACGCACTGGCCGCCGCTGCTGAACTGCCAGCCGTGATAAGGGCATTCCAGACTGCCGTTCTCCACCCGCCCCATGGACAGGCGCGCACCCCGGTGAGGACAGCGGTCATTGAAAGCCTGAACCAGGCCTTCGGCATTGCGCCACAGCACCAGGGCCTGATCCAGCAGTTGCACAGGCAGCGGTGCAGTCACCACTTCAGGGGATTGGGCCACGGGGTGCCACAGAGTACGTTCAGTCATGGGGATATTCTTGATTTCAATAAAAAAGGCCGCCCGGCGGCGGCCTTCACAGCTCGACGGGGCGATTACTTCGAATTGCCGCCGGGAACCTTGCCTTCCACGCCCTTGACGTAGAAGTTGATGCCTTTCAGGAAACCGTCGTCAGCCACCTTGTCGGCTGCGACCACTTCCTTGCCGTCCTGACCCAGGATGGGGCCCTTCCAGATGCTGAATGTACCGTCCTTCAGACCCTTTTTGACTTCCTCAACTTTGGCCTTGGCCTCGGCCGGCACGTCGTCCGCCAGGGAAACCAGGTCGATCACGCCTTCCTTGACGCCCCACCAGGTCTGGCGGCTGGTCCACTTGCCTTCCAGCGCATTGCGGGTGGTGTCGATGTAGTAAGGCGCCCAGTTGATGATGGACGAGCCCAGGTGGGCCTTGGGGCCGTAGGCGGTCATGTCCGAATCCCAGCCGAAGGCGCGCTTGCCTTTTTCCTCGGCCGTCTTGAGCACGGCGGGCGAGTCGGTGTTCTGGAACAGAATGTCGGCGCCGCCGTTGATCAAGCTGGTCGCGGCTTCGGTTTCCTTGGGTGGGCTGAACCATTCATTGACCCAGACCACCTTGGTCGAGATCTTGGGGTTCACGCTCTGTGCGCCCAGCGTGAAGCTGTTGATGTTGCGGATCACTTCGGGAATCGGCACCGAACCCACCACGCCCAGGGTGTTGGTCTTGGTCATGGAGCCTGCGACGATGCCGGCCAGATAAGCACCTTCGTAAGTGCGGCTGTCATAGGTGCTGACGGTAGGCGCCACCTTGTAGCCCGTGGCGTGTTCCCACTTCACATCGGCAAATTCCGGGGCCAGCTTCTGGATCACGTCCATGTAGCCAAAGGTGGTGCCGAACACCAGCTTGTTGCCTTGCGTGGCCATGTCGCGCAGCACGCGCTCGGCATCGGCGCCTTCGGGCACGCTTTCCACATAGCTGGTCTTGATCTTGTCGCCGAATTCCTTCTCCAGCGCCTTGCGGGCCTGATCGTGCGCATAGGACCAGCCGCCATCACCCACAGGGCCCACATAGGCAAAACCGATCTTGAGCGGCTCGGCAGCAGCGGCTGCAGGTGCGGGGGCAGGAGCAGCAGCCGGTGCCGGTGCTTCTTCCTTCTTGCCACAGCCGATGAGGGCGGCGGCCGTCACGGCCGACAGTGCAGCCACCTTGATCAGGGAGCGCTTGTGGAAGTCAGTCATTGAGGTTTCCTTGATGAATCGTTGGGAAATAAAACCGGGGGCAGCCGGCAATGCGGTTTGCAGCCCTTCTGTCTCGCAGCCATGGCACTGGAAACTGCCCTGCGAATATATGCATAAATCGGGCCAATGTTTCCAAGGGTTTCGGGAAAACGACAGATGTAAGTCCCTGGGTGAGTCTAAGCCGGTGAAACTGCAATAAAAAAAGGCCCCTAGGGGCCTTGGGAGAAAACGTGTTGCCACGTTTTCTCTGTTCGGTGCGCTTACTTGGCGCCGGGCACCGAACCTTCGATACCGTTCACGTAAAAGTTGATGCCGCGCAGAAAGCCGTCATCGGCCACCTTGCCGCTCTCCAGCACTTCCTTGCCGGCATTGTTCTTGATGGGACCGGTCCACACGGCAAAGCTGCCGTCCTTCAAGCCGGCCTTGGCCTTTTCAACCTTGTCCTTGATTTCCTGGGGCACGTCATCAGCGATCTTGACCAGATCCATCGCACCTTCCTTCACGCCCCACCAGAAGTTGCCGGTCTGCCACTTGCCAGCCAGCGTGTCTTCCACCACCTTGGTGTAGTAAGGCGTCCAGTTGATCACGGCCGAACCCAGGTGGGCCTTGGGCGCGAAGGCGCTCATGTCGCCGTCCTTGCCAAAGGCGCGCACGCCACGCTCTTCGGCCGTCTTCAGAACGGCGGGCGAGTTGGTGTTCTGGTACATCACGTCCACACCGCCGTTGATCAGGCTGGTGGCGGCTTCGGATTCCTTGGGAGGAGCAAACCATTCGTTCACCCACACCACCTTGGCCTTGATCGAAGGATCCACGCTTTGCGCGCCCAGCACAAAGCTGTTGATGTTGCGCACCACTTCAGGGATTGGCACCGAAGCGACCACGCCCACGGTCTTGGTCTTGGTCATGGCACCGGCCACGATGCCGGCCAGGTAAGCGCCTTCAAAGGTCTTGCTGTCGTACACGGCTACGTTGTCGCCCGTCTTGTAGCCGGTGGCGTGTTCGAACTTCACGTCCTTCAGATCGGCAGCCGTCTTCTGCACAAACTCCTGGTAGCCAAAGCTGGTGGCAAAGACCAGCTTGTTGCCCTGGCCTGCCATGTCGCGCATCACGCGCTCGGCATCGGCGCTCTCGGGCACGCTCTCCACCATGGAGGTCTCGATCTTGTCGCCGAACTTTTCCTGAATCGCCTTGCGTGCCAGCTCGTGCTGGAAGGTCCAGCCGCCATCACCGATGGGGCTGACATACATGAAACCGATCTTGAGCTTGTCTGCCGCAGGGGCAGCGGCAGGCGCCGCAGCGGGAGCTGCAGCAGGCGCTTCGTCCTTCTTGCCGCAGGCCGTCAGGGCTGCCAGCGAGACGGCCGACAGGCCAATCATCTTGATCAGGGCACGCTTGGTGGTCATTAGGAGGTCCTCACACGTCGTTATTGGAATGGAACAGGGCTAGGCGCCCGGATAGAAAGGCTTGCCCAAAGAGGCCGGCATGTTCGCACGAATCCAGGTGGGATTGCGTGAGATCAGCACCAGCACCACGATGGTCGCCAGATACGGCAGCATGGACAGCACCTGGCTGGGCATTTGCACGCCCGTGGCCTGCAGGTGGAACTGCAGCATGGTCACGCCGCCGAACAGGTAAGCGCCCAGCAGCACGCGGGCGGGGCGCCAGGTGGCAAAGGTCGTCAGCGCCAGCGCAATCCAGCCACGGCCGGAGACCATGCCTTCCACCCACAGCGGCGTATAGACCACCGAGATGAAAGCACCCGCCAGGCCACACATGGCACCGCCAAACATCACGGCCATCAGGCGGATGCGGCGCACGGGGTAGCCCAGGGCATGGGCCGAAGAAGGCGACTCGCCCACTGCGCGCAAGACCAGGCCGGCGCGCGTGCGGTACAGAAACCAGACCATGACGGCGGCCAGCGCAATCGTGGCGTAGACCAGAGGGTGTAGCGTGAACAGCGCCGGACCGACCACGGGCAGATCGGCCAGACCGGGAATGGAGTACTTGGGCAGCTCGGGCAGCTTGGCCTGCACATAGCCCAGGCCCACAAAAGCCGAAAAGCCTGCACCGAACAGCGACAGCGCCAGACCCGTGGCGTACTGGTTGGTATTGAGCCAGATGACCAAAACACCGAAGATGGCCGCCAGCAAAGCACCGGCCAGCATGCCGGCACCAAAGCCCACCCAGGTATTGCCTGTGTGCACCGTGACGGCAAAGCCCGCAATCGCGGCGCACAGCATCATGCCCTCGGCGCCAAGGTTGACGATGCCGGACTTTTCATTGATCAGCAGCCCCAGCGCGGCCAGCGCCAAAACCGTACCTGCGCTCAGCGTGGAGCCCAAAAGCAGTGCATAGGATTCCATCTTCAGGCGCCCTTCACAGCAGATACAGCCGCACCGATCTTCTGCCCCACCCTGCGGATGCGGTAGACCACCAGCGTGTCGCATGCCAGCAGCGTGAACAGCAGCAAGCCCTGGAACACGCCGGTCAGCGCCTTGGGCAGGCCCAGACGCGACTGCGCCAGCTCACCACCGATATAAAACATGCTCATGAGAATGGCCGAGAAAATCATGCCTACCGGGTGCAGGCGACCGACAAAGGCCACGATGATGGCCGCAAAACCGTAGCCCGCGGGCACATAAGGCGTGAGCTGGCCCAGGGGGCCGGCCACTTCCAGAGCGCCGGCAAGACCGGCTGCGCCACCGGAGATCAGCAAGGCCATCCACAGCGCCTTGCGCGAGGAAAAGCCTGCATAGCGCGCAGCAGCCGGTGCCAGACCGCCCACCTGCAGCGCAAAGCCGGCACGGGTGCGGAACAGGAAAATCCAGAGCAGGGCCGAGCCTGCCAGCGCGATGATGACGCCGATATTCATGCGCATGCCCTGCACCAGCTTGGGGATCTGCGTGACACGCTCAAAAGTCTTGGACTGCGGGAAGTTGTAGCCCATGGGGTCCTTCCAGGGACCGTAGACCAAGTAGCCCAGCGTCAGCGTCGCCACATAGACCAGCATCAGACTGACCAGAATCTCATTGGCATTGAAGCGGTCGCGCAACAAGGCCACAATGCCCGCCCAGGCCATGCCGCCGAGGACACCTGCTATCAAGATGGCAGGAACAATCCAGGGGCCGGTGGTCTTGTCCGCCAGCAAGGCCATGCCGCCGGCGGCCACCGCGCCGATCACGAACTGACCTTCGGCACCGATATTCCAGACATTGGAGCGAAAACACACGGCCAGCCCCAGTGCGATCAGCAGCAGCGGCGTGGCCTTCATGGCCAGCTCGCCCAGCGCATAGCCGGATTTGATGGGTTCCCAAAAGAAGGCCTGCAAGCCTTTGACCGGGTCCTTGCCCAGCAAGATGAACAGGCCCACACCGATCAGCACGGTGATCAGCAGCGCGAGTATGGGCGAGCCATAGGTCCAGAACCTGGAAACCTGGGGGCGTTGTTCCAGCTTAAACATGGGTGCCTCCCTTGGCGGTGGACGGGGCGGCAGCGCCCTCCCACAGACCACTCATCCATTCGCCAATTTGCTGCACCGTGGCGTCCGCCCGCGCCACCGATGGGCTCAGCCGGCCCTTGGCCACCACATGCAGGCGGTCACAGATTTCAAACAATTCGTCCAACTCCTCGCTGAGCACCAGCACCGCACAGCCTGCGTCACGCAGTGCCAGAATCTCGCCCCGGATCTGCGCCGCAGCGCCCACATCCACCCCCCAGGTAGGCTGGGAGATGATGAGCAGCCTGGGCTTGGCGTCGATCTCGCGGCCCACGATGAATTTCTGCAGATTGCCGCCGGACAGAGACTGTGCAGCAGCGTCCGGGCCACCGGCCTTGACGTTGAAGCGGCGAATGATGTCCGCCGCCTGTTCCTTGAGCTGACCCAGGCGAATCCAGCCGCCCTTGCCCAGCGAAGTCTTGCGGGTCAGCAGCAGGTTGTGCGCCAGACCCATGCTGGGCACGGCACCGCGCCCCAACCGCTCTTCGGGCACAAAATGCAGGCCCAGCGTACGGCGACGGCTAGGCCCCATGCGGCCCACGCCCTTGCCCAGAACCTGCACCATCTCGGGGCTAGAGCGGGTGTCCTCTCCCGAAAGCGCGTACATCAGCTCTTTTTGGCCGTTGCCGGACACGCCGGCAATGCCTATGACTTCGCCGGAGCGCACCTGCAGCGCGATCTCCTGCAGATCCACGCCAAACGGGTCCTGGCTCTTGAGCGACAGACCTTGCACCCGCAACACCGCCTCGCCCACCTGGGCCTCGCGGTGCTTGAGTTCCGGCGGCTCCGAGCCAATCATCATGCGCGACAGCGATGCATTGGTCTCCTGGGCCGGATTGCACTCGCCGGTGACCACACCGCCGCGCAGCACCGTGCAGGCCGTGCACAGCGAGCGGATCTCATGCAGCTTGTGGCTGATGTAGAGAATGGAGCAGCCTTCGGACGCCAGACGGCGCAGCACCACAAACAGCTTTTCCACCGCCTGGGGCGTGAGCACCGAGGTGGGCTCGTCCAGAATCAGCACGCGCGGATTGGTCAGCAGGGCGCGAATGATTTCCACGCGCTGCATCTCGCCCACGGACAGGGTGTGCACGGGGCGATGGGGGTCGACTTCCAGCCCGTAGTCACGGGCCGTGGCTTCTATGCGCTTGATCACCTTGAGCAGGGGAATGCTTTTATCCAGGCCCAGCCAGACGTTCTCGGCCACGGTCAGCGTGTCGAACAAGCTGAAGTGCTGGAACACCATGGCAATGCCGTATTGACGGGCTTCTTGCGGATTGCGGATCTGGACGGGCTTGCCGTCCACAAAAATGCGGCCCTCGTCGGGCTTGACCGCTCCGTAGATGATTTTCATCAGCGTGGACTTGCCAGCGCCGTTCTCACCCAGGATGGCGTGCACCTCGCCGGGGCGCACTTTCAACGATACCCCATTATTGGCAACCACAGCCGGGTATCGCTTGGTAATACCTTCCAGCTGCAGGCGTGCAGGCGCCTCCGCTGAAGAGGAGTTTGTTTGGGGGGGATTCATCGCTGGATTGTCTCTCAATTTAAATAACAAATTGACTCAAACAAGCTCTCTGCTCTTTATGGGCCTACGTAGCAAGCTATTGATTTCGCAGTGTTTGCGCCACGTTTTTGACGATTTCCCGCAGCCAGCGCGTGGCGGCTCCGGTGTGGGAGCGGGCATGCCACAGCTGGTAATAGCCCAGCGGCGGCAACGGTACGGGACAGGGAAGAATAGCCAGCGGCAGGCGCTCGCAAAATCGCTCGCAGAACAGCCGGCCAGAGGTGAGTACAAGCAAGCTTGATGCCACCATGTCGGGAATCAGACTGAAGTGCGCGCAGCGCGCCACGATATGGCGTTGCATGCCCAGAGCGGCCAGTTCCTCGTCAATCACGCCACGCGCGCCCGGATAGGTGGGCGTGGGAGCGATGTGCTCGGCCTCCAGCCATTGCGACACATCCCAGCCCCGACGCACGGCAGGATGCCTGGGGCTGACCAGACAGACCACTTCATCCTCGAACAGGCGAGCCATGTGCAGCCCCTGGGGCGGTTGCGGCCAGTTACCTATCACCACATCCACTTCGCCCTGGGCCAGTTGCCCTTCGTAATGGGCCTCGGCACTCAGGGGCAGGATATCGACCGGGCATTGAGGCGCCTCTTTCTTGAGCGTGGCCACCAACCGGGGCAGAAACTGCGGGTCCAGATAGTCGCTGGCGGCAATGCGAAAAGTGCGCGTGGCCGTGCGCGGATCGAACTGGCGCGCATCGCTGAACAGGCTTTCTGCCGCACGCAGTATGTCGGCAGCCGGTTGCACCATGTGCTGCCCCACCTCGGTAGGCTGCATCTGCGTGCCGGAGCGAACCAGCAAGGCATCGCCCGACAACTCGCGCAGCCGCCTAAGGGCCGCCGAGACCGCCGGCTGATGCATGCCCAGCTTCAGCGCCGCACGCGAGACGCTGCGCTCGGTCAGCACCATGTGCAGCACCCGGATCAGGTGCAGATCTATCTTGTCAAACAGGGTTTGGTCGCGCATAGGCCAACACTGCATGGGCCCACACAGGGGTCAAGGCAGCCATCACTGGTTTTGTATACAAAAGGAAGAAGCGAGCGTAACCCAGCACCCGGTATTGCACAGCCAAGGGATTGCCCTTTCATCGGCAACAATGCCATCGCTGCGCGAGTGATCACACGCTCTTGCATGCACTCAGGTCGAAACTGTCATGACTTCCACACGGTTTCTGCCTTTGCGCTTGGCCGCGTAGCAGGCCATGTCCACCGCCTTCAAGGCCGATGCCACGGTGTGCAGCCTGGAGTCCAGCGCCAGCAGACCTATGCTTGCACCCAACATATAGCGCTGGCCCTCATAAGAACCTTCCCAGTCCTGTACGGCCATGCACAGCAGCTGCGCCACCCGCATGCCCTGCTCCTGGGAGAAACCGGGCAGCAACACCGCAAATTCATCGCCGCCGACCCGCGCCACCCAGCCCTGGGGGCGCACCGAAGCTTCGATCAAACGGGCGATATGGGCCAGCACCTCATCACCCGCCTGCCGACCGCCCTGCCGGTTGACCTGGGCAAAGTGATCCAGATCCAGATAGAGCACCACGCCAGCCCGTCCTTCCGGAGCTATCACCGTCTCGGTCTCGTTGTCGGCCAGATCCAGTGAAACGCTTTCGCGCGGCATGGCAGCGCTCTCCAGCAGCCAGTCCTTGAGGCGCAGCGCAAACGCGGCCCGGTTGGGCAAATGCGTCAAGGTATCGTGCATGGCTTTCCAGCTGGACTGCTCGCGCATCAAACGCTGGGTGGTCACATCTTCCACCTCCCAGACCAGAAAGTCGTCGTTGCTGTCTCGCCTGGGCGCTTCCCAGCTGCGACGCAGACGCTGCATGCTCTGGCCGTGAATTCGCACCCAGACCGGGCTCTTGTCCTTGCGCAACAAGCAGGTCTCGCTATCAAATTGGCCGTAGAGATCCAGATCCCGGCTGACCCGGTTCATCAACTCTTCATAACTTTGCGTAGAGGTGCACAGCCTGCGGATGGGCATGCCCTGCAGCTCCTTGGGTGTATAGCCCAGAACGCGCGCCGCCTGCATGCCCACCCGCTGCACCAACTCGCCATGCGTCACAACCAGACCCACGGGCGCATAGTCCATCAAGGTCTGCAACTGCATCTGCAGTTGCAGCTCACGCTCCTTATGCCCTTCCTGCCCTTGGCCCAGTGCCTGTATGGCGGTGCGCAAGGTGCGGGCCTCGCCCCAATCATGCTCGGACAGGCGCTGCCACCAGTTGGCGCCGCGCACCTGGGGATCGGCCACATCCACCACGCCGCGGCCCAGTGCCCTATCGGCGCGGCGATACAGATCCGTCAGCGGATGCGCCATCAGCGACAGCAGCAGGCCCAGCATCACCACGACCGCCACCAGCACCAGCGCAATCATCAAATACTCTGTTTTGCCAAGATGCGGAGCCCATTCCTTTGCGTCGGAGATCTGCACCAGCACCCACTGGGTCCAGGGCAAGGGCACGGCACTCCAGAGCTGCGTACCGTTGCGCTCGCTGACGGCGCCGGACTGGGCTGCCGTCAACCAGGCGGGGTCTATGTCCTCGGTCACTCCGTTCTCGGGAATGCCCAGCTGCCAGCGGGTACGGGTGCTGTGGGCCAGCAACCGACCATCCTTGGCGTACAGAAACAATCTGGCCGCCTTACCCGATGCATCCGCCTCGAAAGGCAGCAAGGTCTGGGCCGAGACCTTGCTGCTCCCACCCAGCACGCCAAGCAGCGCCCCCTGCTTGTCGCGTATGGCCACCACATGCTGCAGCTCCAGCAGGGAGCCGGCCTCTTCGCTGTGTATCCAGGCTTGCACCAGCGGCTTGCCCTCCAGCAACCCGCGCCTGAGTACATCGCGCACCGGCTCAGGCAAGGCTTGCAAAGGCTGAGCACGGGCCGCGCTCAGATTGAGCAGCAGCTGGCCTTTGCCATCGGCCAGCTGCACTTTTTCATAGAGACGGGCCATGGAGGTGGCCTGCGTCAGCAGCGCCTCCTGCACCTCGCGGGAGTCCTCAATGTGTTCCGCCATCAAGGCTGCCAGAGCCAGCAGCGGTCTTTGCTGCTGCTCCACCCTGAAGGCCAGATTGCGGGAAATCTGCTCCAGCGCCTGCGTACGCATGGGCAGAGCCTCCTCCAGCGCTGCCTGCCTCATGGAATACACCAACCATGTCGCCAAGCCGCCGCTGACCACCAGCAAGGTAACCGCCACCAGCAGCACCATGCCGCGCAGCATCGGGCCGGGCCCACGGCGGCTCCAGGGCAACAGTCGGTCTGTTGCCGCTGCATCCTGCGACTCCGGGGCGACCCAGGGCGGATTGGAGGGAAGAGATGGAGTGCCTTGCGACATGAGAACTCAATATAGAGAGCCCCCTCGCGTTGCCCAACAGGAAGAACCCCAGAGCGCTTGAGTCGTGCTGCGCCTCTTCTCGAGCTATGCCTTCAAGCTGACATTGATTGCGTATGGCAATACTTGGGCAGGTTTGCGATCGCCTCGGTGCGGCGGCATAAAGATCGCAAACACGTTCTTACAATTTCATCAGGCGACCGCCAGCCTTTTCAGCGCCCCCGGTTGCGGCAGGTCGATGACATTGCCCCGCCCCGCAATCAGCCCATGCTCGCGCAACTGGCGCAGCACGCGCGAAAAAGTTTCAGGGGCAATACCCAGCTGGGCCGCAATCAGCCGCTTCCTAGAATGCAGTATGACCCGCAGCCCCCCTTCGACATGGGGCGTGGCATGGTGCAACAACCACTGGGCACAGCGGGCTTCGGCATCCTGGGCCAGGCGGCTTACGGCGAGCTCGGCTTGCGAGCAGTAGGCACTGGCCAGATCCTTGAGCAGCTGCTGTGCCGCTCCGGGCATTTCGGCCACGGCCTGGTGGAACTTCTCCAGCGGAATCACGAACAGACGGCCCTCGCCAAGCGCCTGCATGTCCAGGCACGAGGATTTGCCCAGCAAGGCAAATGCAGCATCCAGCCAGGCCGGCCCCGTCAGCTGCCCCAATTGGTGGCGCAGCACCGACTCCTGCTCCACGCCGAGCAGCACGCTGCCCGTGTCGAGATAGAGCACATGATCAATGGTTTGACGGCGCAGCCTCAGCCATGAGCCTGCAGCAAACGATTCTGGCTGACCAAAACGGGATGCCAGCTGAGACATGGAGGGCAGAGTGAACATAGGGTGCTCACTGTGCCGCGCCCGGGCCAGGCCGGTATTGAGCCAAGTCAATAGAAAAACCGATAGTGCAAGCCCGCCAACGAAAAAGCCGCAACCCTGGGGCTGCGGCTTTGGTTTGAGGACAAACTGCAGTTGTCGCTGCACATACTCTGGGTCACGAAATCAGATCACCCGCTGAGCATCCATCCAGTAAGGCGCGCGGATGTCTTTCTTCAGAACCTTTCCGTTGGGGCTGCGCGGCAGGCTGGCGACGAAGTCGATGCTCTTGGGCGCCTGCACGCTACCCAGGCGGCTCTTGCACTGTGCAATGAGTTCTTCGGCTTGCACAGCACAACCAGGCTTGAGCTCAACCACCGCCTTCACGGCCTCGCCCCATTTTTCATCAGGTACGCCAATCACAGCGCAGTCCTGGACTGCAGGGTGGGCCCAGATCACCTGCTCGACTGCGCTGGGATAGACGTTGAAGCCCCCGGTGATGATCATGTCCTTTTTGCGGTCGGTGATGTGTAGATAGCCATCGGCGTCCAGATAACCGATGTCGCCTGTGTGCAGCCAGCCATCGACGATGGTTTCGGCCGTCTTCTCCGGGGCCTTGTAATAGCCTTTCATCAGCAAGTCGCCGCTGGCGCAGATCTCGCCGGGCATGCCGGGCGCGCAGGGCTTTCCGTCGTCATCGAGGATGGCGACGCTCACCAGTGGTGAAATCCGGCCGCAGGACGACAGGCGCAGGTCGTCGGCCACCTGACCACCCACCAGATGCTCTGCGGGTCGCATGATGGAAATAGTGCCCAGGCATTCCGTCTGACCGTAGAACTCCGTCATCACCGGGCCGAAGACGGAAATCGCTTCGCGCAGCTTTTCAACCGACATGGGCGACGCGCCGTAGAGGAAGTAGCGCAGCGAGGAAAAATCGCGCGTACGGATATCGGGCAGGCTCAGCAGCGCGTAGATCACGGTCGGCGGCAGGAACAGCTCGGTCACGCCATGGCGAGCGATGGCCTCGCACAGGCTGACGGGGTCGGCCTGCTGCAGGATCACCGTCGTGCCGCCGCGCACCGTGCAGGCCAAGGAAGCCAGTCCGGCCGAATGCGTCATCGGTGCAGCCGCCAGGAACACGGGAGTATCGCCAGACCCGTAGTGGCAAGCCATCATGGCGTGAGCCACCATGGTCTGCATGCTGCGGTGCGTGTTCATCACGCCCTTGGGCGCGCCAGTCGTGCCGCCGGTAGGCTGCACGGCGACCACATCGTCCATGGCGTAATGGATGGCCGGCGGGGTTTCGGGCTGGCCCTTGATCAACGTCTCCAGACGGATTGCCGAGCCGGCTTCGCCGTCGATGCAGACCAGCAGTTTCAGCTGCGGCAGTTGGTCCGCAATGGAGGCAATCGCCGGCCAGAATGCCTGCTGGAAGAACAGCACTTCGCAATCGAAGGCCTGCAGCAACTGCGCGTTGTCGGCCACCGAACTGCGCGGGTTGATCGGAACCCAGGCCAGGCCTGCACGCCAGGCCCCGAGTACGCAGGTCCAGGCCACCGGGTCGTTCAGCGACCAGACGGCGGTCTTGGTCTCGCGCGCCAGGCCTCGGTCCAGCAAGGCATTCGCAATCTGGCAAGACAGGACGCCTGTCTGCTGGAAGGTGAAATTGCGCGTATCCATGGCGTAGGCAACGCCGTTCGGATTGCGTTGCCAGCCGCGGTCAAAGAAGTCGATGATTGCCATTCCTGTGTCTCCGTTGTTGTTGAAATCGTTATGCGTTGTGAAATCAGTCCGGCGACTCGACCAGACTGATCAGGTCGGCGCGGTGCTTGATGGACTGGGTGACCAAACTCACCGTGCTCTCGATCACGCCCGGGGTGGTCTCCAGCGTGAGACGCACGATGCTGAACAAATCCTCAAGGCTGCGTGCGGCGAGGATCACGTAGATATTCGAGCTGCCGCTGATGGCGCTGACCTGGCCGATCTCTTTGCGTTCCATGAGGTGCTGGAGCGCCTGCTTGATACTGGCGGGCTCCACCTGGAGGTAGGCCATGGCGGCGATCTCGAAGCCGATCTTTCGGTAGTCACACACGGCGCCAATGTGGATTTGCCGGTTCGCGAGCATGCGGTTGACGCGCTCGCGAATGGTGCTGGCCGAAACGTCCAGCACCCGCCCGATCTCGCGGTTGCTGATACGTCCGTCGAGCTGCAGCTGGTGGATGATGGCATCGTCCAGCGGATCACCCTGAGGCTCGCCCAATGACAGGGCCGAGCTCAGGACCACCACGTCGTAGCGGTACTTGTAGGCCTTGAGCGTCACGCAAGCATCCAGGCGAGCGACGCCCTTCACCTGCGCTATATGGTCTTGCAGCAAGGCCAGCAAGCCGTCGTTGTCCTCGACCAGCGCCGTGATGTGAATCTCGGGGCTGCCCATCATCAGCATCACCGACCCCGCGCCCGCAAAAGCCGCAATGTCTGTCGCCACGTCCTGCGCAGAGCGTCCGCGTATCCAGACCCGGATGAAGCAGAACAGGCGCGTTTTCAGATGCGCGACATTGCGCTGGGCCATGACCCGCATGACGTTGGCTTCGCTCAGCGCGTTGATGCGCGAAGTCACCGTCGCTTCGGTAATGCCAAGTGCCAGGGCAATCGTCTTGGCGGGACGCCGGCCGTCCTCGCGCAGTTGCCGGATGATGTCAAAGTCCAGGCCATCGGGCCGATGATTCTCCACGGTGCTTTCCTCGCCTCTAGGTTTCGTTGCGAAGAATATGTACCACACAGACTGCGCCGGCTCCGAGCATGTGGGCCATGGCGGTGCGGGCGCCCGGATGCTGGCGGCCTTGGGCTTCGCCACGCAATTGGCGAGTGATTTCGCAGATCTGCCCAAGGCCGGTCGGGCCCAGAGGATGGCCCATGGCCAGCAATCCGCCCGACGGGCTTACCGCGACCCGTCCGCCAATGTCGAAGGCACCGGAGCGCAACTCGGCCGCAGCCGTGCCGGGTGCGCACAAACCCATTTGTTCGACATACAGCAGCTCTTCGACCGTGAAGGCATCGTGCATTTCGACAATGTCGAGTTGCTCCGGCCTGACATCGGCTTCGGCGTAAGCCTGCAGCACGGTTTCCTGAGTCAGTGCCGCATCCCAGCCGGTGGCATCGGGGTACAAGCGCTCGCTGCGCGCCGTGGAATTGAGCACGCGCGGTGCCCGCGGCGGCTCAATGCCGTAGCGGCGCAAGGCCTGCTCCGAGGCCACCAGCACGGCAGCCGCACCTTCGCCCACCGGGCAGCATTGCAGCGGAGTCAGAAAACCGGCTACCGGATCGCCGCCCATGATTTCTTCGAGGCTGTAGGCTTGCTGCCGGTGCGCCCAGGGGTTGCGCGCGCCATTGCCCAGATTCTTGACCGCAACCCGGGCGAAATCGGCTGCTGTAGCACCGGACTCTGCCGCGTATTTTTCGGCTAACAGCGCGAAATGCGTGAAGGGCGACACGCGATCGCGTTCCAGAGAATCCAGTCCGTTGTGCGTCTGCCCGAGGGTCAGGGAGCGGGGTTTGTCCACGCCCACGGCCAAGGAAATTTCACTCATGCCTGCAGCGACGTCCATCACCGCATTGCGAAAGGCGGTAGAGCCCGAAGCCGAGGCATTTTCGACCTGCTGCATGGGAATGCCGGTGCATCCAAGGTGGCGCAGCATGGGGCGGGCCGGCGACATGTCCAGCTGGGTGCTGGCCAGATAAGCCGATTCCACGGCGGGCCAGGCGATGCCGGCATCGGCCAGCGCGGCGCGCACGGCGGTGAGTCCGAGCTCCACATAGGAGGTTTGCGAGCGACGCTGGTAGCGGTGGTTCCCGACGCCGATCACATAGACCGGCCGCAGAGCGGAAAGTGCATTGCGCATGATTCAGTTTCCTTCCGGTGCAAAGCGCAACTCGAGCGCAGCGCCCGGTAGCTTGCCTGCGACCAGCGTGCCGAACAGGCGCGCGCCGATCTTGAGTCCGTCCGCGTGCTGCGGTGCCAGCGTGCCGCGCAGCAGCAGCCCGCTGTCCAGACGGATTTCCGCCATGACGAATGGGGTTTCGATATCGGTGCCGTGGTGGCGGTGCACTTCAGCAAAAGAGATCAGCTCACCGGTCGCCGGCAGATCCACATCGGCCAGCGCCTCGCCATGCGCGCCACAGGCTTCGCAGCCATAGCTTTGGCGCGGAAAGCCGATCCGGCTGCATTGGGCACAGCGTGCGGCGAAGACCACTGGAGCGTCGCCGGGGGCAACTCCGTACAGGCTTGGGTGCGCCAGCGGCGCCTCGGATCTCTCAATCATTGTCGTCTCCTACAGGGGTGGGGTCGCGGCCTTGTTGGCAAGCTTTTCTGGCGAATTCACGAAAAAAAATCTCAATACACCTTCTGTTTTAAATACTACAGCATGATTGCGTGGAAATATAGACTTATCAAAGTCCAAAACGTTCATGTTTGATTTTTATATTTGTGTTTTGCTTGCAAAAAACAAAGACTCATGCCTAGAATTCTTCACGGGAAAGGCGGCCGCAAAAGCAGGCCACTGACCCGGCGATGGAGACAAGCGGGCCCCGGCCCGCACCACCGTGCAAGCCCTGTGAAATCGATAAAAAATGATTCAAGGAGACATATGGGACACATCAAACGAGCAGCTCTCGCAGCCGCCTTCGGCGCTGCATTGGTGCCAGCCTGGGCGGATGGCAATTCGATGCGCGACATCATGGGTTTGAAGGCTGTTGGCGGAGGCCCTGGCGTCTTCGGCGTCATCCCGGGCAAAAACATGCTCTCGCTGTATGGCACCGTGGATGCGGGGCTGGGTTACACCCGAGGCAACGGCAAAGGCCTGCTGCGCATAGAGAGCGGCAATGTCTTTGCATCCAAGTGGGGGATTTATGGTCAGGAAGACCTGGGCGGCCAGCTGACGGCGTTCTTCCGCCTGGAAAGCGCTTTCAATGCCGACAGCGGTACGGCGCAGAGCCAGACCTCCTACTTCAACCGCGCGTCCTATGTCGGCTTGGCGAGCCCGCACTGGGGCAATCTGTCCTTGGGGCGGCAACTGAGCGGCGAAGGTGCGATGGCCATCGGTTCCGACGTGTTTCTGGCCAGCGCCCGCCACTCCATCTTTAGCTATCTGGCAGGCTATGCGGACCTGGGCTACGGCTCCTATGTCGATCTGGCACGGGTCAACAATTCCATTAGCTACACCACGCCTCAGCTCGGGCCTTTCAGCATGAATGCTTTTTATGCGTTCAAGAGCAATCCGACGGTAGGACCCCGAACCAAGAACGCCTCGGTCACTATCAGCTACCGCGATGCCACCAATATCGCGACGGCTTCCTACTCGCAAACCTACTGCGAAGCCAGTGCCAACTCTTCGACGCCTTGCCTGCGCGATGCCACGCGGGAGCCGACGGTGCGCACAGACAACGCCCTGCTGACGTATCTGCACGATTTCGGCAGCTTCACCGGCTCTGCGGCCTATCTGTGGAATCGGCCGCGCTTTGCCGGCAACTTCTCATCCCAGATGCTGACGCTGGGCGCGGAAAAACGCGTTGACCGTCATCTGCTGCGCGCCAGCATTGGCTACCGCGACACCACCCAGCCGGGCAACCACGCCTGGGGCATGACGCTGGGAGAAGACTATTACTTCTCCAAGCGCACCTCGCTGTATGCGCGCGTGGGCTTTGTCAAGAACGGGTCCAAATCCGCACAGACCTACAACTTCGATAGCGCAAATGCATTCCCATTGCCAGCCGTGAGCAAGTCCGTGGTGTCTACCTCCATTGGAATTACCCACCATTTCTAAACTCTGAGGCCGGGCTGCGGTCCGGCCGAAAGCGGGGGAACACCTATGACCATGTCCATCGATGCAGGCATCAATGCGCCTGCGGCCGCAGCGCCTGCGCGCAAATCCAATTTCAAACTGATTCTGTCGACCTCCCTGGGCAGCGGCCTGGAGGTCTATGACAACACCATCTTCAGCTATTTCGCCATCGTCATCGGCCAGCAGTTCTTTGCACCAGCCGGCGATTACGGCGCCTTGATGCTGTCCGTGGCCGTGTTTGCCGTCGGCTTTCTGATTCGTCCGCTGGGCAGTCTGTATTTCGGCAGCATGGCGGATCGCCATGGTCGCAAGAAGACACTGTTCGTGACCATCATGCTGATGGCCCTCGGGGTATTGCTGATCACCATTTGCCCGCCCTACAGCCAGATCGGCATTGCCGCGCCTATCATCTTGCTGGTGGGCCGACTGCTGCAGGGATTCTCGCTGGGTGGCGAGTTCGGCGCAGCGACCACGCTGGCCATGGAGTCCAGCTCGACGGGCTCGCGCGGCCATGTGGTCAGCTGGCAAACCGCCTGCCAGGGGGCTGCGACGCTGGCCGGCGCATTGGTCGCATTCTTGCTCACCAAGTACATTCCGCCCGAGCAGTTCCAGTCCTGGGGCTGGCGCATAGGCTTTGCCATCGGCCTGAGCATTGCGCCCGTGGGCCTGTACATCCGCGCGCAGATGTCGGAGACGCTGGACACCACCCGCAGTGCCGCAGCCACGCCGCTGACCGATCTGTGGAAAGGTTATCGCCGCCCAGTGGTGCTGGGCATCCTGATGATGCTGCTCAACTCGTCGATGCTGTACATCGTGGTGCTGTACATGCCAACCTATCTGATGCAGCAGCTGCACTTCCCCAGTTCCACCTCCTACCTGACCAGCATTGTTGCCAGTGCCGTGCTGCTGGTCGTCGTGCCGTTCTCGGGAATGCTGGCCGACCGCATGCAGCGGCGCAAGCCCATCCTGCTGGTCACCATGTTGCTGCCGCCGCTGCTGGCCTATCCGCTGTTCAGCATGCTCACGGGCACGCAGGCCTTGTGGGAAGCCTTGTTGCTGCTGGGCGGCATGATGGCCATCGTCTCGATGGGCAGTGGCGCCTTCCTGCTGCTGCTGCTGGAAGCCTTTCCCGTGAAAGTGCGGGCCAGTGGACTGAGCATCATCTACAGCTTTGGTGTGTCCGTTGTCGGTGGCTGTGCCCAATTGCTGGTTACCTGGTTGATCCGCGTCAGCGGAGACCCTTTGGCGCCGGCCTGGTTCCTGATGGCCTGCGGTGCGATTTCGTATACGGCGCTGCTGCTGTTCCGCGAGCACAAAGCCCACTGATCAGCTCAATCCCCGTCCTGCGCTTTCGGGTGCAGGACCCCAGGGCTGGCGCTGTCTATCGCCCGCCTTTCTTACAATAGAGGAGGCTTCCCATGCAAGCCAGCACCGTCATTTTCAGTGCTCGAAAAATCATCACCATGAATCGCAGCCGCCCCGAAGCGACCCATGTCGCCGTGCGCGACGGTCGCATCCTGGCGGTCGGCAGCCGCGACGAAGTCAGCGGCTGGGGCCCGGCAACATGGGACGACAGCTTCGCCGACAAGGTGCTGATGCCTGGCTTCGTCGAAGGCCACGCCCATTTGCTCGAAGGCAGCATGTGGGAGCACATCTACGTCGGCTATTTCGACCGCCGCGACCCCAGCGGCAAGGTCTGGCCGGGACTGCAATCCATTGATGCAGTGGTGGCGCGGCTGGCGGCGGCCCAGGCGCAACTGAACGACCCACAGCGGCCGCTGATTGGCTGGGGTTTCGATCCCATCTTCTTCGGCGATGAACCGCGCATGACGACCCAGGACCTGGACCGTGTGTCGCGCGAGCGCCCGGTGGTGGTGCTGCACATGAGCAACCACCTGCTCAACGTCAATCGCGCCACGCTGGCCGCCGTGGGCATGGGCAGTCACACGGCTATTGAAGGCGTTCCCAAGGATGAAAGCGGCGAGCCCACGGGCGAGCTGCAGGAGTTCGCGGCCATGTTTCCGGTGTTCCAGCTGCTGAGTGAAAAAGCCGGTTTCAGTCTGGGCGAGAACAAGGACACGGCCTGGAATTTCGCGCACATCGCGCGGCGGGTTGGCATCACAACATCGACCGATCTGGCCAACCCCCTGAGCGAGAGCGGTGTGGCGCATCTGCGCGCGGCCACCGATGACCCGGCCTTTCCTATCCGCCTGCTGCCGGCCTTCGCACCTATGCTGTTCAAGGGCGAGGAGGGACCGGCCCACCTCAAAGCGGTCTGCACGCACAACACGGACAAGCTGCGTTTCGGCCTGGTGAAGCTGGTGCTGGACGGCTCCATCCAGGGTTTTACCGCACGCCTGCGCTGGCCGCATTACTACCAAAACCCGGGCAACACCGGCTCCAGCGGCAACGGCCTGTGGCTGCTGCCACCGTCCCAGCTTGCCAGCCAGCTGGCGAGCTACCACAGCGAAGGCTTCCAGGTGCATATGCACACCAATGGCGACGAAGCCTCCGAAGTGGCCATTGACGCGGTCTCGCAGGTGCTGGCTCTGCACCCGCGCCAGGGCCATCGGCATACGCTGCAGCATGCCCAGATGGTGAATGGAGCCCAGCTCGCGCGCATGGCCGAGCTGGGTCTGTGCGCCAACTTCTTCAGCAACCATATCTATTACTGGGGCGACGCCCACTATGCCAAGACCATGGGTCCGGAGCGGGCGCAGCGCATGAACCCCGCAGCGAGCGCCTTGCGCTGTGGCGTGCCTTTCGGCATGCACTCGGATGCACCGGTGACGCCGCTCGGGCCTTTGTTCACCGCCTGGTGTGCGACCAACCGGCTGACCCTGTCGGGGCGTGTGCTGGGTGAGAGCGAGCGCATTAGCGTTGCGGATGCCTTGCATGCCATCACGCTGGGCACGGCCTGGACGCTCAAGATGGACCATGAAATCGGTAGCATCGAATGCGGCAAGTTCGCAGATTTTGCGGTGTTGGAAGACGACCCGCTGGTCGTGGCTCCCGAACGGCTCAAGGATGTGCGGGTTTGGGGCACGGTACTGGGCGGGCGCGTCATGCCAGCGCATCAGGCATGACGGCCGCTCTGCATTCCGGCGTCACCCACCTGACGGTGATCGGCGGCTTTCTTGGCGCGGGCAAGACCACGCTGCTCAACCATATCCTGAGCAGCGGTTTGAGCGAGCGCACCACGCTGTTGATCAACGATTTCGGCAGCGTGAACATCGACGCGGACGCGATTGCCTGGCGGTCTGGAGACGTCATACAGCTGACCAATGGCTGCATGTGCTGCAGCGTGGGAGGCGACTTTTCCCAGGCGCTGCTGCGCGTCATGGAGCAGCCGCCCGAGCGCATCATCATCGAAACCAGCGGCGTCTCCGATCCCTGGAAAGTCGCCCAGGTCGGCCTGATAGGGCCGCGCCTGCGACTGGACGCCGTGATCGTGCTGGTGGATGCCACATCCGTACGCCAGCATGCGCGGGACCGCTATGTCGGAGAGGTCGTTTTGAGCCAGCTGCACGCCGCCGACATGCTGGTGCTGAACAAGACCGATTTGATCAGCCCGGCACAGCGCAGCGAACTGCACGCCTGGCTGGCCGAAACCGCACCGCGCGCTCCCATCCTGGATGCCGTGAACGGCGCGCTGCCACTGGACTTGCTGCTTCACACGCCGCAGGAAAGAGAGCACGGGCGCAGTGCACGCTTGGGTCAGCCTGGATCTTGGCAGGTCAAGCGGCACGATACGGCATTCTTTCGCTGGCAATGCCTGGATCGGGGCCTGCTGGATGCTCAACGCCTGCAAGAGCAGCTCGACAAGCTGCCCGCTGAAGTCCTGCGCATCAAAGGCTTTGTGCGTCTGTCCAGCGCGCCCGAGCAATGGCAAATGCTGCAATGGGCCGGCCGGCGCTGGCAGTTGACGCCTGCGCCAGAACATCGTGCCGGCGACGAAGCGCAGTTGGTGGCCATTGGCACGCCCGCGGATTTCGACCTCCGGGTGCTGGACCAGGCGTTTGCGCGGGCACGGGCGCAGTAACCTTCAGCACCTCAGGTGCAGTAGTGACTCGGGAAATGGACCGGTAAAAGTGGCGGAGCTCAACTGCGCAACTACACGCCATTGCGACTGCATGCATCTTTCATTTGAGCTCAGAAAAAGCTAGTTAAACAGTTTCACGTTCTCTAAACAACGATTCTTCAAGGAGATCATTAAATGGGCCGTCTGGAAGGAAAAACTGCCATTATCACGGGCGCGGCGAGTGGCATTGGCCGCAGCTCAGCATTGCTGTTCGCTCGCGAGGGCGCTAATGTTGTAATCGCAGACATTGATCACGAGGGTGCTTGCAAAGTTGCGGAGGAGATTGCAAACACCAATGGACGCGCTATCGCGGTGCGTACCGATGTGACCGAGGAACAAAGCATGTTGGCGATGATCGACATGGCCTTGTCCGCCTTCGGGAGCATCAACATCCTCTACAACAATGCGGGAGGTTCCACTCCGCGAGACAGCAATGTGGTCGACGCACCCGTTGACGAGTTCTGGCGAGCCATCAAGCTTGATCTCTGGGGTACTTTCCTCGGTTGCAAACTTGTCATTCCTCACATCGTCAGGGCGGGAGGAGGAGCCATCATTAATACAACTTCGAACGTGGCGTTGATTGGCTGTCCCGGCGTGGATTGCTATACCGCCGCCAAAGGAGGTGTCGCGGCACTCACTCGCTCCCTTGCTGTTGAGTTCGCCTCCAAGCGTATTCGTGTCAACGCCATTGCGCCAACTATAACGATGACGCCACGCGTGGCCGAGCGAATCAAGACAGCCGTCGGAGCAAGTGGACATGCCTCACGAAATCATCTGGGCCTCGCTTACCCTGAAGATATTGCGCTCACTGCGCTCTATCTAGCATCAGACGACTCTCGTATGACGACTGGTTCGATTCAAGCGCCAGATGGGGGCTCAACGATCTCATGAGCTAAGAGCCGCTAACACGACTTCCCCTGAGACCGGCATGAAGCATTTATGCTTCATGCTCTCATGGCAAGACAACCCGTTAGCAAAGAGCTGGTCGATTCACTTTGAATTGAGCGACTGCATACGGTCTCAGGGGTGTTCTCGGATTTATTCACGGGGGTTCCCGCGCTAGCGAATCCAACCCATTGAATCTTCGATAGAAAAAGCGCTCATAAAGAGCGCTTTTTCTATTAGGGAAAGGGAGTTTACGACTTTGGTGCCGCAACCCACTCCATGGAAAGCCGCATGGATACTAGGCCGATGTTTACGACTTTAATTACCCAGAATAACAGACGCATCAGTTCACCGAAGCGCCAGACTCGTACCAGTTCTTGACCAGATTGCGCTCGTCATCCGACAGGGCGCCAGGATTGCCGAAAGGCATTTTGCGCAACTGAACCACTTGTTGGTAGATCTGCTGGGCATGCGATTTGACGGCTTCCGGAGAATCCAGGCGCACGCTCTTTTGCTGAATGGCCGCACCGTGGCACAGCACGCAATGCTGTTGGAACACGGCATTGACCTTGGCAAAGCCATCACCGCCTGCAGCGGCTACCGCAGGAGCGGCTGGCACGGCAGCTTCAGGTGCCGCAGCAGGCGCAGTTGCCGAAGCTTCAGGCGCTGGAGCAGCAGGAGCCACCGCAGCAGGAGCGGGAGCGGCGGCAGGAGTTACAGCGGCAACAGGAGCAGGAGCCGGCTTGAGCCAGGCAAACACGGCAATCAGCGCGACCACGCCCACTGCTGCATAAGGCCAGGGGTGGCTGTTGCGACCCAGCTTGAAGCCATGGCGCATCACAAAGAACTGGCGAATGGCAGCACCGGCAAACATCATGCCGATCAGAACCAGCCAGTTCAGCTCATGGCTGTACAGCCAACCGTAGTGGTTGGACAACATGGCGAACAGCACGGGCAACGTGAAGTAGGTGTTGTGCACGCTGCGCTGCTTGGCGCGCTGGCCGTGCAGAGGGTCCACAGGCTGACCGGCCTTCAGAGCCGCCACCACCTTGCGCTGGCCAGGGATGATCCAGAAGAACACGTTGGCACTCATGGAAGTCGCGATCATCGCGCCCATCAGCAGGAAGGCAGCCTGGCCGGGGAAGATGTGGCAGGCCAGGAAGGCGGCAATACACACCAGCACCAGCACCATGGCGCCAACGGTGGCGTCGCCATTCTTCTTCTGACCGAAGGTACGGCAGATGAAGTCATACAGCAGCCAGAAGACGACCAGGAAGGACAGTGCGGAGCCGATGGCTGCAGCCGAGCTCATGGCATTCGGATCACCGGGATTGACCAGATAAATCTTGGCATTCCACAGATAAGAAACTGTCAGCAGCGCAAAGCCGGACAGCCAGGTGGTGTAGCTCTCCCAGTAGAACCAATGCAGGTGATCCGGCATCTTGGGAGGTGAGACATTGAACTTGACGGGGTGGTAGAAACCACCGCCGTGCACAGCCCAGAGTTCGCCGCTGACGCCTTGTTTCTTCAAGTCTTCATCGACAGGCGGCGTCAAGCTGCTGTCCAGGAACACGAAATAGAAAGAGGAGCCCACCCAGGCAATGGCGGTAATGACGTGGAGCCAACGCAATAGCAGGTTGGCCCAGTCGAGAATGTAGCTTTCCATAGCTCTCAACCTTGGCAGCGTGGGGCTGCCGTTCAACCTGCTCACCACTGCGGGCGCTCTGAGCAGTAGAAAAGGCCACGCTCCCTAGGCTAAAAGCTTAGGGGCACCGCTGCGACCTGTCTGTTGACAAAAATTGTATACACTTAACTACGTCAAGCCAATCAAACAATGCTTCTCAAGCCTCAGTGATTTCCCTTGGTTGGGCATTTTTTGGCTCCGTTGCGCACTGGCTGCTCCACTGAAAACCGATGTTTCGCAGGGCTGACGTCATCTGCAACCCAGCCAGAGGTCGATGCCGGGCGGCCCGGGAACCGGGCATTCTGATTGGCGAAGACGGATGCTTCAGTGCTGCAGGTTTTGCAGCAGCTGCGCGGCAACGGCGACGGCAATCACATCGGGCTCCTTGCCCGTGATGCCGGCCACACCAATAGGGCAGGTCACTTGTGCCAGCTCTGTGTCGCTAAAGCCTCTATCGCGCAAACGGCGCCTGAAGGTTGCCCATTTGGTTTTGCTGCCTATGAGGCCGATGAAACCCAGATCGGCTCTGGCCCGCTGACGCAGCAGGCACTGGGCCACGATCTCCAGATCCTCTGCATGGCTGAAGCTCATGATCAGCACCTGCGACTGTGCAGGCAAATCGTGCACCGCTGACTGCACGGGATCGGAGTACTCGCATTGCACACCCAAGGCCACATCCTCGGGAAATACGGCGTCACGGCTATCCACCCAGACAACACGGTACGGCAGGCAAGAGAGTATGCGCACCAGGGCATGGCCCACATGCCCGGCCCCAAACAAGGCGACGCTGCGCGAAGGCATGGGCAGCAAGGCCTGCAAGCGCTGCTGCTCTCCCGCTGCATAAAACGTATAGCTGAGAACCACGGCACCGCCACAGCACTGCCCCAGACTGGGGCCTAGCGCGTAGTGCTGAGTCACGGGCTGTGCCGACGCCTCAGCCCCAGGCGGCTGGGCCACCAAACGCCGGGCATGCTCTATGGCCTGCCATTCCAGATGGCCTCCGCCAATGGTTCCGAACACGGTATCGGCAAAAACGGCCATCCACGCCCCTGCTTCACGCGGAGCCGATCCGCGCGTGCTCGCCACCTGCACCCAGCACAGCGGTTGCTCCGCCACGCGGGCCAGAATGCTTTTGTATGACTGACTCCACATCCCTGCATATTCACTGATTTTTGGCAACTGCTCAGATAGAAACTGATATGAACTGCGCATCAAAGCTGCCATACCCGCAGCACCTCCTACAGCAGCTTCACCTGACTTCTGCTGTACTTGCGCACTGCGGCGCAGTATCTTTTTGTGACCGTGGCGGCGAATCTCTGCGGTTTCCCCGCCACGGCGGCATTTGGAGATACGCTTGACCTATGTCGGAGAACACTGAAATGCCCCAAAACTCACAGCCAACCGTCACTCCCGCCGAGCGCAAGAACCCTTTGCGCTGGGCGGCGGCCATGGTCGCCTCGATCACAGCCCTGATTACTGGCTGCCAGATCGTGCCCGGAAGCATGGGTCCCGGCCCCGGTCCTAGCCAAGGCCCCGCCCCCTTCTCTTCCTCCGCCACCACACCCAAAGCCTACCGCCAGGATGCGGCCAAGCATGTTTACGCCCGCAATGCGGATCGCATCTACAAGGGCATGCTGCCGCCCATGCTCTATGCAGTCGGCGTGCTGCAGGTCTCGGTCGATGGTCAGGGCCGTGTCACCAAGCTGCAGTGGATGCGCGCGCCATCGCATGCGCCCGAAGTGGTCTCGGAGATTGAACGCACGGTACGCTCTGCGGCGCCCTTCCCCGCCCCTGCACGCATGGGGCAGGTGGTTTACACCGACACCTGGCTTTGGGATAAATCCGGCCGCTTCCAGCTCGACACGCTGACCGAAGGCCAGCGAGAGCAATAGCGGCCGCAAAGCTCAAATAGGATCCATCCATGAAAAAACCGGCCAAATGGCCGGTTTTTGACGAGGAGAGCATGTGCTCCCTGGCGGCGTGGCCGCTTATTCAACCACTCTGGAGATCTTGGTGCCTTGCAGCGACACACCGGCTTCCAGGCCCGCATTGGTCAGCACATAGCTGGTCACAGGTGCAGGAGCGGTTGTGGTGTCTATGCCACCGTTCACACCAATGCGGCCAGCGGCCACCGTGGCGTCGGCACCCACGGCCCAGCCGTCGCTTTTGACGAACTTATCCAGCGCCTCCTGTGTGTTGAACACATAGATGACGGCCTTGGACTGTCCGCCGGCCTGCCAGCCGATCGAGGCACCTGTCGTACTGTAGTAGCCCTTGTTTTGGCCACCAACGCGCAGCACGCCACGGCCGTGCTCCACACCCACCACAAAGCTGCCGCCAATCACCGATGGGAAGATCAGCACGCCCTTGGCGTTCTGCACCATTTGCTTGGAGCCCGGCGCCGTCTGATACAGGCGCTCCAGCGCCGCATTGGCACGGGTGTTGATGGTCGTGGAATCCGAACGCGGCGCGGCCGATGTTTCAGGCTTGGTCGTCGTGCAAGCTGCCAGAGACAGCGCACCAGCAGCTACCGCAACAGCCATCGCAACCGAACGCACAGAGATTTGACGCATACCAATTCCTTTCAAGGCTATGAATGTGTGTTGCACATCCCGAAGTTCCAATTCCCCTGATCTGCGTTTTTCCGGACCGTGCTCCACCTCCAGCGCAGCAGCCCACAACAGACAGGGAGAATTCAATCCTAGTGCGCTCTGTATCAGAAAGCTCGCACATCGGCCCTGTTTGAGGGTTCGACCTACAGAGCACCCCGGATTTTTCTGGGAAACCCGTGCACTTGCGCCACAGGATTCCCCGGCCACCATAACCTGATCACGCACTGCTGCTACAAAAACGACAGCAATGATTGACATTGAGCAAGCCCGAATCTCGCTAGCATTGACACGCCCCATCACCACTGAGTTCTGGTTTCAAAAGGAAGTTCATGAAGTTCTGGAGTTACTTTCACCATCCCCATGCGGCCATGGTGCTGCTGCGCGTCACGCTGGCCGTGCTGATGCTGTTTCACGGCTGGGCCAAGATTCACCATGGCATCGGCGGCATCGAAAACATGGTGAAAGCCCTGGGCGCGCCAGGCTGGCTGGCCTATGGCGTATATCTGGGCGAAGTGGTGGCCCCGCTGTTTCTGATCGTCGGCCTGTGGGTGACGCCTGCCGCGCTGGTAATCGCCGTCAACATGCTGGTGGCGTTTGCGCTGGTGCACACCAAGCAGGTGTTCACGCTGCAAAGCTCGGGCGGCTGGGCGCTGGAGCTGCAGGTGCTTTTTTTCGTCACCGCCCTGGTCGTGGCCATGAGTGATTCCAAAAGCAAATGAATCCGCGATAGCGGACATAAAACAAGAGCGGCTTGCGCTGATTAACAAAGGGTTTCAGATATTTTTCTATCTGAAACTCAATCTTGATCAGCGCAAGCCGCTCTTGCTTTTGCCATGTCTCTCAGTCAAAGAGATGCGCCTTCAGCGCGCTGCGGTCAGGAACCGCGATAGGTGGAATAGCTCCAGGGGCTGACCAGCAACGGCACGTGATAGTGCTGCTCCACATTGGCCACGCCAAAGTCCAGGCTCACCTTGTTCAGAAAGCTGGGCTCGGGCAGTTGCACGCCACGGGCCTTGAAATAAGCCGCCACATCAAAGGTCAGGCGGTAAGTGCCCACCTTCAGCGTGCTGTTGTCAAACAAAGGCGCATCGGTGCGTCCATCGTGATTCAGCACCAGGCTTTTGATCAGCGTGACCTTGTCGCCTTCGGTGGAAAACAGCTCGACTGCCATGCCCGCAGCGGGGCAGCCGTTCATGGTGTCTAGAACGTGGGTGCTCAGGCCCATGGATATCTCCTCAGCGGCGGAATTGTTCCCGCCATCAGTGTGTAAAAGTGGATCGGCGCATGCCAGCAGGCACGCCAAAGCGGACCCTGCTTGATTAAAGTGTATACAGTTCTTGTACTCCATCCAAGGCTTTACTGCCCTGACTTCTACGCACATACCCGCAGCGTGTCAGGCCAGCTGCCCTGCAGATGCCCGTTGCGCTTCTAAACTCTGCAGCACCATCAACGATTACAAGGAGACAAGTATGCAAATGCGCCACACCGTGCTGGCAGCCAGCCTGGCCTTGGCCATTGCCGGCCTGACGGCTTGCAGCGCCCCGCAGGCCGTTCGAACCGAAGCGCCAGCCGCTGCCGTGGAGAATGTGACAAAGCCTGCGGCCACCGCCCCCATTGTCCAGACTCAAGCCGCTCAGGCCGCATCGGCGGCCTACGACTTCGATATGGATGTTTTCCATCCAGTCGTTGGCAAAAACGGCATGGTGGCCAGCGAGCAGGAACTGGCCACGCAAATCGGTCTGGACATTCTCAAAGCCGGCGGCAATGCCATGGATGCGGCGGTAGCCGTGGGCTTTGCGCTGGCAGTGGCCTTGCCCAATGCCGGCAATATCGGCGGTGGCGGCTTCATGATGGTGCATGACGCCAAGACCGGCAAAGACATCGCCCTGGATTTTCGCGAGACCGCCCCCAAAGGCGCCTCGCGCAATATGTACCTGGATGCGCAAGGCAAGGTCATAGACGGCAAATCGCTCTACACCCACTACGCCGTGGGCGTGCCCGGCACGGTGGCCGGTATGACGCATGCACTGTCGAAATGGGGTTCCATGCCGCTGAGCCGGGTCATGGCTCCGGCCATTGCACTGGCCGACAAAGGCTACCCCGTGAGCGTGACCCTGGCCAAGACACTGAGCCAGGAAAAAAAGAATATGGGCCAGTGGCCCGCCACACAGGCCATCTTCTGGAAAAACGGCACACCGCTCAAGGCGGGTGAACTGCTGCAGCAAAAGGACCTGGCCCAGTCCATGCGCCTGATCAGCCAGCAAGGCGCCAAGGCGTTCTACCAGGGAGCGATTGCACAAAAACTGGCCAGCGAAATGGCAGCACATGCCAATGCACTGACGCTGCAGGATTTGCGCGACTACAAGGTGGTGGAGCGCGAACCCGTGCGCGGCAACTACCGCGGCTACCAGGTCGTGACCATGCCGCCGCCGTCTTCGGGCGGCGCGCACTTGCTGCAGATTCTCAACCTGATGGAGCGCTGGCCCATGAACCAGTGGGGCGCCGACAGCGCCCAGAGCGTGCACTACATGACAGAGGCCATGAAACTGGCCTATGCCGACCGCTCCGAGTACCTGGGCGATCCGGATTTCGTGAAGATTCCGCTCAAGGGCCTGATCTCCAAAAACTACGCCAATGAGCTGGCGGCCACCATCAAGCCCCAGCAGGCCAGAGCCAGCAGCGACATCAAGCCAGGCAAGCCCCAGCCTTATGAAAGCGACCAGACCACGCATTACTCCGTGGTGGACAAGGCCGGCAACGCCGTGGCCGTGACCTATACGCTCAACACCAACTTTGGCAGCGGCATTGTGGCCAAGGGCACGGGCATTTTGCTCAATAACGAGATGGACGACTTCTCGGCCAAGCCCGGCGTCGCCAACGCCTACGGCCTGGTGGGCGGCGATGCCAATGCGGTGGCGGCCAACAAGCGCCCCCTGTCTTCCATGACGCCCACCCTGGTGCTCAAGGACGGCAAGCCGGTGCTGGTGACCGGCAGCCCCGGCGGCGCGCGCATCATCACCACGGTGCTGCAGCAAATCGTCAACCGCATCGACTACGGCATGAACCCCGCCGAAGCAGCGGCCACACCGCGCTTTCACCACCAGTGGACGCCGGATGAGCTGCGCATCGAGAAAGGCTTTAGCGCCGACACGATCGCTCTGCTCAAGCAATGGGGACACAAGGTTGCACTGAAGCCTTCCATGGGCCGCACGCAAACCATCGAGATCAAGGACGGCATGCTCTATGGCGCATCCGACCCGCGCAATCCGGACGGAAAAACCATGGGGTTCTAATTTCGCCGCTTTAAAGTAAAAAAAGCCGCACTCACTGAGTGCGGCTTTTCTTTCAAGACGGCTATCGCCGCCTTCCCCACCTAGGCTTTAGGACTCAACCTTCTGGCCGATCTCGAAATTGGCCTGGATTTCCAGAGCGCGCACCATGCCGGAATGATCCCAGCCCGCGCCGCCGTGGGCGACGCAGCTGTTGAACAATTCCTGGGCCTGAGCCGTGTTGGGCAGGGACACGCCGAGCTGACGAGCGCTGGACAGGGCCAGGTTCAAGTCCTTCTGGTGCAGGGCGATACGGAAGCCGGGGTCAAACGTGCGCTTGATCATGCGTTCGGCATGCACTTCCAGAATCTTGGAAGAGGCAAAACCGCCCAGCAGGGCTTCACGCACGCGGGCTGGATCGGCACCGGCGCGCGATGCGAACAGCAGGGCTTCGGCCACGGCTTCGATGTTCAGCGCCACGATGATCTGGTTGGCCACCTTGGCCGTCTGGCCGTCGCCATTGCCGCCCACCAGGGTGATGTTCTTGCCCATCTTCTCGAACAAGGGCTTGACGCGCTCGAAAGCAGCATCGGGGCCGCCGATCATGATGGACAGTGTGCCGTTCTTCGCACCGACTTCGCCGCCGGAGACGGGAGCATCCAGGTACTGGGCGCCCACAGCTTCGATGCGCTTGGCGAATTCCTTGGTGGCCACGGGCGAGATGGAGGACATGTCCACCACGATCTTGCCGCTGCTGCCCTTGAGGCCAGCGGCCACGCCGTCTTCACCGAACAGCACTTTTTCGACGTCAGGCGTGTCGGGAACCATCACGAAGATGATGTCGGCGCGCTCGGCCACTCCACGTGCGGTGGTGCATTGCGTAGCACTGGTTTCAGCGATGTTGGCAGGCACCTTGCCGTGCGTGTTGACAAACAGCTGGTGACCAGCCGAAATCAGGTGGCCGCACATGGGGGCGCCCATGATGCCCAGACCGATAAAGCCCAGCTTGAGGGACGATGCGTTCATGGTGTTCTCCTAGTCTTCTAAATACGCTTATTCAAATTTGCTAGCTGCTTGCGCTTGTCAGCAGCGCTCAAGCGGCCACGGCAACCTTGTTCCAGCCGCCAATCTTTTCCAGCCAGCCCAGACCGGCTTCAGTGCCGTTGGCGGGCTTGTATTCGCAACCGATCCAGCCGTCATAGCCGATGCGATCCAGGTGTGCGAACAGGAAGGGGTAGTTGATCTCGCCCGTGCCTGGCTCGTTGCGGCCGGGGTTGTCGGCCAGCTGAATGTGGCCGATGCGGGCCAGCTGCTTTTGCATGGTCGCAGCCAGTTCGCCCTCCACGCGCTGCGCGTGGTAAATGTCGTACTGCACAAAAGCATTGGGCGCAGCCACTTCATCCAGGATGTCCAGAGCCTGGTCCGTGCGGTTCAGATAGAAGCCGGGAATATCAAAGGGGTTGATAGGCTCGATCAGCAGACGCACATTGGCCGCGCTCAATGCAGAAGCCGCAAAACGCAGGTTTTCCACAAAAGTGCGGCGCACCACGACGGGGTCGGAACCAGCGGGAACCTTGCCTGCCAGGCAGTTCAACTGCGGCACACCCAGGGCATGGGCATAGGTCACGGCCTTGGCCACGCCGGCGCGAAACTCATCCACGCGGTTGGGATCGCAGGCAATGCCACGCTCGCCGGCATCCCAGTCGCCAGCGGGCAGGTTGTGCAACACGATCTTCAGACCGGTAGCATTCAGGCGCTCCTGGATTTCTTCCACGCTGTGAGCGTAGGGAAAGAGGAATTCCACGGCTTCAAAGCCTGCGTTGGCGGCACGCTCGAAACGCTCGAGGAAGGGCACCTCGGTGAACAACATGCTCAGGTTGGCAGCAAAACGGGGCATGGTTTTGTCTCCAGATATCTCGTCAAAAGGGAAAAAAGGACAGAGCCAGGGCTCTGTCCTTGGCTGCTGATTTAGTCCAGCAGAGCCAGTGCGCTAGGCACGTCAGCGGAGCCGATGGCCAGGTCTTCGAATTCCATGACGTTGTCGATTTCAGCGCCCATGGAGATGTTGGTCACACGCTCCAGCACACATTCGATCACGACGGGAACCTTGAACTCGGTCATCCAGGCTTCGGCTTGCTTCATGGCAGGAGCGAAGTCCTCAGCCTTGTGAACGCGAATGGCCTTGCAACCCAGACCTTCGACGACCTTAACATGGTCAACACCGTAGCCATGGGTGGCTTCTTCTTCATTTGTGTTGATATTGTCGAACGCTAATTGCACGCAATAGTCGATGGAGAAAGCGCGCTGAGCCTGGCGAATCAGGCCCAGATAGCTGTTGTTCACCAGCACGTGAACATAGGGCAGCTTGAACTGTGCGCCCACGGCCAGCTCTTCGATCATGAACTGGAAGTCGTAGTCACCGGATAGGGCCACGATCTTGCGTGCCGGGTCCGCCACGCGCACGCCCAGGGCGGCGGGAGTGGTCCAGCCCAGAGGGCCGGCTTGACCGCAGTTGATCCAGCTACGTGGCTTGTACACGTGCAGGAACTGGGCACCGGCGATCTGCGACAGACCGATGGTGGACACGTAAGTCGTGTCGCGGTCCAGAGAGCGGTTCATGCACTGGTAGACGCGCTGTGGCTTCATCGGCACGTTGTCGAAGTTGGTCTTGCGCAGGAACTCGACGCTGTTCTTGCGACCCTGGCACTCGGCAACCCAGGTCTTGCGGCACTTGAGCTTGCCGGCAGCCTTCCACTCCTTGGCCACGGCAACGAATTGCTCCAGAGCAGCCTTGGCGTCGGAGACGATGCCGTAGTCAGGGGCAAACACGCGGCCGATTTGTGTGGGCTCGATGTCCACGTGCACAAACTTGCGACCCTTGGTGTAGACCTCGACCGAACCGGTGTGGCGGTTGGCCCAACGGTTGCCGATACCGAACACAAAGTCCGAAGCCAGCATCGTGGCGTTGCCATAACGGTGGCTGGTCTGCAGACCGCACATGCCGACCATCAGCGGGTGGTCGTCAGGGATGGTGCCCCAACCCATCAGCGTGGGGATCACGGGCACGTTCAGGATCTCGGCCAGCTCGACCATCAGGTCGGAAGCATCGGCGTTGATCACGCCACCGCCGGAGACCAGCAAAGGACGCTCGGATTCGTTGAGCATCTCGATCGCCTTCTCGGCTTGCTTGCGCGAAGCGGTAGGCTTGTACGCAGCCAGAGGCTCGTAGGTGTCGATGTCGAATTCGATTTCAGCCAGCTGCACGTCGATGGGCAGATCGATCAGCACGGGGCCGGGACGGCCGGAGCGCATCAGGTGGAAAGCTTGCTGGAAGGCGCGGGGCACTTGCGCAGGCTCCAGCACCGTGGTGGCCCACTTGGTCACGGGCTTGGCGATGGAAGCAATGTCCACGGCCTGGAAGTCTTCCTTGTGCAGACGCGAGCGGGGAGCTTGGCCGGTAATGCACAGGATTGGGATGGAGTCAGCGCTGGCCGAGTACAGGCCGGTAATCATGTCGGTGCCAGCAGGGCCGCTGGTGCCGATACACACGCCGATGTTGCCGGCAACGGCACGGGTGTAGCCTTCAGCCATGTGGCTTGCGCCTTCCACGTGACGGGCCAGGATGTGGCCGATGCCGCCGTGGCTCTTCATCGCTGCGTACATGGGGTTGATGGCCGCACCTGGCACACCAAACGTAACGGTAACACCTTCTTTTTCGAGCACCAGGACTGCTGCTTCGATTGCTTTCATTTTGGCCATGAGGTCTCCTTTAAACTGGATTCGACTTTAGTCAAGACCTTTGCTTGCCGGAAGCTGCTTGCAGACCATAAAATTTATTCCATTCAAGAATAAACAGGAGATAAAAGTCATGGACAGACTCGATGCCATGCACATGTTTGTGCGGGTGGTGGAGACCGGCAGCTTCACCAAAGTGGCGCAGGAATTCGCCACCACCCAGCCCACGGTCACCAAGCAGATTGCCGCCATGGAAGCGCGTCTGAAAGTGCGACTGCTCAACCGCAACACACGCGGCGTCAGCCTCACCGAAGCGGGAGCGCTGTACTACGAAAAATGCAAGATCATCGTCAACGATGTGGCCGAGGCCGAAAACGTGGTCAAGGTGCGCCAGACCCAGGTGCAAGGCCAGTTGCGCATAGGCAGCTCGGTCGCTTTCGGGCGTCGCGTGCTGATTCCGCTGACCATGGAGTTCATGAAGCACAACCCGCAGGTCCAGGTCGATCTGAGCTTTGAAGACCGCTACACCGATCTGGTGGCCAACGGCATCGATGTGGCGCTGCGTCTGGGCAAGCTGGCCGATTCATCGCTGGGCGCACGCATGCTGGGCGTGAACCCCTGGGTGCTGGTGGCATCGCCCAGCTATCTGAAAAAGCGCGGCACGCCGCGCAGACCCTCGGACCTCAAGGAACACGCCACGCTGATCTACAGCAGCGTGCAAGGCAATGATTTGTGGCGGCTGCGCAATCCCAGCGGCGAGCCGGTGTCGGTGCCGGTCACCGGCCCCCTGCGCTCCAACAACCTCTCGGCGCTACTGGCCGCCGCACGGCTGAACATGGGCATTGCCGCCCTGCCCCGCTATGTGGCGCACGACTCTCTGGCCGACGGCCGCGTGGTGGAAGTGCTCAAGACCTGTCGCCTGCCGGAGCAGGAGATTCACGCCGTCTACCCCTCGCCTCGCCTGGTGCCTCAAAAAGTGCAATCCTTCATCGCCTTTCTGCAAGGCAAGTTCGATGACACCTGGTGGGAAGAGTTGCCGCGCGGCGGCTGATGCGCAGCTATTAGGAAAAGAAGCAGCTACCGCACGTGTGGCGATAGCTGCAGGCCTTTAGATACTTGAAACCTCATCTGATAGAGCGCAAGGCGCTATCAAAACTGAGGCCACCCTCAAGCGCCAAATTCAGAGAATCAGGATGGCGCGGAAGTCGTTGACATTGGTGTGGGTAGGCCCCGTCACCACCAGATCGTCCAGCGCAGCAAAGTAGCCGTAGGCATCGTTGCGATCCAGATGATCGCTGATGCGCAGTTGCTTGTCCGCCGCACGTGCCAGCGTGCAAGGCGAGACGCGGGCGCCGGCATTGTCTTCCACCCCGTCAATGCCGTCGGTGTCCGCCGCCAGCGCCCAGACGCCTTCCTGGCCTTGCAGCGCTTGCGCCAGCCCCAGACAGAACTCGCCGGCTCGGCCGCCACGCCCCTTGGCTGCGCCCGGTTGGCGCGGGCGAATCGTCACCGTGGTTTCGCCGCCGGAGAGAATCACGCAGGGCTTGGCAAACGGTTGACCATGCTTGGCCACAGCGCGGGCCAGTGCGGCATGGACCTTGCCCACTTCACGCGATTCACCTTCGATTTCATCGGAGAGCACATGCACGGCCATACCGGCCTCGCGCGCCGCAGCGGCTGCAGCTTCCAGCGACTGCTGTGGCGTGGCGATCAGGTGCACCGCATGGCCTTCAAAGCGCGCATCGCCGGGCTTGGGCGTTTCCAGCTGACCGGCTTCCAGCGCTGCGCGCACGGATTCGGAAATGCTGATCTGATAGCGATTCAAGATTGCCAGTGCGTCAGCGCAAGTCGTGGCATCAGGCACCGTGGGGCCACTGGCGATCACCGAGGGATCGTCGCCGGGCACATCGCTGATGGTCAGCGTCACCACCTGGGCCGGATGGCAGGCCGCAGCCAGACGCCCACCCTTGATGCGCGACAGATGCTTGCGCACGCAGTTCATCTCGCCAATGGCGGCGCCGCTTTCCAGCAACGCCTTGTTGATGCGTTGCTTCTCGGCCAGGTCAATGCCTTGGGCGGGCAGGGTCAGCAAGGAGGAGCCGCCGCCCGAGATCAGGCAGATCACCAGATCGTCCGCCGTCAGGCCTTGAGTCAGCGCCAGAATGCGCTCGGCAGCGGCTAGTCCGGCCGCATCGGGCACGGGGTGGGCGGCTTCCACCACTTCCAGACGCACGGGCAGATCTTCGGGACGCGGAGGAATATGCTCGTAGCGAGTAACGACCAGGCCCGAGAGCGGAGCATCTGCCGGCCACAGCGCCTCCAGCGCCTGCGCCATGGAGCCGCCGGCCTTGCCGGCACCCAACACCAGCGTGCGGCCCTTGGGCGGCTTGGGCAGGTAGCGCGCCAGGCCTTCGATGGGCAGGGCATTGCGCACCGCCACCTCATACAGATGGCGCAGAAAACCTGCAGGGTCTTGCTGGGGCGATGGCACAGCGGCGCTCGCGCGAGAGGAGGTATTCTGAGCTTGCATAGTTCACGCATTGTGCAACCCGGCATTTTTGCCTCACAAGCGCGCAAACGTCACAACATTGATGATGATTCCGTCACCAATGGCTGCAAGCCGCGCCAGCCATGGGTTTGCGCGACTTCAAGGTATTCCGGAACCCGCTACTAGGGAAAAACGCCAAGTCCGGTCTACAGAAATTGTATACAAAACTTATTCTTCACCGCTATGATGAGCCTCATGGAAACTTCCACCACCAGTTTCATTGTCGAAAGCCTGACCAAGGCCATCGTCGAACACCGACTGATGCCTGGCACCAAGCTGGCCGAACAAAAGCTGGCCGATCACTTCGGCGTCTCGCGCACCCTGGTACGCCAGGCTCTGTTTCAGCTCTCGCAAAACCGCTTGATCCGCCTTGAACCCGCACGCGGCGCCTTTGTGGCCACCCCTTCGGTCGACGAGGCCCGCCAGGTGTTTGCCGTGCGCCGCATGCTGGAAGCCGAGATGGTGCGCAGCTTTGTGGCCCAACGCACTACGGCCAAGATTCGCGCCCTCAAGCAGCACGTGGCCGCCGAGAAAAAAGCCATGGAGTCCGAGGACGTGGGCCAGCGCACCGAGCTGCTGGGCGACTTTCACGTGCGCATGGCCGAGCTGATGGGCAACGAGGTGCTGGCCCAGTTGCTGGGAGAGCTGATTTCCCGCTGCGCACTGATCACGCTGATGTACCAGTCCAGCACCGCTGCAGAACACTCGCATGACGAGCACGCCGAGATCGTGACCGCACTGGCCGATGGCGATGCCGACCATGCCGTGCTGCTGATGCAGCAGCACTTAGACCACGTGGAAGCAGGCCTGACCTTCGACCGCGATTTGCCAACGAACGATTTATCGATGGCTCTTTCCTCTCTCGCACCATGATTTACGACGCCACCGCCTCCTATCCCCGCGACCTGCTTGGCTACGGTCGCCACACACCGCACCCGCAATGGCCTGGCAAGGCCCGCGTGGCCGTGCAATTTGTGCTCAATTACGAAGAAGGCGGTGAGAACTGCGTGCTGCACGGTGATCCGGCCAGCGAGCAGTTTTTGTCTGAAATGTTCAATCCGGCCGCCTACCCAGAGCGCCATATGAGCATGGAAGGCATTTATGAATACGGCTCGCGCGCTGGCGTGTGGCGCATCCTGCGCGAGTTTGAAAAACGCGGCCTGCCGCTGACGGTGTTTGGCGTGGCCACCGCCCTGCAAAAGCACCGCGAGCTGGCCCAGGCCTTTGCCGAGCTAGGCCATGAAGTGGCTTGCCACGGCCTCAAGTGGATTCACTACCAGGGCGTGCCTGCCGAGGTGGAACGCGCCCACATGGACCAATGCCTGGAAATCTTCGGCGAGCTGTACGGCCACGACGGCGACCACGGCCTGGGCTGGTATACCGGCCGCGACAGCCCCAACACCCACCGTATCGTGGCCGACAACGGCCGCTTCAGCTACGACAGCGACTACTACGGCGACGACCTGCCGTTCTGGATGAAGGTAGGCAAGAGCGACGGCAGCACCCGCAACCAGCTGATCGTGCCCTACACCCTGGACTGCAACGACATGCGCTTTGCCCTGCCCCAGGGCTACTCGTATGCCGACCCGTTTTTCCAGTATCTGAAGGACACCTTCGATGTCCTGTACGCCGAAGGCGATGCCAACGGCGACGATGCCCCCAAGATGATGAGCATAGGCATGCACTGCCGCCTGCTGGGTCGCCCCGGCCGCATCACGGCGCTGCAGCGCTTCCTCGATCACATCCAACAGCACGACAAGGTGTGGGTGTGCCGCCGTATTGATTTGGCTCGCCACTGGGCAGAGCGTTTCCCTTGCAAGGATTGATAGCGACATGGCTTTGACGCTGGAACAACTGAACGCCGCAGATGCGGCCACCGCCACCGAACTGCTCGACGGTCTGTACGAGCATTCGCCCTGGATTGCCGCCAAGGCGCTGGAGCAGCGCCCTTTCAAATCCATGGCCCATATCAAGCACGCCATGGCCCAGGTGCTGGCCGAGGCCAGCGAGCAGTCCAAGCTTGATCTGATCCGCGCTCACCCGGAGCTGGCCGGCAAGCAGATGGAGACCAACACGCTCACGGCCGAATCGACCAATGAGCAGACCAAGGCGGGTTTGACCAACTGCACGCCCGAAGAGCTGGAGCACATCCGCAAGCTCAACGCAGAATACGGCCAGCGCTTTGGTTTCCCCTTCATCCTGGCGGTACGCGGTCCGCGCGGTGCAGGCCTGTCCAAGGCCGAGATCATGGCGACCTTCGAGCGCCGCATCTTCAATCACCCGGCCTACGAACAAGCCGAAGCACTGCGCAATATTCACCGCATTGCCGAAATCCGCCTGAACGACAAGTTCGGCTACCAGCCCGTGGATGGCAACGAGGTCTGGGATTGGCAGGAACGCCTGGCCACCCACAGCGACCCCGGCTATGCCGAAAAAGGCCAGCTCACCGTCACCTATCTGACCGACGCCCACCGTGCCTGCGCCCAGCGCATCAGCCACTGGATGCGCGAAGTCGGCTTTGACGAAGTCGAAATCGACGCCGTGGGCAATGTGGTGGGCCGCTACAAGGCTGCCACCGAAGGCGCCAAGACCCTGCTGACCGGCAGCCACTACGACACCGTGCGCAACGGCGGCAAGTACGACGGCCGTCTGGGCATCTTCGTGCCCATGGCCTGCGTGCAGCAGCTGCACAAGCAGGGCAAGCGTCTGCCCTTCAACATCGAAGTGGTGGGCTTTGCCGAAGAAGAAGGCCAGCGCTACAAGGCCACCTTCCTGGGCTCCGGTGCTCTGGTGGGCGACTTCAAGCAGGAATGGCTGGAGCAAAAGGATGCCGACGGCATCACCTTGCGCGAAGCCATGCTGCATGCCGGTCTGTGCATTGACGACATCCCCAAGCTGGAGCGCGATCCCGCCAAGTACCTGGGCTTCATCGAAGTGCATATCGAGCAGGGCCCGGTGCTCAACGAGCTGGACATTCCTCTGGGCATCGTCACCTCCATCAACGGCAGCGCCCGCTACGTCTGCGAGTTCATCGGCATGGCCAGCCACGCCGGCACCACGCCCATGGACCGCCGCCGCGACGCTGCCGCCGGTGTGGCCGAGCTGTCGCTGTATATAGAAAAGCGTGCCGGCCAGGATGGCGACAGCGTGGCCACCATCGGCCAGCTGAACGTGCCCTCGGGTTCGGTCAACGTGGTGCCCGGCCGCTGCCAGTTCTCGCTGGATCTGCGCGCCCCTACCAACGAGCAGCGCGACGCCATGATCAACGACATCATGGCCGAGATGGCAGCCATCGCCGAGCGCCGCGGCCTGCGCTTCACCACCGATCTGTCCATGAAGGCTGCCGCTGCTCCCAGCGCACCCGAATGGCAAAAGCGCTGGGAAAACGCCGTGGATGCCCTGGGTGTGCCCTTGTTCCGCATGCCCAGCGGCGCCGGCCACGATGCCATGAAGCTACACGAAATCATGCCCCAGGCCATGCTGTTCGTGCGCGGCCTGAACGCCGGCATCAGCCACAACCCGCTGGAGTCTTCCACCTCCGACGACATGCAACTGTCGGTGGATGCCTTCACTCACGTCCTTCATCAACTGGCTCAAGAACAGCAATGACCAATATGAACCAAGACAAGCAAGCCACTTACGCCGCCATCGACGCATGGATTGATCAGCATTTCGACGAAGAAGTGCGCTTTCTGCAAGCCATGGTGCAAGTGCCTACCGATACGCCTCCAGGCAACAATGCGCCCCACGCCGAGCGCACGGCCGAGCTGATCAAGACCTTTGGCTTTGATGCCGAAAAGCATGTGGTGCCCGAAGCCGATGTGAAGGCCTACGGCATGGAGTCCATCACCAATCTGATCGTGCGCCGCCAGTATGGTGACGGCGGCAAGACCATTGCCCTGAACGCCCACGGCGACGTGGTGCCTCCAGGCGAAGGCTGGAGCAAGAACCCCTATGGCGCCGAGATCGAGGACGGCAAGCTTTACGGCCGCGCCGCTGCCGTGAGCAAGAGCGACTTTGCCAGCTTCACCTACGCCGTGCGTGCCCTGGAAGCCGTGGCCAAGCCAGTCAAGGGCGCAGTTGAACTGCACTACACCTATGACGAAGAGTTCGGCGGCCTGATGGGCCCCGGCTGGCTGCTGGAAAAAGGCCTGACCAAGCCCGATCTGATGATTGCCGCCGGCTTCAGCTACGAAGTCGTGACTGCCCACAACGGCTGCCTGCAGATGGAAATCACCGTGCAAGGCAAGATGGCCCACGCCGCCGTGCCCCACACCGGTGTGGACGCCCTGCAAGCCGCCGTGGTGCTGATGAACGCTCTGTACGCAGAAAACACCAAGTACAAGCAAGTCACTTCGCAAGTGCCTGGCATCAAGCACCCCTATCTGAACATCGGCCGCATTGACGGCGGCACCAACACCAATGTGGTGCCCGGCAAGGTCATGCTCAAGATCGACCGCCGCATGATTCCCGAAGAGAACCCCGTGGAAGTCGAAGCCAGCATCCGCGCCGTGATCGCCCAGGCCATTGCCGACTTCAACACCCAGGGCGGCTACACCGGTGAAGACGCTGTGCGCGTGGACATCAAGCGCCTGCTGCTGGCCAACGCCATGACGCCTCTGGACGGCAACAAGCCTCTGGTGGACGCCATCCAGACCCACGGCGAAGCCATCTTCGGCGAAAAGCCCCCTGCAGTGGGCACGCCCCTGTACACCGACGTGCGCCTGTATGTCGAGCGCGGCATTCCCGGCGTGATTTACGGCGCCGGCCCCCGCACCGTGCTGGAATCGCACGCCAAGCGCTCCGACGAGCGTCTGGTGCTGGAAGACCTGCGCCGCGCCACCAAGGTGGTGGCCCGTTCGCTGGTGGATCTGACGGCGTAAGGTTTCCCCCTGAGCGGCTCCGCCTAGGCGGCCCCGCCGCTTCCCCCCAAAGGGGACGGCAGCATCGCCGCAGGGCGGCCTTTGCTTGCTGCCTCTCACTCGAGGCATGCCTGTTTGAAGGTCTGTGCTCTTTTCACAAGCCCGGTTTTCCGGGCTTTGTTTTTTAGCGCTCCCGCAGCGCAGCCGGCCAGATTTCCGCGTGACTCAAATCCACATGCTGCTGCAGAAAATCCAGCACGGCCCGGGTACGCGTGGGCAACTGACCCGGCTTGCCTACATACACGGCATGTATGGGCTCCAGATCGCCACAGTTGAAGTCTTCCAGCACCCCCTTGAGCCGCCCGGCATGCAAATCATCCCAGGCGTGGTACAGCGACAGACGTGCCAGACCGGCACCTGCCAGCGCCAGCGCACACATGGCCTCGCCATCGTTGACACGCAACACCTCGCCCATGCTCACGGCCCGCTTTTGGCCGTCGATCACAAACGGCCAGTGGGGCACGGCACGCGGGTAATTCCAGCCTATGCGCACATGCTGTGCCAGATCATCGGGATGCTGCGGCGTTCCGCGCCGCGCCAGATAGGCTGGCGAAGCCACAATCACCTGGCGCGTACGCCCCAGGCGGCGAGCCACCACGTCTGAAGATGGTAATTGCCCCCAACGCAAGGCAATATCTGCGCGTGCCGCTATCAAATCCACTACCTGGTCGGTAAAACTCAGATCCAGTTGCAGGCCGGGCCAGGTCTCCATGAGGCGGGAGACCAGGGGCACCAGCAAGCGCTGCCCCGTGGTGGAGCTGGCATTGATACGCACCACGCCCGTAGGCTGGCCCTGCTGGGTGATGGAGGACTCGAGCGCCATCCAGTCCGTCAGCAGCTGCTTGCCGCTCTCCAGCAATTGCTCGCCTTCCGCCGTCAACTCCAGCCGCCGGGTGCTGCGGCGCAGCAGCTGCACACCCAAGCGGGCCTCCAGCCGCGCCACGATCTTGCTGACCGCCGACGGCGAGACGTCGCGCGCACGTGCCGCCGCAGAAAAGCTGCCCAGCTGGGCAACCTGCACAAAGGTCTGCAGCTCGGCAAAGCGGTTGATCTCCAGCCCGGCAGCTTGTGCGAGCGGAGCCAATGGCGGAAAAACGGGGTTTGATTTCGGCATAAGCAAGATGGTATTCACTCCATTAATTCCATGAAGGAACAAATGCATTTCCAGGCGACGGGCTACCGCCAGTCACTCGGAAGGTTCACAGTGCAGTCCTTCTCGGAATATTCTCAAAGGACTTTCATGCCAGCCGCCTTGCTTGCCTTGGCCGCCGGAGCCTTCGGCATCGGCACCACGGAATTCATCATCATGGGTCTGCTCACCCAGGTCAGCCAGGATTTGCAGATCTCCATTCCCACGGCGGGCACGCTGATCTCCGGCTATGCCCTGGGCGTGGCCGTGGGCGCGCCCGTGCTCACCCTGCTGACCCGCCAATGGCCTCGCAAGCGCCTGCTGCTGGCGCTACTGGCCATCTTCATCGCCGGCAACGTAGCGGCGACATTCGCCACCAGCTATGAATGGCTGCTGGCCGCACGCTTGCTGACTTCGCTGACCCATGGCACTTTCTTTGGCGTCGGTGCCGTGGTGGCCACAGGGCTGGTGGCGCCGGAGAAGAAAGCATCGGCGATTGCGCTGATGTTCTCGGGCCTGACGCTGGCCACCTTGCTGGGCGTGCCTGCTGGTGCCTGGATTGGTCAGCACTTCGGCTGGCGCATGGCTTTTGTGGCCGTCTCCATCATCGGCGTGCTGGCCATGGGCATTGTGGCGCTGCTGGTGCCGCGCCAGATTGCCGCATCCGGCCCGCAAAGTCTGGCGCAGGAGTTGGCCGTGCTGCGCAAGCCCCAGCTGTGGCTGGGCCTGGCGATTACCGTCATCGGCTTTGCCGGGGTGTTTGCGCTCTATACCTATATAGAGCCGCTGTTGACCCAGGTGACGCATATGGACAACCAATGGGTCGCCGCCACTTTGCTGCTGTTCGGTGCGGGCCTGGCCCTGGGCAACCACGCAGGCGGCAAGCTGGCCGACCGCTTTGGCACGCGGCACGCGCTGCTGGTCTCGCTTGCCGCCCTGCTATTGGTGCTGCTTGCCGGACGCTGGGCCTTTGACCAGGCCGCCGTGGCCATGCTTTATGTGCTGGTGCTGGGCATTGCCGCTTTCGCCACCGTGGCTCCCATGCAGATGTATGTGCTGCAGGCCACCGAAGGCAGCCCCTCCAATCTGGCCTCCAGTCTCAATATCGCCAGCTTCAATGTGGGCAACGCCCTGGGCGCCTGGCTGGGCGGTGCGGTCATCAGCCACGGCCTGAACCTCACATCGATTGCCTGGGCTGCCACGGCTCTGGCAGCCGCCGGCCTGGCCCTGGCTGCGGCCACACCCAGACAGAGCAGCGCTTGCCAGACAGGTCCGGCACTGGCCTGAACTCCCCGGTGCGAATTCAGCGCGGTTTGCCTGGTGCAAGCCGCGCTTTTTTTGCCTGGGCCTTCATCGCAGCGCGGCAGAGCGCAGTCACCTCAATGCAGCACCTCATCCCTTGAAACCGTGCTTATGCGTTTCACCGCATCAATTCAGGGCATTTACCGAGTTTTCAGTGGGCCCGATCAATGCAATCATGCCAACGCGTGCATTCAGGAGCATGGGCTTTTAGACACAGCAGGTTTCAACTGCCCCAACTTTCATCCGCATAAGCGGGCCTTATTCACCGGAAATTGCATATGGCGCAATGTTTGCTATGAATAAAAGAGCGCCAAGCGCTTGCTGCATTTCATATCCAAACTTAATTTCGATAAAAAATCGCTATGAATCTGCGTAACGTGCTTTCATTTCAATAGCAACAGCCATTTGATTGCCATGGTTATGCAGCAAACGCATATAGCTTGACGTTTGCGCCGCAACGGGATTTTTAAGCAGGGTTTACCGGTAGTTGTTCGCCGTTATGACCTGTATACACTTTTTGTATGGATTGCAGCGAGTACGACATTCGTGCGCAAACCTGATCCCAATACGGAGTGAGGAGATAAGTTTTATGACATCAACCGTGCATCCCGTGGATGAAGTCTTGCCAGCCGGCAAGCTCACCGCACTCGGCCTGCAACACGTGCTCGTCATGTATGCGGGCGCCGTGGCCGTTCCGCTGATCGTGGGCCGTGCCCTCAACCTGCCGCCTGAACAGGTGGCGCATCTGATCTCGGCCGACTTGTTCGTCTGCGGTCTGGTCACCCTGATCCAGGCCATGGGCGCAACCCAGTGGTTCGGTATCAAGCTGCCCGTCATGATGGGCGTGACCTTTGCCTCCGTGGCTCCCATGGTGGCGATTGCCCAGTCCACCGGCGGCAACGCAGGAGCGGGGCTGATCTTCGGTTCGGTGATAGGCGCGGGCGTGGTGTCCATCATCATCGCCCCGGCCATCAGTCGCATGCTGCGCTTCTTCCCGCCCGTCGTGACCGGCACCATCATTGCCGTCATCGGCATCAGCCTGATGCGCGTGGGTATCAACTGGATCTTCGGCAACCCCGTAGGCCCGACAGCTCCCAGCGTGCCCAACCCCGAACACCTGAAGTGGCTGGCCGAAGCGCAAGCCATGGCGGGCGCCCCCGGCTCCTCGCTGCCTGCCGTGCCCAAGGGTTTCTCGGTGCTGCCCACCGTGCCCAACCCCAAGTACGCAGACCTGAGCGGCGCCGCCGTATCGGCCGTGGTGCTGATCTCCATCCTCTTGATCGCACGCTTTGCCAAGGGCTTTATCGCCAACATCTCGGTGCTGCTGGGCATCTTGATCGGCGGCGTGATCTCGGTCGCCATGGGTCTGATGAACTTCGACAAGGTTGCCAAGGCCGAATGGTTCACACTGATCCTGCCCTTTGACATCGCCATGCCCGTGTTCGACCCCATCATGATCCTGACCATGAGCCTGGTGATGGTGGTGGTGATGATTGAATCGACCGGCATGTTCCTGGCCCTGGGCGACATGACCAAGCGCGAAATCACGCAGGACGATCTGACCCGCGGTCTGCGCACCGACGGCCTCGGCACGCTGATCGGCGGCATCTTCAACACCTTCCCCTACACCAGCTTCTCGCAAAACGTGGGCCTGGTGGCCGTGACGGGCGTGATGAGCCGCTGGGTCTGCGTGGCCGGTGGCGCCATCCTCATCGTGCTGGGCGTGCTGCCCAAGATGGGCGCGCTGATCGAATCCCTGCCCACCGTGGTGCTGGGCGGCGCAGGTCTGGTGATGTTCGGCATGGTGGCCTCCACCGGCATCCGCATCCTGTCCAACGTCGACTTCCGCAACAACAAGCACAACGCCATGATCGTGGCCGTGTCCATCGGTGTAGGAATGATTCCCTTGGTTGCGCCTAATTTCCGTCAATGGATGCCCCATTCCATCCATCCGCTGATTGAATCCGGTATCCTGCTGGCTTCGATTACCGCTGTGGCACTGAATCTTTTCTTCAATGGGGCCGCCAAAGACAACAGCGCTGCCATCAACGCAGCGCGCCAGGCTGACGCCCACTGAGCTGCAGCCTAGTTTAGGAACCGCTGGCTTACCCGCCAGCCCGCCCCCTGTCGCAGTGCATAGCGCCAGGGGGTTTGTTGTCAGTGCACTTCGGGCAAAACTGACCTGACCCAAAACCTTCTCGCCATCCGGTAAGCTCAGAGACGCCACTTGCTGATATTTTTCGTATGACACAAAACCTGTCCACCGCCGAACAAGCCCTGCGCGATGCGGCCCGCGAATACCACCGCAGCCCCGTCAAGGGCAAGATTTCCGTCACGCCCACCAAGCCTCTGTCCAACCAGCGCGATCTGTCGCTGGCCTACTCGCCCGGCGTGGCCTACCCCTGCCTGGATATCGAAGCCGATCCTTCCACCGCCTCCGAGTACACCGCACGCGGCAACTTGGTGGGCGTGATCACCAACGGCACCGCCGTGCTGGGCCTGGGCGATATCGGCCCTCTGGCCTCCAAGCCCGTGATGGAAGGCAAAGGCTGCCTGTTCAAGAAGTTTGCCGGCGTGGACGTGTTCGACATCGAACTGGCCGAGCGCGACCCCGATAAGCTCATCGACATCATTGCGGCCATGGAGCCCACCCTGGGCGGCATCAACCTTGAAGACATCAAGGCGCCAGAGTGCTTCTATATCGAGCAAGAGCTGTCCAAGCGCATGAACATTCCCGTGTTCCATGACGACCAGCACGGCACGGCCATCATCTCCAGCGCCGCCCTGTTGAACGGCCTGGAACTGGTGGGCAAGGAAATCGGCGCGGTGAAGGTCGCCGTCTCCGGCGCCGGCGCTGCCGCCATTGCCTGCGTGAACGTCATGGTGGGCCTGGGGATCAAGCGTGAAAACGTCTTCATGTGCGACTCCAAGGGCGTGATCTATGAAGGCCGCCCCGGCGGTCTGGACGCATCCAAGGCCCAGTACGCTCAAAAGACCGAAGCCCGCACACTGGCCGATGCCGTGGATGGCGCCGATGTCTTCCTGGGCTGCTCCGCCCCTGGCGTGCTGACGGCCGACATGGTCAAGACCATGGCCGACAAGCCAATCATCCTGGCCCTGGCCAACCCCGAGCCTGAAATCCGCCCCGAACTGGCCAAGGCCATTCGTCCGGATTGCATTATGGCCACCGGCCGCTCGGACTACCCCAACCAGGTCAACAACGTCCTGTGCTTCCCCTACATCTTCCGTGGTGCCCTCGATTGCGGCGCCACCAAGATCACCGAAGCCATGAAGCTGGCCTGCGTGCGCGAAATCGCCGCACTGGCCAAGCAAGACGTCAGCGATGAAGTCGCCGCCGCCTACCAGGGCAAGGAACTGACCTTCGGCCCCGACTACCTGATCCCCACGCCTTTCGATACGCGCCTGATTCTGCGTATCGCTCCTGCCGTGGCCCAGGCAGCCGCCGAATCCGGTGTGGCCACCCGCCCCATCGAAGACATCGCCGCCTACCGCGAAAGCCTGACTCGCTTCGTCTACCAGACCAGCATGTTCATGCGCCCCGTGTTTGCTGCCGCCAAGGCCAACCAGCAACGCGTGGCCTATGCCGAAGGTGAAGACGAGCGCGTGCTGCGCGCCGTGCAAGTGGCAGTGGACGACGGCCTGGCCAAGCCCATCCTGATCGGCCGTCCCGCCGTCATTGAAGCCCGCATTGCCAAGGCCGGTCTGCGCATCGTGCCCGGCAAGGACGTGGAAATCTGCAACCCAGAAGATGACCCACGCTTCCGCCAGTACTGGGAAACCTACCACAAGCTCATGGGCCGCGATGGCGTGACGCCCGAGGCTGCCAAGGCTGCCGTGCGCCGCTCCAACACCCTGATCGCCGCGCTGATGGTGCATCTGGGTGATGCCGATGCCATGCTCTGCGGTCTGGTCGGTCGCTTCGACAGCCACCTGATGCATCTGCAAGATGTACTGGGCCTCAAGCAAGGCGCCAACGAATTCGCCACGGTCAACGCCGTCATGCTTGAATCCGGCACCCTGTTCATCGCTGATACCTATATCAACGAAGATCCGACAGCCGAAGAGCTGGCCGAAATCGCCAAGATGGCTGCCGATGAAGTGGCCCGCTTCGGCCTGCCACCCAAGGTTGCCTTCCTCTCGCACAGCAACTACGGCTCCTCGACCCGTGGTTCCGCCCGCAAGATGCGCGCTGCCCGCGACATCTTCGCTGCCGCCAACCCCGGCATCGAATGCGATGGCGAAATGCACGGCGACGCAGCCCTCTCGCCCGAAGTGCGTAACCGTTCGCTGCTGGACTCCAGCCTGCACGGCGAAGCCAATGTGCTGATCTGCCCCAATCTGGACGCAGCGAACATTCTGTTCAACGTGCTCAAGACCACCGGCGGCCACGGCACCACCATCGGCCCCATCCTCATGGGTGGCGCAGCCTCGGCCCACGTGCTCACCCCCTCCTCCACCGTGCGCCGCGTTGTCAACATGACGGCTCTGGCTGCGGCACAGGCCATCACCTTGCGTGCCTGACGCCTAACTGGCAAAGCGGGTTTGACACCTGCTCAAAACAAAATGCCCTTCGGGGCGTTTTTTCGTTGGGCACTGAAACCAGGATCGCTGAACCGCCAACTCAGGCAAGGCATGGCGCAGCAACTGAGCACGGCCTGCACGGCCATCCAGCTTGATGCCAGTTATAGAACTTCAAAGAAATAGGCTTTAGCGCAATAAATACATACGCATTACGCTATATTTTCAATAGCAAAAGTTGCAACCCACTGAACGGCGCTTCAAATGCACCGAATTGCAAGTTTGCTCACAATCCTTGTGTAGAATCGGCGCATCCGGAGGTTTGGGTGAGTGGTTTAAACCAGCAGTCTTGAAAACTGCCGAAGGAGTGATCCTTCCGTGAGTTCGAATCTCACAGCCTCCGCCACAAAAACAACTAAGCCCTTGTTTTCAAGGGCTTTTTTGTTTTTATCGCAAAAACATCTACCATCCCATCTACCATCAAATTTGCACTTGATTCCAACCGAATCACACTGATCTGGACCAGAGCAAGGATGTGCGCTTCCCGCGGATGCCGGTCATCGCTGACTTCCATTCCGCTCGAAGCTACCTAGTCATGCTTGAGTTGACCAGCGGCAGCATGCGACCATTGGCGTCATCGGAGCTTTGACGACCGATAGCTTGTGTTCAGCGGGTGCGGCCGATCGGCGTTGGCGGCCAGGCTCACGGCGTCGGCTGCATCGCTGTCATTCGGGCGAATGCAGCTGCGTCGATGCGGTGTCAGGTTTCACCAGGAAAGTGGCCTCGGCATCGCAGGGCCTTCCGGCGGCATTCCGAAAGACCACTATGCGGCGTTGCGAACTTCCGGCCCCGACCCAATGCAGCTAACTGAGTGTGCGATTGAGTGACCCGGAAGCATTCAGCGGCGTGCGAACATAGGCGATCGCTGATGTGCAGCGGACAACGACCATCAAGTGCAGGCAGCAGCCCATTCAACGCCCTAAGTGCGTGGATGCTGGCCCCATCTGAGGCGGGCCGATCTCAAAGAAACGATGCAGTCCAAGAGGACGCACATCGCTTCTTTTTTGTTTTGAGGAGTATTTAGGTAGCAGCACAACGCCATCTGCTGAACCTGAAATACGACAAACAAGGCCGCCCTATGCCCAGTCGATTTCATCCAACCAAATGGAGGTCTTTTTTAGCAGCCTGTTGCAACACATTACCGACAGACAGCTCGTCAGGGCAACCGATGCGCAGTTGGACGACGTGCTGGGCGGGCTCATCTACCTGGCCAGCGATGCCGCCGCGATGGTGACCGGCTCCGCATTGCTGATCGATGGCGGGTGGACCACCGCCGACTGAACCACACCCCACCTGCAGCATGGCTGCTGCGACTCGTTTGCCAAGCTTGATGTACAACGTCACCGCTCGGATTCGAGCTTCGTATGAATACATGAACTACCTCTCAGTAATCCAAGATTTCATCTGCATCCCCCGAAATCCCCCGAAGTCAGAGCATGGATATGGCTCTCATGTAGTTTTATGAGAGTTCAGACCAGCGGCTACAGTCCGAACTACTCAGAACCCGTAGAGGTGCTCAGGGTTGCGCACCAAGATCCGCTGGCGCTGCGCCTCTTCGGGCACCCAGGCCAGCATCTGGTCCAGCAGGTCCGTTGTATTGGGCATACGGCCCTTGAACGAAACGTGCGGCCAGTCGCTGCCCCATACCAGACGGTCTGGCCGGGCAGCCAGCAGCGCCTGCACATAGGGCAGCATGTCTTCGTAGGGCGGCGGCAAGGCCGACATGCGGTAGCCGCAGGAAAGTTTGACCCAGCAACGCCCTGTATCGACCAGCCTCAGCAAAGACTGGAATCCGGGCTGTCCCAGGCCCTCGCTTGGCCTGAGCGAGCCCATGTGGTCAATCACGACATCCGTGGATAATTCGCGCAGCGTCGACTCCATCTCGGCAAGAAGGGCGCGCCCCTCGTCATCCATGACATGTAGCTGGACATGCCAGCCCAAGCGAGCTATGCGTGCCGCAAGCACGGGCATCTCGGACACTGGCACTGCGCCAGCATGGCCAATGTTGTAGCGCACGCCGCGCACTCCAGCTTCATGCATACGGTCCAGTTCGACGTCCGGCACATCAGCACGCAGCGTGACGATGGCGCGCGTCGGCCGCCCCATATCGGCCATCGCATCCAGATGGCGCCGGTTGTCAGTGCCGTAGCCACTGGGCTGCACGAGGACTAGGCGCTGGACACCCAGGACGTCGTGCAGCGCCCGCAGTTGGCTGGGCAGGGCCTCGGGCACATCGAAAGCACGCGTTGGGGCGACGGGATAGCGCTCGGCAGGACCGTAGACATGCACATGGCAGTCCGCCGTACCCGGCGGGCAGATCAGCCGAGGCTTGCGAGCAACAGGATAGGGAGGCTGGCACAGTGGAATCATCTCAGGCGCTTGCATAGTCGTTGTTAGAAGGAGGGCGGTCACTCAAAGACCTTGTCCTCATGGAGCACCACCGGCACCTCCTTGTTCCTCTCCGAATAGCCGTCGAAAGGCTTTCCTGCGAGGTCGATGCGCGCGAGCACGTCGCTGCTGGGATCGATGTGCGCGCCGATGCGCAGCATCACTAGGGCACCCTCGCCTTCTTTGGCCTGGAACCAGTAGAAAGCTCCGGCCGGCAGCAGAACGCAGTCGTTCTTGCCGACCTCACGCGTTTCGCCGTTAGGCCCGTGGAACACTGCGCCGCCCTGCAGGACAACGAACACATGGTCTTCATTGGAATGGGCGTGGATCTCGTTCTCTCCCCCGCTGGCATAGGTCTTAAGCACCACGTTCATGTAGCGCGAGGCGCCCAGCACCTGATTAGTCCGCCCCTCTTTCGGCAGTTGGGCACGGATATGAAAGAAGCTGGGTTGGCCCGGCTTGGAAAGGCGAGCCATCTCCGCGCGCCATTCGGCGGCGCTATGGACGATCGGTGCGAAGCTTTGGGACTGGGGGGTGGTGATGCTCATGGTGAAATACCTTCGTGGTGAGATTCAATCGATCCTGATGCCGGCTTCCGCGATGACCGGACGCCAGCGCGCCGCTTCCGAGGCCATAAAACTTCGCAGCGCCTGTGGCGAGCTGACGTCCGCCATCAGGCCAGCGCCCAGGAGCTTTTCCTGTACGTCCTTCGAGGCAAGGGCCTGCATCAGCGCCTGGTTAAGCTTTTCCACCACGGCGGCCGGAGTTCCCTTTGGCGCCAGCAACGCCATCCATACATCGATATCGGGCAGCTTGATACCCACATCGGACATAGACGGCACGGCCGGCAGCGAGGGGATGGGTTTTGCGCTCAGACGAGCCAACGGCTTTAACGTGCCCTTCGCGAAATGGGGCATGGCCGTCGTGATTCCGTCGATAGTAAAGGTGATGTCCTTGGAAAGTAGGCCTTGGGTTGTCCCAGCACTGCCCTTGTAGGACGCAGAAACCACATCCTTTCCTAGCACGCGCTTGAGGAGTTCACCAGAAAGCTGGGATGTGAAAGTTCCAAAACCGTAGCTAATTGCAGTGGGGTCAGCCTTGGTTCGTGACAGCAGCACTTGCATTGAATCAGGCCCTGCCTGATTGGTCATAACGACCAACGGCGTGGTGGCTACTTTGCCTATTGGCTCGAAGTCCTTGATGGGATCGTAGGGCAGCTTGGAGTAGAGATACTGATTCATCACCAGCGTATTGTCGATAGCCATCAGCAGCGTATATCCATCTGGCACTGCCTTCGCAACGACGTCAGCGCCGATGATGGTATTTGCGCCTGGCTTGTTGTCAACGACGATCGGCTGGCGCACCAATTCACCCATACGCTGCCCAACGACGCGGGCCAGCAAATCAGTAGGACCGCCAGCCGGGAAAGGTACAACCATCCTGATAGGCCGACTTGGAAAATCACGCGAAGCTTGTGCCTGCGCTTGTAGCGGAACAGAGCTCCACACTAACGATAAGGCTAGGGCCGCTGCGGCCTGGGAGGTCATCATGGAGAGTCTCCTATACGGTTGTCGATATCCGCAACAACGAACTGCGGATATTTGTTTAGTAGTCAATTCTGGTCGGGTGCCACACGCCCGGCAATGTGGCAGTGGCAATTCGCTGTATCGAAAAAAGGAATCTGCCATCCGCTCCATGCACTAACTCCCATGACACCCAGCGCACTGCCGCACAGCACGTCTCACACTAAGTTAGAGACATACAGACCCATTTGATGTTGAGGTTGAAGACCGCCCCAACCTTGCCACCCCTAGACGAATCGAAATGCAAAATCAGTGCGACGTGAAGTCATCACAGCGTCCCACTGATCACATCAGGAATGCACCGCGCAAAGGCGTTGTCCCCTTCTTGCAAGGACAACGCCTGCTCGCACATGGTGCTGAAAACGTTCCGCTGTGTTCCGGTCGTCAGGATCGCTCAGGCTAAATACATCACCTCATCCACTGCGAGCTTTTCGGCCTAGCGTGCTACCCTGTTGGCGTTATTGGCCAACGCTTCTAGAAGTTCACGACAGACTGTGACTTTTTGTGTAACCGCCTCAGCGCTATCATCTTGGACTGCCCTAGGCAGGCAGACATACTCGGCCACTCTTTGGTGGACTGCTTCTATTCAGGTAGGCAAATCCCAGCCACAAGTCCGGTGCGCTCAAACGCCTCAGGGCTGATTCCACCCAGATGGCTATGGCGGCATGACCGGTTGTAGATCACCTCGATATAGTCGAATACATCGGCCCAGGTTTTGTCCCGGGTCTTGTAAATACGCTCGCGGACGCGCTCCTTCTTCAGGCTGCTGAAGAAAGACTCCACGACGGCGTTGTCCCAGCAGTTGCCACGGCGACTCATGCTGGACGCTAGGCCATGGGCTCGGCAGAAACGCTTGAAGTCATCGCTGCTGTACTGGGCGGATTCAACCGGTCGTCGCAACACCGGGTTTCCTTTGCTTCACCAGACGTGCGTACTGCGCCAGCAGGAGCTAGCCACCACAGACCCAAGATGCACGGTGATATCAGTGACGCACGCTTTGTCTGGGGCATCCTCGGTGAACTGCCAATGCAAGTGGTTGGAGGCAATGATGGAAGGCTGGCCTGGAATGTGCCAGGAGTCTTGTAGCCCCATATCGCTTTGGTCTTTTGCTTGCGCATGATGCGGGCAACGAGATGCTTACCGCAGCGCTCCACGGCCTCGCGCAGATCCGCAAACGCACGGATAGCACCGTAGACTCCGTGGCCGGGCGTAAGTGAATGGCGGATCAGCTTGAGCAAGCGTCTGTCGTCATGTTCGTGAATTGAGGCCAGATCGTGTAGCCACGCATAGACCCCTGCACGAGGCACTCGCAGCAATCTGCACATCAAGCTAATGGCATGTTGGCTGCGGTGCTCGTTGATGAAGTGGTACTTCACCCGGGCTCCCTGGCCAAGTACCGCACGGCTTTTTTCAGATATCCCGTTCTTCTTTGATGCGTCGCATCTGACTGCGCAAACGCAGGATCTCGCTCTTGGCTTCGAGCAGCTCTTTGGACTGCTGCTCGCTCGTGGCTGGGGATAAGGGCCTGACCCATTTATGCAAGGTATGCGTAGGCACGCCTAAACGGACTGCGACTTTAGCCACCGAGAGTCCCTTCTCAGCGACTTGCTTGACCGCTTCTTCCTTGAATTCCGGCGTAAACATCTGCGCACTCATGGACTACCTCCTATGCTCAAAAGATAGAAAGGGTTCTCTCTCTGCCTAGGGGCAGTCCAATTGGTAAGTGCTTAAAAAGTACCGAATTTCTCCGACACAAAGCCTCTGGAACAGCTATTCCACCGCTACCGTCTGTTACACGCCGCAAAGCATTGAAAGAATGCAAGGTTGCTCTACGAGCCGCCCTCAGAAGTTGTGCCGTACCCCCATGTAGATATTGCGTGAGCTTCCATTCGTCGAGCCAACTAACGTTGCTGGAGCTTGTGCAGTTCCAGTGCCTAGCACGTACTGCGATCCGTTCTGGTTGGTAATCCGAGCGGCACCGAAGTAGAGACGCGTTCGCTTAGACAAGTCATAGTCACCACCAAAGGCAATCCAATTAGCATTGCGATTGCCGGTCGAAGCGGTGTAGTCGGAGCGGTCGTTAACTCGAGTGAATTGGGCAATGGCGGTGAACAACCCAAATGGCACGCGCACACCGACGTTGGTCAACCTGAATTCGCTTGTGGAAGTTCCTGGCAGTCGAGCGATGGCACCAGTGCAGGTGCTACAGGAGTTCTTCTCAACCGTCGTGCCGAGGAAAAACCTAGCGAAGCGGGCATCATAGGATCCCCCCAGCACCATTGCCGAGACCTTACCCGAGCCGGCGTTGTCCGCCCCCTCCTGCCACTGGAAGCCAGCATTGAGGTCGAAGCTACCAGCCTGATAACGACCAGATACGCCGTAACCGCGACCGATCGTCGCGGACTTCTCACCAAAGGAATACTGCCCGCGTATTTCAAGCCCCCCCCAGCGCGGAGACACATAATTGATGGCGTTATCTTGGCGAGCCGCTACCCCCATCGGCAATACCTGTCGCTGCGTCGTTGAGCTGATGTTTCGGGTGAGCGACAGCAGCCCACCCGCTCCCTCCCAGATGAAGGCGTCCACATTACTCTGGACCAAATAGTAGGGCGTAGGAGCGCGCCCCATCTGCACAGTACCGAGCCTTGTATCGCTGAGGCCAACCGATGCTTCCCGCCCGAATGCACGTCCGCCTTGGGCCAAGGTACCTTCATCGAGGTTAAGGCCTTGCTCTAGGCGAAAAACGGCTGAGAGCCCTCCTCCCAAGTTCTCTACACCTCGGAAGCCTAGGTTACTACCAGCGCTGCCGCCCGAATACAGGCGATTGATGCTGGAACCGTTCGAGCGAGGGGCATCCACACCAGAGTCCATGCGCCCATAAATGGTCACACTTCCTTGTGCGTTCGCTGCTCCGCAAACGTTGAGCAACACCGCGCATGCCACAGCATGTTTGGTCAGTCCGATCATTGATGTCTCCTTCATTTTTTTTGGGGCCTTTTGCCCCAACTCCTGTTCCTCACAATGCACTTGAATCTTCATGGGCAGTCCCAAGCACAGTCTTCCAGCGTCCACATCCTCAGATGAATCTCAAATTCAACATGGCTCCTCTGGCTTGCGAAGTATAGGTAGCCATCTAACAATTTAGATAGCCATCTAAGTAAATTTCCTAGGTTCAAAATTCCCGACTGTGGCTGAGGTGCCACGCTTTATCTGCGAGGCGTCGCAGGCAAACAAGCAACGCTCGAGAAGTGTCCCCCAATTCATCCCAAACAACCCGGATTGATTAAGTGATCAATGCCATCTGAGCACTAGGTATCACCAGTTCGGCAAGCACAGTGTGTGCAGACAGGCCGCGCTCGGTAACCGCGCCGTAATTGATTTATCGATTTCATGAGGCAGTGCACCTTCTGCGCTTCACAAAGCAATTTATTTGTGCCCACCCTGGCTGTGAACCGGAACGTGCTACATCGAATTGAAGATTACGTCGTAGAACCTTTTCGTCGCACACAGCACGAAGGTACTACTCAGCCGAGAGCAACGTAGCTGGAGGAGCCATTTAACGAAAGACTCCTTCTCCCTTCGCCACCGCCCTTAGGTTGAGGGAGCATTCAAGCTTGATGGCAGTCAACAGACTTCCTAGCATTTGAATCCCCAGAGAGCACGTTTAGTTGCCCGATATTGGAGACACCATGAAAAACTCAAGCCTAACCCGGCGGTCGCTATGTGTGACCTCAGCCTTGGTCATCGCCTTCCTGGGCCATACGGCCGTTGCACAAGAGAACTATCCGGCAAAACCGGTCACACTTGTCGTCCCCTTCACCCCAGCAGGTAGCAACGACGTTATCGCCCGAGTAGTCGGGCAGCGGCTTAGCCAAATTTGGCATCAGCCGGTCATCGTGGACAACAAGCCCGGCGCAGCAGGAAGTATCGGCACCGACCAAGTGGCCAAAGCCTCTGCTGACGGCTACAAGCTACTAATAACCAACAACAACACGATGTCGATCAACCCGATGCTGCTGCCGAACACTCCGTACGCTGTTGCACGCGATTTCGCCCAAGTGACGCAATTGGGCACAGTACCCGTGGTGCTGGTCGTGAATTCAAATTTGAAGGTTACCACTGTGAAGGAGCTAGTCGCTCTCGCAAAAATCAGCCCCGGGAAACTTTCGTATGCATCGTCGGGCTCAGGCAGTCCGCAGCATCTCTCGGCAGAGCTTTTCAAGTCCATGACAGGCACTGATATAGCCCACATTCCCTACAAAGGCGCAGCCCCCGCCATCACGGACATGCTAGCTGGACAGGTTGACCTTCAGTTCGGTGCCATCAACTCGCTGCTGCCACACATTCGCAGCGGTAAGCTTCGAGCGCTTGCCGTAGGTGGGACCCGGCGCGCCAGCCTGCTACCCAATGTCCCAACAATGGCAGAAGTAGGCCTACCCCAGTACGACAGCGAAATCTGGCTAGGCCTGGCAGCTCCAACAGGCACCCCCTCCGCAGTGATCAAGCGTATCAACGCCGATGTCTCCAGAGTTCTGGAGGAGTCGGGCGTTAAAGAAAAGCTAGCGGAGCAAGGTATTGAAGCGCGATCCTCGACACCGCAAGAAATGACCCAACTTGTCGAAAGAGATACCGCGCGCTGGGCCAGCGTCATTAAGGGCGCAGGCATCAAAGCCGATTAAACGGAGCAACCAAATGAATTCAATGCAACCCGTCCCGCTGCGTCGAGACATTCCACTCCCTGGCAATGATACCGACAGTCTGTGGGCTAGCGATGCGATCGCAGAGATGATCCGCGCGCTTGATATCCCCTATGTCCTACTAAACCCCGGATCAAGCTTTCGCGGTCTGCACGACAGCTTGGTCAACCACCTGGGCAATATCAACCCCCAAATGCTGGTTGTGCTTCATGAGGAGCATGCCGTTGCTATCGCCCACGGCTATGCAAAGGTAACAGGAAAGCCCCTGGCTGCCATTGTCCACAGTAATGTCGGACTGATGCACGCTTCTATGGCGATCTTTAATGCCTGGGTAGACCGCGTGCCGGTGATGGTTCTCGGCGCAACGGGCCCAGTCGATGCCGCAAAACGCCGCCCTTGGATCGACTGGATGCATACCGCGCAGGACCAAGGTGCGTTGGTACGCGCCTTCACCAAATGGGATGCGCAGCCCGCTTCCGTTGTTGCCTCTTATGAAGCGCTGCTCCGAGCCAAACAGATTGCACTGACTGCACCGTCCGGTCCAACCTACGTCTGTTTTGATGTTTCCTTACAAGAGACGAGAATCGACGCGATCCCGCCATTACCCAACGTCTCGCGATACGAGGTTGCCTCACCCGCTGTACCGGGCAAGGAAGATCTGGAGAAAGCCGCAGAACTACTTTCCTCGGCAACTCGGCCCGTCATTCTCATGGGACGCGTATCTCGCTCGAGCGAAAGCTGGCGCCATCGCATCCAACTGGCCGAGAAGCTAAATGCGGAGGTCCTCACTGACCTGCGCGCTGGTGCGTCCTTTCCTACGGACCATGAACTTCACGCCGCCGTGCCAGGTGTCTTTCTCTCACCCGAGGCGGCAACTACGCTGCGCGCCGCGGACGTCGTCCTTAGTCTTGATTGGTACGACTTGAATGGAACACTCCAACAGGCATGGCGCGGTGAGTCTGTGAGCGCCAAAGTGATCCAGGTCTCACTCGACCACTACAGCCATCGCGGCTGGAGCATGGACCATCAAGGCCTCCCGCCGGTCGACGTATTTATGCCAGTTGAACCGGACGTCGCCGTTCCTCTCCTATCCGCCGCATGCAATCGCCGCTCGGTCGCCACTCGCCCCTCGAAGACGGTAGCCGCCAAGCTGCCGGCGCTGCAGGACGGCACAATCAGTATTGCGATGGTCGCGGATGCCCTGCGCCGCGCAGCAGGCGAGCAGCCCGTGACGCTGATTCGCGTGCCACTGGGATGGAGTGGAGAGATGGGCCACTTTCGCGATCCTCTGGACTACCTAGGCATGGACGGCGGTGCAGGTATTGGCTCAGGACCGGGTATGGCCGTAGGTGCTGCACTGGCACTTCGCGATACCGATCGTCTCCCCGTACTGATGACAGGTGATGGCGATTACTTGATGGGCCTGACGGCACTATGGACAGCGGCCAATGCCGGCATTCCGCTGCTCACTGTTGTATGCAACAACTGTTCTTTTTTCAACGACGAACTGCATCAGGAGCGTGTGGCACGCGACCGTGACCGACCAGTGCAAAATCGCTGGATCGGGCAGCGAATCGGAGACCCGGATCCGGATCTAGCTGCACTCGCGCGCGGACTGGGGCTACAAGGCTTTGGGCCGACTACCAACCCGGCCATGCTTGACGAGATACTAGCTCGCGCCGTAGCAGCGGTTCGGGCTGGCTCAACCGTTGTCGTCGACGTACGGGTCACTCCAGGATACAGCGCTGCAATGACCTCCGGCATGACCCGTTCGCATGAAGATCATGAAGGAAGCCAAGCATGACGAAGATACCAATCTCCCTGCAGGAAAGCGGCGACCTGACCCCGTACATCCAGAGCACTTTACCGCGTTCAAGCGGTCATTTCTGGGCGGGACGTTGGCATGAAGGTGGGAGCGACACAATTGCGACCTTCAACCCATCGACCGGTGACCTTCTGGCCGATATCCCCTGCGCATCCCAGGCAGAAGTGAACGCGGCGGTCGCCTCAGCCAAGTCCGCGTTCCCGACATGGGCCGAAACGCCTCCGTTGCAGCGTGGCGCGCTATTACGCGAGGCCGCACGCCGCGTACGACTGCATTCACGGGAGCTAGCGCTGCTAGACGCCGCCAACTGTGGTAATCCCGTGCACGCCATGCAGATGGATGCGGAGATCGCTGCCACCCAACTGGACTATTTCTCGGGACTAGTGCTTGAGATCAAGGGCGAAACCATTCCGACCGCGAATGGCTCGCTGAACTACACGCTCAGGGAGCCCCTCGGCCCTGTGGCACGCATCTTCCCCTTCAACCATCCGTTCATGTTCGCTGCCGGGAAGATCGCGGCACCTCTCGCAGCAGGCAACACCGTCATTCTCAAACCGCCAGAGCAAGCCCCTCTCTCGACCATTCGATTGCTGGAAATTCTCGAGGACCTGTTTCCTCCCGGGGTACTGAACTGCGTCACCGGCGGGCGCGAAACGGGCGCCGCGCTCTCTGCACATACAGATGTTGCCGCTGTCGCATTAATTGGAAGTGTTGGCGCGGGCAAGGCTGTACTGAGGTCTGCTGCGGACACGATGAAGCACACCTTGCTTGAGCTCGGCGGCAAGAACGCAATGGTCATCTATCCCGACGCCGAACTGGACCGCGCCGTGGAAGGTGCCGTGCGAGGTATGAACTTCACATGGTGTGGGCAGTCCTGTGGCTCTACCAGTCGCCTATACGTACACCGATCTATCCACGACACATTTATGCAGCGTGTAGTGGCGGAACTCGCGAAGAAGCACCGGCCCGGTATCGCCACGCATTCGGACACGACCATGGGAGCGATGGCGAGCCGCGCTCAGTACGAGCGTGCCCTGCACTACATTCGTGCAGGCATCGAGGACGGAGCCACGCTCTTGACGGGCGGCTGCCCGGCACGCGAAGCGCATCTGCAAGCCGGTCTGTTTATCGAACCGACCATATTCACAGGCGTACTCCCCGATATGCGGATCGCGCGCGAGGAAATCTTCGGTCCTGTGCTCTCGGTCTTCTCTTGGGAAGACGAGAACCAAATGTTCGCCGATGTCAATGCCGTCGAACTAGGCCTTACGGCCTCGGTGTGGACCACGAGCCTCAACACCGGCTTGCGCGCCGCCAAACGTATTCAGGCCGGATATGTATGGGTCAACGAATGCTCAGCACATATTCCTGGCGCGCCGTTCGGCGGCTACAAGCAGTCCGGCGTCGGTAGGGAGGAATCCAAGGAGGAACTACTGGAGTTCACGCAGGTCAAGAACGTCAACGTGAGGCTCGACTAGGGCGTGTTGAGATTTAACGTGAATTGATCACAGCCGATACCAACGTGATGACAGCAGCGAAGCTGCTGTCTGTCTTGTCGCAGCGCATTGCAATACGTTTGAACTCCTTGAGCTTGCAAAAGAAGTTCTCGATCAGGTGCCGCCACTTGTAGACCTCTATATCAATCTGCAAGGGCGCTCGCCGATTGGACTTATGTGCAATCACCACTTGGAAGCCCTGTGCCAGCAAGCGTTGCTCCAGCCAGTCTGCGTCAAATGCTTTATCGGCCAGCAATGCCAGCAGATCTATGCCTTCAAGCAGTTGCTCTACACCTTGAAGATCATGTCGTTGGCCTGGCCGCAAAACAAATCGGATCAAGTTCCCAAGGGTATCTGTCAGCGCCAAGATCTTGGTGGTCAAACCACCTCGACTGCGACCTATGGCCTAGCCCGCAGACCCTCTTTTGCACCATTACCATGCCGGTGCACTCGCACCATCGTTGCATCCAACATCACGTATTCCATGTGCGGTTGATCGCTGACTGCATCAAACAGCTTTTGAAAAACATCAGCTTTGACCCAGTCGCGAAACCGCTTCAAGACGGTGCTCCACTTACCAAACTCGGGTGGCAAATCTCGCCAAGGGCTACCTGTTCGTGTAATCCAAAGCACTGCTTCCAAGAAGAGTCGATTGTTGGAGCCACTGCGTCCTCGGTCTCCAACCTTCCCCAAACACAATGGACTCATACGAGTCCATTGTCCATCTCTCAAAACATATCGCATCACCGCGATGATTGTCACGTAGCCACGGAGATAAAGGATCAAATCTCAACAAATCCTGGTACTCTGACAATCGGAGGTTCTTCCATACTGGCATTAGTATGGACGCTATATTAGCTGCAGTCGCCTGTAACAGCGCTTTCCAAGCCAGTGCAAGCCCCAAGGCGCTGTGTGAGTATGCATCAGCTTCGTGACCGAACCTTCAGCCTACTATGAGATATTGAGGCCAGTTGCGAAGACCGGCAAGCCACCCATAGTACTGATCCACGGCGGAGCGCGTACCGGTTCCAGCTACATGGCGACAGCCAGCGGTCGCCCAAGATGAATACCTTTTTTCTCAGTCTAGGACAACCAGATGGGGCGGCCTGACTGTGCTGGCACCGGTCGCAACAGCGCCCCGCACTACATCCTGTCGGCGAGACGGCTGTGCAAGGCCTTAGAAAAATGCTAGACCCAGCAAGAAGCTCGTTGACTGCAGCATGCGCTTCGCACTCGACTACATGTATAGCTAACTAGCCAGCCTTACTACCTGGTTGTTGCTCAAGCGGGTGATTTTTGAAAACAGCGCACTCCACATGACCCATCGGGTTACCCGGGTAAGCAAGGATCTATGCCAGTATCCTATCCACACGAGCACCTGGGTTGTTAATTTCCACGCAAAACTGGCCCCCAGGAGGTTCGGATAAGAGTTTGGACTGGTGTTATGCGGCTAGGCCTAGTTTGTGCCAGTATTTCACAGGACTTGTCGTTCAGTCCCACAGAGAGATGGTGCGGATGAAGTCTAAAGCGGCTTGGGTCTTTTCCCATGCCTCGCACATCGGCCGGAATGGTGTCTTCCACCTGAGCGCCTTCAAGTGCTTGCCGAAGTTGTAGCTTTGAACGAAGGTCTGGACATGCTCCCGTCGTTGCTCCAGTCCCTCGTACTCGTACGCCTTGATCGTGGATTCCCTGAAGGTCCGGTTCATGCGTTCGACCATGCCGTTCGTCCACGGGTGATACGGCTTGGTATGCGTTTTCGCGACGCCATTGAACTTGCAGATGCGCTCGAAGATGTGACCGATGCATGTGTCGGTGACACCGCCTCTGAAGCATTCTTGTCCCGTAAAGGCCATGCCGTTTTCCGTCAGAAGGGAATGCATGCGGTACAGGAAGGCCCCAAGCACCTGTCGAAGGAACTTTGCTGCATTGGCTTTCGTGGCCCTGTCAAAGAACGCGGAATGCGTGAATTTGTGACGCGGTCTATGACGACGAACGTGTGCTGTTTGGTGCGGGAGACCTTCATTTCGGCGCTGTCGATGGGCACGAAGCCCAGCGTCGCTTCTTCAAACTTTCCGTGCCTTTGTGACACCTGCGTTATGGGCTGTCAACTGATTCCGTGACGCTGCAGGCATCGATGCAAGGCGCTACGGCTGAGCTTGGATGCTGTCCCATGAGATCGTCCAGCGACAGATGCCCTTGCTTGCGCAATGCAATTGCCAAGTGTTCTTACTCTTGGGAAAGATGCTGGCTTGCTCTGTCCCGAGGCCCCATGGGCTCATCGAGAACCGAGGTGCGTGCACGCCACTTGGCCACGGTCTTGGGGTTGATGCCGTAGAACTTGGCCAAGAACCGATGGGAGCCGGTCGCTAGCTGGAGTTCTGCGCGGATACGCGGCGTCGTGCGGGCGCTACCATGCAGGCGGATTGCCATAGTGCTTTCTCCTGTTCCAGGCTGAAGAATGCACCATGACTTCCTGGGACCGTACATCTAAGCGACAGAAGACGACGCGAGCGAGGCAGCAATACGTGCGTCAGGGCCTTATCACGCTCATGGTTGAGGGACATAACGGGCGCGCGGACGCCACAGGCCAGTCGCGCCGCGCTGCTCCTGTACGTGCGCCGCCCAGCCAGCCATGCGCGCCACTAAAAAGAGAACCGCAGCCGACCACACGGGCAGCCGAAGCCCGCGCACCAGACAGACAAGTCCGAACTCATGCCTGGGATGGTCTGCGAGGTTTTCCTGCGCCCAAGCGACGAAATCGAACACCTGTCTCATGTCGAAAGAGTCGTCAGCCAAGTCGGCGGCGATGGCAAGTAAGTGCCTCGCGCGCGGGTCGCCCCCCTTGTAGAGAGGATGCGTGAACCCCGGTATCTGCTGCCCGCTTTGGTGAAGGCGAATGGCCTTTTCACGCAACGCAACCGCCGTCGGTCTTGCCGTCAGAAAGCGGTCAACGATCGCATAGTGCCCGGCGATCTCGGTCCCGGAGCTAGCGCAGATGCCCGCGGAAATACAGTCGAACAGGTTTGCCCCACCCGATGCCGCGGCCCGAACAGCCAGGGTGCCTGGCGGCAGCTCATGGTCTGCAAGGAGCACCAGCAGCGCGTTCACCGCGCGGCTCCGCTCGAGCGTGGCCTCGCATCCGAAGGAGCGAATGAGCGTCGACGCGATCAGTTCCGAACGCTCCGGCAGCGTCAGCGCGTGTACGGGGCTGACACAGCCTAGCGCTTGCGCAATGGCAGAGATCAGCAGATGCGGCTCTTGCACCACGCCACCAACACGACCGCCGCTGCCCGACAGCTTGCGGGTACGTCCCAGCTCAAGGGCCAGCATTGCGATCGCCCCATACACTGTGTGCGGGTCGGTGCCGTGCAAAATCCGCAAGCCAGCTTCCCGAGCGCGAGCCAACTCCCGCGGAGGGATTATCCAAGCGCCAATTCTGGCAACGTCGAGCGGAGCGCCCCATAGCAACTCGCAAACGCGCTCGAATGGAACACCCTGGCGCGCGAGGTCACTAGCCAGATAGCCTCGGTATGCTGGGCCAGCCTCGGTGATTTCTGTTATTCCGCTGCTAATGATGGGCTGCCCATGGTCCATCGCGCCAGCTGCCGCAGCAGCATGGCCTGCACGGGCCGCCGCACGCGCAATGACCCGCTCAACGTCCGCTCGGCTGTATAGGTGCGCTTTGGTCCCGGGCTGAGGCACACTACGAATTGCCCCTCTGCTCACATATGCGTAGAGCGTCTGTGGTCGAACGCCCAGGAGGGCAAGACTAGCCTTCGCATCAAGGAAGTCAGGGTGTCGAGAGGACGTGGAGTCAGAGCCTGTGATCATGGGGTCCCACGCAATCCAGACCTGCAATGGCAAGGGATTCCATAAAGCGTGCCATATCTACATGGCTCATATTTATTAGCCATCTAATAATTTTACACGACAGATGGAATCTACCGCAGAGAGCGAGCTTAGCCAACTGCCGCATGGGACATGGCATTTAGCCTATCTACAAAGATTCTCAAAAGCGTCTTGCTCTATGCGGGTCAGCGCCTAGGCATGAGGGCTAGCGCCTCCACGGGTTAAGGCTTTGGGGAACCTTGGACAGCCGCTCTCCTCGTGTCATCTTGGATACACTCGTCATTCGCAAGATTCTCAATAATCTTCAATAGCGAGCGCCGCACGATCCCGACATGCGCATCCGACAGAGACTTAACCGCCAGTGCGTTAACCTCCTCGGCCATAGGCACAAGCTTTGCCTTGAGGCGCTTGCCTGCAGGCGTAAGGAATACGTACATGCTTTTACGATTGTCGGGCCGGTGCCTTCGCACGACATATCCTAACTCTTCCATGGCTTTCAGTGCAATGGCCGTCGTGGGCGCCATCACTCCTGCCTCAACGCTCAGCTCCGCCTGGGTGAGTCCATCCCTTTCCCAGAGGATCCGCAGAAAAGTCCAATGGCCGAGCTGAACATCGTAGCGCGCGAGACGATTCTGCAGTGACCGAAGAAATGCGCGCGTCGCGTCTTTAACCAAGTGAGCCAAGCGATCGTCAGGAACGCCCTCATGCCAGTGCTGCAGGATTCGGCTCGCCATCTCTGCTGATTCTGTCCTTGCTTTCTTAGCCAATGTTCATCCCTCAATGCATACTAACAGACACTTTGCCTGATTTATTCCCCGCAACACAGGCAACGAGCGACTACGTCTACACGAGCCGACAGGTACAAACAAGGGGGAGAAGAATGAAAAGGTACGAAACCAGGCCAAGCGAGCTTAGCAAATATAGCACTCCGCATTCCTTAGTTCCGAACTCCACCACTGCAGAAACAGAACACGCAGCAATACGGCACCACTGGCAAAATTGAAAGTACACCTGAGCGGCAGTACCGTAAGCCGCCGACTGTAGGATAACCGCCCCAAAATGACATACAGCAGTCAGCAGGATCAGGCTACTCTGTATCTTAAATCTCTGAGGAGGGCGTTTTGCAAGAACGTACAAGGTGCCCGCCAAGCGCAAGCCTTGTGCATTGCACCGGCACACATATGCCCTAGGCTAGCACCGCCTTTGCAGAGTATCCCTCACTAGCGTACGCAGCCAACGATGCGCCGGATCCTGATGGTGGCGCCTGTGCCATATCTGAATTATTTCCACGCTCGGCGACGCGAACGGCAGCGGGATGGCCGTTATACCTTCCTTGCCGTCAAACGCACTGGCCAGATCCATCGGAATAATGGCTGTCAGCTCGGTTTGCGGAATGATGGTCAACAGGCCAAGATAATGGGGAACCGTGGCCACCACATTCCGCTGCACGCCCATTGCAGCCATAGCCTTCTCAATGACCTCCTGGCTACGGCCTTCTGTTCTGACCGCAATGTGCTCCGCGGCTTGGAACGAAGCGATATCCATCTCGCCGCGCGCGGCGAGCTCCCTGTCGCCCGTGATGCACAGAAATCCGCTATTGCGCAACAACCTCTGCTGAAAAACACCTCCACTAGTGATATCGGGAAAGTACCCAACGGCAAGATCGACACCTCCTGATTCCAGACCTACCTTGAGCTTTTCCACGATAGGGGACACCGTTCTCAGGCGAACACCTGGAGCCTGCTTGCGTACAGCATTGATCAGCAGCGGCAAATAGCAAGTTTCGCCGACATCTGTCATGCAGATCGTGAATATGCGCGAGGAAGTACGCAAGTCCAACGCCACCTTGGAAAAAATATGCTGGCGGGCGAGTTCGAGGGCTTGCCGGATCGGCTCAGCGACCTCCTGCGCCCTTAGCGTAGGCTGCATCTCGTTCTTAACACGCACGAACATTGGATCGTCGAAAGCCTTACGCATCTTCGACAGCGCGTGGCTCATAGAAGGTTGACTCAGGTGCAATTGCTCGCCAGCCTTAGACACACTGCGGGTTTCCATGAGCGCTTCGAAGACAATTAGCAGATTCAAGTCCTCTTGAGAAGGCGTCATTTTGTCCACGCTATGCAATAAGTCTATAGTTTGAAAAGTTGTTGGAGTTCCAGCCTTAGCCAAGCACCTTACATGCACTGCATCCGGAATCATGCATGCGCATAAGGCCACTGCAAAATGAGGCCAGACACAAGGTACTGTCGTCAGACCAAAGGAGACTCTTATAACACTGACGTCTTGCTCGCCTGTGGCCATCGCAGAGGAGAGGCCACATAGGGTGGAGCTTCCGACCACTCTGTCCGCACCTTTCTCTTACGCAAGCACTTCAGCGCGGCAGTTCCACGTCTTTACCCGAGCCGGCCGAGTCGAGCAACGCTAGACATACCTCAAGCGTAGCGCGCGCCCATTCGCCATCATGCAGCGGCTTGATCTCGTTAACCACAGCGTGGTACAACTCATCAATAACCTCGAAACGGGGCACCACCGGCCGCTGCAACGACCGCCGCTCCTTGGCGAGGTCTGCGTACACGCAGACACTGTCCGGTAACGGGCGTATGTCTCCGCGCTCGCACGACACCACTATCGGGCCAAAATGTTGGTGCCAGATAGGCTGCGCATCCATTGCGGCAGCCACATATCCAGGACCTCCATAGGTAGCAGCAGCCTTGAGGTTCGCCTCCTCCTGTGCTGAGCCCACGGTAGCCAGCTTGCGGCGGGCGGCGCCATATGCCTCAGGAGACTTGTCACCGCCCATCTCGCCAATCCAGTCGCACCACTCGTCGGAGTCGAAGTGCCCGTAGCCGTTATAGGAGATGCTGGCGAACGCGCCCCCCTCGAACCACAGCAGCGCCGAATAGGCACCCTGGGTAGGACGCATAGGATCCCAGTCACCCGTGATGGCTCGAACCCTCCTGACCCGAGTGCCAACCAGCAAGCGCACAATGTCGACTTGGTGAGCAGCCTGACTGAACACCACGCCACCGCCCTCTTCAGTGCGCAGTTCCTCGGGACGACGCGGTCGGTAGAGAAAGTCGGTGTAATTCAACGCGTGGACCATACGCACGGGCCCCAGCTCCCCGCTCTGCACGATCTCTCGAGCGCTCAGGTAGGGTGTGTCAAAGCTGTGACAATGACCGACGATCAGGTGTACCCCTGCATCACGGCAGTGCTGGATCATCTCGTCGCAGTCGCCAAGGGACAGCGCCATCGGTTTTTCCACAAGAACATGCTTGCCGTGACGTGCTGCAATGCGTGCCTGCTGCGCATGAAATTGGTGTGGGCTGGCGATATAGATAGCCTCTACATCCGGATTAGATGCCAGGCCTTCAATGTCCGGGTACACCGGAGCACGGAAGTCGCTCGCAAATTGAGCCCGCGCCGATTCGCGCGGATCGCAAGCAGCCACCAGCTTTATCCGCGGGTCCTGCTGGAGTGTCGGCAACATAAGCGTGAAGGCGCGCCCGAGTCCGGCGACACCCAGTCGAAGTTGGTGGCCGGCGTTCACAGGTCGATCACCAATTCGTCTGACTTAGCCCGAGAGACGCAGATCATGATTTGCTTGTCCATCTCCTCGGGCAGCAATACCATGTCTCGATGATCAGCCTCGCCACTAAGTAGATTCGTGCGGCAGGTGCCGCAAGTACCGCTCTCGCAAGACGCCGCTGCATTACAGCCATGCTCACGAAGCACAGACAGAATCGACTTGCCGACTGGTACCTCAAACGCCGCGCCGGAGTTGGCCAGTTTTACCATGAAAGGCTTGTCGTCTGGCCGCACTCCTCCGCCTTCGTTAAAGCTCTCGAAATGTACGTTGGTCGGCGACCAGTGCCCAGTCATGTCGCGCACAGCTTCCATCAGCGGGCGGGGGCCACAACAGTATACGTGGGCGGAATTAGGCTTTTCAAGCTCGGGCCACAGGTCGAAGACGCGCTCAGCGTCCCCGTGACTGTGGTGGATCCGCACTCGCCCCTTGAGTTCGGGGGCTCCAAGCTCTTCACGGAAGGCTGTGTTTTCGGGAAAGCGCGTCAGATAGATTAGCTTCCACGGCGCAGGCGGCAACTCACCGAACGAACGGATCATGGAAAGGATCGGCGTGATGCCAATACCCCCGGCGATAAAAAGGTAGCGCTTGGCGTTATCCACCAGCGGAAATGCGTTGGAAGGAAGCGATGTAGGCAGCGTGTCGCCTTCCTGCAGTTGCTCATGCATTGAAAGTGAACCGCCCTGCCCTTCGGGGTCGCGCTTGACGGCAATAACATAGCGCTTTCGCTCTGTCGGGTCATTGCAGAGCGAATATTTTCGCAGCATGCCGTTAGGGGCTTGCACCTTTACATGCGAGCCGGGAGTGAAGGGGGGTAGATCGCTGCCATCGTCATGCACCAACTCAAAGCTGCGGATATCCAGCGCCAAGTCGATGATGCGAGACACCCTCAACGGCATCTGCGTATCGGAGTGAGTATGCGTAGAAGACATTGTGAAATCTCTCTTATTCGGCCTTGAGTTGGGCCCGCTTAGCCGCGTCTGTCACCTGCGTCTTCTCGGCACGTAGTGCCTGCCTCAATTGCTCCACCGAGCCGCCTACTGGGTCAACACCGGCAGTGCGAAGCTGTTCAATGACTTCGGGCATCTTCACAATCTTGTCAATCTCGGCATTTATGCGGCTAACCACTGCTTCAGGTGTATCCTTCTTTCCTAGAACCGCAACCGTAAAGGCAAAGTCAAAGCCAGGAATCTTTTCGGCCAGCGCTGGCATTTGCGGCACTAGAAGGGACCGCGCTGAGGAATTAGTGGCCAGAAGCCGAGCTTGACCTGATTTGACAAACCCCATGAGCGATGGTGGCGAAGCGAAAACCATGTCAACCTGCCCCCCGATCATCGCAGGCACCGAGTTGGCGCTTCCCTTAAAAGGGACGTGTGTCATCGTGAGGCCTAAGCTAGCATTCATGGCCTCTGCCGTGAGGTGGTGGATGCTGCCTGTGCCTGCTGAGCCATAGTTAAGCTCTCCCGGCTTGGCCTTCGCCAGCGCGATGAGTTCCTCCAGCGTCTTCGCCTTAACCTTCGCATTGACAGCAAGGAACAGCGGAGCCTTGCCGACGAGCGAAATCGGGACAAAATCGCGACCAGCGTCGTAGCTAATCTTCTTTGTTAGCAGCGGCGTAATCGACAGCATTGGTCCATCGGTCACCAGCAGCGTGTAACCATCTGCCGGCGCCTGCAGTATCGCTGATGCCGCCACCGCGCCACCGGCGCCGGGCCGATTATCGACGTAGACCGGCTGCCCCAAAACATCGCCCAAAGGGCGAGAGAGGATACGAGCCACTGTGTCAGGAAGACCACCCGCAGAATAGGGAACTATCAACTTGATAGCGCGGGTCGGGTAGTTTTGAGCGTACGCGTTGGAGCTAAATGCAAAGGGAGCCAGAAAGGCCATCCCAAGCAACTTGATTAGGGTTTTGCGTCTCATGGGGCTTGTCTCCACTTATGTTCTTTTGGATTTAGATGCTGTAGCTCTCATAGGTTGCGGGATGGAACAGCTCACTAACTGGAACCAGTCTGGATGACAGGCCTTGCTCGTAGTGACTACGAACGAAGGTCTCCAGGGTCCTACTTGCCGGCGCCACACCATAGGACCAGAAATCCTCACCCATAGCCACGCGTGCAGCGTGCAGTTGCTCTTCAACGAATGGAAGCGTGACCTTGGTGGCCGAGGTATCGGAAAGAAGCTCCAAAGCCACAGCCTTGGACTGGGTGAAAGCCTTCACAATCGCAGCTGCCAGCCAAGGGTGCTTGGCCGCCAGATCTTTTTTAATTGCCGCCACATGCATGATCGGAAAGACGCCTGTACGACGGTAATAGTCCTTGGCTACCGCAGTCGGATCGTCGAAGAGCCAGCCAATATTTGGGTTGGCCAGCGCTGCCCGACTGGGTGGACGGGGGGCCATAAAAGCGTCGATCTCTCCTGAATCGAGCATTTGCGAAATCGTTGCCCCCTCGGGAGCCTGTTCAATACGGATATCAGCTGGAAGCTGCAGTTTGACTTTCTCAGGGCGACCGGGCGTCTCAATGCCTCCGCGTACCCAGGTCACATCGGAGGGACTGACTCCGAAATCGTCTTGCAAGACCGCTCGTGCCCATACATTAGCGGTAAGTTGATACTCAGGTACACCAATGCGCTTGCCCTTCAGGTCAGAAGGCTCCCTAATACGGTCCTTGCGGACGTAGATTGATGTGTGCCGAAAAGCCCGCGACAGAAAGACCGGCAGCGCGATATAGGGACACTCACCGCGCGAGTGTTTCACCAAGTAGCTGGAGAAAGAAAGCTCGGTGACGTCGAAGTCAATGCTACGCATCGCTCGGAAGAACATCTCCTCGGGATTGAGGAGCATATACACTGGGTCGACGCCATCTATTTGCACACGGCCATCGAACAATGCTCGAGTACGGTCGTAGTCGCCCATCGCGACGGAAAGTTGGAGTTTACTCATGGGATCAGGACTTCACGGAATAGGAGGGTTCGAACTCGGGGCGATCCTGGCCATCCAGCCAGACATAGTGAGCGTCGTATGTGCGCCAGTCGGTCGTCTTTGGGACGATGGCTTGGAAGGAACAGACTGTTGGCGTCGCCGCTTCGACCCCCGTCCCGATGGCAGGTGCCCCTTGCTCGAAGGCCTTCACCGCGTCGAGCATCTGCTTGCGAAATTCCACGATAGCCAGATCGCTTGCGCCCAGGCGGTCATGGGTACGGTCGGCGATGGGCCCCATAGTCAGCCACATCGCGACATCTTGGTTAGGGAAACCAGTGATGCCAGTGAAGTTACCGGCCTTCATAGCGTTACGGTCCTGCCAGAATTTGTTTGCTTCATTGCGCAAGGGACGGTAGTTTTGATCCAGGTCGACCCCCACCGTCTGACGCAAAAACTTGCGCCAGGTTTCAGTCTCCGGCGTTTGCGACGGATGGCCCCACGCGATGAAATAGAACGCCGTGTTTGTGTCATCCATCGGCACGTTGATGTTGGCCACGTTATAGAGGTTGTTTGGCGGGATCAGCGCAGTAGCCGGGGCCACGAAAACCGTGGAGCGCACGTAATCGTTCTCCGCAGCATTCGAGAGCGGCCGGCGCAACGCGGCATAGCGAAAACCGTAACCGGTACGCTGCACCTGCATGCGCGGAGCCTTGTCGGTCGAGGGACGCAACCAAGTCTTGTCGGTAGCCTTCGCGCCATCGACCCGAGCCGGCACCATATCTGAAGAATGGAGACTGGAGCTATGGGCTGAGTCGATAGCGCCTTCGAGAATCTGCGCCCAGTTGCACGGCAGTAGCACCTTCGCGATGCTCACCCGCGTGTCGGCCGTCGGCGCCCATGCCGGCGGCAGGAATTCAGGCATGGTTTCCTTCGGTCCCATGTAAGCCCACACCATACCGGCCCACTCTTGGGTCGGATACGCGGTGTGCTTAACCTTGTCAACCATGCCGCTGGCTGCTGGCTCGGACGCCATCTCCAGCACGTTGCCATCGACATCCATCTTCCAGCCGTGGTAGAGGCAGCGCAGACCTCCCTCCTCGTTGCGACCGTACACCAACGAGGCTCGGCGGTGAGGGCAATACTCGTCCATGACACCGACGCGGCCCTCACTGTCGCGAAAGACCACCAGATCCTCGCCGAACGCACGCGCTTTCACTGGCGTTCCGTCAGGCTCGCCCACCTCCTCCACTAGGCAGATGGGCGTCCAATGCCGACGCATGAGACGCCCCATCGGTGCGTCTCCTTCAACGCGACAAAGCAGTTCGTTTTCTTCGTGGGTCATCATGATGTGTTCTCTCCAGGAGTGATTAAAGGTATCGAACTAGGTCGCCAAGGCAGTCTCAGATTGGCGCCCCTTGCGCAGCACTATCGGTTTAGCGCCGTGCTGCAGCTTGCAAAGCCAATGAGAAAGGGCCGAGTCGAGGTGCTGAACATGGGCTGGAAACCAAGCAGCCAACTCGTCCGCCAACCGATATGCAACGCTGACTTCGCCGGTGCAATCCATACGCCGGAGCACACCTCGAAGCGTTGAAAGCACGGCATCGTGCTCACGAATGTGACAGTCGCGTGGAGGAAATTGCGTAGCGAGCATCAACTCATTCTCAGCCTCAAAGTGCGATGTCGCATGCGTAAGCACTGCTTCAAGCGTTTGCGCCATATCGGAAGCGCTGGCACGCTGCATGCGTTCGATTAGCCAAGCGAGCCGCTCGTGCTCATCATCGACTGCCGCGAGTCCTAGCAATAGCGCCTCTGACCAGAGCGGCGGTGATGACTCAATAGGCATCTGAATAGTCAAAGCAGACATCGACATACACAGCCGGCAATTTTTTATTAGACACCTAACAATTCTAACAATGCAAGCTCGTCTCGGCAATGAATTTCACCCCGGGGTTTCCCTAAAATTATTTGTCAACTAACAATTAGTCATTCCGCCTTTACACGGAACTACGGGACTCAATCAATGACGGCGCAAAAAGATGGCTGGCTGCGAATCGCCAAGCGGTTATTTGCAGATTTGAGCCGGGACACCGAAGCGACGTTGGCGATGCCGCTGTGCGGCCGTGGCAGTTGTAGTGGTGCTGCCAGTTCGCCAGGGCACGAGCCACTCAGCAGAGTTCTGGTACGTCAGGCCATAGGCCCACTCACTTAGCTCTGACTGGATGGACCGCTCGGCCTCGCCATTGGTCTATGGCCGGTGCGATCTGATGAGCTTTTGCCGCACGTCCAAAGCCTCGCAGGCAGCCGCAAACACCTTCCACCGGAAAGCTGCACTGCTGTCAGTCAGCAGGCATTTGATGCACGCGTGGTCAACGATCGCCACAAACAATGTCTCCCGGCCTGTACCCTCGACCGAGTCTCGCCGGCCGCCAGTCACTTGATGGGTGGGTCTGACGATGCTCCAGAGCATCCTGGTGTCGATGTGCAGCATGTCACCAGAATCCTTGTCCTCGCAGCGCATAACGGACTCGGCAGGCCCCTGAGGCGAGAGAGGCCAGCACGGCCCCATGTGCGCGCAAACCTAGCACAGAGCAACGCAAGGTGGCAAGAACCACGGAGATGTACTTCCAAAGTGCCATTGCGCGATAGATCCGGCGGGTGCACGAGATGAGACAGTGGGATACCTTCCTGCCGGCAGCCCACCTGCAAAGCAGGCGTGCAGGATTGGTACGTCAAGCGCTGAAAGTACCGGGCCGAGAACACCAGCTTCAATGAGTTCACGAACAGCCTGAGTACGATGGTCAAGGCCCAGGTGCGCGTCGGGTAGCGCGGTGTTGCACGCAGGAGGCCAGGCCATGGTCTCCTACGGCCCGGCGCGCCCACAGGGGACACCAAGCCATGTGGTCGTGCCCGGCTCAGTCCTCGCTTAGAAGACGGCCAGCCTGGAGGTCAGAGCTTATCGAGGCGCACCGAGCGGTCGGCGAGCATATCTGCCGACGGGCACGCGCCCTGCTTGAGCCAACGCTTGGCCACCTTGATGTCCCGCGGTGCATTCACCGAGATCACGCTGCGCAGTCGGCCATCCGAGATCTGGAACATGGAGAACGCGCCCTCCTCTGCAGACCCGCGCAGGGTGCCCTCCAGGTCGTTGGACGGAGTGCCGAGGACCTGCAAATTCAGGTTGTACTGGTCGGACCAGAACCACGGGATCTCGTCATATGCCCCGTTCCCGCCGGCGATCGCCTTGCCCACGGCGATCGCCTGGTTCTGGGCGTTGGCCCACGACTCGAAGCGCAGACGGCAGCCCGCCCAGGAATTGGGCTGATTCGCCACGTCGCCGGCCGCATAGATGTCGGGGTCGGAGGTCCGACCGGACTGGTCTACGACAATGCCGTCCCGGACCTCGAGCCCACAGGCTTCGGCCAAGCTGGTGTCCAGGACCAGCCCGATCCCGACCACGACCGCATCGAACTCCTGCGACTCGCCGGGCAGTTGCACGGCCAGAGCGCGCTGGAGTCCCACAGAAAACGATGTGATTGTTGTCGACAGGCGGACCTCGACGCCCTCCTGGCGGTGCTTTTCGAGCAGGAACTCCGAGAATCGGGGGGGAAGCGACCGCGCGCACAGGCGCGGCCCGGCCTCCAGCAGCATAACGTTGACCTGCTTCTTCCTCGCCGTTGCCGCGATCTCCAGCCCGATCCATCCGCCCCCGATGACCAGCAGCCGGTTGCCGGGAACCAGGTGCCTGGCGATGGCCCGGGAATCCTCGATCGTGCGCAGGGCATGGACGCTGGGCAGGTCCGCGCCGGGACACGACAGCTGCCGAGGGCGCCCGCCGGTGGCCAGCACGAGCTTGTCGTAGTGGACCAGCGAGCCATCCGCGCACCGGACCAGGTGGCCGGCGCGGTCGATGCCGACGGCCTCGACGCCAGGCCGGAAGTCCACGCGCAGCGCCTCGCACTGCTGTGCGGTGAGAAGCACGGGAGGGTGCTCCTGCGCTCCGCTGAGTACCCCCTTGGACAGCGGGGGGCGCTCGTACGGCGCATGCGGCTCGCGGCCCAGAAGGAGGATCCCTCCCTCATGCCCTCCCTCGCGCAGCGACCGGGCAACCCAAGCGCCGGCCTGGCCGGCTCCTATGATGACGACATCCATGACTGTTTCCCGTTGCATCGCTCAGTGGACCGGCCGCAGGAAGATCACCCCCTGCTCGACCTTGACCGGATAGCAGTGCAGCGGCACGGTGCATGGGGCGCCCACCGCACGGCCACTCCTGATGTCGAACGTACCCTCGTGCAGCGGACACTCGATGAGACAGGAGTCAACCACCATGCCCAGCGACAGGTCCGCGTCTCCGTGCGTGCACGTGCCGTCCGTGGCGAAGATGTCCCCGCCGAGGTTGTAAAGGCACACTCGCTTGCCGTCGAACTCCACCGAATGCGTGTCGTCTTCGTCGATATCGGAGACGTTGCCGACCTTGATCCATTCATCTTCCATAATGACTCCCATTTGTTCCTGTGCCTTACGCCGCCTCGGACGTCATCACGTCGATGTAGTGATTCTCCATGTGGTACAGAGCCTCCTCCAGCGGAGACATCGGACCGGGCTTGAAGAACTCCGAACCTGCGCTGTTCTGCATGCCCTCCACCATCACGGCATCCTCGGCGATGATTTGGCGCACGAAGCCGACATATTTCTCCATCTCCTCGTCGTAGTTCGGGATCGAGAAGGCGCCTTCGGGGAACAGCAGGTAGCAGATGACCCGGGTCTCGGTGGGGGAGATCGGCCAGATGTGCCACATGCGAACGCTGTCGGCGCGCATCGACAGGTTCAGGTTGGGATAGATACCCGCCTTGCAGGCAATGCCACTGGGCTTGTCCTGCGCCCAGGGCAGGGTCGGGAAGACCTGATCACCGGACGTCGAGTGGGGCCGGGCCTCGTACTGGGTATGCCATCCGCCGTTTCCCAGGAGATTGAAGCGCACCTGCTCGCCCTTGACGAAGCCGCCGAAGGTTCCCTTGTGGATGACGCCGACGTGGTAGATGTCGATCAAGTTCTCGACCAGGAATTTCCAATTGCACTTGACGTCGATCTCGACCTTCTGGGCAAGCCTGCAATGGTCGGTCTGGAACCACCACAGCGGCTGCTCGAACGGTGCGATGTAGTCCTCGAAGGACATCGGCTCATCGCTGAAGTTCACGAAAATCCAGCCGCGCCAGACCTTGACGTGCAACTGCCGCAGGCTGCAGTTCTTCAGTTCAACCTCCGAGGCCTTCATGCCGGGTGCGACAACCAGCTTGCCGCTCACGTCATACAGCCACGCGTGGTAGGGGCAGCTGAATTCCTTCGCATTGCCGCGGCCGACGGCGATCTCCACGCCCCGGTGCAGGCACTGGTTCATGTAGGCCACGACCTGATCGGGCGCCGGACGGGACACAACGATCGATTCCTTCATCACCTGGAAGGTGTAGTAGTCGCCAACATTGGGGATCTCTTCGACGCGCCCCACAGAAAGCCAGTACTTCATAAAGATCTGCTGCTTTTCCATGTCGTAGATCTCGGGCGAGCTGTACACCTCGCCCGGCAGGTGACGTGCACTGAGCAATTTCTTGCGAGTTTCCTTGAACTTGGGGCGCAGGTCCAGGAGCTGTTGTTCGGCTACTTGCATCGTGGTCATCCTTTCAGAAATGCGTTGATCGTGCGCAGCGGATACTAGACAATACATTGATTAATGTATAGATCGATATGAGAATCGATATATTCTATCGGGAGAACCCTATGCCCTTGAATAATCCCTCTGAGAGCGCACGTCCTCAGCGCCAGATCAACGACGTCGACTACGTCGGCAGCGCCGAAGCCATGTCGATCCTGGGCGTGCGGCGCGAAACGCTGTACACCTACGTCAGCCGCGGACTCATCAAGACGATGCAGCGCCCGGGCGTGAAGGCCAAGCTATACCGCAAGGCCGATGTCGAAAAACTCAGGAGCCGGGCCGTTGCCCGCTCGGGCGGGCCCCAGGTCGCACACTCCCTTCGCTATGGCGAGCCGATCGCGCAGACATGGATCAGCGAGATCACCGCCCACGGCCCGCGCTACCGGGGGGTGCTCGCGCGCGACCTGGTGCGCGACGGCCGGTCGTTCGAATTCGCCAGCGAGCTCATCTGGACGGGACTGCCGCGCACACGGGACATCGCATGGCCCCCCCTGCAGGACACCCGCCAAGCGGAATCCCTGGTCAATCTGGCCTTGCATTCGGCAGAGCACGTCACGCCGCTCAAGCTCCTGTCGATGCTGACGACCTCGCTGTCGGCATTCGAGCGGGCCGAGGACGACATGCAGACGGCCGGCTTCGCAGCCTGCCGGAGGCTGTTGCAGACGCTGGCCGGCACCGCGGGCGTCTTCGGTCCCAGGGCTCAGTTTTCAGCGCCCCGAGACGGAGAGTTCATGGCGCAGTGCGTAGCCCGCGGGCTGGGCCTGGGCGACAGGCCCGATGCTGTGCGGGCCATCGATGCAGCGCTTGTGATGTCCGCCGAGCACGAACTGTCGGCCCCGACGTTCGCCACGCGGATCTGCGCCTCGACGGGAGCGGATCTGCATGCCTGCGTCGCGGCCGCGATGCTGACCCAGTCGGGGTCGATGCAGGTCGGGGGGGCCGTCGAGGTGGAGGCGCTCATCGATGCCCTGCCCTTCGGACTGGAACCGGAAGACGCCCTGCCGCTGGCGGCGGCCTCGGGCTTCAAGAGCAACGAACTGCCCTGCTTCGGACACCCTCTGTACGACGGCGAGGATCCGCGCTCGGCAGTGCTCCTCGACTTCATCGGACGCCTGGACACGCATGGACCGGACACGCCGAGGGTACAGGCACTGGTGGCCGGTGCACGGCAGGCAGGGCAGCATCCGAACGTGTTCGCCGCCCTCGTGATCCTGTGCAAGGCGATCGGTCTACCCAACGGAAGTGGCGCGATGCTCCACACCTTGGCGCGCACCAGCGGCTGGATCGCCCATGCGATGGAGCAGCGCCTGACCGGGGCCATGCTGCGCCCGAGGGCCAAATACATGGGTCAACACCACCCTCGGTGAGGCCGCGCGCGCCAGGCCCCCTGCGACCGGGGCAGGACCGGCAGGGAACGCCATGACCGGTGGCGCCCCAGGGTTCGCCAGGCGTGTGCGCTAACTGACCAGAGGTCGCAAGGCCCTGCTCAATGCACACCGAGCGAAGCCCAGTGCCAGCACGGCCTGCTACCGCGTCAAGCGCAAACCGGCAAGCACGCGGTGAGCGCGAGGCCCCTGCGCCGTCACTCCCGCATCACCAGCGCTGCCGTGGCCCTGCGGACCAGGGGCAATGCAAAGAGCAGGGTCGGAAAGGCAATCATCCACGACAGCGCCCATGCGCTCAGCCAGATGTAGAAAAAGCCAGGAGTCAGGCCGATGCTGCGCAGCGTCGTGACGGCCGACACGATAAACGTCATCAAGACCGACAGCAGCAGCGGCATCACCAAGGCCGCGTAAGTGGCGGGGAGTTTGGCGAAGCCAAAGACCGTGCGGGATTGGCATGTTGGAGAAGGAGTTTCGTTCTTCATGGGTAGATCCAAAATGTGTGTTGAGCCCCGCGGTCGGGGCTGCCGAGGATGCCGTCCAGGCGGCCATGGAAGCGAGCGCGCCCACCAGGATTAACGGCACGCCGGCCCATGCCCTCGGATACCAGTTGTCGATGGAGTCTGGTGCCGTGCAGGACCCGCCAGTGGCGGGCGCAAACGACAGAGGAGCCTACCTCCGGCCTCTTCGCCGCATTGCCCTTCTGTCGAAGGGTCTCCACCGAAATCACAGCGCGCACGCCGGACAAGCACCCATCGCTTTTTGCCAGGGTATTCCTTGTCATCCACGTGACGTCAATCAGGCTGGGAGCGCTCCTCCCGAAATCGCCTTCCTGAACGGCTGGGCAGTCCCGGAAGAAGGAGCGATAGGTGTTGCTCCGCAGTTGATGCGCCAGATCAGGCTCTTCCTTCGTCGACATGGGCTCTCCTTCGTTTGGTTAGCAACTCTGCGTCGCAATGTTAAATTATTGTTAGATAGCAAACTAAAATTATCCGTCATATAAGCTCTACGTCATATGATTTCCGGCCGTTACATCGCGAGCACCTCGACGACTTCATCAGCGTCTACAACTTCGCGCGCAGGCTCAGGACTCTGCAGGGCTTGGCACTCTGCGAATTCATCTGCAGACAGTGTGAGCGGCTCAGGATTGATCCGATCCATCCAATGCCGGCACTGAACACCTAGGGCGTGTTGAGATTTAACGTGAATTGATCACAGCCGATACCAACGTGATGACAGCAGCGAAGCTGCTGTCTGTCTTGTCGCAGCGCATTGCAATACGTTTGAACTCCTTGAGCTTGCAAAAGAAGTTCTCGATCAGGTGCCGCCACTTGTAGACCTCTATATCAATCTGCAAGGGCGCTCGCCGATTGGACTTATGTGCAATCACCACTTGGAAGCCCTGTGCCAGCAAGCGTTGCTCCAGCCAGTCTGCGTCAAATGCTTTATCGGCCAGCAATGCCAGCAGATCTATGCCTTCAAGCAGTTGCTCTACACCTTGAAGATCATGTCGTTGGCCTGGCCGCAAAACAAATCGGATCAAGTTCCCAAGGGTATCTGTCAGCGCCAAGATCTTGGTGGTCAAACCACCTCGACTGCGACCTATGGCCTAGCCCGCAGACCCTCTTTTGCACCATTACCATGCCGGTGCACTCGCACCATCGTTGCATCCAACATCACGTATTCCATGTGCGGTTGATCGCTGACTGCATCAAACAGCTTTTGAAAAACATCAGCTTTGACCCAGTCGCGAAACCGCTTCAAGACGGTGCTCCACTTACCAAACTCGGGTGGCAAATCTCGCCAAGGGCTACCTGTTCGTGTAATCCAAAGCACTGCTTCCAAGAAGAGTCGATTGTTGGAGCCACTGCGTCCTCGGTCTCCAACCTTCCCCAAACACAATGGACTCATACGAGTCCATTGTCCATCTCTCAAAACATATCGCATCACCGCGATGATTGTCACGTAGCCGCGGAGATAAAGGATCAAATCTCAACAAATCCTAGTCGAACACGAGCTTCGCAACCACTCCACGCAGCCATTGGTTCGCCGGGTCCCTGTGTGCGCGCCGATGCCAGAACTGCCGCACATCAGCTGCAGGAATCTTCAGTGGAACCGGAAGGATCTGTACACCCCTGACGTTACGCGCCGCGTTGCGCGGCACGGTGACCACTAGGTTGGACCGCTCGACGACGTCCGCCGCGACATGGTAGTGGGTCACGCGCAGGATGACCTTGCGCTTGGCACGCATCTTTGACAGGGCACGCTCCACCAAGTCATCCGCATGGCCCGTCGCCACGGCCACGTGCTGGGCCTGCAGAAACTGTTGCAGCGTGAAGTCGCTACGGATCGACGGATGCCGCTTGCGCACGAGGCAGCAATAGGGATCACCAAACAGGCGCTGCTGGTAGAAGCCCGACTTCAGAAAGGCAAGATTGCCGATCGCGAGGTCCGCCTCGCCGCTCTGCAGCAGCTGCAAATACTCTTCATTGGGTCGTCGCAGCGACTCGATGCGCACATGGGGCGCTTCTCGCAGCACCTCCGATATCAGCCGTGGCAGAACAATGGCCTCCCCCGCGTCGGACATGAGGATTTTGAACGTCCGTTCCGACTCCCGCGGGTCGAATCCGTGCGGTCTCTCCAGCGTCTGCTGAAGGATCGCCAGCGCCCGGCGAACCGGACCGATGAGTTCTTCGGCTAGTGCCGTCGGCTCCATCCCCCCCGTCGTCCGCACGAACAGCGTATCGGAGCAGGCCTTACGCAGGCGCAGCAGCGCATTGCTCATGGCCGGCTGCGACAGGCCCGCAGTGATCGCCGCCCGCGACACATTGCGTTCCGCATAGATGGCGGCGAAGACCCTCAGCAGGTTCAGATCGAAGGTTTTGATATTCATATCCTGAATTTTATTTCTCTCTAATATCGATTAGACATGGTTGGTGTAGGCAGTGATCATTTCCCCACCGAAGCAAGAAAGGAAGAGAACCGATGGGGACAGAGATCAAGACACCCGTGCTGATTGTGGGTGGAGGCCCGGTGGGCCTGTCGGCGGCAATCGAACTGGGGTGGCGGGGGATCGAGTCGATCCTTGTGGACGAAGGCGACGGGACAATCGAACACCCGCGCACCGGCCTCATCGCGGTGCGCACGATGGAGTTGTTCCGGCGCTGGGGGCTGTCGCAGCGCGTGCGCGAATGCGGCTTCCCGGAGGACTATGACCTCTCGATGTTCTTTTGCACGTCGCTCAATGGCCTGCTGCTCGACCAGGAAAAGTATCCGAGCATGCGCGACGCACCAACGCCGCCCGAGACACCCGAGAAGAAGCAGCGCTGCCCACAGTTGTGGCTGCAGCCCATCCTCACCGACGCGGCACGCTCCGAGCCAAAGACCCAATTGCTCTTCAAGCACCGCTTCGTTTCGCTGCTGCAGGACGACCAAGGCGTCACGGCGGTCGTCACCAACCTGAACACAGGCGAGCCCTTCACCATCCGCGCGCAGTATCTACTCGGCTGTGATGGCGCCACCAGCCAGGTGCGTGAACAGGTAGGCATTAAGATGGAAGGCAGACTGCTCAGCTACTCCGTGAACGTCCTGATCCGCGCGCCGGGCCTGGTCGACAAGCACAAGCTGGGCCCAGCCGAGCGCTACCTCTTTGTGGGCCCGGAGGGAACCTGGGGCAATCTGACCGTCGTCGACGGGAACGAGATCTGGCGCCTGACGGTGCTGGGCTCGGAAGAGAAGATGGATCTGAAGAACTTCGATCCCGCAGCCTGGGTTCGGCGCGCGATCGGCCGCGACGACGTGGAGTTCGAGGTGGACTCCGCCATCCCGTGGCGGCGCAGCGAAATGCTCGCAGATCGCTACTATCAGGGCCGTGTCGTGCTCGTGGGAGACTCCGCCCACACCATGTCGCCGACCGGTGGCATGGGCATGAACACCGGAGCGCAGGAGGTGATGGACATCGGCTGGAAGCTCGAGGGCCTCATCAACGGCTGGGGCGGCCCTGCCCTGCTGCGCAGCTACGAGTTGGAACGCCGGCCGATCGCGAAGCGCAACATCGACTTCTCCACGCAGAACTTCAGGGCATGGCGGGACACGCCCAGCCCGGCGGCCGTCTGCGACGCGACCCCCGAGGGCGAGAAGGTTCGCAAGGACCTCGGCAAGCGCCTGCGCGAATCGACACGCGTGGAATGGGAGTCGCTAGGCCTGCAGATTGGCCATCGCTACGAGGGCTCGCCGATCTGCGTTCCTGATGGCACACCACCGCCCCCGGACGAATACTCGACGTATATCCCGACGACACGCCCCGGGTCTCGCGCACCGCATGTCTGGCTAAGCGATGGCCGATCGACGCTCGACCTGTTCGGCGATGGGTTCGTGCTCATGTGCCTCGACCGCAAGCTGGATGCGGATGCGCACGCGCTTGCCAATGCCTTCGCCGCCAAGAGAGTTCCCTTCCGGATCGAGTTCATCGCTCAGGCCGACGTGGCGGCGGCATACGAGCGCCCCCTGGTCCTGGTTCGGCCCGACGGGCATGTCGCATGGCGTGGCACCCGCGTGGAACTCCCGGGCCAGGTGGTAGACACGGTCCGAGGCGCCGCATAGAGCAGCCCCCACCTCACAAACCCAAAAGAGACAAACCGATGAAGACTAAACTGCCTAGCAGCGCGTTCAAGGCGGTGGCAACTGCCCTCCTGGGCTCATGCATCGCACTAGGCGCGCACGCCAACGGCTATCCGAGCAAACCCATCACGCTTGTCGTCCCCTTCCCCCCCGGGGGAAGCAACGACGCCCTGGCACGCACGGTAGGCCAGAAGCTCAGCGAGTACTGGAAGCAGCCCGTTCTCGTGGACAACCGGCCCGGTGCTGGCGGCAACATAGGCACCAAGCACGTGGCGAAGGCCGTACCCGACGGCTACACCCTGCTTGTCGTCGCCAACAATTTTGTCACCAACCCGTTCCTCTATCCAGACGGGCGCGCAGGCTACGACCCGGTCAAGGAATTCGTCCCCGTCACCCAGCTGGGCCGTGTACCGTTCGTACTGGTCGTCAATCCAGGCGTTGCCGCCAAATCCACCCAGGAACTGATCGCCCTGGCCAAGGCCCAGCCCGGCAAGCTGTCCTATGGCTCCGCCGGCATCGGCACCCCGCACCATCTGACGGGCGAGCTCTTCAAGAGCCTGGCCGGCATCGACATGGTGCACGTGCCGTACCGCGGCGCCCAGCCCGTGGTCACCGACCTCATCGGGGGTCAGATCCAGGTCCTCTTCGGCGTCGCGAATTCGGTGCTGCCCCACATCAAGACCGGTGCCTTGCGGCCGCTCGCGGTGACGGGCGAGCAGCCCCTGTTCTATCTTCCGAACGTCCCGACTGTCGCCAGCGCCGGCTTCAAGGGCTTTCGAAGCGAGGTCTGGATAGCTCTGGTCGCACCGGCGGGCACGCCCGCCGACGTAGTGGCCAAGATCGAGGAAGCGGCGGGCCGGGCTCTGCGCGATCCTTCCGTCAAGGCGACGCTGGAAGCCCAAGGGCTAGAACCAGCCCCCTCGACCCCGACGGCCCTCAAGGCCTTGATGCAGGAAGACACGGCACGCTGGTCCAAGGTCATCAAGGATACCGGCGCAAGAGCCGAGTGATCCGAGCCGGTGAAGACTGTGACTGAGAGCCGCTAATCTCACTTCCCTTTGAGATCAGCCAGAAGCATTTATGCTTCTGGCCCTCAGGCAAGACAACCCGTTAGCAAAGAACTGTGGCGACAGTTGTAGCCCCTGATCCCAGCCTTCACGCCTTCCGTCAAAGGTGGCGCACGTAAGCTTCACCGTGAGTGATGAAGCAGCGCTCAGTGGCATTCTGTTCGTGCTGCAAACCGGCATCCCATGGGAAGACTTGCCTCAGTCCTTGGGTTACGGCAGTGGTATGACCTGCTGGCGGTGCTTGCGTGACTGGAATACCAATGGCGTCTGGCAGCGTTTGCACCAAGCCTTGCTGGTGCGTCTGCGCGAGCATGACCAGATTGATTGGAACCGAGCAAGCATAGCTGGCTCCACGGTGCCAAGCCCCCGGGGGGCCAGGAAACGGGCCCCAACCCCACGGACAGAGGCAAGCTTGGCACCAAGCGCCACCTCGTCGTAGATGCTAGAGGCATCCCACTGTTGATCCTCGTCAGTGGTGCCAACAGGCATGACTCCATGATGTTCGAGAAGTGGATGGATGCGATTCCTGCCATTACGGGCTTGCCGGGGCGGGCACGCAAGCGGCCGGAGAAGCTGCATGCGGACAAAGGCTACGACTACAAGCGCTGCCGTGCCTATCTCAGACGACGAGGCATTGCCAGCCGGATTGCCAGGCGAGGTGTCGAGAGCAGCGAAAAGCTAGGCAAGCATCGCTGGGTTGTAGAGCGCACACATGGCTGGTTTGCAGGTTTTGGCAAGCTACACATCCGCTTTGAAAGGCGGCTGGATATCCACGAAGCGTTGCTGAAACTGGCCGCTACGATCAACTGTGCTCGCTTCATGGATCGGTGGTGTTAGCCGCTCTGAATAGAACCCAGGCTCTCCGAAGCGACAGATCGGTTGAATCTATTAGGGAACCTCTGCATACATCCGTCGATACAATGAGCGACGGATCAAAATCTCGAAGGAAGCAAGGAGCCCCGTCTAGTCCAGCATATCCTCGAGATCGCTGTATAACCCGTCCAATTTTTAGGTCACATCCCCACCTTGAGCTAGCTAATCAGGATCAGCATAAATCGCAAATATAACATCTGACGATTTCCTCTCAATTACTGGATGGATGAAAAACACCTATTTCAGAAATTTAAATAAAATTAGGTTAATTAATTGGCAACTATAAGACATCGATCAATAGAAGTTATTAATGACTTTGACTCCAGTAAATCTAACTACGAGCCATCAAATTTCGTTTCGGTTTTCGATATCAAAAAACCGATATCATTTAAATCCCTCGCAAAGAAATATATTGAAATACATTCCATCTCGGATCAAGAAGCAGTTTTTAAGAAATTTATTTATTACTATTTTATTTGGAAATTATCCACAGAAATTCTTCTCCATATGGAAGAAACCCGGGAGTCAACGGTCAAAAAATGGTGGGGCACAACAAATGAAAATACCAATCCTTTTAAGACAAAATGCATATTAAACAAAGCAAATTTTGCATATGAAAAAAATCTGCTTACCACCAAGCATCATTTATCACTCAAATCAACCTACTTCAGCTTATTGTTTTTATGCGTAAAAATAGAGCGCTTATGGACTATGAATATCACAATCAGCGATGAATATTTCACAAAATTTATAAAAAACGAAATTCCTCATGATAAAAATATTTCTGAGGACTTAAAAAACTCTACAGGATATCTTTTTAGAAGACTCCTAATCACTTCCAAAAAATTACTCGAATTATCAGCTCAGAAAAAAGGCATCCCAATAGATGAGCACATAAGAAGGCAAAGATCATCCAAAGCGGGCGCTGCAAGAAATAATGGAAGGCAAGAGTTGATCAATGAATTCAAAAAGTTATTTACTCAAATTGAATTGAATTTAAATACACCACTTAAAGACACCAACAAAAGCAACCTAAAAAATGGAAAAATCAAAAATTTTAAAAATCTCTATGATTGCTTCTACCTAGAATTTATTCAGATAATAAGAGAATATCAAAAATCTGCTAAGCAAAATAATAAAAACTATGGATTAACACTTCAAGCAGATAATCTCGATACTAAATTTAAAGATTGGTCAAAAAGGGATGAAGATTTCAGAGTATTAATTGATAAAATATACAACTCTGATATGCCAAACAAAAAAAAATAGCGCCCCGTGGTAGGGCGCTATAAACATATCAAATATTAAAATTTACCCGATAAATTATTGGCAATTGTTGTGTTTTTTGGATTCATAGCTGCGATTGATGCGGCCGTCAAAACTACATTCTTGCGCGTGTTCATCGGATAAAAACCAACCTTGCCTTCAAGCTCCAGTTGGTCAAGCGCCATGTCAAGTTGATCGGCTTTACGCAGACTCAGCGGTGCACTACGGATTAACGTGTTGCGAGGCGTCGCAGTGGCGTTGTACTTGACTGCACGGCGCATCAGATAGTCATAGAGCGTCCGTGCCAATTCTTGCTGCAACGCCTCCTGAGGAAGCTTTCCGAAGCCCGCCCGGGCTTGCACCAGATGCCATTGGACGATGTCAATCGCAGCCTCCATCGACGTACGTTCGATCATCTCCTGCGGGGCTGTAAACCACTGCAACACACCAGCCAAACGCAGTGCCTGCTCCCCGGCTCTGCGTACAAACGGACGAATGCTGTTCCATACCCCATCCTGCAGCAGCATTTCCCATTCCTCAAGAGCCTGTTTCCACAATTGTTCAGCATCAGCGACAAGCCGCATCTTGCTGCGGGGCTTGCCATGCATGAAGATCACCTTGTAGTCCTGCATCAGCGCTTTGGTGCGCTCATGAAATTCGTGGCTATGGAGATTCATGCTGCACGGCGGTGGAGGAACCGACAAAGGCATTGAAGCAAACGACATAAGCATGCGCGGCAAAAGCCCCGACTCGATCAAATAAGCGCCTTTGTCACCTTTCATCATGCGACTGAAGGTCAAGTCCTGGACCAGCATGCAAAGCGCACCACGTGTATCAGCCACATAGGTGAATCCACGGGTACGGTTGAGATCGCGAATGTCTGCACCATCGTAACGTTTGCACAGTGAAGGCACGACCAGGTTGCGGGTCAATATGCTCCCTTCATCCAAGGCATAGAACAAGGACTTGGCCCCCTTGGCGTAAACATCGACCACGCCTTTTTCCGTTGCCTCCTCCAGCAAAAAGGGGTGCGCGCCCCAGTCACGAAAGCTCATCTCCGGATCAGGATAGCCCTCCATGCCCCGCTCGAACTCCTCCATGCCACGACAGGCCAGTTTCAGCACCGTGGACTTGCGATCACCAGACAAAGCGACGACGCCGGTGAACAGACTGGTGGGCATGTCAGTGCCGAACGGGGTCAGGACATCTGCCACGCCTTGCACTGCCGCCGAGGCCACACTCACGGCCACAGGGCCGACCAAGGCATCGTTGGCCTGGGTCGCATGCATCACGCAGTAGACGAAATCGCGCATCATCGGCGGCAAGGATTCCGTCGGATAAAGCAGCTGACCTTCTTTCAAAACACTCATTTCTTCTCTCCCTTCACCTTGCGACCACCTTGAGGGCCGCGCACCTGCTTGATATCTGCCTCTGTCATCGTTTTGCTTCTCTGGGGGCCACGTTTCTTGCACGATTCATTGCGAAGCTGATTGCCTCCGAAGCTGTGCATATTTCCCGGCATACGCAACTTGAGGAAGTAATCCACCTTGGTCAGATAGTCGGCATAGACACCTACGATTTCCCACAGCTGCGGATCGTGATAATCAATCACGCGCAATATGGGCTCACCTTTAGACTGGATGGCGTTGACGTTCCAGATGTAGGATTTCTCGTTATCAATTACAGTTTTCCACATCTCCGCTATGGCACGAGCTGCCCTGATGCGATACTGATGCTTGGAACCATTCAAGCCAATCATCCAGTGCAGATGCAGGCCACGTTGGGCACCAAACTCGATCTTCCAAAAGTAAAAAGCCAGATCCGATCCATAGCGTTTCTTGAGAAGTTTAAGCATGGCATCGCGATGCTCGATCACATCCATTAATTTATTCTCGAAATCTTCTTGATCTTTAAATCTTGCGCGTAAGTCAGGGATTGAATGGAGTAGCCCCCAATCCAGACGAATCAGTAGGATCTTTGAAAATTTCTTCCACGCTTTACGGGTGACCTTCATCACCTGGCCGTAGCGCTTTGTAGCGTTTGTGCGATAGTTTTTTACAGCATCACGCATCCCTTTGTTCAAAAGCATTTTGCGCAATGCAAGTGCCAACTCATTGAATGCAGATTGAGCCAACTGCAACTCGCAATCGTTCAATGTCAGAAACTCCTGCATTCCCATTCCTAGCAAGACACAGTTCTCAGTACCTCCATCCTGAGAGCCTTTATTCAAAAGAAAGGCGCACGTAGTCTCGATGATTCCTGCAACCATCGGATTAATATCAAGGCAGCTCCAAACTCCTACATCCTTTTCTTGCAGAAGCTGTGTGCCAACCTCATCCACCAAGGTGATAAGTGCACCAGCAAACTTCGGTATATATTTTGATTTTTTCAGCTTGTGATCATTACTCCCAAAAGGGTCCTTGTAGTTGTGCTTGATGAGATGCTGAATCAACTCATCAAGGGCACGCCTCATTCCGGGACCTTCAAAGCCAGGAAGATGATTTTCATCATCATCTTTCGCGTATTCCAGCAGAATGTTCTTATGCACAACGGAGTTATGCATGACGTAGTGTGACTTCATAGGTAATAATCTACTTAATGGATTTTCTCTTTCTCTTTGATATATTTCTCTTATATATCTTGGTTACTAAGAAACCGAGTTTATTGATTGAATTTCGTTTATCCATCAGCGTTAAATATTCCGTACTCCACGAAGGATTAACCTTCATGGAGGGGTAAATTCACACGTGAGTGGTTCCAGGTATTTAGTACCCCTAAATCAGCAAGCTTGTTGCTTCTTCTTCAAGTGCTCGATGTAGTCATACACATCCGACAGCACCCATCCCACCGCCTTTGCGCCAAGGCGAATGGGCTTCGGAAACATGGGGTCGTAGTACTTGGATTTGGGATTGATGCGCAGATACACCGTGGAGCGAGAAATCCCTAGCGCCTTCAGAAGTTGACGCAGGCGGAGGATAGTGTTCAAACGCATGGCATCGCTGCCTACTGTCGCAACGGTCTGGACCGCTTCCTCATCGCAGAAAGGCGTACGAGAGACTTCTGCAGTCCGGGAGGCTTGGGAGTAAGCGAGCAAGGACATGCTCGCCTGAGATGCTTGTATAGGGTGGAAGCTGCGCTCCATCAGGCTCTTGGATTGAGGTGCGTAAGGAGTGTGGTTCATGGCAATCAGTTCGTGTTGAAGAGAACCGGATTGCAGCGGAACGACCAATTTCTTTCGAGCCGGTTGCTTGGCTACGAGAACAGACTCAAGCATCCATCTTGACTTTTCAATTAATTCGCGATATCGATAAAAATCAACCATCGCGCCCACTTGCAACCTCGTCATGCGAACCTGCGAAAGGTCGCCAACATTTAGTTCCCCCACATTGGAGAAATCGAGTGTTTCGGGCGCATGCGAAAGCTTCGCTTTTTGGCATGCGAAGCCGCATGTGATGCCAGGCTTGTGACACATCACAAGCTGCGTGATATCGAGACAAACGCCTCTTCGAGCTCTCCCAAAAAGCTGATTCTTTCAATCAACTTTTTTTCAACCACATATCACCGACCTGAGCAGACGCCGTTCTGCCGACCAGGTCATGGTGATGCGCCTGCCTCCCTCACGACAGGCGCTCCAGCACCTGGCTTCTTGTCTTTCTTCCAAGGAGCTTTGATGCCTTTTTCCTCTATCCCTCCCACCTGCCCCCTGTGCCATAGCCCACGGGTCGTCTCCCGCAACTGGGCACGCAAGACCGCAGGCGCCATCGGCTGCGCCGCCGGTGCCACAGGCGGCTTTGTCGGCGCGCTGCGCGGTGCGCAGATTGGGATTGCCTCGGGCCTGATGACCGGCCCTGCGGGTTCGACCCTCGGTGGAATTGCGGGTGCGGTTTTAGGCGGCCTGGCTGGCACAGCCATTGGCTGCGAAGTGGGCACGTCGGTGGGCAAAACGATTGATGCCCGCATGCTGGACAACTTCAAGTGCCTGGAATGCAGGCATGTATTTGCCCGCCAGGAATCGACCTCCGGCTATGCCGATTCCGATTGAGCGATTCACCCGGCTCAGTCCATTTTCCCTTTTATCCCTCATCTCCCCTTTTGGCTTTTCGCTTCTCTTACTGAAGGAGTTTTCTCATGGCACATCTCATAGAAACCATGGCCTATGCCGGCCAGACCCCTTGGCATGAACTGGGCCATGCCCTGCCCGCTAAGCAAGGCATCGATGTCTGGGCGCAAGCGGCCGGCATGGATTGGCGTATCCAGGAGACGCCTGTGCGCTATCTCGCAACCGATGGCAATTCGGGGCATTCTGGGCTGTCGGGCCTGTATGCCGAGCCCAAGGAGTTTCCCGAGCAGAAGGTGCTGTACCGCAGCGATACGCAAGCACCGCTGTCGGTGGTGGGCAGCCGCTACCAGGTAGTGCAGCCCCGTGAGGTGCTGGAGTTCTACCGGGATCTAACCGAAGTCGCCGGATACGAACTGGAAACCGCCGGCGTGCTCAAGGCCGGACGCAAGTTCTGGGCTCTGGCCCGTACGGGCAAGTCGGCAGCCCTCAAGGGCAAGGATGTGGTCAACGGCTATTTGCTACTGGCCACCTCCTGCGATGGGACGCTGGCCACGGTGGCGATGCCGACGACGGTGCGGGTGGTGTGCAATAACACGCTGACCATTGCGCTGCGCGATGGCGTCGGAGCGGTCAAGGTGCCGCACAGCACGGCTTTCGATGCCCAGGCGGTCAAACGCCAGCTGGGCGTGGCCGTGGGCCAGTGGGACAGCTTCATGTACCGCATGAAGACCCTGGCCGAGCGCAAGATCAAGACCCATGAGGCGATGAATTATTTCCTCAAGGTGATCTGCAACACGGACCAGCATTCCGATCCCACGGTAGGCCTGACCAATGAACGGGCCCTCAAGAAGGTGCAGATGCTCTATGAGGGCCACGGCCGGGGGGCTGAGATGCAGGCGGCCAAGGATACGGCCTGGGGCCTGCTGTGCGCTGTCACGGAGTTTGTGGACCATGAGAAGCAAGCTCGTAGCCAGGACAACCGCCTGGACAGTGCCTGGTTCGGCCAGGGCGCCGTGATCAAGCAGCGGGCTTTGGACCATGCGCTGCAACTGGTGGCCTGATCGTGCTTGATCGCTGGCTTTCTTGTCCGTCCTTGGACGGCACCCCTTTTTTCTTTCCATCCCTTTTTCCACCTCTCTTCTCACCACCACAAGCCGCCTTTTGAGGCGGCTTTTTTATGCCCGCAATTTTTGCGGGCCAAGGAGTTCTGTATGTCTTTGCATTTGATGAGCCCTTCGGGGCCTGCTGCTCCTGCAGTTCGCTCTACCTCTGCTCCATCCCGCACTCCCCGCAAGGGTGCCGCCCTGCGCCTGGTGTCCACCAAGGACTTGGAGCGCGAGGACTGGCTGGAGGTGCGCCGCACCGGCATCGGCAGCTCGGATGCGGCAGCGGCCATCGGCCTCAACCCTTATCAGTCGCAGCTGGAGCTGTGGATGCAAAAGACCGGCAAGGGCGATCTCTTGCCCGCTGTCGATCCCACGGACGACACCAGCCCCATGTTCTGGGGGACTTTGCTGGAGCCCATCGTGGCGGCCCACTACACCAAGCGCACGGGCCGCAAGGTCCGGCGCGTGAATGCGGTGCTGCAGCATCCCGACTACCCTTGGATGCTGGCCAATGTGGACCGAGAAGTGATCGGAGCTCCCGATGTGCAGTTGCTGGAATGCAAGACCGCCGGCATCCATGGGGCTCGCCTGTGGCGCGATGGCGTGCCCGAGTATGTGCAGCTCCAGGTGATGCACCAGCTGGCCGTAACGGGCCAGCGTGCGGCCGATGTGGTGGTGCTGGTGGGCGGGCAGGAATTGCGCATCTTCCGCATCGAGCGGGATGAAGCGCTAATTGCACAACTGATTGTGCTGGAGAAGGAATTCTGGGATCTGGTCCAAAGCGGTACAGCACCGGCCGGCGACGGCTCGGACAGTGCCGAGCAGGCCTTGCGCTGCCTGTATCCCGGTGACAGCGGCGAGCAGGTGGATCTGAGCGAGGACGAGGAGCTCAACACTACCTTTGAAGAGTTGCTGCAGGCTCGCTGCGATCTGGACACTGCGCAAAAGCGGGAGGCCCGTTTGCGCCAGCGCATTCAGATGCACATGGGCGAAGCCAGCAAGGCCTTGTTCGCCTGCGGCGGCTCCGTCACCTGGAAGCGCAGCAAGGACGGGCAGGCCTTCAACAGCAGCCAGTTCGTGCAGGAGCACCCCACGCTGGCCCAGCGCTATCTGAGTCCACGGGCCGGGTCACGGCGGTTTTGTGTCTATGAGCCGGAAGCCGAGGCTTGAGCCTCTGGGAAAGGTTCTCACTCCCTGGGTGGAGGTTAAACGCCGGCCTCTTCAAAGATCCGGCGCCAGACCTGCATCGGCAAGAACCGGACTCGGCGTCGCTTGAGCTCGCGCCTGAACAGGCGCCCCCTCTCAATGAAGTTGATCCTGGGCTGCATCTCGATTTGATGAGTTTCCAACGCACCCAATCTAGCAGCAAAAAACGGGCGGTTTGTGACATCGCGGTCCGCCCAGGGATCTCCCTCCTCTCCTTTCTTTACCACTTCCTTTTACCTATCCCTTCCCCGTCCTCCCGGGCCCAGCCCTGGAGGACTTTTTATTGGAGCATTCCTTGATCAAAGGTTTGATGATCACGCCCCCGGTGATCGGCCGCATCGCCATCGGCAAGGTAGTGGAGCGTAATGGCAAGCGGCTGCCCGAGAAGGATGACGAATTCACCATCACCACCCAGGTGCAGTCTCGTGGACAGTGGATCTTGCATCCGCTCGATGAAACACTGCGCCTGACAGCCGACAAAACGCACGGCGGCATAAAGGAAGGCACGAAGCCTCCCTTGTCTGAGGATAGTGAAGAAAGTGACAGCTGCCTGCAGCCCGTCATCCCGACCCAGCCCTCGCAACGCTCCGGCAAGCGTTCGCTCAAGGAAAAAATGGGCGTGGCCGCCGATGCTCAGCAGGCAACCGATCCCCAGACTCAGCCTGCAGCGACTACGAGCAATGCCACGGCAACCACTCCCACCCGGCGAAAGCTGCGCAGCATCCCGGTGCGGGTGCTGTTCAATGATCCCGATCTGAATCTGCGCGCCCACTACACCCTGTTCGACCGCAGCACGGCCCGGCCTGTGTGCGTCGGCGATGGCGAGAGCTGCAAGCGGGTCACCAGCCAGGGGCTGGCCTCCCTTCCCTGCCCCGGGCCCGATGCCTGCGCCTTCGGTCAGGATGGCTGCAAGCCCTATGGGCGGCTGAATCTGGTCATTGGCGACAGTGACGAGCTGGGCAGCTTTGTGTTCCGGACCACGGGCTTCAACAGCATCCGCACACTTACGGCTCGATTGCAGTACTTCGCTGCCGTGTCAGGCGGGAATCTGGCCGGTATGCCGCTGGAGCTCAAGCTGCGGGGCAAGTCCACGACGCAGTCACATCGCTCGGCGATCTACTACGCGGATCTGGTGGTGCGCAGTGGATTGACGCTGAACGAGGCCATTGTGCAGGCCAAGGAGGTATCGGCACAACGCCAGGCGGCGGGGTTTGATCAGCAGGCTTTGGATGAGGCTGCAAGACAGGGCTATGCGAACGGCAGCTTTGAGGATTCGCCCGAGGAAGCGGAGGTCATTACCGAGGAATTCTTCCCTGAAGCACCCTCTGCCTCTATCACCAGCTAGTTTGCTGTCACTTCCAAGCCGGCCAACTCGCAAGCACCATTAGCGTAGGCGGCTGCGCTTGATCTCTGGTGGCTGTGCCGCATTGGCCCGACGATCGCCGGTCGGAGCCAGCGAGACATCACTCAGCGGCTCAAACAGCTCAGCCAACGTCACACCCAGCACATGACAGATGCTGGCCAAGGTTTCGATAGACGGATTGGCAACACCCCGCTCAATCGCGGAGATGTATGTCCTGTCAACCTGCGCCTCAAAGGCCAAGGTTTCCTGGGACTTGTCGGCTGCATGCCGACATTGCTTCACTCGCCGTCCCAAAGCAATGGAAATAGGCGCAGCCGAGGAAGCCGAAGAAGTGGCGGAGCGCTTGGTGGTCATTGGCGGGCAGGATGCCCATTTGCAGACCAATTAACGACGCTATATAAACGTCAAATTTTGATGAATATAATCATCAGAACAAAAATAAGAAGCCCATCAAAGCTTCAACTTCAACAAGGAAGGGTTGGCATCCATCCCTCTCTCCTTACTTTCCCATTCACCAGTCTCTGCGCCCTCGGCCAAAGCGAGCGACGGGTTACGAAGCCTGGTGCCCACGCCGTTTTTGAATGGAGATCCACCCAACCCGTCTATCCGTCCTTACTCCGCCCCATGGCCCGCCTCCAGCGGGCTTTCACATTCAAGACACATCCATAAAGAAGAGGGAAACCATGAAGAAGATTTCGAACCAAGGTATGGCTCAGTTGGCCCTGAGCGTTGTCACGGCCGCAGTGCTGACCGCCTGCGGCGGCGGTGGAGGCAGCAGCGAAGCGCCAGCATCCAACTCGGCCTCGGCCAGCGGCGTGGCGGCCGTGGGCTCGCCCATTACGGGCGGTGCCGTGACGCTGAAGTGCGCTTCCGGTGCATCTGCCTCCGCCACGACTGGCACGGATGGCTCCTGGTCGGCCTCGCTCAAGGGCGGTGACTTTCCTTGCGTGATCCGTGTTGCCGGCGGCCAGGCCAACGGCCAAGTCCTGACCACGCCTTTGCATTCCATGGTGGCTGCATCCGGCATGGCCAATATCACGCCGCTGACCGATTTGATGGTCGGCATCGTGAGCGGCCAAAAGCCCGATGCCTGGTTCGACTCGGCCACCAATGGGAGTTTGAGCGGTGCGATCCATGCCAACGCCCTGGCAACCGCCCAGGACAAGCTCAAGGCGGTTCTGTCCAGCCTGCCGGGCAAGCCGTCCTTGCCGGCTGGCTTTGATCCGCTGACCAGCCAATTCCAAGCGCAAAAGGGTGATGCGGGCGATGATTTGCTGGAGAGCTATGGCGCGGCCCTGACGTCTGCAGGTCTGACGCAGTCGGAAGCGGCTGGCAGCGTGTCGGCAGGCGAGGCTCTGACCCAAGCAGCCTTTGCCGGTACGGCTTTCACGACGCCCAACATGACCATGTTCCGTGCGGGTGCCGCCAAGACCAAGGCCGGCGATTTCGTTCTGTCGATGCCTGATCCCCAGCGCGGCCTGCTGACATCGAAGGCCTCCTTGGACATGGACGGCAATGTGACCCAGGTGGGTCTGCCCTTTGTGGCAGTGACCAGTCTGCTGGGAAATCGCATCGCGCAGTACTGCACGCCAGGCGCTGGCGCCTTTAGCTCCAGCCAGCACAGCCAGTACGCCTATCTGTCCGAGGACTGGGTGCCCGTCACCAATACCACCGAGCTGCACGGCAAGGTGTTCAATGAATACGAAGACTGCAACTCCACCGGCACGCTGGAATTCCGGGCCGACGACTCCGTGGTGTTCACCGAAAACGGTGGCGTTCCCGACGCCCCCAACTTCGGCTTCTCCAAGGCCTTGTCCGGCGAGGGTATGGAGGACGTTGCAGAAAACTCCATCACGCATGCCAAGGTCTACAAGATCACCTTGAACGGCAAGACGACCTATGCCTATGTCGGTGTCTCAACCCAGAAGGGACTGACCACACCGGCCATCGACGGCAAGGCCAACTACGTGACCATGGGCATTTCGCAATAAACGTTGCCCAATCAACCTGCCTCTGCCGCCCAGCGGCCTCATCAAGCGATGCGTTCCATTGGAGCGCATCGCTTCTTGCTTTGTAGATCCGAATCCCATGGGCGCAGCCATTGGCCCCGCTGCCCAACCATCCTGGCTCACAGCTCACAGAGCCCAGCAGGCTTGGTACTGCCCTGCCTAGCCCTGCCCCACTTCACATTGACCGGAGACCTCTCTCGATGAAAAAGCAACTCCTTCTTTGCACCGTCCTGGCCCTGGCTGGCTGCAGCTCTGCCCCCAGTGACAGTGATGTCGAAAAATTCCTGGAGCCCCAGTTCGCCGCCTGCGAAAACGTCAAGGTGACGCATGTCAAGAAGACCAACGGCTATAAAGAAGATGGCCACTACCGTGTCGAGTTCACCTACGACATCGAGCTCAAGGACCCCGATACCTTGAAGCGCATGCGCCAGACCTACCAGGAGGAGCATGACCGGGTGAAAGCCTGGGAGGATGCCGGAAAGGCCGATCAACAGCAAATTGCAACGCTCAAGGATGAGATCCTGGCGTTACGCAAGGAACACAACAGCAGCGCACCCCGCCGAGAGGACTTCAACTTCAACAATCCGCCGGGAATGGGCTTCCTGGAAGAGGACGCTTATCGGAAAACACTGGTCCAGTGGGAAAACGAGCATCCGCTGCCGGACACCCTACGTCAGAAGATGCAGGCGCTCGATGCGATGGGGCAGGAAAGCCGGCAAAGGCAAGAGCACAGCCAGCCCAAGAACACCATCTACAACCAGGTGACGGAAAGCGTCTGGTCCATGTACGTTGCAGGATGCCCGAATGGAGGCTCAGCGAAGCTGTTCTATCCTGCGCTGCTTCAGATCCGCAACGAAGCTGCCAAGGCACAGGATGTACTGTACTGGCTACAAGAGCAGCAGCTTCAAATGAAGGGCAAGATCACCATGCGCAAGACTGAAAACGGCTGGCGAGCACTGAGCGCAGGATGATTTTCCGTCAGCAATGACCCACCCAGCCTGGCGCCTTGTGCGCTGGGCAACCTATCTCATGGCTTTGTTTTTTTCTCTGCAAACAGCTTGATTGCTTTTTACTCGAACAAACCAGACAGTGTAGAGGTTCAGGCTTGATCCGTACCTTCCAGGCATAGTGCGTCGACTCCATCATCGGTCAAAGACAGAACACCTCGAATCACAAAATCGCTCAGCAGCTTTGACACTTTCATATTGATCTTTAGCATGGGAAGGGGCTTGCCCTCAATACGCTCAAAGTATGCCTTCGCCTTTGGTGCATCGACAGTTTTGCGCAAATCGTCAAACCGGCCGTACTCATTCAGGGTTGCATCAGTGACATGCGCGTCCATCAGTGCTGCGAGCTTGGCGGGGTCAACCCCCAATGCCGAAACAACAGCTTCAAACTCTCTATTCTTAGCCCGCGCCTTGTAGTCAACGAGGTAGTCACGAAAGGTTCTCGCCGGGTCGATCTGCACATCGCCGCGTTGCATGTCATGCAGAAAAATCTCTGCAAACTTTTGGTCTTCCTGCGATAGCGATGTGAAAGAGCGGTGCAACTCCGCCAAGGTGGCCTCCTTCGCAGGTCCATCGTCACTCTGTAAGACCTTCAGGTACTTCGCAAAGCGCGAGTTCATGTAGTCGGCATCGATCTTTCCTGTATCAATCTCTGTAATATGAGTATCGATCTCAAACGGGAGGCTATCACCTCCGCCGCCGCCGCTCCCAGCGCTCAGTTCCTTGTAGCGCTGCAATAGTGCCAAGTATTGCTGATGGCTGATGGCAAGCTGAATGGCCAGTTTGAGCTCACCGTCAAACTCATAAACCGTTTGATCCCAAGTGAACCCCTGAATCCGTGCGGCTTCCAAAACAGCACTGAACTGGTTGAACTCCTTGGCGAAGGCCGCACGCGCAGCCAAGTCATCTGGTAGCTTCCCAAAATCCGTGACGCCTGCCGCACTGAAGATAGCGCTGATCTCGGCAAAGCTGGAGTTCATCCGCTCCAAGTTCCGTGGCAACTGGTCTGCAAAGAGGCCAATCGGTTTGTCACCGGAATAGAGCTTCACCGCAGCCTCCACATTCCGTTTCATAGTGTGTGGCTTGCGGTAGTAGCGAATAGTGCCAAATGGCTTGTCTGGCCCAAACAAGCGGTTGGTGCGCGAAAAAGCCTGAATGATGTTCTCGTATTCCAGCAACTTATCGACATATAGAGTATTCACCCATTTCGAGTCAAAGCCAGTCAACATCTGGTTCACCACGATCAGCAGATCTAGTCGCTTACCCTGCCCAGCCTCAATCCGAATGTAAGGGGCCTTGTGGGCAAGACGAGCGGCCAGATCCTTTTTGAAGGCTGCGTGCGTTCCCAGGTCGAACTTTTGACCGTAGGCTGCGTTGTAGTCTTCGATGATCTCAACCAGGCCTTGTGTTTTAAGGACAGGATCGCATCCACCGTCATCATCATTGATGTGCGGGTCAAACAACGCTGTGATCTTTAAGTCTGGGCATTTCACCTTCATCAGGCGATAGTAGGCAATGGCCTCTGGGATGCTACTGGTGGCAAAAATCGCGTGAAACTTTCCACCCTGGCTCAGCACCTCCCAGCTATCAGCGATGTCCTGCACCACGGCGTTACGGTGTACATCGAGGTCATACTGGGTATTAGGCAGGTAGTCCTCAATACCTTTTTGATACACACCAGCAGAGTCCCACTGCCCGGCCATGGGCATATCGTTCATGTAGCGGTTGAAGACTTTTTTCTTCGCAGCACTCGCCATCGCCTCAGTCACCGTCGCTGCCTTGGATTTTTCCAGTGCAACAGCTTGGCGCAGGTCACGGTCGCGGTAAGTCAGCACCTGATAGGGGTCAAAGCCAAGCACATTCTTGTCGCGGATACCGTCGGCAATGCTGTAGCGGTGCAACTCATCACCAAACACATCGGTGGTGGTGTTGTCCTTGCGAATGTTTTCTTTGTGGATGGGAGTGCCACTGAAACCGAAGAAGACTGCCCCCTGAAAACTCGCCTTGATGTCGATGAGCATGTCGCCAAAGGTGGAGCGGTGGCACTCGTCAACAATAAAGACAATGCGCTTGGCACGCATGGCGTCCAAGTCGTGACCTTTGAGCCCCTCTGCATCATCTGTGATCAGGCTCATCTTCTGAATAGACGAGACGATCAAGGTATCGGCTGGGTCTGTGCTCTTGAGCTTTTTTACCAACACGCCCGAGTGCTCGGTGGCCTGTACCTGGGTGCCGTCACCGGCGAAGTCCCTGTAGGCCTTCAAGGTCTGTGTACCCAGTTCAATGCGGTCCAGCAAGAACACAACCTTATCGGCATCCTTGGAGTTAGCAATAAGCTGCGCCGACTTGAAGCTCGTCATCGTCTTGCCCGAGCCCGTTGTATGCCAGATGTAGCCACCTAACCGATTCGGGTTCTTCCAGTCAGTCTTGGCCACCTTGTCTGAGATAGCCCGCGCGGCGAAATACTGATAGCTGCGCATCACCTTCAGCACACCGTCCGCCTCATCGGCCACGGTATAAAAACCAATCAGCTGGTGCGCCATGGGGATGGAAAGCAGGCTGGAGGTGAAAGCCTTCCAATCGTTGATCGGCTCGTTGTTAAAGTCGGCCCAGTGAAAGGCATAGTCCTTATTGAAAGCGTCTGCGGATTCTGGCCTGGCAAAGTACAGCGCTTCTTCGGGCTCCATCGCTACGTGGATTTGTACCAGCGAGAACAAGCCGCTAAAAATGCCTTCGCTCGCGTACTTCTTAATCTGGTTATAGGCCTGGATGACAGGCACACCACTCTTTTTCAACTCGATGTGGATGAGCGGCATGCCATTGATCAGCAGGAGCAGGTCGCCGCGCCGGTCATTGAGCAGCTCTGAGCCACGGGCATAGCGCGGCTGCTGTGCAATCTGGTAGCGGCTTTGCCCGGCGGCAATCTCCTGCCGGTCGTAGATCTTCAGACTGACCTCTTTGCCAAGGTGCAATGTGTCTTCAGGGTTATCGCGGGTGATAGACACTGTCTTGCCATTGATGAAGCCATTGAGCTTGAGCGGCGTGCGTAGTGCTTTGATCTGCTCCATCACCTGCTGCATCTCGGTATCGGTCAGTGGCACCTCGTTGAGCCGGTCCTTGCTGCGGTTGTTCTCAAAGAGAATTTGCTTCCAGTTGTCCAGCAGGTCTGCCTCGCTCGGGCATTGGATGACCTCCTGCTCCCCCCAGCCCCGCAGACGCAACTCGTGAATGACGGCCGCTTCAAACTCAGATTCTTTAGCAAATATTGTCATTGTGATGAGCTAACGATCAGACAAACATTTTTTCCAGGCAAGCGGATTTGATTTGCTGGAGCTTTTTGATCTGGGTGGCGTGTTTGGCGATCAGCTCATCCTGGGTGCGGAAATAAGTGCCGATTTTTCTCTGTTCTTCAGGAGAAGGAACCATTACGGATATTTCGGATAGAACATTGGCATTTATGGCGGGATAACTTGTTCCAGTGCAATGGTCCAACACCACTTTCACAAACTGATCGCGCTGCATCAAGCCCAAAAGGAAGCTACCGTCGTTGTATGGGCGAATCTGCGCATAACCTGATGAAAATACGTAGTTCTTGGCAGCAAGAGTGAAAAGATGATTGTTTTTTTGATAAGGTCTTACCGTTTGAAAGAACAAGTCACCTTGGTGAGCTAGGCGTTGGGCACGAGAGGGAGCGGTTTCCCGTCTTTCAGTTCTATGCCCAACTATTTCCGTACCAACGACTGATTCGAGATCGACATATTCGAAGACATCAGGAAGAGCCTCTTTGGGATTGAAGATTCCAGTACCGCCCAAACTTTTCTCTTCCCACTCATCTGAAAAACCATTGAACCGAATTTCCGGAGTGGTGGCCCCTGGTTGCGGAAACATCTTTTGAAGCATCGTCTTTTTCAGCACCGCTAGCTGGTTATGCTTGCGCTGGTGCAGCGAGATGAGCTGATCCAACTCCCGCAATAAGGCAGCGATACGCGCCTGTTCAGCGACGCCAGGAATCTTGACCGCTCTCTTCTTCCAGTCTTCTACATCAAAGAACAGCTTTTCAATGTCCACACCATAGGAGCTCAGAAAAAATTTCTGACGCATGGCTGGAAGGCCGGCGAGGATGGTAAAGAATTCTGTCAAGAGCTTGTCGCTGTCAACAGCTGTCAAATATTCATTCGAAACGATGGCGCCATCCAGTGATGGAGGGGTGATGCCGGTTGCGCCATGTACCACCTGTCGCTTAGAAATAACGAAATCACCCGCATGAAGTTGCGCGTAATTCTTCACCAAAATCTCGCGCCCCAACAAATGACCGCGTGAGACGATGCCCTCATTGCGTCGTTTGACGGTGATGAGTTCATACCGCTGCTGGTCCTCAAGAACGATGGGACGTCGCTTCTCAGCGACGACATCACCGATCTTCTCGTCCGCCCACTCAGCTTCGAATTCTTTGAAGCGAATTAGTGGCGCTTTACGCCCAGTCTGCCCCGTCATCTCACTCCCCCACTAGCAGAGTTTTTAGCTCTGCAAGACCCTTGAGGTCGAACTCGTTGCCGCCCAACTCATCGAGCATGCCCGCCAAAGCGCTCTCGGCCTGCCGAATGTTTCGGGCGTTGTCTGCGCAAGTGATGCGGTATTTGTCCACCAGCGCTTCGAGCTTGCTGATCAGGCTATCCACCACCAAACCAGGCAGGCGGTGCAACTCATCCACCAACGGCGCAATCCACTTTAGCTCCAACAGCACATTCACCTGCTCGTCGCTCAGCCCTTCAATCGTGGCTTTGGTCTTGAGGTGCAAAGCTGCCGCATCTTTTTTAATGGCGGCTTTCAATGTCTTCTCTTTGGCTAACAGCTCAGCCGCCTGAATGATTTTGGCTTCGTAAGATTCGGGATCAAAAGCACCTGCTGTTTTGGCCTCAGCCAGCAATTGCTTAGCCTCTTTGGCAGCAGGTACAGCAGCGAATTTATCGCCAGCATCATTGAAGGTGTCCTTGGCTTTGTCTTCTTCGCTAAAGCTTTCCAGCAGCTCATCCAGCTTCGCACTCACGTCGACCAAGCTAGATTCCTTTGCGCACAGGGCGTCCAGCTCGCTCTTGTGGTGCGTCTGCTGTACCAGCTCAAAGGGCAGTACGCGGCCTTTGTAGCCGTCTTGCACCTCAACGTCTTTGCCGTCTTTTTTCTTGGTGATGTAGTGGGGGTCTACGGTGCGAGCGGCATCCATACCTTCAGTCTGGAAAATTTCCAGATCAACGGCGATGGGCTGCCAGTGGTCATCGAGTACTTGGTAGGCCTGGTACTTGTCGATCAGTGGCACCGTGCCGACTTTGGTCAAGCGGCTGAACAACTCCTCACAGATCAGCGCCTCTTGCCTGGGCACCTGCAGAGTGAGCATATTGCCGACAAGCGCTTCTTGCAGCCAGGAGCTGAAGCCATCAAAGGCACTAGCAAAGGCCTGATTGAACTGTCTCACCTCGGTGTGCTGGCGCGTGCTATGGGCCAAATCAGCCACCTTGGGCTGCGCGTAAGGCGTGCCATCCAGTGTGAACAAGGCCGCACGCAAGTTGGGAAAGGCTTGCCACACATGAACCAGCGCATCCAGCTCGCTCAGCGGAATACCGCCAAACATGGAGGCATACAAGTCCCAGCTTTCAGCGGGTTCCGAGGAGTCCACATAGCGCGGGATATTGAGGTTGTACTCGTTGGCCTCGCTTTGCAGTTCGGTCTTGGGCACAAGGCGGCTAAAGCCCGGCACGCTGGCGCGAGCGACCACCACATCGGAGATCTTCTTGATGTCACAAGCGCGCAGCCTGTTGTTTTTTCCCTCTTTGGCAAAGCCCTTGGAGGCATCGATAAACAGCACATCGCTGCTTTCGCGCTTTTGCCGCAGCACCAGAATCACCGTGGGGATACCTGTGCCAAAGAAGATGTTGGATGGCAGGCCGATGATGGTTTCGATATGGTCGTTTTCAATCAGGGCTTTGCGAATAGCGCCTTCTTCACCGCCACGGAACAGCACGCCATGAGGCAAGACAATGGCCATGATGCCGCCTGGCTTCAAGTGATATAGGTCGTGGAGCAAAAAAGCGTAATCGGCCTTGGACTTAGGTGTCAGGTCCCGGATGATTGGCTGCTTAAAAACAAGCGCCCTTTGCTCCATGGTCGAGAGGTACTCCAAGCGGTTCTGGCAACATGGCAATCCTCTGCCAAGGAGCTGCTATGTTGATTGCTCTGCACAAGAACGCCACTACTACGCCCGCCACCCGCTTGGCATTGCAGCAAGCCAGTGGTACTGATCGGGAGTTGGCCCAGCAATACGGCATTGGCTTGGACACAGTGCGCAAGTGGCGTCATCGCACTACGGTGCAGGATGCCAGTCATACGCCGCACCGATTGCAGACCACGCTCAATGCGGCACAGGAAGAATTGGTGGTCTATCTGCGCAACCAACTGCTGCTGCCGCTCGATGACTTGCTGGCGGTAGTGCGGGAGTTCATTGAGCCTGCGATGAGCCGTTCTGCACTGGACCGATTGCTTCGCAGGCGAGGTCATTCCAGATTACCTGCACCACCCAAGCCAGACAGCGAGAGCAAACCCTTCAAAGCCTATGAGCCGGGCTACGTCCATGTGGATGTGAAGTACCTGCCCCAGATGCAGGATGAGGACAAGCGCCGCTATGTGTTCGTGGCCATCGACAGAGCCACGCGCTGGGTGTTTATTGCCATCAAACAGCACAAAACAGCAGCGTCAGCCAAATCCTTCCTGGACGCAGTACGCAAGGCAGCTGCGTTCAAGATCCGCACCATCCTCACAGACAATGGAAAAGAGTTCACGGACAGGCTGTTTGGAAGTCGTAGCCGACAAGCCACAGGCGAGCACGAGTTCGATCAGCTGTGCCAAGCACTTGGCATAGAACACCGCTTGACCAAGCCCAAGACGCCACAAACCAATGGAATGGTCGAGCGCTTCAACGGTCGGCTCAGCCAGGTGCTGCGCTCACATCACTTCAACAGCGCCGAGGACTTGGACAAGACGCTGCACAGGTTTGTCTGGCTATACAACCACCACTTGCCACAAAAGGCATTGGGGCATGAAGCCCCAGTGCAAGCGCTCAAAAACTGGAAGATGAAAGTGCCTGATTTATTCGTCAAGAACGTGCGCAATCATCCGGGACCTGACACTTAGGTGCCAAGCCAAAACGGGCATAGCGGGGATCGCTTTCCTTATGCTGTGGGTCCCATTTTTGCGAATATGGGGGGTTTGAGACCACCGCATCCAGGTACAACGGGTTGTAGCTGTTGATGGGGTCTTGTTCATCAAAGTAAGGCCAGTCATCTTCCAGAGTGTCGGCATTGCGGGTAACAATGTTGCTGGGCAAAATGCCGCGCATGATGAGGTTCATGCGCGTGAGGTTGTAGGTATTCTCTTTGAGCTCCTGGGCGTAGTACTTGATATTGCCCTTGTCGCCCATCTGCTTGGCAATCGACTCACCAATGTTGAGCAGCAGTGAACCAGACCCACTGGTGGGGTCGTAGATCTGGATGGTCTCACGGTCCTTCAGATGGTGTGCAATAACTTCAGACATGAGAACCGACACTTCGTGCGGCGTGTAGAACTCACCGGCCTTTTTACCTGCATTAGCCGCAAACATGCTGATGAGGTACTCGTAGATGAAGCCGAGCACGTCATAGCCCTGCTTGCCATCCATGGGGATGTCTTTGATGAGCTGGAGAAGATCGCTGATCGCCTTAGTCTGCTTGCCCGCCGTGTCGCCCAATTTGCTCAGTCCGGTTTCCAGGGTCTTGAAGATGCCGTCAAACAGACGCTTGTGATTCGGGTGGATCAAGCGACTGAATGCCGACAGGGCATCACGCACATTCGAAACGTCGAAATCACCCTGGGCATCAATCCAGGTCGAGAACAGATGCTGGTAGGCGATGAAGTAGCCAATGCTTTCTTGGACGTATTCCGTCGTCTCCTCGTCTTCTTCCGAGAGGGCCTGGATGTCTTCTGAGCTGGCCCCCTCGTCCTTCATGAAGCGCACCAGCTTGTCAGAGAGGTATTTGTAGAATATGAAGCCGAGGATATAGTCTTTGTATTCGTTGGCCTCGATCTTGGAGCGCATCTGGTTGGCGGATTGCCAGATCTTGGCTGCGAGTTGTTGCTTGTTCACGTTGTGTAATTTTTAGTGATTGATCGGTGCTGAGCGGGGTCTAATGGGCTCACATCAGTACACTCAGACTCTGGGCACTAAAGCATTTTCAGACGACGCAGCCTTGACATGCTTTCGACCACATGATCCCGCATCCGCCCAACCTACAGTCTTAGGCTTTGGCAGTTCGGCCATTCTAAAAGCTGGTGTTGTTTGATCGGGGCTAGAAAAAATGCTTAGGCCACAGATACAAGAGAGGCAATGAAGGACCCAGTTCCAGGCGGGTACATCCGGCACATGGGCACGAGTAACGCAGGTACAAGACACAGCGTGAAAGTCCACATAAGCAGGGAGCCGAGAAGTCCAGAAGACCGGGGAACATCGTTCGCTGCGGCATCAAAGGCCCCTGAAAAAAAAGCTTTGCAGCCCATTCTTAGCGATAAATTTCAACGCACTTCACTTCAGTTTGCATCTTTCAGCAAAAGCGCTTTGCTATAGGCCGTGAAGTCTCCCAGATGCTTGGTGATAACGGCTTCCACAATTGGCAGCTGCAGCGCCTGGTAGTCGTGAACGGCAATATTTCTGAAGCCGACCATCTTCTGCAAACGCTCTGCGAGCGTCGCTTCAATCCAACCTGCTTGGGCTAGCAAGGAGAACACGTCACGCGAGCTTTGAGGAATGCCCAAACGCTCTCGTCGAATCAAGTGCTGCCCCATGTCCAACGCAGCTTCGCAAGCTCGTTGCACATTCAAGATGGCTGCGTCTTGACGGGTGTGATCAGATGCAAATGTCGCAGGCGACTTGTCGTACTCTTCCCGCGCCCGCATGACGCAGCGCTCTATGGTCGCCGCCTTGTTAATCAATACATCATCGACCATACACGGTCCCCGTCTTCTGAATGTCATCTAGCAAGCCTGCTCGCGCTTCATCTAAGGCGGTCTTCTGGCTCAGGATAAAGGATTCGTAGAGAGCTGCCTGTTCATCTCTGGCCCACAGTCGCTTGCCTGTTGTCACGATTCGGTACTGCATGACCGTCGAGGCAGAGCGCAGATCCAGCAAGTCAACATGACAGCCCACAATGCCAGCCAAACGACTGCTGAGATCCCAAAGGGCCTCTGCCCCCAGTGACTCATCAGACGTCAAAGCAACATCCAGATCACTTTCAGGCCCAGCCTCACCACTGACCTGGCTTCCGAATGCGTAGACAGCGGACAAGCCTGGGACGGCTTCCGTCAGCGCAAGGACAACCGCGGAAAAGTCTATGGTGCGCAGTGAAGACATGGTCAATTCAATAGAGGACATGGGTAAAAAAGTGCCCATGGCCTAGGAAGTATGCCAGTTGAAGAACCATGTGGTCCATGAATGGGGGAACGATGCATCGCGTTCAGTTTGCACCACCTTTGGACCACGACCTCCTTCTGGGAAGCAGCCGCAAACGCATGAAATAAAGATCTTTTACGAAGACTTTATGCACAAATTGGTGCAAGGCCTTCCAAGCGCTTGAGCTTTTTTCAGGCAGTGTCCACTCGCAGCCTTTCAAAACCCGCAGGCCAGGGGCTTGCATTGACCTGCTCCAATCTCCCTTCTGCATTCCCCATGGACCCAACATGAAATCCGCCCATAGCAACGAAATCTGAGAGCGCGGAGTAGCACGGCTGGCTAGAAGCTCCTTCACCTCTGGCCCCAGCAGGATCAAAGTACAACGAGGCTCTCCCCGCTCTGTAGCCGAGAGCTTAATCAGATGGCCTTTGATTTCAGCGGAGCCCTGCTTTTTCAGATAAGCAACGAATGCGGCAGATTGCTTTAGCGCTTCTTGGAAGTTCTCTGGAAATTCGCACATCAGTTGATGCCGAGCGCGCTTTACTTCCTGACTCGCGGTCAAGTCATGGCCTCCAGAAGTATCAAGGCAAATTTCAAATGCAAAAGCTTCAAGCTGAGGGTAAGCGGCCCTCAGCTCATTCAAATAGCTCTGAATAGATTGATCTGTGTGGTAAGCCTCGTCGTAGAGGCCTTTATTGCGTTTTCGCGCCTGAGGTTCGCGAAGCCTGCCAAGGGTCTCATCCAGACGACGCTGCAGTGCAACGACATCCGCCCTGGTAAAGCGGTGATTCTCTAAGTACAGTTCTGCGTTGGCGCCCTTTATGGCCTCAGCTTCCTGAGCGAGCAATTCCTGAAACAGAAAAAAGTGAGCGCTCTCAACAAAAGCCGCAGAGCGCAAAGGATCCCTCACATCACGAGCAAGCAGCTCCTGCTCAAACCTTGCGAGGTCCAAACAAAGTAGCAAGCGCTCCCCAAGGGCACTGAGTTCCATCCTTTCGCGTGACTCGTTCCATCGGAAGTGAGGACCAGGGACGTTGACCGCCAACGACAGATAGGTGTGCACTGCCACGCGCAGAACTTGCCAAGAGTAGGAGCTATACCACCCCATCCTCAAGGCCAACTCTTCACGCCGGGGAGATCTAAGCCCTCCATACGAACGCGCAATTGGGCGAGTGAACACCAACCCTGCTTCTCGCTCCACCCGTTCAACCGCGTCTAAATAATCCATGTCTCCAAATGCCTTGTCACCAACTACAAGAGCTCTTACCGTCGGGTAGAGCTACCAGCCTTATGTTTGAGCTTAAGGCACTCTGGCGCATGTAACATCAAAGACACTTACAGATACACAAGGGCTAACACCCTGCTCACGAGCTTTCAGAGAGACACCTATGGAACAGACAGCATCACATTCCACCAGCACCCTGTTCACCAAAGCTGATGAACAACGATATCAAGAGCTAACAGGGCTCTACATCGATGGTAAGACTGATGCAGTTCAAGAAGCTGAGTTCCAGGAGTTGCGCCAAAAAAAGATTGCCGCACGCGCGAAACGAGAGCAGTGCATTGCGCAACTAATCAAAGACATCACAGAGCAAGGTATATCGTTTGCCGAGCTAACCAAAGCTGGCTTGAAGGTGCCGGCGATTACTGATCTGTATTCCGACAGCGAAATTCAGAAAGCCGCCAAAGCCTTTGATGTCACCCCTTCGTCAAAGGCTGCAAAGGCCGACCAGCCCAAAATGAGCGGCAAGAAACGTGAAGTCAAAGGCTACATCAAGAGCATCAAAAATCCTGAAAAGATTGTGGATTGGAGAGCTGGTCCCCCGAAATTTTTAAAAGAAGAAGGCTGCTTGGATGCTTACTCGCAAGGTAAGCCTATCGACCAGTGGCTAGTTGCCCCCCAAAATGAGCAGAGCAAGATCAAGTTTCTTCATAAGCTAGCAACGAAGCAGATGCACAAGCAAGAGCCCAATAAAGAGCAACTTGGCGACATCACTGCCGAAGCCTATATGAACCACTGTCGCGATAACGACTTAGCCGTCTAGTTGCTATCGCGGTAGTGTGGTATTTCCAGATGGCTACATTAGGCTGATCAGAGACACTCGTGGCAGGATATCTGAGCGGCGGCTACCATCAAAACTGGTCATTGCAGGCTGACCGAGTTGATGTTGCAAAACCTGAGCTGCGGGGTGTTGTGTTCTTGAGTAAGTCTTCTTTCGTGCCACTGCATTTTTTCACTTGAAGCGCATCCAATTAAGACAGAATGCGTGCGGTCACTTCAGATCGAACGCAAACCAACTGGATAGATGGCGTATCTCATGTATGAGTGCATCCTTTCAATGCCGGTTCAAAGCACTTACCTAGGACCTCTTCATCAAATGAGTACACATACATACAAGGAATTGCTGGCACAACGCGAGGCGCTTGAGCAGCAGATTGCGGCGACTCGCAAGGCCGAAGTCGCTGACGCGGTGCAAAGAATTCGAAGCATGGTTGAGGCATTCGGTCTCACGCAAGAGGATATCTTTCCAACCGCTAAACAAAAGCGTGAGACGGGCTCAATCGCCCCGAAGTACCGAGACCCGGCGACCGGCCAAACCTGGACCGGCCGAGGAAAGCCTCCAAGCTGGATCAAAGACCAAGATCGCTCGCAATTTGCGATCTAGGAGTCAAATAAAAAGCGACCTTAAAGGTCGCTTTTTATTGCGCTGAGAGCAAGGGGATGCCGGCATCAGTGCCACAGTTGCAGGCCATGCGATGACTTATCCCTGCAATCTGGCTCGTGCTTCGCGTTTACCGATCTTGAGGACTAACCGGATACGTTCCATTTGCGTGGCGCGTGGTACGACTTTTCCGCTTTCCCACCGGCTGACCGACAGTGTGGACGCCTCCAGCAGAGTGGCCATGGCTTGCTGGGAAATTCCCAGTGTCTGACGCTTGGCCACCAGCATGTGTGCGTCGAATTGGAAGCGGCGTGACTGTGGTGATGGCTCATCGGAACCATGGTTGGCGACGTCACGGCCACCTGGTTGAAGCGCATTCTTCACGGTTCGCAACTCGGAAACCAGGTCCTTGAAACTCCTCTTGAGCGAGGCGATTTCAGCGCGCTGGGTAGCTACAGTCTTGCGCAGGCCTCCGAGCTCTCCTTTGATTTCCTTGCGCGCCATGCGCAAGACCTCAGTGCGGAATGCATCAGAAAAAGCAGTCATCGTTTCACTCCATCTAGTGAATGGTATGAAGCGTAGCCGCCTCATTCAGGCGGTGCTATCTCTACACCTGAAGTGCCGAGGCAAAAGGCTTACTTCTTGGCCTTTTCCGCTTTGCGCTTGGCAGCCTTGGGATCCACCACGGCCTTGAATTTCGCGCCTGGCACAAATTTGGGCAAGGTTGCTGCGGGGATCTTGAGAGATTCGCCCGTGGATGGGTTCTTGCCTATACGTGCTGCGCGCTTGGCTTGTTTGAAGGTTCCGAAGCCGACCAACTGAACGACATCCCCCTTCTTCACTGCAGTCTGGACGGTCTCGATCAGCGTTTCCAGTACGGCATTCGCAGCGGTCTTGGATAGATTGTTTTTCGTAGCCAGGATTTCAACAAGTTCAGAGCGATTCATAGCCGAGTAGGAAATGATGGGTTGAGAAGTGAGCGTTATATCCTGATTAGAGTAGCAAACCTATCATTGACCGCTCGATGGACATTTGGCCAGATGAGCGTAGGCATCGGCCCCATACAGCACTAGTCTGTGTACGTCGGCAGGGATGTCGTCGCTCTTGGTGGTTGTGTAAACGGTCCCGGGCCAGCCACAGCGGTGGGATCTGCCAGAGCGAATGCACAGTCGAAATACTTTTCAGCCTCCGACCAAGGAGCGCCTTCTTTCCAGAGAGTCAGGAACGCACGGCTGGCATCTACGACATTGGGGCTGATCTGCAGCGTCTGTAGGCCCAATGCCTTGAAGGTGTCTTCGTGGTCGTGCAGACTGCCTACCTGTCCCGCATAGCTGTAGAACTGGCTGATTTTCCCAGGCTGTGTAAAGCGCGGCATGTTTTCGCAGGCCGCACCACTTTCCTGTTGCCGGCCCGCATGGGCCTGCGAGAAGCTGTCTTGCACCATGTGAAGAAGCGCCCCGATGGCCACTTTGTCCAAGTCTTTACGGACCTCGACAATACCTGTGGCCAGCAAATTGGTAGCAGTCATGTCACCCGGGAAATAGCCACCGAGCTCTTGCATATCCAAGGTCCGGATGAACCGATCGGTCGGCACTGCCTTGATCGCCACTCCCCACATGAACTGGGCCCACATTTTCATGCGCTGCAGCGTTTGTGCTGCGGCTTCACCATCGTGAGTAGCCATGGAGTGAAAAAACTGCAGGTCGCCGAAATGCGAACGGTAGAGCAGATAGTCTCCCGGTCCGAATGCCGGCTCGGCAGTCTTGCTCACCGAGCGTTGCTTGGCTGTTTTCTCCGCATCGGAGAATAGGCCTTGCCAGCATTTGGGTTGTGCCGTCGAGCGCAAGGTCACCTTCACATCGCAGCCTGCGACGCGTGGCGGGGACGATCGGTTCAGAGGAAATGGTGGGTCGTCGGGCCAGCGGATGCCATACAGCAGCACCTGGTGTTCACGCACTGCCTCTGTTGTGATGCATGTCCGCTCGGACCCTGCAAGCGCCTGGCAATCCAGAGCATTGAGCGTGATGGCCTCGTGCACAGGATTTTTGATGAGAGGTATGGCTGTGCCGACGAACCATTGACCTACGCCATCCAGGATTTGATTGTTCCCAAGGCTGGTGAGCTTGCGATCGACGTCGCTAATGCGTGGCAAAACCTGAAACGCATGTCCTGAGATGGGCAGGAGGGCCGCAGTTATGATCGTGCGGGCAACGAGCGCTCTCAGGCGTTTTTTAGTCATGGGTTGGCTCCTCCATCCAATCGGTTCTTCAGGCCGGCTCTCAACATGAGAGAAATTCGAAATGGATGGTAATTGCCCAAGAAAAAAAGAACAGTGGGGAATTTCACACTTCATTTAAGCCATGGCCCACGCTGCTTAAAGGATCGCTGACTGGCAAAGAACGAAGAAGGTGTCCCCTTGCTACATAGGAGCCAATTCCCCACTGATGAAAATACAAACTCCAGATGCATGGACAGCGCATGCCCGCGACTGCTGACCACTTCATGAGAGGGCTAAGCCAACCTCGGTTGGTAGTCAACTTAAGGCTGATTACGGTCGGTCAACTTTGACATCTCAGTGACAGCTGCTGCCGATACCGGACATTGCTCATTAATCTGACCGGATGTTCACTGCGCCTCTCAATCCGGCCAGTCGATAAGCCGCTCGGCACCGCACAACGCGACGGCAGCTCATACAAGTTGCGAACTGGCGAAGCCGCCCCTTGAGAGACAGCCTCCATCCTGATCTCGTTACCGCAAATCTGCCGGTCGGACAGATACGCAGCCACGATGCTTGCGATCGGCATTAGAAACATGACACGGGCGCCAGGGCCCATGCGCTCGCTCCTTCAGACGCACCGTGCGCCAATTGCCTTGAGCACGGGGGCGGTTGCCGGAAAGGCCGATCAGCAGCAAATCGCGACGCTCAAGAATGAGATCCTGGCTTTACGCAAGGAACACAACAGCGGCGCGCCCCACCGAGAGGACTTCAACTTCAACAATCCGCGGGAATGAGTTTCCTGGAAGAGCACGCATATCGAAAATTACTGGCCCAGTGGGAAAACGAGCATCCGTTGCCGAGCAACCTGCGCCAGAAGATGCAGGTGCTCAATGCGATGGAACAGGAAGCACGACAAGAGCAAGAGCGCAACTATCCCAAGAACACCATCTACAACCAGGTGACGGAAAGCGTCTGGACCATGTACGTTGCAGGATGCCCGAATGGAGGCTCCGCGAAGCTGTTCTAACCTGCGCTGCTTCAAATCCGCAACGAAGCCGTCAAGGCACAGGACGTCCTGTACTGGCTGCAAGAGCTTTACATCAAGCTTGGCTTGCGTGTCAGAGCCACGATTCGCCTGATGAAATACCTTCGAGGTCTGCTTCCGGCCGGCAGGCAGGCGTGCTCACTGCATTTGACGCTTCGACATGCGCAAGCGTCCGACCTTGGCGCTGAATTCGACTTCTTTGAGGATGCCAGCGATCTGCGCTTCACTAAATCTGGATTGTTTCATTCTGAGACTTCGTCAGGTGGATTCACTATTTCTGAGTGGAGCGACGTTTCCTGGAAGCCTCACATCTGCCCGAGCAATTCACGTTGGCATGTGTTCTTGGTGGAGAGGTTGAGGCCCGATTTCCTTACTTATGAAACCTCTCCCTAGAGACGGGTAGCAACGGCGCCAAGTCTGCTATTCGAGGAAACCTTGAGGTCAGAGCGCACAACACTGAGAGTCTGTTCAAAGTTTTTTGAGCAATAGAACCAAGAAGGCCAAATGGAGAAACTGCAAGCTAGCATTGAGCCACCGCTCGCAGCTCTTCCATATTCCACAGGACTTAAACGTTCCAGAGATACCTTGATACGTTTTTTCGTTGTACCAACGAATGCAAGTATCGACAGCTTCGATGGACTTCCCAATCGTCGTTGATTGCCAATTGCCGGGATAAAACGGCTCCATTTTCAGCCTTCGAAGAAGCCTTCAGATGCAGCATTGTCTGGCGAGCACCCTTTGCGAGACATCGAGCGAACCAACTTTGCATCATGGACCCTCGAGAGCCAGCCTAGCCAGCGGTAGTGAGCTCCACGATCAGAGTGAATCACAGGGCGGCTCTCGCTGCCTTGAACAGCATCAATGGCCGCATCCAGCATTGTGTTGAGGAGGTCTGCATTGGGATGAGCCCCCAACGACCAGCTCACCACCAGCCCATCAAAGCAATCAATGATGGGCGACAAGTAAACCTTGCCAGCAAGAATCTGGAATTCAGTAATGTCGATGATTCATCTCAGCGGGTCCGCTTTGCATGTAAATCAACAGGACGGATATAGTTTTTTTTCCAATTCATTGCGAGCGCGCTTCAACGGCATCAAAAAGGTCTCTTTGAACTCGCTCATGCTGAGTCTCTCGGCCCTGACTGCAATGCTCATGGCGGCAATAGTGTTGCCTTGAGGGTCGCGCACCGGCGCTGCCATAGAGCGCACCCCCAGCTCCAGCTCTCCGTCGCTGCATGACCACCCTGATTGCCGGCAAGTTTCAAGCAGACCTAGCAGCTCCTCCAAGTCAGTCACCGTCTGAGGGGTCAGAGCCACCCGCTCGATCATCTCTAGCCTTGCACGCGCCTCATGTTGAGGCAGTCCTGACAGCAGCGTCCGACCAATCGCAGAGCAGTACACCGGCAACCTAGATCCTATTCCTAGACCCGTGCTCAAGCTGCGCCGAGCGGTCGAACGCCCAATGATGATGGCATCGTCCTCCAACAAAGTACCAAGCGAAGCGGATTCTCTGGTGCGCTCCGACAGTGCATCCAGTAAAGGCTGAGCCAACGCAGGCATGGGGCGCGATGACAGAAATGAATAGGCGATCAGCAGTGACTTGGGCTGCATCCAAAACAGCTTTCCGTCACTCTCTAAATAGCCGAGCTGTACCAGTGTGCTGAGCGAACGTCTGGCTGATGCTGGCGTGGACTGCGTGAGCCTGGCCACCTCCGACAGCGTGAGCCGGGTATGCCGACGGTCAAAGCAAGTCAGTACGCCCAATCCCTTGCGCAGCGATTCCACAAAGTTCTTGTCCTGCATAGCGATCAAATCAAGGTGTTTTCAACATTTTTGCGCATAGCGCAAAAACAGGTTTAACACAAAGTACGACATCCCCATACTGCAGTTCCCCACACAAGAAGGAGACAAGATGCGCAACGCATCCATTCGCAGACGCGAAGCATTGATCGGCATTGCCGCTGCGGTCGCTGCAACAGGTAGCCTGGCTCAGTCAAATCAACCTCTCAAGATTGTCGTGCCTTTCTCAGCCGGAGGTACCGCCGATGTACTGCCGCGCCTAGTAGCCGAAAAAATCCGCGCGGACTACGCAGGTGGCGTGATCATTGAAAACAAGCCCGGGGCCGGCGGAAACATCGGTGCCGATCTAGTGTTCCGGGCACAACCGGACGGAATGACAGTGCTGGCCTCCCCTCCGGGGCCCATCGCCATCAACCACAACCTCTATCAAAAGCTTAGCTTCGACCCTACTCGCTGGGTGCCAGTAACGATTTTGGCCACAGTGCCCAACGTCTTGGCCATCAACCCCAAGTTACCGACTAAGTCACTTGGCGAGTTCATTGCATACGCCAAAGCCAACCCCAAAAAAGTGACTGTGGCGACGCAAGGCGACGGCTCTACATCCCACCTGACTGCAGCCATGTTCATGCAGCTGACTGGTGTTGAGTTAACCGTCATTCCCTACAAGGGGACAGCCCCGGCACTGATCGACCTGATCGGCGGCAATGTGGATGTGTTTTTCGACAACATCAGCTCATCGGCAACTTACCACCAAGCCGGCAAGGTGCGCATTCTGGCCATTGCCGACGAGCAGCGCTCTCAAATATTGCCCCAGGTCCCCACCTTCGCGGAGCAGCAATGGCCAGCCATGCAAGCAGTGACGTTCTTTTCTGTCGTCGCGCCCCCAGGCACGAGCTCAGAAATCGCTCAGAAGCTTCAGAAGCAGATGGCCCTGGCTCTGTCATCGAACGACATCCGCAAGCACTTTCAGGAACAGGGCGCCGTGCCCTGCGGCTGGGATCCCACCAAGACTGCTCAGTTCATCCGTCAGGAAACCGAGAAGTGGAAGAAGGTGCTGAAGGCCGCCAACGTCAAGCTCTAATCCCAGGAACCAACATGCAAGAATCCATCATCCAGTGGCATGGGGCCACTAATACACGCGTGCCTTTCGGTATCTACACTGACACAGCCAATGCTGATCAAGAACAGCAGCGCATCTATCGCGGCGAGGTCTGGAACTACCTGTGCCTGGAATCTGAAATCCCCGAGGCTGGTGATTTCCGTACTACCTTTGCCGGTGAAACACCGATAGTTGTCGTACGGGATGCCGACCAGGAAATCTACGCCTTCGAGAACCGCTGCGCGCATCGCGGCGCTCTCATCGCTCTGGAGAAATCGGGACGTACGGATAGTTTCCAGTGCGTCTATCACGCCTGGAGCTACAACCGACAGGGAGATCTGACCGGCGTTGCCTTCGAGAAAGGTGTCAAGGGCCAGGGTGGCATGCCGGCCTCATTCTGCAAAGAAGAGCATGGCCCGCGCAAGCTCCGCGTGGCTGTCTTTTGCGGTTTGGTCTTTGGCAGTTTTTCCGAGGACGTACCCAGCATTGAGGATTACCTTGGCCCTGAGATTTGCGAGCGCATAGAGCGCGTGCTGCACAAGCCCGTAGAAGTCATCGGTCGCTTCACGCAAAAGCTGCCTAACAACTGGAAGCTCTACTTCGAGAACGTGAAGGACAGCTATCACGCCAGCCTCCTGCATATGTTCTTCACCACCTTCGAGCTGAATCGCCTCTCACAAAAAGGCGGAGTCATCGTCGACGAGTCGGGTGGCCACCATGTGAGCTATTCCATGATTGATCGTAGCGCCAAAGACGACTCGTACAAGGACCAGGCCATCCGCTCCGACAACGAGCGTTACCGGCTCAAAGATCCCAGCCTTCTAGAGGGCTTCGAGGAGTTCGAGGACGGCGTGACCCTGCAGATCCTTTCTGTGTTCCCTGGCTTTGTGCTGCAGCAGATTCAGAACAGCATCGCCGTGCGTCAGTTGTTGCCCAAGAGCATCTCCAGCTCGGAACTCAACTGGACCTATCTTGGCTATGCAGATGACAGTGCAGAGCAGCGCAAGGTCAGACTCAAACAGGCCAACCTCATCGGCCCTGCAGGATTTATTTCCATGGAGGACGGAGCTGTCGGTGGATTCGTGCAGCGTGGCATCGCAGGCGCTGCCAACCTTGATGCGGTCATCGAGATGGGCGGAGACCACGAAGGCTCTAGCGAGGGCCGCGCCACAGAAACCTCGGTACGCGGCTTTTGGAAGGCCTACCGCAAGCATATGGGACAGGAGATGCAAGCATGATCCATGAAATTCAAATCGCGGCCTTCAATGCCGCTTACGCGAAGACCATAGACAGTGACGTTATGGAGCAATGGCCAACCTTCTTCACGAAGGATTGCCATTATCGCGTCACCAATGTCGACAACCATGCTGAAGGACTTGCTGCTGGCATTGTCTGGGCGGATTCGCAGGACATGCTCACCGACCGAATTTCTGCGCTGCGCGAAGCCAATATCTACGAGCGCCACCGCTATCGCCATATCCTGGGTCTGCCTTCGATCCAGTCAGCCGATGCAACACAGGCCAGTGCTTCCACGCCATTCCTGGTGCTGCGCATCATGCATACCGGGGAAACAGAGGTCTTTGCCAGCGGTGAGTACCACGACAAATTCACCACGATCGATGGAAAGTTACGTCTGCAAGAGCGCGTCGCGGTTTGCGACAGCACGGTGACGGACACGCTGATGGCATTGCCGCTATGACAATAGTGCACCGTAGATTGGCTTTGGCCATCGGCGATCCCCACGGCATTGGCCCAGAAATCGCACTGAAAGCTCTTCAGCAGTTGTCTGCCACCGAAAGATCCCTGATCAAGGTCTATGGACCGTGGAGCGCTCTTGAACAAGCAGCGCAGATCTGCCAAATGGAGTCCCTTCTTCAAGACCTCATTCATGAGGAAGCCGGCTCGCTTGCACAACCAGTGCAATGCGGAGAGATCACCCCGCAGGCAGGCCTATCCACGGTGCAATCCGCAACAGCAGCCATCCGGGCGTGCGAAAGCGGCGAGGTCGATGCCGTCATTGCCTGCCCCCACCATGAGACGGCCATTCACCGTGCAGGCATAGCGTTCAGCGGCTACCCATCTTTGCTCGCCAATGTTCTTGGCATGAACGAAGACGAGGTATTCCTGATGCTGGTAGGGGCTGGACTGCGCATCGTGCATGTCACCTTGCATGAGAGCGTGCGTAGCGCACTAGAGCGGCTCTCACCTCAGTTGGTTATCAACGCGGTGGATGCCGCCGTGCAGACATGCACCCTACTCGGGGTGCCTAAACCGCAAGTCGCTGTATTCGGGATCAACCCTCATGCATCCGAAGGACAGTTGTTCGGCCTGGAGGACTCGCAGATCACCGTTCCTGCCGTCGAGACACTGCGCAAGCGCGGCCTGACGGTAGACGGCCCCATGGGAGCAGACATGGTTCTGGCACAGCGCAAGCACGACTTGTATGTGGCCATGCTGCATGACCAAGGGCACATTCCCATCAAGCTGCTGGCTCCTAACGGAGCCAGTGCGCTCTCCATCGGCGGCAGGGTGGTGCTTTCCAGCGTGGGCCATGGCAGCGCCATGGACATTGCCGGCCGTGGCGTGGCTGACGCCACGGCCCTCCTACGCACAATCGCCCTACTCGGAGCCCAACCGGTCTGAGGACTCTCTATGAACCACCAGATCCATATCCACGACTCTGATATCGCGTTCCCCTGCGCGCCTGGGCAATCCGTACTGGATGCAGCCCTGCAGGCCGGCATCGAGCTGCCCTATTCCTGCCGCAAAGGTAGCTGTGGCAACTGTGCGAGTACGCTGCTCGACGGAAATATTACTTCCTTCAATGGCATGGCCGTGCGCAGCGAACTCTGCACCTCGGAGCAGGTATTGCTGTGCGGCTGCACCGCCGCCAGCGATATACGTATCCAGCCGAGCTCCTTTCGCCGTCTCGACCCGGAAGCCCGCAAACGTTTTACGGCCAAGGTGTACAGCAATACACTGGCGGCACCCGATGTCTCGCTACTGCGCCTGCGCCTGCCTGTGGGCAAGCGCGCCAAATTTGAAGCCGGCCAATACCTGCTGATTCACCTCGACGGCGGGGAAAGCCGCAGCTACTCTATGGCCAACCCACCCCATGAGAGCGATGGCATCACATTGCATATCAGGCATGTACCGGGTGGTCGCTTCAGCACTATCGTTCAGCAGTTGAAGTCTGGTGACACATTGGATATCGAACTGCCATTCGGCAGCATCGCGTTGAAGCCTGACGACAGCAGACCCCTAGTTTGCGTTGCAGGAGGCACCGGATTTGCACCCATCAAGTCCGTTCTGGATGACCTGGCCAAACGCAAGGTACAGCGCGACATCACGCTGATTTGGGGTGCTCGCAACCCCTCTGGCCTGTATCTTCCTAGCGCCATCGACAAGTGGCGCAAAGCTTGGCCGCAGTTTCGCTACATTGCAGCCATCACTGACCTAAGCAACGTGCCTGCGGATGCTCACGCCGGTCGGGTGGATGACGCGCTACGCATGCACTTTGACAACCTACACGATCATGTTGTCCACTGCTGTGGCTCACCAGCCCTCGTTCAATCTGTGCGCACAGCAGCCTCCAGTATGGGTCTGCTAGCACAAGATTTTCATGCGGATGTGTTCGCTACAGACCCGACTGGCAATCATTAGAAGTATCTATCCATTCGATATCAACACGGCGGGATTGAGGCAGGTATAAATGCATTCACGGCATTGACAACGTACTTGCTTCCTTGCAGCCTGTGTTGATATTGATGCCAATGGTCGGGCCTTTCTAGCTGGCCCGGGTTACGTTTTTCCGCAGCAAACAGTAGCCGCTCTCGAAGCGGCTGCAGCACTGTTCGACGACCGCTTGCGTGCTGACGAAAACCTCTGAGATAGCCCCCTCTCGTGAAATTCGTGTTGCCCTTGTCAGTGCAGACGTTCAGGATGGGCACTCTAGATAAGTGCGCACACCGACAACTTTTATCATTCAAACCAAATGATCACTATCAGTAAAACTGACGGCCTTCAGTCCAACGCCAAACAAAGCGTAACTTGCGCAAGTTGCAGTCGCCACAGCGCAGAGGAAGAAATGAGTGCCTCATGCTGGATGCCCCTGCTAGCTCCCATCAGTTTCATCAACCGCTTTCTTGGCTGACAGACAGCTTCAGGCTGAAAGCAGTCTTCTGTTTTTCTTTTCGCAACGACTGCTGATCCCAATACTGCTCATTGAGTTGAGTGCTGCTAAGCTACGTGCGTTTAGCATTTTGTTGCAGTTAGGGAATGCGCGTGATCGCCAACCTGTGAGGGTATTCGAAGCTCACGTTCCATCATGAGGTGAGAAAGCGGGTTTCTGGCTATCCGTCTATTCCTCACAATTGCGAATGTCATGGCCCAAACAGCACGTATTTATAAGATAACTATTCAACGCTTCAGAGGCATTCACTCCCTAACATGGCTGCCTGCGAAAGGAATGAACGTCATCCTGGGTGGGGGTGACCTTGGAAAAACGACTATCCTTGAAGCGATTGCTCTGCTGCTTTCGCCATCGAACACTGCGGTTATCTCTGAGGCTGATTACTGGGCACGGGACAGCGAACAGGAATTCGTCATCGAAGCCGTCATGACCCTACCCGATACGACCGGAATCGGCTCGCAGAACACTTTCGCTTGGCCATGGGCATGGAACGGGCAGGATGCCATAACTCCGTCAGCCGACGGGGAAGGAGACCTCCCCGCACCCGGCGAGCCGGTGTATCGCGTACGCGTACGGGGCACTACGGAATTGGAACTCGCGTGGGAAGTCATGCAACCCAACGAAGAACTCGATCATTTTTCGACAGCCGTTCGTCGGCGTATCGGCTTGGTCCGAATGAGCGCTGATGAGCGCAACGATCGCGATCTGCGCCTTGTCTATGGCTCAGCGCTGGATCGGTTGTTAGCCGATAACGCATTGCGGGCACGTATCGGCAAGGAGGTCGCAGGGCTCAATTTGCACGATTCGCTCAACGACAAGGCTAAGGAGGCGATCGAATTGCTGGATGCGCGTATGGCCGGTGCTGCGCTTCCCAGCGATTTGAAACTCGGTCTCACGACCAGCCAGGGGTTGTCCATCGGCGCACTCATTGGGCTGATGGCGACCAAGAATGGGGTGGCGTTGCCCCTGAGCAGTTGGGGTGCTGGCACTAGACGAATGGCTGCGCTCGAAATCGCATCGTCAACGGACAAGGAGGCAAGCGTTACGCTCATCGATGAGATTGAGCGCGGGCTTGAGCCGTATCGTCTGCGGGAGCTCATCAATATCCTGGCCAGCCAACACGGGCAGATTTTCCTCACGACGCATAGTCCTGTCGCCATTTCGTGTGCCGAGGACGCTCACCTTTGGTATCTGGACAGCCTGGGCTCCATCGGTGCGCTGCCTCGAGACAAGGTCGGGCCACAGCAGAAACGCGATCCTGAAACGTTCCTGGCACGTGTGGCCGTCATTGCTGAAGGGCCCACCGAGGTCGGCTTCTTGCAGTACCTGCTGGAAAAGGCTTTCGGGGGGGACCCGCTTGATCATGGGGTGCGAGTCTGCGATGGTCAGGGCAATGGTGCGACCCTGGATCTGCTTGAGACGCTGGCATCTTCTGGCTTGCTGTTTGCCGGCTTGGCGGACGACGAGGGCACAGCTCCGGAGCGTTGGAAAAAGCTGAAGGAAAAGCTCAAAGGGCGGCTGCATCAGTGGCCGAAGGGCTGCACAGAAGATCATGTGATCGGGGCCGTTCCTGAAGCAAATCTTCTCGAACTACTGAAGGATGCCGAAGGGGAGCTGGACGGCTATCGACTTCGGACATTGGCGGAACGCCTTGGACTTCAGGACAAGAGCACCGAGGCGATAGACTTGGCGCTGAAAGCCTCTGGAAAAACGTGGCGCGCTTTGATCATTGCAGCCGCCAGCGGCAGCAAGAATGGGGCGCCTGCAGGTCAAGACAAGGCTTGGAAGAAGCATTCGCAGCAATGGTTCAAGTCCACTGTCGGCGGGCAGGAGCTGGCCCAGAAAATGGTCGCGCTAGGCGCTTGGGCGGAAATACAGCCACAGTTGCTTCCGTTGATCAACGCGGTACTGGAGGCCGTGGGTCGCCAAGCCTTGGACAAGCTGGATCTATGAGCGACCAGGCCGTCGCCAAGCTTCTCCGCTCATCTGAGCCGCTGGTGATCATTGAAGCTGCGGCGGGCTGCGGCAAGACATACCAGGGCGCTGCGTACGCGCAGGAGGTGGAGGGAGCGCTCGGTGATGGCCGCTTGCTCATCCTGACGCACACCCACGCTGCTTGCTCTGTCTTCGCAGAACGTACGAAGAAGGCCGGGTCACGCGTCGAAATCAAAACCATCGATGCCTTGATTGCGCAGATCGCGCTGGCATACCACAAGCCACTTGACCTTCCGCGCGATCTGACCTCCTGGGCTTGGCAGGATGGCGGGCAAGGCTTTGAGATCATGGCGACCAAGGTCGCAGGATTTCTGCGCCATCAGCCAATGGTGGCTCGTGCACTGGCCCGACGCTACCCAGTCATCGTGTGCGATGAACATCAGGATTCGAGTGTCGATCAGCACAGTGTTGTCATGTCCTTACTGTCCGCTGGAGCAACTGTCCGGATCTTTGGAGATCCCCTGCAGCGGATTTACGGGGTCAAGACCGACAAAGCCGTGCGCGAGGATCGTGCCCGCTGGGACGCTTTGAAGGAGCAGGGAGCAAGCGAGAAACTGATCACCCCTCACCGTTGGCAAACCGGTTGTCCTCTGTTAGGGGCTTGGGTAATCGAGGCACGGGAGAGCTTGGAGCGGGGAACTCCGATAGACCTGACCGGAGCGCTGCCTCCATCAGTTAGGGTGCTTGTGGGAAACAACACGGCTCAGATGCGAACCGGCTACCAACTGTCCAAGGAACACAGAACGCCGATCGACAAGGTGCTGAAAAATAGCCCGCAGTTGATGGTCCTCGCATCGCAGAACGACTTGGTATCGGCACTTCGAGCCTTCTGGTTTCGGACAGTACCGATCTGGGAAGGGCATACACGTGATGCGCTAGGGGCGCTCGTGCAGACACTGCGCACCGGTCATGGCGATCCGGAAGCGCTGGCGAAGGGTGTCATCACCTTCATGGGCAGCGTCGCGGTGGGATTCAGCCCATCCAGCCACGGTGACCGACTTTTGCAGGAAGTTCGCACCGGGGCTGCGCGCCCCACCACCGGAAAACCGGCCAACATCCAGGCGGTCGCACGATGCCTGCTGAACAATCCCTCGCATACGGGTGTGTCGGAAGCGCTCGCAAAAATTACTGTGCTGGTGAAGGGCAACGCCGCGGGCTTTGACACCGTGAAGGTCGATCACCGGTCCGAACTGCGGGATGCTGTGCGCATCGGCCAGTTTGCAGATCCGGACACAGGATTTGCGGAGGTGTCGCGCATGCGCTCCTATTCCCATATTTCATTACCCCAAAAGGTGCTCAGCAGCATTCACAAGGCCAAGGGCCTGGAGTGCGACCACGCGATGCTGATGGCTTGCGACAAGGCGCAGTTCACATCGACTCTGTACGCCAAGTCCAAGATGTACGTAGCCCTAAGCAGGGCGAAAAAGTCGCTCACCTTGGTGGTTTCGACATCCAACCCCAGTCCCCTGTTCAAGCTCCATTGAAGGACAGACCTCATGAGTAACTATTTCAGTGACCGGGAGCTCGGGCCGAGGGCCCGTACCGAACAGACGATGAGTCCAGTGGCATGGGCCGGCATTGCGGTCCTGGTTGAGGCTCTGGCGAATTCCGGAGCGTTCGGGGCGTCGTTTCCGCAAGAATGTCCTGATGGTCATGCGGTCTGTGGCAACGACACGGACATGCTGAAAAGCGCAATCGAAGCGGAGATCGAGGGCCTGTCATGGCCGCTGCAACGTGACAAGGTCGATGAAGATGGTTTCATGCGAACACGAAAGCCGTGGGCTCCCCCGACCCTTGTTGCGCTCGATTTCATCGAGTTCGTATGGAGAAGCGTTGCGCGGCCGATTCCGGGACGAGTTCACGATTACTACCGGCATCACCATCTGTCTTTCGACAGCGAGGAGGGGCGTTCTGCATTCGTGACCGACGTGAACCGCATCCTTGCGCGTAACGGGTTAGCCTATGAGATCACCGAAAGCGGCGAGGTCCGACGGATCTTGCCAGCCATCATCGGGAACTTGCTTGCAAGAGCCTACTTCCGGACTGGGGACCAACTGCTCGACGTCATGCTGGAAGAGGCACGCAGGAAATTCACAGACCCAGATCCGCTGATTCGGCGCGAGGCGCTGGAGCGGTTGTTCGACTCATGGGAGCGCATCAAGACATTGGCCGACGACAACAAGGCCAAGTCAGCGAAGTTGGTTCTGGACAGGGCAAGCCCCGAACCAGCATTTCGGCAGCTTCTTGAGAAGGAGGCCCTGGAGCTGCGAGAGATTGGGAACAACTATCTGTTACGCCATCATGAGCGAAGCCAAACGCCCGTTATCGATACCGATCATGTCGACTACCTGTTTCACCGGCTCTTTTCTTTGGTGGATCTGGTGATCCGCAAGAACGCACCTCGTTAGGAGTCCAGGCTCATGTGCGCGAATGTAGGCGTCGTCGAGGTAAGGCAGTTGAAGCACGTCTTGATCGGTGCATGCTTGATCCTGGGAGCGGTTCGATGAGCGAGCCATTGCAGCACTACGTGCCCAAGTTCATGCTGCGGCGGTTCTCCTCCGGTAGGCGGGAGTTGGTACATGCGTTCGATAAGCACCGAGACAAAATCTTTGCGTTCTCAACTTCCAAGAAATCGAAGGTGGGTGTCGCCGCTGAGCGGGCGATCTACGATTTTGAGTTTCAGGGAGTGCCCATGACGCTTGAACCCGCACTGAGCAGCCTTGAAACCAAGGCCGCCGAGGTCACTGCGAGGGTAATCGCGGCTCAAGCGCTTCCCCCTACCTGGCACGAAGAGAAGGCAATTCTCGCCAGCTTCATGGCGGTGCAGCTCGTGCGCACCAAGGCGACGATGGCAACCTTCGATGATCTTTCTAGTCGCATGGAGGTTTTTTTTCGTGCAGAGGACGCCCCGGAGGAGTTCTTCCAGCCCGACCCTCTGGTCGGCAGCAAAGAGAACGCGCGAAAGGCCCACTACGCGGCAGCGATAAGCAATGCGTCAAGGGACTGGTCGCCCCTGTTGCTGCAGAAGGTCTGGCATTTGATCAAGACCTCCGACGAGATACCTTTTGTCATGGGGGATCATCCGGTCGTCCGGTTCAATGACCTCAATGCGGAAGGTAGCGGGAAACTTGGCTTGGCGTCCATCGGGGTTCAGCTGTACTTTCCACTGTCTCCAACATTGGCGCTTTCCTTGATGTGTCCTACATATCTGGAAATGATGATCGATGGAATCGAGCGCATTGATCGGCTGCTGGTAGGCAGGCTCGGTGACCATCGCTTGCTCAGAGCGCAGCGGAAGGATATTTTGTTAATTTCCACGTAAAACTGACCCGCCATTTCCTTCTCAAACTGACCCACTCTTTGACTTGAGCCGTAAGGCTCAAGATGTGGATTAGGTTTTGTTTCTCTCCTTCTTCATGGGCGGTTGTTGGACTGCACTGCTGTGCTTGAAGCGGTAGCTGTCGTTGCCTGTTTCCAGAATATGGCAGTGGTGGGTTAGGCGGTCCAGCAGAGCCGTGGTCATCTTGGCATCACCAAACACGCTGGCCCATTCGCTAAAGCTCAGGTTGGTGGTGATTACTACGCTGGTGCGTTCGTAAAGCGTCGAGAGTAGATGAAACAGTAGCGCACCACCAGATGAGCTGAAGGGTAGATAGCCCAGCTCATCGAGTATCACCAGATCGGTATGCACCAGCCTGTGGGCGATCTGTCCGGCTTTGCCTTGTACTTTCTCTTGCTCCAAGGCATTAACCAATTCCACCGTAGAGAAGAAGCGCACCCTTTGACGGTGGTGCTCGATGGCCTGAATACCCAGTGCCGTAGCGATGTGCGTCTTGCCAGTACCGGGGCCTCCTACAAGCACCACATTGTTGGCCTTCTCAATGAATTCACAGCGATGAAGGCTGCGCACCAAGGCTTCATTGACCTCGGTGTGTGCGAAGTCAAAGCCTGCCAGATCTCTGTAAACAGGGAACTTGGCAGCCTTGAGCTGATAGGCAATGGAGCGCACTTCTCGCTCAGCACTCTCGGCCTTGAGCAATTGCGACAGTATGGGATGTGCCGCTTCAAAGGCAGGAGAGCCTTGCTCGGCAAGTTCTGTCACGGCCTGGGCCATGCCAAACATCTTGAGTTGGCGCAGCATGATGATGATCGCAGCGATGGCGGGGTCATGACGCATGGCGCACCTGTCGGAGTTGGTCATAGCGCACGACGTTGGCCTGGGGTTTAACGATCAAGGCCAAGGCTTGGGGTGAGTGGATGGGCTCAGGCTGGGGCGCTCCGTCAATCAGGCGGTGCAAGACATTGATGATGTGGGTCTTGCGGGGTGCGCCATCCTCCAGAGCCAACTCGACAGCGGCCAGGACGGCTTGCTCATCGTGCTGCAACACCAAGGCAAGAACTTCCACCATCTCGCGATCGCCGCCAGGTTGCTTCAGGAGCAAAGCTTGCAGTCGTTTGAATGCGTCTGGCAACTCGGCAAACGGCGCACCGTTGCGCAATGCGCCAGGCTTGCGCTGCAATACGGCCAAGTAATGGCGCCAGTCATAGACCGTACGCCCAGAGCCTTGGTGATTGCGCTCAATGATGCGCGGGTGTTCACAGACGAACTGGCCTTCGGCCACGACGACCAGGCGGTCGGCATAAACCTGCAAGCTCACAGGCCGGTTGGCATAAGAGGCTGGCACGCTGTAGCGATTGCGTTCAAAGTGAACCAGGCAGGTGGGTGAGACCCGTTTGGCATGCTCGACAAAGCCGTCAAACGGCCGAGGCATGGGCATCAAGGCTGGGCGCTCCTGCACCCAAACATCCGCGACAGAGCCAGGCAATTGGCCATGCGCAATCTCTTGCCATAACTGCTGACACCGTTGCTCTAGCCAATCGTTGAGGGTTCTGAGTGTCGGAAACGCTGGTACAGATTGCCAGATACGATGGCGAGCGTCCCGAACATTCTTCTCGACCTGTCCCTTCTCCCATCCTGAGGCCGGATTGCAAAACTGTGCCTCGAACAGGAAATGGCTGGCCATCGCACTGAAGCGGGCGTTGACCTCTCTGAGCTTGCCACGGCCGACACGATCAACGGCTGTGCGCATGTTGTCGTAGATCCCTCGCCTAGGGATGCCTCCAAACACCGCAAAGGCACGGTTGTGGGCATCGAACAGCATCTCATGGGTTTGCAGGGGATAGGCCCGCAGATAGAAGGCTCGGCTGTGACTGAGCTTGAAGTGAGCCACTTGCAGCTTGGTGCGCACACCCCCAATGACAGCCCAATCCTCGCTCCAATCAAACTGGAAGGCTTCTCCAGCGCCAAAGACCAGGGGCACAAAAACGCCTCGCCCTGATGTCTGCTCAGCCGCATGGCACTGAGCCCTCCACACTCTGGCAAAGGCAGCAACTCGGTTGTAGGAGCCGGTGTAGCCCAACGCCTGCAAGTCCAGAAACATCTGCTTGATCGTGCGCCGCTGCTTGCGAGAGCGGTTGACTTCTGTACGCAGCCATCCTGACAGCTTGCTGGCGAAGGGGTCGAGCTTGGTGGCGATGGTGCGCTGCGCAAGTTGAGGTTGCACAACGTCGGAGCGCAAATACTTGCGGATGGTATTGCGAGAAAGCCCAGTTCTGCGGGCGATCTCTCGGATGGACAGGTGCTCACGCAGAGCCCAGCGCCGGATGACACTCAAAGTGGCCACGTCAATCACTCCTGGTCTCCTGCTGCACAAGAAAGCAGCAGGCTAGGGTTAATGCGTGGGTCAGATTGAGATGGAAAAACCGGGGGCTAGTGGGTCACTTCTGGGTGGAAATCAACACCTTGGAGAAGTCACGAAACTCTATGAATTCTGGCCACTGCTCCAAATACTTCGAATCGATACGCACTGGCTTGGAGGCCAAGACCTGCTGACCACGAGCCGTGATCTTGAAGACAGCTCGCTTGGGAGCCTCAATCAGCCCAGCCTTCTTGAGATACGTTCTTGCCCATCCAATCCGATTCTTGAACACACCTTGCTGCCCACTTGGCAGTAGCTCTGCCCTCTCAGCCGATGTGAGACCGAACTGCTCTGCAAGAGCCTCTTCTGTTTCTCGCAACGAATGCTCGCTGCCATCAGCCAAGTACGACAAGAACGGAAGCATGCAAGTTTGGTAGTCTGGAATCGCCATAGCCCAAGCATACCTGCAACAAAAGATTACAAGCTGCAGCACACAAGCAGACAGTCATGCGACATCTGCTTCACATGGATGCGCCTATCCCCAAAAGCATCCGTAGAGATCTTTATCCACCACATCACAGAATGCCTCAATGGTGGGTACAGCAGCAGCAGGCTCATAGCTGTGCCATTTGAGATCTGCACGCTGCCAGTACAGCTTCCAAACTTTCTGCGTCTTGACCCAGCTAGCTTTGGCAAATGGACGCTCAATCACCTCGCCATCCATGAGCCTTCTTTTCTCCAGCAGTAAAACAGACTGCTCTTCAATCAAAAACATCAGATCTAACTGATCACGCACATGTTCAGGTGGTCTACGCTTTTCGACAAAACCTGCAACAACTTTGCTGATTTTTCGTACTTCAAACTCACTAAAGGCCATGACCCCTCCCAAGAGCCATGACCTTAACACTACTCATACACGCTTAAACAGGAACAGATACCGCATCATCAGACGAAGCTTTTAAGACCTCTTTTCGACGCATCACACGTGCTTTCTTTTTGAAATTAATCTCTCCTTTCCTAAATGTTCTTTTTAGTCCATGAACCACTAATCGAGGAAATGGATCAGGCTTAGTGACGTAGGCAGACATGGCCTTTATGCCATTCTGGAAATCTTCATCCATCTTTAAGAAATCACCAACTGACCTCCATTTGTACTTTTTCTGATGCTGTTTTTCATTGCAATTGAAGTACCTACCAATGTCAGGGACAACGTCTTTGACCCAGTGATGACCAAGACTCCTTGCTACGTTCACATCGCGTCTAAGATTTGAGCCATTCAAAACAAAGATAGAGTGAATGTGCACCCCTCTATCATCTCCAAACTCAATCTTCATTGCATAGCCAAGAAAATTCTGCTTATAGCTCTCACGTGCTAAAGCAAGAAGACGTTTCCAGTCAGCTACAACGCTCTGCTGAGACTTTAAAGAATCTATTGGTTCCTGATGATAGTAAAGATCCAGTCTTACGATCATGATCTTGCTATGCGCTATTTTTAAATCTGAAATATAACTATACAAAGAGTCTGTTCTACGCTTATGGATCTTATCCTCTTCTTGATAGGCATTGCAAAATCTTTTTGATCCAACCCTCTTCATTAAGTTATAAAAAAACCTCCTTTCAAAATCATCTTCATTCTTGCACTCACCCCTTGCATCCATAAGGGCTTGAAACACAGAGAAAGATGTATAGACCTTGCAAACTATCTCTTTAAAGAAATCATCATCAGGACTAGGAAGCTCACGATCTAATGCCTGAAGAAGAACTCTGAGCTTCTTGCTAAGCCTTAACTTCAAACCTTCTTTCAATGAAGGATAAATTCCTCTAGCGACTTCATCAGCCATCTTCATCCAGGAAGCTAGCTGCAACTCATAAAGCAGAGTTGCAAGCTCAAGATGACTTTTCTCAATTTCAAACTTCATACAGCATCCAGAAGCTTGACCACCTTAGGTCAAGCTAAGATGGTGAGATCAGATCTCTTTATTATTTCATGGCACAAGCAATCCTCTTCACGGGATGATTGCTTGGGTATATGTCGTCAGTTGGTTGACTTGCTATTCTTTAAATTATCTTTGTTATTAATGTTTATAACATAGGCTCCCAAAATACTGCAGACTTCAAAACACAAAAACCACTCAGAGTCGAAAGCTATTCAGACACCTTTTTGTAAAAACAAAGCCAACACGCGGCTGGCAAGTTAGGTCCTCAAGATGACTGATCAGCACTCATCTTGGACTCAATCCAATCATCGATCTGATCTTCAACCCATGCTACAGAATTTTCACTCAACCTTATTGGCTTTGGAAATTTTGCATCAAAATACTTTGAATGAGAATTCAGCCTACTATAGACAAATGACTTTGAGACATCCAGCTTCAAACAAAGCTTTTTAATACTCAACAAGTATCTCTTTTTTTCGGACATGTCCATCTCCAGATGCATCTATTAATCGGATGTACCGACGAAGCAACTGCTCTTCGATACAAAGCATCTGGAATGCAGTAAAAAAATCACAAACAAAATAATAAGGCTGCTAGCCACTGCTAACAGCCTTGTCGAATCACGCTCCTTCTAACTTATGCAAATCGCAGGTTGTGTCATTTGAGCTACATGCTACATGCCATGTGTGAAACACGTCGCTTTTCTTATAAAAACTACTTAACTATTTTTTAAAAATAAAAAATAAATTTCAAAACGTTTTAATTTTCAAATTATTAATTGTTTTTTTACTTCCATCACTCAAATCAACAGATAAAGGCTTTAGGATGCTTCTTTCAACTGTCATAAATTCACAAAATTCATCTATCTCACGATTTAATCCATCTGATTTAAATTTTTTAATGCCTACAAATGACCTTTTAATGCTATCTATTTCACCTTTATAGATAAGCTTGAGGGATAACCTCCTATTGCCCAAATCATTTAACCCGTCCATAAGTTCATTAATAATATCTTCTTCCCTTCCAGAAATTTTATTCAAAGAAATAAAGACGCATACATGCCCAATGCATCCATTTAAGAACTTAATATCAAGATAATTTCTCGGAAATATTGCAGAGATGGTCATAAGCATGCCTCCTGCCACTTGAAGATTTATCTCATTTAGAGACCTCATTAAAGATGTTTCACAGTTATATCTAGTTAAATTTTCTGCTACAACATCAAATCTTAAAGTCAAAAGTTTTGACTCTCTTTGAATCAGATAGAGGGCCTTGTCTTCTATAGTTTTTTTTGAAGCTAAAGATGCCTTCTCGAAGGCGGAAGCCATCCTTCTAATGTCAGTAGATTGGCATACATCAACAACTTCATGTGATTGAAATAAAAAAATAACCCTCAAAAATGGATGCCAAGCATCGATAGTATGCTCATTTAAAAAAATCTCTTTATTTTTATTAACAATCTCACAACCACGTCGAAAGTAGGTTTCAACTACATCTATGAATTCTTTATTTCGAAGTGCTTCTTTTTTATTTAAAATTAGATGACAGTGGCACTTTATAGAGTAAGCCAAAGCCACTAAATCACCATTCAATCTGGCATCGAAATCATCGAACAATTTTTCGATAGGCAGTTCAGTTTCATCCGAATTTGATTCTAAATATATAAAACGAGAACTTTCCCAAATTTTCTTTGATGAGTCATTTATTTTTCTTGCTTTTGAAATTAACGAGTTGTTTTTGACATTAAATTTTTTTTGATCAAAGAATTTCAAAAAATTTGGATAATTAGCTTTCTTCATGCAGCCTCTGTGAAACAAAAGTTAGCCCAATCCTGCATCATCTTTCTTCTCTTCTCCAAAGAATCACCTCTTCTATAAGCAGCTTCCACCTTGTTTTGAAGTGTATGAGCCAATGCTTGCTCTGCAACTTCTCGTGGATAATTTGTGAATTCTCCGGCCCAATCCCTAAAAGTTGATCTAAAGCCATGTGGGACTGCATCAATCGACATCCTTCTCATGACTGCAAGAAGTGCCATGTCAGAAAGAGATCCTTCTTTAGAAGACGGAAAAATAAATTCACACCCCTCTATTCTTGGCATGTCTTTTAGAATCTTGGTTGCTTGCTCACTTAAAGGTACGCGATGCTCGGCGCTGGCCTTCATCCGATCAGCGGGAACGGTCCAAATGCATTGTTTGAAGTCGATCTCAGACCACTTTGCACCACGCACTTCGCCACTGCGGGCAGCTGTCAGGATAGTGAACTCCAAAGCTCTAGCAGAGATTCCATCTTTTTCTTTTAATTTCTTAAAGAAAGATGGCAGTTCATTGATAGGTAACGCCTTGTGATGATTCTTCTTTTGAATCTTGTTGGGAGCCGGCAATAGCTTATCCAAACGTCCTTTCCATAAGGCGGGGTTTTCACCTTCCCGGTACTTCTTGACGGTGGCCCAATCCAGGACTGCTTCAATCCTCCCCCTCAAGCGAGAAGCAGTTTCATTTTTCTGTGCCCATATAGGCTCAAGGATAGATAGAACATGGCCTTGCGTGACGTCCTTTACTGGCAGGTTTCCGATCTTTGGAAATGCGTATGTGATCAACGTCGAAGACCATTGCGCTCGATGCTTTTCATTCTTCCAGGATTTGCCATGCGCATCTATGTAAGCGATGGCAGATTGCTCAAAAGTTATCTGTTTGGCTTTTTCCGCATGGAACTTGGCTGCGATCTTCTGGCGCTCAGCGATCGGATCGATGCCGGCAAGGATGTCCGCTTTGGCCTTTCTGGCACTTTCTCTTGCCTGGGCAAGAGTAACGGTGGGGTAAGCGCCCAGACCCATATGCCGCCTATTGTTGGCGATGACTGCTCGAAGCACCCAGGAACGAGTACCTGTCTCGGTGACGTACAGGTAGAGGCCCGTGACGCCACCAACAGCATGGTTGCCAGGCTCACGTAGCCTGTTGATTTCAAGTGCAGAAAGTTCTTTGGCAATTTTTGGCATGGCAGATGTGATTGATGAGTCCATGCGGGGGCTTGCATGGCCTACCATCATCGCTCCTTCTATCTACCATCCCTTCTACCATAGATTTTTTGATCACTTCAGCTTGTAAAAAACTGATTTGGACTGCATTTTAGAAAACTACTTTAAAAATCAAAAACTTAATTAAACGGCTTGCTCTGCATAGAACTAGTCTGGACTGCTTTTCAACGGACACAGCCTCCGCCAGTCACTAGGAAAAGCTGCCAGCATGGCCTTCAGGCCCTCGGCGGCTTTTTTTTCATCCTCGTTCTCTGAGCCTTCGAGGTCTTCGAGCATCGCGCTCGTGAATGCATGCGCAGGGTCTTCGCCCAGCACAGCGCGTAGCTTCCCCCTCACTCTCCAGTTCACATGGCGTTTGCCTTGCTTCATCTGTGTGATGTTGCTTTTCGGCATTCCGAGCAGCTCTGCCAGTCGCACTTGATTGCCGGCCACCGCTGCGGCTTTGTCGATCAACGCATTTATTTCTTCTAGGGTTGCCATTTTGCTAACTCCGATTTATCATTCAGTTACCAAATTGCTTACCGATACCTATTTGGTTACTCAAAGTTTACAGGAGCCGTCAGCATGTCTATCAGCCGCACCACGCCTCCCACTAGCTTAGGGATCAACTTTGACCCTAGGTATGGATTTGTAGCGCCGCTCTTCGCGCCTTCTTTCCCCCTCCTCCGGGGATACACCGGTAAGCGGCTGCAAAGCCTTGTCTACACCTCGCCACAACTGGCGATTCGTCACTTCCGTGGACGTGCGGCGTTGCCCACTCATGCTGTGCGCCCCCTCCGTCGGACGGATGTCCACGGTTTCCGCTCCTTTGCACGGTTCGTCGCTGTAAGCATTTCCACATCGGTAAATGGTGTTCTGAGCCGCTACGCCTCCTCCAGCGCAGATAAGCAAAGCCAGCATCACTCTTCTCAGCATCGCGACACCCCTCTCTTTAATACGGTGAGTTTCGCAGAAGTCCTCTCGCCGCCTTTCTGACAACTCTCCGCGCTATCTCGCGTGCGGGGTAGCTCAGAGCGCTGTTGCTCTATGTACCCAGTACTCATGCCCCGACTGGGGGGGTTATCGAAAGGTGTCGTATGCAGCATTCATCCATCGTTCAAATTCTCAAGGTCAATGATCCCCGTGAGGGCGTTGGCAAAACCGGCAAGGCCTGGAAGATGCAAGAGGCTGAATGCATCCTGCTGGATGAGCATGGGCAAGTCTCTCAAGTGGGTGTTCTCGATGTCCCCAAAGATTTGATCGGTGTGGTGGCTCCTGGCACTTTCACTGCTACGTTCTCGCTGTCTGCTCACTATCAAACCCGAAAGATTGAATCCCGTCTTGTGTCCCTCACGCGAGTCCCTACCAAGGGTGAGCGTGCTCAAGCTGAAACCAAAGCCTGACCATGGTCACGCTCACCCCTGAACAGTTTGATCACGCCATTCGCATGATTACGGCCCTCTGCCTCGTCATGGGCATGTTGGGTGCTCTGCTCATGCAGGTGCTGCAAAGCGTGGTTATTGGCCTCTGTACCAAGGTTATCTACCTCATTGATCGCAAACATCGCATCGACATGTCCCGCAAGCGTGCGGCGCGTTGGAGACGTCTCGGGCAGCGCTTTGTGGGTGTCGCTGACCGTATGGATGCGCGTCAGGCTGCAAAAGCTGCTGAGGTCGATCAGCGTCCGCTGATCTGCCGGGGCATGTTTCCTGAGCATGACTGGGACGCAGTCGTAGTGGGCGATGAGGTCTATGCCCAAAGATGCCGTGGCTGTGGTCAGGAGCCTGCGTGAGCTCCTATGACTTCCTCTTCCTGGTGTTCGGCTTGGGGATGGTTGTCAGCCGTTCCACAGTCGGACTGCTGTTTATCGTTTTTTGCTGGTTCCTCGGTCAGAGGGCCGTCTGATGGCTGAGCAAGTCATTCAATGTTCTCAAGCCTGCACGGTCACTGTGCAGCATGAATTTGTGTTCCCTGTGCTGAGTTTGACTCCAGCAGAGGGGGCGCAGATTGGCCTCGCGATTATTTCCGTGTGGGCCGTTGGTTGGGTGATTCGCACCTTGATTCAAACCGTCCGCATTGGCGGCAAACCTGAGGAAGACTCATGAAAAAGTCCCTGAAAGCGGCCCTGGTGGCCATCCCCGCATTCGCTATGGCGACTGCATCGCATGCAGCTATCGACGTTACGGGTGTCGTGACTGAGATTACCGGCTCCAAGGATCCTGTGGGCCTGATCGGCATGGCCATTCTCGGCGTGGCAGTAACTCTGGCTACGTTCTTGTGGATTCGTCGCGCCATCAAGTGATGGGCTGAAGTTCCTTCTTGGAATTGGCAGGGCTTCGGCCCTGTCCTTTTCTAAGCAAACCCTGGCTTGTTTAGAAAAGGGCAGAGAAATGGGGATTTTTGTCGTGATAGCTCTATGCGGTGCGGTATGGCTCATCTTGTCCGCTTAGTTCTTGCTCTCTGGTGGCTTGCTTTTTTGCCTTCTGCGACTGCTGCAGCTGCTTTTCCTATGCCTAAGCTTTACGCTTATGAAGGAAATGGCTTTAGCTCTGCCTTTGTGCATTCGTCAGCTCAGGCTGCTTGTGCGGCTTGGCTGGGTCGGCATAGTGAGAGTGGCACAACCTATAGCATGACTAGTGTCACTGAAAGTAACTGCTTGGCTAAGGCCACCAGTAATGGAGTTGCCCGGATTATTTCGGCTTCTGTGTACTCGAATTCTGCAGATCGTTGCCCCGACAACTCGGTGCTTGTGCCTGGCACAAACACCTGTACTTGTGATCCTGGCTATGTCGAAGAAGGGGGGCAATGCAAATACACCAGCACGGGTAACTCTTGCAATGGCTTAAGTGACTTTTGTAGCGGTCTCAAGGGCCAAAAAATCAATCTTGAAGGCAAGGGGACGGCCTCTCCCCCTGGCTGTGCTGCAGACACGGCTCGCCCCAACTGCGCCATGGGCTGCGCTGGTGAGGAAGTCGGCATTGGTGTGTCGTACAAAAACTCTGACGGTGACTGGATGACGGGGCAGGAATATCGCGTCACAGGCGGTACTTGCACGCTACCTCAACCATCTGACATTCCTCAGAAAAAAGAATCCGATTGCGCTGGCTCTGTTGGTGAAGTTAACGGCGTCCGTACCTGTATCCCAAACAAGGCGGCCATGGGCGATACAAGCATGAAGGAAACCAAGAATTCGGACGGTACTTCTTCGAATACGGAAACCAAAACGACTTGCGAAAAAGGCGTCTGCACGACCACCAGCACTACGACCAACAAGGATGCGTCTGGCGCCACCGCAAGCACCTCCACCTCTTCCTCTTCAAGCTCTCAAAGCACCTACTGCGCCTCCAACAAATCGAGCTCTGTTTGTGCTGCGACCAATGGTGATAAAAATCCCGACGGCAAGGACGGTGAAGGTGATGGCAAGTGTGAGGGTGATGACTGTGAAGATAAGCCCGGAAAGTTTGAAGGCTCCTGCGCAGGTGGTTTTACCTGTGAAGGAGACGCCATAAGTTGCTCCATTTCGAAAGAGATACACACGCGCAATTGCCAGATGGATGCTCTCAAGGACGGCGACTTATACAAGGCATGGGAAGCCGTGAAGGATTTCGGCACGAAAAACGTCACAACTGACTTGCCGGGGAACAAGCGCATTGATATCTCTATTCTTGATCGTGACGACTTTCTGAACGCCGGTAGCTGCCCTGCTGATCGCGTGATTGATATAGGCCGCTTCGGTTCGATCTCTCTTCCGTTTTCAAGGCTCTGCCCTTGGCTGGAAATCCTCGGCTACATCAATGTGGTCGTCACTTCAATCGTCGGCGCTTCCATCGTCATTAGGAGACAGTCGTAATGCCATTTCTTGGTTCATTGGGTGGCCTCCTCATCGGCCTCGTTGGCGGCATCATCGGTCGCGCTTTAGCGTCCCTTGGCATTGCCTTTGTTACCTACTACGGCGTGTCTGAGGCGCTGGACTTTCTGAAGAATCTGGCTTATCAGAACCTGCACATGCTGCCTCCTGACATGCTGGCTATTTTTGGCCTTTTGCAAGTTGGTCGCTGTTTGACAATTCTGTTTAGCTGCCTGTTTGCGAACATGCTGATAAATGGAATTACGGGTGGCTCGACATTGAAGAAGATGATCTTCAACTAGTGCCATGCTTTTTCTACTCACCGGTACAAATGGGTCTGGCAAGACCCTCAACGCTCTGAAATGGGTGATGGAACGGGCCACCAAAGAAGGGCGCCCGGTTGTTCACAATGGGCGATTCAAGCCTGTTGTGGGTGGGCCACTTGAATCATGGAAAAAGATCGAGTTCAAGGATTGGCAGGCAGAGCCTGACGGCACGATCTTCATCATTGATGAGTGTCACAACGACATACCTAATCGCCCGTCTGGGTCTGCGGTTCCTGACTCCGTCAAGATGCTTGCAGAGCACCGCAGGCGCGGTTTTGATTTCTATCTCATCACTCAACACCCGGCCAATATTGACTCGTTTGTCAGGCGCCTTATTGGTTCGCCTGGTTGGCATCGACATCTCAAGCGGATCTGGGGTCAAGACCTTGTCTCTTGTCTTGAGTGGGATACCGTTAATCTCAATTGTGAGAAGCCTGGTTCCTCCAGCGCCACGGGCACGAGCAGCACCGTAAGGTTCCCAAAGGAAGTCTATAAATGGTATGAATCCGCCACGATTCACACTAACAAAAAGAAGATTCCAAAGGCAGTCATTTTCTTTGTGATTGCTCTGTTCGCTTCTATCGTCTTCACATATCTCAGTGTCCGGAATGTCAGCCAGATCGGTAAGACGGATCAAGCTGAAGCGGCTACTTCTGCAGGTGGATCATCAGGACGTTCTGACGGCCCTAGGCCTCCAATGACTCCTGCTGAGTACGCTGCAAGTTTCAAGCCTCGGTTGCCCGGCTTTCCTCATACCGCTACTCGCTATGACGATGTCACAAGGCCCATCGTTGCGCCATATCCGGCGGCATGTGTTGAGATGAAATCCAAGGGCTGTCACTGCTATTCACAGCAAGGCACCAAGCTGGTGGTGGATTCCGATATCTGTGTGCAGATCGTCAAAAACGGCTACTTCGTTGATTGGCAAGACGGGCAGACTCAACGCAATACACAAACGCCGCGGCAAGAGAGGCCTTCTATGGTCGCTCAGGCGGCTCCAGTTCCTCAGACCGTTCCCATGCCCGAGCCAAGGGAGAGGGCTACTCCTACGCCTGCCGACGGGTACACGCAAGGTCTTGCTGCACGCAACGCGCAAGTCAGATCGGTATTCCAGCAATGAAGGCCCGTGTGGACGTGAGCGCAGCTTGCGGCCGCATGGGCTGGCCGTGCGGCCGAGAGCACTCCTGTGCTTCGCCTTTGATTGCACTCCTGTTTCCCTTCAGGTTGGTGCTTGGACAAGCGGCGCAGCGGGCCTGCACGGTCAGCGAAGCGAACGGGCAGGCACGCGCGCAGCGCGTGCCTAATTTATTCATACCTCACTTTGGAACAAACCGAGTAATTGCCTCTGGGCGCGCACTGAATCTGTAGAAAAAAAGAGAGGCCCGCAACGTCGCCAAACGTTCGGACCTCGTGACTGCAACTAAAGGAGCTAGCTGCAATGGAAAGAATCATAACGGCCCCGGGTGGGGAACGCATAGTCATTGAAGGTCAGTTGATTGAGGATGCCTGGGATGTGTACGTGAAAAACGTCAACGGCCATCGGGAAACCTCTTTCCGTAACGTCGTCGTCTGGTCGGAAACCGATAAAAAAGCGCCTCCAGAATTTGATCGTGATGCCTACCTGTCTCAGTTCGATGGTGAAGACCTTGAAATGCGCGTCAGGGAGCTTGCTGAGCAAGAGGAAGAGCGTCGGCTTAGGAAGCTCCAGCAAAACGCACAACGGGCCAAAGCGGCCTGCCGTTGGTTCATCAAAGCCAATGGCTTGAATGAGCTGCTCACGCTGACCTATCGAGACAATCAAAAGAATCGTGATCTGTGCAAAAAGCACTTCAAGGAATGGGTTCGTCGCATGAAAGCAGCGCTCGGTGGACGGTTCGTCTACTGCGCGAGTTTTGAGCGTCAAGACCGTGGGGCAATGCATGTCCACATCGCTTGTCACAAGCTGCCAAAGCACGCTGTTCACAAGGACGTAAAGGTAAAGGGCTGGGAGTTGGGTACAAAGGTATGGCGCTCCATCGTCGGCAGTGATAACGGCTTGTGCTTTGTCGGCGGTCGCAAGACCCCTCAAGGACGCGTCAAACAGCGCTCTATCGCGAAGATTGCAAGCTACGTATCCAAGTACATCACCAAGGACTATCAGGACGCTCCTGACGAATCCAATCGCTACAGCCGCAGCGATTCAAAGAACGGTATCGCGTCGATGCCCAAAGCGGAAAAAGTCCGTATCTGGGGTGCATCCCTTCAAGACATGATTGAGATGGCATTTCAGTGCACTGAGGGTGAGGTGCTTGTCTCGCATCGCGTCACGCGCGAGCAGTTCCGAGGAGACCGCTATTGGCTAGTTACTGAGCCTGATCCGGGCTGCATGGGGGGTGAGTATGTCCACTGAGAAATCTCATTTCGTTACCGGTAATGCTGCAAGGGTAGCTGCGCATCGTTCACAGCATGTCCGCATTGATGTCTCCGTCTTACCTCGCACTGCCGATGCTGTCGATGAGCTGGCCTCTCAGTTCTCGACCTCTCGCGCTGTGGTGGTTCGTTCACTGCTGCGCTTTGCGCTGACAAACCGCAATTGGAAAGTTCAGGGGCTGCTCTGGGTCGATGAAGTCTCCAAGTGATTCTGGAGATATCTGCGCCTGGCAGAGTCGCTATAAAAACTGCAGCAATCCAGCTAATTAGAGCTTGGGAATTTTCAGCGTCTCGGAGACTCTGTCTGTCGAAACAAAGAGGGATTTAGATGCTGGTTGGATATGCCCGAGTAAGTACTCAAGAGCAAGATACATCAGTGCAGATTGCGGCAATGCATGCTGCTGGTGTCAAGGTGATTTTTGAAGAGAAAGCTAGCGGTGCGAAGTTTGATCGGCCTGTACTTCGTCAGTGCCTTGCCTCTCTAAAAACGGGGGATCATTTCGTTTTCTACAAGCTTGATCGCGTTGCGCGATCGCTCTCTGACTTGCTGAAGATTCTCGACCGGGTAGAGCGTGCGGGCGCTTGTATTCGGTCTCTGACAGAGCCTATCGATACCACCTCACCGACTGGGCGCTTGATGCTGCAGATTCTTGGTGCTATGGCTGAGTTCGAGAGGTCTTTGATACGGGAGCGTTGCATGGCAGGTCAGAAAGAGGCCATGGCCCGGGGTGTGCACTGCGGTCGTGCGTTGTCTGTGGATGCTGCAACGGCGGTTGCGATTGTGGACGCTTACTCGACTGGCCTATACACGCTGAAGGGAGTTGCCCAACGCTTTGGGGTATCTGACTCCGTTGTGAAACGCCTTGTCTATAAAAAGACAAAGCCTGATTACCGCTCTTGAAGTCCATCGAAGTCTGTCCGTTTGGTACAGCCTCCGCCAAAACAAAAAGCTAACCCCTTGATTTATCAAGGGGTTTTTCTTTTTTAAACCTCGAAGGTATGCCATTTGGTATGCCATGACATGTTGGCTGCAGTTAGACCTGTTTGGAGATAACCGCCATAAGCACCTGCGCATTGATCCCCGTGTAGCAGGCCCAACCTCTAGCTATTGATTGCATGCAGGGAGTGCAATTTCCGCTTAAGGCTGATATCAGCCGTTCAACTCCACTTAATAGATGTCTGCTTATTTACGAAGCAGACATTACTAGGGTCTTCTCTTGTACCTCTGGCTTAGACCTGCTAACGCAACCCTTGATACGTCGTTGCTTCACCTTGTCGTACTCTTGTACTGCCTTCGGCTTCGCGCCTCGTCAGATAATTCGAATTTTTAGTACAAGAGCTCATGGCTGAAAAAGAGAAGATAGACCCTAAAAGCTCCCAATCCACGCCGCCTGCGGAGGGCGAGCGACGAGCCATTCGTGGATATATGGAGCAATATGACCAAGCGGGCGCGGCTATTTATGCTGAGTTGGAGCGCGGCCAGTTACTTTGGGTCGGGGTCGCTGATCGGAGCGCCGGTATTCTTGATGACTTGGTTCTTGGTTTTGATGGCTTGGTCATAGGGCATCAGTTCAAGAATTCCAAATTTCCGGCTCCATTTCGAGTCATCACGCTGCTGACTGGCGCAGATGGTCTGCTGAAGCCATTGATTGACGCTTGGCGTGGTCTCAAGGAACTCTATCCCGAATCCCGCGTGCATATCCGGTTGGTAGTCAGAGATTATCCGTCGAACTCCGACACGCTAGGTCAAACGATTCCCTCACATAGTGCAGCCTTCCTAGCCGACTTTGAGGTTCATCCGCAACGATCTCTGAATGAGTGGCGTGACGCTGGATGGGAGCAGCTAGTTGACGAGTTGCATCAGGCGTCAGAATTGGATGAACAGCTGTTTGAACTGTTCCTGCAGGACTTGAAGATATTGCATGGGGCCTCGGCAGATTTTGTCCAACTGCACAAGCTTAACTCTGAGCAGGCTCGATTGGCAGCTGAGATTGCAAAGCTGCTGCCTGACCTTGTCCGGGATGCGCGTGACAAGGATCAGTGGTCTCGCGACGAGTTGCTGGGCGAGCTGAGATGGCGTGATCCTGCCAAGACTCGCCACTTCCATCGATTCCCGGTCGGAGCCCATGTCCAGCGAAATCGTGACACAGAGGTCGCCCTTCTCGACACACTGGGAGCGGTCAGCCAAGGCTATGTTGCACTTGTTGGCCCCCCGGGCTCTGGAAAATCAACGCTGCTTCAGATGACTTTGGCCACTGAACCAAACATCAGACTTGTTCGTTACTTAGCGTTTGTGCCTGGTACTGCCCAGGGGGTTGGCCGCGGTGAGGCAGATGACTTCCTAGAGGACATAGGCACACAACTGCGCGCAGGTGTGAATCGACCAACTTTTTGTAGATAGTTCACAGCCTCCTATTTCCGTTCAAATAGGAGTCCATATGAACGCACAACGCTACCCAGAAGAATTCAGGATTGAGGCCGTCAAGCAAATCTTGGAACA